>JRWQ01000001.1 GCA_000775715.1 Vibrio tubiashii
CGTTAACGACATCGATTGGATAGTATTGATGGTAGTTCATGGCATTAATCTTTAAATAAAATGAGCCCTAACGTCTAGGGCTCATGTCGAAGGTTATAAGCTCAGTTCTACAGGTGCTTAACGCGACGTTTCACTTCTTCTTGTTTACCGAAGTTGAACGGTCTAGCATCTGGGCTGCCTAGATAACCACATACTCGGCGAGTAACTGACACCTTAGTAGAGTCATGATTACCACAGCTAGGACACGTAAAGCCCTTACTCGTACAATCAAACTCACCTGTGTAGCCACACTCGTAGCACTCATCAATTGGTGTATTGGTACCGTAATAAGGCACGCGGCTGTAACTGTAATCCCATACGTTCTCTAACGCTTCTACATTGCGCTGCATGTTAGGGAACTCACCGTAACAGATAAAGCCACCGCTTGAGATATGCGGGTAAGGCATCTCGAAATCGATCTTATCGTATGGGTTTACCTTCTTCTCTACATCTAGGTGGAAGCTGTTAGTGTAGTACCCTTTGTCTGTTACGCCTTCAATCACACCAAACTCTTTAGTATCAATGCGGCAGAAGCGACTACATAGGTTCTCACTTGGTGTACCGTATAAGCTGTAACCGTAACCCGACTCTTCAGTCCACTGGTCAACACGGTTTTTCAGGTACTTAACGATGTCGATAGCTTTTTGTCTTAGCTCAGAATCATCGTAAACGTGCGTACTATTACTGCACAGTGCGTTAATCGTTTCGTGGATGCCGATGTAACCCAGTGAAATAGAAGCACGGCCATTTTTAAAGATGTTAGCAATTGGCTCGTCTGCTTTAAGGCGAATGCCACAAGCACCTTCCATGTACAAGATAGGAGCGACGCGAGCTTTAACATTTTCTAGACGAGAAATACGCGTTTCAAGAGCTCTACGGGCAAGGTCAAGTCTCTCATCGAGCAGCTTGTAAAATTGTTTCTCATTACCTTTTGCAGCGATGGCAATACGTGGCAAGTTGAGGCTGACAACACCCAGGTTGTTACGACCTTCATGGATTAACTCACCATTCTCTTCGTAGGTACCAAGGAAGCTACGGCAGCCCATAGGCGTCTTAAATGAACCCGTGATCTCTACCACTTTGTCATAGTTAAGAATGTCTGGGTACATGCGCTTAGACGCACACTCAAGCGCTAGTTGCTTAATATCGTAGTTCGCATCTTCGGGCTTATGATTGAGGCCATCTTTAATGCCAAAGACTAGCTTTGGAAACACCGCTGTCTTACGGTTCTTACCTAAACCTGCAATGCGATTCTTAAGGATCGACTGCTGAATAAGGCGAGATGCCCAACTTGTACCTAGACCGAAGCCAAAGGTAACGAATGGCGTTTGGCCGTTGGCTGTGTGCAATGTGTTTACTTCGTACTCCAATGATTGGAATGCGTCATAACACTCTTTCTCTGTACGAGCAGCAGCAAACTCTTTCGGGTTGGGAATATCCCACTCTTTAGCGATCTCTAGGTGCTTGTCGTAGCTTGTCATCACATATGGCTCAAGCACTTCATCGATGCGATTGATGGTTGTACCGCCATAGATGTGGCTCGCAACCTGAGCGATAATTTGCGCCGTCACCGCCGTTGCAGTAGAGATAGATTTAGGTGTATCGATCTCCGCGTTACCCATTTTAAAGCCGTGAGTTAGCATGCCCTTTAGATCAATAAGCATACAGTTAAACATTGGGAAGAACGGCGCGTAGTCTAAATCGTGGTAGTGAATATCACCCATCTCATGAGCTTGAACGATATCACGCGGTAAAATGTGCGTTTTTGCATAGTGCTTCGCAACGATACCTGCTAGCAGGTCACGCTGGGTCGGAATAACCTTACCATCTTTATTTGCATTTTCGTTGATGAGGTCAACGTTACTCTCTTCGATTAAGCCTTCGATTTCACGAGTTAACGCGCTTTGCTTCTCACGAGCCATATCGCGGTCGTGGCGATATTCTATGTAAGCACGAGCAAGTGACTTATAAGGCCCTTGCATTAACTCATTTTCTACTAGAGTTTGGATGTCGTGGATGTGTACTTCATCGTGATCTTTTAGCTGGAGCTCTACCGCTAATGCCACATTAAGTGCATAAATTGCGATTTCTTTATCTACCAGCTCTGCTGCTGATTCCACTGCAGCCTGTATACGATCCCTGCTAAACGGAGCTCTTGAGCCATCCCGCTTGATTACGATAGGTTTCACCTTTTCTCCTTACCCCAGCATACTCACAGAGTTATCCACAAACACACTATATAGGGCGATTTATTATTCGACTGACACTATATGTTGTGCCGTATTAAACGAAATGACACTGGAAAAAGTATTGATTTCGATCAATAAAATTGGAGCCCCGCTCAAGATCAAATCGAATCTAGTGGCACCGATCTCAGTTGGAAAGAAAATGATGAAAATTAAAAAAATGGTACGAATCCCACTTGAATTTTTTCAACCTCTTGTAGAATAAAGGCTGCGACAAAACTACTCGGATTGCTCATATGCTGCGTGCTAAAAACTGGTCACTATTTGCTTTATTACTCTTATTCACATCGCTACCTTCTATTTCATCCGAAATGACTATCTCGACGTGGAATATAGAATGGCTGACCAGCGCACCATCAAACAGATTTACAGCCTCATTACGAAGTGAGGAAGATTTTTTGGCCTTGAGACGCCACTTTAAGTCAATGGATAGTGAGGTAATAGCATTTCAAGAAGTCAATGATGCAAAGGTGCTCAAGCAGGTGGTGGGGCAAGACTATCAGCTGTTTTTCTCACAACGGAGTCAAAAAGACAATTCAAGCCTCCAGTTTGATAATATTAATCAGTATACAGGCTTTGCGGTTAAGCGCGGTATCACAGTGGTGGACAAACCCGATGTGAAATTGGTTAACAACCCAAACAGTAAACTTAGATTTGCCAGCTATATTGTGTTCTATCCGCACTCAAATGAGCCTATACACGCACTATCTGTTCACCTAAAAGCGCGTTGCTCTGGCGCTTATAATACAAGCCGTGACTGTCGCACGCTAAAACAGCAGGGACAATCTTTAAATAAATGGATTAAAAGCCGCGAACGTCGAGGTGAAACCTATATTGTCTTAGGCGATTTCAATCATAATTTGAACTTTCATGATGATTGGCTTTGGAAAGTCATCGCTAAAGGCACAGACGCAACACTCGCGTCAAATGAAACCAAAGCACTGTGCAAAGTGAAGTCACGTAACAATCCACAGCGCACCCATCAGTTTCGCTCTTTGATTGACCATGTGGTGACCAGTAAAGGGCTAAACATTTCTAAACCGATTCAAAACCTCTTTCCAATGACAGAGGTTTTAAAATATCAACTGAGTGATCACTGCCCAATGAGTTTCACGCTATAGAAAACCCCCGCGACGAATCGCAGGGTTTTCTCATGGTTTACGCAAACCGTCTTCGCATCGCTACGTAATAAAGTACAGGTATCACCAACAAAGTTAATATTGTAGAGACAAAAATACCAAATATAAGGCTGATGGCTAATCCATTGAAGATTGGGTCATCAAGAATGAACACGGCACCTATCATTGCCGCTAGCGCAGTCAACATAATCGGTTTCGCCCTGACGGCGGCCGATTGGATGACAGCCTCAGAAAACTCAACTCCCTCGTTTACCTGCTGATTTATAAAATCGACCAACAGTATCGAGTTGCGAACGATAATCCCAGCCAGAGCAATCATGCCGATCATGGATGTGGCAGTAAATTGGGCACCGAGTAGCGCGTGCCCAGGCATAACGCCAATGATCGTCAAAGGGATCGGCGCCATGATAATTAACGGCACCAGATAAGATTTAAACTGCGCCACAACCAACAGATAAATCAAGATCATCCCTACCGCGTAAGCTATACCCATATCTCGGAATGTTTCGTAAGTGATAGTCCACTCACCATCCCAGAGAATCGATATCCCCTCAAGACCGTCGGGCTGATTAATATAGTGTTGAGCCACATCCATATTCTGATCGAGTGCGCTACCGATATTGAACATACCATAAAGAGGACTATCGACAGAGCCCGACATGTCACCGACCACCATTACCATCGGTACCATGTTTTTATGCACGATATAGTCTTCCATACGTGTCTCGCGTACCGAGAGCAAATCGGACAACGGATAAGCCTGCCCATTTTGGCTAGCAACCTTCATAGTAAGAACCTGCTCTAATCGTACCTTTGCACTTTCACTGGCTTGGATTTGAATAGGTACAGGGTATTTACTGTATTCGGTATGTAGATAGCTCACAGGCTTTCCGCCGACTGACGTTGCGAGTGCATCAACAATAGAAGAATATGGCACCATAAAGTGCGCAGCTTTACTTCGGTCTATCACCACCTGCCATTTTTGATGTGATTCAGGTAAGTACATATCAACATCTACAATGTCATCAGTCGCTTTAAACAGAGCTCGGATATCTCTCGCTGCCTGATTGCGAAGTTCCGGAGTTGGCCCATAGACTTCAGCCAAAATTGGTGACCATACAGGCGGGCCGGGTGGGACTTCCACGACCTTCACTTTACCGCCAAACTTTTCTGCTACTTGATTTAGCAGCGGACGAATATCCGTTGCGATGGCGTGGCTATCACGGTCTCGTTCTTTGCGTCCAACCAGATTGACTTGAATGTCACCTTGATGCGCTTGGTTACGCATAAAATAGTGGCGTACTAATCCATTAAAATTGATTGGAGCCGCTGTACCCGCATAGATCTGATAATCTGTCACTTCCTGAACATTATTGAGCTCATCCCCCATTTCAAACAACACTCGCTGAGTTCTTTCTAACGAAGTCCCTTCGGGCATATCCAACACAACTTGAAACTCAGACTTGTTATCGAAAGGAAGCATTTTAAGAACCACCGCCTGCACTACTGGCAACATAATCGATCCAGCAATCAATGCTAAGATAGCGAGCAGTAGCATCAACCGATTTCTGCCTTGCGCTTTAGCTGTGACAAATGGCGACATAATGGTATGGAACAGTGAGTTCGATTTTGTTTCCTCACCATGGAGAGACGGTTTTAGGAAATGACTGGCTAACCACGGAGATACAACAAATGCCACAATTAATGAAATGAGCATCCCCATTGAAGCATTGATGGGAATTGGGCTCATATAAGGTCCCATCAACCCACTAACAAATGCCATGGGTAGAAGCGCAGCAATAACGGTGAGGGTAGCCAGAATCGTGGGTCCACCGACCTCATCTACCGCGCCGGGAATCAAGTCTCGAAGTTTCGCTGTTCCCTTCAACATGTGACGGTGAATATTTTCCACCACCACAATCGCATCATCGACCAAGATACCTATAGAGAATATTAAGGCGAACAACGACACTCGGTTTAAGGTAAACCCCCAAGCCCATGAAGCAAACAAAGTGATCATCAGTGTCACCACAATCGCGAAACCGACCACCAGAGCCTCTCGCCATCCCATTGTCAAGAGGACTAATACGACAACCGCCGCCGTCGCAAATGCCAACTTACCCATTAAGGTATTGCTCTTATCTGCAGCTGTCTTACCGTAGTCTCGAGTAATCTCAACTTTAATTCCTTCTGGAATCAACTGATTACTAAGCTCTAGAACACGCTTTTCAATGGCTTGCGCAACGTTAACCGCATTTTCGCCTGCCTTTTTCGCAATCGCGATCGTTACAGCCGGAGTCATCTGCTGTTTATCACTCGTCCAAACGTTATGAGTAGGGGTATTTGCCCCTAGCCTAACCTCAGCAATATCGTGCAAATAAACGGGCGCATTATTGTATAGACCAATAACTAGCTGTTTAACCTCTTCAACTCGAGTTAAAAACTGCCCGATTTGCAGCGGAAATTCTTGATTGTCATGGGTAAGGCGCAACATTGACGAACGATTATTAGCTGCAGGCAGATGACGGTTAAGTTGATCAAGCGTGATACCAAAGCTATTCATTTTAGTCGGGTCTAAGCGGACATCGACGATAGTACTGTGCCCACCAACTGTATAAATATCGCGTGTGCCGTCAATACGCTTTAGTTCGGTTTCTAATCCGTGAGCCACTTGCGTAAGTTGTTGTTGATCCAGCAAGCCAGATTGGTCACTCAGTGTTAGACTGACAATAGGGACATCTTCAATCCCTTTCGGCTTAATAATTGGTTCTCCAACACCGATACCTTGCGGCATCCAATCTTTGTTGGAATAGAGCTTGTTATAAATTCTAACAACCGCGTCATTTCGACTCACTCCTACCTCAAAGATAGCAACGATCATTGCGCCATCAGGTTGAGAAAAGGAATACAGTTTGTCGATACCTTGAATTTCGGAAATGATTTGCTCGGCAGGTGTGGTCACCAAACTCTCCACTTCCTTAGGCGATGCACCGGGAAACGGGATATAAACATCCGCGAACGTCACATCGATTTGAGGTTCTTCCTCTTTGGGCGTGACTATGATGGCAAATATTCCCATCAAGAGACCAACCAGAGCAAGCAAAGGCGTCATCGCCGAATTTTGAAAGGCCGCAGCAATGCGACCCGATATACCGAGTCGATTGTCCATAATCACTCTCCTTTAGCAGCTAAGGGTAGTGCTGCAATCACATCTCCCACTTCAAGGCCAGAGAGGACTTCAACATATTTGCCATGAGTTTGCCCCAACCTAACTGGATTTAGAACACGCTTATTATGGCTGATACGATAAACCGAACTTAACTCTCCTCGACGTACCACAGAAGATTCTGGAATCAATAACGCCTTTCTCTGCCCATAGTTGAACGTGGTTTTTATCCACATTCCCGGAGCGAGAGCTTCGGTATTTTCCGGCAAATCCAAACGTAAATTGAATGTATGTGACTGAGGATCGGCATAGCTAAACAAGTTAAAATCAACTGGAACAATGGTTTCTCCACTTGGCGGCAATACGGCAAATTGACTTACGTCTTTTACCTTGGTCTGAAAACGCTGTGGGATTTGTAGTTCTACGCGGAGAAAATTGATAGAAAATCCGCTAACCAAGGGCATACCCGGCGCGACGGTTTCGCCCATTTCGACATGGCGTTTGGTGACTATGCCTCCATAAGGTGCAGTGACACTGGTATAACCTAGTGACTCTTTAGCTTGTTCTACATTAGCCTGAGCAGATTTCACCGAAGCTGCAGCACTACGAGCGCGAGCTTCGGCGCTGTCCATTTGATCCTTTGAAATTGCGCCTTTTGGAAACAGTTGCGTATAACGTTTTAACTGAGCCTGAGCTTCTCTATTTTGTGCCAGTGCACTTGTCAGTTGGGCTCGCGCTGCATCTAAAGACGCGGACTGTTGTACATCACTGATTTCGAGCAGGACTTCACCTTGCTCTACGTTGTCATTAACGTCAACAAATACGCCTACGACGCGCCCTGAGGTTTGCGCCGCCACCGTCCCTTGATTGACAGCTTCAACCACACCATCAAGATGGATGACTTGTGAAAGTGGCTCTAGACGCACTGTGTACTGATGTTCATCTTGCTGGGCGTGTGCACTCATTACCACCGCACCAATCAACGCGACACTCAATTTTATCAATTTCATCATCACCACTTCCTTAGTCAAATCATTCCGTTACCATTGCACATTACGCGGTTTGAGTTTGTGACTCTCGGCTATTTAAATGACAGATAACCAGATTTGTTATTCCCAAACCCACCATCATAGTTGCAAAAAACACCCAAACACCCGCGTTGCCTAATGCCAAACTCGACATGGCAGGTCCGGGACAAATACCTGCAATACCCCAACCTAAACCAAAGATAGCAGCGCCACTTACCAATCGAGCGTCAACCTTATTCTTTTTTGCTAAACAGAACTCTTGGGCTATCACTGGGCTTGATTTCGGCTTAATCAAAAAAAAGTAAGCAGGCATGAAAACCATTAACGCACCGCCCATAACGAACGCAAGGCTTGGGTCCCATGAGCCAGCGACATCTAAGAATCCAATAACTTTAGCAGGATCGGCCATCCCTGAAACTGTCATCCCCAAACCAAATAGTAAACCTGCAAATAATGAGGTCACACGGAAAATTACTTTACTCATTTTTCTTCTCTCTCGGGTTATAGCAGGTGAAGACGGACGAACACTGTCACAGCCGCGACTATCATGAAAATCATTGTGGCGATGATTGAACGTGTTGATAGACGTCCAATGCCACATATTCCATGTCCACTCGTACAGCCATTGCCGAGCCTCGTACCGATGCCAACAAGGAGTCCCGCTGCCCCTATAACAAAAATACTACTATCAAATGTCGTTGGTACATCACCACCCAATGCGACTACGCCAATCACACCACCAGAAACCATGCCGATTGCAAACAACAAGCGCCAAGCAAAATCTGAAGATTTGGGAGTTAACAATCCAGTCATAATGCCGCTGATCCCGGCAATTTTTCCGTTGATCAACAGTAAAACTGTCGCTGATATCCCAAGTAAAATGCCTCCTGCAAACGATTCCCATGGAATGGAAAAGCTCATAACTACCTCTTAGATTTATTAAAAACGTTAACTACAAAATGTAGATTGCAAATTGTGGATAAGCTGGACGACACGCTCATCGTCAAGCGAATAGAAAACTTGTTGTGACTCTTTACGAAATTTGATTAAGCCGTGCTTTCGCAAAACGGTCAGATGTTGAGAAAAAGCCGATTGACTCAACGTGGAGCAACTTTGTAGTGCGCTAACTCCAACTTCGCCTTCAGTCAATTGACACAACACCATAAGTCTCTCTGGATGTGCCATTACTTTTAATAGCTCAGCAGCTTCTACCGCATTGTTCTTCATTTGTGCGATGTTAACTGTTTGATCATTCATGGCTCGTCTCCAGCTCGTCGGTTAAATTAGATAATACTAAATAATATAATTTAGTCAATGCTAATTTAGTTGATTTAAAATTAGATAAATTAACATTAGACTTTTCTAATTTATGGTTCTATAGTAGTTCTCATCAAGGAAAATGGACACGAAGGAGAACGACATGACACTTGAAAATGCAATCCGAGTATTAGCAGGAAGTATGGTTCTACTCTCAGTTATATTGACGGTAACCGTGCATAGTGGGTTTGTTTGGTTAACGGTATTTGTTGGGGTCAACTTGATCCAAAGTGCCTTTACTGGCCTGTGTCCGGCAGCATATTTTCTTAAAAAATTAGGTTTTCAATAACGGAGTTTCAAATGACTAAGATTCTTATCGTTGGTGGTGTAGCTGGTGGTGCATCTGCGGCTGCGCGTGCTAGAAGGTTAAGCGAAGACGCAGAAATCATCATGTTCGAACGAGGCCCTTTCGTCTCTTTTGCAAACTGTGGATTGCCCTATCATATTGGTGGGGATATTCAGGAACGCAGCAAACTGCTACTACAAACGCCAGAAAGCTTCTTAGCACGATTTAATGTCGATGTTCGAGTCATGAACGAGGTCGCTTCCATCAACCGACATGACAAGCAGGTTACGGTTAAGAATCTACTAGACGGTAGCGAATATACTGAAAGCTACGACTTCTTGCTCCTTAGCCCAGGTGCTGGCCCTATTGTTCCGCCAATCCCAGGTATCGACAATCCGCTGACCCATTCTCTACGTAATATTCCCGATATGGATCGCATCATTCAAACTATCCAGATGAACAAGCCAGAACACGCAACCGTTGTTGGTGGCGGATTCATCGGTCTAGAAATGATGGAAGCCTTCCACCAATTAGGCATTAAAACCACGCTGATTGAGATGGCTGACCAAGTGATGACGCCTGTTGACCGCGAAATGGCTGGGTTTGCTCACGCTGAAATTCGTGAGAAAGGTATTGACTTAAAATTGGGGGTTGCGCTTCAAGCGGTCGAATATGTACCGAATGAACACATCGCAAGCTTCGGTTCTGGGGAAGACGAAGCGCATCAACACATCGAAGGTGAGCTCAACCTTACTCTTAACAACGGTGAGTCATTAACCACTGATATCTTAATCATGGCTATCGGTGTGCGCCCTGAGACTAAGCTCGCTCAAGAAGCTGGCCTACAAATTGGTGAGCTCGGTGGGATCTACACTAACGAGCAGATGCAAACCAGCGATCCAAGTATTTATGCCGTGGGTGACGCTGTAGAAGAGAAAGACTATGTGACTGGAGCACAAACTCTTGTTCCTCTTGCAGGCCCTGCTAACCGTCAAGGTCGTATGGCGGCAGACAACATGCTCGGACGCAATGAAACCTATCAAGGTACACAAGGCACAGCTATCTGTAAGATTTTTGACCTTGCCGTTGCTTCAACAGGCAAAAACGAGAAGCAACTTAAACGTGATGGTATTAACTACGAAAAAGTCTACGTGCATACCGCCAGCCACGCGAGCTACTACCCGGGCGCTGAGGTTGTCTCGTTCAAGATGTTGTTCGATCCAAAAACAGGCAAGATATTTGGTGCGCAAGCAGTGGGTAAAGATGGTGTCGATAAACGCATTGACGTGATGGCTGTTGCACAGCGTGCAGGTATGACTGTCGAGCAGCTTCAGCACTTAGAGCTCACTTACGCGCCGCCATATGGCAGTGCCAAAGATGTGATTAACCAAGCAGCCTTTGTGGCAAACAACATCATCAAAGGCGATTCTACACCGATTCACTTTGACGAAATGGATTCTCTAACAGATGAACAAGTCCTGCTTGACGTACGTAACCCTGGCGAGCTTGAAAATGTTGGCTTTATCAAAGACGCAATCAACATTCCTGTAGACCAATTGCGCCAGCGTATCGACGAACTACCCAAAGACAAGGAGATCATTATCTACTGTCAAGTTGGGTTACGCGGTAACGTAGCGTACCGTCAACTGGTGAACAACGGCTTCAAAGCCCGTAACCTTATTGGCGGATATCGCACTTACAAATTTGCGAATGCTTAATTATTCCCATTGGTCCAACACACTTAGGGGAGTTTAACTCCCCTTTGTTCAATATCTAAATAAGCCAAATAAAAAACCTACTCCGGTATCAAGAGGGTTTGGTTGTATATCGCGGAAGCTATACGTTCATTGGCAAACTAGCGTTTTGGGCTAGTTTAATGCCTCCCTAACCGCTGCTTGAACGTGTATATCAACGGTATCAAAAAGAGGTGTGCGAGTATCGTCTTGTTGAACCAATAAGCCGATTTCAGTACAGCCCAGAATGACGCCCTCTGCGCCTTTTTCAGCAAGGTCATCGATAATAGTTAGGTAGTCATCTTTTGAACGACGGTTAATTTGACCTAAGCAAAGTTCGTTGTAGATGATGTCATGAACGAGTTTACGTTGAACTCCATTTGGCACTACCACTTCAATGCCAAATTTGTCGACAAGTCTCTGCTTATAAAACTCTTGTTCCATGGTAAATGCAGTTCCTAGCAAGCCGACTTTACTAATACCCTGCCGCTTAAGTTCATCACCAGTTGCATCAGCAATATGCAATAAAGGAATCGATACAGCTTCTTCAACCTGATCGGCGACTTTGTGCATTGTATTGGTCGCGATTAAGACAAAATCCGCTCCAGCACGCTCAATCGATTGAGCGGCCTGACATAAGATATCTGCATTGGCTTGCCAATCTCCAGTTCTCTGCAAGGCCTCGACTTCGGCAAAATCAACACTGTTCAGAATCACTTTCGCGGAATGCAGTCCACCTTTGGCCTGTTTTACACCTTGATTGAGTAGTGAATAGTATGTCGCCGTCGATTCCCAACTCATACCACCAATCATGCCTATCGTTTTCATTTCCATCCCCCTCAACAAAGTCGTTGTAAATTAATTAAACAGATATCCAAGCGTATTACAAACTAAAAAGCCTCTAACAGACTATTGCTAGAGGCTTTCGCTAGTTTGATATAACTCAGTGGCTGTCTTTAATTGGTAGCACTTGTTTAACATAACTACCAGGCGCAGGGCCAATTACAGGAAATTGCTCGCTGCCTATTTGGAACGGTTCCACTTGCTCTTCTGGATTAAACCCGAGTAACCATTGATCCCAGTGTGTCCACCAAGAGCCATCCGTATGCTCAGCATTAGCTAACCACTCATCGGCACTATCATCGAGTGAATCATTGGTCCAAAAACCATACTTGCCTTTCGCTGGATGATTAACAATCCCAGCAATGTGGCCTGACTCACCAAGCACAAAGGTTTTATTTCCACCAACATTTAGTGCACCACGATAGGTTCCTTGCCATAAAGCTATGTGATCCTCTTTGGTTGAGACAAAGTAGCTAGGAACTTTGATCTTGTTGAGATCGATCCACACACCGCCAATCTTCACCCCTTTATCCGCAACAAGTTTGTTGTTGAGATAAAGCTCCCTGAGCAAGAAGTTATGAGTAGGCGCTGCAACGTTGGTACTGTCACTGTTCCAATACAAGAGATCGAAGTCAACAGGGCTGTTTCCCTTCAAATAGTTATCTACATAGTAGTTCCAGTACAGACTATTCTCTCGCAGCAAACTGAACGTAACGCTCAATGAACGACCATCCATATAACCTTTTGCGTTGTTCTGCATTTCAATTGCACTAACTATGGTGTCATTGATATACGCACCCACTTCCCCGGGTTGTGAAAAATCGAGTAGAGTGGTGAAAAAGGTCGCACTCTTAATACGTTTTTTCATTCGCTTTGCTGCATAGTAGGCAATCGTTGAGGCGAGGACAGTACCGCCAATACAGTAACCAGCTGCATTTATTTGGTCCTGGCCCGTGATGTCCTCAATTGCAGTGACTGCTTTAGCAACACCATCAGTAACGTAGTCGCCAAACTCAACATCACGCTGAGCCAAACCCGGATTTCGCCACGAGATCATAAATACCGCGTGTCCCTGTTCAAGTAACCAGCGAACAAGTGAGTTCTTCTCCCTTAAATCAAGAATGTAGTATTTGTTGATGAAAGGAGGAACGATCAATAGCGGCGTGGCGTTGACGGTTTCCGTTAATGGACGATACTGAATGAGTTGAAACAGTTCATTTTGATAAACTACATCCCCTTTAGTATTCGCGACATCTTCACCAATGCGGAAGGCATTGTTGTTGGTCATGCGAATCTTTAAAATGTCTGCACTAGATTCAACATCCTCCTTCAGTTGTTCTAGTCCAGCGAGCAGATTTTCACCATTTTTTTCTAACGTCAACTTAAGCAGCTCGGGATTGGTAGCGATGTAGTTGCTTGGTGACATCGCATTGATTGCTTGGCGAGAGAAAAAGCTAATTCGCTCTTTACTCTTCTCATCTAGGCCTTCAATGCTTTCTATGGTCTCCAAATAGGTCTTACTAAACAATAAATACGATTGCTTAATGAAGTTGAAAAACATATCGTTTTGCCACTCTTCGTGATCAAAACGTTTATCTCCTTTTTCAGCTTCTACAACCGTTTGAGTGTTAGAAGAGAGCGCAACATTTTGCCAAATTTGTAGCTGCTGCTGCCACCACTCGGATTGAATTTTCAGCAATGCAGCCGGATTGTTTGCGGCGCTTTCAAACAGCTTAGTTGTGTCTTCAAAACTGATCTCTTGCATTGCTTTATTTAGCGGAGAGTTCGCGGCTGCCCTGCTGAGTTCTAGATCATCCCACCATTTTTGATTGGTTTCTTGGAGCTTAACAAGGTAGTCCGAAAAGAAGTGCTGTAACATTTTATACTCCTAAGATCGGAAAAAATGCCGCCTTTCGGCGGCAAGGAAGTCAGTGTTATGCTGGTGTCACTGTCTTAAGGTTTTCCGAAGTCATTTGCTCAACATCATCTTTGAACTCTTTCGCAATCGCTTGTAGTTTGTTGCTGTCATCCATCATTTGCTGAGAAAGCTTAGTCAGCACACTTAGTTGCTGGCTGTTGAATGCGGTTAGAGATGTCACATCCTTAATCTCACCAGCTGCTTTCATTTGCGTTAAACCCATTTCGCTATATGTGCGAATCGCATTTAACTGCAGTTCAGTAAGCACTTCAACATTCTTTGTCACGAGCTTATTGAATTTTACGTATGGCTCTAGGCCTTTTTCAGTTTGATCAGTAAATGCTTTGAAAAAATCTGTGTACATGAGTATCACTCCTAAGTTAAATCCATTTAAAGGGTTAGTTAATTGATTTGATAATTACTGCAGTGCCCATGCCGCCGCCTACACATAAGGAAGCGACACCGTATTTTCCATTTCCACGATTGAGCTCATGAACTAGCGAAACCAAAATTCGATTTCCTGATGCTCCCAACGGGTGGCCAAGAGCAATTGCACCACCGTTAGGGTTTGATTTGTCGAGGATTGAAGAGACTGAAACTTGATGTTTTTCAGCCAACTTATGAATAACACCTAGCGCTTGAGCGGCAAATGCTTCATTAAGTTCGTAAACGTCAATGTCATCTGTGTTTAGCTCAGCTCTGTCTAACGCTTTGCTCACAGCTTCCACTGGACCGAGCCCCATAACCTCAGGTGATAGACCTGATTGAGCATAACCGACCACTTCTGCTATGGGTGTTAATCCATACTGATTGACCGCTTCTTCACTGGCTATAACAATAGCACTAGCACCATCATTGATGCCTGATGCATTACCTGCTGTTACTGTCCCTTCACGATCAAACGCCGGGCGAAGCCTAGTAAGGCCGCTCAAAGTGGCTTCCGGTTTCGGGTATTCATCGGTGTCGAAAACCACGGTCTCTCGACGCTTTTTCACGTCCACCGCAACAATCTCTCCTTTAAATTTACCCGCTTCTATCGCTGACACCGCTTTAAGTTGGCTAGCAAGCGCGTATTCATCTTGCTGCTCGCGAGATATACCGACTTCCTTTGCCACGTTTTCTGCTGTTACACCCATATGGTATTGGTTATAGACATCGGTCAAGCCGTCATTGATCAGCAGATCAGTCAACTGCATATTGCCCATCTTGTGCCCGTCACGAATGCTTGAAGGGGCGACGAATGGGATTTGAGACATCACCTCAACACCTGCTGCTACCACAATATTTGCATCGCCTGAGCGAATATGGCTTACAGCATCCATAACGCTTTTCATCCCACTACCACAGACCATGTTTAATGAATAGGCAGGCACATCTTCGGGTATCCCTGCATAGAGTGCAGCTTGACGTCCAACGCCCATACCTTGACCTGCGCTGACAACGTTACCCACGATCACTTCATCGATGGCATCTACTTTCACTCCACCGTGGGCAACGGCGGCCTTAATAGCGATTGACGCCAAGTTACCCGCTGAAATGTCCTTAAGCGAGCCACCAAAGGCCCCTATCGGAGTACGTTTTGCTCCAACTATAAATACTTTACTCATACTTCCCCCTTAATGCATGTGTAAGCCGCCGTTCACATTGAGCGTTGCCCCTGTGATATAAGCTCCGGCTTCACTTGCTAAGAAAGAAACTGATTTCGCGACTTCTTCGGGGGTTGCCAAACGTCGCATTGGGATCTGCGCTTTAATCGACTCTAGAACGTCTTGGTTCATATCTTCAACCATAGGCGTTCCGGTATAACCCGGAGCGACAACGTTGACTGTTACTCCTGCGCGCGCTCCTTCAGCAGCAAGGGCCTTCGAGAAACCAATCATGCCTGCTTTCGCTGCTGAATAGTTTGTTTGGCCAAACTGACCTTTAATTCCATTTACTGAAGAAATATTGATCACGCGTCCGTTACCTTTTTCGCACATCGCAGCGAACAATGGTTGCGTTACGTTAAACACACTATTTAGGTTGGTATCAATGACGTCTTTCCATGCCTTAGCAGACATCTTTTTAAAAGTTCCATCTCGGGTTATGCCTGCATTATTTACGACAATATCGACGGTGCCTTCCTCTTGTAGCAGCGCAGCCAAACGCTCAGCACATTGCTCAGTATTGGTGACATCAAGCTCAAACAAGCGAACTTGTTCATCACTAAATCCCTGCTCTTTAAACCACTCCTGCGCGCACTCCTGCTTACCAGTAAAATAGGTCGCAATGACTCTATATCCATCGTCGACAAGTTGATTGGAAATAGCGGAACCAATCCCGCCCTTTGATCCCGTGATCAAGGCAATTTTCTTCATTAAGAGACTCCATTCAAAAAGCAATAATTATTTAGGTTGTTAACGTCACATATACGATTTGGCGTTTACGTTTTGGCAGTAATTATTTAAAAGCTTATCCCGCTTTATATTTATTAAAGCTAACTCCTATTTATTACAGTTCAAATATTTTCCCAATTTATGTGCATAAAGTTGAACAATGTCTCATACGAGGTGAAATGTTATGCACATGTTAACTTAATGCAACGTATTGATTTTATGTATTTTTATTGTTGATAACTTGATAACCAAACCAACTATCCTATTGATTACATGTCAGTTTTATTGATTTTCATCTAAACAGTGATATTACAAGGCGTTTTCATTTACCAACAATGACGCGAAAGAGTGAGAGTTTGTTATTGAGTATTAAATAGATATCCAGTCGAAAAATGGAATTTTCCTTACAATAAACTGTAATGTGAGTTTAAACGCAATATAAGACTATGATTAGTAGATGATATTAATATTGAAGAGAGTCTGAACTAGGTTAAAATATACATTTTCAGTACAAATTTCATTTACTGTTCTAAGTATTTATAGAGTTATTAATCAACATATATAAAAAAGCCCGGATATGTATCCGGGCTGGCTTAATGCGAATCGTTATTCAGTCCATGAATTATCCGGCAGTGGATGGTTTGATTCGATAAAAAATGGCAAATAATACTGGTACCACAATCAGCGTGAGTACTGTTGCAAAGCCGAGACCAGCCATGATGGTAATTGCCATAGAGCCAAAGAATGCATCAAATACCAGAGGTATCATGCCTAAAATCGTGGTGAGTGCAGCCATGCTCACCGGACGAACGCGTGAAATAGCACTATCAAACACCGCTTGATAAGGGTCTTTACCTGACGCAAGCTCGATGTTGATCTGATCGAGTAGAACAATGCCATTTTTCAAAATCATGCCACTTAAACTCAGCAGACCAAGGAAAGCGGTGAAGCTAAACGGCATATCTGTTGCCAGTAAGCCAATAGAAACACCAATAATCGAAAGTGGCACTGTCAGCCAAATCACCAAAGGTTTTCTGAATGAGTTAAACAGCAACATAGTAATGATAAACATGATTAAATAGCCCATCGGTAGTGAGCCAAACAACGCATCTTGCGCATCATTCGACGACTCATATTCCCCTCCCCAAGTTATTTCGTAGCCCTCTGGCAACGTAAGGGCTTCGATCTGAGGTCGAACTCGACCAAACAGGCTTGCAGGAGTTTCATGGCCAAGCACATCATGGTCAGCTAATACAGTTAACGTACGCTTTCTATCACGGCGCAGGATAAGAGGTTCTTGCCAATCCAATGAAACGCCATCGATTACCTGCTCAATTGGAATGTAACTTTGCAGGCTTGGACTCCATATCTTTACATTGGCTAGTGATTCGAAGTCAACACGCTCTTGTTCTGGTAGACGGGCAATCACTGGCACCATATGCGTACCGTCACGCAATAAGCCAATAGGCGTGCCGCCAAATGCCATCTGTAGCGTATCAGCGAGCTCCTCTTTCGAAATACCTAAGCGACGAGCTTTAGACTCATTAAACTGAGGAACCAACTCTTTAGTACGTTCACGCCAATCATGACGCACATTTCTTGAACCAGGATCTTGAAGTAACACATCCTCAACTTGCAGCGCAATGTCACGCAGCACCTGCGGATCTGGACCTGTAATTCGCGCTTCAATCTTAGATGCAGGAGACGGACCAAACTCCATCAGTTTGAACTGAAACGTTGGCTTGTTGAATGTTACAGAGAGGCTTTTATCTAGCTCCTCAAGTAACTCAAACATTGTCTCGCGATCAAGGGCTCTAACTTGTAGTTGCGTGTAAGCTTCGTAACTTTTTTCTGGTTCATAGGTTAAGGCAAAACGTTGCAACCCCTGTCCCGTTGTTGTAGATACAAAATCGACTTTATCGTGAGAGCGAATGAATTGCTCGACTCTATTGGTCTCCTTAATTGTTTCTCGAATATCCGTCCCTTCGGGCATCCACATATCGACATAGAACATTGGTGTATTCGATGGTGGGAAAAACTGCTGCTTAACCATACCGAAACCGGCTACCGCCGAGATCAGCAAAGCAACCATACTCACAACCGTTAGCCAACGGAATCGTAAAGCGAACTTGAGTACGGAACCGAATAAAACGAACAATACGCCTTTATATGGGTCAACCTCTGCCCCCTGTTCGGTTTTGTCTTCTTCAGTTAGAAGTAGATCGGCGAGGAACGGCGTTAGGGTTAAGGCCGTGATCCAACTTAAGAATAGCGAGTAACACAGTACCCAGAACAGCGAGCCCATGAACTCCCCGGTAGCGTCTTCTGACAAACCAATAGGCGCAAATGCAGTAATAGCGATGATAGTCGCACCCAGTAGCGGCCATTGAGTCTGTTTTACAATATCAACTGATGCTTGGACTTTAGATTTACCACGTTTGAGACCAACCAAGATACCCTCGACCACAACAATGGCATTGTCCACCAGCATCCCTAAAGCAATGATCAACGCGCCCAACGATATTCTATGTAACTCAATCTGATACTGTTTCATCAGAATAAAGGTGCCCGACACTGTTAATAGAAGAATTGCGCCAATAATTAGTCCACTACGAAGCCCCATCGCAAACAAAAGCACCACGATGACAATCGCCACCGCTTGGCCTAAGCTGACGATGAAATCATTGACTGATTTCTCGACTTCCTCTGGCTGATTATAGAAGTAGTTGATCTCGACACCGGCTGGGCGAATGCTTTCTAATGCTGCAAGTTTGGCATCCAATGCTTTCCCTACTTCGACTACGTTGACACCTGAGCCAAAGGAGATCGCAAGGTTGATTGCTCGCTTTCCATTAAAGCTGATTACATTTGACGGTTTCTCTTGGATACCACGGCTAATGTTAGCTACATCTTTCAGACGGATAAGATTACCCGTGTCACGGCCGTGAATAATGAGCTCTTCTAGTTCTTGCTCAGAGCTCATTGTGCCGCTCGGACGGATCGTTAATCTCTGGCCGTTAACCATCACCTCACCAGAGGACTTGACACTGTTCTGTTGACTCAGCAAGCCCACAACCGTGTTCATATCCAGGTTGAGCGCCGCGAGTCGCTCTAGTGAAACCTCAACAAACAGCTGCTCTTGTTGGTCACCCGCTATCGCGACTTTGCCGACACCTGGTACTAGCTCTAAGTCACGGCGTAGATAATCGGCATAACGTTTAAGTTCGGTATAGTCGTACCCGTCACCCGTTAGCATCAGCATGACACCGTACACATCACCAAAATCATCGAAAATCTGAACCGAATTTACACCGCTGGGTAAATTTGGCCTAAGATCATTGATTTTACGCCTCATTTCATCCCAAATTTGCGGTAGTTCTTCTGGTCCGTACTCCATTTCCATACTGACCATAATCTGCGACATACCGTTAGAGGAGATAGAAGTAATCTTGTCTATATATGGCAGCTTACGAATTTCCTTCTCGAGTGGGTAAGTTAACTCCTCCTCGATCTCTTGAGACGTTGCGCCCGGGTACGTAGAAATTACCATTGCATCTTTAATCGTGAATGCTGGGTCTTCAAGACGCCCTAATTCCATAAAAGATGTATAGCCGCCTATTGCAAGTATGATTAAGAATAACCAACTGATGACTTTGTTTTTGATTGAGTATTCAGCAATGCTCACAGCTCAACTCCCTTAATTTTCATACCTTCGCGTAACTTCCTTAAATTCGAGTTTATAAGTACATCTCCTTGTTGTAGGCCTGTACCCACTAACGCACCATTATCTGTAATTTGGTCAACACTGACTGAATATCGATGTGCCTGTCCCTTTTCCAGCTTCCATACATAGAAACCTTGGCTCTCATTACCTGCATCAATTGCAGTCATAGGGACGAGATATGCCTTAACTGTATTTAGACCAACCTTTAGTAAGTCAACCGACACCTTTGCGCTGGTTCCTGGTAAAATTTGTTCTTTCGGTTGGGCCATTTTTAGCCATAGTTGATAGGTATGACTTTGCGGATGAAGTTCGCTTGTATGTTCATAGTAAGAGATGGGATAACTACCACGATGACCAGCAAAACTAGCCATAGGCCGATATTTATTGGCATTTACTTCAGGATCTAACATCGCCAATACCGAATCCGATACGTCTATTTTCACGTATACCTTGTCATCTTGATAGATAGAGATGACGGTTTCCCCGGGATTGACGTTTTCGTATTTTTCCTTTTCAACCGACGACACGACACCATCAAACGGCGCGCGTAAACGGGTATAATTGATGGTTGCTTTAGCCGCGCCCAAGTTTGCATTTGCCAATTGGTAATTGGCCAAAAGCTCATCTAACTCTGCACGTGAGATCATTTTGCTTTGGTGTAACTCTTTGCCTCTATTAATCTGCTTGACGGCTAACTCGTACTTTGCTTGTGCATCGTTTAGCTTTTGCATTGCCTTGGAATCATCAAGAATAGCAATCGACTGACCACTTGAAACTTTATCCCCTTCTTTAACTAGTATCGATGCAATTTCTCCATCAAGTCGAAATGAGAGCGGAGTCAGTTCTGCTGGCATAACTTGGCCATTGAAATTTCGATACTGACTTTCTGATGCTGCTGCGACATCGAAAGTATCAACCACGAGAGGATTAGTTGATCTATGTGTCGCTTCTGGGGTGCACCCTGCTAGCGAGGCAATTAAAACAACGGCGAGTGTTAGCATTTTGAACTGCATGTTAGATACCACCTTCTTTCGTCCACGCTTTGACTTGTTGACCCGGTGACAACTTCGCAACACCAGCCTGTACAATCAGATCACCTTTTGATAAGCCAGCAACCACATTGCCTAAGCTATCTAGCTCTACATCAACCAAGCTTATGGTTTGACTTTCCGCGTCAAATCGATACAGCTGCCCTTCAGTGTTCGTTTTCGAAATCCAAGCGTCTGGAGAAAGATTAAAAGTCACACCCTGTTTTTCATTAAGAAGCTTGACTCGTCCAGTCATGCCTGGAAGTAAGTTCAACTGCTGTGGTTTATCAAAAGTAAGGCTAGCGGCATAACTATTAGTGTCTTGATCAGGTTGAGTTGATATTTCTTTGAACTTGGCATCAATTGGCGTCTGCTTATGGCTATCCATCACGACTTGAAACTTGGAACCAGAAATGTGATTTAATCCGTAGGTTTCTGCGTAGCTAACGGGAATCGTCAGTACAACATCGAGCACGTTAGTATCAATCAGGTTTAATACAGCTTGATTCGCACCCACTACCTGATGTTCTTTGCCAAAAGTGATTGACACCACTCCATCAAAAGGCGAAATAATTTTTGTATAGCTTAAGTCAGTTTGCGCCTGCTCTAGTGCGGCTCTCGCCGCTTTATATTGAGTTTCAGATTGATCAAACGTATCAACGCTGATTAGCTTTTTATCATGCAGTAGTGTCGCACGCTCATACGCAGCTGTGGCCAAATTAAATTCAGCGAGACGAGCATCATAGGCAAGTTGATAATCTGTAGGATCCAATGTCGCTAGTACATCTCCCTTCTTTACTTGGCTTCCCATGCGCACGCTGACTCTTTCGATTTCACCACCGACTTGAAAAGATAGGCTCGCCCTGTCTGTAGCATCGACTGCTGCTATAAAAGTGTCGTAGTGACTAAAGGAAAGATCAGGCACTTCCAGAAGTTTTACAGGTTGTATGACAGGTTCACTTACTTCTGAGTTAGCTTTATTGCAGCCCGCTACCACAACTACAGCAGAGGCAATTACAGCCACTCTCAGCCATGTTTTTATCGATATTGATGATGAGTCCATGATTTCGAATCTACATTTATTACACATGTGTGCAGTATATTTATTTCGCGGTTAAGATCAATGTTTATTTTCCATGTGTACAATATAATAATTAAACAATGTATACTGACTGATGAAATCGAAGTGAAACTCTGGTAAAAAGAAGGCGTTCGAACCAATTGAGCAAGACTATGACAGAAAGAAAACAAGGCAGAAGAAGTGCCCAAGATGCAGAGAAGACTAAATGCGAGATCATGCGTATTGCGACTGAACTCTTTTGCGAACTTGGTTACGAGCGAGTGTCTCTGAGAAACATCAGCGAAAAAGCAGGTGTCTCTCATAGTTTGATTCGCCACCATTTCGGTAGCAAAGAACAGATTTGGTACGCCATTAGTGATGGACTGCATTTATATATGGAAAAGTATATGCAAACCATCATCAAAGAAATGGCTCAAGATGCTCCTTCAAACGTCAAACTGTATGAGTTCACTGTGAGACTGCTCGCGCAAATGTTGATATTCAAACAACCAATGCAGATCATTGCTGATGCTGTTCGACAAGAGGATGCCCTGTTCGACTATTTCATTGATAACTCCGGTGATATTGAACGACTGATTTATGACTTGGCAGACGAATACAATGAACAACACCCGGATTCACAGATCAAGATTTGGGAAATTAAGTGGCAAATGATCATGTTTGCTCATGGCGCCGCAAGCTTAGAGCCATTTATGAAGGAAACCTGGGCGGATGAGACTCAAAGTTTGGAAGAGTGCCTACTACGACATTGGCAAATGTATAACAACTTAATGGCACAGCGTTTCCAAATCGCAGATAAAGACGTGTTAAATCCATCGAACGTGGCTGAACTTACCTACCCTATCGAATGTGATTAAAACTCAGTATTCGGCGTAAAATGACAATCTCGTCGCAAAGCGGGCTAACCTCGCCCGCTTTACTGAAATATCGAAATGACCGCAGCGTACCACTCTATATTCGTTCAATAGCTCCTTTTCCATGAAAAGTAGTTTCCACTCAACGCCATTGAATGAGCGGATATGAAAAACTTGGGCCACCCCAAAGGTAGTTTAACCTTTCAGAATCGATCCAATTAATTAGCAATTGTTGGTCTTGCTCGACGAATGCTCTTAACTGCACTTTCGCTCCAAATATCTGAATAATCGCGTGTGGCAAAGTTCAATATGTCATCAGTTCTAAGCATTGGCATTAGTTGAATTGTTAAAAGAGAGCATACGCACTTCGTCACGTGGATACCAACCGAGCTTTTGATAAAAAGCTTGAGCATTGAAATTGTCATTAGCAACAAATAAGTGTGTCTTATCGACACCTACTTTCGACAATGCCTCAACAGCACTATTAATCAACAGCCTACCAAACCCTGCGCCTCGACATTTGGAATCGACCGCAAGGTGCTGGACATAGCCTCGACGACCATCAGTACCAACTAAAATAGCCCCAACAATCGTATCGCTGCTTAGCGCGACGAAGCTTAATCCGGGATTTAGCTTTAGATACTTTGCGATATTTTGCTCAGAGTCAGCCTCTCGCAACAACATCGCCTCAGTTGAGTTCCACAGTTTTATCACTTGTGAATAGTCTGAGATTTCCATCTCTCTGATCATGGTTATTCCTTTTTAAGGCATTAGCTGAACGGTTTTAGGTCAATGCCTTCAATATCACATACGGCTTTTATCGTCTCATTTTGTACTAAACGCTTCAGATAGTCACTTAGATAGCTAAATTTGAGCGGGTTATTTTCAATTGGCAGTGACCATTCAGCGAGCATAAATAGAAAATAGTCACAAGCCGTCAATTCACTCCCCAATAAATACTTATTGTTTGCTAACTGCTGATCAATAATTGCTAGCGCATCTTCAATTCTGTCATCTTGTGCAGCTATTACGTTTGGAATAGTCGAATCATCATTAGTATGCCGATGTGGATAGTAGCGCACCATCAATTCAGCTTGGAGCGTATTATTTAAAAATGCCAGCCATTGAAAAAACAGTGGCCGCTTTGGATCGCCAATAGCCGGAATTAGCTTAGCTTCAGGGTGCATTTCTGCAATATGGATACAGATCGCTGGGCTTTCGAAGATTGGTTGATTATCAACGACTAACGTTGGAATCCTCCCCGCCGGATTGAGCTTTAGGTAATCTGCCGATTTCTGAACGTTAGACTTCTTATCGACTAAGACTAATTGATACTCTGCATTCAAATGATGGAGTAAGAAATGTGGTGCAAGGCTTGCGTTGTTTGGGTAGTAATAGAGTGTGTACAAATCTGACTCCTTGTCTATTATGTTCGTTACAGTTTCAAACTAGCTGCTCAGGATTAGAGGTGGTTATGTCACCCCCGGACAAAGCGACTGCTCTTTAACGGCCTGCATCTTATCTAAGTACTTAAAGCTACCTGCTATATAAATTGTTTTGCTCATATGGTTTCCCTACGTCATGCATCGGCAAATCAAACAGACAAAATCATATCAGCAAAAGTGCCAAACATTAACCGTCCTAACTTCCACAGTGAACCGACAAGCTTGCTTAACATTGAACGATCAAGCTATTAATACATTTCAAAAAAAACCACAAACATGAAACATTTATGAAATTTAATTACGGATATTGATCACACTTTCGCATTGCATTATAGTTACCACAGATAGATTTGGTAATTTAATTACAAAAGGAGGCCAATATGCTATCTGTAATTAAAAACATTTTTGTACCAACTAAAGACTACGCTGGCCGAAGCATTGATGCAGTGATCGCAAGACTAGCAGCTCAAACTAACACCAGCGTTCACGCTTGGTCATACCTAAACGAATCTGCGGTTTACGAGAACACACAGACTGGTATGCGTGTTTACCGCCACGAAGTTAGCCAACGCGCTGCTTAAAAAGGTCTATCTATAAACGCTGCGATTTTATTGTCTAACTCGCACAAGCTGGACTTGTATTGAATCAATTTGCTTTTGCGTTGTTTTCTACCAGTCCAGTCAACTTCTCCACTAAGTGGTTCTACTAGCACTGACAAAAGTCTCTTTTGACCTTTGAGAATAAAACAAATAAGGCGTCCAGAGACATAAGGTAATCATTGAGCGCCCCATTTCTTGTACTGTTTCCGAGTCAAACATCTGGAGCTCAGGTACGAGAAGAGAAACGATGTAGGCATCAATGACAATAAAGCATGTAGAGAAAACCGCTAGACCAAAGTACCACTTTGGAAACGCAGCTTTTTTGGTAAACATCAGATAAGCCAAATAGATACCTAATAGTACGAAAATAAGGTTCGCCACAATTTCTCCAATGATTACCGGTGCCCAAAATGGCGAATATACTGCACTCGCAGGCGTGGTAAGTATTTCCCAACTACCATCAGAAAAAAGCGGCGGATAGGTCTCTAACATTACGTAGAGTATTCGAATTGGAGTAAACGTCACCCCTAATGCAACGAGAATTAACAATCCACCAATTGTTCTTGGTTCAATGTTTTTCGTGTCTTCCATGATATTTCCTAAAGTACATCCCGCGATAGACCACGAGAATGCGTCCGGACTGTGAACAGAAAAACAAATTCTATAACCTTAATAAGAACCTTACTGCATACTTATTCTTTTTACGCAGACCATATCTCATTTTTGTTGTATGGCAGTCACTTAGAGAAGTTTAAGCTAGGCGATCTAGTTTAATAACATTACCCGCGCTACGCTCAGCCAATTTGTCTATTAGCTGCTTAGCAGGAACTGGGTTAGTCAGGTAGAACCCTTGGCCCGTAAGGCACCCCAACTTATATAGATCCGCTTGCTGCTGCGCGGTTTCGACGCCTTCCGCAATGACCGAGACACCCAGCTCGTTGCCAAGTTGAATGATGTTTTTTAGCAGAATCATAGAGGTGTTATTTGTGGAATAGTCCATAACAAAACTACGGTCGATTTTAAGGGTTTGAAAATCAAAATCTTTAAGATACGAAAGGGACGAATAACCCGTACCAAAATCATCAAGTGCGATTCTAACACCCAGTGACCTTAGCTCTGAAAACAGCTTTTGCGCCAATTCTACGTTCTCTACCATCACTGTCTCGGTAATCTCAACTTCAATTTTTTCAGTAGGTACACCGGAAGACAAAATAGTCCGTTTGAGAGCGTCATAAAACTCTGGGTGCTTAAGGCTTCGTGCTGAGATGTTAACTCCAACCACGCCTAAATCGATCCCCTCAGATAACCACTCCGCATACTGTTTAAGAGCTTTACGAGTAACTAAGAGATCCAATAACCTAATTTGCCCCGTCGATTCAGCAACCGGAATAAAGTCATTGGGATACAACAACCCTTTTTCAGGATGCTTCCAACGAACCAAGGCTTCTACCCCTTGAACCTGTTCACTGTTTAAGTTCCACTTAGGTAAATAATGAAGCTCTAACTCATCATGCTCAATTGCATGGTTTAGCGCGTTCTCTGTCTCTTTTTGTGACAATGCAATGCGGTTTAACTCTTTTGAATAGAACTGAAAGTTGTTTTTACCCATAGACTTAGCATGATACATAGCATTGTCGGCGTATCGGATCAGGGTATCTTGCGTGGCACTATCTTCCGGATAAATGGAGATACCAATGCTGGCAGAGATCTGAACGCTGTGACTACCCAGTTGAAAATGGCTCGAAAGTGAAGCGATGATCTTCGACGCAATGCGGTTAGCAACACCAATTGCCGAGCTAACATCATTAAGGTGTTCTAGTACCACCACAAATTCATCACCACTAAAACGAGCAGAAAGATCGGTAACACGAATGCACTGATTAATTCGCTTGGCTACCTCAGTGAGTAGCGTATCCCCTACCTCGTGACCATACTGATCATTCACATCTTTAAAGTGGTCAAGATCTATGAACAACAACGCAAATGATTTCTTAGACCGCTCCGCATTTAGTATCGATTGATTTAGCCTATCAAGGAAAAGCGAGCGATTAGGTAAGTTAGTCAAGGGATCAAAATATGCGCGGTTGTGCAGCAGTGCATTTTTTTCTTCAATCGCATTATTGGCATCAGTCAGCGATTCAAGCAGTGTATCTCTGTTCTGTTCGTATTTGTGCTGAAGGCGAATCGAATACGCTGCAACAATAATAACCGCCGAAATCAATGCAATACTGATATTTGTATAATGTTCAATCCCTGATTCGTAACTCGCTTTAATAACACGTTGAATTTCATCGGCTTTGCTCGCAAATTCCAAAAACTGTTCATCCCTACGCGCAGAGTTAAAAGTACTGATACGATCCGATTGAATATGTTGATAGTTCGCTGCAACGTTGTTTTTAAAATCAACTAACAGCTCGCGTAGCGCTACAAGTCGATTCCGAATCTCTTCGTCTTCGACAGGAAGATAGCTCCCCATGATGCTTTCGCCACCTTCAAGTAAAGCGACGACATGCCAATCAGCAATTTCTAGGTAGTACCTCACCTCTTGAATAGATTGAGCGGTGTTTCCCGACATTATTTCATCAAACCAAAGATACGCGAGTGTGCCGTTCACTTTGATTTCTGCAGCGGCTTCTGCCAATGGGGATTTGTCTCTAAGCAAATGGGTAGCCTGAGTGACTAACGCTGTTGTCGATAGGATCACTAATAGAGCCAAGATAGATGTAAACAGGTACTTGCGTTTCATGGTAGTCGAGAATACTTCGTTTGCGCTAAGCGCATGTTGGTGCGTTGCTCTTAAAATAGGTCCGCTTTATTGCAAAACTATGAAGATCCACATAAACAAATACCGAACAGCCACCATTGATGAAGTTTTGATGACACGCGCAGCCATCCCATTGTTTCCAATCAATAAACAACCTATATTTTCGCAACGATTGTAATTCTTGCTCTACTATATCGAACTTATAACACCATGAATCGAAACGTATTTTCGTTGTTCAAGAACTGCTGCTGGATAATTTTTCTGTTTTCCGCTAGCCACGTGGTTGCAAAAGATTTGATTAAAATTGAAGGTTCTAGCACCGTCTACCCTATAACCAAGCAATCAGCTCAGCAATATGCATTAGCAGATAGAGGCCGGACTCAAGTTGTCATCGGTATAACCGGTACTGGCGGAGGGTTTCGGAAATTCTGTCGTGGTCGCACCGATATTTCCAATGCATCTCGCCCAATCAAACCGAATGAAATCGAGCTTTGCAAAGTCAATGGAATCGAATTTTTAGAACTTCCCATTGCCCTTGACGCGATTACGGTGGTGGTTAACAAAAACAATCACTGGATCGACTCAATGCCCATCTCGAAGTTAGCATACATTTGGCAAGCCTCTTCTGAAGCCCAGCTAGATTTATGGAGCGAAGTAGACACCGCTTACCCATCGAATCCAATCACACTTCATGGTCCGGGATCCGATTCAGGTACCTATGATTATTTTGTCAATGTGGTTTTGAATAAGACAAATAGCCGACAAGATTACTTCGCCAATGAAGATGATAACGCTATGGCAGCAGAAGTCGCTGCCGACAAATATGCAATGGCATTTCTTGGCTTTGCCTACTACCAGCAGCATCAAGATATGCTTAAAGCCATTGCCATCACCAATACCAATGGCAAACCGACCCTACCTAGCGTAGAGAACGTCATTAACGGCGAATATAGTGATTTATCTCGCCCGCTATTTCTTTACGTCAATAAAGCTGCGATATCAAAGCGTGAAAGCGTTCGTAAATTTTTAACCCACGCATTCCACCCTCGCAATGTTAAGCGATCCGTGAACAACTCCGGCTACATTCCCCTTCCCGAGAAGATGTATAAACAAGCTCGTAACATCATAAGCCAAGAGATAACAGGCTCTCACTTCAACAGTGATGACATGGTGACCAACTTTACTCAGTTCCTTGAATCAGATTAGCGTTACTCTTGGAACGATCCAACCTTACATTTCAAACGTAGACAGCAGTGTAAATAGTACAAAAAGAGGGTCGAGCGCTAGGTATATCTCTTACGCGCTCATCTTACGTATTATCTAACTACTGAGTATAACCTATTGAAAATTCTAATCACTGGTGGAAATGGTGGCATCGGGAAAGGGATTATTACGCATATCTATACCCTATATCCTGAAGCTCAAATCTATGCCACGTACAACTCTACCAAACCTGAAGAGTTACAAAGCAAAGCAGCCTGGTTTAACGTCGACTTGTCGCTAGAATCTGATGTAAAACAACTCGCTGAACAGATTCCTGATCTCGACATATTGGTCAATGCCGCTGGTTTTCTACATGATCAGTCCAATAAACCCGAAAAATCTATCAATGAATTCACACCCGCGTTTTTTAACCAAAACTTGAGCTCAAATACTGTCCCGACACTATTGTTAGCTAAGTATTTTTCTCGCCACCTTAAAGCTAAGCATCGGACATACTTTATTTCACTATCTGCAAGAATCGG
This sequence comes from Vibrio tubiashii, assembly GCA_000775715.1. Taxonomy (GTDB): domain Bacteria; phylum Pseudomonadota; class Gammaproteobacteria; order Enterobacterales; family Vibrionaceae; genus Vibrio; species Vibrio tubiashii_A. The sequence goes on from JRWQ01000001.1 coordinate 29,331, forward strand.
AAGTATCGAAGATAACAAAATTGGTGGTTGGGTTAGCTACCGTTGCTCTAAAGCCGCACTAAACATGGCGATAAAAACAGTCAGTATAGAGTGGCAATTTAAGCTACCAAACTGCTGTGTGTTTGCGTTTCACCCTGGAACCACAGACACACTATTGTCCCAGCCTTTTCAGAAGAAGGTTCCGCCAAACAAACTTTTTACTCCAGAGTATGTGAGCCAACAGCTGTTCGATATTATCAGTAAAGTACAACCATCAGACACAGGTAAGTTTTACAGTTTTACTGGTGAGGAACTACCATGGTGACTTTGTTACTCTCGCGTCTGAACTCACACACAAAAACCACTCCCCTTAGCAAAACCTAGTAGCTGTGGGTATTTCATTAATCGCTTGGTGTAAGGAGTGTTAGCGAACTAAGTTAAGAATCTGTTTAAACTCAGGCGACCTGCAATCTTTCACAAGCTCGTAGAGACACATTTCGACACCCGTTATACCAACGCCAATTGCTTCAAGCCGACGTATAGCCAGCTGAACATTGGATAACTTGCGTGATGAAACACAGTCACTGACTAGCTCGACATTTAAACCTAATTCAGCCAATCCTTTTGCAGTTTGGTAAACACATATATGTGCCTCAATACCACAAACTAACCAAGTATCCACATTGGAGTTCTTGATGGTTGCTATAAAATCGACAGACTCACAAGCACTGAAAGTGAACTTAGATATCGGACTGACCCCAGTCAAATGAACTTGTAGTTCTTCAACGGTAGAACCTAGCTTTTCAGGGTTTTGCTCAAGTAATACAATGGGTAAACCAAGTTCCTTAGCTCCTACTATTAAACTCGCGCAGTTAGAAATGAGAGTTTCACTATCATGGACTAAGCGTGCAAGCTTCCCCTGCACGTCAACAACGATCAATCCTGTATTATCTTTTGACAACATTTTATCTTCCCAAACTAAGTGACATAACGGCTTCTTCTATACTGGTGAACTGTATCTTGGTAAGGCAGAGTTCTGCTTGAGAAAACTCATGTTCCTGAATCAATTGGGTTATGTCTTTCAAGTCTAGCTGAGCATCTCTTTGCTCAAACACATAGTCGCTACCATTTGCCCTTACCACGTAGCAATGACCACAACTATCTATCAGACGGTCTGAACTGTCCCAAATAAGGCCTTCGAATTCTGTTCTTAGTTGATGCGCGGAATCTAGGTACAATAGTTCCGAATCACCTTCTAGCTTGAAAATACACGGCCAATGGATCATTTTTTATTCCTTAAACATAGAATAGTTGCTTTGCCAAATACTACGCTATCTCTGATAGTTTAGGACGATTAGTTTATATCACTGAATGAGTTCGAAATGTCGGAAGTGGTCACTCAAAAAGGACACCAAATCTTTTTCAACTTTCAAAGCGCCGCCCAGCAAATTTTTGGACATTTTCGATTTAGCCAACACAGGCACTTCCTAGCTTTCGGATAACTTTTTGTATAGCAAATTGCAAAATGGCACCTCTTCATAAGATGCCGATTTTGAAAGAAACAAAGCAATAAGGTAAGTAAGTTAAATTTACCTGATTCTGTTCCTATGATGATTTATTGAACATCAATGCCCATAGAACGAGAACAGTCATAGTAAATGAATTATGACCAACCATATTATATCAGATGCGTATCGTTAAAAGTCCAAAGCTAAATCAATCGTTTAATCTTTATTTGTTGCTAAACGTACAGCAGCTTCTGCATGAATGGCCGTTGTATCAAACAGCGGGACAACTGTATGTTGCTGCTGTACAAGCAATGCAATTTCAGTACATCCGAGAATAACTGCATCGGCACCTTGATTTCTCAATTTATCGATGATTTGGGTATAGACAGTTCTTGAGTCATCCTTAATTTCACCTCGGCAAAGCTCTTGATAAATAATCTCGTGAACCTTCAATCTGTCATGTTTTTCTGGCACAACGACTTCAATACCGAACTTCTCCGTCAGTCGTTCTTTATAAAAGTCCTGCTCCATTGTGAAATTAGTGCCCAGAAGTCCAACCTTCTTAATGCCACTTTCAAGCAGTTTCTCTGCGGTTGCATCCGCGATGTGCAAAATCGGGATGTTGATATTTGCTTCGATTTCAGGAGCTACTTTATGCATGGTGTTGGTGCAAATTAGGATAAAATCAGCACCACCTTTTTCGACAGAAACAGCAGCATCAGATAATATCCTAGCCGTCTCGTCCCAACGGCCCGAATGCTGGAGCTTTTCGATTTCCTCAAAATTTACGCTATACATGCAAATCTTGGCGGAATTCAAGCCTCCAAGTTTCTCTTTTACACCTTCGTTAATAGATTTGTAATAGCTGAGCGTGGACTCCCAGCTCATACCACCTAGTAAGCCAATCGTTTTCATGTATTACTCTTTTACATTGAATGGAGTCATAGCATTAAATGGCATTGAACAGGGAATTTATAGTAAGTTTTTGACTAAGATAGAAAGTGCTTTGCGTATTGTCGAGGAGTAACACCCATGGCTTTCTTGAAGTGCTTGATGAAATGGCTTTGATCATGAAAACCACATTGAATGGCTACATCGGCTAACTTGTTCCCCTCTTTTATCAGTCTGGTAGCGTAACGTAGACGTGACTGAATCTGGTAAGCATGAGGAGGTAATCCAAACTCCTTTTTAAACAGACGAACAAGGTAGTAAGGGTTTAATGACACTAACTGCGCAAGCTCATTAAGAGAGACATTCGCATCAGGAAGGTCGTCCAGAAAATCTTTTACAATGGTAACTTGCTTACTCGCCGTCTTGTCTACGCCAAAATTAATTCTGCTTTTTCCATGCTTTGCCATCAGTTTGACAAGCAATGAGTAGAGAAGGGACTCTCTAAGCAGTTTATTATCTGACTCTATCAAAACTTGATAGACCAAGCGGAACTGCGCTGCAAGTTCTTCATCATGGATCACAGCATCAGGAAAATATGGAGAAAGCGTATTATTTCCACCAATTTCCCGACTGATTTGCTCGAATTGTTCAGGCAGAGGATAGAGTGCTTTGTATGCCCAGCCTTCTTCTGTATTAGCCTCACCGTTGTGGATATCATCAGCGTTTATCAAAATAATACTTCCAGTAGGCGCTACATTATTAACCCCTGTTCTGAAGAACTTTTGCGCTCCTTTTTCAATAATGCCGAAAGTGTATCCTTCATGACTATGGCGAGAAAAGCACTGCTTGTGATAGCTAGCATTAAGCATTTCAATTCCACCAAGCTCTTGATGGTGAAGATAATTTGCTGATTCGATTATGTTACTTTTCTTAGCTGCCATTTTTACAGTTCTGATAATTGGTTGGATAGTATCTTCAACTCAAAGCCTTAACTTTTCAACATATCCAATCAACAACAGAAATAATTGTAAGAAATTGACCTACCACTGCTCGTTTTAGCACTAATGAGCATTTCCAGGCGAAAGATTGCAATTAGGAATAGTAATACAAAACTCAGTGCAACGATTCGCACAGAGTGTTTGCGATAACACGAAAAGGGGCAAAGCCATTCAGCACAAACCTCGCTGACAAGGGGCATTCATAGAAGTCAACTGAACAGTGACTTGTGTAGTGTCATACGCTGTTTAGCTCAAGTCTATCCAACGTATAAGATCAAAAAAGCGAGCTCAGGCTCGCTTTTAACTATCTATTTTTGTTGTCTATTACAACAATTCAACCGACTGCTGAGCGATGACAAACTCTTCGTTAGTTGGGATAACCATAGCTACAGCATCTAGTAGCTCTGACTTAGCAATAATGCCAGCGTTACCAAAACGTGCAGCTTCATTGCCTTCCTTATCTTCAACAAAACCAAGCAACTTCAAGTTGTTAAGCACTTCACGGCGAATATCCAATGAGTTTTCACCGATGCCACCAGTAAAGATAATGGCATCTAAATGTTCTAGTGGAATCATGTAAGAACCAATGTACTTCGCTACACGGTAGGTGAACACTTCAAAGGCAAGTTTTGCCCCTTCATGGCCTTCTTCCATCGCTTGCAAAATCCCGCGCGCGTCAGATGTTACTCCTGAAACTCCTAAGAAACCGGACTTCTTATTAAGGGTTTCAAACACTTGCTCTTGCGTCCAACCTTTCTTCATCAAAAACTCGATGATCCCTGGGTCTAGATCGCCTGAACGGGTACCCATCATTAAGCCCGCTAACGGAGTAAAACCCATCGAGGTATCGACAGATTGGCCATCTTTAATTGCACAAACCGACGCACCATTGCCAAGATGAACTGTGATAAAGCTTGCAGCATCAACAGGCTTATTAAGCATTTTTGCGGCTTCGCGACTAACAAAATAGTGGCTAGTGCCGTGGAAACCGTATCGGCGAATACCATATTCTTTATACAGCTCGTGTGATATTGCACCAGTAAATGCTTTTTGTGGCATTGTTTGGTGGAACGCAGTGTCAAATACAGCGAACTGAGGAAGGCTCGGAAAAGCCTGCATAGAAGCTTTAATGCCTTTTGCGCCTGCTGGGTTGTGGAGCGGTGCCAGGTCAGACAAGTTCTCAATTTCTGTCAGTACTTCGTCGTTAATACGAACTGTTGAAGTAAACTTTTCTCCGCCATGTACGATACGGTGACCCACGGCAACTAAATCTTTCGTGAATCCAAGAGTCTCCATGAGGGCAACGATTCGATTGATTGCATGCTGATGATGATTGTCTGGAGCGTCAATTGCTTCTTCGGTTTTGTCACCGTTGAATTTCCAGCTAATTACGGCTTCTGGTAATCCAAAGCACTCACCTAAGCCGCTGACAATCGCGTCACCTGACTTGGAGTCGATTACAGCAAATTTTAATGAAGAGCTACCAGAGTTAATGACCAGCACAAACGAGTTCGACATGGATATGTTCCTGTTTCAGACGGTATTAGTGAAGCTGTCCGCTTCAATATTGTTGAGTCTATTATTCAATATTTTTTGAATCTTTCAACTTTTATTGGTCTTTTTAAACAAATCAAACAAATTTTCTTGATCTACCGCAAGCGCAAATTTATTTCACATCAAAAAATTAATAAGGACCTATCAGTCAAAAGTCATGTACCACTTAAATCACGCATCTAAAAATAAAAAAGCTGCCCCGAAGAGCAGCAAATGTTCAAAGATCAAAGCTTCAAAAATAGTTAGAATTGATACGCAGCTGACAGTTTGATGTTTCTACCTGGCTCTAGATCATCCGTACTTTGCCCCCTCGCAAGACCTGAACGCGATGCGTGTGAGTAGTAAGCTTCATCAAGTAGGTTATCAATGCCAAACGTGACTGTCAGATTATCATGAGATTGTGGAACCCACTGTGCATAGATGTTATGAACACTATAGCTTGGTTTAGGCTCCGATCCAGAAGCCACGTTTGTCTCTTCGTATACAAACTGTGAGTTCCAGCCAAGTAGCAATCCATAGTTATCTAGGTAGTAATCGGCGGTAAAGTTAACGCTATCGCCCACATCGATACTTCGGCCATTATAGCTCACAGGCTCACTGTTCTCGCTATGACGTGTACGAGAGCTTGCATATGATAGCTTCGTTGCCAACCCTTCGTGCGCGTATCCGAAGCTTAACTCAAAACCGTTAATTTCAACATCACCACTGTTTACGTATGTAGCGTTATACGCTTGGTCATACTCACTCGTGATGTAGTCTTCAATTAGAGTGTTAAAGATGGTGAGATCACCACTAAACCTATGCCCTTCTAAACTCGATGCAAAGCGCAATCCAGCCTGCTTGTTGATCCCAGTTTCAGGCTTGATGTCATCAGCTAACCTGGTATTGGCTTGGGAGAAGATAAATGTATCCAATAAATCAGGCGCCTTAAACAAGCTACGTGCATTGGCAAACACTTCCCATGCATCAGTAGCTTGCCATGATGTACCTAGCGACCAAGTTACATCATCAAAATCTTTGCTACCTGTGACTGACTCACGGTCAAACGTATCGTAGCGTAGGCCAGCGGTTAAAGAGAGGTTACTCAATACATACAGTGTATCTTCGGCAAAAATAGCGGTTGAAGTGGTATTCTCTTCATTGCCACTGTTGTCAAAGGCATTATGGTTCTCTGACTTTCGCTTCACGTAGTCTAAACCATACGCTAGCTCGTTATCTAACGAACCTATAGCGAGGTCAGAATAGAAGAAAGCGTTGGCGCCAGAATTCGTGTTAGTACCCGTGATAACACCTGCACGAGCAAGGAAGGGCCCACCTGCTGCAACTAACGTAGACTCGTCACGCTTAAGTTCAGTTTCCGAAACAAAGACAACGACTTTACCTCGGTGCAGTTCACTATCCAGTTCGTAAGATCCTGTAATCGTTGTACGGTCATAGGTCGTTGGCGTAAGCAATCCTTTAGTAAAGAAGTCATTTGCCGAACCATTCATGTCCGGTCGAGGGCTGTAATCCCCCTTATCGCGATAGGTATCAAAGCTCAATTCAAAACGATGTATATCGTTAAATCCATAGCCTACTTTCGCCAATACGTTATATGTATCCCCAGCAACACCCACGACCTCTTTGCCATTTCCGTCTTCAAAATTATCGCGATCGACCCAGTTACCATAGATAAGTGCATCTACATTATCCGACAACATACCATAAACGGTCATTGACCCCTGTTGGCTGTCATTCGAAGCGAAGCCTCCATATACGCGAGCACCAAATGTTTCACCAACGCGCAATAGGTCTTGGGCATCTTTGGTTTCAAATAACACTGAGCCACCCAAGCCACTTTGCAGTACTGAGTTATTACCTACCTGTACGTCAGCAGATTTCAAAATGTCGGGGTTGAGCGTTAAGTTACCGACATGGTGAAACATGTTGGCATGCTGAGAGGCTCCGTCTAAACGAATATCCAAGTCCGTTTCGCGTAAGCTTCGAATGTTGATACTTTGGTTAACAGAGTGAGTTCCCCCCACATCAACACCTGGAATGTCACGCAATAAGTCTGACATGTGGTCGGCTTGTTTAATCGCCATATCATCAGCAACCAATGACTCAGAGCTGCTCGATACTTTAGTACCCCATACTACAACGTTCTCGAATTCTGTTACCTCCTGTGCGAATACAGATTGACTCATCGCTGCACATACTGCGATCGCTAATATAGAAGGTGTTTGGGGGCGATATGTGACCCTTTTCATGCGGTTATCCCTAAATGTAAATGATAATAATTCGCACGTATGATATGTTTGTTTGCTACCAACTAAAAGATGAATAGGTTATGCAAAAGCGCATAATGCTTATGAGGAACTATCACATGTCATCGGAACGCACCGACACACTAAGATTACGCAAGGTCGCTGTTACTAAAAAAGTCGAAGATTCAGAAAAGCAGATGATTGTCGGTGAGACCAAGCACGGCCAAGCACCTCTGGTTGAGGGAGAATTTTTGTCCCACAACGTCGCCAAAGACATCAATATTCATGGCTGCCGAAGTCGAGAATTACATAGTTCAAACGTTGTTTCGACAGCGCCCTCATCGGTGACTATGACCATTCTTCTCGAAGGCGAACTCAATTATAGTTATGACGATTTGGAATTTAACCTCAACGCATCATCTGGTGGCAAAGTGACTTTAGTCAACCTCAATCAACCGAGTAACTTTCGTCGCGCCATCACCGAAGGCAACCAAGTGACTAAGCTCAATGTGCTGATCAATCATGATTGGGTAAAACTACGTACCAATGGGCATTGCAAAATCAGTCAGTTCATCGCTAATCACAAGAACTTTTTACGCTTCGATTGCACTCCAGAGTTAAAGAGTTTGGTGTTACGTGCCATCAAGCTTTACCAAGCCAATACTTTCTTAGAGAAAATCACCTTGGATTCGATTGCATTTCAAATGTTAGAGATTGCGTTTAATAGACTGCAAGAGGATGGATTCCAAACTAAAGCATCGAGGAGCGACTACAACACTAGCTCATCGGTAGAGGATATTATCTGCTTCATCGAGTCCAATTTAAGTACATCACTGGCGGTCAATACTATTGCCGACCATTTCGCGATGAGCAGTTCTAACCTTCAACGTCGATTTAAGCAGTCACTGGGCATAACTGTAAATGGGTTTATCAGACGAAGGAGACTCGATGTCGCCAGGCAGCATCTAGAGCGAGGACTAGTGTCAATAACCGAAGCGGCGTACGAAGCTGGCTATAATCATCCGGCAAATTTCACTAACGCTTTTAAAAAAGAGTACGGCATCCCGCCTATTTCAGTGCTAGTAAACACCCCATCAAACCAAGTCGAACCATTGACCAACAAAGAGCATCAAGTATCTAATATTTACTCTAGCTATGAGCAGTAGCCCTTGTCTAAACTGCTGGCCTATTTCAGCACAGCCTACTGAGTTCAGTAGGACAATTTTCCGTGATCAGCTTTCATATTGGGAACAAAAGTAGTAAAAAGTTGGCTCCGGTTTTGTAATTGCTTTGAGGAATAGTGATGAACATTGGTGCGGTATCTAAGCTAACAGGTCTTTCAAGTAAATCTATCCGCTTATATGAAGATAAAGGGTTGATCACAGCCCCAATGCGCAGTGAGAGTGGCTATCGAGAGTATTCAGAGCAACATGTTGTGCAACTCAACCTAATATCGCGCGCGAAAAATGCCGGTTTTTCGTTGCTAGAGTGTAAAGACTTCGTACAACTGGCTTCGAACCCAAATCGTAAGAGCAGTGAGGTTAAATCCAAAGCAAAAGAGAAACTCAAAGAAGTCGAAACTAAAATTCGTGAATTAAAAGAGATAGAAAAACAGCTGAAAAGTTGGATATCCGCTTGCCCGGGTAATTCTGGTAGCGAATGCCCAATTATTGAAGATCTGACTAAGAAAAGCTAAGGATAAAATGACCGACATCTAGCCGGTCATTGGCGATCAATAATTAATAGTAAGTGCACATCCGCTTGCCGTCACACTCAATGATGTTAAATGGCGTCTCATAAATAGCTTCAAGAACGTCTGCTTGAATAACCTCTTCTACACTTCCATGAGCAACGACTTTACCCTTCTTAAGCGCAATGATGGTATCTGAATAGCAGGCAGCGAAATTAATATCGTGTATGACCACCACCACGGCTTTCTCCATTTCATGAGCAAGGCGGCCAACGTTACGCATAATTTGCAATGAGTGCTTAATATCAAGATTGTTTAACGGCTCATCGAGGAACACATAATCGGTATCTTGAGCCATCACCATCGCGATAAAGGCAAGTTGCCTTTGACCACCACTTAGCTCATCCAAATACTTGTGCTGGATCCCCGTGAGATCAAGGTATTCAATCGACTTATCAATCACGTGCTGATCTTGTTCGGTCAAATTGCCTTGCGAATAAGGGAAACGACCGAACGCTACCATTTCTCGCACCGTAAAGCGCATGGTAATGTTATTGGCTTGGCGTAATACTGCGAGCCTTTTCGCTAGCTCTTTAGTATCCCACTGACTAAGCTCTTTGCAATCGATTAATACCTCTCCCTTATCGACGTTGACCAATCGACTAGCCATAGAGAGTAACGTGCTTTTACCCGCACCGTTTGGGCCAATAATCGAGGTGACTTTACCTTTAACAAACTCTGCACTCGCGCTGTCGACAACTGTCGATTGACCAAACATCTTGGTCAGGTTTTTCATAGAGATCATAATAGCCCTAAACGATTTTGTTACGCAGCAACATGTTCAAGAAGTAAATGCCGCCAATAAAGTTAATCACCACGCTGATCGTGGTCGAAAAGCCGAACAGATTTTCCACAATCCATTGACCGCTCAATAAACACGCTACCGAAATCAATGAAACACCGACAAGTAGTGTCTGGTGGTGGAATGATTTAAATAGCTCACGTGCTAAGTTAGTCACCAATAAACCAAAAAACATAATCGGTCCTATTAATGCAGTCGAAATAGCAATCAAGGCAGCGCTGAGCACTAGTACTTGTAAGGTCACCTTTTTTACATCAACCCCAAGGCTTGTTGCGTTGTCTTTATCCAACCAAAAAACGTCGAGAGTTCGGTGCAATCGGTACAAGGCGAAGCTAATAGCAAGTAGCAAAGGTGCACATAAATAAACCAACTCGACCTTGACGTTGTTGAAGCTCGCAAACATATTTGCCTGAACTGATGCAAAATCATTTGGGTCCATCAACATAATAAAGAATGAAGACAAGCTACCAAACAATTGACCCAATATGACGCCCAGCAGGAGTAGTACCATTAAGTTCTGACGTTCGCCACGAAAATAGAAGCTGAACAGCAAGAGTGAAAAGCCCAACATAACCACTACGGACAATCCGAAGTTGAAGTACGCGTTCAACGCTAGGCTACTCATCCCGCCAAGCATCACTACCACCAGCACCTGAGTAAACAGATACAAGGCATCAAAGCCCATAATACTTGGCGTCAAAATGCGGTTGTTGGTAATAGTTTGAAAGACTAACGAAGACTGCCCTATCGCTATGCCCGCGATAATCATTGCCAATACTTTGGGAACTCGACGTGACAAAAAATACTCATAGTTGTCAGCATTCAAACCAATACCGATAAATAGAAAGCAAAAAAGAACTGTGATTACGCAAAGGCTAACTAATATCGCTCGATCACGCATGCTTATGCCCCTTTAAGATAAAGAAGATAAACACTGTGCCACCAAGAATACTAATTATGGTTGAGATTGGGATTTCGTACGGAAAGATAATGATACGCCCTGCTAAGTCACAACAGAGTACGATGATGGCTCCAAGCGTCGCCGTTAACGGAATGTTCTTACGCAGGTTGTCGCCATAGAATCGACTAACTAGATTGGGGACAATCAAACCTAAGAATGGCAGCATGCCGACGATCATCACAACAGCTGCCGACATGACTGAAACCAGCAACACACCGATAACCAAAACCTGTTGGTAGTTCAAACCAAGGTTGGTCGCAAAATCTTTACCTAAACCAACAGCCGAGATTCGAGCTGCATATAAGTAACTAAAAATCGCCACCGGGATTGCAATATAGAGTAGTTCATAATCACCCTGGAGTAGATTGGCGAAATTGGCGACGGTCCAGCTTGATAAATTCTGCAGTGCATCGTATTTATAAGCCACAAACGTCGCAAGTGAGTCTATAACATTGCCGAAAATGATGCCTATTAGAGGGACAAAAACAGCATTTTTAAATTGAATTCTGTTGATGAACTGAACGAACAGCAATGTCCCAGCCATTGACATAGCAAAGATAAGCCAGAGCTGATTTCCATTGCCAAACAGAACTAAACTGAGAACATACCCTAGCATGGCGCATTCTATGGTTCCTGAAGTGGAAGGAGAGGCAAACCTATTTTGACTGATTTGCTGCATGATCAAGCCTGCAATACTCAGCCCTGCGCCCGCTAGCAACACCGCTACAAGACGAGGAATGCGACTGGTCCAAAATAGGTTCCAACTTGCTAGGTCACCCGCTATTAACGAAGCAATGTTTAACTGCCCAACACCAACGAACAGTGACGCTAAACTCAATATAATTAACGCCAACAATAACTTTTTCACTTGTTTTCTCTTTTTACGCAAAAGCCCCAAGCAATTTCTGCTTGAGGCTAGGTTGTGTCTTTTCGTTGTTTTAGTTTGCTAAAGTGGTTACCGACTTCACATCGTCTATCATCTTCTCAGTCGCTCGGATACCCGCAGAAGACAAATACCAAGCATTGATGTCTAGGTAAGCCAACTTATTGTTCTGGTAAGCATTGGTCGATTTAACAAGGTCGTTCTCAAAGTCACGCTTTACCGTGCTCTCTTTACCCTTGTTGATTAAAATGTCTTTGTCGATGACAAGTAGTGTCGATGGGTTCTTTTCTCGGATAAACTCGTAAGAAACAAGATCACCGTGACGGTTCTCTTTGATTCCTTCTACCGACTCTTTAAAGCCAAAATCCTTATAGATGGCCGAGAAACGTGACTGAGCGCCGAAAGTAGTCACGTTGCCTCCCGCACTCATCACGGTCAATGCATCGGTATTGTTTGCACTATTTGCAGCTTTGATCGCTTGGAACTGTTGATCTAACTGTTGAATTTTGTCTTCAACAAACTCTTGTTTATTGAACACCTTTGCTAGGTTGCGCCATTGTTGCTGCGTGCTCGTCCAGTAACCTTGCTTTGAATCGGCCGCGAACACAATAGTAGGGGCAATTTCGGCAAGTTCTTTATATTTACTCGCAGCTCTCGAACCGATAATAATGACGTCCGGTTTTTGAGTATAAATGGTTTCAAAATCTGGTTCGTGTAGGCTTCCGGCTGAGACAAAACTATAGTCACGGTATTCTGCCAGATAGTCGGGGAACATGCTGACCGTTGAAATGGCGACAGGTTCAACCCCAAACGCTTTGACCGTATCCAACGCAGCTAAGCCAATCACAACCACACGCTCTGGGGATGACTCTAATATGGTTTTGCCTTGCGCATGTTCAATCTCTATTACGTTGGCATTGGCACCGAATGCTAATAGGCCCATGGTCAATGCAACTACAGACAACTTCATTACTTAACTCCATAATTAATAATGCAATCCATTATCATTTAGATTTGTAACAATGTCATCCGCTATTTACATAAATTACATTGCAAAGGATGGAGAATAGGATTGAGCGACAAAAAAAGGAGCGATAATCGCTCCTCAAATGTTTTAGAAAAAGTCGATTGACGAGCGACCCTGCCCCTTCTTAGATTTAGATTTGCCAGTTTGGCGGGATTGGGAAGTATTGCTTTGACGTTTATTTTTGCTTGGCTTAGATTGCTTGGCAGGTTTTTCTACTTTGTGTTGTTTCTCTTCGAGTGGTGTGACCGGTGCGTCACACACCACCACATAGTACTCTTGGTTGAACTCAAAAAAATCACCGTCATACATCTTGCGCCGTTTACGCGTTTCTAGTTCACCATTTACGGCGACGTAACCTTCAGAAATGAGATGTTTTGCTTCTCCGCCACCGCCCACCAAATTGGCAATTTTGAACACTTTATATAGCTCTATTGGCTGCGAAGATACCTCTATGCCTATCGCTTCAATTTCTATCTCATCGCCTTGTTCATAATCTTCCGTCATGCGATCCCTTGTGTTCTGCTTATCATAAAAACAGAAGTGTAATCCCAATATTCTCATAAATAAACTAAAGTTAACATCAAGTATAAATGCTGAATGGACGCTTACGTGGTAAGACTAACCGCAATACTCTTGCTCTGCACATGCTGGAGTAGCATTGCCGCTCAACCGCCGACTAAAGTCACTATTTATGGTGATGATGCATATCCGCCATACAGCTATCTAGAAGATGGGGAAGCGAAAGGCATTTACACGGAGATTCTACAAGCTGTGTTCAAAAAAATGCCCGACTACCGTGTCACCATAGAGCTTGTCCCGTGGAGACGTGGCTTGAAGTTGCTCGCTACAGGGGATGGATTTGCGCTCTTCCCACCCTATTCCTATGAATCTAATCGACAGTACATTTCCCCCTACTCTATCCCTATATTAAATGAGGAGGTAGTCGTATATTGCCAACCCAACAGTTTGAAAAACCGTCAATCAAACAACTGGCCCGGTGACTATTTTGGGCTTACCGTTGGAATTAATGAAGCATTCTCACTTGGGGGAAAAGCATTCTGGCAAGCCGTCAGGCAAGGTGACATTTTGTTAAAAGAGGGTAAGAGTAATCGAATCAATATTCTTAGCCTTTATAAAAAAAGAATCGATTGCTATATCAATGATCGCTTATCTATATTGTGGGAAGTCAACTTACTTATCGATGAAGGATTAATCCCACCAAATTGGGGCCTGACGTTCGGCACTTCAATAAGTTCAGAACAAGGGTTTCTCGGCTTTAGTAATACTGCGAATGATAAATACCCTTATAAAGAGCGGTTCGTTGAACAATTTAATATTACACTTCAAGAACTTAAGCAAGAAGGTGGCGTCGACAAGATCATTTCAAATTTCCTGCAATCTAACTGAACACTGACATCACTTACGCTCTTCTGACCGTTTTTCCAAGTTGGAAAATCTCCTTTTCCGCTCTTTCCGACACATTTGTATTACTTTGTAACTATCAACACAGTGCATAAGACGCGCCTGTTCCTTCATAGCGATCAATAAGAGACAACAGAAATGAAAACGAACAATATGAATGTTCTTGTACTCGATAGCCAACCGATTATGCGCGAGGCAATTTCACAATTTGTTTTTGATAGTTTCAGCAACACTAATGTTTACCAAGCAGCGACGTCTTCTCTTGGTACGCAGTTGGTAAAAGCCCATGAGATTGACTTAGTTTTGCTTGATGTTGATTTAACAGGGTCAGACGGTTTTGAGTTTGTACGTCGGGCTCGAGCACACGGCTACAAAGGGCGAATCCTATTTATCTCTAATAACCCTCACCCAATGTATTCGAGTACCGCAAGAAAGCTTGGCGCAAATGGGTATGTGACCAAGCAAGAGAGCACAGAAGTCATTCGCGAAGCGATGCTTAGAGTGGCTCAAGGCTACTCAGTTTTCAAACGCAATGAGGCTGAAAAGAAACCCCGTTGCACCACTCTGTCAAACCGTGAAACTGTGGTCTTCAACTATTTAGTAAAAGGTTATAGCAATAAAAAAATCTCGGAAATTCTGTCACTCAGTTCAAAAACTATCAGCACCTATAAGTCACGTATTCTCGAAAAATACGAAGTTGATTCAATCGTTGAACTGATGCGACTGCAAAAATACGTGTATGTTGATGTGTCTGCACCTACAACAAATGCTGCTTAAGTTTGTCCGCTAACAAACGATGAAGGGGGTTGTCATGATTAACGAGTTTGTAATTGGCAACCACCGACATCGGATGTTCCGGTTGTAGATGCTTCGGTAATATTTCAATCGTATAGCCTGGCATTGCTTCTAAATGGTGGCTGGCGGGTAATAAAGTGGCGCATTCTAGCTCATTGAGCACCTCGAATAGGCAGGTAATGTTATCGACCGTCGCGATTTTGTTTATGCTCATGCCATGTGCTTCTAGTGCTCGCTTTATCACCGCTTTTTTATCTTGCCACCCTTTCATCTCCATAAGCACAAAGCGCATCTTGAGTTTGTCTTCCAAAGTGCGCTGTCCATATCCATCAGCACAGATTACCGCACCTTCCAGTTTACCGAGATGCTGTTGATAGATGGTCTTAGATAACTCAGGATTGAAGTACTGAATACCTATATCTAAGGTCTCTTCGTGAATATCTTGGACAGAAGAATCTGACCAAGTGGTAATATGGACTTGAGCCTTAGGAAACATCTCAATTAAATCAATCAATAGTTTTTTGCCAACCAGATATTGGTAAAGACTAGGCAGAGCGATCACTATTGGCTTTTCGTAGCTAGCGGGGTCAAACTCTATCGGCTGAACAGCCTCATCAATCAGTTCCAACCCTTGAGTAACTTTAGGCAACAAGCTAAGGGTAAATTCTGTCGGTTCAAACTCAAATGTACTTCGAACGAACAGTTGATCGCCCAATTGCTCACGCAACTTAGCTAGGTGCTTACTTATAGCACTCTCAGTCTTACCTAGTTCTTTTGCGACGGGCCTAAGTTGACGATGTTTAACTAAAAGAGGGATGACCTTAAGTAGGTTAAGATCAAGCTGTGATTTCATAAACTTACCTATAATAAGTAACTCGATTTTACAAACCAGAAATAGTAAACCGATTACATACGTACGCAGACTTGACTAGCGTATACGTTGTTATATCCGCTAGACAATCTTTTCATGAACTAATCAGAAAAACCTTCATTTTTAGCGAGTTGCAGAATATAACATTTAGCGAGTCTGCAAAAAGTTCCAAACAAATAGCAATAAATTTGCCCAGTCTGTGAGCAACCGTATAAATTTGTAATCCAATTGGATAATAATCCCACCGACCTGCTAGAGATCAAAACTCAATTGCTGTATTACTAACAAGATATCTCAACTTGAAGCACAGAATGTCAATTCTAAGCAGGTAAACCATTGCGTTTTCAGGAAGCTACCGATAAATGGATTATTCAATCGACAGCATAGTGTCTCACCCGCAACTGTCTTTAGTGTCGGACTCCAACACCGACAATAAAGAAGAGTCGTGTGACAAAGATGTCGGCCTAACAGGTGCCGAGCTCGACGATTTAATGAATAATCACTTTTGCCACATGATCGATGTCATGAACGATGGTATTTTCTACATGTGTCAGGATGACACAGTCTGCTTCTATAACCCTTCATTTTATGCTCGCTTTGGGATTGAATCGGGGCACACAGATTTAAGCACTTGGTTGGATTTAGTCCACCCGCATGACCGCGCGCAGCTTGAAGGGGCTGTTGACGAACACATTCAACAAAACGATGTTCGCATCACTACCCAATATCGTGTCCGTTGTGTTAGCGGTCAGTACGTCTGGTTAGAAGGAACTGCTGTCACAAAAACCATCAAAGGTCAGCGCTTTATGATCGGTCTTCATAAAGATGTATCAGACAAAAAACTGATGGAAACATACATTCGTCAATCATCGACTACCGATGATTCATCCGGTTTGTCCAACGAAAAACAGCTTTCTATGGACCTTGATAATCTACTCGGTATTGAAGGCGAATCTTACCACTTAATTTATATCCAACCCGAAGTTACTCGAGCATATACGACCCTTCATGGCTCGCAAGTAATGCTAAACCTACTCACGCATTTAAGAAAAGTGTTCGGCTACTTTCCAGAGAATGTCGTTGACATTTATCGCATTCATTCGCAAGACTTCGCTGTCATTGTAGAAGGCGATATCGACGAAGCAGCGTTAAACAAGTTAGCTCGTCGAATTAGCCGGGTGTATAAAAAAGCAGTGAAATCGGTCGACTTCTTGTTCGCCAACAAAATTAGCTTGGGTATTTATCCCAATATTAATGTGGCAACCACTAGTGACGAGATTATCGAAATCTCCAAACGAACCTGTCAATTAGCCGCAAGCCAAACAAGTAACAATGTGCGCAGCTACTCTTGTCATACAAAACAGCAGATAGATCGCAAGTTGTACGTTGAACAAGAACTCGCTAACGCAATTAGCGAGCGCAAGCTATCGGTCAAGTTTCAGCCCATTGTCTGTTGTCAATCGCAGCGCATTGCTAGCTTCGAAAGCTTGGTACGTTGGCGCAGCAAAGAGTTCGGTGAAATCTATCCTGACGAGTTTATCGCTCTAGCTGAAGAACAGGGCCTTATCAGCGAACTGGGTTATTTCGTGTTTGAAAAAGCATGTCAGTTCATAAACAGTTACCAGAAACGCCATACACACCCAATTAAAGTCAATGTCAACGTATCGGTTCTGCAATTACTCAGTCATCAGTTCCCAGATATTCTCAAACAAATGACTAAGATGTATGACGTCAATGCAAGTTCAATTGTACTTGAGCTAACAGAAACCATCATTCTTGACGACAACAAAGAAGCTATTTCACAGCTTTATCGTTTGAAAGACCTTGGCTTTCAACTGTCATTAGACGACTTTGGCGCAGGTTATAGCTCGTTGAACAGCTTCTTCGACCTACCGTTATCACAAATCAAAATCGATAAGTCGATTGCTTGGCGTTCTATCGAAAACCCTGTGACGTTCGAGTACCTAACTTTCATTACCAATCTATGTAACTCTTATGGCATTTCAATCGTTATTGAAGGGATCGAAGACGCCGGAATGCAGAAACTCTTCACTGACATGGGAGCCTCTTATCTACAAGGTTATTGGTTCGCGAAGCCTCTCTCTCTCGCGAGCGCGAGCCACTACACCAAAATCTGACCTCGCCGTCTCAGTTATAAGACATATTCAGCGCAATCATCATTCCATTTGACTAATCAACTTTAGTTGTAGAAACTCTGTCAGCGAAATAACCTGTTCAATCGCGTATTACTATATATTTTGAGCGAATGTGGTCACGGATGATAGTACATCAATAGTGTAGACTTCTCTGCATTATTAACGAACACGGAAATGCTGACTTGTCTATTCATTGGAGTATAACGTGTTAAAAACGATACCTTTTTTTATTCACGCTGTAGTTACTGCTGCACTATTTTTTCCGGCCATCACTAGCGCAGAAAATCACTCTGCACTGTGGTTTGAGCATACTGATATCCAATTACCAACCAATACAAAAGTGATTCAGTTGGACAATGGACTTCGTGTTATTGCTCTTCCAACATCAAGAAGCTCTGACCAACTCTCTTTGCGCGTTCGTATTGGGTCTGGTATCGCTCAGCAACACCTCGAGCAACCGCTGGCAGACAACGCGGCACTATCTACAATTAAAGACACAGATTGGAATGCTGTCATTGAACTGAATCAAACAGTGTTTAGCTTAGATTTGGTGTCTAAAAATGGACTTGCGTTCGAATCACACCTGTCAGCGCTCAGGTATGGCTTAGAGCACAACCTAACTGAGAGTGTATTCAAACAACAGTACTATGTACCAAACAACACAACCGTGATTGTTACTGGTGGCATTGATGTTCGCCATACCATAGAAACGGTGAAGCACCTCTTCTCAGATTGGCAAGCGAGCCAAGCTCAAAATCACCTTCACAACAACAGCTTTGACCTCTCCAGCTACCTTAAAGGGTCTCGAGAATCTGACAACGAGTTAGTCTTGAGTGCGTTGACACCGCTAGAAGAGGCACTAGATAGCAAAAGACAGCGCAAACAGCAGTTGCTGGCGACTTTGTCTAACGCCATTCTCGAACAGCGTATCCATACAGCATTAGAGCGAGAGGAGCTTAACGCCGACTTAAGCGTTAGCAATAGCCCATTGTTCAATCAAGGTGTGCTATCACAGATCCGAGTTTCAAATATCCCAGTTGAAGCAAAGGCTCATATCGAGATAGTAATTAGAAAAGAGATCAAACGCGCCATTGCTACTGGTTTTAGCCGCACGGAATATGAACAAGCGGTCAATCAATTGCGTAAGCAAATTCTACGCAAAACCCGCAGCCAAAATGAGCAGTACGCAGCGGACCAAGCTGACGATTTAGTTGAAGCGATTGCGCTCGGTCTAGTCTATACCGACCCATCCTACGATCTTGATCTGCTCAACTTCCACGTCGCGCACTTAAGCGAGTTTGATGTGAGTGACAAGTGCCACGATACTTGGTCACGGCTCTCCAATACTTACTTCTAACAACGCCAATCTATTGAAAGGCCAGCGTTAAACTGCGCTGGCTTTTTTGGTCTTTTGAGCATTGCCCTATGTTAGTGCGGATAAACTGACAAGATGCTTGGTATATTCTTGTTGGGGTGAGCGGAAAAGCTGCTGGGTTTCACCTTGCTCCACAACTTCGCCCTGCTTCATTACTATGGTGTAGTGACACAGCGAACGCACCACATTCAGATCGTGACTGATAAAAAGATAGGTCAGTTGGTACTTCTCTTGAAGTAACTTCAACAAGTCCAGTACCTGAGCTTGAACCGTTCTATCCAAAGAAGACGTCGGCTCATCAAGCAAAATGAATTCGGGTTTGAGTATCAACGCTCGGGCAATGGCAATACGCTGTCTTTGACCACCGGAAAACTCATTCGGATAGCGATGCCTTGTCTCTGGGTCTAAATCGACTTCAGTCATAACCTCGCAAATCCGCTGATCAATTTCTTGCTCGTTAAGAGTTTGATGGACTCTTAACCCTTCTCCAATCACTTGGGCAACCGACATACGTGGATTCAGTGCAGAAAAAGGATCTTGAAAAACTACCTGCATCTTACTGCGATATGGCAACATAGCCTTTCTATCTAACCCTTGCAGTTCCATGTTTTGATACGAGATAGAACCTTCAGAGTTGACGAGCTTAAGAATCGCCATCCCGGTGGTGGATTTACCAGAACCACTCTCACCAACCAAACCGATAGAGTGCCCTTTTGACAGCTCAAAGTTCATATTAGTGACCGCTTTGATGTGGGAAACCACACGCTTAAACAGTCCGCCCGTAATGGGGAACCAGACTCGTAAGTTACTGACAGAAAGTAGTTTAATGTCTTGCTGTGGTACTTTAACAGGCAAACCTCGCGGATCCGAGTTAATCAGCTTTTGAGTATATTCGTGCGCGGGGCTGTTGAATACTTGCCTGCAGGTGCCTGTTTCTACTATTCGCCCATTTTGCATCACAGACACTCTGTCAGCGATCCGCTTTACGATACTGAGATCGTGGGTAATAAACAGCATCGCCATGCCCATCTCTTGCTGCAACTCTTTTAGCAAATCGAGGATCTGAGCCTGGACTGAAACATCGAGTGCTGTGGTCGGCTCGTCTGCTATCAGCAACTCTGGTTCATTAATCAATGCCATCGCGATCATCACACGTTGCCTTTCTCCACCAGAAAGCTCATGTGGGTAAGCCGAGACTTTCACTTCTGGATTACGGATACCGACTTTACCAAGCCATTCGATCGCCAGTGCTTCTGCTGCGCGCTGACGGACACCGCGGTGAATCGCGACGGTTTCCACCAGCTGTTTGCCGATTTTATGCAGTGGATTAAGCGAAACCATTGGCTCTTGAAAGATCATGCCAATACGGCCGCCGCGAATGCCTCTTAATTGTCTCTCAGAGCATTCAAGCGTATTCACACCATCAAACTCAATCTTGCCAGAAAGATAATGCGACGAGCCTTGAGGGAGCAATTTTAAAATAGCATTAGCCGTGACTGATTTTCCAGAGCCACTCTCCCCAACTAGCGCTAAGGTTTCGCCTTTACTAATACTCAGCGAGACTTCGTGAGTCACTTGCTCAATGTGTTTTTTTCGACCAAAACCGACAGATAAGCGGTCAATGGTAACGACGGTATTTTCCATGCTTATCTTCCTTGGTGGTGTGGGTCAAATGCATCACGAACGGCTTCACCGATAAACACTAATAGCGTGAGCATTATCGACAGGACAAAGAAAGCGGAGAAGCCGAGCCAAGGTGCTTGCAAATTCGCTTTTCCCTGCGCGAGCAATTCACCTAAAGACGGTGAACCAGCAGGCAAACCAAAGCCTAAGAAGTCGAGTGAAGTTAGTGTCGTCACAGAGCCAGATAGAATAAACGGCATCATAGTTAGTGAGGCCACCATGGCATTGGGCAGCATATGACGCAGCATAATCCGTTTATCTTCGACGCCCATAGCCTGTGCAGCGCGAACATAGTCGAAGTTACGGCAGCGAAGGAACTCTGCACGAACAATGCCGACTAAACTCATCCAGCTAAAGGCAACCATGATCCCTAGCAGCCACCAAAAGTTGGGCTCGACGAAACTCGATAGAATGATCAATAGGAATAAGGTCGGCATACCAGACCAAACCTCAATAAAGCGTTGACCTAGTAAATCTAACCAACCGCCGTAATAACCCTGTGTGGCACCGACCGCGACACCAATAATGCTTGAAACTATGGTCAATACAAAACCGAATAGTACCGAGATTCTAAAACCGTAAATAACACGCGCTAATACATCCCTACCCTTATCATCCGTACCAAGCCAGTTTGTATCGCTCGGCGGTGAAGGAACCGCTGCGCCAATATCGTAGTTAATGGTATCGTAACTAAATCGAATCAGTGGCCATACGATATAACCCTTTTCTTCGATAAGCTCTATTACATAGGGGTCGGTATAATCCGCTTCGGTTTCGAACTCACCGCCAAACTCAGTTTCAGCATATTGAGCCACCACAGGGTAATACCATTGGCTATCGTACTCAACGAGTAACGGCTTATCGTTAGCAATCAGTTCTGCAAAAAGACTGGCGATAAACAGCAAACCAAACACCCACAGTGACCAATATCCACGTTTGTTGGCTTTGAACCTTAGCCATCGCGCTTCATTCAACGGGTTACTTCTTTTGTTCTTAAACAGCATTAACGGGCCTCAAAATCAATGCGAGGATCCACCCATGTATAGGTGAGATCAGAGATAATACTTAGAAGAAGGCCAAGTAATGTCATGATGTAGAGCGAACTAAACACCACCGGATAATCACGCTGAATTGTAGACTCAAACCCCAATAAGCCAATACCTTCAAGGGAGAACATCACCTCAATGAGCATTGAGCCAGTAAAGAAGATACTAATAAATGCTGCTGGAAAGCCGGCAATAATAATCAGCATTGCGTTACGAAAAACATGCTTGTAAAGAATGTCGCGTTCACCCAAGCCTTTGGCTCTGGCTGTAACCACATATTGCTTGTTAATTTCGTCTAGAAATGAGTTTTTAGTCAGCATACTCAAGGTAGCGAAGCCACCGATCACCATCGCCAAAATTGGTAACGCTAAATGCCAAAAATAGTCGACTATTTGCTGATACCAAGTCAGTTGGTCAAAATTGCTCGACACTAAACCTCGCAACGGGAACCAACTAAAGTAATTTCCACTAGCGAATACAATAATGAGGATGATCGCAAACAGGAAGCCCGGTATCGCATAACCGATAATAACCAGTGCACTCGACCAAACATCAAAACGACTTCCATGATGGATCGCTTTCAAAATACCTAAAGGGATAGAGAGCAAATAGATGATCAAGGTGCTCCACAAACCCAAAGATATCGAAACAGGCAAGCGCTCAACGATCAAGTCAATAACGCTACCACCTTTAAACAAGCTATCGCCAAAGTTAAAGGTGACATAATTTTTGAGCATGTCGAAGTAGCGTTCATGAAGAGGTTTATCAAAACCAAACTGCTTTTTGATTTCTTCGACGACTTCAGGATCTAAACCACGAGAACCTTTGTAACCCGCCGCTGAGGCTTCTTCAACGACAGCCGTGTCTGCTGAGTTTCCTCCACCTGTAATGCGGCTCATTAAACCAGACTCTAACCCTTCCATCTGCGCGATCGCCTGCTCAACAGGCCCACCGGGAGCAATCTGGATAATGAAAAAATTAATCGTGATAATTGCCCACAAAGTGGGGATAACCAGCAGTAGTCGTCGGAATATATACGCTGCCATTTACGCCTCGATTAACGTCTTTTCTCTGGAAGTTTGGCCGCTTTTTCCTTCGAGACCCACCAAGTGTCTACGCCTAGATCATATTCAGGGCGAATCTCTGGGCGCTCGAACTTATCCCACGTAGCTACCCGATAGTTACTGTAGTGCCACTGAGGAACCATATAAAAGTTCCACTGCAATACTCTATCTAATGCACGACCCAGCAATAAAAGTTTGTCTGGATCTTGCTGGTGGTCAGCGATTTGCTCCGTCAGGTAATCAACCGCAGGGTCAATGACACCTGCAGTATTGTAGGTAGAATCAATGAACTTAGAGTTCCAAACTATCATCAAGCTAGAACTTGGATAGGCATTGGCGAAGTAGCTCGATGAAACCATATCAAAATCACGGTCACGCAGGCGCTTGACATATTGAGTTCTGTCCACTGTACGCAATTTCATGTCAATACCCATTGAACGCAGATTCTTCTGGAACGGTATCGCATAAGTTTCCACATTCGGATTGAAGATCAACAGCTCAAAACTCATGACTTCACCGGTTTTAGTATTAGTCATAACCTTGTTTTTAAGCTCCCACCCTGCCTCTTTTAGAAGCTTAAATGCCGTACGCATTTGAGATCGAATACGACCCGAGCCATCGGTTTTAGGTGGTTGATACTCTTGGGTATACACACGCGGAGGAACCTTATCTTTTATCGGTGCAAGTACGTCAACTTCACCTTGTGACGGTAAACCCACCGACTCGTAATTGGTGTTCTGAAAGTAACTTCTTGTTCGGCTGTTTTCGTTGTAAAACAGATTGCGATTCATCCATTCAAAATCGAGCGCGTAACTAATCGCTTCACGAACTTTAGGATCTTTAAATACTTGCGTTTGAATATTGAACACAAAGCCACGGGCAGACTGAGGTTGCTGATGCGGGATCACCTCTTTCTTGATGTAGCCTTTGTCGAAGTTGCTACCAGTGTATGAGTTTTCCCAAAATTTAGGTTCGCTCTCGATACGGATATCAAACTCACCTGCTTTAAACGCTTCAAGCATCACCGTGTCGTCGCGGTAGTAGTCGTATTGGACTTGCTCAAAGTTATTTCGGCCAATATTAACTGGCAAGTCTTTCGCCCAGTAATCTTTATCGAGAGTGTAAGTAACGCTCTGGCCCGGTTTGTAATCAGTCACCTTGTAGGCACTGCTACCGACTGGTGGTTCATTCAGCGGCTCAGAGAACTTTTTATCTTGCCAAAAGTGTTTAGGTAACACGCGGGTTGATTGAGCAAAGCTAAACAGTTTCTCTCGGTCTGGCTCATTCATCTCAATACGTACAACCAGATCTGACTTTGCCGTTACAGACTTAATCGCCTTATAGTACGAGCGATATTGTGGCACCCCCTCGGTCATAAACTTGTCGAAAGTAAAGGCGACGTCGTGAGCAGTAATTGGCTTACCATCTTGAAAACGTGCTTTAGGATTCAGGTCGAGTTCCAACCACATGTAATCGTCAGAATAACGCACATTACTTGCAATCAGAGGGTAGTATGAATCGATTTCATCACTTGGCGAGTACATCAATGTGTCGTATAGCTGACCACTGCCTGCCGCAGCCACACCACGAGATGCATAACGGTTGAAATTATCGTAGGTGCCCATTTGGCCGTATGTCACCTTGCCATATTTAGGAGCATCAGGATTGACGTAATCGAAATGAGTAAAGTCGGCTGGGTACTTGGCCTCACCAAACCCGACCAGAGTGGTCGTTTCTATAATTTTGGCGTAAGCCCCAAAGCTGGCAGTCACAGCTATCAACCCGCTAAGAGCAAGGCGAGTAACCATCGTCATATCCGCATCCTTTCGTGTTTTTCGAATCGTTCTATTAACTATAGTATTAATTAGTATCAATAATTCAACTACTTGGGTAAGTATAGATAAAAAAACACCTGATCAAGACCTATTCCATCTATGTCAGTGATGTTTAGCGATACCAAACGTTTAACTCAGCAATGACTTTGACTCGCATGGCTAGGATATGTTCCAACTTGGCTTTATTGAACATCCGAATGACATTCTCTTAATAGATTTCCCCTAGTTGTTAGGGTACACAACTTTAAACTGTTCTAAGACAAGCAGCATGTCTTCAGATAGGCTGATGTTGAGTTCTTGGCACTCTTTTGCAAAGAAGTCCCAATGGGCCTTTTTCCACCAACTTAGGGTTTTGTCACCCTCTCCCTCTAAAGCTGCGAACTCGGCAGTGACTTCATTGTACTTGCACTTAGTTACTGAAGTAATCTCGATAATGCAATTAGGCTCACCATCCCAGTCAGTGACCACCATCAAATGACCAACTTCTGGCATAGTTTCACCCTGTTCGCTATACCAAACATCTAGGCTACAACTTGCCCTCTTTTCACCCTTGAGTATTAACTCAGCGCATACATTTGCATTGTATTCATCAGCGCAAAAGTAGTCAGAGCTGAATGACTTGTACTGTGAAGACACATTTTTAGGTAACGATTCTAAATAACTCTCTAAGAATAACTGACTTCTTTCATCCATGATTTACACTCTAAAATTGGTTAATGGGTCGCCGCGAGGGTTTAACCGCTAAACATACAATACTATTGACGCGCCTCAGACCAAACTGCGAACTCATTACCACTCGGCTCTAAAAAGTGAAAACGACAGCCTCCGGGAAACTCGAAAACTGGGCGAATTACTTCACCGCCGTTTTGAGCTACTTTGTTTAATGTCGCTTCTATATCAGCACTATAGAACACGAGTAGTGCTCCGCCACTGTTAGTTTGGCTGCAATGATCAGACTTGAAGAAGCCACCATCTAAGCCCTGATTTGAAAAAGCTGTATACTCAGGGCCGTAGTCCACAAACTCCCAACCAAACACTGAAGAAAAGAAGGCTTTGGTCGACTCTAAGTCCTTAGCGCCAAACTCTACATAATTTAGTTTTTCATGTTGATGCATTTGCTTGCTCCTATCAGATTGCTTTGCTGATGCATATCATGCATGGATACACTCTACTTAATCTAAGTTAACATTACTTCTCAACTTATGTCTTTCTTATAATTCATATCCAACTCTAGTACATCTTTGTAAACACTGTCATCGCCGTAAAAAGTGAAATACATAGATGTGACACTAGATTCGACTAAATCGTCAGTCTGGCTTTATCAGAAAAACCTTAAAAGCCTTTAGCCCTTTACTATTATTCAGTTGCCCTTACAATTGAGCCAAGTTTGAATTTCAAGGTTAATCCTATGTCTATCCAATGGTTCCCGGGCCATATGCACAAGGCTCAAAAAGAGATTGCAGAAGCGATCCCGCAAATCGATGTCATTATCGAGGTGCTTGATGCTCGTATCCCTTTTAGTAGCGAAAATCCAATGATCGCTGAATTGAAAGGCGACAAGCCAGTTGTAAAAGTTCTCAATAAACGCGATCTAGCTGATCCAGAACTGACTCAACTTTGGATTGACCATTTCGAAAAAGAACACAACGTAAAAGCGATTGCGATTACCACCTCTCAACCGCAAGAAGTGCAAAAAATTATGGAGTTGGTGCGCAAGCTTGCTCCGCACCGTGAAGAGATCGGCAAAAACATTCGTACCATGATTATGGGTATTCCGAATGTCGGTAAATCGACCATCATCAACTCGCTAGCAGGTCGTACTATCGCTGTCACCGGTAACCAACCTGCTGTGACTCGTCGCCAGCAACGCATCAATTTACAAAACGGTATCGTTCTTTCGGATACACCAGGAATTTTGTGGCCTAAAGTGGAAAACCCGCACAGTGGTTTTCGCCTCGCTGCCACAGGCGCTGTTAAAGATACTGCAATGGAATATGACGAAGTTGCTTTCTACACAGTTGAGTACTTGGCTAAAGCTTATCCTCAGCGCCTACAAGATCGTTATGAGATCGAAGATCTGCCAGAGAGTGACATCGAACTGATGGAAGAGATTGGTCGCCGCCGTGGTGCACTTCGTTCAGGTGGTAGAGTTGATCTGCACAAGTGTTCAGAAATCCTCTTACATGAACTGCGTAACGGTACGCTTGGTCAGATCACATTAGAATTACCAGAGATGATCACCGAAGAGTTGATTCAGGTTGAAATAGAAGCGGCACGTAAAGCTGAAGAGAAAGCTAAGAAAAAAGAAGAGCGCCGCAAGCGTTACTTGAAGAACAAGCGTTAACCAGCACTATAGTTAGGGTAGCAATTATGCTGCCCTTTTTTGTGCACTATTGTTATAGTATAACAAAAGAATTTTAGAGACATTTTAGATGAGCATACCAACTAACATCATTACTGGATTTCTTGGTACAGGAAAAACCACCGCGATTATTAGCCTTCTAAAAGACAAACCCCAAGGTGAGCGTTGGGCTGTGTTGGTTAATGAGTTCGGTGAAATCGGCATTGATGGCGCACTGATGACTGACCAAGGAGCGCTGATTAAAGAAGTGCCTGGTGGTTGTATGTGTTGTGCTGCCGGCATCCCGATGTCAGTCGCCATTACCGCTTTACTACGCACTAAACCCGACCGACTGATTGTTGAACCAACTGGCCTTGGTCATGCACACAAAGTATTGGCGACACTGACTTCTAGCCAGTTCGCCGACTATATCGACTTAAAAGCAACCATAGGTTTAGTTGATCCCAGAAACTTACGTAATGAAAAGTACTTAAGTAACCAGAACTTTAATAATCAACTTTCTATTTCTGACATTGTTATTGGCAACAAGGTTGATCAATGTAGTGTCAGTGATATTGATGCGTTTAATGACTGGGTAACTGACCAGACGCCACCTAAGGTGCACTCTCAGTTAGTGAAACAAGGGCACTTCCCTATTGAGCTTCTTGACTCACCTCGTAGACACTCAGCCCAAGTAAGCGAAGTAGCTGCACATCACCATGAGCATGCAGAGCAAGAGCCTCAATTTGCTCTCGCTCCTGATCAAACCTATGTTCGTAAAGAGAACAAAGGTCAAGGTTATTTTAGTTGTGGTTGGATATTTGGCGCTGAAGTCGTGTTTAATTTTGACGAACTATTCTCAGTACTGTCTGATATCACCGCCGAGCGAGTGAAAGGCGTGCTTAATACCAGCAACGGATGCTATGCGTTCAATGTGAGCAATGGCGTAGTGTCAGTCAATGAAATGAGCTTAGAAGGGTTTGAAAGCCGTTTAGAAGTGATTGATAGCGAGCTTCTTCCATGGGACCAACTTGAAGATGTGCTGATAAAGATCTCTAACATCGAAGAATAAAAAGCTCTTTACGACAAGAGGCGCACAATTGTGTGCGCCCTTTCCCTCGTTACTCAATCGTGAGTATGCGAATCAGGAGGTCATTTTGTTGCGACCTGATATAAATACGAGGCTTTCAATTTTAACGTTGAATCCATCCAAATTGTAGGTAAGGCGATATTTCCTCCATGCGGGTTGGTTCGAATTGCCTTACACTTTAACTATGGTTCAAATCCCCAAATATGCAAGTCACACCCCTGTCTACTTGTAACTATATTGTGACTTACCTCTAGTATTTTTATTCGTTTATTACCCACCATAGCGTCATCTCAAAACTGGAAATCAACTTTTCATTCTTATTGCTATAGTTAACCACTCTCAGCGGTATAATTTGCATCGAATCCCCTGATACCTATCAATATTGGAGCCCGCCTTTCATGACCAAAAGAGAAAAACTTAAGCAATCCTTACTCGCCAAAGTTCCTAAGGATGCGGTTAATCAGTTTCTCTCTAAAGATAAAACGCCTATTTCAGTTTTAGCATTGTCGCTCATCGTGGGTGTATTAGCAGGTTTAGTTGGCACCTACTTTGAAATTGCCGTTCACTTCGTTTCAGAAACTCGTACTGACTGGCTAAAAAACGAACTAGTAAGTGCAGTGCCGCTATGGCTCGCCGCGTTTGTTATTAGTGCCTCGCTGGCATTCGTTGGCTATTTTCTGGTTCACAGGTTTGCTCCAGAAGCGGCGGGGTCAGGTATTCCCGAAATCGAAGGTGCGATGGACGGTATTCGTCCAGTACGTTGGTGGCGAGTATTACCAGTAAAGTTCTTTGGTGGATTGGGAGCACTCGGCTCAGGTATGGTATTAGGCCGTGAAGGCCCTACTGTTCAAATGGGTGGTGCCATTGGTCGAATGATGACCGACATCTTCAAAATCAAAGACGATGATACGCGCCACTCGTTGTTAGCGTCAGGGGCTGCCGGAGGTCTAGCCGCCGCATTTAACGCACCTCTCGCTGGCATCATGTTCGTGGTCGAAGAGATGCGTCCTCAATTTAGATATTCACTTATCTCTATTAAGGCAGTAATTATATCGGCGATTTCAGCCAACATCGTATTCCGTTATATCAATGGCCAGGATGCGGTGATTACAATGCCGCAGTACGATGCACCCGAGCTTCCCACACTATGGCTGTTCCTTCTGCTAGGCGCTTTGTTTGGCATGTTTGGCGTTGTGTTCAATCGCCTAGTGACTTTCTCTCAAGACATGTTCGTTAAGCTTCATCGCAACGACAGAAAACGCTACCTAATAACGGGCTCACTAATTGGCGGCTGTTTTGGCATCATGTTGCTCTACTTCCCTTCTATTACTGGCGGCGGTATCGACTTAATCCCAACCATCACCAATGGTGGTTATGGTGCGCAGGTGTTGCTAGTGCTATTTATTATGCGTATCGCGACTACCTTGATCTGTTTTGCGTCTGGTGCACCCGGCGGAATCTTCGCCCCTATGCTCGCGCTAGGCACGTTATTTGGTTACGCCTTCGGTTTAATTGCTCAAGGACTATTTCCAGATCTGAGCATCACTCCTGGAATGTTTGCCATTGCAGGAATGGGCGCACTTTTCGCTGCAACGGTCCGCGCTCCGATCACTGGCATTCTGTTAGTGATTGAAATGACCAACAACTACTATTTAATTCTCCCTCTAATTATCACCAGCTTAGGTGCCGTTATCTTTGCCCAACTTTTAGGCGGTGAACCAATTTATAGTCAACTTCTGCATAGAACATTGAAAAATGAGAAGTTGAGACATCAAGATCTCCCTTCTACACAAGAATGAGATTTGCAACGCAACCGTTTGGCTTGCTATGATCGCGGCAAATAACCCCATATAAAAAATAGACAAGACAAATACACAGGTTTGGGATTGTCGCATAAGGATATACAGAGTTGAATTGGAGACGCTTTACTCAATTCCAGAGTGTCCCGCCCTCTCAGGCTTCACTGGCATTAGGTGTCATCGGACTTGGCCACGCTTGGGCATTATATGTCCCTGAAGTTGGAGAAGTGATTCGCCCCTATCTTGCTAGCCTAGGTGCGGTTCTGCTGTTTCCCGTTCTGGTGCGCTACCTCACTAGCTACAGTACATTTATGAACGATATCCGCCACCCACTCAGTGGCAGCCTTATGGCGCCAATGAGTATGGCACTATTGATCCTGTGTGACTATCTAGCTATCAAATTGCCGATGGTGGCCTACCCACTGTGGTTTGCCGCCCTTCTGTTGCATGTCAGCATGATGACGTTATTCTTCTTTTTCCAGTTAAAGAATTTTAAGATGTCGAATATTGTTCCCAGTTGGTTTTTGTATCCAGTTGGGGTGATCAGTAGCTCGCTAGCAGGAACCCAGTTTGGCCACACCGTTTTTTCAGAAACACTTGTAAATACGTGTATTACTATCTACTTTTTTATGCTGCCGCTAGTTCTCTACAGGCTAGTATTCGAAGGTACGCTGCCTAGACAAGCAAAACCGACATTAGCGATTATGGCAGCGCCCATCAATCTTACTCTTGCCACTTACTTGGTCAATTTCCCAACCCCAGATCCGATATTGACGGGAGCATTAGCAGGTATTGCCATCACGATGACAATGCTGATCTACCTTTGTTACATTCGCTTAATGCGGCTAAAGTTTCAACCATCGATTGCTGCCGTTACCTTCCCTTCGGTGATTAGCGCAATCGCAATGCACAGGCTAACTTCATTCTTTGCTGAAAGTCACCCTCACTGGCATTGGCTACACAATTTTGGACTGTTTGAATTGTCAGTGGCAACAGGCTTGGTGATATGGGTTGCGGCAGGTTATATAAAAATGTATTGGCCAGAAAGATTTGCTTCGAATACTAAAACGGACTCCCAGTAACAGCGAGCCAGAACGCCAAAATATCCGAAAAACAAACGATGACATACCCCTTGGAGGGTAATTATTCTCAATCAATATAACATTGATTATATTTTTATCTGTTGATAACCGCAAGAAAATCACTTTTTAGGTTAGAAATATTATTCAACTCTATTTATACATAGCTAAGTCAGCTGGCGCTTACGGTAAATAACTAAGGCTATGTATTATGAACATCTTAACGACACAATCTAGTCTGCCTGATTTCATTGACAGACGAATTAATTACTATGTTTCAGATTTAATAAATACCACTGACAATGGTCGCAATTTAGTTTTAGGTAAAAAGCCCAATGCTGGCGACATCCTATTGCAAAGTAATGACTATTTATCACTGTCTAATCACCCGAAGATTATCGACGCTCAAGTTAATTCGCTGCTGTCGAGAAAAAGTACCGCGTTCATGTCAAACGTGTTCCTGCACAGCGATGGACTCGACAAAACCGTTGAACATCGACTCGCTGACTATACAGGATTCCAGACTTGTACCATCGCCCCCTCAGGATGGATTGCCAACATCGGACTTTTGCAAACCATATGCGACAGCGACACCAATGTGTATATCGACTTCTTTGCGCACATGTCACTTTGGGAAGGTGCACGCATAGCAGGGGCTAATATCCACCCATTCATGCACAACAACGTACGCCATCTAAAGCGTACCATCAAGCGCAATGGACCCGGAGTGGTCCTCGTCGACTCTGTCTATAGCACTATTGGTACTATAGCTCCACTACAAGAGATCACTGATATAGCAAAGGATCTCGGCTGCGCCTTAGTGGTTGATGAATCCCACTCATTAGGCACCCACGGGCAACATGGCGCGGGCTTGCTTGAAGCTCTAGACCTAACGGACAAAGTCGATTTCATGACCGCAAGTTTAGCGAAAACGTTTGCCTATCGAGCGGGCGCAGTCTGGTGTAACAACTTAACCGGACAAGTAGTGCCGTACGTGTCGTTTCCCTCTATTTTCAGCTCTGCGATGATGGCATTTGAACTTGATAGAATCGATGCCACACTCGCGGTAATCAAGCAAAGTGACCAAGCACGTCAACGATTAATATACAACTCAGAACGTATCAGAGCAGGGTTAAAGCAAATTGGCTACGATATTCGAAGCGAGTCGCAAATCATAGGTTTAGAAACAGCAGAAAAAACTAACACTCGAAAAGTTAGGGATTTTTTTGAAGACAATGGGGTGTTTGGATCAGTATTTTGCACTCCAGCAACACCAGACAATAAAAATATCCTAAGACTGTCATTAAATAGTTCACTGACAGATAAGGAGGTGGACAAAATTCTCGATGTAGCGGAACGAGCCTATAACAATAAAGAGTTATATTTCATTTAAATAGCGTCGCGTTTTAAACAGTTTATTCGTTTAAAATCTACAGATAAATTATCCGACCTAAATATCTAGGTTCAGTTGACCTAAATATAATCGGATAATTTATCCAGCAGTTTATCTTTGTCTACTGGCTTAATTAAATAACCATTCATGCCAACGAACTCAATTTTAGACAAGGTTTCTTGGCGGTTGTCTCCGGTATGTCCAATAATTGGGATATTTGCGTAATTTTGTTGCGACTTTCTTATCGTTGCAGTCGTTTCGAGGCCATTGAGTTGTGGCATCTCTAAATCCATGATGATCAAATCAATCTTCTCGTTATCAAGAATGCTCAAGACCTCTTTACCATCTCCTGCCTCAGACACCTGGTAACCCTGTTTATTGAGCAAGATACTGGTTAATTGACGCATCGAAGTGTTGTCATCTGCAATCAAGATACGTTTACCTTCAATCTTTGGCTTACACTTAGGAACTGCATTCCGATCTGGCTCCACGCCATCAAATATCAGCTCGTCTACTGTTTTTGCCACATCGGCAAGGAAGGTCGGCTTCTCCTTGGGATAAAAGCTAATAAAGCGGCTGAATCGATTGTGATATTGATTATCGCGACTAAACAGCAGCACTATTTTCGCTTCAGTAAAGTGTAAGTTCGACTCTAACGCTAGATACTCATGTTCGCTGCACATATCTAGATCAATCAGTATTAAGTCATACTCAAACTCGAACTCTTGTTTTTCTAACGACTGTTCGAAAGTGACAATCTCGCAAGTCGCACCCGTATAGAAAGTGAACTCATTCAACCTACGGCGAGCTGACAGCTCTGCACCAACATAAAGAATCGATTTGGTTCTCAGTATTTCTCTTTTAATCTCACTAACTTCAGGTGACTGATACAAAGGAAAAGCCAGTGTAAATTGAGTCCACTCGCCTAACTCAGATTCGCATCGAATCCAACCGCCGAACGATTTCATCACTCGTTTACAAAACGGTAAACCGAGTCCGTAGCTCGAAGACTTACCCGACGTGTAGAAGTCCTGAAAAACAAACTTCAACTTCTCTTTCTCTATCCCAACACCATTATCCTCAAAGTGGAGGAAGTTGTATTGCTCACCGCGGCGGATGGTAATAGCGATCTCGAACTGCTCACCATTTTGATAATAAAGTGAATTTTTCAGCAAATTATATAAAGCATATTTAAGTAAGGTATCACTACCAAAGAACTGGTAATCGTCCTCGACTATTAATTTCACTGCTTCTTTAGCATGGACACTTGGGTAGCTATAGCTAGAGAGGGATTCACGCACAATATCTTCTACCGAATAACGACGGAAGGTGGAATGAGAGACGCGACTTTGGTCGATTGAAGTTAACAGTAGATCAATCGCTTCGTTACCATTACGAATGACTTCATCAGCTCCCACTAACACCTCTTTCATTCTTTCGATATCGGTTTTGTCGATTTCCACCTTGTCACCGCGAATGCTTTGCGTAGAAGGTAGAGACGAGTCAAGTACATCTACCGACGCCTTAAGTGCACTAAGAGGGTTACGCATTTCGTGGGCGATACCTGCACCAAACGATTTAGCAATCGAAACCTTCGACTCATGCTCAACTTGATTTCGAAAGTAGAACAAGTTGCCAAACACATAGGTAAAAAGAAAGATAGGAATATAGGGCCAAATGACTACAACTTCGGTTTCGACCTCGCTAGGTGCATGCTCCAAGCCATAGCTCAACAGATAAGCTACGATAACCGCCAAGGCTGCTTGCAGTAACATAACCCGTGTTTCGTGGACGAGAAGTACATGAAGAAAGATCGACGACATGAACGACATAGCCCAAACCGTGGACCACTCATTCATAAACATCATAAACGAGAAGAAAAACGGTAAACATATCGTGATTGTCGCTAGGTAGTAATAGGGTAAATAGCGCTTAAGAGATGATGGGACATGCTGTCTGAGAGCTAAACCAAGCAGTAGAAATGCACAAAAAAACCTTAACGGCGCATTCTCATAAGGTTGAGGGTATACGTACGACCAAATGTAAAAGTATGCTGGAAAGCCCAAACAGCCCATCCATCCAACAAGCTCCAAGTTAGGGTCCGCATACTCATATATTTTTTTAGCTACATTCATGTATTTAAGCGCAACTCCCTTTGAGCTCTTCATCCGGTCGAGTGCCAAAGCCCGATAAATTTCGCAAGCATGAATGATGTGCCTGCCAACCTAAAAAAACTACCTAGTTATCATTATCTGCTGAGCGCAAGTAACACAGCCGCTTACGCTCAATTCTAGCTTACCCTACCCATGTGCACCAACAAGATGTACCTGGCTACCTAGTCTCGATGTCTTAACGTCGATCCTAAGTGGCATCTGCTCCTTGAGTTCAGTTACGTGCGAGATCAATCCAATCATACGCCCGGTTTGCTGCAAATCTATGAGCGTTTGTATCGCTAAATCAAGAGATTCCGGATCTAAGCTGCCAAAGCCTTCATCAATGAACAGTGTATCAAGCCTAATCCCGCCACTGTATGACTGAACCACATCTGATAGCCCCAGCGCAAGTGCAAGTGCTGCCATAAATGATTCACCACCCGACAAGGTTGCGACATCACGAGTTTTACCGGTGTAACCATCTTCAACACTTAAGTCTAGTCCTCGACCTGCAACGCCTTTAAAACCTTCTGTCTTGCGCACCAACTGATAACGACCTTTACTCATCATGCTCAAGCGCTGCGATGCTTGAATAAGCACATCATCCAACAGCACACCTAGCACAAAACGGTGTAGGCTGATTCGGCTTCCCGTCTTACCGCTAGCCACATCATACAGAGTCCCGTAGACCTTGTACTCCTGCTCCAACAGTTCGTTCTTGTGGTGCAACTGTGCAATATCTTGCTGGACTTTCTCTAAGCGCTGCGCCAAAGACCTTACCATATCAAGCTCAGTTCGAACTTGTTGGTATTTTAGCTCTATCTCATTGAGTTGACGTTGCTTTTCATCAAGATCTGGCGCAACCATACCTTTTAACTGCTCACTTAAATCTGCAATGGTCTGCTCAAGCTTGATCTTCGTTTGTTGATAGTCATTGATTGTCACTTGCCAAGACTCCAACTGCTTCACATCTACACGAGACTCTAAATAGTGCTGCTCTGAGCGAATCTTCGAGGCCGTTAAGTTAGACTCCCACTCAGTTTTCGCTTCTAGGCAGTGCTGCTGTGATTCTATGAGTAACTGGTTGTTGGTCGCTATTTCACTCTCTAAGCCAACGAGCTGTATCTTCGACTGTTTTGATGCGATCTGCGCAGCTTCTAACGCTTGCTTAAGCTGCGAAATCTGCGCCTGTTGCTGTTGGTAATGATGTTGAACTACCTCAATGCTGGTGTATTGAGGCTCTATCGTGACAGTCAATTTATCCAGTTGCTGCGTTTGCATCTTAATTGCAGACTGATTGGCCGACATTGCTGATTTCAGCTCGTTAATTTTCGCCTCACCATTAATACATCTCTGGTTCAGTTCCTGAACCGACTGTTCCATCTTAACCACATCAATGCCTGCCAGTGCTTCTAGGCGCTGTTTTTGCTCTACCAGTTGCTGAGTTAGCTGCTTAATGTCGGTTTCGGCAAGCTCTCCTAGTTCAGCTTCAACTTCAGCAAGGTGTTTGCTCTGTAAACTGATGGCGGCTTGATGTTGTTCCAGCGCATTAATGTGCAGATTAAGCTCGTCTAAGGCGATGCGCTCTTGCTGCCTAGCCACTTGTACTGACTCTTTTGATACTGGCTCGCCTTGGAATGTGGCTGGCGCTGGATGCTCATGGCTACCACACACCGGACACGGTAAACCGTTTTCAAGCTTCTGGGCCAATAGCGCAGCCTGAGCGTTGTGCCAATTCAGTTCTAGCACATCGGCAGCCTTCTGCTTGTCCGCAAACAAGGCTTTGCTTTTCTCTACCGCTTTTTTCTTAGGTTGCAGGTCTTGCTGCAAACGCGTGATTTCCTCTTTTTGAGCGTTAAGCTTACCTAGGTCTTCAACTAACCTTTGATTGCGCAGTACTGTCGTTTCTAGGTTCGCTCTATCCGTTATGTCCTTGCGTGCTTGTTCAAGCTGTTTTGCTCCAAGCTCTGCATCGTTTTGTAGTTTTTGCTTGAGCTCAGTGTATTGATCAAGCAGCTTTTCCTGCTCCGTTCGAGTAACGGATAGCTCCCTTAACCCTTTCTCAAGCTCGGCTTTCTCAACCAGTCTCTTTTGCACTTGTTCTAACTTAAACAACGACTCGGTCAACGTCGGAATCTGTTTGGCACTCTCTTCAGCAGCTTCAGCCAATTTGTCATCACGCTCACACGCCTGCTTCGCCTCAATCTGTTGTTTTACCAACACCGATAATTTGCTTTCAAAACCAACAACTTGTTTGGCAGACGATTGCATATTCGCATATACAAGCTCGAGCTTTTGTGCGCTATTGGCTAACGCAATCTTAGATTCAATATCAACAATACTTGACTTGTTTTGTTGATGGGATTGCAACAGGGTTTGAGTCTCAGTGAGCTTTTTAAACTGTTCGTCGATAGCTTTCGCTTTCAGCAATTCACTTTTAACCACATTGAGTTTTTCAAACTCGGCAGCTTCTGTTTTCTTCGCTTGCGCTAACTCCTCTTGGCGCAAGGCAAACTGCTGTTGCAACTCCTGCTCACTCGAGACCTCGGCAACTTGCAGCGCACCGCGAATCTGGTTATCAAATTCATCTTTGGCTTTGCTAATTGTACTTGCTTTGTCTTTTAGCGCGAACTCTATTTTTTTGTATACATCGGTCTGAAAAAGCTGACCAAAAATTGCCTCACGCTCTTTTGACGACGCTAGTAGCAGCTCTCTAAACTTACCCTGTGGCAAGACCATCACTTGACGGAACTGGGTTTCATTAAGACCAAGCAGCTCGGTAACTTCGTTTTTAACCTGAGCCGTTTTGCTAGTTACTAAAACGTCATCGCTCGTGATGTCATACAGTGACGCAGTATGCTTGCGGGTGGTCATCCCTTCACCGCGTGCTTTCGGTGCTTCTTGCTCAGGTGCTCGCGTAACTCGATAAGTTTTGCCGTTTAAGGTGAATTCTAAAGAGACTTCTGTCAGTAGGTTGGCTGCGGCTTGGTCACAGCGCATCTGCATCCCTTGGCGTTCATTACCTGTTGTCTCTCCATAGAGTGCAAAGCAGATTGCATCTAAAATCGATGTTTTACCCGAACCTGTAGGGCCATTGATCAGAAACAGTGGATTGGAACCAAGCTGGGTAAAGTCAATCTCTTCTTTAATAGCAAAGGGACCAAATGCCTGCATAGTGAGTTTGATTGGTTTCATGGTCTGCCTACTACTGATTTAGTTGCTTGATGATGTCAGAGATCGCTTTGTCTTGCTCATCGCTTAAATTGCTGTCTTGCGCCTCAAGGAAGAAATCTCGAAACATATCCACTTCACTGCGCGCCAGCTTCGCCGCCGCCATTTGCTGTTCAACGCCTACCAGCATGCCCGGTTTCTCAAGATGGAGAACATTCGGGTAGACCGCTCTTAGCTTCTCCATCGGATTGAGGATAGCGTGCTTGTCCATCAGCCGCACTAGCAAGTAGTCCTCACTGTTTGGATCAGTTTTACCTTGGGCGATGATCTCATCCAAATCACCTTCGACGATACGCATTTCATGGGGTGCTTGAAGGTCAATATGCGTTGCAGACTTAAAGCCAGACTCATCTAATTCAACCAAGGTCATGCCTTTTCTCTGGTGTTGCTCTGAAAAACTGTATTTCATCAGCGAACCAGAATAGCGGATGTACTCTTCACCCTTCTTTTGTGGCTGATGCAAATGACCAAGGGCTACATAGTCAAACGGCAGAAAATGCTCATGGCTAACCCGGTCAGAACCACCAATAGAGAGTGGTCTCTCTGATTCAGACTCAATTGCGCCATCAACAAAGCAATGAGAAATCAGAATATTCTTAGCGTCTTTATCAAATGCACTAGTTATCTCACCGCACAGCAACTTGTGCGCGTCGTCATGGGTCGATACTGGCTGTTTAAAATGGTGGCGAACAAGCTCAGGGTCATTGTACGGCATGCCATAGAAGTGAACCTTGCCAATATCGGTCTGGAGCTCAATAGGAATTAGCATATCGGTAAAACTGGAAACGATATGTAGGCCCGAACCCGCCATTTGCTGAGCAGCAAATCCTAAACGCTCCGCGCCATCGTGGTTACCAGGAATAAGTATAATCGGTAGTTTGAGCTGCCCACACACGCGGTTTACGAACTGGTTCATCAACTCTATCGCTACTGTTGGCGGTACTGAGCGGTCGTAGACATCACCCGCAATGACCAATGCGTCGACTGAGTTAGCCTGGATATATTCAGTGATCTGTTCTAATACAACTTTTTGATCATCTAACAATGAGACATTGTGAAATTGACGGCCAAGATGCCAGTCAGAAGTGTGGAGAAATTTCATGTAAACCTAGCACTGTTCTTGTTAGGTAAACATGATAAGCGCAATGGGCGCTAGATAGATACAAAAAGTCGCACCGGACGTGCGACTTTTGCTAAGTTTGCTACCTTGGCTGAATAAACTAAGCCTATGGACGGTTTTTGCAGTGCTCAACCGCTGCGTTGATTAGCTCTAGAGCACTCTGCTCACACGCAGGTAGCTGCGCATCACTTGCACCCAATGGCGTTACTCGGTCTCCCCATTTCACATGTGAAGCCCCCCACGTCAAACCAGCACCAAATGCAGCAAGCAGCAAGTTATCACCTGGTTTAACAAAGCCCTGCTCTAAAGACTCACATAGTGCAATCGGCACAGTCGCAGCAGAGGTATTACCATAGTTATGAATATTAACGAAGGCCTTATCTTGGCTAATTCCCGACAGATCGCACAAAGTTTGAATAATGCGGATGTTGGCCTGATGAGGGATCACCACATCAACATCTTCGGTAGACAGTCCACTTTGGGCCAAAACACTTTGCGCCGCCGCGCCCATACCTTTTACTGCGCGTTTGAAAATCTCTTTGCCAACAAAATTAAAGTCCCAATGACCATTATCTACGGCAAAGCGGTCCATACAGGTACCAAACTTAGGTACAGATAAAATATCACGCCCTGCTGAATCACAGCCAAGTTGAGCATTCTGCAAACCTACTTTCTGCTCAGTTCTACTTAGAACAACGGCACCAGCACCGTCGCCAAATAAGACGGCCGTGTCACGCATCATCCAGTCGATAAAGAAAGACAGACGCTCTGCACCGATAACAATCGCGTTGTTGTAGTTGCCCGCTTGTATTAAACGCGTCGCTGTTTCCAATCCATACACAAAGCCAGTACAAGCGGCATTTAGATCAAAAGCAGCCGCAGTCGCAATACCAAGGTTTTGTGCCACTTTTGAAGCCGCGTTTGGGATTAACGAGTCAGGAGAGCAAGTCGCCAATATAATCAGATCGATATCTTCGGCAGTTTTACCAGCACAGGCTAAAGCGTGTTTTGCCGCCACTGTCGCCATATCCGACATATTAACGTGGCTGATACGACGATTTTCAATGCCGGTACGAGTGCGAATCCACTCATCAGATGTATCTAGAAAAGTGCTTAGGTCTTCATTGGAAAGCGTTGCAGGCGGTAGGCATTTTCCCCAACCCGTAATTTCTGCATAGAAGTTTTTCATTTAGAGCCTTTAATTTAGTTATTTGTATCTCTTGCTTTAAACAGAGTATAACTATGCGGGACAGGTAGTGTCACCCGATAGCAATAATAACGAGAGAAATGTCATGTCTACTTTTAATACACGCTGTCCATCTTGCTTGGGCATGAATCGCGTACCCACAGAGCGCGTTTCTGAATCTCCGACGTGCGGCAAATGCAAAAACGCACTTCTTGACGGAGCTCCGGTTGAAGGCACCGAGGGTAACTTTGAAGCTATATTGAGCAGTGACACACCCGTTGTCGTCGATTTCTGGGCTCCGTGGTGTAACCCATGTGTAGGTTTTGCGCCTGTTTTTTCCGATGTTGCTGCTGAACGCGCAAAAGATGTTCGATTCGTAAAAATAGACACAGAAAGCCAACAAAGTTTGGCTGCTAAGTACCAAATTAGAAGCATCCCCACCATTATGGTATTCAAAAATGGCAAAAGAGTAGATGTTATAAATGGCGCCCTTCCTAAAGGTCAATTTGATCAGTGGCTTAATCATGCGCTAACCAAATAATAGTCAGTCTATTTATTCAAATTAAAGCAAGAAATTTCGCATAATTTTTCGCTTTTAACTTCACTTTATACACGCTTAATGGCGACAAATTATTTTTGTCGTCATGGTTAATTATTTTCGTTTTACCTCTTGCCATTTTCACTCCATAGTCGCGCCGAAATTTGTTCAGTTTTACTTCAACGATCGAGGCTACGACATTGGAAAACACCCTAGTACCTGCCCCAAAGGCTCGCATTTCTGTTCCTGTGATTGCGCTTGCTCTTTATGCGGTCGCTTCAGGGTATCTAATGAGCCTTATTCCTTTAATGTTGGCTGAATATGGCATCGATGCCTCTATCGCAAGTTGGCTCGCAAGTATTTTTTATGCCGGCTTGCTCATTGGCGCTGTCGTTGTAGAGCCTATTGTCAATAAACTTGGCCACCGCAATGCATTCGTTTGGTGCTTGGTCACTTTTATCGTCACCATCATGGTATTACCCTTGCTACCAAATGCTATCGTTTGGCTTTTCGCGCGCTTTTTGGCCGGCATTGCGGTCGCCGGTGTGTTCGTGATTGTTGAATCATGGCTACTTCACGGTGATGAGAGCGCTCGCGCAAAAAGACTTGGCCTATACATGGGGTCACTCTATGGCGGCGGCGCAATCGGCCAACTCGGTATTGGCACTATCGGCGTAACTGGCGGTGTACCCTTTATTGCAATCATAACCTTGCTGATTTTAGCGGTGGTGGTACTTGTATTTGGCGACAGCGACCAACCTGAAAACGAACAGAGCACGCCTTTGTCGCTTAAACAGATTGGTAAGCTAAATCACGCCGCGATCATTGGCTGCGTTGTCTCTGGTCTGACTCTTGGAGCAATTTACGGACTGATGCCCATTGAGTTACAAAGCCGTGGGATTGAACACAGCGATATTGGCAGGCTAATGGCTATTGTGGTGCTAGGTGGCATGGCAGTTCAGCCGATCGTACCTTGGTTGTCAAAGTTCTTAGGCCGTACGCTGCTAATGGCTTTGTTTTGTTTATTGGGCGTCGCCGCAATTAGCTTGACCTCTATGATCGACGGCTTGCAAGGATTAGGTGGCGGGCTATTTCTACTGGGTATGGCAACCTTTGCTCTCTATCCAGTCGCGATTAACTTAGGTTGTGACAAGCTTGATGCGAGCTACATAGTTTCCGCGACTCAAGTCATGCTATTTAGCTACAGTATCGGTTCAGTCGTTGGGCCAATTGCCGCTGACTGGTTTATGGAAGGCTCTCAAGGGCTGATGGAATATCTTTTCTCTGCGCTACTCGCAACATGCCTCTATATGCTGATTGCTAGCGTTAAGACTAAACATCAAGCGGTGGCCGGTGAATAGTTTACGCTAACATTTTTAGGGACGCTTATTGCGTCCCTTTTTGTTGCCGCTTCCTGTGATGCCGGTTAGAAGCCCCCGCCTGCGGTTTCTCTGGAACTGGCTTACGCTCATGGAGTAAATGGCGAATCGCCAATATAGGGTGTGGCAATAGCATCCTAGGTCCTGCGTAGCGCATCACTTGACGCATCTGCTCTTTCTGCTGCGCTCTGTAGCAGTGAATTGGACACTGATTACAGGTAGGCTTATCTTGCCCGTATGGGCAACGATCTAACTTGGTTTCAGCGTATTCGAGTAAGCTTTGACACTGACTACACAGCTGATTTTTAGTGCTGTGATGAGCACGACAGTAGATACCCATCATTGCGCGCACCGTCTTAAACTCAGTCAGCAACTCTCCACGAAGAATCTCTGAAATCGCCATAGTTACTCTCACCTAAACTCATTTGATATAACAGTAGCTCTACTGTATCACTCAGCGCTTCTTGCACCTTGACGTAGGTAAAGCCAAGTTTAGATAACAGTGCTCGACTACCATCATTGTCAGACGTGGTAATGGCGACTATCTCTTCAATCTCATCCGGCTCAATCATTTTCAATGTTAAGCGCTCTGACTTCAGCGTCTTCATTGTTAACTTTCCGTCTATTTTCATCCTAGCTCTGAGCTTAACACCTACAATTAACGTAGAACATGTGTGAGACATACACTTTAAACAAACACTGCTAGGGGGCTGTAGTTATGCGTGCCGCTTTTCTGCTAATAATTTCAATGTTGGTGTCACCTTTAGGTTGGACCTATCCCACTTATTCTGGTGAGTGGTCCCATCGCAGTGTGATCTACTTTGCCCCGACCAATGACGAACATGTAAAACAGTTTTTACTCGAAACGCTCATTAATGAATGTGAACTTCAAGACAGAGATCTGATCACT
The DNA here is from genome assembly GCA_000775715.1 of Vibrio tubiashii. Classification (GTDB taxonomy): domain Bacteria; phylum Pseudomonadota; class Gammaproteobacteria; order Enterobacterales; family Vibrionaceae; genus Vibrio; species Vibrio tubiashii_A. Next base: position 72,396 of record JRWQ01000001.1, read on the forward strand.
TTAGTCGTAACCGAAGACGGCTTTAGTATGCCGAAATGGTTTAAGCACGAGTTCAATCTAGAGGCGCTGTTTACCTTATACGACATTAAACCCGGCAGCCACACCGCAATCCTGATTGGTAAAGATGGTGGAGAAAAACTCCGTTGGGGAAAAAACACCGACTGGGAACATGTGAAGCAGACCATCGACGTGATGCCAATGCGCCAGTATGAGATGGAGAAGAAAGCGAGCCCCTGCTCCGCATGAGTCTCACCCTAGCGCCTACTCAATAGCTATTTAATGATAAGTTTCGTACTATTGGCCTTAACCTGACAGTCGCAGGTAGAAGGGATGGCATGAAAGAGTATTTGGAAAGAATCAAACGGCTAGAGCAAGAGAACCAGCAACTCAGAAAAGACAATGCTCGTCTACAAGAAAAACTAAACGTTGCTCTAGATGGCAATGGCTTATGTTTATGGGAACAGCACGTTCCCAGTGGCACTCTCACCATTTTCAACATGCAGTGGGGCAAAATGCTCGGTTATCAACCCCATGAGTTAACCGCCACTGTCGAGACCTGGAAAAAGAACTTACACCCGGACGACTACGACCTCGCGGTAGGTGCATTTGAAGACCACATCGCAGGTAAGACAGACCTCTATCAAGTGGTTCACCGTATGGTTCACAAAGATGGCACTGATAGCTGGGTATCCGACAGGGGAAGGATTGTCGAATACGATAACGATGGCAACCCGCTAAGGATGATGGGGACTCACATCGATATCACTCAAGAAAAACGCTATGAGCAACAGTTAGCCAAGCTGGCCAATAGCGATCCCTTGACGGGGCTACTGAACCGCAGCGCTATCGAACAAGCCTTTTATGACCAACACCAACAGAGCGAGCCTGATGCAATACGAGCGTTGGTTTTTGTTGATATTGATAATTTTAAGTCAGTCAACGATGAGCAAGGTCATCACATTGGCGATCGCTTACTGATCACTATCGCTGATAGGTTAAAAGCTCTTTGCCCAAGCGATGTTCAAATTGGTCGCTTAGGTGGCGATGAGTTTGTTATTCTGTCGCATTCGTTGTCGCAAAACGCATTAATGAAATTATGTGACACCCTACTCACCGATACTGCGTCGCACAACGATGGTGCTCGTCAATATTCTCAAATTGGCTTTAGTATTGGCGTCTGCTTTTATCAAGGCGTGGCACATAGATTTGAGGAGATTTACCAGCAAGCCGACAGTGCGATGTATCAAGTGAAGAAAAACGGTAAACACGGTGTTACCGTAGTGGATCTCACCACTAGCTCAACACGCGCGTACCAAACTCAGAAAAAGATCCAAACGGCAAAAATCCAGTCATCGTGACTGGATTTTTTTAAAGAATGGAGGCGCGTCCCGGAGTCGAACCGAGGTCCACGGATTTGCAATCCGCTGCATAGCCACTCTGCCAACGCGCCTCAAATTTTGCTTTTTACCTTATTAAGGTAGATGGTGCCCCGGGCCGGACTTGAACCGGCACAGCGCGAACGCCGAGGGATTTTAAATCCCTTGTGTCTACCAATTCCACCACCAGGGCAACGCTAAAAGCGATGGTACACCACCATTCCAACGACGTTGTCGTGGGAACGGGGTGTACTTTAACGGCTAGAGATTTAGAGTCAACGAAAAATTTAGTTTTAACGTTCAAGTGGTTAAAAACAAATCTGCGTTGATTAAGGCGCGATCTATTTGCTCACAATCGCATCAAACCATCAGCCAATCAAGACATTGCCCTGTTCGACCTCTACCTTGTATACCGACAATTTTATTTCCGGCTTTTCGATGCATTGACCACTCTTTAAGCTGAAATGTTGTTTATAGAGTGGTGAAGCTACGCACATCTCCCCTGCTACATCACCCACGATTCCTCGGCAAAGCACATAAGCTTGACCGATTGGGTCCCAGTTTTGAACCGCAAATACACCATGCTCAGGAATATTGAACAGCGCCACTTGTTCGCCATCAATTAACGCAGCTCGACCTTGGTAGGGAGACAACTCATCTAAGCGACAAACTTTTACTTTATCTACGACTTCCATTAGATTTCCTCCTTCACCGGAATACGTTGGCCGCGCACTCTTTGATATGGTAGCGCTTGACTTGAATCATCGGCATTGATAAATGGTTTGAACTTAGCCAGTTTGTCACTGTTTACAATCGTGCTCTTCCACTCACATTGGTAGGTATCGACGATGTGCTGCATTTGCGCTTCAAGAGACTCGTTAAGGTTAAGTGAATCTTCGATCACTACTTGTTTCAAGTAATCCAAGCCACCTTCTAAGTTCTCCATCCAAACTGAGGTTCGTTGTAGACGATCCGCCGTTCGTACGTAGAACATGAGTACACGGTCGATAAGTGCAACTAGCTCTGCTTTAGATAGATCCGAAGCAATCAGGTCTGCGTGTCTTGGTCGCATACCACCATTACCACAAACATAAAGGTTCCAACCGTTTTCAGTTGCGATGACACCAATATCTTTGCTCTGCGCTTCAGCACACTCGCGGGTACAACCAGAGACAGCGAACTTGATCTTGTGCGGCGCACGAAGGCCTTTATAGCGATTCTCTAGCTCAATGGCTAAGCCGACAGAATCGTCAATACCGTAACGACACCAGGTTGAACCGACACATGATTTAACTGTTCGCAGTGATTTACCGTAGGCATGGCCGGTTTCAAAACCTGCATCGATCAATGCTTGCCAGATCTCTGGTAGCTGCTCCACTTGAGCGCCAAATAGGTCGACACGCTGACCGCCAGTGATTTTAGTGTAGAGATCGTATTTCTTCGCCACTTCACCCAAAGCAATCAGTTTATCTGGGGTAATTTCACCGCCCGCTACACGAGGAACAACTGAGTAAGAGCCGTCTTTCTGTAGATTAGCCATGAATGCATCATTAGAGTCTTGCAGCGAGCTATGTTGTGGCTCCATGATGTGCTCATTCCATAGCGACGCAAAGACCGATGCCGCTGTTGGCTTACAAAGGTCACAACCCATGCCTTTCCCATGTTTTTCTAGCAAGGTATCGAAGTCTTTAATTTGCTCTACCTGACAGATGTGGAATAGCTCTTGGCGCGATAATTCAAAGTGCTCACAGATGTGGTTGTTAACTTCAACACCCATAGTCGTTAACTGAGTATCCAAGACACTCTTAACCATACTGGTACAACCGCCACAACCTGTACCCGCTTTCGTTTCAGCCTTGAGCGTATCTAGGTCATGAGCACCTGCTTGAATCGCGCTGACCAAGTCACCTTTGCTGACATTGTGACAAGAACAGATGATGGCACTATCATCCACCTCGCCGTTCAGCATTCCTGTATCAAATAGCAAATTAGCCGCGTGGTCTGGAAGCTCAGTTCCGTTAAGGTAACATTGAAGTAGCGCGTCATAGTCTGAGTTGTCTCCCACTAAAATAGCGCCAAGCAACTTAGTTCCTGATTTATCGACAACCAATTTCTTATAGATACCCGCGACTGCATCTTGCAGCACCATCTCTTGCGCACCTTCCGTTGCTTTATGAGCATCGCCAATCGAAGCGACATCAACGCCAAGCAACTTAAGTTTGGTACTCATATCTGCGCCAGTGAACCCTTGGTTATCACGTTCAAGTAATTGATCCGCAACCACTCGCGCCATGGTGTAGCCCGGAGCGACTAGACCAAATATTTTCTCCTGCCATAAGGCACACTCGCCCACAGCATAGATACTTTCATCACTTGTTTGGCACTGATCATTGATAACAATGCCGCCACGCTCACCAATCTCGATACCTGCCTCACGCGCTAGGGCATCTTGAGGTCTAATACCTGCAGAGAATACAATCACGTCGACTTCTAGCGGATCGGCGTCTTTGAACACCAATCTGTGGTTGGCACTCTCACCATCACAGATTTTCTCAGTCGCAGTCGAGGTATGAACGGTTAAGCCCAAGTCCTCAATTTTCTGTTTAAGAACTTGCCCTGCTCCGTCGTCAAGCTGAACCGGCATTAAGCGCGGCGCAAACTCTACCACGTGTGTTTCTACGCCTAGCAGTTTCAGTGCGTTAGCAGCTTCTAGCCCCAACAGACCACCACCGATGACAGCACCTGTTTTTGCGTCCTGACAGGCCGTTTTGATTTCAGAAAGATCATCTAGGGTACGATAAACAAATATATTATCGCGATCTCTACCGTCGATTGGCGGCACGAATGGGTAAGAACCTGTCGCGAGAACAAGTTGGTCATACCCCATCACGCTATCACCATCGAGAACCAAACGCTTTTTATCTCGTTCAACTTGCGTCACTTGGCTACCGAGCATTAGCTCAATGCCATGCATTTTGTACCACTCTTCACTGCTCAGCATTAGGTCTTGGTGGCTGTTGCCCGAAAACAACGAAGAGAGCTGTACACGATCATAAGCGATAAAACGCTCTTCTCCGATGACAGTAATGCGTTTTTCTAGGTGAGCACCACGCTCTACCAACTGAGCCACAAGATGGTGGCCAACCATGCCATTACCTACGACAACGATATGTTCCATAATGTGACTCCTTTAAGCCGTTTTCGCGGTTGTTGCGAGCTCTTTTGGCTCTTTGTCTTTTTTATCAGCCGGACTAGCCGCTGTTTTAGCCTGCTTCTCATAGAGGAAACGAAGCACAGACTGACGGCATTTCTGATACTGAGGGTCGTCGGCTAGCTCAACGCGGTTACGTGGCCTTGGCAAATCCACCTCTAACACTTCACCGATCGTCGCCGCTGGGCCATTGGTCATCATGACGATTTTGTCAGAGAGCAGTACCGCCTCATCGACATCGTGAGTAATCATGATGACTGTGTTGTTTAGCTCAGCTTGAATCTGCATTAGTGAGTCTTGCAGACGTGCACGAGTTAGCGCATCTAGCGCGCCAAACGGTTCATCCATCAGTAGGACTTTTGGTTGCAGAGCCAACGCGCGAGCAATACCGACACGCTGCTTCATACCACCTGAAATTTCATCCGGCTTTTTATCCGCCGCATGGGACATTTGAATCAGCTCTAAATAGTGTTCAACTTGCTGTTTAATCCAAGTTTTAGTGTCAACTGAGCCAGAGTGTTGATCAGCAATCTGCTTCACTGCGAGCTCAACGTTTTGGTATACCGTTAACCAAGGCAATAGAGAGTGGTTCTGAAATACCACCGCACGTTCTGGGCCGGGGCCACTTACCTCACGACCATCAACAATCACGCCACCATCCGTTGGCAAGTGCAGACCTGCAACTAGGTTGAGTACCGTTGATTTACCACAACCAGAGTGACCAATTAATGAGATAAATTCGCCTTTTTGGATCTGCAGGTTTACATTTTTCAGTGCAATAAAGTCGCCGTTTGGTGTCGGAAAACTCATACCCAGCTGGGTTAAATCTAATAATGCTTTAGACATAGGAAACTCCTTTTATCGCAATGCCTGCTGTTTGTTCCAAGATAACCACTTCTGAAGTTGCAACATGCCGCGGTCGAGAAGTAAACCGATAAAACCGATAGCAATAACCGCTACCATGATTCGCCCTAGAGATGCCGAGCTACCATTTTGGAACTCGTCCCATACGAACTTGCCTAGTCCTGGGTTCTGCGCCAGCATTTCTGCCGCAATCAATACCATCCATGCGATACCTAGTGACAAGCGAAGCCCGGTGAAGATCATCGGAATGGCTGAAGGAAGAACGATGACTCGAATGTGCTGCCACCATGACAGCTGCAAAACTTTACTCACGTTAATGAGGTCTTTATCTACGCTTGTTACACCAACCGCAGTGTTAATAAGCGTTGGCCACAAGCTACACAGTGCAACGGTAAGCAGTGAGTTAACGAAAGATTTGGCAAACATAGGATCGTCACTGACATAGGTCGCACTCACCACCATGGTCACTATCGGTAGCCAGGCTAGGGGTGAAACTGGTTTAAGTAGCTGTATTACTGGGTTAAATGCTTGGTAAACGCCTTGATTCAAGCCGAGGATAATACCCAGAGGGATTGCAATAACCGTCGCAAGTAAGAAACCACTCGCTACCGTGATTAAACTGGTAATTATTTGGTCAAAAAAGGTCGGTTTCCCTGTGTAAGGGCGAATTTTCACCTTAGCATCAGGGTTCTTTGCTAGCTTTGCTGCGTTGCGTTTTTCTTGGCGCTCAATAAACGCGATCTCTTTATCACGCTCCTCCCAGTGCTCGCTAACTAAGTTACTGAACTGTTGATAGGTTTGAGCTGGACCAGGTAAGGTGCCAAGTGATGTTTCTACCTGACGTGCACTAAAATGCCACATCATTAAAAACAGCAAGATTCCGATAACAGGCAGTAGAATAGCTTTGCTTTTATTCGCAACTAGCTCTCTACTCGGAATTAATGATATTACATTGCTCGACATAACGACTCCTATACATCCTTGTTGCTAGTTTTATTGGAGGGGTGACCCCCTCCTTTATGTTGTTAAACTTTGTCTTTGCCTTTCAGGCCAATCGCGAACTTCTCTAGGTAAGCGTTTGGTGAACGGCCGTCGTAGACGATATTGTCGATAAAGTGAGTTTGCGGAGCGCGGAAGCCATCTTCTTCAGCGAATTTAGGGAAATCTGTACTAGAAAGAACACCATCTTCGATTAGAGCTTCCGCTGCTTGTTGGTAGATGTCTGGACGGTATACTTCTTTCGCCACTTCCATGTACCAGTCATCCGATTTTTCTTCAGGGATTTGGCCCCAACGACGCATCTGAGTCAGGTACCAGATTGCATCACTGTAGTATGGATAGGTTGCGTTGTGACGGAAGAACACGTTGAAATCTGGCACTTCGCGTACATCACCCTTCTCATATTCAAAGGTACCAGTCATTGAGTTGGCGATAACTTCAAAGTCAGCACCAACGTATTCGCTCTTAGCCAGTAGTTTCACCGCTTCGACACGGTTAGCGTTGGCGTTCTCGTCTAGCCAGTGAGCAGCACGAATCAGAGCTTTCACGACACGAATATGCGTATTTGGATATTTTTCAGCCCATGATTTTGATACGCCGAACACCTTCTCTGGGTTATTTTTCCAAATTTCGTAGTCAGTGACGACAGGAGCACCGATGCCTTTAAATACCGCTTGTTGGTTCCACGGTTCGCCCACACAGTAACCTTCGATTGTGCCCGCTTCCATAGTTGCTGGCATTTGCGGTGGCGGTGTTACGCTCAGTAGTACGTCTGCATTTACTTGGCCGCTGTTGTCACCTGTTGTTGGCGCGTAGTAGCCTGGGTGAATCCCACCAGCAGCTAGCCAATAACGAAGTTCGTAGTTGTGAGTTGAGACAGGAAACACCATGCCCATGTTGAACGGCTTACCTTCATCAAGATAGCTTTCAACCACAGGTTTAAGTGCATCGGCCTTGATTGGGTGAACTAATTGACCATCCTCTTGAACTGGGATGTTTGGTTTCATTTGCTCCCAAGTCTTGTTCGATACGGTAATCGCGTTGCCGTTAAGGTCCATACTGAATGCAGTAATTACCTCGGCTTTAGTACCGATACCGATAGTCGCACCTAACGGTTGACCAGATAGCATGTGTGCACCATCAAGTTCGCCGTCGATGACTCGGTCTAGTAGTACTTTCCAGTTGGCTTGAGCTTCCAACGTGACGTACAAATCTTCATCTTCGAAAAAGCCTTTCTCATACGCGATCGCTAGCGGTGCCATATCAGTAAGCTTGATGAAACCAAACTTTAGGTCTTCTATTTCAGGCTCCCCTAACTCGGCGAAAGTTGTAGGCACGTAAAACGTGGTTGTAAGTGCAGCGCCGACTAAAGTGCGCTTGATTGCTGACGTCCATTTCATAAGTTTTCTCCAATAAAAAGGCGCTACAACTCCAGAGAGCTGTAGCGCCATTGCTTCCTTTCTATTACCGCCGTTGATAATTCAAGGTAACGATTGAACAGATTGTCATAGTTTCTGTTTATAGTGTTCCAAGTTATGTGCCAACTTATTTAATTCTTTAATATCAGCACGTTAAGTAAAACACGTTATCAGGCACTATTCTATTTGCTTAGTATTAGTGCACTTCGCACCAATGCGGAATTTTTCTTATAACCCCAAAGTGGTAGAGCGTTACTTAAGGGCTTCCAAGGTTTGCAGCAGGTTTTTTGCGACCTGTGCGAGCGATTGGCTCGACTGCATCGCCGATTTCCTCATCGCTTTGAACGCCGCTTCTTCGTCGACCTGATGCATCTTCATTAACAAGCCTTTGGCTTTTTCAACCAACTTTCGTTCTTCTAGCTTAAGTTCTAATTGCTCGATCTCACTTTCTAGTGCAGTCACAGAATGGCGCATTTGGCAGGCATTTTCGATCCAAGGCGAAAGTGAGAATTGACTATCAGCCGGAATGATCACGTAATCCATTTTCTCTGGTAAGCGGCTGATATCATTAGACTCTAGCTGTTTTAACACAACCAGAAGCGGCGACTTTCTGCGTCGACACTCTTCGATAATCAGTCGAAGTTCTGCACTCGGCTGCTGCCAACCTACAACCACATTGGCACCGGGTTCTCGGTCGAGCATCTTCTCAAACTGATTGAGCTGACAGCTGTTGATATTGTCGAACTCTTGCGCGAGTTGAGTGGTTAATCGCACCGATTCTTCGACTTGATCACTACACACAATAAGAGGATTTTGTGAGAGGTTTTTATTCATGAACATTCCCTGTTGTGCTCTCTATCTAATAAGAGGCATAACAAGGAATGTGCCAAGTAGTAAAATCAGTGATTTTTGCAGTAGTTAGACCATAAACTATAGGCTTTTTCGAAGGCCTGCTCTAAATCATTAGATTCGGCAAACAGCGTTGCTGCCATTGTAGATACTATGGTGTTTGCCATCATGTTGAGGTTCAATTCATCAGTACCAAACAGACATTGGCTTGGTAGAGGGATGTCTGTCAGCATTCGTTCAGTCCAGTAGTGAGACTCAACACCGTTTGGCGTACTTACCCAAACCGTTTGACTCACCTTAGGATTGTACTCCGACTCGCCAGACTGACCCTTAAATGAAACAACTGCGTGACTGGTTAAGCCAATTTCGCTCTCCACTTCGGCGTGAAGCTGCTGAAAGCCAGGATGAAAACTACCGCGTAGGCCAAGTTTCGCGCCACCCGGGTTTAACGCACGAACAACCGTGTTGATCGGAGTACGCAATCCATAACGATTTTTCCAGCCAATCATGATTTCCGCTTGTGGAGCAAAATGCTTAAGCGGTAAGTAAGCAATGCCATGAGTTTCAAGTAGACTCTTCGCATGCTCCGGCGAATCAGCGATTTGTACGTCGACATGATCTAAGTAATCTTCCGCATGCAATCGCCCTGCAGGTCTATCGTGATAGCCGTGAAGCAGCACATTGTAGCCATGTTGCGATAGGATTTTAGCGGCTAACAGATGCCAAGGCTGGCCTGCGCCGCTCCGTTTGCCCGCATAGCATGGCCAATCTATATCTGCGCCTAAACTCGGTACGCGAGACTGAAACGCCTTTACGAAACCTGCAATCTCTTGCTGAGTTTCGTTTTGCACTCGAATCAACATTAGTAGCATCGCCATTTGATCGTCACCGCATTGACCATCAAGATACTCATCCATGATTTTGTACGCCTGTTCAAACGTAAGTGGTTTACGTCCGCGCTCACCTCGACCTACAGTGCGAATACATTCTAAAATTGTGCTCATACTTCCTCTTGAGAAACAACGCTTTCGAGCGTAGCCATTAGTTCGGCTCTCAGTTTGACCACTTCTCCCAATATAATCAATGCCGGGCTCACTCCTTTCAGTTCCTGCGCTTTGGAAGTTAGCTCACTTAAACAGGAAACATGCACCTTTTGCTGTCGGCTACAACCATGGGTAACAATCGCAAGCGGGAAATCGCCATCTAAGCCATTGCTAATCAAACCTCGCTGAATATCGTCGGCTTTCTCTAATCCCATGTAGAACACCAGTGTTTGACCTGCACCGACAAGCTGAGACCAAGCAGGTAGTGCTCCGGTTACCACTTGTCCGGTCACAAAGGTAACGCTTCGAGCCACTTTACGATGGGTTAATGGAATATACGAAGATGCGGCACAACCAATGGCCGCGGTAATTCCTGGGATGACTTGATACTCAATATTATTTTCAGCCAGCAACAAGCCCTCTTCACCACCGCGACCAAAGATAAACGGGTCACCACCTTTAAGCCTAACCACTTGCTTACCAAGCTTGGCACAATCAACCAATATTTGGCTGATCTCTTCCTGCTTTAGGCTCGGCTGACCGCAGCGTTTACCTACGTAGATCAGCTTGCACTGAGTGGACGCGAATTCGAGGATCTCTTGATTCACTAAACGGTCATAGACAATCACATCCGCGTTCTGAATCGCTTTCATCGCTTTGACTGTTAGCAACTCCGGGTCGTTAGGGCCCGCACCGACTAGCAATACCTTGCCTGTACCACCCTGTCTACTTTGTTCGTTATCGGAGCCGTCAATGGTGTGCTCAACATAGTCATGAGCGACAAAACCTGCACCGCGCAAACCGAGTTGGGAACCTTCTTTGTACAGTAAATCCATTTTCATGCTCTGCTCCTACTTAGTCACAACAATCGTTTGGTGGTACTCAGCAACCAACTGTTCAACTTGAGGTAAGCAAGAACCACAGTTGGTGCCACATTTGAGCTTGCTTTTCAGTTGATTGACGCTAGTGCACTCACCACCCTCTAGTTCACGCACAATCTGCTTATCGTTGACGCGAAAACAGCTACAAATCAATTCGGTTGCTTCTTCCTGAGCCGCAATTGAAAGGAGCGCGGTGAAGGTGAGTGGTTTACCAATCAGTCCTGCCAACTCTGTTGCATCAGCCGCGATTGGGTGATTGGAAGCAATCAAGATCGAACGAATCACTTTACTGTCACCTAACTCGTCATAACCGACGGTTAACCAACCTAGCTCTAGTTCGAGGATCACTTCACGTTGATGTGGTGTCGAGCCTAGATTGGAGACATAGGCTCTATCTGCAGGCAAGCTGTCAGCGAAACGCCAAATCCCAACACGCTCTTCAGCTTGGAAAGATTGATATAGGAAGTCTCGGTCTACAAACTTCTCACCAACATAAAGTCCATAGGTTTTGACTGCTACAGGCTCAATCGCAATTTTCTGCGACTTAAATGCGGGCTGGCCTGAGTATGGGTCCGCGCAACGGCTTAATACAGCGTTAACTTGACTAGCAAGGCCATATTCGCCAGCCCAGTGCATCGACATAAACAGCTGTCGATTACCTAGACCATCATCAATGGTTGCTTTTGCATAAATACGACTGTCGCTATTATCGCTCACCAATGAGATGAGCTGCCCTTCTTTAACGTCGATATAAGCTGCAGAACGGCTATTGATATAGACGGTTGGTTCCGGCTCAGTCGCGGCCAAATGCGTGATATAACCCGTGCGAGTCATGGTGTGCCACTGATCGCGCTGACGACCAGAATTGAGCCACCATGACGACTCTTGCTCGCTAATAGGCATTACAGGAACAACAAAGCGCGCTTTTCCATCAGCAAAGCTGTAGCTACCTGACTCGTAAGGGCGAGTTCCGCCCCACTGTACTGGCTGCCACGCTTGATACTCTTCGTTGCTGATCTGTGCGTATTCAGAGATATCAAACAGGAGTGGACTCTGTTTATTGATACCGCTCATGGCCGCGAATTCTCTAAACACATCCGCTTCAGACTCAAAGCCAAATGCGTTCGGCTTACACTGTAAATTACATAGCTTTTCACCCACTTCACAGATAGCGAGCCAGTCAGGTTTAGACTGCCCTTTAGGTGATGTGAACTGACGCTGACGTGTGAGCATTCGCTCTGAGTTGGTCACCATACCTTGCTTCTCGCCCCAACCCGCTGCGGGCAATAATAAGGTGGCGTATTTTGCGATATCAGAGTCTCCAGTCACATCAGAGACAATCACCATTGGGCACTTTTCTAGTGCGCGTTTTACGAAGGTATTGTCTGGCATTGAAACCACTGGGTTGGTCGCCATGACCCAAATAATGTTAATCTCACCGCGATCGACCGCTTCAAACATCTCGATCGCTTTTAGTCCTGGCTTTGACGCTAGGTTATCGGTTTGCCAAAATTCACTGATGAGCTTAATAGACTCATCATCAAAACCACGATGTATCGCTAACTGATTAGCCAAGCCACCCACTTCTCGACCGCCCATGGCATTCGGCTGACCGGTAATTGAGAACGGCCCTGCCCCTTTAACACCAATTTTTGCCGTAGCTAGGTGGGCATTAATGATCGCGTTGGCTTTGTCAGAACCCGATTGAGACTGGTTTACTCCTTGGCAGAACAAGGTAATGGTCTTTTTGGTATTCGCAAACCAGCGATAGAAGGTCTTAAGTTGCTCTTGGCTAAGGCTAAGCTGGTCGCTAAGTTGATTGATGCTGAAAGCGTTTGAAGCTAGCGAGTCTAATAGCTCAGTAAAACCTGATGTGTGCTGATCGATATACGCTTGGTCTATATTGGCTGTATCAACACAGTAGCGCAGTAAGCCATTAAACAGTGCAATATCACCGTCATTCGGCAGCGCTAAATGCAGATCAGATTGCTGCGCCGTGACGGTCTCTCTTGGGTCAATCACAACCAGTCTCAGTTCAGGGTTATGCTCTCTAGCTTGCTGAATTCGTCTAAATAGTACAGGGTGTGTCCATGCTGTATTCGCGCCACAGATAACGATAAGTTCAGCCTCGTCAATATCGGCATAGTTGACCGGAACAACATCTTCACCAAATGCGCGATTGTGCGCCACAACCGCCGACGACATACAGAGTCGCGAGTTGGTATCGATGTTCGCGCTCCCTACGGTCGCTTTCATAAACTTGTTCGCAGCGTAGTAATCTTCGGTTAGCAGTTGACCAGAGACATACATGGCCGTCGAATCTGGGCCACTCTCTACAATCGCCTCATGGTAGGCATTGGCAATAATATCTGTCGCTTGATCCCAACTGATCTCTTCTCCATTGAGCTTGGGATACAGCAGTCGAGACGGCATATCTAGGCTTTGCGCTAACGCCGAGCCTTTTACACACAGAGCGCCTGAGTTGGCAGGATGCTGCTTATCACCCTGAATTCCTAATTGATATACTTCAACACCGCAGCCTACTCCACAATATGGGCAAGCTGTCTTTGTACATTCCCTTTTCATCACTTACTCCTTGAAAAAAAGCCTCCTTCACTGCTCGAGTGAAGGAGGCTTCATTGCCTGTGACGTTGTTATATATTTTGTGCTCGTTGCAGCCGAGCTAAACTGGATGAGCAAATTGAATGCCAACTCATTAAGACTTGATATTCAAGGAGTTAGATTTAACTTAACAAATGCCAATGCACCAAACCTGTGCGCTACGCACCGCATAGGCCATGGTATAGAGCTATGATATTCATCAGCAAGGAATTCAAAGACAAAAAAAACCAGCACTAGGCTGGCTTGCTACTTTAAGAAGTAGTGGAGGCGCGTCCCGGAGTCGAACCGAGGTCCACGGATTTGCAATCCGCTGCATAGCCACTCTGCCAACGCGCCTTTGATTTTCAACGCTTTAGGTAGTCTACCCTGCGTTCGCTGCATACTTTACGGATTGAGCTCAGAGAGTCAAACAAAAATCATAAATTTAAGTTTGTTTGTTGAGTTTTAAACCAGACTGACGTGAGTTTCGCCGTAGTTGGTTACTTTATTTACTAACTACGCAGCACCCAACTCTATTCGAACCGCTTTAGGCAACTTGCTTACCACTAGATTGTACGAGCGTTCACATAGATCTTCGACCAAACCATCTTCTACATCTCCGGGATAATAAACCGTAACCCAGTGTCTTTTATTGGTGTGGTATCCAGGTGTAATGTCGACAAATTGCGAGGTCAGCACTTCACCATCCCCTGGAACCACTTTTACTGTGACGTACTCACGCCCTTCTCGCTTGGCTAATATAGCGAACATTTTACCTTTTATTTTATAGACCAGTGCTTCAGGTCCAAACGGGTAGTCGGCTTCAGCACAATTGAATGTGTCGAGAAACTTTGCAAGCGTTAGATTATCCATAGTATTACTCTGATCTAAAAAGGAGCACTCGGCTCCTTTTGTGATTACTTTTTCGCTAAAGCATCGCCTTCAAATTTGATGCCTTGCCAACCAAATTGAATAAAGTTGCGGATATTGGCATGGTCTTGGCCATCAGGATTACCAAGCACATCCTCACGATAAAACTTACCGAAGCATGCCAATGTAGATGCGATATCCAGATTGTTTAATTGGCCAAATGCGAATATTTTGCACGAACCGTTATTTTGATTGGCATCGTTTAGTGTTCCACCATTTACAAAAGCGGTTGGTGCGAAATCGTAGTTGGCATCAATCACTGCCATCGTCTGTTCAAACTGAATTGAATCGGGTTGGCTTGAAAGGCGTTCAAGAAAAGTTGCTAGTTCCATGTTATCAATAACTCCATTTGACTAGCCTTTAGTCTATGTTACTGATAGCAAGAAAAAAAGTCCGTTTTCAATTAAACAACAACTAATACTTAAACTGTGATACTTCAGAGTTTAACTGCTCAGCTTGTTCCGACAGTCCCTGCAGCACATCATCCACATCCTGAACTTGCACTGAAACCGAAGCTGATGCATCAGCAATTGAAGTAATACTACCACTGATCTCATCAGTCACCGCTCTCTGCTCTTCCGTCGCAGACGCAATCTGAATATTCATTTCATTAAGTTCGTTAAGCATAGTGACTATTTGTTCAAGCATTTGCGTGTTTTGATCACAAGTAGATACGCCCTGAGATACGGTAATATTTGCGCTTTCAATACTTTTTGAGACACCACTCGTTTCACGTTGTAGTGACTCAATTTTATCTCGAATTTCTTCAGTAGAAGCTTGTGTTCTTCCTGCGAGCGAACGTACTTCATCAGCCACCACCGCAAAACCTCTACCTTGCTCTCCTGCTCGCGCTGCTTCTATCGCCGCATTCAACGCTAACAAATTAGTTTGCTCAGCGATTCCTTGAATCACATCAAGCACTTCAGCAATAGAGTGAGTTTCATTGTTTAAGCGCTCAATGGCAGAAACCGCCTCTTTCATTTCAGCATCTAATTGCGATATCTCTTCACCCAAATTTCGACCAATATCCACCCCTTGACTACCCGTGTTATTCGCTTGCTTTACAAATTCCGCCGCACGGGTCGCGAACTGAGCAACTTCAGCAATAGAAGCACTCATTTCATTGACCGCAGTTGCCACAGATTCGGTTCGATGATTTTGATCAGCCACCGAGTCACGCGTATTGTTCATGTTAGTCGCCATACTCTGTGTATTGCTATTTAAACTGTGCGTTGCCTGGCCAAACTTGCCGATGATATCTTGCAGGTGACTAAACAGGCCATTGAGCGAAATAGCCAAATCGGTCATTTCGTCTTTTCCTTCTACTTCAAGGCGCTTAGTTAAATCGCTATTCCTGCTAATGAGCTGAACTTGTCCACTCGCTCGCTTAATCGGTCTAGCAATGCTGTTGCCAAGGAAATAGGAAATCAGCATAGCCACCACCACGACTACCACTATGCTCGTCACCACCGTAAACACAACCGAACTAATTAAAGCATCTAGATCTTTTAACGCTTCATCTTTATCAATTTCGGTAATAATGCCCCAAGTTAACCCTGCAACATTAACAGGCGAATACGCAGACAGCACCTCTACCCCTCTGTAATCGGTAATAACGTCTGAGCCACTTCGCCCATTTAGGGAAGCTTTAGACGTTGACGTCATAACAGGTTGTCGACCGATCGCTGAGGACTTTCCTCTAATTTGTGCCAATATACCGGGGCTCACACCTGCTTCTTTCAATACGTCAAAGTATCCGTTTGGATCCTCTAGCAGGAACCTAGACTCGCTTCTCATCAGGCTGTCTTGACCAATCAAGTATGTTTCGCCACTACTTCCTAAGCCCGCATTGCTCCAATTTCTGCCGAAGGTCATGATTCGGTTAATCTCGTCCACAGGCATTTGGAAAATCAACACCCCTAAGGTTTTTCCAGATTGTTTAATTGGAGTTGCAATGAACGAAGCGGCCGCTTCATAGGATGGAAAGTATGGCGCGAAATCCTCTAGATGAAATTGAGAAGCCGACAAACTCAACGCGCGTTTATAAGCTTTTGCTATACCGCTTGCCGAATATGGGCCAGTATTCAAATTAGTTGCAAAGTCGAGCTCTTTGAAAACCGAATAAACAACGTTGCCCAGATTATCGACGAGAAAAATATCGTAGTAACCGAACTGTTCCAGAAAGCCTTTGATACTTGGATGATAAGTTTTGTGTATCTCATCGTAGCGAGTACCCAGTGTATCCGCCATTAACTGGTGCTTTTCACCTAGAGGGTTAGGATTTGTGCCTATGTAACGCGCTTGAAGTGCTTTTGCAAGAGGAGATAACGAACTCAGTTTTTGCATTTCATTAGCCGATGCACCATCATTCGCTTCCCGGTAAGTTGCGCCAAAATTTGACTGATAGTAGCTACGTAGTTGACTAAGATCGTTTTCAGAAACAGATTGTATCGGATAGTCCCTAAACGCTTCTGCAAAGAGAGTCATCGCATCAAGCACCCCAACAGAATTAGCAGTCGTCACCACCTGACCGCTTATTTGGTCAAAATAGTTTTCTATCTCACTTTTTTTTATTTCTCTGACAGAGATAAGCTGATTGTTTGCCCGTTCATACAAGGCTGCTTCTGATAAATCAGACGAACGCCACCCGACAATTATTCCCGTCACGACAACGGCGAGCGAGCACAATATTGTTGATGCTAGTACAATCTTAGTTGCTATTTTCATAACGACTACCTCTTGCGGAAATCCTATCTCCGCGCAATTAAATTTGAGGAATGTCGCCAACTAACATCATGTCAACTCACCTAATACAACAAACACAATCAGGTAAGACTCTTTACTGTTGATAATTTTATTTTTAAGTGTAAGCAGGAATACTCAACTTTACGACTATAAAACCGAAAAAATAAACTTACGAACCACTACATCCTTATTCCGCCATCAACTTCAATGACTCGCCCATTGATATAGTCGTTCTCAAAAATAAACTTCACTGTGTTCGCTATTTCTGAAGTTTCTCCCATACGCCCTGCAGGGATCATAGACTCTAATCGAGCGATAGCCTCTGGCTTCATCTGCGCAGCCATTGGTGTCTTGATAACGCCTGGGGCGATAGCAGCCGCGCGAATGCCAAACTTAGCTAGCTCTTTCGCCCACGTGGTCGCAAGAGTAGCAACAGCGGCTTTGGAAGCGGCATAGTTGGTTTGGCCAATGTTCCCAGCACGAGCAACACTAGAGATATTGATGATCAGACCTTTTCGCTTGGTTTTAATCATACTCGCTGCAGCTTCTCGGCCACAGAGAAACGTCCCGGTTAAGTTGACATCAATCACCGAGTTAAACTGCTCCAATGGCATCTTAGTGATTTGCCCATCTTTCACTTTAACAAGTAGCCCATCTCTAAGGATACCCGCATTGTTGATCAAACCATCCAACTGACCAAAATCCGTGACAATGTCACTAAATACCTGTTCAACCTGTACCTCACTTGTGACATCAGCAGCATAGATTAACGCTTTGACACCTAGCATATGGCATTGTCGCTGTGTCTCTAGCAGTGCATCTTCGTTTACATCGATTAGGGCCAACTCAGAACCTGCATGAGCTAAAGTCACCGCCATCATCTGCCCTAACCCCTGACCAGCCCCAGTAATCGCGACGACGCTCTCTTTCAAGATCATGTCTACCTATCCTTATTCCTGCGAGCTCTTTGACTGATAAAACGCAAACAAACTAGAAAAATCGAGCTCTTCATTGCCATTCATGTTGTGAAAAGCGTAGAGGTTACGAGCCAATGATCCCATAGGAACCGAAGATTGGCTTTTTGCTGCTGCTTCTAATCCAAGGCCAAGATCTTTTAGCATTAATTTGCTCATAAAGCCTGGTTGGTATTGTTTCGATGCTGGCGCATTTTCCATTACTCCCGGACAAGGGTTATATAGCTCAAGCGCCCAGTTTCTACCTGAACTCTGCAACATAATATTTGACAACACTTTAGGGTCGAGACCGTTATCAATACCTAGATTAAGGGCTTCACAAGTGCCAGACATTAATATCCCAAGCATCAAGTTGTTACAGATCTTACCCATTTGACCTGAACCTACGTCTCCGGCATGGAAAATGTTTTTTCCCATGTGCTGCAAAATCATTTGAGCATTGGTGAAAGCCTCATCGCTACCGCCAACGATAAAGGTCAGCGTGCCTGCATGTGCCCCCGCGACACCGCCGGAAACCGGGGCATCGACAAACTTAACGCCCTTTTCATCTGCTGCGGCACCGACTAACCGCGCTGATTCAGGATCTATCGTCGACGAGTCAATGACCAAAGCATCTTTGCTGATATGGTTAAGTAATCCTTGTCCATCACTGCCTATAAAAACCGACCTAACATGTTCGCCAGCAGGTAACATGCTAATCACCACATCAGCGCCCTCAACAACATTTTTCAAAGAGTCGCAGACCTTAGCCCCCGCTTCGGCCAGTGGTTTGGTTAGGCTCTCAACTAAGTCATAGACTTGAACATTGAATCCAGCCGAGATGAGATTACGTGCCATCGGTGCGCCCATGTTACCTAACCCGATGAATGCGATGGTTTCCATAAGTCATGCTCCTGAAAGTGGTTAGTAATGCCCGAGTTGAAATAGAGGATGATTCTCATCATCCCAAAGAGGAGTAAACAAACCTTCAATAACCTGCTCATCAACCTCGGCAACGCTCTTATACCGCCAGTTAGGCTCGCCATCCTTATCGATGAGTCTCGAACGTACCCCTTCACGAAACTCTCCAAGTAAGGCGCTTCGGACTGAAAGAGTCAGCTCTAAACGAAAACAATCCGCTAGCGAGAGGTTGTGGTGATCAATCATCTGGCGATAGCAGATATGAGCACTAATCGGACTGCCCTGCTTAAGGTTATTCTTGGCCGTTTCTAGCCAAGGTTCACTTATATCGAGCGCATCAATTTGCTCGACGACTTGCGTGATATTCTCGCCGTGACATGCCCTTTGTATGTGAGGTAAATAACGGCTGATCTGCGTTGCAGGAGCCTGCTCTTGGGCTTCCATTTGTAAAGACTCAAGCATTTCTGTGACCACTTCATAAGCGTCATCACCACAATCCCAGTCTGCGACTTGGAGTTGCTCTAGCAATGTTGCTTTGCTACTCGACAGTACCATGTGATCAGCCAAGTGAAGTTGAAGTGCATCAGCAGCATTGACCATCATCCCTGTCAAACCTAGAAATAGCCCCATTCCGTCATCGAGACGATTTAAAAACCATGTTCCGCCAACATCTGGGTATAAGCCAATACTGATTTCCGGCATCGCAAGGCGCGAGCTTGGCGTAACCACTTTGTGACTAGAGCCCATATAGAGGCCCATGCCCCCGCCCATAACGATGCCCTGCCCCCATGCAATGATAGGTTTACAATAGGTATGGATTAAATAGTCACATTGATATTCGATGGTAAAAAAGTGGGTGCAGAAATCTTCTATCTGCGCATCCGTCGATTCGTGCATCACCCTGTACATAGTGCGTACATCACCCCCGGCGCAAAATGCTTTATCTCCTGCCCCCTCAAGTAGCACACAGATGATGGTGTCGTCATCGTGCCACTTATTTAGTTGGTGCTTCAAGCTAGTCAGCATATCCAACGAAAGGGCATTTAAAGATGCCGCGTTATCTAACGTCGCGATGGCAATTTTATGCTCGCTGTCACTACAGGGCAGCTCAGCAAAATGAACAGATTCCCTCATATTGCTTCCTCCTAAACCTAACTATTTTTCCACTCCGGGCGGCGTTTCTCCAAAAAGGCATTAACGCCCTCGGTTTGGTCCTGAGTATCAAATAGGTGGATAAACAGTTCTCGCTCTTTCAATAGTCCGTGGGAAATTGGGTGATTACGGGTGTTTTGGATTAATGACTTACACGCAGTAACCGAAGACGGCGATTGGTTTGCGACCATTTCAGCAAGGCGAACGGCTGTCTCTAATGCCTTTCCTTGCTCAACCACTTCTTCCACTAAACGAATTTCTAGTGCCTTTTCCGCACTCACTTGTTCGCCGCATAGTATGATTCGTTTTGCCCAGCCTTCCCCCACCAGCGCGGTAAGATTTTGCGTGCCTCCCGCACATGGCAATAGACCCACTTTAGCCTCGGGTAAAGCCAGCATTGCCTGCTGTTCAACGACTCTAATATCACAGGCTAGAGCGACCTCTAGCCCACCGCCCATTGCGTAACCATTAATCGCAGCAATTGAGACGCCTCGAAATGCACTTAAGGTTTCAAACGCTTCGCCAAACACCCGCGCCATCTCCGCAGCAACACGTGTATCACCCGAAGCAAACAAGTTAAGATCCGCACCTGCAGAGAAGAACTTGTCGCCTTGCCCAGTAATCACTAACGCGTAGACATCTAAGTTATCATTGAACTCTAACACTAAGCTTTTTAACTGATTCAAACTCTGTTTAGTCCAGGTATTGGCTGGCGGATTGTTCATGGTTAGCACAGCCACATGGTTGTCAATCTTATGTTCAATCGAATTGATGGTTTGCTGAGACATAATCGATTCCCTTAGAGTATTTGCGAGCCTTCGCTTAGTAACCGTCGTGCGATGATTAGGCGCATGATCTCATTGGTTCCTTCGAGTATTTGATGGACTCTGACATCTCTGAAATGGCGCTCCAACGGATACTCTTTGATATAACCATAGCCGCCAAACAACTGAAGCGCCTGATCACAGACCTTAAAACCCACATCGGTAGCGAATCGTTTCGCCATTGCGCAGTAAGCTGTTGCGTTTGGGTCGCCAAGGTCTAATTTGCTTGCCGCCAGCCTGACCATTTGCCGCGCGGCGATCAACTCTGTTGCCATATCAGCCAACTTAAACTGCAGCGCCTGAAAGCTTGCCAGTGCATTGCCGAACTGTTTACGCTCCTTGCTATATTCAAGTGCAAGGTTTAATGCTTGTTGCGCGGTTCCGACGGAACAGGTGGCGATGTTGATCCGTCCGCCATCGAGCCCTTTCATCGCAAAAGTGAAGCCCTGTCCCTCTTCTCCAAGCAAGTACTCTTTAGGAACGACAACATTTTCAAATGTGATGCTTCGTGTTGGCTGGGAGTTCCAACCCATTTTCGGCTCTTTGCGACCGTAGCTAATACCTTGGCTATCAGCAGGTACCACGAATGCCGAGATTCCTTTTGCGCCCTGTTCACCCGTCCGAGCCATTACTACCAGCACATCGGTTTCGCCAGCACCGGAGATAAACACCTTGCTGCCGTTAATCACATATCCTTGCTCGGTTAATTTGGCGGTTGTGGTTAATGAAGCAGCATCTGAACCCGCATTCGGCTCGGTCAAACAGTACGAGCCTAACCATTCGCCGCTAATCACCTTAGGACAAAACTGTTCTTGAACCTCTTGAGTAGCAAAGCAGCCAATCATCCATGAAACCATATTGTGGATGGTCATAAATGCCGTGGTTGAAGTACAACCCATGGCGAGCTGCTCAAAAACAATAGACGAGTCTAAGCGGCTCAAACCCAGTCCACCCTGCTCTTCCGGCGTATACAGACCAAGAAAACCAAGCTCTCCAGCCTGCTTGAGAACCTCTTTAGGGAAAATTTGTTGTTCATCCCACGCCGCAGCATTCGGCATAAGCTGCTCTTTGGCAAACTGGCTTGCAGTATCGGCAAAAGCGACTTGGTCTTCATTTAACTCGAATTCCATAACGCCTCCTTATCGAAGCTGAATCGTCATGTTAGGGCCGCTTGGGATATCGTCATCAAACCAACGCGCCGTAACAGTTTTGGTTTCGGTATAAAAACGCACCGCCTGCTTACCATAAGCGTGGAGGTCACCATAGAAGCTACCTCGCCAACCGGTAAAGGAGAAAAACGGCAGCGGAACAGGAATGGGAACATTAATCCCTACCTGCCCGACCAAAATCTCATGTTGGAACTTTCTCGCTGCTGCGCCACTGGCGGTAAAAATAGATGTGCCATTGCCATAAGGGTTATTGTTGATTAGCGCTATTGCCTCTTCCAACGTTTCAACCTCGATACAAACGAGCACAGGGCCAAAGATCTCTTGTTGGTAGATCGCCATATCAGTGGTCACCTTGCTAAACAAAGTTGGCGCGAGCCAGTTACCATCTGGAAAACCTACAACTTCGCAGTTCAGTCCATCGAGTACGCATTTGGCTCCCTGAGCTTTGCCCTCTTCAATCAAGCTAGTCACTCGCTGCTTTGCCTGTTTGCTGATCAGCGGCCCATAACCTGCCTGATCATCGTTCCAAGCCCCCGGTTTAACTTTCGCCATCTCAACCGCTAAGTCATCAACCCACTGTTTTGAACTGCCAACAAACACAGCCACAGAAATTGCCATACAACGTTGCCCCGCTGCGCCCACCGAAGAGCCAACCAAGTTGCTAATCACTTGCTCTTTGCTTGCGTCAGGCATCACCACCATATGATTTTTCGCTCCTGCAAACGCTTGAACTCGCTTATGGTGAGCTGTTCCTGTTTGGTAGATGTGTTTGGCAACAGGCACAGAACCGACAAAAGAAACCGCTTTAATCATTGGGTGCTTGAGCAAGTAATCGACCTGAGTCTTATTGCCGTGAACAATCTGCAACGTTCCTTTAGGCGCTCCGGCTAACTCAAATAGCTCAGCTAAGCGCATCGCGGTTAGTGGTACCTGCTCTGAAGGCTTAAGAACGAAGGTGTTACCTGCTGCTATCGCTAATGGGAACATCCACAAAGGGATCATGGCAGGGAAATTAAATGGCGTGATCCCGCAGCAAACACCCAGAGGTTGGATCAACGAATAGGAGTCGATATCGGTCGCGACATTCTCAACCGTTTCCCCCATCATATTGCTGGCAATGTTGGCCGCTTGCTCTACCACTTCAATGCCTCGCCAAACATCACCTTTGGCATCAACCGTTGTTTTACCCGTCTCTTTTGAAACGATAACTGCTAGCTCATCATGATGCTCTTTGAGCAGATGTTGGTACTTCAACATCACACGCGC
This sequence comes from Vibrio tubiashii, assembly GCA_000775715.1. Taxonomy (GTDB): domain Bacteria; phylum Pseudomonadota; class Gammaproteobacteria; order Enterobacterales; family Vibrionaceae; genus Vibrio; species Vibrio tubiashii_A. The sequence continues at coordinate 95,598 of JRWQ01000001.1, forward strand.
ACGCTCAGACACAGCGACGTTTTTCCACTGTTCAAACACACTTTGTGCGTTGGCAATCGCTCGCTCTATTTCATCTTCCGTCGCACACGGTAACTCAGCAATGATCTGGTTAGTGGCTGGGTTAGTCACATCTATCCAGTCGTTGGTTTCCGATTGGCAAAACTCACCACCAATAAATAACGAGACGATTTGTGTCATTGCTCTGTCCTTTTAAGCTTTTTGTTAAACTAAGTATTAAACGGAAACTTCAATGGCGATTGCCGTCGCTTCTCCACCGCCTATACATATGGCAGCAATGCCCTTCATCGCTTTGCGTCGGCTCGCATCACCATCGACTCCATAGGCTTGTAGCTGTCTTAGGCTATATATCAGAGTAGTTAAAATTCGTGCACCACTTGCCCCTATTGGGTGCCCTAATGCGCAAGCACCACCCTTAATGTTGACTTTACTATTGTCTAACTTGAGTTGATCGGCGGCAATTTGCGCTACCACAGCAAAGGCTTCGTTGATCTCCCATAGATCGACATCGTTCACTTCCCAATCTAATCGTGACAGTAATTGCTCTATCGCGTGAACTGGTGCAACCGTAAACTCTGCAGGTTGCCTAGCATGCGTTGAGTGACCTTTAATAATCGCTAAAGGCTTTAACTCATGATGCTTAGCCTGAGCCGCGTCCATTACTAAGAGCACCGCTGCACCATCAGATATCGCGCTCGAGTTCGCAGCAGTAATAGTGCCCTGTTTTGCAAAGGCTGGTTTTAGTTGGGGGATCTTGTTTGGCTCAATGGTTCGAGGCAGTTCGTCGTAATCGAGTATTTGGCCATCGGCTAGTTCAACCTCAACCATTTCATCTGCAAACATATTCTGTTTATCGGCCGAGATTGCTCGGTACACTGACTGTTTCGCCCAATCATCCATTCGCTCACGGGTATATTCGAGCTTGTCAGCGATTTGCTGACCATAGACGCCCATGAGCTCACCTTGGTAGGCATCTTGCAAACCATCTAAGAACATATGGTCATAAGTGGTTTTGTGGCCTAAACGCATTCCACTACGCGACTCTTTAAGCAGATATGGGGCATTGGTCATGCTCTCCATTCCACCCGCTAAAGCAGATTGAATCGCTCCGGCTTTGATCGAATCATATGCTAGCATCACCGCCTTCATGCCTGAGCCACACACCTTATTGACTGTTGTGCATGGTGTACTTTGGTCAACGCCACCACCTAGTGCCGCTTGACGCGCAGGCGCCTGACCACATCCCGCAGGCAGTACGCATCCCATATAGACTTCATCTAGGGTCGCAGACGTTAGGTTGGCTTGCTCAAGCGTAGCTTGAATCGCCATCGCACCCAACTGAGGAGCAGAGTATTCAGCAAGCATGCCTTGAAACTTACCCATAGGAGTCCGTTTTGCCGACACTATCCAAATCTCTTTATCCTGCATGGCGCTGATCCTTTGATTTACCCTTGCTTAGCAACTCCACTCAAGCTCGGTTAATTTCTTGACGTTTACGTAAGCATAGCACTAACATTTACGTAAACGTAAAGTAACAACTAAAAACTACAAAACGATTTTTGCTTCAGCCGATGTTGATTGGCTCAAGACCCAAGAAAATTAAACTAGGAATTGAACTGCAGTGGATAAGTACAAAATTAGCGACCTAGCAAAAGAGTTCGACATTACAACGCGCAGCATCCGTTTTTATGAGGATGAAGGGCTAATTCAACCAGAGCGCAAAGGCAGTATGCGGATTTACAACCGCCGTGATAAAACGCGTTTGAAACTGATACTACGCGGCAAAAGGTTGGGCTTCTCACTTGCAGAAATTCGTGAACTGTTTGAGCTGTACGACACTCATCAAGGTGATACTCAGTTAACTGAAATGCTCAAGATAATTGATGAGAAAGAGGCGGTGCTGATGCGCCAACTCGATGATATTAAAAACATGCTTGAAGATTTGAATGTCGCCAGAGAGCGATGTGAAAAAGCCCTGTTGGTCAGCCAAACCGACTAGCTAGATTTACCGTCTTCGAGTGATTTATATCCACGCGGCTATGTGTCGCACTCGGAGGCGTTATGCTAGCAAACTATACCCCTCTAAATTTCGGGTTAGATGAATCTATCAACTTGCTGCGCGAACATGTCAGCGGATTTGCTCAATCCGAAATAGCGCCACTTGCAGCAGAAATTGATCACTCAAACAGTTTTCCAAATCAGTTGTGGCCTCTTCTAGGAGAAATGGGTTTATTGGGCGTAACCGTCTCTGAGCATTATGGTGGAGCGGAAATGGGCTATCTCGCCCATGTCGTTGCCATGGAAGAGTTAAGCCGCGCTTCCGCCTCTGTTGCTCTAAGTTATGGCGCCCACTCCAATCTTTGTGTCAATCAAATCTTCCGCAATGGCAATGATGCCCAACGGGAAAAATACTTGCCCAAGCTAGTTGCAGGCACTCATGTCGGTGCCCTCGCGATGAGTGAGCCTAACGCTGGTTCTGACGTGGTGAGCATGCAGCTAAAAGCGGAACTCAAAGGCGACCATTACCTACTCAACGGCTGCAAAATGTGGATCACCAATGGGCCAGACGCCGACGTACTGGTGGTTTACGCTAAAACGCAGCCGACCAAAGGCTCCCACGGCATTAGCGCCTTTATCATCGAAAAAGACTTTGACGGTTTCAGCCACGCACAGAAGCTAGACAAACTGGGTATGCGCGGCTCCAACACCTGCGAGCTAGTATTCAAAAATTGTCCTGTCCCTGTAGAAAATGTGCTTGGGGAAGTAAACCAAGGGGTCAAAGTGCTAATGAGTGGGCTGGATTATGAGCGTGTTGTTCTCGCTGCTGGCCCGTTGGGAATCATGCAAGCCTGCCTAGACCTAGTTATTCCCTATATCCACGATCGCAAACAGTTTGGCCAGTCAATTGGAGAATTCCAGCTGGTTCAAGCCAAAGTTGCTGACATGTACACCCGCACCAATGCCGCACGCGCTTACTTATATGCAGTCGCCAATGCTTGCGATGACGGGCACGCCACGCGCAAAGATGCTGCAGGGGTGATTCTCTATTGTGCGGAGCTCGCTACTCAAATCGCGCTCGACGCCATTCAACTGTTAGGCGGCAATGGCTACATCAATGAGTTCCCAGCAGGCCGTCTGCTCAGAGACGCCAAGCTATACGAAATTGGTGCAGGTACATCTGAAATTCGCCGTATGCTCATTGGCCGTGAGCTATTCGAAGAAACCCGCTAATAAGGTGCTTTCTATGCCGATAATCAAGACAAAAATTCACAAAGATGCACCGCTCTATAAGGATAACTTCGCGGCGATGAGCTCCTTGGTTAAGCAGCTCAACCTGGACACTGATGTGATTAAACATGGTGGTGGAGAGAAGGCTCTGGAACATCAACGTCTCAAAGGTAAGTTACCCGTGCGTGAACGTATTGATCTACTACTTGATGACCAAAGCCCTTTTCTGGAGATTGGCCAGTTCGCGGCGTGGCAGGTCTACGAAGAAAAAGTCCCCTGCGCCGGGGTAGTGGCGGGGATAGGAAAAATAAACGGCCAGAACTGTATGGTGATCGCTAACGATCCGTCGGTTAAAGGTGGGACTTACTACCCTCTTACAGTGAAAAAACACCTTCGAGCTCAAGAGATTGCTCAGCGTTGCAAATTACCCTGCGTTTACCTCGTCGATTCTGGCGGCGCGAACCTTCCTCATCAAGCTGATGTTTTTGCAGATAAAGAACACTTTGGTCGCATCTTCTTCAATCAAGCACGCATGTCTGGCGAAGGGATTGCGCAAATTGCTGTCGTACTCGGCCTGTGCACCGCTGGGGGAGCCTATATTCCCGCAATGTCTGACGTTGCAATCATGGTGAAACAGCAAGGGACTATTTTCTTAGCTGGTCCTCCTTTGGTCAAAGCAGCCACAGGCGAGGTCGTTTCAGAAGAGGAGCTAGGAGGTGCCGATGTTCACTGCCGCAAATCTGGCGTCGCAGATTACTACGCTAACGATGAGCACCACGCCATGTTGCTAGCAAGAGAAGCACTTTCAAACATAAACAATCCGATCCATGAGCCTAGTGCCGACACAGAGTTCGAGCCTCCCCTATACAATCCAGAAGAGATCTATGGGATTGTAAACGACAACTTGAGGCTCTCTTTTGACGTAAGAGAGATTATCGCGCGCCTTGTCGATGGCTCCTGCTTTGACGAGTTCAAAGCGCTATTTGGCACAACATTGGTGTGTGGGTTTGCACGTATTCACGGTCAAATGATCGGTATCATCGCCAACAATGGCATTCTATTTTCTGAGTCTGCGCAGAAAGGCGCTCACTTCATTCAGCTATGTTGCAAAAGAAGAATACCGTTGGTTTTTCTGCAAAACATCACCGGCTTTATGGTGGGTAAACGTGTTGAAGAGACGGGTATAGCCAAAAATGGTGCCAAACTGGTTATGGCCGTCGCCTGCGCTGCTGTCCCTAAATTGACTATAGTAATCGGTGGCTCCTACGGAGCGGGTAATTACGCCATGTGCGGCCGAGCCTACGATCCAACCATGATGTGGATGTGGCCCAATGCGCGCATTTCAGTCATGGGCGGAGAGCAAGCGGCCGCTGTTTTAACTCAGGTTAAACAGCAAGTGATGCAACGCCATGGAACAGAATGGACTGAAGATGATCAAGAGATTTTCCGCAAAGATATCCTCGGCCTATACGAAACCCAAGGTCACCCATACTACGCCAGTGCAAGGCTTTGGGACGACGGTATTATCGACCCCAAAGAGACCCGTGAAGTGTTGGCACATGCCCTTAGGATTTCCAGAAACTCGACCATAGACGACAGCCAGTTCGGCATTTTTAGGATGTAAGCAAACTATGCCAACTAAGCAAAACGCCAAATCCGATAGCGTCGTGATGACATTAGATCACAACGGAGTAGCAAGCCTTTCGCTTAACCGCCCTCGCCAAGCGAATGCCTTCAACGCTGAAGTTATTTCTCAACTAATTCACTATCTAGATTCCCTCTCAGCAAATCCGTGCGTGCGCGCACTCGTTATATCTGGCAACGGAAAACATTTTTCTGCCGGAGCCGACATAGAGTGGATGCGCTCTATGGTCGATAAAACTCAGCAACAAAACCAACTTGACGCCTTTCAGTTGGCAACGCTGTTGGAAAAACTTGACCGCTTCCCTCACCCAACCATTGCCGTCACTCAGGGCTGTGCCTATGGGGGAGCGCTTGGACTCATTTGCTGCTGCGACATGGTGATCGCTCATCACAACTCAGAGTTTTGCTTAAGCGAAGTTAAGCTAGGTCTAATCCCAGCTACTATTGCCCCTTACGTGATCCGCGCGATGGGAGTTCAAAACGTGCGGCGCTACATGTTGTCGGCAGAGAAAATTGACGCCGTTACCGCATGCTCACTAGGCCTGGTGCACAAGGTGACCGAAAACGACGATCTAAGGATCGAAGGGCTAGAATGGCTCACACCGATACTCAACCATAGTCCCCAAGCTCTGATAGAAGCTAAAAAGCTTTGCCATCACTGCTATTCAGCCGATATTGATGATTCATTAAAGCACTTTACTAGCGAACTGATCGCCAAAATCCGAGTATCACCCCAAGGGCAAGAAGGCTTATCTGCGTTTCTCAACAAACGTTCTCCTAATTGGCCAACGGGTAACTCTAAGGAGTGACTGCAATGCCTTCAATCGATTCACTCCCCAAATCAGTCAAAATTGTCGAAGTCGGTCCACGCGATGGACTGCAAAACGAGCCATCTATTTCTCTTGATGCAAAAATAGAGCTTATCAACCGCCTGTCGGACTCTGGCCTTACTCATATTGAAGCCGGCGCCTTTGTCTCTGAAGCGAAAGTGCCACAAATGGCTAACTCGCGTGAAGTATTTAAGCAGATCGCTCGTCGAAAGCATGTTACCTACTCTGCACTAACTCCAAACGTTCAAGGTCTGGAGACGGCAATAGAGTGTGGCGTTGACCAGGTGGCCGTTTTTACTTCGGCGTCTGAAGGCTTTTGCCAACGCAATATTAATTGCTCTATTTCACAAAGCTTAGAACGATTTAGAGACGTCATAGAGTTGGCCATGCAGCATAACATTCCGGTTAGAGGATATCTTTCTTGTATTATTGATTGCCCTTACGATGGTACAACGCCACCCAAGCAGGTCAGTGATGTGGCTAAAACTATGCTGGACATGGGCTGCTATGAAATTTCACTTGGCGATACGGTAGGCACCGGCACACCGAATAAAATAGCTGATGTGCTCGATGCCGTACTTGCGAAATCCGATGTATCAAAACTTGCGGCCCATTTTCATGACACCTACGGTCAAGCCTTAGCAAACTTGTACCAAGCACTTCTTATGGGCGTGTCAACTATCGACTCAAGTGTCGCTGGTTTAGGTGGTTGCCCCTATGCCAAAGGTGCTGCCGGAAACGTAGCAACAGAGGATGTGCTCTACCTGTGTCATGGTATGGGAATTAACACCGGCTTAGAGCTAAGCCATGTCGTAGATACCGCTTGGTTCATATGCCGTTTGCTCAATAAGTTACCGAGATCTAAAGTTGCTCTCACGATTCCTCCACAAACATGATAATTATGTGTCGAGCTTCCAAGTTTTCTAATTGCTTTATAAAAAGCTCGTGAATTCATAACGATAAATATGTTAATTATTAATATCTGAACCAAGGTCACGATATTTTTCTCGATTCATTTACGCAATTTACGTGGCAGTCCCTAACTGGCTAAAGAATGACATTAAATGAACATCTTAGTGTGTGATGACTCGAAAATTGCCCGAAAATCGATCATAAGCAGAATAGACTCATCAAAGGGCCTGACCATTTACCAAGCCGAACACGGCAGAGCCGCGTTAGATATTATGCTTGAGCACAATATCGATCTTCTGTTCTTAGATCTCACCATGCCGGTGATGGATGGCTTTGAAGTTCTAGCGTCAATGCCAGTGAAAGACTATTTCACCCATACAGTGGTGGTTTCAGGTGATATACAGCCAGAGGCAAAATCGCGCTGTGCAGATCTTGGGGCGCGAGACTTTATTGAGAAACCTTTTGTTACTTCAGACTTAGCGACCTTATTCAACAAAGTTAACTTACCACTGAACAATATTGACGTTAAGTCAACCGCCGCTGAACGAAAGCCGATAGACCTATTTGCTGCTATTAAAGAGATGAGTAATGTCGCATTAGGTTCAAGCGCGTCTGTCATCGCTCAACAGATGGGCCGTTTCATTGAAATGCCTTTACCTAATGTTGCGACGCTGCATCAGTCAGAGCTCACCATGACGGTTCAAGATATCGTCAACAACGCCGATTCACGCGCAGTGTCGCAGCGTTTTGTTGGCAATGGCATCAACGGTGAAGCCCTAGTCTGCCTACACGGCTCTGGCTTTGAAACGATTACCAACTCGGAAAAGAATAAGTTTTGCAGCTCGATTAACGAAACCGTTCTAGATATTTCCAACATTCTAGTTTCGTCGTTCCTTAACTCTTTCAGTAAACAGCTCGATATTTCAATTTCTCTAAGACAACCGATAGTGTTGGAAAAAGAGTTGCTGCAAGTATCTTTGGGCTGCGAACAGTTTCTTAAAGGTTACGAGCAAGAGATCTTTACCATTGAATTTGTCTACAAGGCGGAAAACCTTGATATTGCCTGTGACATTATCTTTTTAATGGATTTTGAGTCTTTGAGCGCGATCGAAGACATTTTGGAGAGCATGTTATGACGTCAACTGATATAGGCGATTTGCATTGGGTAATGCAAATCCTTGGCGACTTAGATGCAGGCTTAATCGTCGTTGATAAAGATTATCAAGTGTGTGTTTGGAATACCTTTATGCAATCGTACAGCGGTATAGGTGCTGAGCACGTCGTAGGCCGCAAGTTGTTTGATGTTATACATGATCTACCCGAACAGTGGCTGCGCAGTAAAGTTGATACAGCTTTCTCGTTAAACAGTCGCGGCTTTTCTTGCTGGGAAGACCGCCCTTACCTATTCAACTTCAAGAATTTCAGCCCGATTTCGAATGGGCTTAGAGAGATGCGCCAGAACATCACTTTTTCACCGTTAACGTCTGTCAACGGTGAGACCTCTCACGTAAGCATCATCATTAATGACGTCACTGACATTGCTAAAAATAAGATTCACCTTACTGATTCTAACCAGAAGCTGTCTGATCTGAGTAGAACTGATGGCCTCACCAAGCTATTTAATCGCGCTCATTGGGAAAGTTGCTTGCTGCGTGAGTTTGAACAGTGCCAGATTACAGGGGCAACTTCTTCATTGGTTATCTTCGATATTGATCATTTCAAACGCGTCAATGACACCTATGGTCATACCATAGGTGACGAGGTGATCCGACACACAGCGAATGAGTTAAGAAAAGCATCACGCGGTACAGATATCTGTGGACGCTATGGCGGAGAAGAGTTTACCGTTTTGCTACCCGGAACCTGCTCAGACCAAGCGCTGTACTTCACAGAGCGGCTACGTAAAAAAATCGACCAAGCTCGCGTCGACTGTGAGCAAGTATCCGTTAAATACACCATCAGCCTTGGGGTATGCGAACTGTCCACCATCCAAACTAACCACTTAATGTGGCTAGAACATGCCGACAAGGCGCTCTACTTTTCAAAGAAAAATGGACGTAACCGTACGACGGTGTTTGAACCTGCGTTGGTTGAGTAAATTGCATTTGTTTTGAGGATACTGGTGCTGAAATTCAATCGGCCAAGAACGCTCAAGCAACCGCCATTGCCGTACTAAGCCAGGCTAGAAAAGAATAATTCCCTCAAGCCGATTACCATATAATGTCACCAGCAGATGACATTATATGTATCAGAAAGGGAGAGTTTAGTCTTGAACTTAACGGAATCGAAACAGAAGTCCCAGAAAAGTCATAAAAAGCTCTGACATAGCCCTAAATTTAAATGGGCATGAATCAACCGCCCTGACTAAACGACACGTTTCGTTTAATCAGTCACTAGCTCAATAGTCACGCTCATATCACCACCGGACGTAAAACGGGTGATATCGGTGGTTATTTCACCCAGCTTAATCAACCCAGGTGAATAGCTGAAATCTTTGTAAAACACCACCAAATTTCCCCAAGGCGCGTAATAGGAAAGGTCCCCTGCTTTGGCGCTTGCGCCTTTAGGCGCCTCTTCAATAGTTAATTTTGATGGCAAATATGCAATCTTTTCGATATTGGCGTAGTCTTCCAAATCAAGGGGCAGTGGCAGTTGACGAGCAAAATCTTGCGCACTCGCGCTGTCGTTCAACGTTGCACTGACCGTTATATCCTTAAAAACAAATTGTATTTTCGTCATCTCTGCTCCTGCCTGCCTATCCTGCGCTAGGCTATACGTTGGAAGTACCAGGCCTATACCAACCGCCACTATCGGTACGACTGGCAGCCAACGTAAATTTTTTACCGCTCTAGCATTAAGGCAAGAGCGCGTAGTCTTCGTCTTTAACCGGGCCAACCCATTCATTGCTTGCTCCTTCTGCGGGTATTTCAATGGCAACATGCGAGAACCAACTGTCTCTTGCTGCGCCATGCCAGTGCTGAGTCTCAGGAGCAATATGTACAACATCTCCCACATTTAGCGCTTGAGCCTCTTTTCCAGCCTCTTGATACCAACCTCGCCCGCCGGTCACTAACAAAATCTGACCGCTGTTGTGGTGAATATGCCAAAAATTGCGGCACCCTGGCTCGAAAGTCACATTCGCGACGATGACTCCCGGAATATTAAGCAATGCTAAGTAACTAGTTCCAGAAAAATAGTCGGCGTAGGCTGTATTCTCTTCACCACGCGAAAATAGGCCGGTGCCATTAAACAAGTTTTCACTTAGCTCATTTGGGATTATCTTATCTTGTTGCTCTTTCATGCCTCTCTCCAAAACTACTAGCAGATATCACACAATTTAATCGCCGCACAATCTACGACGGTGGTGTCCACTAGATTACTCCACATCCACCACTATCGTTTGCCTATTAATTTTCATTTCTTGCCCAATCCTCCACAGCATCAAAGATGACGCCATCCGACAATATACAAAACAACGGCTATCACCCATCCAGGCGTGCCATGTATAAAGACAAAACCATCAGCATTAACACTCAGTCTTTTTGGATAACTGAGTTGTCTAACTTGCCTAATACTCTTTACAGATCGAATATTACTGCTATACATTAGTAGATTAGATGTTAAATCGCTTCTTGTTATAGGCTAATCGTTATGTCTGATTCACAACGAAATAAATCCAACCGAGACAAGCTCGCAGAGCAAATTGCTAAATGGACGGGAGAGTCAAACTTTTTCGATTCTGACATCCCTGGTTTACGGCTAAGTCGATGGACCATTCCAACCGAACCAACAAGCTACTCACACAACCCAAGCATCTGCCTCATCGCTAAAGGGAAGAAACGAGTTTTGCTTGGTGAAGACAGCTTCGTTTACGATTCAAATCACTTCCTCATTTCATCAGTGGAATTGCCCATCACGGCCAATATTCTAACCGCGAGTGAAGCAGAGCCCTACCTTGGGGTTATCATGGAGTTAGATTTGCAAGAAATATCACAGCTTATTGTGGATAGTGAGTTTGCTAGTCAAAAAGGAAAAAAAGAAGCGCCCAAGGGTATCGCGGTCGGCGAACTGTCTGATGCATTGTTGGACGCTTTCGTAAGGTTACTTGCCTTGCAAGAGGAGCCTGAAAGCATCAAAATTCTTGCTCCCGCCGTCAAACGTGAAATCTTCTATCGCCTACTCATGACTGAGCAAGGCGAACGATTACATCAAATTGTTACCGTCGGTAGTCATAGTCATCAAATCTCTAAAGCTATTGACTGGTTGAAAAACAACTTCGTCAAACCTTTCAGTGTGGGTGAACTTGCTGATTACAGTGGTATGAGTAAGTCGTCGTTTTACACGCATTTCAAGGCTATGACTTCAATGACACCTTTACAATTCCAAAAGAAACTCAGGCTGAGCGAAGCACGTCGATTAATGTTAACGGAAAATCTCGACGCGATGGCGACGACATTTAAAGTGGGCTATGAAAGTCCCTCTCAATTCAGTCGAGAATATAGTCGCTTGTTTGGCGCGCCCCCGTCTAAAGATATTAAAGCGCTAAGAGCGGCAAACGCGGCGTAGAGGCCCATTCATTCTCTCATGGCCTCTTTAATTGGTTTTGGAAAAATAGGCAATACTAAAAGAAGAACCGACATTATCAGATGTCGGTTCTTCTACTAGTATTAGTCTGTCCAACAAAGTCGTTGTTCTCCGCACTTCACCAGGTGGTGCCTAGAGTTTTGATTCTTAGCGAGCAACGTGATTTGTCCACTCACTGATACAAAAGGCTTAGGCAATGGAAATAGATTTTAGTTACTACAACCCGACCACAATCCATTTTGGTAAAGAATCACTCAACAGGCTTGAAAGTGAATTATCTCACTATGGCGATACTGTGCTTTTGGTATACGGGCGCAATGCCATTAAGAGCAATGGGCTATACGATGAAGTCGTCGATATTATTCATGCAACAGGAAGAAGCGTTGTTGAACTATCAGGTGTGATGCCCAATCCAACTTATGACAAAATGATGGAAGGTGTCAAGCTCGTCCGCGATCATAACGTCAGCTTGATTTTGGCTGTAGGTGGAGGATCTGTTATCGACTGTGCGAAAGGCATTTCTGTCTCCGCGTATTGCGAGGACCAAGATCCGTTCCAAAAATACTGGCTGGAGTTTAAAGACCTCGACAATGATGTAGTGCCTGTAGCTTCCATTTTAACCATGGTTGGGACCGGCTCAGAAATGAACGGAGGCTCTGTCATTACCCATGAAGGCATGAAAAACAAAGCGGGGCGTGTTTTTCCGCCTAACGTTTACCCCAAATTCTCGATCCTAAACCCAGAATACACCTATACCGTGTCTCAATATCAAATGGTCAGTGGGGTGTTCGACACCATGTCGCATCTGATGGAGCAGTACTTTTCTGACCAAGGCGCAAATACAACCGACTATGTCATTGAAAGTCTGTTGAAATCTTCGATTGATAACGTGCGCGTGGCGATCACGGAGCCTACGAACTACGAAGCACGCAGCAATATCATGTGGAATGCGACCCTTGCCTTGAATACCATCACTGGCCTATCCAAGACCCAGGACTGGCAAGTTCACATGATTGAACACCAACTTGGCGCATACACAGACTGTGCGCACGGTATGGGGCTTGCTGCGATCTCTCTACCATACTATCGCTTGATCTATTCATACGGATTGGACAAATTTGTTCGTTTTGCCACTCAGGTGTGGGGAATCAAACCACAAGACAAGAGCAAAGAAGAATTAGCGCTTGCAGGACTAGACGCGCTCGAAAGTTTTATGAACGAGTGTGGAATCGTTACCTCGATTCAAGAACTCGGGGCAACGCAAGACATGTTGCCGAAAATCGCGGAATCCACGATTATTATCGGTAATGGTTACAAAAAACTAGAAACTGGCGAAGTGCTCGATATTCTTCAAGCTTGCTACTGATTACTCGATAACCGCTATACCATAAAGTAATAAAGGAGCGACTTGCGCTCCTTTTTGCTTCATCAGTTAGTTAGCAATTTTACGCGAGATAAGCGCCTCCACACACTGGTGTGTAGGTGCCAGTTAGGTGTGAACTGGCTTCACTAGTAAAGAAGGCCACCGCGTTAGCGACATCTTCAGGCGTTGCAACGCGTTGAGTCGGAGTGTGCTGCCTGATCATTTCTTTAAATGACTCCGGTGCATCCTTTGTGGCATCGGTTTCAACCAAGCCTGGTGCAACCACATTTGACGTGATGCCATAAGGCCCAAGCTCTTGCGCAAGGTACTTGTTGAAGCTATCCAGGGCCCCTTTTGCACTCCCATGTGCGATAAACGTTGGGGCGGGCGCTTCCGAAAGGGTACTGGAAATAAACACCAATCGGCCAAACTTTTTCTCTTTCATACTTTGAGCGGCAAGTCTCGCTGTTTGATAGGCCGCATGCATCTCGTCATTCAGCTTTTGAGAGAATTCTTCCCAGCTTTGCTCCAAAAAGGGCTTGGGGACGAAATTCATATTAGCATTCGAAACCAACACGTCCACGCCACCATAGTTTTGATCGATCTCTTCAAACATACGTTCGATTTGCTTGTCGTCTCGTACATCGGCTTGTACTGGGTAAGATTCACCGCCCTGCTCGCCAATCTCTTGCGCAAGTTGACTCGCTACTTCTGTACTGTTTACATAATTGATGAACACTCGATATCCTTGTGCGGCGAGCGCTTTCGCTGTTGCTGCGCCAATACCACGAGCACCTCCGGTGATCAATGCGTTACGTTTTGTCATGTTCTCTCCTAATCGGTCTATTCTGGGTCTTCACTGAGCTCGCGTATAAAACACGGTTGACATAGCGAAGACATGAGGTGTTATTTAATCAGTAATCGAAGGTTTGTTATCACTTGTGATAGCAGAACTTTGCTTTCTACTAACTGGTTCGATTCGATGTCTCTTTGCGCATCTTCCAAGACGGACGCTGCAATGCATGTACATTCCTCAACTGCCGCGTACGACTTTTCAGTCAGCTCAACTAGCTTTGCACGACTGTCTAGAGGTGAACGCTTTCGCACTATCCAGCCACGCTTTTCTAATCCGTCGACGGAACGACTGACACTCGATTTCTCAAGGTATAAGCACTCGCACAGTTCGGCTTGTGTCATCGTTTGCCTCGCTGAGAGCTCAACAATGACACCCCACTGCTCTGCCGTCAGTTCGATGTTCGCCTGTTTGAAGCGTTGCGTGAGCAGCCTATTAAACAAGCGGCTAGCCAACCCTGTAAGGTGACCCAATGACTGATGTTGATTTGTGTATTTCATCGTTCTCTCGACTAATAATGAACAATCTCATTAGTTGTATACACAACCAAATATGTAAACGTCAAGTTTATTGAGTAAATGACGGTTCGTTTTAACATCCCCCTCCCTCAACACAATATCTAAACGCACCTCAACTTTAGGAAGAATAGGCAAGAATTAGAAACAAATCATATAACGAGAATGAATCAAAAGACCGATAATCATTCAATCGCAGCACGAAGTCGTTCGACCGTGCTACTGACGTCCATTCCGATTCAAGCCTTAGGAGGTAAAAATGCAACTGACGACAGAGTGGGACAAAACGTTTGTCAAAAGTGACCAAGTTCAACATCAAAAAGTCACTTTCAAAAATCGCTATGGCATTACCCTAGCGGGGGATCTTTACCTACCGAAGGAACGTGCTGTTAACCCACTACCTGCGCTAGCGGTCAGTGGCCCTTACGGCGCGGTGAAAGAGCAGGCGTCTGGTATCTACGCTCAAACGATGGCAGAGCGCGGTTACGCGACCTTAGCGTTTGATCCCTCTTTTACTGGCGAAAGCGGCGGTGAACCGCGTAATATTTCCTCTCCAGAGATCAATACTGAAGACTTCAGCGCAGCCGTTGATTTCCTTGGACTGCACGAGGTTGTGGACCAAGACCGCATTGGCGTTATCGGTATCTGTGGCTTTGGTGGTATGAGCTTGAATGCCGCAGCTGCCGATACTCGTATCAAAGCGATGGTGACCACCAGCATGTATGATATGTCTCGCGTCATGTCTAAGGGCTATTTTGACTCGATGACTAAGGAAGAACGCCTGAACGCGCTGGAGCAAATGAACCAACTACGCTGGGAAGATGCTAAAAGTGGCCAACCGACAATGGCTCCACAAGGCTTACCTGAGCCTAGTGCCCTGACAGGTGAAGAGCCTCCATTTGTTACCGAGTATGTTGATTACTACCGTACCTCGCGTGGCTTCCACCCTCGTTCAATAAACTCGAATGGTTCATGGGCTGCAACGACTGCACTGTCATTTATGAACATGCCACTCCTAAGCTATATCGGTGATATTGCACCGCGCCCACTGCTATTAATTGCCGGAGAAAATGCCCACTCACGTTACTTTAGTGAAGACGCAAGCAAAGCGGCAGGAGACAACGCAGAGCTACTGGTTCTTGATGGCTTGGTACACGTAGATCTCTACGATCGTCCAGAGCATATTCCTTTTGCTCGTATCGACAAGTTCTTTAGCGAACATTTAGCATAAGACTATAATTGGCTGATAGAAAATCGCCCACCAATAATAGTGGGCGATTTTTTTAACGTTGCTTTAAGCGTTCAATCAACGCTTGTTGGTAATTGGCTAGTTGAGAGGACGAAATGGATTGAAATGTAAGTGGTGGTAAGTAAGTCATACCCGCATGCAACGCGCTCGCTTGCATTGGAGTAAAGACATAATCTAACTCGACACCAATACGGCCATTTTTGCCATAGGTGGATGCGCCCCCTGCTGCGGTTGTCACGATCATCATTTCTTTACCACGCCACAACCCAGGACCAACATTACCCCAAGTATCATTAAGATAGGCTTTCATCATCGGCGTAATATTGAACCAATGAGTTGGGAATATAAATACAATTCTTTGGTGTTCGCGTGTTATCGCACGCTCTTTAGCCCCGTCAATCGCTCTTGTATCAAAACCGTAGATCGTCTCCAAGTTTCTAACCGTTACCCCGTCAACACTTTCAGCCGCTTGCTGTAATCCTTTGGTCATTACTGAGCGCTCAGGGTATGGGTGGGACACAATCACTAAGGTTTTTACATCGGTGCGGTGAGGCTTATCTGCCGCTACCGCTGTTGTTGAGAGAAACAACAAGCAGAAATGAAACAATACGAACAGAATTCTGAAACGATGTTGGTGGGTTGGGTTCATAGTAACTCCTCACTTATTAAATGATTGATTTTATAGATGCTCAATCAATCGACCCTATTCAATCACCAGTATACTGAGCTGCATATGTGCTCTTTTGCCTAATCTGTTGTGTTCTTTGCCTATTTTTCCACATTTCGCCAAGCGAGCTGTAATCTGAGTGTTAACCAAGCACCTGTCTATTGGACACAAGAGTTTAGTGTCAAACATTGATGCACCTACCCACGTTTGGAAAAATAGGCAAATATCATGCACCATCGCGATAACGCTTATCGCTAATTCGCGTTAGAGTAACAGTGCTGTACTCTTTTTGTTCGAGCACTAGGACTTCCTCAAACTGAATAGTGATATCAATGCGCGTGTTAATTATTTTATTTTTGCTTGTCACTGTAGCCGTCTTCGCAATAAGCGGATGCAGTTTTATTCATCAAACTCGATTTGGCGCCGACCCCGAAGGGGATCGCTTGGACAGCATTCGACAATCGGCCAATTATTCAGAGGGGACTTTCCACAACATCGAGCCAACACCACTTCTCAAAGACGGTGAGAGCAAGCTGTCGATTATTTTTAGTAACATGCGTGAATCGGTCGAGAACCTACATCCGAAAGCGCCTATACCAGCCAATAAAATGTCACTAAAGTCACTCCCCATGGAACAAGATTTCGTCATTTGGTTAGGCCATTCATCTTTTTATGTTCAGCTAAGTGGTAAACGAATACTGATTGATCCCGTACTAAGTCCTTATGCCTCACCCGTTTCATTCATGATTAAAGCGTTTGATGGCACAACCGTGTACAGCGTTGACGATTTCCCTTACATTGACACCCTACTTATCTCACACGATCATTGGGATCACCTTGACTATGATACCGTCACTGCTCTGCAAGCACAGGTTGATCAGATTTTTGTACCTTTAGGGGTTGGTGCTCACTTTGAAGCATGGGGATTCGAAGACGAGCAGATTCACGAAGCCGACTGGTTCGACAAACTGCACCTTGATGAAAATGTCACACTTCACCTTGTTCCTTCCCGTCACTATTCCGGTCGCGGTCTCGGCAACAGCAAAACCCTATGGGGTGGTTTTGTACTCGAATCCAATCAACGCCGGCTACTGTTCGGCGGTGACTCAGGTTATGGCGCTCACTTTAAAACGATTGGTGAACGATTTGGCTCGTTTGATTTAGTCGCGCTCGACATGGGCCAGTACGACCCTCGCTGGCCCTATATTCATATGACGCCAGAGCAAGCTTCACAGGCTGCTATTGATCTTAATGCCAAGGCCTTGCTGCCCTCTCACATTGGCCGATTTACACTTGCTCGACATGACTGGCGTGAACCGTTTAGGAAGATCACTGAGTTAAGTACGGATGCACCGTACCAATTAGTGACCCCTATTATCGGCGATACCACAAAATTAACGGCGCTAGAAGAGAGTAGCAGCGTCTGGTGGGAAGTCGAATAATCGAAGTCTACTGGGCATCAGCAATATCACCTTTAACGACAGAAAAAGTGTCATCACTGGTATTCTGTCGCTCTCAGGCGTATCACGAGAGATTTTATTTTCCCTGCGGAGTATTCGATGAACAGTAAATCAGCGACGCTTTTTGTCACTGTATTGGGATTTTTTATGATTACCTTAAATGCGGTGATTGTTAATGTGGTAGTGCCTGCTATCCAGCATGACTTTAGTGCCTCAATGGCCAACATGCAGTGGATACTTAACGGCTATACTTTGATGTTCGCGACCATGCTACTTACCGCAGGCGTGTTAAGTGACATGTTTGGTGCACGCAATACATTTTTTGCTGGTATGTTTGTTTTCGTTATTGCGTCATTTCTATGTGGTGCGGCCTCAAGCGTCAATACTCTGATCATCGCTCGCTTTCTTCAAGGAGCGACCGCTGCCGCAATGACACCCTCTTCATTGGCTTTATTGCGACACGCCTTTAACGACGCCGGAGAGAGAGCAAAAGCTATTGCGATTTGGGCGATGGGGGGAGCAATCGCCTCAACATCTGGACCGATCATCGGCGGCCTACTGTCGATTATTAGTTGGCGCTGGGTGTTTTTTATCCATATTCCAGTTGGAATAACAAGCCTACTGTTAATGCGTCATTGCAAAAATACGCCCAAACAAGCGAGCTCCTTCGATATGCTCGGTCAATTGTTGATCATTATCGCTTTGGGGTCACTGTCGTACGCGGCCATTGAGTCTGGGGAACAGGGAGTACTGGCTAAATCAACCATAATCAGTTTTATCTTATCCTTATTGGCCTTCGTATTATTTATTCACTGGCAACGTAAAGCAGCGACACCTATGCTGCCCCCTTCAATGTTCCGAGTCTCCAACATTATGATCTCTAATATTGTCGGCTTTACTTTTATGTTCGGATATTTCGGCTTGCCATTTATTATGAGCATCTATCTACAAAACGAACGAGGTTTTACCGCGCTACAAACCGGCATGATCTTCTTACCTATGATGCTGATGGGCCTAATCTTAACCCCTGTGACTCATAAGTTAGTTGTTCGTTTTGGTTCAAGACAGCTGATTGCAACCGGGCTAGGCTTCATGACTCTAGGGCTGATATTAATGGCACTATTTACTGAGCGATGCTCCTCTTATCAAATCTCTGTCCTGATGGCATTTGTTGGACTTGCAGGTCCACTCATCGCTCCACCTGTCACCGGGGTGCTGTTAAGCAGTGCAACCGGGGCATTAGCAGGCACCGCCAGTGGCCTGTTTAATACATTCCGCCAAATGGGATGCACTTTGTCCGTTGCTATATTTGGCGCTTTGCTTGCGCAACCTGCGGGTTTAATGGTAGGAACTGAGCAGAGTTTATGGCTAGGAGCCACCGTGGCCGCACTCGCCCTAATCGTTAGTTTTAGGCTAAAAGAGTGTAAAATCTATCAGCCAAAGCACAGCGTAAACATGACCGACTGAATAACACTAATACAGGATGGGGTTATAATGGCGGAATAACGTTTTTACAAATAGGCTACTTGCAGAATTAAAGTTTCTATTTTTTTTCCATAAAACAACACTCTGAGTACGCTTGGTAGGCTCAATAGGTAAGAAGGTTAACCCTTGGCATCGGTCGATTAGTGGACAGTTGATAACGATCGGATAGCCCATGCCGCATTCAACATTATAAATCACGGACGTCACCACATTGTACTTAGCTGAAATGTTCAATTTGTACTTATTCTTACCAAACCAGTTCTCGATTTCATTGAGTGCAGCTTTTTTCTTTGGCAAAACCAATGTCTTATCACTCAGATCTTTCACTGATATCGATTTTTTCTGCGCTAACTCATCATCGTCACGAACTAACACCCCCCACTCCTCATAGTGACTTAATCGGATCACATTAAAATCAGAAGTATCAACAGGCTCTAGCAGCAAGCATAAGTCAATAGTGCCGTGTTCCATCCGATCGAGCAGTTCTTCACTGCTGGCGGTAAATAGATTGAACTGAACATTGGGAAACTTTTTTGAGAAAGCACTCATCTGCTGGTAGATCTCTTGAGCGCCAAATGATTCCACGCAACCAACGGCAATTTCACCTGATACGACCGAGTTTTCGTCCAAAATTTCTTGAACCGTCTTGTCAGCCAAATCCAAAATTTCACGGGCTCGAATCTTAAGTAGTTTACCTTCGTCAGTCAGACCAATAGTACGTTTTTCTTTAATGAACAGTTTTACTTTTAAACTTTCCTCAAGCAGTATCAACTGCCGGCTTAAGGTCGGTTGCGTAATATGTAACATCTCTGCCGCTTTGGTTATATTTTTAGTCTGAGCAACGGTGAGAAAATAGCGTAAGATCTTTAAATCCATAGTGAGAAAGTTATGTCCTGCAAGGGAGAAAGCGCACTAGACTGTGATTATACGCGCTCTGGTGCGCCTTCACTTAGCTGTTTAATCACAACTTGTGATGGTGACTATGTACTATTTCATTATTCTGACACCCCACAGCTTATCTGGGCATTAATCTCAACCATTTGGATTGATTTTCCCTCTTTTTCAGTTGCGGTTTCGTGTGACTGTCTGGGGCAGTTGAATAAACCCAAAGGCAGAAAGGTTTCATTGTTTCGAACCTAAAAAATGCGCAGCACCTCATCAAAGAGCGTCTGCGCATCGAATACAGCTAAGCGAGTTATTTAGGAGCTAGTGATAGTCGTTGGGGGTTACCACCACACTTCGGTTTGAACACCAAAGCTTAGCTGAACTGACTTCTTGTTCGCCAACACGTAACCAGCCATATCATTGTCTGTTGCTTCCTTATAGGTCGCATTTTCATGTTGTGAAAACTGCCTGCGATATCGCAGGCAGTTCAAAGCGTTTAGTCATCAAACGCATCAGGCAAACCAGCAAAATTATACTTGAGTGGTATTGCTTCGGTGAGTGGTGGATTGCTTAGTTCATTAGCTTGCTCCCACCACAATGCTTTCAACTCTTTAACGATTTCAGGGTGTTTTTCAGCAAGATCGTTAGACTCAGAAAAGTCTGCATCTGTATCAAATAGCTGCCATACATCTTCTGAAGGTTCAGTATCTAAGCGGTTGATTGCAATAGCGCGCCATTTTCCACTTGTGATTGCACGAGCACCACGTAGTTGAAAGTACTGAACTTGACGCCCGTCAGCGTTTTCATCATTAAAGGTATTAACAAGTGACATACCTGCAACAGGGATCTGCTCAACACCATTAATTTCATCCGAAAAACTGGTTCCGGCAGCTTCAAGCATAGTAGGAGCAAGGTCAATAACATGCGAGTACTGAGTACGTATACCTGGTTTCTCAATTATCGCTGGCCAGCTTACAATCATAGGAACACGAACCCCGCCCGCATATGGCCATAGCTTATAGCGACGGAAAGGTGTACTACCCGCCCACGCCCATGGCCGAGGGTACATCATGTAGGTGTTTGGCCCTCCCGCCTCGTCCAAGTTTGCTCCCATTTCTTCAATGACATTGGTATCACGGTACGCTTTACGGAACCCTCCCTCAGGACCTGCTTCCGGAGCTGCACCATTATCTGTAGCGAAAATAATCAGCGTATTTTCGTACTGACCGGTTTCTTTTAGATGATCAACCAAACGACCGATCTGTTCATCTGTGTGAGTCATGAAACCAGCGTAAGTTTCCATGAAACGCTCAAAAACTAACTTATGTTGCTTGCCTTGCTCATCCCACGCTGCATCACCCTTTTCTCGCTCTGACAGCACAGTATTTGCAGGGATAATCCCCAACTCCTTCTGTTTTGCAAAACGTTGTTTTCTTAGTTCATCCCACCCCATGCTGTACTTACCTTTATAGTCATCGATATATGACTTGGGAACATGAAGCGGTGAATGCGCAGCGCCAAATGACAAGTATACAAAGTTCGGCTTATCACCTGGTTGCATTATATCGATAGCACGATCAACTAAATCTACAGATAGATGATATCCATCCTTTTTTGGCGTAGGTATCGGACTGTTATTTTCTACCAAATCGGGTTCCCACTGGCTTGTGTGGCCATCAAGGAAACCATAAAAGTAGTCAAAGCCGCGTTGCAATGGCCAAGCTTTCATATTCCGCTCTAAGTCATCAGTATAACTTGGAGCGAGGTGCCATTTACCAAGGAGATTCGTTTGATAACCTACCTTTTTTAATGCCTCAGCAACTGTTTCTGCATTTAGTGGAAGTTCACCGCTATCGGCTAAACCAGAACCAAATGGAACACTCGGATCTGGAGCCGGAATATTTGTTGGAGCCAAATCTTCCATATTTACGGTTTGAGGGTTACGGCCGGTGACAAGCGCAGCACGAGTCGGTCCCGACATTGTCGCTGTATCAAAACGGTTATAACGCAATCCATCATATGCTAGCGCATCAATATTTGGGGTTTTGATTTCAGAACCGTATGAACCTACTTCGGCAAACCCAACATCATCAAGCAGAATCATTACAATGTTGGGTTGTGCATGAGAACTTTTCGTTTGTTCTAGTGCTTGAGTTGAAGTTGACGCATAAGCTCCGAAAGAAAGCATTGAAGCGACTAGACCAACCGTAACTGCTTTTTTAATGTGGCTCACAGAGTATACATTTAGATTAGGTGTTAATTCTTGGAAATTTAACTCGTCAGTGAAAAATTTATCTGCAAACAATTTCTTTTTCATATATATACCATGATAGTAAATATTATTCCTAAAATAGACTAGAAGTCTAATTGATATTCAATTCGGGTAAAGTCTTGCGCTTCTGTATTAAATGTGTGAGCAATCCACACTCGGCTGCCAGGCCCTAACCAATATCTAACTTCTGGGGTAAAGCTTTCGCCAAATTCGTCATATGACGCTGAGAAATATGGGTTCCAACCTCTGCCATTGGTTGGAAGCATTTGCCAAACGACCGTCGCAGATACCCCGACACCACCGAGCGCTTGACCGTTATTCTCAAGTATCTTCTCTACGGTGTCTGAATCGTGCATCTTGGAGTATGACACATGAGCAGCTACACGATGGGCTCTATCAAATTGTTTGAAACCAGATAATGCATAGGTATATAAATCATCACGATCTCGGAATGGTGTTGCAGCGCGATCAGACTTATATTTACCGTTGGGATTAACGTTACCTACAATTGACGTACCGTTCTGTATTAAAGGCTGGCCATTATGCATAGCAAAATAGATACCATATGAATCCGGTAAAAATGAGTATATATCAGATGTTTGATAACCGATGTCAAAGCCGTGTATTTTTGATTCTAAATCATAGGAAGCATTTAAGAACAAGTTATTGTCAAAATGGTTCTTATAGATGATTTTGTCTGCATTTTTACCACCCGATTCACCTTGAGTGTCATAAATACCTTGAGTACCAAAATCCAGTACATAAGGAGACCAAGTAGCGGAGTGCTTACCGTACATAAGCGCGCCAAATTGACTATGCTCAAAACCAAAACGGAATTGCTCCCATTTGATGGCTTCATCTAATCCATCCCAATCGTTAACTGTCTCACCGTCAGTACGCGCATAATTTTCTTGAGCTTGAAGCCAGAAATCTCCGAAAAAGCCAATGTCGTCCGTTAGCATTGTTTTGCCACGTAGACGCAGATTACCTTGGACATAGAACCTATGATTATCTACTCCTGGCCCTTCAGAGCCTTGCGTCAAAACATAACCTGACTTAAGACGTGTTGTAGAATACCAACGCGAATTATTGTCTAGGTCAGTAAAACGCGATATTGTGGAACCTTTATTTGGGGTGAGGTAATTTTCAACCACATCAGAACCCCAAGTAGTTGTAGGGCTTTGAGCATATAAAACAGGTGATATCGTCAAAGAAATCAACACTGCCATTTTTTTTATTTTCATAGGGCTTCCTGATAAACATTTTTATAGGACTGAAGATAATAAGAATCATACACTCATCATGTTTAGTATGTGAGAAATCATTTTTATTATGTAATAACGTATTTGTTCTTAATTAGTATCGTAAATTTTATTTAAGATGTATTTCATTCTAGGAACCACGTGATAAAAGTGTTTATAAAAACCATCACACAAATAGTTCTTATTAGGAATGCCATTAGTAGAATTCATGAACCTGTGTTTAGGGCATCCACCGTTACATACCTTCAAAACAGGGCACTTCAAACAGTCAGATGAGATGTTATTTTGCTTGGAACTAGAGAACTTTTGTTGCTGGTCACCCACAACCATATCAAATAACGAGTCATTCATTATATTTCCAAGTTTATTTCCTGGATAAACATAATGATCACATGAATAGATATCTCCATTCGACTCTATAGCCAAATTTGCACCACAATTCTTTGAAAAAACACAACTACCTTCACCGCCAATGAGTTGGTTCATAGTCTGTTCAAAGTTCATTACAAAATATTGTCCGATATCATTTTTGGCCCAGCTATCAAAAATTGCATTAAGGAATGAGCCATAAGACTTTGGTTGTACAGACCAATTAGTGACTGCACATTGCCCTGAAAAATCAGGCTTAATTAGATATAGGCCATCCTGGTCAGGTTTCTGAGCTATACGTTCAACAAGAGGGATAAACTGCATATATCTGCTTCCGATCGCTTTAAGTGACTCGTATACCTCTAATGGTTCTTTTGCGTTGTAGTCACTGACGACTGTCAATGTGTTGAATTCAACATCAAATTCGTTTAATAGATCTATTGATCTTATTACTTGTTGATATGTTCCTTTGCCAGAACGATTTTTCCTATAATGGTCATGATGTTGTTCATTTCCATCAATCGAGATACCTACTAGAAAATTATTCTTTCTTAAAAAATTCGCCCACTTTAAGCTTAATGACAAACCATTAGTTTGAAGGCTGTTACTGATTTTTTTACCATTAGCATACTTATGCTGCAGATCGACTGCACGCTCAAAAAATTCAATACCAGCAAGCGTGGGCTCACCACCTTGCCAAATGAAGTTAACAGTATCTCCTGGATGAGAATTTATATATGCCTTTACATATGCAACAAGAACGTCATAATTCATTTTCCAATTATTTTTTCGCTCTGGATAAAGATGCTCTTTCTCAAGATAAAAACAATAGTCACAATTTATATTGCAATTAGAACCTGTTGGTTTTGCTAACAATTCAAAATTAGTCATTTTATGATTCATGAAGATTCTCAGTATATTTTTCTCATTGGAAACAGTATAAATATATTAGCATTTTTATATAAAACCACACCATTGAATATGGGAAATTGCTTTTTATCTTATCCTTAA
Source organism: Vibrio tubiashii (assembly GCA_000775715.1). GTDB lineage: Bacteria > Pseudomonadota > Gammaproteobacteria > Enterobacterales > Vibrionaceae > Vibrio > Vibrio tubiashii_A. The sequence continues at coordinate 120,205 of JRWQ01000001.1, forward strand.
CATATGTGGGTATTTTATCAATGCTGACTTTCCCACACCAATGCCCTTGCTCTATGAACAACCATACACCAAAGGCATACTATCACTTACCAAATGCAACCGTCACAAAAAACACTTATAAATCAACAAACTAAGAGCAATACAAAACAATGACAACATAATTTAACCGCAAAAGCACTTTTATCAGAAATAATCTTTATTCCATTTTTATGATTCACATCTTATTTTTACTGATAGCAAGCGCATAATGGCCAAACATTTTATTTTTCAGTAAACTCGGGTTGACCCATAAGAAAAAGAGTTACCAATCACTCCTCGTGAGCTCAAACAGATTATCGCAGTTTAATAAATCCATATATCTAATAATCTCTCGCTGTTCATTACCGCCATTCATTTAAATAGCTTAGGAAAGCCGAGCTGAATTAATAATAGCTCCAGAGTCATTACTTTGATACATGGTTATTTTTTTGGATCTAAAAATAAACGATTAAATAATACATCCAGCAAAGTATGAAACAAAGGATTTTATATCTAGAGTAATAGTTTTGCACGCTAAATAATGCTTACAGCTATAATCAAAGGGGATATACGATAAAGTGGTAGCAAAACTCTACTGTCAAATATTTTTGCCACCACTTTAATTTCTTGAAACAAGCCAACCAAATATTAGCTAATAAACTTGCTTACCTAACTAAAGATTCTAAACCTGTGTCGTATCCTTAATTAGGTCTTTGTACCAATAAAAGCTCTTTTTAGGAATACGAGCTAGATCTTTTAAATCAAATTCTTCACGGTCGATATAAATAAAGCCGTAACGTTTGCCATATCCTTGGTGTGTACTCACCAAGTCTAATGCAGCCCATGGACAGTAAGAGAAAATCTCTACGCCATCAGTCATGGCAAGTTGCATCTGGTCGATGTGTAGCTTTAAGTAATCGATTCGGTATTGATCGTCCACTTGACCGTCAACCAATTCATCTTTTTGACCTAAGCCGTTCTCAGAAATCATAATTGGCAAACGATATTTATCCCACACTTGACGAAGTGTTGTTCTAAAGCCGACAGGATCAATAAACCAACTGTATTCTGTTTTATTTAAGTGACTATTAACGGCTGCACGGTAAACACCTTCTTCACCGTACATAATTTGCTGGTCACCTTCACGGAAAGTAACATCGTTGCCGTCGTTGCGAGCAGCGGCTACTGTCATGGTTGCGTAGTAATTAATTGAGATAAAGTCTGGCTGAGCACCTGCTTTCAGAATCTCCGCGTCGCCCTTTTCAAACTCTGGCTGATAACCACGGTCACAAAGATAATTCCAGACTATGCTGTTGTATTCACCGTGATAAGCCATATCTAAATACAACCAGCAGCGGATCGCCATCCAGTTGTCAGCGGCGATCACATCCTCTGGATTACAGGTTTCTGGATATACCGAAATAATATTTGGCGCAGGTCCAATTTTTGCTGTCTCCAACATATCGTGGCATAACTTCATCGCACGAGCTTGCGCTAGGAACATATGGTGCGCTTGCTGGTATGCCTCTTTCTTTGAATCCGCTCTGGTACCAACGGCGTTACCGTGTAACACCATCACATTTTGCTCATTGATGGTTAAGAAGTACTTAACTCGATCACCATAACGCTCAAAGACCAACTGCGAGAATTCGACAAAAGCATCGATAGTTGCACGGTTGCTCCAACCGCCTTCTTCTTCTAAGGCTTGTGGTAGGTCAAAATGGTATAAGGTTAGGATTGGCTCGATATTGTATTTCAGCAGCTCATCAATCAAGTTACTGTAAAACTCTACGCCCTTTTCATTCACCTTACCACGGCCAGCGGGTAGTACGCGTGACCATGCAACTGAGAATCGGTAAGCCTTGAGGCCCATTTCTGCAAATAACTTTACATCTTCTTTGTAACGGTGGTAATGGTCACTCGCAACACTAAAGTCTGTAATATCTGGGTGGCGAGCACCCATTGCATCTTGAACGGATGGACCTTTACCGTCGATATCGGCTCCACCTTCTACTTGGAATGCGGATGTTGATGCACCCCATAAGAAGTCGCTTGGAAATGATTGTAGTTGCTTATAAAACATATACTGCCTTTAATAAAACGTTTTAAATTTGGTCGTATTCGCCAGACTTAGTGTTGATTAACCAACATAAATTTGTCGTTGATTTGGGTAAATGATTGCTCTTCAACACAAGAGGCTAGCTTCTTGTCGCCTTCCAAGTTGGTGACAATAATCGGTGTCTGAGTCGACAAGTTGTGTGACTTAATCGCGTCTAAATCACAAGTAATCAATGTCTGACCCGCGGTAACTTTTTGGCCTTCCACAACGTGACCTTCAAAATGCTTACCGCCAAGTGAAACCGTATCAATACCAACGTGAATCAGGAGTTCCATACCGTTATCTGACTCTAGGCAGACTGCATGGTTAGTTGGGAATATAGACACAACAGTTCCATCAAACGGCGCAACGACTTTGCCTTCCGTAGGCTCAATAGCCAAACCTGGGCCTAAAGCTTCAGAAGCAAACACTTCATCCGTCACCTCAGAAAGAGGGATAACTTTGCCGTTCATCGGTGCGTAAACCATTTCGTCTTCAACGCGCTGTTTTACGGTTTCAGGTTCTACTGGTGTTTCTTCGGCTTTTTTCTCATAACGTAGTGTCGCTAAGTAAGTCAGAACAGCAGTGACAACGATTGTAATACCCAGTGCGATTAGGATGTTGTATAGGTTCCATGTGTTTTCACCGATGTATAGCGGGATAGCTGGGATACCTGATGCGCCGGTTGCGTAACGGTAAACATCACCAAGACCTGCGTATAGACCACCACATGCTGCACCAATCATACCGGCAACTAATGGGTACTTTTTAGGGATGTTGATACCGTAAAGCGCTGGCTCTGTAATACCCATCAGTGCGGTAATACCACCTGAGTTCGCAATTTGCTTAGTTTTAGAGTCCATGACGCGACGGCTTACTACTAACGCAGCAACACCGTGTGCGATATTGGCAATCAGAGCTCCAGGACCAATGATGTTTTCAACACCCATTGTCGTGATCTGAGCCAGTGATAACGGTACGATACTGTGGTGGATACCGAACATCACTAGAATAGGCCAAAGTGTCGCCATTAATAGAATAATCAGCCAACTACCATGTGCTTGAATCGCTTCAAAGCCGACCACAATATAGTCACCTATATACGCTCCCAATGGACCTAATACTGTTAGCCCTGCAATACCAACAATGAAAATGGTAAACATAGGAACGAAAACAATTTTAATCGCATCAGGAATGACTTTGTTTAAGTTGCGCTCAACAACTGACTGCAACCAAACAATGAGTAGGATTGGGATAACAGACGCACCGTAGCTCACCATACGGATAGGCAAGTTAAAGATTTCAACCGGATCACCTACCGCTTTCAGCGCAACAAAACTTGGGTGAAGTAGAATTCCGCCTAGAACTGCAGCAATCAGTGGACTACATTTTAATTTTTGCGCCGCAGAAAATGCCAATAAGATCGGTAAGAAGTAGAACACCGCGTCCGACATCATGTTGATCAGGTAGTAAGTTTGAGAATCACGACTTACCAGATCAAACATTAACAAAACAGCCAACAACGCTTTTACCATACCCGCGCCTGCAATCGCCGGGATAATTGGGCTGAATGTACCTGAAACAAAGTCAATCGCTCGACTGATAATGCTGGCCTTCTCGCCTTCACTTTCAGTCGAATTATCGTTGTTTGTATCGAGGGTTAACTTTGCACTAAATACGTCATAGACTTCTTTTACATGGGTACCAATAACCACTTGGCATTGACCACCACTCACTACAACGCTTATTACACCATCAATATTTTTAACATTGTCTAGGTTTACACGATCATAGTCATTTAAAACAAGTCTTAATCTTGTCTGACAATGGTTTAAATCTTTAATATTAGATTCACCACCAAGTTCTTTTATAAGCGCTTCTATTAAAGCATTATATTTATCGCTCATATTTACCTTTAATATAAACTTAAGATTAAAGCTTATATCCTCCACTGTTGATGTTTATGTTTATGTTACCTACCCCCCTAAAGTGCATCCAATACTTTAACCTTATACATAACTATGCCTAGAAAGCATGGTTTCAACACTTCCGTAAAAAAGAAATCATAACTAATTGAAAGTAAAGATTTAAAGTCAAACCCAAACCACAAAAATCGATGTTGCATATCAAGATGGAGACTTATATCCACACTATTTATAGTCTAGTTTTATGACATGACTCACTGATTAACTTCACACCAATCGTGACTTTGTATGTCGACAAGCAGACTCATTACCTCTGTATTACTCATCACCTACATTGCAACTAATTATTTACTTATTACATAGTTGCAATTATATTGTGTTACATAATATTTCAAGAATTAATTATGTATTATTAGGCAAACATTAAATAAAATCAGGCAAAGCCTATCCTATCTTAACCGTTATATTGAATATCAAACGGCACTATTTCGATATTTCCATCGACACTAAGGAGAGTACTATTTTGATTTCAAAATTATTTCATCTGTCAAAGTTATTTTTTATTGGGGCTCTGTTCACTATTGTGAGTACTAGCCAGCTCCATGCTTCTGAAGAAGGTTTTAACATGAAAGAACAAGCGATTATCCCTATAGCGGCCTTTGCGGCAAATGGCGACATCCCTAACCTCCAAAAGAGTCTAAACGAGGGTCTGGATTCAGGATTAACCATTAATCAAATTAAAGAAGTGCTAAGCCAAGTTTACGCTTATGCCGGTTTTCCTCGAAGTCTGAATGCACTTGCTGCTTTCATGCAAGTTGTCGAAGAGCGAAAGGAAAAAGGGTTAAAGGATGAAGTAGGAGCAAGCTCTTCAGCACTACCTACCGACCGCACAAGTCTAAGCTTTGGTACTGATAACCAAACCAAACTTATCGGTGTTGAAGTAAAAGGTCCGCTGTTTGATTTCGCACCACAAATAGACGAATACCTCAAAGCGCACTTATTTGGCAACATCTTTGAACGCGATTTGCTTTCATGGAGAGAACGTGAGATCGCTACAATTTCAATGCTAGCGACTATCCCTGGAGTGAATAGCCAACTTGCGTCTCACTACAACATCAGTATGAACAACGAAGTCACAGAGAGCGAACTCCAGCAGTTTATTTCTATCCTTAACACGCACTGCGGTGAGCAAATTGCCAACAACGCTCAGCAAGTACTTGATTCAGTATTAAACAAATAAAACAGGAGGAATATCGATGAAAAACGCACGCCTTGTTTTAGCCACTATCATTGCATCGAGCGCTTTTATTTCGAGCGTCCAAGCAGACGATCACCACAACCATGAACAATCGGTTTACCGCAGTCAGGACCAAACTTCATTTACTGGTCCAGATAATCTGTTTACCGGTAAAGTTGAGGTCGACACACTGTTCCCTGAAAACGAAATCGCTAACTACAGTGCTGCGTACGTGACTTTCGAAGCTGGCGCACGCACCGCTTGGCACAGCCACCCTGCCGGACAACATATAATTGTTACAGAAGGGACTGCGCTGACCGGTACTCGCGATGGTAAAGTGGTACGTTTTAGTGAAAACGAAAGTGTTTGGTGTCCACCAGATCTTGATCACTGGCACGGTGCCACACCAGAAGCGCCAATGACGCACTTGGTCGTTACCGCATCGAAAGATGGCGAGAATGTCATTTGGAAAGAAAAAGTGACCGATGAACAATATTCGGCTAAGTAACCTGCTTTTGCCTGTGATTAAAAAGTTACGCTAAAATAAACCAACAATACGCCAGCAAACATTGCTGGCGTATTTTTTTACTATCCTTTCAATAGTGCATGATTACAATGTCTGCCTACCTCATATTAAACACGCCGCTTGCCGGTCTTCCCTCGCTAAACGTTTGTTCTGCTCTATGTAGTAGTCCATACCAAAGTCCGTGAGTTGTAGCATACCGTCATCAACTTCGATGTAATTACAAAGTATGCAATGTAAACACAGGCGACGCATATCACGCTTGATATATGATTCTAAATGTCTTTTCAACTTATGGTATTCCAAGCAGCCTCTTGGTGAACTCATTAACTCGGCAAGCAATTTCAATGTGTCATCATAATAGGTGTACGACTGGTTTGAATACATAGCTGGTACTCTTAAAGAAGTAGAGGCCAAACAATGGCCTCTGGTTTCAGGAGGTGTATTGGGGAAATAAATCGGAACTGTGAGCCAATCCGTGACGAAATGGCTCACGATTCAGATTAAAGTGCCTTTTTGTAAAGCTCGATCACTTGCTCTTTGGTCATCGGTTGTGGGTTTCCGCCCGCGCATGGGTCAGCCAATGCGTCTTCAACCCAAGTTAACGTATCGGCCTCTGTAACACCTAAAGATGCAAATCCTTCAGGGATCCCGACTCGGCGATTCAGTTCGTGTAACGCCTCAATGGCTGCAACACTGGCTTCTTCTGCGCTCATTTCAGAAGTATTGACGCCCAGAGCTTCTGCCACTTGAGCAAATTTTTCTACGCGGTATGGGCGGTTAAATTCACTGACAATTGGCAGTAAAATAGCATTACACACACCGTGAGGAAGATCTTTGTGCGCACCAGCTGGGTGAGCCATCGCGTGTACCATACCTAAGCCAGCACTGTTAAATGACAAGCCTGCGATAAATTGACCATACGCCATTTGTTCGCGCGCATTGATATCAGAACCATCATCGACTGCCGCCGGAAGTGCCTGTGCAATAGTCTTGATCGCTTGCAATGAAATGTAGTCGGTTAAGGTATGTGAGCCAACAGAAACATAGGATTCAACGGCATGAGTCAGTGCGTCAATACCGGTCGCAGCCGTGGTATCTTTGGGAATACCGAGCATAACACTGGCGTCATTAACTGAGATTTCTGGAATGATTTTGTCAGAGATGATGACATGCTTAACTTGAGTCGCCGTATCGGTAATCACGGCATTACTGGTCACTTCCGCCGCGGTACCTGCCGTGGTATTGATCGCGTATAGAGGGGAACCTAAACGCTCAACCTTTTCAACGCCATTGTAATTTGCAATCGGACCTGGGTTCGCAGACAGAATCTTGATCGCTTTGGCAGTATCAATTGAACTGCCGCCACCAAAACCAATAATGAACGTTGCTTTCGCGGCATTAAACTCCGCATAAGCATTGTTGACCGTGGCTGTATCAGGGTTAGGACGAACATCTTTGAATAGCGTTAAGTTAAGTGGACTGCTAAGGAGTTTATCGGCAAAGCCTAGCTCAACCAACATAGGGTCGCAAATAAGCAGACCAGATTCATTACCATGCTCTTGAACCAAACGCTCAATTAGCGCGTCAATTGCCCCGACGCCTGAGTAGTTTATCTTTGGAAAAGCGAGTTTAAATACACTCATAGAATACTCCTTATAAATTGAATTCGTGCTTTAGGATGTCCATGTTTTCTTTTGAAACACCTTCTGGCTCAAAGCCTGATGCCGAGCACATCAGATAAAGCTTCGCCCCTTTATTAGCGACATCGATGTAATCGAAGGCTTGCAGTACGTCATTACCAGATGCGGTCGCACCGTGCTTTTCCCAAATAGCCACATCATTAACAAGTAAAGATTCTGTCGTGTTGTTGGCTAGCTCTTCAGATGAAGGTAGGCAATATGGGATCATACCGATACCACGGGGAACAAATGCGCGCACTTCTGGCAGCATTTTCCAGCAAGTGTGGGTAAATAATTCACTGCTTTTGGCAATTTTAGGGTGATGTGACAACGCAATCAGCTCTAACGGGTGAGTATGAACAACCGACTTGTGGGTGGATCCCGATGCCATTTTTGATACTAAGATCTTAATGTGACTGATGAACTCTGATGTTGGTGCAAAATCTTGGCTCGCCGCCCCCCCCCACAAAATTTGGAAACCATTGGCTCCAGCATTAATACGCAGAATACAACCCGCATAGGCTGGGTCACGCAGTTCACGAATACGCTGACCTGTGCCTTTGACGTAGTATATGCGCCCTGCACTTTCGATTGGCAGTTGAAGTGGTAATGGTTTTTCTGGAGCGTCAACCTTTTCGACGTCACCAAAGATGTCCGTCAAATCTACCGAAATGTTACCGCCGTTACGTTCAGCCCATTCACGTTGCCAAAGGTATTGGGAAACTTCGCTGACCTTTTCAATTTCTTGTAGTACTGCTTTATTGAGTTCAATCATGTTCATATTCTCGACATAGAATTTTCAAGGGTGATATGGTCACCCTTGCCTAATTGGTGTTAATGGATTAACGAGTTGCGACTACTGTTGCTTCGTAATCTTTCACTTCATTCATCCAGTCGAAACCAACTGGAACATTCGCTTGTGTACAGTAGTAATCCCAAACAGCCGCCCAAGGTAGAGAATGACACTCTTCCATAAGACCTAAGCGAGTGGTGTAATCGAACGATTCTTCAGCCGCTTTAAGTACGTCAACTGGCTCAAGCAACGCTTTAAGCAGAGCTTTTTGTGAGTTGCGAGTACCAATTACCCACGCCGCCACGCGGTTGATTGACGCATCAAAGAAATCCAGACCGATAGAGACGCGGTCAAGCAGCTTATTGCGTACAATTTCACGCATGATGGCTTGTGTTTCATCATCAAATGAAACCACGTGATCTGAGTCCCAACGGATAGGACGAGTAACGTGAAGCTGTAAGTCTTGCACGTACAGTGAACATGCACTGATTTTGTCGCTGATCACTTCAGTTGGGTGGAAGTGACCCGCATCCAAACATAGGCCTGTTTTTCGAGTAGCAGCGTAAGCTAAGTAAAACTCATTGCTTCCCACTGTGTAAGCTTCTGCACCTATGCCGAATAACTTACATTCAACCGCATCTTTGTGGTAAGCAGGGTCGATCTTCTCGCTTAGCGCTTTGTCTAGCGAGTCTGCCAGACGTGCACGAGGTGATAGTCGGTCAACAGGCTGGTCTTTCATGCCATCAGGAATCCAGATGTTCATGAATGACGGAGAGCCTAACTCACGACCAAAGTATTCTGAAATTTTGCGCGATGCTTTGACGTGGTCGATCCAGAACTGACGGACTTCTTCATCAGGGTTAGATAGCGTCAAACCATCATCCGCTTTAGGGTGTGAGAATAGCGTCGGGTTAAAATCAAGCCCAAGATCGAGCTGTTTCGCCCACTCTACCCAGCGTGAGAAATGCTCAGGTTTAATTTGGTCACGCTCTACGTACTCATCAGCGTCAATGTAAATAGCGTGAAGGTTAACGCGCTTTTTGCCCGGAATCAGTGAGAAGGCTTTTTCCATGTCTGTACGCAACTGATCCGGAGTCGTTGCTGCGCCTGGGTAGTTACCTGTCGTTTGAATACCGCCACTCAGTGCAACATCAGGAGATTCAAAACCTTTTACATCATCACCCTGCCAGCAGTGAATTGAAATTGGTGTTGTTTTCAGTTGTTCAATTGCTTTGTCTGTATCGACACCATGCTTTGCAAACACAGATTTTGCCTGCTCGTAGGCTGCTTTGATTTGTTCGTTACTCATTGTCATATCCTAGTTTGTGATCTGTTGATAGAGGGCTTTTGCTTCATCAAGCCCTTGAATTTGTTTTGGAGTGAAGAAATGCACGTCTGATGACGCATCAATAATGGCGCGCGCTTCTTCAAGTGAATGTATGGCATCTGTCGCGATAAATTGATTCACCACATTACCAAGCGCCGACGCTTCTGTTGGCTCTGTCGATACCTTGATTTGGCAAACATCAGCACACAGCTGGTTTAAGAACTTATCTTGGGTACCGCCACCAACGATACGCAGCTCGTTAATAGGTTTGTTTGTCAGCACTGTTAATTGCTCGAGTACTTGATGATAAGCGAGCGTTAGACTGTCATAGATGCAGCGGATGACCTCTGCCAGTGTCTGTGGAACCTCTTGTTCCCGTTTAATGAACCACTGCTTGATGGCCTCAGTCATGGACGATGGATTAAGGAAATCATTGTCATTTGGATTAACAATGAACTTAAATGGCGTTTCTTGTGCTGCTAGTTCGGCCATCTGAGGGAAGGTTAACTCTGGGTTTTCAGCCCGTACGCGCTGAATAAGCCACAGACCCATAATGTTTTTCAGTACACGGTAGCGACCATCAACCCCACCTTCATTGGTGATGTTGTACTGCTGTGCTAATTCAGAGGTGTATGGCGTTTGGCTCTCAATGCCCAAAAGCGACCATGTGCCCGAACTGAGATAAGCCATGTTGTCATGAGAAAGTGGCGTGGCAGCAATCGCCGAAGCGGTATCGTGACTTGCCACAGAGCATACTGGGATCACCGTATCTTGAATGTGATATTCACCAACGATTTGATTGGGCATTTTAGGTGGCAGCAACCAGTCCATGCTCGCGCCGCACGCTTCAACCAACTTTTCATCCCACACTTTTTGCTCGCATTTAAGCATTTGACTGGTAGATGCATTGGTATATTCGCAGTGCTTTACGCCGGACAGCTTGTAATTTAAGTAATCAGGCACAAATAGCAGCGTATCAATGTCTGAATACCATTCTGGTCGTTGCTCAGAAAGTGCTTTGAGTTGATATAAGGTATTGAAAGGAAGAAATTGGATTCCCGTAGACTGGTAGATATCACTCTTCGTCAGGTTACTGTCACTCAGCAACTTCTCCTGCATACCTTCAGTACGGGTGTCTCGATAGCTAACGAATGGCCCAAGTGGTTCAGCAGACTTATTCAGAAGAACAAAATCAACGCCCCAGGTATCAATGCCGAGAGAATCAATGTTGACTCCTGCTGCGCGGACTTTATTGATACCTTCTACGATCTCCGCATAGATACCATCAAGATCCCAACAAGAATGCCCGGCGTTGATGACTTGTTCGTTTTTAAAACGATGAAACTCCTCTAAAGACACTTTACCTTGTTTAAGGTAACCAACCATCACGCGGCCGCTTGAAGCCCCTAGGTCTACTGCGATTACTGCTTTCATCTCTGTTTACACCTCTCTCATTGATAGAGGTATTAAAGCGAAATCGGACGGTGAATAACTTTGTTTTTCTGCCCTGGTTTTATGAGTTGGGCATTTTTGTCTAGGTTAGCATGACAAAGTTCACAACTTAGAGCGTACCAGTAACAATAGTTAATAACGTGTTCCAGAGTTCTGCTGGCCTAAGTACCCAAGCGAATTTCTCTCGGAGTCGCGTTAAATACCTTTTTAAACTTACTAGAGAAGTAGTTTGAGTCCTGAAAGCCCACATCGAAGGCAATATCGGTGATAGAACGGTCGCTATGCCTCAACGCTTCAAGCGCTTTGCTCATACGAATGTGATTTAGATAGTTGGGATAGCTCATTCCTGTCAGTCTGGATAGGATTTTGGATAGCTGTTTTGTTGACATCCCCACCTGCTCTGCCAGATCCTGTAAGCTAAACTGCTCTGCGTAATTTTGGTGTAAATATCCCATAATAGACAAGACCTTATCTTGGTCTGATTCACCCTCAAGCGAATAAATACGCCCGCGCGATAGCTCAACAAGCAACAAGTTAAACAGTGACTGACAGACAATTTTTGATTCAAACGTCCCTGCGCCTATTTCGCTATCCAAACGAGTGATAAGTCTATTTGCGGTTTCACTGCTTTGGTCGTTAATAAACCAACCTCGACTCTGCTGCTCTGTATTCGGGATGTATTTTGCAATTGATGAGTCCACGGCCAATTTACTTTGGTCGAACAATACATTGCTTAGATGTAACCCGTTAACATTCTCAAATAAGTGGCGGTCCTCTCTTTTTATAAAACAAACGTAATTTTTACTCAGATTCATTGGGATGTCGTTGATAACATGAGTTCCCGAACCTCCAGATACCAACATAAGTTCCTCAAAAGCGTGTGCGTGCTCTGGATAAGGTTCTTGCGGCGCCCTTAACTCAGTGGCAATTGGCATGTCAGAGCTAACAAAAAATTCATTCGGTTTTAAATAAATCATAAGCAAACCATTTAAAGCAATGGGGTAGCAGAAACAAACAAGCTGCAACCTGATTAGGGTGCAGCTTGGTCCTCAAGTCTTGGTTCAGATTACCTGCTTAAAGGTCAGCACCATTGTTGGCAATCACACCTTGATACCAATGGAAACTATTTTTCTTAGAACGCGACATATCGCCCGAGCCATCATCATGTTTATCGACATAAATAAAGCCGTAGCGTTTCTTGTATTCACCTGTAGTAAACGAAACACAATCGATGCAGCCCCAAGGGGTATAACCGATAAGGTCGACACCATCTTCAACAACGGCTTTCTTCATTTCACGAATGTGCGCTTCAAGGTAGGCAATTCGGTAATCATCATTAATACTACCGTCTTCTTCCACCGTATCGACTGCACCAAAGCCATTTTCAACGATGAACAACGGTTTTTGGTAACGCTCACTGAGCATATTAAGCGAGTAACGAAGGCCGATTGGGTCTATCTGCCAGCCCCAGTCAGAAACACCAACATGTGGGTTTGGCAGGCTGCCAGGGAAGCCAGTTAAGCCTTTGCTTTCGCCCTTGTTGGTTGCAGAAACAGCTACCGACATGTAGTAGCTAAAGCCGATGTAATCACAGCAGCCCTCTCTCAGGGTTTCTTTATCCTGCGGGGCCATCTCAATCTGGTAACCCTTCTCCGCCCATTCACTCTCTATGTGAGACGGGTATTCGCCACGCATGTGCACATCACTAAATAGGAAACGATCGCGCATCGACTGATTAGCAAACAATACATCTTGAGGATCACAGGTGTACGGATAGATTGGGATAAACGCAATCATACAACCGATTTTAAAATCAGGGTTGATTTGACGACCCAGTTTTACCACCTTCGCACTTGCAACCAACTGGTTGTGCACAACCTGGTACATGGTTTGCTCTGGCTTCTCATCGTCGTTAAACACAACGCCAGAGTTTGCGTAGCCAAACAGTGGATAGGTATGATTCTTCTGGTTGTTGATCTCGTTGAAGGTCATCCAGTATTTGACTTTTTGGGCATAACGCTTCATCACCGTTTCAGAATAGTGAACGAAGAAATCGATCACTTTACGGTTACGCCAACTGCCATACTCTTTCACTAAATGATGAGGCATCTCGAAGTGAGACAGAGTAATAACCGGCTCAATACCATATTTTAACAGTTCATCAAACAAGTGATCGTAGAACTTTAACCCTTCTTCATTCGGCTCCACTTCGTCACCGTTTGGGAAGATGCGGGTCCATGAGATAGAAGTGCGAAAACACTTAAAGCCCATTTCTGCAAACAGGGCAATGTCATCTTTATAGCGGCCGTGGAAATCAATCGCTTCATGATTTGGATAAAACGTATCCGCTAAGACTCTATCGGTGATCTTACGCTCTTTATCTACAGCACCGCCGCTCAACACATCCATGATACTTGGGCCACGCCCACCTTGATTCCAGCCTCCTTCTACCTGGTGAGCCGCGACAGCGCCACCCCAAAGGAAGTTTTCTGGGAATGATTTTTTCATCTTACTGACTCTCAATTAAGCTTACTAAGCCATACGCTGGTACGGCTTAGATTGAAGTTAAGCTTGTAACTTACGATGTACGTTGATCAGTTCTTCAATCAACTCACGTGCGAGCATTGAAGTCATGATATGGTCCTGCGCATGCACCATCACTAGATTGACTGGTACCTTACCTTGGCCTTCATCAAGCCCAATGAGCTCAGTTTGAACGCCGTGGGCACGTTTTGCTGCTGCAGTAGATTCCATCAATAATTGATCAACTTCTTCCCACTCACCTTTTTTAGCACATGATAACGCTTGCATCGCTAGACTTTTCGACTCACCAGCATTGATAATAAGTTCCATTACGGTCGATTCGAGATCCATAACCTCTCCCACTAAATATTGTTAAAACTATGTAATTTACTATGACGAGGGCCCTAAGCTAAGCCCTCGTGTTGAAGTGTGTTCGTGCTGATTAGCCGATCATCGCCAGTGCTTCGTCTAGGATCTTATCGCCTTTCATCATGCCGTAATCCATTTGGTTGATAACAGCAATCGGCTTATTCGCAGCATCTGCTTTCACTTTAAAATCGTTCAGCTTGTATTTGATTTGAGGACCAAGTAGGAAACAGTCGTACTTCGCTAGGTTTGCGTCGAACTCATCTAAACCAACCGCGTTAATTTCTACATCAATATTTTTCTGTTCAGCAGACTGAAGCATCTTCTTTACAACCATGCTTGTAGACATACCTGCAGCGCAACATAGTAGAATCTTAGTCATATCTTCTTACCTTAAGTTTCTGTTTTTATTAAAATACAAGGGCAAACTGAACCCCATTTCAATTTGAGATGCATTTCAGGTTCAACACTAAATAGCATCTTTTTTGGAAGGCCCTATCCGGTTGCCTATGATCGGATTATGTGGCTAAAGCTGAGACATTGTTATAACTGCTGTTGCAAATCTCTATGTCTTTTGGTGCAACACAACAATACTCAACACAATGCGCGTTGAGTTTTAGCAGAGAGTTAAGTTGGAGAGAAGCAAATAGAATAGCGAAGCATAAACAGTAAAGATCCATAGATTTCGCTATTGGGGCACTAGCTTTGATAAAAAAAGACCGATGCGCTGCGCATCGGTCAAGGTCAAAAATAGTTCGGGGGAACTTACATAAACCTAAAAATATAGACAGTTTCAATGTGTTCAAAGTTACTTAAGATTTTCATCCAAAAACTCAATGACTTTTTCCATAATTTCCGGCTGATACCATAGGAACCCCGCATGATCAGCTCCCTTAACAACGTAGCGTGTCGAATCCACACCCTTATCAATTAGCGCTTCGTGAAGAATTGCAGTTTGGCTCGGTGACACAATTGGATCTTTATCACCATGCATTAACAAAAATGGAGGAGTTTTATCAGAGATGTGAGTGATCGGGTTCGCGTAAGCCGCTTTGTCTAAATCACTCAGAATTGAACCGCCTTCCATAAATGGTACACCATTAACGAGCATCGCTTCTGGCGTTGCCGGAGACTCATGTTTCTTTTGTCTCTCTTCATCGTAGTCAGCACCAATGCGAGTTAAGTCAGATAAACCATATAGATCAATTGCGGCCTGCACATCACTGCTTTGATCTAGGTTAGCGCCCTTATCAAACTCTTTCATGCCGTTGGTTGTTGCTGTGATTGCAGCTAAGTAGCCCCCAGCAGATTCGCCCATAACAGCAATACGCTCTGGATCGATACCAAATTTTTCAGCATTCGCTCGCATATAACGTACCGCAGATTTTACATCTTGAAGCATACCTTCGAATTTAACCATTGGTACTACGCGATAGTCGATACTGGCCACTACATAACCTGCACGAGCCATATCAACGCGTTGACCGATGAACTTGGTCTTCGGCGCATCCATAAAGCCACCACCAGTCACAAAAAGTACCGCAGGTAGGGGTTCTGGTGAGAATGGCTGTATAACATCCATCGATAACTTAATCGGACGGCCCATATTGTTAAACGTTTCTGAGTAAACAAAATCGGAATTAAGCCGAATGGGTGGAACACTCATTTCTACAGAGAGTTCAACGCTGTGATTATCTGCGGCCATCGCTGATGACGCAACCAGCGCAGTGAGGATTAGAATTTTCTTCATGATTATTCCTTATAACAATCAATGTGTTGTGATTGTTCAGTTGAGAAACAATCAGCTATCAAAAACCTAGATAGCTGATTGGACTGTATCGCTTAGAAGAATGCTTCCATGCGGAAGCCAACACGCCACTCGTTGTTGACATCCAGATCAGTGATCGCTTGATCTCCGCCCACATAAGCAACGCTAAAATTCGTAATTGGGGCAATCCACGGCATTGTTTTCAGTTGAATTGAAGGCCCTGCGGCAATTTTATACATGTCGCCAGTATCACCATCAACACCATTTCGATTGGTCATATGGGCATAAATCGCCTCATATTGCATAGAGATATGATTGGTCACTGGTTGATATACGTTCACACCCGCAAATACCTTTTGCTCAGTTTCGCTACCGTAATACATTGTACGACCTGGAAGCATAGGATTGACATCAACCAACTCAGTCACTGCTCGCTCCTCAGCACGATCGGTGTATTCATACACCAACGCGGGTTCAATCGTGAGATCGCCAAACTGATGTATCATGCCGTAATAAGATGCTCGCATTGACTTGTCATCTTCTTCGCTCAACACCGTAATGCGGTTGGTGTTTAGATATGGCGCGATAACCCCTTTACCTGCTTGAACGATAAAGGTGGAGTTACCATCCATGCCGAAATACGAGTCAAATTTGTATTTACCAAATACGCTTAGGGATTGGCGTTTTTGACCTTCATGGCGCGGAGGGAAGATACCATCGGTGACTCTGTCATGGAGCTCTTTCACAAAAGTACCACCAAATTCAGCTTGACCAATACGATACGCGAAATCACCAAACGCTCGCGACGGCTCTGCTGTATTTAATCGTACATCCCAGCCCGAAGGTTCGTCTTGGTTATAACCAATAGTCCAGTCAAAATTGGTGCCGTTATAACCAAAACCCGCATCGGCGTTAACTTCTCGAATGTTGTAAGCAAACAGTCGAATCCGTTCACTCGCGTATTTACGACCGGCCCAAATTGTCGCGTCCTTTGGTAAGAAATCCAGCCCTCCGTATTGAACAAAAAGCTGCTCGGCGTCAACAGATTTATCGCCATAACCAACCAGTTCAAAGGTCAAGCTTGCCCAATCATCTCCCTCGGTCACTTCATCCCAACGTTTGGTCATTGCGATGGCTGTGAACATGTCATGCCAATAACTGTTGGCCATATCGCCCATTTTACCGCGAGGATCTTGGTTGGGTCCGGTTGGGTCAATATGAAAAGCTAAATTCTTCGCTTTGCCGGTTTCAGCCGTAAAGTCACTGGCGACCATAGCATAGCCATTAAATGTAAAATCATCAGCGTGCGTAGAGACAGAAGCGGTGGCGGCCAATGCTGCTGAAATCGCCACTACCAAGTTCATCTTCTTCATTTAAAATACTCCGTTATATGTATTTCCTGAGACACCCTTATATTTATTTAATTGGTGTTCTCACTTTTTTGAATAATGACAATTTGTTACTAATGAGTTTTGTCATATTCAATGAAAATTATTATGCGGACTATTTTTAATAATTGTTATAACTGATATTGCACTTATCTATGTCGATTGATGCAAAGTATAAATACAAAAAACCAGCATACGCTGGCTTTTTTTGCAAATAAATACTACCGAATCATCAATCTATCGAATAGAATCTCGATACTCCTTGACACTCACATTGTACTTTTCTTTAAACACACGATAAAAGTGTGATGCATTCTCATACCCTGTCATATTAATGACATCAATAATAGAATGATCGGTGTACTTCAATAAATAAATTGCACGTTCGATACGTTTTTCGATCACCAATTCACTGAATGTTTTTCCCGTGTAACTCTTAAGTAAGCGACTGACCTTATAGTTTGGCTGATGAATCTTTTCGGCAATCACTTTGAGGCTAGCAGTTTGATAGTTTTCATCAATATACTTCAAGACCATTAATGCTAAGGAATCAATATAATTAGAGCTAACATAATAGTCACTATTATCTACACTTGATAGCAAGTCAGTAAGCAGCAAACCAACAAGAAAGTGCACTCGCATTTGCTTCAGCACCTTCTCACTGTATATCTCATTAATAATATTACAGACCGATGTTTGTATTCCCTTATCTTCACTGACTTTAAAGTGAACGTGTTCCCCTAGTTTATTCTTACCATTAATTGAAGATAAAATAAATTTGGTAATCAAGTTTTCATCATCAAACAATGATATTATTCTAGCAATATAATCCGCTTCAATAAGAAAGTTGATTATTATATCGTCCTCACCAGTCACTTCTATTTCATGCTGAGCATATTGATTTAGGAGTAACATTTCACCGGCTTTTAATTCGATATTTTTTCCATTAACAACCTGACGCATTGTGCCGCTATAGACGTACACCAGTTCAATAAAATCATGCGAATGCATGGGCACTGCAATAAAACGAGTATGCTTTTCAATAAGTATATGCCTGTCGTGGTAAAAATCTCCCTCTAACCTTTTAATAAACACGGGGTTAAAAGGTTTACCCTCTATAATATCGCGTTCTTTATCAGTATAAGAAAGCAAGTACTCACGTACTTTCGCATCAAGCATATCTAGCCTTTTAACAGCAACCATCTCAAGCGCTTAATAAATCAGTCTTTAATGACAGTTGCAACTCTGTTGTCTCAGATATGTCGAACTGCACTAGATTTTCAGTCACTACGGCCTTAGGCATGGGCTTGATGCTCTCCAGCCAATCTTTCGGCAAAATTAATCGCGCAGACACTAACCCAACCGGCACACGCACTTTAAGTAGAATCTGGCCATTGTGCTTGCGTTGCCAACAGCAACGGATCTCGCCACGAGCCGAGTCAAAACGGCAATCTACCTGCTCAATTTTTGGCTCAAAATAGGGTTGAATGGTCACTCTGTCTGCCGCGCAAGCGTTGGAATCGATTGAGATACCAGCAAGTCCACTATAAAACCAAGATACGTAAGAGCTAAACATGGCATGGTTGTATGACCCATTGTAATTCTCACCAAAAAATTCATTCAACGAACCACTGTTGTCTTGCAGCATACTTGGGATACCGGTTTGGTTAGTCAACCATGGGTACACCAGTTGATTTAGGCCATAACGATTCGCGATTTGGTAAAAGAAACTTTGACCGAAAATACCACACTCTATATCGTAGCCGCCGTCTTGTACCTGCGCTTTGAATGTCGAAATTAACGGGTGTGGGTCACTCTCGAGTTCAAAATAGAGTGCAAAGACATAGCTCGTTTGACTACGGTCAGCATAACTGCCGTCACTGTTTCGAAAACGTTTGATTAGATTTGCCTTACACTCCAACGCTTGCTGGTGGTATCTCGCATATTTATCTTCACATCCTCCAATGTGGCACAGCTCTACCATTAGCGTTAGATGGTAGTAATAGAAACAAGCGGCGGTAAAAGCCAGTGCGGGAGAACCGTTCTTAACATTAGCTTTGTCTGCAACTTTACTTCCCCAATCTCCCAAGCAAAATTGCTCAAGTTTATATTGATCGAGCGTTTTTAAATGATTCAACTGACGCTCTAGAGCAGGTAGTTGTTCGATAACAAATGTTTGGTCACCATAATACTGATAATGGGTTTTGATTAAGTAAGGCACTGCCAACTGCCAACCTAACGGTCCGGCCCCCTCGCCTGTACCCTTGGTCTGAATCCCCATAAAAGGCGCAGTTTCTGGAAATCCACCATTAACTCTTTGCTCAGAAACGAAGTCTTGTACTGTTTTCTTATAAAGCTGTTCAGAGTCAAACATCATAGATTGTGAATGCGCCAAGGCGACCATATCACCACCATAGGCAAGCCTTTCACGCGCACAATCCTCGATCACAGAGTGAATATTATTAAGCTTGGTGATCTCAGCTGCGCGGTATAACCGATTCATTGCGTCATCTGAGCAGCTAAACTGACCTTTTGGCGCTAGCGAAGTATTGGCGTAAATCGCTTTGATGTCTCGCAGTTGTTCTAACGTGATACCTTTTACCTGAACATACCTAAACGAATGGTAACAATACCGGTTAGTAAAATGCATCGTGCCTTGCCGGCATATACAACAATCTCTTTGCTCTGCACGCTCAGGAGCTCCCGGTCCACCAGGAACGATGACGTTTGGCTCAACCTCTTTACCCACGAAACCAGCGAGTGTTGAATCCGTGTCTAACGTCTCTGTTTTAGAAAGCTGTTCACTATACAAAAACTCAACTTCATCACCCTCTTGACCAGTAAGTTCCACATCAATAAAACCACTGATCATTGTCCCAAAGTCAATGATATGCTCAGTCGAGGAACGCGAATGGATCTGTGTGGGCGTCACTTCGTCACTACGACAAATTTTATCAAGGTAACTTGCCTTTAACGCCCCGGTAGGGCCTGCGCAGACTGCCGCCTGTTGCCACGTAGGGTTAGCGAGACTCTGATGACCATCTACAGGCTCAAGAAGCCTAAAATCAATCACTTCACCTAGATATAAGTTATTAAACAAATATGGACCATCAGCGTATTCCCAACTAACATCTGTGGGCAAAATAACTCGTTTGCCATCCTGACCCGTTAGTATTATATCAGCGAGCAAGGATAACGGACCTGTTGTTAGGTTGCTACGCAAATTGTATTTACCAAACAAGGTCAATGGTGCTGGGTTATACCAACCATTCGCCAATTCGACGATCAGCTCGTTGTCACCTTGACGCAAATAATCAGATATATCAAACGTGTCGTAATACACCAACTCTGCATAATTAGTCCAATCATTATTCAACTCATAGTTAGAAACTTTTCGACCATTTACAAACAGGGTGTAATATCCCAATCCGACGATATGCACAAGCGCATCTATTGTCGGCTCAGCGATCGCTAACTTCTTCCTAAATACTGGATTGTGGCAGCGGTCATAGTAGTGTTCGTCAGCAACAAGGGAAGTGTTCGCACAAATCCAACTGCCATTAAATTTCCCTTTATTACCAGTGACTATGGATGTACTAAGAACTTGAACTTCACCATCAACACCATGAACTGTGAATTCAATTTCGTAGCCACAACTAGGTGTAAGCTCAATATCAGCCAAGGTATAGCAACTCTCGCTGCTATACACTTCTTGGATGTGAACCGTTTCAGAATTACTGGAGAGCTTGAAGGTATAATGAGACTGTTTAAAGTCCACCAGCCATCGACACTGGATAGGTAAAGTATCTACCGTCACTAATCCATGCTTTCCATTAACTGTTAGGCTATTCAACATCATAAAGCTTATGCTCTCACTTCTGATGACTGTTCAGCTTCAAATTGCTCGCGAGCACGTTTCTGCTCCGTAATCTGAGCTTGTCTCTGTTCTTCAGTTTCTTCAGCAAATGCAATGCGATCAGCAACCTTAAAGAAGAAATACCAGCCAGCAAAGCGAATACCTAACGCGACGCACTGGAACGCAGCTATCTTCCAACTACCCTGCATAAAACCAGATACAATAACTGGCATACCAGCAGGAGTCATGACACCGGCTACCGCAGGTAATACACCCGCAACCGTTAAGTAGTATGCGGCAGCTAAAATCACCGAGTTGAGCAGAATGTAAGGGATTGCCAATGCAAAGTTCATAACCAACGGAACACCGTAAGCCATTGGTTCTCCGATAGTAAATACCGCAGGTGGAACAGCGATGCGTCCTAGAGTTCTATAACGCTGGCTTCGAGCCATGAACGCCAACATAAATGCTAGTGGTAACAAGTCACCAGCGGTATATGTCATAAAGAATGCGAAACCCGTAATGTTTGGAGTAGCGGCACCTGCAGAAAACGCCGCAAGTTGCGCGGCATCCATCGCAAACCATATTGGAGCAACAATACCCAAAGTAATCGCGTGACCGTGTAAGCCAAAGAACCACAGTGTCTGAGTAACAATAGAAACGATAATAACCGATCCAATACCCGAACCTAAATTTGTTAGTGGTGTTTGAATGACGCTGTAAATGATCTCGTGAACACTGCCTAAATCATTAACTGTGATGGTTGCGGATAGAACGGTAAAACTGGTTAAGATAATTAAACCAGGTACCAATGCCGAGAATGACTTAGAGATAAACTCTGGCACTCCATCGGGCATTTTTATAATTAAACCTTTTTGGGTTATCCACACGAACGTTCGGGCTGATATGAATGCGACCATAATCCCGGTAAACAACCCCATTGCACCCAGCCAAGTGTTAGGGATACTAAATGCTTGGCCGAGTGGTCCCATCTCACCTAGCTCGTACGGAGTAAGAATAAAGAACGATATCATGGATATCAAACCCGCCGTGAACCCATCCACATCAAAGCTTTTAGCCAGCGTATAAGCGACAGAAAAGGCGACAAGTACTGCTAGAAAGTTGTTGGTAAAGTTGATTGGGATATCAAAAAACTGAGCGAGATTATGAGTTGCAATAAACTCTTGGTAAGCCGCAATGGGCAAGACTTTCAGTAGCGTCGCAAAGGAACTCATGATGGTAGCGGGTAAGACCAACATCATTCCTCGCATAATGGATTGCAGATATCTATTCTGCCCAATTTTTTGCATTACAGCCATTAAGCTATCCTGCATTTTAGTAGTGTCAATATTCATATTTTCAACCATTTCACTAATTTATAATTGACTGTTTATAATCAAGAACTGAATATTCATCCGTTATACAGTTCTAATTTGATAGTGAAATGATAGAAACTTCTAGGGAATACTAAAATATCGACTGTTGCATCCCTCAATGACCATCGTTGCAAACTGCGGATTTGACCTTTCCTTCTAACAGTTTTCAACGTCCCTCTGGTTTAAACCGGCTTTTTGATAAACGAAGATTCAATTAGAAATCAGTTTATGAACAACCGAAGATTGATTCTAATCGCACAAGTTTTTATCTGCTTTATGATGCCACTCCTTATGAAGGACATCTTCAGTTTTAACGAGTTGGAAGGGGGATAGGCATAGTTATATACATGGATGAAATAGTCCATCACCGCTTACCTATCGCTTTCGCGTTATCTATCGTAGTCGGAGATGCAGGCTTTTAATTAGCCATAGTAGTTATGTACTTGAGCACTATAAGTGGGCGATGTCACCAACTAGGCTTTTTGATAAAACTTACTTTTTCTAGATTTAGTTGGCGAAAGAGGTTGGAGCGTACTGCGGGAATCGAACCCGCATCATCAGCTTGGAAGGCTGAGGTAATAGCCATTATACGAAGTACGCAGAGAGAGGCTGTTGCTAAAAAGCCTTGGAGCGTGCAGCGGGAATCGAACCCGCATCATCAGCTTGGAAGGCTGAGGTAATAGCCATTATACGATGCACGCATCATCTCTAAGACCGTTTCAATATGCCACAGATAACTGAAAAGAAAAGTAATTTCTGCCACTAAACGGGTTAAGTGGTGAACTAAGCATCAGATTGAGGCTCAGATGCTGTTTTTGCAGCCATTCTTCGCTATACAAAAGCCTTTGCGCTAACGCGATTCTTCCCTTCCAATTTTGATTGATACATTAGATGGTCTGCGTCATTAAGTGATTGGGTTAAGTCAGCATGAGCATAATATGCACAACCTAAACTCACCGTTACCCTGTTTGGGTCGTTGTCTAAACATTCAAAATCAATATTCCGAATGGCAGAACAGATGGCTTCGGCTATCGCTATGGAACGATTAAAACTCAGGTCACTGAGCACCACTGCAAACTCTTCACCACCCACTCTTCCCATTAGGTGTTTATCAGACAAAGCTTGCTGCGCCACATGTGCGACACGCTCAATTACCTCATCTCCGATTTGATGACCATAACTGTCATTAACTTGTTTAAAATCATCGATATCGAAAACCATAATCGTCACCTCACCACCTGCCTTAAGGCGTTGCTGAAACTCAGCGAAAAAATGACGCCGATTACTCAACTGAGTAAGGGGATCGGTTTCCGACAGTTTCTTAAGCTCTAAGTTCGCTTGTTGAAGTGCTTGTGTTCTGCGCTTTACCGTTTGATTCAACAGCACGATATAGCCAGTTGTTGCCACGCCTATGATGAGCAAAACCACTGGCAACAGAAAGTCTGGATACACAGTGCTGACATACATCCAACGGGAAAAAATCTTTTTTTTGGCTTCACTATCAAAAGCGTTAATGCCGTCTGAAATTTGCTGCTGTAAAGCTAGATTTCCTTCGCGTACGGCTGCTCTGAGTTCACCAGAATAGAGATGGCGTGCCCCAACAAATCGATGAGGTTCTTCGCTACTGTATAAATAGAAGTTCGCGACTTGTAAATCAGCAACAAAGGCTTGCAACTTACCATCATAAGCGGCTTGAATCATAGATTGATTATTAGGGTAACTGACTAAGTTTAAATTTGGAAAATGCAAGCGGGTAAACTCTTCTTCAAATCCACCTGTGACGACACCCACTCGGTGTTTTTGATCGCCGAGCATGAACTCATCCAAATTGGTTCCAATTAATGATTGGTTAACATATATCTGAGCATCAATAGTCAGTAGTTCAGGCGAAAAATCTAAGTAACTCTCTCTACTTTCTGACCATAAAAGACCCGCATGAACATCTGCACGTCCTTCTTTAACTGCATCGAGTGACTCTTGCCAATCAACAAGCAGAAACTCAACATCAAGATTGTTCACACGCCCATATTCGCGCCAGTAATCAATCAAAATACCGTCAGGTTCGCCTTTGTGATTGATGAAGGCATAAGGTTTCCACGCCTTGGAGTTAGCAACAACAAGCCGATCGCCTTGTTCTGCATACACCCAAGTGCAGCTTATCAATAACCATAAGCTAGTTAATACACGAAGCATGTTTACTCTCACAACAAATAGGCCCAGTAATTACATTTACCGGGCTTATATTATTAACATTTATTGACAGTATATGATACTTCGTTTGTTAAATATGTTACTAAACTGCCTGGAAGCGACTCATCTCTGTGTTCAACTCATCAACCCTATCCTGCACCTGCAATGAGATTTCTGAAGATGAGTTCGAAATATGAGCAACGCCATTAACGGACTCGATCACCTGGTTCATCAACCCTTGTATTTCATCAGTGGCTTGTGATTGCTGCTGCGCAGAGCCTAATAACTCTTGCATTTGCAAATTTAAATCTTCGATTTGCTTGGTGGTTGAACTCAGAGTCGCATAAGCTTGCTCGGTATGATTCGCCCCCTCTTTGGCTAACGTTTTACTGGTATCAATTTGCCCCACTACCGCGGCTGTCGAAGATTGAATTGCATTAACAATACTATTAATTTCTGTGGTCGACTCGGTAGTTCGACTCGCAAGTTGTCTTACTTCGTCTGCGACAACAGCGAAGCCTCGACCATATTCCCCCGCTCGAGCAGCTTCTATTGCAGCGTTTAGCGCTAGTAAATTAGTTTGCTCTGCAAGCCCTTCAATAACTTCTGTGACACGACCTATCGCTTCACTCTCTCGGCTCAGAGCATCAACCTGCTCACTGGCCTTTTCGACGGTAGAATGAAGTGCACCCACCGTACTCTTATTTAGGTCGAGAGCCTTAAATCCTAACTCAATCTGGGTTCGAGAATCAGATAACAGTCCTGCCGACTGTTCAGCTTGCCTTGCAGTGTCTGTCGCAGAGTGACTGACATCGGTTACTTGTTGGCTAACGAGTTCAATAGTTGATTTTTGGTTGTCCACCTGGTTAGCGGTTTTCGCGTTAGCTTCAAGTAGCGAACTCATGCTCTCACTAACAATTGAAGCCTTACTACTCACTCCCTTAACTATGGTCGCAAGTTCGTCATTCATCTGGTTGATTGAGCGCGTTAAGCTAGCGAGCTCATCACTACCCTCTACATCCAATGCCGCCTGTGATATGTCCCCATTTGCAATTGATTCAGCACGTTTTGCAATTATTTTTACTCTGCGACCAATGTTTTTGCCCATAACGTTTGCTGTTGTTGCTGCAACAATAACAACAACGACAATGGATGCGAGCAGCAATGAAATCACCTTGGTGACTGAGTCAAATATGCCTTGGCCACTTTGATCTGCAAACGCCTGCTGTTGATTGATCACTGACTCCAAATTTAAATCCAATGCAGAGACCGCTGGCACAAGTTCATTGGCCATTTTCTGGTTAGCGATGTTCCAATCCGACGAACGACGCAGTTGAATCACTTGTTCTGCTAAGGGGAAATATAACTGCTGCATCTCTTTAAACAGATCCCACAAGCCCTGATCACTACTTGAGAGCAGAGCAACCTTTGAGTCAATTTCTTTAACAGACTTGGCATGAGATTTTAGAAAATCCTGGTATTTGTCTAAATGTTCCTGTTTGCCATACAAGAGAAAATCACGCATCGAAGACAACGCATTGGCAAGTGATGTATAGCTATCGGCGTAGAGTCTAAATAGACGCTTCCTCTCTCCACCTTCTTTGTTGCCCGCTTCGTCGTTGATTAAACCTTGCAATTGGTCTAGAGCGACTTCCGCGATGGGGGCGGCTTCATTAATAAATAGAGAATGGGCAGGAAGGTTATCTTCTGAATGGCTAAGTACAGCGATTTCGTTTAACGATTGGGCGACTAACATCCATTGTGACAGGAGCTGCTGGTAGCTCTCTTGAGCGAGCAAAGGCTCTAGGGTGGGTAAAGACTGTTCTACTTTTAATAGTGATTGATCAAGTTTAGCTTTTTCTACCTCACCTAAAAGTTCATCACCACCTAGCAACATATAAGCTCTAAGTGACGACACAGTGGCATGAATAGATTGCTGAATAGACCGTCCGGCATCCACTGTCGGAAGATCACGATTGACTAACGACCCTGTATGAACCTCTACAGTCGTTAAACTGCGGTAAATAAAAAAAGTGGAACCGATAAAAAG
Organism: Vibrio tubiashii; assembly: GCA_000775715.1. Classification (GTDB taxonomy): domain Bacteria; phylum Pseudomonadota; class Gammaproteobacteria; order Enterobacterales; family Vibrionaceae; genus Vibrio; species Vibrio tubiashii_A. The sequence continues at coordinate 146,777 of JRWQ01000001.1, forward strand.
TACTGCAAGCGACAGAAAACTCAGCTGTAACTTCCCTGATATCGTGAGTTTCATCCATTAACTCCTATAGTTATCTCGTGGCTTACTATAACGTCTAGGATGGTAATGTTAAATATATGTATGTAAAAATATAAACTTTTGAATTAGAAAACACGCCTTCTATTATAGTAGTCCCCTATTGTTGGAGACTACTATAAACCTTTAGTAATCAAATGTTCACTGTGGTGACATACTCCTCGAGCTCATTGTTCGATACCGTCGTAATGTATTGGTCGTCTAAGAAGAACGCTACGCCATCTTCTAGTCTCTCACCACGCAGAGTTTTCTCCGCGCCATTAACATACGAGATGTCCATCTGTAATGTGTTCTCATCGATTCGCTGCACGGTGGCATGTTCGATATTTGAATTGTTTGATAGTGGAACGTCTGTTAAAGATTCATCCAACTTGTCGTTTACCTTGATGTAGTTTTTAGTTGGCGTATCAACGACAGCAGGTGATTTGCCCGATAATGGGTTTTTGCCTGTCCAAAATTCAATAGAGTTGATAACAAACAAGTCGGCTGCGCCTGCAATACCATAAACAGGTGACAGCAGAATAAACATCCCCGCACGCCCATAACGGTTATCAACAACTTCAAGGTTGAACTTTGAAACAAGACCTGTTGTTGCCATTTGGCCCATACAGCCAGTTAAAGAAGACGCAGCAAGCGCTGTTACAATTGCAATTTTCAATGCTTTCGATTTCATAATCATCACCACTTATATTTAGATGGCGCGCATCGTACTCCTGTTTTCTGCAAATGCAATTAGGGGGATATTAGATTTTACACAAGCCTGACTATGTTAATTTACTGTTTTTCATAGGCAATTTCTTACACCCCATCTACAGCTAGTAGTTAGACAATCAGCGCATACCAACGGTGGTTACAGTGACAGAAAACGCCGATACAATAAGCCAACCCATATCCGTCCCAATATTAGATAAAAAAAGACCGCGCTCTATTAGCGCGGTACCTTGGGCTGGTATTAATTAGGGGTGTTTCTTTTTTAATTATTCGTTCAGTTCTGGGTTGCTTTTAGCTTCAGGCGCATTGCATGAAGCACGGGCTCGGTATAACCATTAGGTTGCGCGCAGCCTTGGAACACAAGTTCACACGCCGCCGCGAAGGCAATACTGCTTTCAAAGTTTGGTGCCATGTTGATGTAGTTCGGGTCACCCGCATTCTGCTCATCAACCACAGCCGCCATACGTTTCATGGTTTCCATCACTTGGCTTTCATCACAAATACCGTGTCGAATCCAGTTAGCAATGTGTTGACTAGAAATACGCAGTGTTGCTCTGTCTTCCATCAAGCCAACATCATTGATATCTGGAACTTTAGAACAACCTACACCTTGGTCAATCCAGCGTACTACGTAACCTAAAATACCCTGAGTATTGTTATCTAGCTCACTTTGGATTTCTTTCGCTGAAAGCTTCTGCTTACCAAGCAGTGGAATCGTTAAAATGTCGTCAACGCTTGCACGTACACGCTCGCTCAGCTCTTTTTGTCGGCTAGGAACGCTTACTTTATGGTAATGTAAAGCATGCAGAGTAGCTGCTGTGGGTGACGGAACCCACGCCGTATTAGCACCGGCTTGAGGATGGCCCAACTTAGCGTTCATCATCTTCGCCATGTTGTCTGGTTCTGGCCACATACCTTTGCCGATTTGCGCTTTGCCTTGTAAACCACAGGCTAAACCAAGGTCTACGTTTTGGTCTTCATACGCACCGATCCAAGTCATGGTTTTTAGCTGCGCTTTAGGTGCAAACGGCCCAGCTTCCATACTGGTATGAATCTCATCGCCCGTTCTGTCTAAGAATCCTGTGTTAATAAACACAACACGATCTTTTACAGCGCGGATACACTCTTTCAAGTTCACCGAAGTTCTTCGCTCTTCGTCCATGATACCGACTTTGATGGTGTATCTTTCTAATCCTAACGCATCTTCAATTCGACCAAATAACTCGTTGGTGAACGCCACTTCTTCGGGGCCGTGCATCTTTGGCTTAACGATATTGATGCTTTGTGCCGTTGAGTTCTGATAAGGGCTATTGCCTTTAAGATCATGCATAGCAATAAGAGAAGTGATCATGCCATCCATGATTCCTTCGGGGACTTCATTCCCATCAGCATCAAGAATCGCTGGGTTGGTCATCAAATGGCCAACGTTGCGGATAAACAGCATACTGCGTCCCTTGAGCGAAATCTCGCCGCCAGAAATACTGGTATAGTGACGATCCGGGTTTAAGCGACGAACGATGGTTTTGCCGTTTTTCTCAAGTGACTCTTCCAAATCACCCTTCATCAAGCCAAGCCAGTTTCGATAAGCCAGTGCTTTGTCTTCACCATCTACGGCAGCGACAGAATCCTCACAATCCATGATTGTCGTAAGAGCCGCTTCCACCAGCACATCTTTGATGCCAGCGGTGTCTACTTTACCAATTGGCGCAGTAGGATCGATTTGAATTTCGACATGGAGATTATTATGCTTCAACAAAATACATGATGGGGCACTCGCCTCACCTCGGTATCCGATAAACTGTTTACTATCAACAAGCGTTACTTCTTCGCCATTACCAAGAGTGGCAATGAGTGTATTACCGATGCTGACATTGCTAATACTGTATTGGGTAACATCTTTATGCGAAACGCCATTAAGAGGCGCAGCGTCATCAAGGAACTCACGAGCGTAGGCGATCACTTTCTCACCGCGTACAGGGTTAAAACTGCCGCCTTTTTCAGCACCATCGCTCTCGCTAATAACGTCAGTGCCGTAAAGTGCATCGTAAAGGCTACCCCAGCGAGCGTTTGCTGCATTTAAAGCAAAGCGAGCGTTCATAATAGGAACCACTAACTGTGGGCCAGCTTGTGTCGCGATCTCAGGCTCAACATTTGCTGTACCCACAGCAAAATCATCACCTTCAGGCACCAAGTAGCCAATATCGAGTAGGAACTGTTTGTATTCGACAGGGTCGATAGATTGTCCGGCGCGCTCCTGATGCCAAACATCAATTTGATGCTGAAGATCATCACGTTTAGTCAGCAAAGCACGGTTTTTAGGCGCTAAGTCAGTCAGAATCGACTCAAAAGATTGCCAAAAATCTTCAGCGATAATACCCGTACCAGGTATCACCTGCTCATTAACTAGTTGGTAGAGGGTGCTATCAATGTTCAAGCTTCCCTGTTGAATACGATCGCTCATAAAATCTCTCTGAATTTCACTGTTAACTATTAATTAACACTACGTAACCGATGAAAATTTAGCTAATTTATGCCATTTATAATCGATATTCACAAAAAAAATACCCAGATTACTACTCGGTAGCACCGCTTTCTATTTCATTAGCCACACTCTTTATCAAACGCCTCATCCACTGATGATCAGGGTTACTTTGCACCAACGGGCTCCATGCCATCTTCACTTCAAAGGGTTCAATAGCAAACGGAGCCGGCTTGATCAGCAGCTTAGGATTATTACGTTGCAACTGGGCCGCTTTGGTAGGAATCGTAAGAATTAGGTTCTTCTGCTGGGCAAACAAAATCGCAGACAAGTAGTGGCGAGTAAATACCGTGATGTTGCGAGTTTTACCTATACGCATTAAAGCTTCATCTATCCAGCCTAGCTTCTGCGCCTGATTTGGGTTGATACCTACGCCCGTACCCATACCTGTTTTACTCACCCAAACATGCTGCGCTTGAAGGTAAGAGAAGAGGTCAAAGTTTTCCGCGATTGGATTGTCGCAACTAAACAAACATGAGAACCCGTCATGCCACAGGCTCATCTGGTGAAACGACTGCGGAATATCGTCAAATCGGTTAATGATGATATCGACCGTTCCCTGCTCTACATCTTGATAGCTCACGTCGCTAGGAGTCATGATGTCAAGACGGATCTTTGGTGCCACCTCTCTTAAACGCGTCAGCAGTGGTTGGATAAGGGTCGACTCTGCGTAATCGCTCGCCATTATGCGGAACAAGCGTTCGCTGTCTTCGGCAATGAACTCAGTGCTTGGCTGAAGCGATTTTTCAACGTTCGCCAGTATGTTACGTATCTGCGGCTGGAGCATGGCTGCACGCTCTGTTGGCACCATTCCTTCACTGGTTCTTACCAATAACGGGTCTTCAAATAAATCTCGTAGTCGACGCAGACCATTACTCATCGCTGGCTGAGTAATTCCCAATTGATTAGCCGCTTTGGTGACGTTTCTTTCACGCAGCAACATGTCTAAATACACAAGTAAATTAAGGTCAATACGAGCTATATTCATATAAAAAATACCGAATATAATAACTATAAATTAACAAAATTATCACACATGTGACTAATATTTGTCCATAACAACAACGAAGTCGGTCATCCAATCTGGGACATGAAGTACAAGAAAAGATGACTTAGCCATTAATCCAAAAATATCCAACGTGAACTAAGGAATAGTTATGTCGCAAATCAATCAAGATATCGAAATGATCGAAGTTGCAAAACGCGCTGCTGGTGCTCCATGGGACGCAATTAACCCAGAATCCGCTGCTCGTATGCGTGCTCAAAACAAATTCAAAACGGGTCTAGATATCGCGCAATACACGGCAGATATCATGCGCGCTGACATGGCGGCATATGACGAAGATAGCTCTAAATACACTCAATCTTTGGGTTGCTGGCATGGTTTCATCGGTCAACAAAAGCTGATCTCTATTAAAAAGCACTTCGGTGGCAAGACAGACCGTCGTTACCTATACCTATCGGGTTGGATGGTTGCAGCACTTCGTTCAGAGTTTGGTCCACTGCCTGACCAATCAATGCACGAGAAAACAACGGTTGCTGCCCTAGTAGAAGAGCTTTACACCTTCCTTCGCCAAGCGGATGCTCGTGAACTAGGTGGTTTATTCCGCGCACTTGATGATGCTCGTGAAGCAGGTGATGTTGCGCTACAAGACTCTATCCAAGATCAAATCGACAACCACGTAACACACGTTGTGCCAATCATTGCCGATATTGATGCGGGCTTTGGTAACGCAGAAGCGACTTACCTAATGGCGAAGCAGATGATTGAAGCAGGCGCGTGTTGTCTTCAAATCGAAAACCAAGTGGCGGATGAAAAGCAGTGTGGTCACCAAGACGGTAAAGTAACCGTACCTCACGCAGACTTCCATGCGAAACTTCGCGCACTTCGTTACGCTTTCCTAGAGCTAGGCATTGATAACGGTATCATCGTTGCACGTACTGACTCACAAGGTGCTGGCCTGACAAAAGAGATCGCTGTAGTTAAAGAGCCGGGCGATCAAGGCGATATCTACAACTCTTTCCTTGATGTAGAAGAGATTGACGTAGCAGACATGAAGCAAGGCGACGTTTGCTTTAATCGCGACGGCAAGCTTGTTCGTCCTAAGCGTCTACCTTCAGGTCTGTACCAATTCCGTCAAGGTACTGGTGAAGACCGCTGTGTATTTGACTGTATCGAAGCGATCAATGCAGGCGCTGACCTGCTATGGATTGAGACTGAAAAACCTCACATCGGTCAAATCAAAGAGATGATGGATGGCGTACGTGAAGTTCACCCTAACGCTAAGCTAGTTTACAACAACTCACCATCATTCAACTGGACACTAAACTTCCGCCAGCAAGCCTATGATGCAATGGTTGAAGCAGGTGAAGATGTATCAGCATACGACCGCTCGAAACTAATGAGTGCAGAGTATGACGAAACTGAACTGTCTCAGCGTGCAGACGACAAGATCCGCACATTCCAAGCAGACGCATCACGTGAAGCAGGTATCTTCCATCACCTAATCACACTACCAACGTACCACACTGCTGCACTGTCTACTGACAACCTAGCGAAAGAGTACTTCGGTGACCAAGGTATGCTTGGATACGTTAAGAACGTTCAGCGTAAAGAAATCCGTCAAGGTATTGCATGTGTTAAACACCAAAACATGTCGGGTTCAGATATGGGTGACGACCACAAAGAGTACTTTGCGGGTGAAAACGCACTGAAAGCAGCTGGCGAGTTGAACACTTCTCACCAGTTCGACTAATGACCACTAATAACTGCTCGCAACGCAACAGCCCAAGAAAACAATAGTGAGCATCTAGAGAGTGAGATTTGCGCCCCAAGACGCAGACTCACTCTCTGACTCTGTTAGACTAACCACATTCAAGTTTGTTGAGAATGCCTATGACTACAGTACCTTCTTATCTTCAAGATGCGAAAGAGTTGCTATCAAAAGATGGCTTTGCAACAGGTGATACTTGGTATCACGGCACCTCCTCTGCCCTACTCAGCTCTATCCAAGGCCAAGGTCTAAAGCGCTCGGGTGATAAAGCCCTCAATGAAGCAGCAAAGACCACCATGGCGACGATCGGCAACAACTACACAGAGTCAGTTGAGCCTGTTTTCCTTACTCAGAGTAAAGAGCTTGCCTATTACTGGGCGCAGCAAACCGTTCGTGAACGTAGCGTGCGTTTTGAGGGGGATGAGAAACCGATAGTTTTGGCAGTTGACTTGTCGGAACAACAGCGCGAGAAAGTCAAACCTGACGTTGGCGCAATGAGCCTATTAATGATGAGTATCGGCGAACAGTTCATGGCTCACCTCGCGCAAATCTACCAAGACAACAACATTGAAGGCCCAGACATTGACCTTCGCAACGCCGACAGAATGGACTATCTCAATAAACTTGGCATGGCCTACATAGACCAAGACATCAGCCTAGCTTGTGTCAGGGTGGTTGCTGAAGCATAGATTTTTCTGCACCCAGCCCCGTCGAGTTTGGGTGCTAACCCTCCCTTCTCATTTCAATTCTAATGCTTCGTTTCGCGTGTAGGGTGCCTGCAGTATGGAACGTTTTTACGTCTTTCCTTCTTAGAGTAATTGCCCCTCGCAATCTTCTTATCCATCTTCAACATAAAAAACTAATCTGAAGCTCATCGAGCATGAAAAGTGTCTAGATTACTGGTAGCAATTCATATACACAAACGGGGTAACAAGACAAGTGAGCAAAAAATGCCACTCTCTTTTTGTAACAAAGTGTCAGACTTGGTCCGAACCAATACCCATATTGGTTCTTCATATCCTTCGCAATTAGTATTGTTATGCTTTACTATATTGTATCTATCGTCAACTAAGCGTATTAGTGTAATTATTTCAATGACTAAAGATTTTAACTTACTGCGTTTACTTGTCATTCTTAATGAAGAGCGACAAACAGTTCAAGCAGCAAAGCGTCTTCATTTAAGCCAACCTACTATTAGCGTTATGTTGCGGAAATTGCGTGAGCAGTTTAACGACCCACTTTTTGTCAGAGATAAAAATAGGTTGGAACCAACCTTACGTTGTCAGCAGTTGTTGGCGCAACTTCCTCCTTTGCTAGATGGACTTGACGCTTTATACGTTGATCAGTCTGAGTGGAGTATTAGTCAGGTCACTGGTGAGCTATCACTGATATTTTCGCCACCATTGATGAGTACCCTTGCTGCCCCCCTGGTCAATATGATCACTGAGTATGCCCCCAACGCAACAGTAGAGTGCTATCACTGGGCGTATGATGCGGTTAGAGACCTAGAGCTAAAGCGTCGCTCTTGGGGGTTTAGCTACTTACCGATGCAAACCAATAAAAACATCCTGCAGAAAGATATCGGTAACGATGAATTCGTTATGGTGATGAGAAACGATCACCCATTGGCTGAACCAAGTGTTGAAGAAGTGCTGAAGTACCCGCTTTGTACTAACTTGATTTATGGCGAGAATGAGTCCTCCCGCAGCGAAAAAATCATCAAAAACTTAGAGTTACATAAGCACATTCACGTGCGTACTAGTGATATCAGCATGCTGTTGGGGCTGCTAGACAACAGTGATTTTATCAGCATTACCTCCAAGCATAATATGAAGCGATTCCAAGGGCGCTACAGATTCGAGTTTCTTCCCGATATTTTGACTGACGAAGCTCGCTTTCGTCAGTTTTCCCTTTTCACCCATCAAAGAAACCGCATTGATCCGTTAACTAACTGGCTGTTTGATCAGGCAAAAGAGATCATGATTGGGGATGCAATAGGCAAAGGCTAAAGAATAAGGCATTAAACAAGAAAGCGTCCAATCAGGACGCTTTCTTTGTGTGGCAAGTGTCACTTTTCGACAATCCTGTGCACAAAGCGACAGCTTTCGTCTCCCTCTGTGAGAAGAGCTGCGACTTCAACTTGATAATTGGGGTTGATGGTTTGCCCAGTACCTTCTTCCATTACAACGACAAGTTGACGACAAAATTCGGGACAACCTTTACCCTGAGTGAGCGCATTAAGGTGATCGCACATATCGCAAGCGGTTTCTACACGAAGATGTTGTCCGGGTGTGCTGTCATCCCAATGCCCAGTGACACCAAAAATAGGGTCTTCGAAATCGTGGTAGCGACCAATTGAGCGAGCACAGTTCGGGTCAATGTTCATTTCTGCCTGAATGTAGGCAGCGCGTCTTTCCCCCAATTTCCGAAACGCAGGAATCCAAAATGGCTGCCATGCAGCAAGGCCATGACGCTGGTACAGCCGATACAGGTGGGATGCCAGTACCCGGTTTCCTTGTTGGATCACCGGGCGTAACAATGGCAGTTTATGACCGGCTACCAGACTGAAATGCATCAGGTTAGCGAAAAGCATCTTTTTCATGGTGTACTCCTTTGACTGGTAAAAAGGCAGCCCGATATGGGCTGCCGAACAAATCAATCACGGGTTGGATTAGTAATTGAATGAGGTTGGGTACAAAGGAATTGACTGGAACTCATCGAACAGGTTGAGAAGCTCCAACGCTTGACCTTTAGCAATGTCTGACGCGGTCAGTTCCCCGACATAGTAACGGCTGAACTGCTCAGCGGAGACCTTGATAACCGCTGCATCTGAGTAGTCAGGTGCAGTACTGAACTCGGCAATCGAGTTGCGAATTTCCAGACCATATTGGTGCCCATCAACATCGAAGATCAGTTTTCCGGTTTTACCTTCAGCCTTTGTCGGATTGAGTCGGGTTCTGAGGTAATTAACGGCAGTTTCTGTTTCGCTGCAGACCCAACTTTTGCTTGGCGTGCCAGACAAGGTGATGGAAGAATCCCCTTCAAGGCTAAGTGCACCTGCGACGTAGAAGTTACGAACAATAAAGCTTTCGGCGTGTTGGGCGAGTTTGCGCAGGGTATCTGCATGCGCCTGACGTGCAGTCTCGTTGGCTGGCGCGTTGTAGTACAGCGCCGCAGACAGTTCTTTGGCCCACAAATATTCACCATTTTCCATCGCTTGTTGCCACGCTTTGTAGGTCTGCTCTACGCCGCCGGCTAACTTGATCATGTAGCTTGCGTGGACGGGTTTTGGCAGGTTATGGATATCATCAGGATTTCCTGAGAAGTAACCGTGGTTCTGCGTTGGGAAAGCCTCTGGGAAGGTTTCAAATGAGCCGTAAGCATTGTTTACATAGGCATTGCTCATCAGCGATTTTGGCAACGGCATATAGTGCTTAAGCTGATCGGCTGGCACCCCTTTGTTGGTCAGACGGATCGCCTGGTCATAGGTATAAATGCGTGCATCCATGACCGCATTTATATGATTACGAATGTTTTCTTTGCCTTTTAACGCACGAGCACCAGCACCGACAGTGAGCACAATTTCTGGTTCCAAATCACGAATTTCTTTGAGTGCATTTGTCCACGTTGCCGGGTCACGGTAAGCATCACCACGAAGGGTATACATGTTTGATGATGGCCAAACGACGTTGTCGACGATCATGTCGTATTCAGGAATATGGAAAGTGAGCGTGTCTTTGGTATCGGTAATGTGGTGATAGGCAACAATCTCTAAACCACCAATGGTGATAGATTCCCCATGGTCAAGCTCATGGGTAGCAGGCATAAAGCCGCTTTCATGGCCAAGCACCACGCTCATTGGAGACAACGGCGCATCAGGGCCAGATTGCGGATTGTGATTGCCATAGTGAATTCGGGCACGGCTTTCCAAGTGTGGCTGCATTTCATCGATCAATGCGTTGGCCTGACCGCCTCCGGTACGTGCTGCCATAATGTCGTTCATATCCGGGTGGGCGACAATAATGGCATCATCACCATCAAGCAAGGTGCGAGTGCCTAATGCGTAGTGGTTATGATCGACCATGACGGCAATCACGGGCTTAGTACTCAGGTTTTCGCGGATGTACTCGCGATAGCGCGTACCGTCGCCTGCATGTTCGCCAGTAGAAAAGACAATCAGCCCTTCTTCCGTTTCAATCACGACTGGTGCGTACAAATCGCCCCAAATAAACCAGACATTTTCGCGAACGGTCTCGTGGCTTATTTCCCCTTCCATCCTGCTGACCGGCGGGATTTTTGCCATAGAAGCCACATTTGCGACAGCACCGTTTTCCAACGTGACAACAGCGGGGTTATTCGGATTACCGTTGTATTGCGTGTAATCAACGGAAGCGATGGTAGAGAAAGAGAGGGTAGCTACAGCAGTTGCAATGAGTGTTTTTTTCATCATATTCAGCCTTTTAACCAACAATGGGTCTTTTATTAAGTCGTAGCAAGAGTAATGAAATGGCGAAAAGGCAAACAGAGGGGCGGGGTTATTTATAACATAAACCTGATTTATGAATCGGAGTTGAAAGACCGCAGCGACGTTTTTAGTTTCTCACAAAGTGCTGAGTGCCTTGGGTCGTTTGCATGGCGTTTATGGAAGATCAGTTGATAGCAAATGGGATAAAACGCCATCGGCGGTTCAAACACCTGCAAACCTAGCTTGTTTGACCAGTTATCACTGAAAGACGTTGAAATAAGAGCCAAGTAATCCGTAGAGGCGGCCAGCATTGCGACACCAGAAATGGATGACACTTCAATTTTTTCCTTGCGCGGCTGGCTTGGGTATTCCTTGAGTAATAGTTCATAAGCATTCCGGCCATGTCTGCGGCTGGTTAGGGCGATATGCTGCTCGGCATAAAATTGGTCCAAGGTAACAGGCTGCTTAATCCTGGGGTGTCCTTGACGACAAACCAACACAAACGACTCCTCAAATACATCTTCTATGATAAAGGATTTATCCCGGGTGGTGAGTACGTCAATGGCCACATCCACCTTATGACAGCGCAGGTCGGCGAGAATTTCTGCCTCATCATGAGGTGGCAGACGAAATGTGACACCTTCCATTTCGCCAATGAGGTGCAACACCCCTTCTGAGCAGTACGCCACAAGATCGCCTTTATCTTCAACAGCGGCATTAATGGTTTCCAGCGCATGTTGAAACTCGTGGGCCAGACGATGCGCGGAGCGTGTCGGAGCGATGGAACGTCCTTGTTTGACGAATAAACGTTGGTCAATGGTGTCTTCAAGACGTCTGATTGCCGAACTCACAGCAGGCTGAGTTATGTTCAGAGCATCGGCCGCTTTGGTGATCGACTGCAGCTCGTAGACCATCAAAAAATGGCGTATCAAGTTGAGATCCATGACAACTCCGGGTACAGGTAAGACGGAACTAAAACAAACGATAAAATGCCGGTGAGTATCCTTGCTGCATCGCTGCCACCATTTTCAACAGACGAGGCAACGCATAGCGGAAAAACATTCGATAGCCATCGCACAACTGATTGAGTTGCTTGTCAGACTCTGCAGGAAGGGTCCTGTTTTTTGGGCAACCACCGTGACACAATTCCAGAAAATCACAGTTGTTGCATTGCTTGCACAGTGACGCTTGTTTATCAAGGCCAAATGATCGCTGTTGTTTCGAACTCACCATATCCTGAAGCGGGGTGCCTTGGACATTACCGAGTTTATGGCTGGTGTAACCGAAGTGATCGCAACTGAACACATCACCATTGGCTTCGGTCATCAACTGTTGACCGCAGGTGGGGCTATGATGGCACATCTGACTCGGGAGACCCATCAGGATCATCAGGCAGTTTTCGAAGAACTGGACGTAAACTTTGCCGATGTCTTCCTCGCACCAAACATCAAATACATCACATAGAAACTCACCCCATTGCACACCATTCAAGCTCCAGTCATATTGGGAGCGACGATCCAGCTCGTGGTCGATACAGGGTTGGAACTGAAGGTAGTCGCTGCTGTGTTCTTTGAGGAAACGGTATATGGCTTTACCGTGCTTGTAAGTGCGGTTATTCACCACCGTCAAGGTGTTGAACTCCACAGCGTACTTTTTAAGGTGTTCAATACCACGCATGGTGCGCTCAAAAGAGGAGTCACCGTTCTTATCAATGCGGGCAATGTCATTGTGAATTTGCGGGCCGTCGACAGAAACACCGACCATGAACTGGTGTTTTTTAAAAAATTCAGCCCAGCGGTTGTTTATCAAGGTGCCATTGGTCTGAATGGTATTGCGGATTTGTCGCCCTTGAGCAAACTGTTGTTGATAAGTTACCGCCTGAGCATAGAAAGGCAAACCACGCAGCATCGGTTCTCCGCCGTGCCAGATAAAATCAACCGGGGCATCTTTCTTCGGCTGGGAGCTAATGTGGTTTTCAACCAGTTTTCCAACAGTGCTAATTGACATACCTTTCATTTGTAGCTGTTGGTGGTTCAGGTAGTAGCAATAGCTGCAATCGAGATTGCATTTGGCACCTTCTGTTTTGATAAACAAGCTGAAGGGAAGCTGAGGTTGAGTCGTCATTATTGGGTCTCACTTATTGATGCTCGCCATCCGTGACGACAGATTTCTGGGTCGTGCAAGCTAGCAACAGAAGGGCAGTCTGCCCTTCTGTTGGAATCGGTTACCTTACTTGGCAACAACGGATTTATCGGCCATACCGATACCGCCAGATTTTTGTCTTGGCGGGAAGGCTTGAAGCGACTTCTGATGCTGAATCATGTGTTTTTGCAGTGTAGGTACCACCCAGGTGCGTTCCTTCATCCACAGGAACCAACCGCGGGTATCGATAGAACGCTCATACGGGTCTGCTTTAATGTTAAGCAAGATACCCAATGGCTGTTCGACGACAGGTGCCGCCCACTCTTCTTTGGTCCGCAAGTGGACTTTCCACTCATCAACACGCAGTGCATTTAAGCTGTCTTCGTTGTAGTAGAAAAACTCATGGCGTTGGCTCTCGCCGCCATTGGCCAACATGTCGAGCTGGTTGTAACCATCCAGATGAACTTTGTACTCTTTACCGTTGATAGTTGTGCCTTCCAGCAGATCTTGTTTAATGTCGGTGTCACCGACTGCCGCCATCAAGGTTGGTACCCAGTCTTCTGCACTCATTAGACCGTCAACATATTTGCCCTGAGGCAGCTTTTCTGGCCAGCTCACTAACATAGGTACACGGAATCCACCGTCATAAGTGGTGCCTTTCTGACCGCGGAACGATGCCGCTCCACCATCCGGCCAATGGTCAAGGTTTACCCCATTGTCCGAGGTAAACATGATGATGGTGTTATCCATCTCACCAGTCGCTTCCAGCTTATCGAGTAATTTGCCAATCTGGTCGTCCAGTTCGCGAACCGCATCGTAGTAGAAATTCACCTGGCTTGAGCCGAGGTATTTTTCCTGAACATGGGTAATGGAGTGCATCCGGGACGGGTTGTACCACATAAAGAACGGCTTATCCGGGGTCGCTTTTTGCTGCGCGTCAATCCAGTCAACCGCAAATTCATTGAACTCCTGATCGATGGTTTCCATACGCTTGGCGCCCAGCTCGCCTTTGTCGATGATCTTCTGTTTACCAACTTCACCAAAGCGGGGATCATTGGTGTTGTCATAAGTGTCGGTTGCGAAAGTATGGATGACGTTCCGTGGACGGCCGACATAGTTCGGATCTTTCGGGTATTCCGGCTGTTCAGGCTGTTCCATCACATTAAGATGGTAAAGGAAACCATAGTATTCATCGAAACCATTGACGGTCGGCAACATGCTGTTGCGATCGCCCAAGTGGCTCTTACCGACGTGAATGGTGTCATAGCCTTTGTCTTTCAGCATTGCTGCTAGCGTCGGATCTTCCTGATTCATACCACGGATAGAACCTGGCTGGCCGACAGAAGTCAGGCCCGTGCGGATAGGGTATTGTCCGGTGATGAATGCCGAGCGTCCGGCGGTAGAGCTGCCTTGCGCGTAGTAGTCTGAAATCATCAGGCCTTGATCAGCAATACGGTCAATGTTTGGCGTTTTGATGGCACCCAACCCACGGTGGTAAGCGGAGATATCCATCGGTGCGACGTCATCAAGCATGATCATCACGATATTGGGTTGCGCAGGTGCTGCCGTCGCATTTAATGAGGCTGCGGAGGTCACTGCGAGCGCCAGCAGGGATTTTTTAAGAGTCATAGCGTTCCTCTAACGATTGAATGACTTCCTTGCCATGGTAGTGATATCCATTTGCAGCGTTCGCCTGATTAGAGCGGCCGCGCTGTTCTGAAAGCGTTGTATTAGCAATCAGATGAAAAAAGAATACTACAACCCTACTTATAAGAGGCTAATAACAACTATTACAAATATTAATAATGACTCTGTCATACACGACACCTAGCACTGCAAGATTTGACATTACTTTTTGCACAGTAATTTAGTTCAGATAAATACTCTATCATTGCTATTGAACGCGCATACCTGCGTGAGGCGTCGTTAAAAAATTAATAAAAGCGAAGGAAGATGTTGGAGCGAATGATGGGGTTATGTTTGTTGTATAAGGTATGGCATGCGCTTATTTTTTCAGTATTGAAATTCTTAATAACCAATATAGAAACGCTTCAATTTCTGTTTTTCCAACGCTGCTATACCCTTGACCATGTATTCAAGATAACACACCAAGAGGTTTAGCTATGAGAAAGTCGTTACTCACCTTATCGTTACTGTCCACAATCTGTTTACCTACCCAGGCTGAGTCTACAGTTTCTGCAGAAGAAGAGCTTGCATACAATCTAGGACTGCAAGCTTTTATCTACGGTGCTGGCCCATTGACTGTTGCTGCTGTTCGTGAAACGTCAACATCCGTGAGTCAACCAATGGATAATGCGATGGCACCGTTGAACATGATGGGCAAAACCCGTCAGCTTTCCGGTCCCCAGGATCGTATTGTGCCGACCGTCAACAATGACACCATGTATTCTCAAGCACATTACGATCTTGATCTCGCCGGTCCAATGGTGATTGACATTCCACCGACAGGCAATCGTTACTACATCGTTCAATTGTTGGATGCATACTCTGACTCGATTACCGACCTCTATGAGGGTAACACCGGCACTAAAGGCAGCAAGGTGCTACTGGTGAACAAGGGTTGGAAAGGTGAAGTCCCAAAAGGGATTGATCACGTGGTTGAGTCGCGCACGCCAATGGTGTGGTTGATTCACCGTACTGGTGTGTTCGGGCCTGAAGATCAGGAGGACGCCATCGCCGTACACGATCGTTTCATTACTTACCCGCTAGGTGAACTTGGTAAAAAACACGGTCCGATTGAGTTGGCCCATGCAGAAGGCCGCATACCACCAATGACCATGCCGAAAGGCCTTGATTGGTATGCATTGATTGACAAAGAGCTGCGCAAAAACCCGCTGCCAGAAGCACAATCAATGGTCGAGCAATTTAATTACATCGGTATTGGTGGCGAACAACCGTTTGATGCAGACAAACTGTCTGAAGCACAAAAACGCGGGTTGTTACGCGCCCTTGGCTCGGCACAAAACATTATTCAGTTTGCGGGACGCAGCGTCGGAACCACCAATAATGGCTGGTCCATGATGTTCGAAGGTGGCCGTTATGGCAGCGATTACCTGAGCCGAGCTAGCATCAACCTGCGTGCGGCTGGCCTGAACGTCCCTGAACGTGCCCTGTATCCAAACCGATACACTGACAGTGATGGAGTACAGCTCAACGGTGAGCATCAATATCGCATGACCATGCCGGCAGATGCGCCTGCGGATGCCTTCTGGTCACTGACCATGTACGATGCAGAAAACCTGTTCATGGTAGAAAATGAAATCGACCGCTATTCGATTTCTACTAACCGTAAAGAAGAGCTGAAGTACGCTGAGGACGGTACGTTGCCAATTTGTATTCAACATAAAAAGCCGACAGATTCAGCGTGTAACTGGCTTCCTGCACCCAAAGACGATTTCTACCTGCATATTCGACTTTACGAGCCGACTCAAGCGGTGCTCGACAACCAGTATGAGATGCCGCAAGTCGTCAAACTGTAACAACCACCTCGCCCCCATCCCGGGGCGCTTTTAATCACCATAATCGAATTGAACAACAAATGGAGTGTGTATGACACTGACCCATCCGAGATTAACTGCGCTCGCATTCGCCGTCATCGCTTGCAACAGTTACGCTGCCGCCACGCTGGTGTCAGAAATGAGCCACCTAAACGTGGGGACCGCGGGAGCAGGCGCCGCCGTGTCGGCGGATGGTGCCTCAACCGCTTATTCAAACCCTGCCGCAATGGGGTATCTGCAGGACACCCATGCCGCATTTAACCTGGCCTCAATGGCCCTGACTATTGACTACAAGGATGAGCGCGATCAGGCTTTAAGTAGCGGCAACGCCGGAGGCGCCCAGCCTTACGGCTCACTGTATGCGGTTACACCACTGAGCGAAGACATCAACCTGGGAATGGCCTTGGTGGCGACAGGTGGCAGCGGTCTGGACTACGGCAATAGCTACGCCGGTCGCGTAGGCCTCAACGATCTGCAGCTCAGTGTCTTACAGTTTAACCCCTCGCTAAGCTATAAAGTCAACGACCGCTGGCACCTTGGCGCTGGTATACAAATCGACCGCGCGGCATTTGAACAGCGCTTTCTCTCCGAGCAAGCTGAACTTGAATCCATATCCCTGGCATTCGGTTACAACCTGGGGGCAACCTACCAGCTCGACGAACAACATCGCTTTGGCATCACCTACCGGTCGAAAATGGAACACCAACTGGAAGGCAAGTTAAGCCTGCTCGGCCGACAAGTGGATACCCGCATCGACTTGATCAACGCCGCGAAGTTGGAACTGTCTGGCCACCATCAATTGACCACGCCAGTTGCTTTGGTTTGGAGTTTGGGCCAGGAATACTGGAGTGCCAATGATGCCACCTCGATTCAGGCCGGAAACGTCGAAGGGGCGAAGGTACGCAGTTTCGATGATGTTTGGTTTGCTTCCGTGGGCAGTAAAATAGCCCTGACGCCGAAACTGGGGATTGAAATGGGCTTGGGTTATGTAAGCTCGCCGCTGGATGACGCAACGCTGCAATCCCCCGACCTACCCGTTGAACGCCAGATCAAATACAGCCTTGGCGGGCACTATCAGTGGAATGCTTCGACCGCCATCAAAACCTATTACAGCTATGTCGACTATGGCAACCCGGACATCAACAATGGCTTTATGCAAGGCAGCTACGACAACCACAACCACTTCTTTGGCCTCGAATTAGACTATCGATTCTGAGATTCAGCGACATCATTTAGAAAAAGGGCCCAATGACTGGGCTCTTTGTTCAAGTGCATACAACGATTGTCAATAATGATGTCAAGAAATCCCAACAAATGATGAGGCTTCTTGGCACTTATCCAGGCTGAGCCGGTCGCGCCAATCGGGAGCATGGCCATCCATCTCAATAATTACCTTACGTCAGTTGTGGAATACGCCATCTCGACAAATTTCTTTACTCGTACCCCACAAGTGTAACAATCCCACCCGGGTACCATCAGCCATGCAAACATTGGTCACCATACCCTCGAAAGACGATCTAAACATCAGGTGTGACAGGTTAAAAATCGGTGACAGTGGCGATGACGGTCAGCATCCATAACGGTTTGTATACGAGACTGAGCAGACAGAGCCAGAAAGCTAGGTCGCGCTCTTTTACCACTTGTTTTGGGGTGGATTGAATGTGCTACAGCTTGGCGATCACCCAGACGGCTATCGCGACAGTCACAATGATGACAAACCACATGAATGCGATGGATTCGAGTAGTGGGTAGACGCTTGAGTAAGCATCATAAGTTTAGGTGGTAGGATGTATTTCCATAGCAGAACACTCAATAAGGATGCTTCCGTGCACAAAATCCATGTGTTGTGTTTGAGCTATATGTTACAGCTGATAGTTGAACTCAATACGGTGATCGCCATCAGCAAAATCGGTGTTCTCGGTCCAGTTGGCAAAGTAGCGCACGTTAAAGCGTGGTGAAATCTGGTAAGAAACGACAAATTCGTGAGCCAGGACGCTGTCGCCGTTTTCGAAGCCGTGATCTTTGTACGTATCAGAGCCAGACAGGGTCGTCATGTACATCGGGTTGTAGTTCAGCCAAATCTTGTCGGTGATATCGACTTTGGCATAAGTACCGACAAGGGCAAACGTACCTGGTACGGAATATCCGCTGACCGTTTGACCGTCATCACCAACCACATTGTTACCGAAAGCCACGCCGGCCCCCGCCAATGGGAAGAACTGCAGCGGACCGAACTTAGGCAACGCCTGAATGAAGCTGTATGAGGCGGAGCCGAACTCACTGTTTAGGTCATAGCTAAGATCAATCTGCGCGCCACGACCATTGGTCATGTTGGCGGTGAAGTTTCTTAAGCGGAACGAGTCTATGCTGTCATTGCGGCGGCTTTCATCATCATGCCAGCCCAAGGCTTTACCACCGATTCCTTTAATTTCAAGAACATTCATCCCCGCGACATTGTCTTTGCCGGTGTCGTAGGTTTTACCCATTTTGAAGTTCAGGCCTTTATCAGTGATACCGCCGCCGAGCTGGGTGTAAATCGCCAGCGGGTCCGACATATCTTGGACTTCTTCATCTGCCGCGAACGCCGGGTTAAGCATCATCAGGCTGACGGCACTGGTTGCGACAAGGAGGAATGGCTTTTTCATAAAAATACCTTCATTGAAATGACCGGCACACGAGACGCGTGCCGGAAAATGGTTTAAGACAGTTTATTGCGCTTTCAGACCTGGAACGGTCCATTCCATGTTGAGCACTTCTTTGCCCGGAATGTACAAACGAGTCAGCACGTAAAAACGCCCCTCTGGCGTTGGCAACCAGTTATCATGCAGAGATTTATCGGCCGGGGCCTGATGAGATAGGTGCAGCGTAAACGAACCATCTGTATTTTTGTTCAGCGCGGATAGATTGCTGATGGCATAACGATCGATCGGATTATCGACTAACATCTTGCTTTGTGCGTCGTACACCGTCACTGACCAGAATGCACCGACTGGTGGCTCCTGATCGAACATCATGGTGTACTTTTTGTTCCCCGTCAGAGGTTGACCTTTAGCATCCATCGCCGCCATTGGATAGATGGCTTCTTTCGGCCCTTGACCACCAAGATAAGGGTGGGCAATCAACGAACGCATGGCGTTGTCGTCCCCAAACGCATCTAGGGCGAAGGTGTATACCCAGCCATCTTTCATTTCCAAGTTGGCCGGGTTTGCCTGCTGTGCCATCACAATTTTTTTGCCTTCGTCAATGGCATTCACCAGCGCTTGTTTCGTTGCCTCAGACAGTTTGCTGGCATCAAATCCGTCTTCCGTCAGGCCAATTTTCTTAAACTGACCCACCATGGCTTTTTGTCTTTCGTCTAACGGGTTATCCGCCAGATAAGCGCCTAACTCCGCGTAAAAATGCAGAGGATCGCTGGCTGAGCCCGGGCGTGGCGACAACTCCGGTTGGATGTTCGATGGTTTACCGGTGATATACTCACTCAGTGGGGTCAGTTTGTACTGATCCTGAATGGCATGCGCTTTGGCGTAATCTTGCTCATCCATCACTTGAGTGCGGCCCCATAACCACACCTTGGATGTCGGTGCTTCAATCACGTTCAGTTCACGCGGGATCGCTTGTTTGGTTTTCCAACCTGGTGGCACAATCAGGAACTGCTTCTCCAGGCTACCGGTTTCACGGGTTCCCACGTATTGGAACAGGTTATGCCACATGTCGAACATATTGATCACATAGTAGCGGTCGGTGATCGCGGGTACTTCCAGCACA
Source organism: Vibrio tubiashii (assembly GCA_000775715.1). Taxonomy (GTDB): domain Bacteria; phylum Pseudomonadota; class Gammaproteobacteria; order Enterobacterales; family Vibrionaceae; genus Vibrio; species Vibrio tubiashii_A. The sequence continues at coordinate 166,766 of JRWQ01000001.1, forward strand.
ATCGGCTCCTGACTGACATCCAGCACTGCGCTGGAATACAAGGTATCGCGGTTGGCCGTTGGCATATCGGTATCGGCCGGCGTGCTGAGACGTCTGGCATGGCCGAATTCATTCAGTGGGCCGCGGTAGCTGGTGTCCGCCTGGGGCTGAGATACGTTAGTATATTGACGACTGATTTGCTCCATACGCACCAGAGTTGAGCCCCACAGATAGGCACTGACTCCTAGGTTATAAGCTTCGTTGTGAAGTGACTGCTGGACAGGGTTGACTTGCACTTGGGTGGTGTCAGCAAACGACACGGGTACTGCAAGCGTGGTAGCCAGTGCAATGGCTAGAGACAGTTTTTTTACAGGACGAGTTAACATAGATGGCCTCCGTTGATTAAGGCAATATACGCAAATGTCCGTTTAGGGTGTTTTATACTATTTATTAATATTTTTAATTGGCTGATATGTACAAACTTGAACTGTTTCCTACTTCACGACATAGGTAAATAATCAATGCAAAAACTACTTCTCCAAACTCTAATTTACAATAGCCGCTAGCTCAGAATTGTTCGTGCGACCTGAAGTTGTATAAAGAGTTGTTCACCGCGATAAGAGTGAACCATTGGAATCACCATATGAACCTACGAGCCTGAATAAAGCAGCGGCTCAGACAATGTAACGAAGTGTAATTAAATTACTCGTGACCCGAATCGTGAAAAGATGCTCCTCCTGATAACTACATAAATCGAGTGATTGCTTGGTAATCAGTATGATGAACATATGTGAATCCACCCATGGTGCGTTATGCGATCAAACAGTGGAAGTGATTATTACGCTGTAGCCAAAACGGCAACAAGTGACGTCTACTCGACACCCCCCCTCTCTTCCACCAGCGTATCGTTCTTCCTATCCATCAGTAGCCAACCTGCTCTGCAAAGAACAGCAGTATAAGAAACAAACAAGATTGAGCCATATCTCTAATTGCTTGCAAACTGCATAGATAATGGGTGACTAACGTCATTTTCACCGATAATGTAGGTAACTAGACACATGGTGTAGGTAAAAGGTACGTCTTGTGGTCAAGTCTGTACAGAATACCTACCTTGAACAGATTCGATCTGAAAAGAGTAGTTTATCTTAGATGGTGATTAAAACAGGCAGTTTGAATAGTCTACACTCCGACGATTCAGACAGCCTCAACAACGACATTCTTACCGCTATACTTCACAGTGCTGAAGACCTTGTTACTGGTACAGGTTGGTTAGAAAGCATCAACAACCTATTGGCAGAAATCGGCAAGGCCACTGGTGTAAGCAGAGTATGGATATTTCAAACTCTGGAACTCAACGAAGACAGTATCTTACAAGACTACGTTTTCGAATGGGCCAGCAGTGAGAAGTACGTGCAAATTGGCTTACCTCAACTCAACTACTTTACCTCTAGTCTCGCTGAACCAGAATACAAAGCTATAGTCGAAAGCCGCATAAGGGGTGAATACCAACACCTAGTGATGAGTCAGCTCTCTGATTGTTGGCTTAAGACGTTCTTGCAACAGCAAAACATATTATCCATGCTGACTGTGCCTATTATCGTCAACAACAAGTGGTGGGGAGTATTGGGCTTGGATGATTGTGAGAGAGAAAACCGATGGTCAGCCAGAGAAATTACTCTTCTGCGCACGGCGAGCTTTTTCATCTCGAGCGCGATAATGCGTGAATCATTGAGCGCTAAAAACAAGCAGTTAGAAATCCTTCAAGAAAGCACCGCCTGCAGTAGTTGGGAACTGGATACTCGCCGTGGTCATCTATGGTGTACGTCAGAGATACTGAGTCAAGTAGCGCAAACCACTCGAACGTTGCATTTTACGTTTCGAGAGCTAATAAGGAGAGTCCATCCTGACTCTCGGCATGAGATCCTTGATAAAGCACGAAGCTTAGCCGCTGGGAAACAGACTGACTTTCAAAATGATTTGAAGATAAAAAGCAATAATGGCACCTATATTTGGGTCGAGATTTTAGCCAAAAACATCCCAACAGATAGCGTTGTTGCGGGTATCTGTTGGGATATCACCAAACGTAAAGAGGAAGAAGAGCGATTACTTAAAGAGGCGACGACCGATCCTCTCACTGGAGTGATCAATCGCAGGAAGCTAATCACACTGGCAAAAAATAGCCTCAATAAACTCAAAAGCAGCAATGAATCCTTCTCGGTGGCTATGCTCGACTTAGACTTTTTTAAACGCATTAACGATAAATATGGTCATATGGTCGGGGATAAAGTACTGATACATTTCACTTCACTTTGTCAAAGCGCTCTTCGCCAAGCTGATGCGTTTGGCCGCATAGGTGGAGAAGAGTTTGCCTTACTGCTTCCCAATACCAAAATTGAAGAGGCGCAGGCTATTTGTGAACGAATTTGTAGCTTAGTGAGTAATACACCATACCATCATCAGGGTGCTTCAATAAGCTATTCGGTATCTATCGGGTGTATTACGGTTACAGATGGCAATGCTTACCTTAGAGATTTGATCGACAGTGCCGACAAAGCGCTTTACCAAGCCAAAAACAGCGGACGAAACCAAGTTATAGTCAGGTGCTCTGCAACCTAATAGTGTTCCTCCTTTTCAGCAACCTCACTTGTACAAAAAAGCCCCGCTGTAGTAAAGCGGGGCAAAAAACGGAATTAGGTTGTGAATATTAGTGGTATTACACGGCGAAGCTAAATCCTAGGTTGTAGTCATCACCATTTTTGGCGGTAAATTCTTTGTCTTCACTGCACGCAATTGAACGGCCCTGCTCATCGCCTCGAACTAGGCTCAACCAGTGTCGAACACCTGATGCGTGGCACTTGTCTGTTTGGCTAAAGATAGTACAGCTTTCTAACTGAATATCTTCGATATCAACCAGCTCTAAGCTACCTGTGCCTTTACGCTTGCCGATAGTCACCTCGACATGTGTACCGCTTTCATCACGGAACAAAATTGCCTCGGGAGTACATTTATCACCTGCGTAAGCAACAAAATGTTTGGCTCTTTTTAATCCTGCATGTTGGCCATTTTTAAAATAGGCCTGCACATGGCGGTAGTTGATTTCGTAGCTTACTACGTCTTCGTGAGAGCCGCTTTCTAGCGGGAACAGCGTATCAAGCAACTGCTTCGCCATCTTTTGCTTCTCTAATTGCTCATCCGCTTTGACCATTTCGACGGCAAAGACAGCTTCTGCGATAAAGGTAGAATGATTTTTGTGTAGTTCTGTTTTATCGATAGTTAGCATATTCATAGTCTTTCCCTCTGGCAGCTCCGGTAAAATTTAGAGCAAATATCCTATACAGTTGTTTGAATTAGTTTGTGCTTGGTGGTTTGTATGTTTTGTAGACTACCGTGTTTTTTACTACAATTTCACAACAAAAATTTCACACTGTGAATTTTACAAAACAGTGTTGTCAAACAATCCGTCTTTTTTACTCATTTTCAGCATCCCAATCACGCTCTGTTACAGATAGCTTGCCGTAATTTTATGCCCTACATCTACCATATTGGACAGTATTTATCTCCAAAACTTAACAAACTCAGTGGTTACAACTAGAACTTTTCTCCAGATTTTTTGTGACTGTAAGATTTACTTTACTGATTGTTCGAGGGGCAAACAGGCAGAATTTAACATTTTGGTTACACTTAATCGTAAGTGTGATGCCAATCAGAGTGAACCGCTTTTACTCTGAGCGGTACAACAGGATGTATGACAATTAGATATCTATCTTGGCTTGTAAGTCCGAAACATGGTCAGCAAGTCAGAGAACGTTTCTCTAGGGTGCGATCCATCTCAGCGAAACAGCGAGGAGATAGTAATGAATGTTCAGACACTCCCCATGCTGCGATTTATTGACCACCAAGGGGTGGCGGTAAACCAGTTGCCATCATGGGCAGATTTAACCACATTGACCAATTTCTACAAGGATATGGTCCTCACCAGAACCTACGACAGCAAGGCCGTCGCACTGCAACGAACAGGTAAACTCGGTACTTACCCTTCCCACCTAGGATCAGAAGCGTACGGTGTCGCTATTGGCCATGCAATGCACCCAAGAGATGTATTCATCCCTTACTACCGCGACATGCCCGCAATGTGGGTTCGTGGCATCCCGATGGAGAAGAACCTCCAATACTGGGGTGGTGACGAGCGCGGCAGTGATTTCCATGTGATGCCATCAAACAATGAATCTGTTGAACACAGCCGTGACCTGCCCTTCTGCGTACCAATTGCAACTCAATGCACCCATGCGGTTGGCGTAGCCTCTGCGCTCAAAATTGAACATCACCACCATGCAGCACTAGTGACATGTGGTGACGGAGCGACGTCAAAAGGTGACTTCCTCGAGAGTATTAACTGCGCAGGTGCATGGAATCTGCCTTTAGTGTTTGTCGTAAACAATAATCAATGGGCAATTTCAGTGCCGCGAGCGCTGCAGTCTGCGGCGGATTTCTTATCTGACAAAGCGAAAGGGGCTGGGATTCATGGCTTGACCGTTGATGGTAACGACGTGGTAGCCGTATACGACAGTGTACTCGCTGCGTTAGATAGAGCGAGAAAAGGCAAAGGGCCAACGCTTATCGAGGCGATCAGTTATCGATTAAGCGATCACACAACCGCCGACGACGCTAGTCGATACCGCAGCGACGATGAGCTAAATCAAGCGTGGGAGTATGAACCTGTTAAACGACTCAAAGCTTTCTTAATCAGTGAAGGAGCATGGAGTGAAGCGCAAGAAAAGACTTGGCTACTAGCCTGTAAAGAGCAAGTTGAGACTGCGGTTGAGCATTACATGAACCTGCCACCTCAAGCACCAGAATGTGCCTTCGATTTCCTCTATGAACATGCACCTGCTGAACTTAACCAACAGCGAGACGCACTGATCAACAAAGCGATGCGCATGCAAGGAGGCAAACATGGCTGAGTTGACACTAGTAGAAGCGGTAAACCTCGCCCTACACCATGAGATGAACAAAGATCAAAGCGTGGTTGTTTTAGGTGAGGATGTCGGTGACAACGGCGGCGTGTTTCGCGCAACCGTCGGACTCAAAGAGAAGTTTGGTCTAAAACGGGTGATAGATTCTCCCCTAGCAGAAGCATTGATTGGTGGTGTCGCAGTTGGGATGGCAAGCCAAGGTCTAAGGCCTGTAGCAGAGTTTCAGTTCCAAGGGTTTGTATTCCCTGCATTGGAGCACCTGATGTGCCACGCGGCGAGAATGCGCAATCGGACTCGAGGACGACTAACTTGCCCTGCTGTTTTCAGAGCGCCTTTTGGTGGCGGTATCCACGCCCCCGAACATCACTCTGAGAGTATCGAGGCTCTGTTCGCCCATACCGCTGGCTTTAAAGTTGTCATTCCATCTTCGCCACAACGCGCCTATGGGTTATTGCTCGCATCCATTCGTAGCAACGACCCGGTGATGTTCTTCGAACCCAAACGCATCTATCGCACTGTGAAATCCGAAGTCGTCGATAGCGGCGAAGCACTTCCCCTTGATACCTGCTTTACCTTAAGAAAAGGACGCGATATCACCTTGGTTACATGGGGTGCCTGTGTTGTTGAATCGCTGCAAGCAGCTCAAACCCTTTCCTCACAAGGCATCGAGGCCGAAGTGATTGATCTTGCTTCAATTAAGCCTATCGATATGGATACCATACTCAAATCACTAGAAAAAACGGGCCGACTCTTGGTCGTACACGAGGCAAGTAAAACCTGTGGTGTTGGTGCAGAGATATTGGCACGAACCGCTGAACATGCAATGTGTTTGCTCAAAGCACCGCCACGAAGGTTGACCGGATTCGACGTCATTATGCCTTATTACCGCAATGAAGATTACTTCATGATCCAGGAGCAAGATATTGTGCTGGCTGCACGTGAGCTGGTGGAGGGTTGGAAATGAAAAGCTTCTTATTACCTGACCTCGGAGAAGGTCTAGCCGAGTCTGAAATCGTTGAATGGCACATTAACGTTGGCGATTCCGTCGAACTCGACCAAGTTGTATTAACCGTCGAAACCGCCAAAGCGGTTGTTGAAGTACCGGCTCCTTACTCGGGTCTGGTTGTCAGTCGCCATGGCGAAGCAGGCGATGTGATTAACATAGGCGCACTGCTCCTTGAGATAGAAGAGCAACCTGAGCTAGTAAGCTCGAATGCCACTCAAACCACACAACATGATGCTGCGACCGTTGTCGGCAATGTTTCCCAAATCTCTCATCAGGTCGATGTTGATGATTTCTGGATAGGCAGTACCCATGCCCCTTCCACAGAACAGTTGGTCACGGCGTTACCTTCTGCACGACTGCTTGCGAAAAAGCTTGGCGTAGAGCTGAATAAAGTCAAAGGAAGTGGCCCCGGCGGCATGATCACCGACAACGACATCTACAATGAAGCCCGCGAACAAAGCCCTGGCACAGAGGTACTGAAAGGTGCTCGAAGAACCATGGTTTCGACCATGTCTGAATCTCATCATCATGTCGCAGCGGTGACCATTACCGAAGAGGCTAACTTAGGGGGGTGGAGTTCAAACGAAGACATCTCTAGCCGTCTTATCAAAGCCGTAGTCTACGCCTGCAAACAAGAGCCAGCCCTTAACGCTTGGTTTGACGCCGAGACCATGACTCGCTGCGTGCATAGCAACGTAAATATCGGCATCGCCGTAGACAGCAGCCACGGGCTTTACGTGCCCGTACTTAAGCATGCCGATAAGTTTAACAAAGAGCAGATTCGCAGTTGGCTCGATGAGACTGTCAAAGGAATTCGAGCGCGTAAAATTGGTAGAGAAAGCCTGCAGAACGCGACCATAACCCTGTCTAACTTTGGTGCAATTGCTGGGATTTTCGCCACTCCTGTCGTCTCTCCCCCGCAAGTCGCCATTGTTGGCGCAGGCCGCATCATCGAGCGTTTAATCTTGAAAGATGATCAACCTGTTTCGGTCAAGGTCATGCCGCTGTCGATTACTTTCGACCACAGGGCCTGTACTGGTGGCGAAGCCGCTCGGTTTACCAAGAAGCTCGTCGAGCATTTGCAAAAACCAACCGACTAACCATTAGCAATAAAAAGGGAGCACCAAATCGTGCTCCCTTAAGTTTTACACCGACTCGGCAACTAAACCGAGTCAATCAACTCAGGCAAGATCTCGAATAAATCTCCGACGAGCCCATAATCAGCGATTTCAAATATTGGCGCGTCTGGGTCGCTATTTATTGCAACAATCACTTTTGAATCTTTAATCCCAGCAATGTGTTGAATCGCCCCCGATATACCTACTGCAATATACAGCTTAGGCGCGACGATTTTACCAGTTTGCCCCACCTGTAAATCATTAGTGACAAAGCCAGCATCCACCGCTGCTCTTGATGCGCCAATCGCTCCGCCGAGCTTATCGGCTAGGTGTTCAATCATGGCAAAGTTCTCTTTACTGCCTACTCCACGGCCACCTGATATCACCACCTCAGCGTTGGTTAGCTCTGGCCTATCACATTGCTCTTTTTCTCTGCTGACTAACTGAGTGTTGTGGCTCTGAATCACAGTATCTAGCGTTATGACGTCTGACTCACCACGGCCACCAGTTTGCATTTTCTCGAATGCTGTAGACCGTATCGTCATCAATTTAATCGGATCTTTAGTGCAAACCTTGGCAAGCGCATTGCCTGCATATATTGGCCTCAGCACTGTATCAGCGCTTTCAATCTCAATAACCTCCGACAGCAGATCCACATCTAACAGTGCCGCAGCCCTTGGTAGCAAATCCTTACCGAATGTCGTTGCTGGAGCCAGTACATGGCTATAGTCACTGGCAACCTGCTTGAGTAACTCAGCACAATTCTCTGCTAACCCATCTTTATATGCGATATGGTCCGCAACCAGAATACGATTGAATGCCGAGTATTGCTTTAATTGTTCAACTAAATCACCAAGTTCACCGCCCATCACTAAAGCATCAACGTCTCCCCCACCCGTGACATCGAGCAAAGACTTTGCTGCCGACATAGTTGAGCGAGTATCCGCCGCTATCGCAGTGCCATCATGCTGGACTAGAACTAAGACTTTAACATCACTCATAACTCATCTCCTTAGTCGATGACCTTAGCTTCATTTCTTAGCTTGTCGACTAACTCAGCCACGCTGCCAACCATTACACCCGCCTCGCGCTTCGTAGGTGCGACAACGCTTAGAGTCTGCTGCGAAGACGATATTTCAACAGGCAGTGATGACACATCAATGACTTCTAAAGGTTTTTTCTTCGCTTTCATGATGTTAGGTAGTGAGGCATAGCGAGGCTGATTTAATCTAAGATCAGTGCTGACCACCGCAGGCAGAGTCAGTTGAAGGGTTTCTAATCCACCATCCACTTCACGAGTTACGGCAGCAGAATCACCTTCCACCTTTAGTTTGGAAGCGAACGTTGCCTGTGGCCAAGTTAGCAGTCCAGCGAGCATCTGAGCGACTTGATTGTTGTCGCTATCGATAGATTGTTTGCCAAGTAGGATAAGTTGCGCCTCTTCACGTTCAGCAACCACTTTAAGCAGTTTTGCGATAGCCAAAGGTTGGCAAAACTGCTCTGTATCGAGATGAATCGCTCTGTCAGCACCGAGAGCAAGGGCACTTCTTAGCTGTTCTTGGCAATTCGCAGTACCAATAGAAACAACAATCACCTCACTGGCCACTCCACACTCTTTGAGTCGAATCGCTTCCTCAACGGCAATCTCACAAAATGGGTTGATCGTCATTTTGACGTTCGCAGTCTCAACCCCTGAATTGTCTGCCTTTACTCGAACTTTGGTGTATGGGTCTATAACACGTTTAATGGCTACCAGTACTTTCATTACTCGCTCCAATAACTGGGTGTGTAGTTTGAGCTTAGTAAAGTTTACGTTTACGTCAACTGTAACTATATTTAGTAACAGGCTGCACGGAAAACTAAAGGTCGAGCAAGATGGAAAGAGAAAGCATGGACTTTGATGTTGTGATTGTAGGCGCAGGTCCTGCAGGGCTTTGTGCGGCATGTCGACTGGCTCAGCTGTCTCAGCAATCTGAACAACCACTATCTATCTGCGTGATCGAAAAAGGTGCTGAAGTTGGCGCGCATATTCTCTCTGGAGCGGTGTTTGAAACCAAAGCGCTCAATGAACTATTTCCAAACTGGCAACAGCTTAGCGCCCCAGTTAGCACATCGGTGAGCCATGATCGGTTGCTCTATCTCACCTCCGCAAAGAACCATGTTCAGATCCCGGCGTTTGTTACCCCTGATTCAATGAAAAACGATCAAAAAAATTATGTCATTAGCCTAAGCAAACTATGCCGCTGGTTAGCACAGCAAGCAGAAGAACTTGGCGTAGAAATCTTCCCCGGATTCCCTGCTAAGAGTATCTGCTTCAACGACAGCGGAGAGGTCACGGGAGTGATAACCGCAGATATGGGAATCGACAAAAACGGCGAGCAAAAGTCGACCTTTCAGGCGGGTATTCAACTCAACGCCAAACAGACCATCTTTGCCGAAGGCGCCCGTGGCCACTTAGGAAAACAGCTGATCAGACACTTTAAACTCAACAAAGACCGCCAGACACAACACTACGCATTGGGCATTAAAGAAGTCTGGAAGTTGCCCGATGAGGACTCAAGATATCGACCGGGGTTAGTGGTGCATTCCACAGGCTGGCCTCTGACGGAATCAGGCGCGACTGGCGGAGGATTTTTATACCACTTAGAAGAAAATCTTATTGCGGTTGGCCTGATTACTGACCTCAACTACAGCAACCCTTATCTCAGTCCGTTTGATGAGTTTCAGCGGCTTAAACACCACCCTAGCTTTGCACAATTCCTCGAAGGGGCAGAACGGATTGCCTACGGCGCACGAGCGATCGCGAAAGGCGGTCTGTTGTCGCTTCCCAAGCAACAATTTAGTGGTGGACTATTAATTGGCTGTGATGCCGGCACACTTAACTCCGCAAAAATTAAGGGTTGCCATACTGCGATGAAATCCGGATTGATAGCCGCTGAAGCCGTGTTTGAGGCCATCTATACGCAAAGCCGAGAAGCAGACTATGAGTCACTCTTCCGTCATTCTTGGCTGTACGAAGAACTCAATCAACATCGCAACTTTAACGGTGCGATTCATAGATATGGTTTGCTAGCAGGCGGAGCACTGAGCCTATTTGAACAAAACATTTGGCATAAACTAACGGGCGGAACGTCAAGCTGGGATATCACAGACCCACAAGCTGACTATGTAACCTTGTATGAACGTTCTCGTTGCAAGCCCATAGTCTACCTAAAACCCGATGGAAAACTCAGCTTCGACAAAGCCTCTTCGGTGTACCTCTCTTCAACCTTTCATGAAGAAGATCAGCCTTGCCATCTCATCCTAGCTGACCAGCGAATCCCCATCACTCAGCATTTAACCTTGTTTGATGAGCCAAGCCAACGTTACTGCCCAGCTGGAGTTTACGAAATGGTTGAAGTTGACGGTCAAACCAAGCTACAAATCAATGCAGCTAACTGCGTGCACTGTAAAACATGTGACATCAAAGACCCGTCGCAAAACATCACTTGGGTTCCGCCAGAAAGCGGGGGCCCAAACTATACCGCGATGTAGTTACAGCCTAAAGTCTTGCTGCACCTTATCATGAAACATGGAAACTCGCTGCAGCACATTCTTGAAATTCTGCTGCTCAAGAATCGTTAGCTCAGAGACAGTTAACATGTCGTTGATTAGTCTTAAATCGCTGTACTCGATGATCTGATTCATAAAACGCAGTTGCCAGATATGATCGAAGATATACACCATCTCGCGATAAGTTTTAGTATCAATTTCTTGAGCAGCCAAAATGGCCTTTAGTCTCTGAATAGAATTGCTCTCGCGGATGTCGAGTTTCAGTGCATACAGTCGACAAAAGATCTCCATTGGCCGCAAACAATCCTTAAGGTTAATCACTTCACGCCCTTCGTGCTGCTCAGTCACTAGCTCACCTGCACTATCCAGTGGAACTGTGTGTGCCAAACAGTTTTGTGCGTAGGTAACCAGAAAATCGGGCTGCTTCTCTAACAAACTTTGAATATGGGCTTGAATGCCATCCGCAAGTCTTACGTCACCAAATGTTGAGCGAATATCGAAGAATACATTGAGCTCTAAAATCGTATCTGGTGAAGCGTCTTCCACCCAACGTGTGAAGTTAGCCTGCCACTCTTTCTCACTTAAGCACCATTGATGGTTTGATGCCATGATCAGACCTTCACAATAGCGATATCCCGCCTGATTCAGCATCGCACACACCTTCTCGGCCAAATGAAGGAAGTAACGTCGGGTGGCTTTAAGGTCTTGGTCATCGGGTGTTTCAAACACAATCGCATTGTCTTGATCGGAGAACAGCGTCATGTCGTGGCGAGCGTTGCTGCCAAACGATAAGAAAGAGAATGGTACCGGTGGTTCACCAATCTCTTCTATGGTTAACTCGATAAAGCGGCAGATGGCAGCGTCATAAGTGCTACCGATCAGTTGACGCAAATGGTCAGGACGCGAGCCTGATGCGATCATTTCACGGATCAGGTCCGTTAGTCGGTTGAGCGACTCAATGACATGGCTATGGCTATCTCCGGTTTCAATGTCTGAGACAATACTGGCGCCAGTTTTGTGATAGTTACCACTAGGACTCGTAGAACTAAAACTGCCGCCATACACTTTGCGTACAATAGGGCGAAAAGAAATGACATGGCCGAGTTTTTCCGACAGGAAGATCCGCGAAGTACTGAGGATAATGTCTATTTCACGGCCACTTTTCGTGACAATTTGCGCCTCAAATTCTGCAGGCTCCGCCTCATGCTGAAAGAGCTGTAGCAGGTGCTCCAATACTTGGCTGTTTTGAGCGGCACTAGAAAATAGGTCTTGCCAAATCGTCTTCGACTTGAGCTCTGTATCCGTGTAACCAAGGAGTTGATGAAGACGAGTATTCGAGAAAACAATCTTACCATCGGCTTCTAGAATGTAGCCTTCATTTGACGACTCGACCAAGGCTTTGTAACGGTTTTTTGCCTCATGCAATGCCATTTCCGCGCGCAGTTTACGACGTTCAATTCCTTTCGATTGCGCCATGACATAAAACAGAATCAGCGCTAAGCCTACTGTAATTGCCACAAACACTCGATAAAGCGTGCTTTCTAAGCGATCGATCTCTTGTTGTACATCTTCAAGATAAACCCCAGTGCCGACAATCCACTGCCACTCCTCTACTCCTTCGACATAAGTCATTTTAGGCGCAGTAATTGTCTCGTCATCTTTCCATTGCCAAAGATACTCTAAGTAGCCTTCATGTGATCGTTTGACTAATTTAACAATCTCAACAAAGATCGGATAATCATCACTGTTCTCGTTTTCAAAACGGTGGGTAAGATCCTGGTTGGTCAGGTCGCCTCGATATGGGTGCATGATCATGCGTGGGTGCATATCAGTAATAAAAAAGTAGTCCTTATTCTGTGGACCATAACGCATGGTTTTAATTTTCTCGGCCGCCTGTTCTTGCGCCTCTTGCATACTGAGCGCGCCGCTTTGCTCAAGCTGAATATAACTATCAACCACACTTACCGCCGAAGAAGTTAGTTCTTTGAGCATCAGTTGTTTTTGGTCGACCATCGACTTTTCAACTAAGGGCAAAATTAGATAAAAGATAGCCGTCACGAACAACACAATCGCACTCACCGTGGGTAAAACTATCCGCAACCCAAATCGGTTGAAGGGAGATTGTTGGTCACTATGCACGGCGTTTAAGCCGCTGAAATAATCCGCAAGTTCGCTTTCATCCAAGACCTCACCTAACTCGGCCTCGTGACAAGTATCGTGGTACTTGGCAGTAAAAGAACCATTTTCAAAATCGGTGCGAGTAGGCAGATAACCGTGGTAATCGTCACGGATATGGGTTTCAAATACATTCCTAATTTCACTGCTTGTGTAACAATCACCAAACTCTTTGATCGCTTCCGCCAACGCCTCTTTGCAGTGACGAAACCTTCGGTGAGAGTAGGGATCATACTCAACCTCTCTCGCCATGGTGCCATTATGCTCTTCACCATTGTAATCAAAAAAACCATCAATCCATCGATGAATATCTTCTCCTCGAATTCCGTAGAGTTGCTCTGTGCGATCGGCATGTTCAGAAATTTTCATCGATTTTTAGTCATTCCCTTGCATATTGATAAAACAATCAAAAGTGTGCAGTGCGTAGCATTTTTATTACAACACAATCACTCAGGCTATCGCTTCAACGCGTTAGTTAACCGAAATCAATAATCGCACTAATCCCGTTTTCTAGTATGAGCCCATTGTATTGACGTGATTTTTGACAAGATGCCCAAGAGTTGTCTTGTCGTCATCAACGAAGTGAATCCGTGTTTGCCCCGCCTTTTCAATAACATAAGGTACTTGGTAGCGTCTGGGATGTCGTCTCGTACTGATCGAAGGTCAGTATACCAAGTGTAAGTGGAGCACTCATTGACATGGTTCAACTTCGACTCACACCAAAGGAAGACAAAATGTCTAACAAAAGTAAAACCTTTTACAGAGATATGCGTAAAAAAGCGCATGAATTTGAGAGCCGAGAAGAGTTTCTCAACCACGATCTAAAAATTATGAATTTTCGACGTTGGGGTATTCACTTACCTTCGCGCGATTACAGTGTCGAACTTGAAGACCTCGTACCTGCACTAGCGGCAACCATTGGTAAAGTGGTCATGGTGACCGCGATGGTAGCCGTATTTGCAGCGCAATTTGGCTTATCACCGGAGTTCGTCGCAGAAAACGTTCGTTACGAACTACTGATCGCTGGCGCTCTATTTGTCATCCTGTTCTCCGCTATTTTAAACCCGAACTCGAATTTGGCGGGTACTCATGGCCCTATGATTCCATTGATACCCTTGATTGCGGCTGCGGGTGGACACCCACTCGCTCTGGGTATCATGGTATGTATGTTTGGTTTTATTCTCGCTTATACCAAGGGCGGTTCAAAACTAATGACGCTTACTGGCGTTGGTGTAAGGGGCGGCTTGCTGATCTATTTAGGTGCGGTCGGTCTGATTGGTCAAATAAATAAAACCGAAGCGTGGGCTGCGAGCACTGATCAAGGCTACATTTCGTTTGCGGTTATCGGTGTCACTCTAGCGGTTTACGCCTATCTAGCTAAGATCAACAAGCGCTGGTTGGCAATCCCACTCTGCTCTCTTATCGCGGGTATCGTTGCTTATGTACTAGGGGCAGATTTTGCTTTTACTACCGAGCCGGGTTTACCACACTTCAGCCCGTTCTACTGGTGGGGTGAAGACACTGGTTGGCAACTTGGTTGGCCAAATCTCGAGCACTTTATTGCGGTAACGCCATTTGCGCTACTGGCTGTTGCAATGTGGTCTCCAGACTACTTAGGTCACCGCGTTTTCCAAGAACTTAATTACCCGAAAGAAGCGAAAGGCGTTCTAATGGACGTCGATGACACCATGATGGTTGCTTCAATTCGTCAAGGTATCGGTTCTTTCCTCGGTGGTGGTAACCTAGCATCCTCTTGGGGTACTTACATGATCCCAGCGGCGATTGCGAAACGTCCAATCCCTGGAGGTGCCTTACTGACTGGCGTTATGTGTATTGCTGCGGCGGTAATCGGCTACCCGATGGACTTAGCGATGTGGGAACCTGTTCTACGCGTAGCACTAATTGTTGGTGTGTTCCTACCACTGCTAGAAGCCGGTATGCAGATGATCCACAAGCATAAAGATTCACTAAGCGCAGGTATCTGTATTTTCGCTTGTGCATTCGTAAACCCTGTATTTGGCTGGGCAACGACAATGCTGCTCGATAACATGGGCTTGATTGGTGACCATGAACGAGCAAAAGAGCTTTCTGCAAAAGACAAGTACTTGATTCCAGGCCTAGCATTCGTAATCTGTGTCGGTTCACTTGCGCTTGTTGGTCAATTACCGGGCATTCCAGCGCTCATTGGCTAAGTAAAAAATCTCTCAAAATCTATCAAAAGCGCAGCTCACTTTGACCTGCGCTTTTTTATTGCGTGAGCACAACTCATACAAAAACCAATACATCAAATAGTCGGCCGCTTCCCAAACAACTCAATTACCCCACCAATAGTTGGCAATCGTTTTCGTACTAGAAAATCAACAATATTTGAAAATTATACTTTTAATTTGAAAAAGAGATTCCAATCACACTTTATTCGGTTATAATTCGCGCCCATTGCGTCTTATGTTGATAAACGCAAACTTAATTTGAGCAATTGACCTATTAACCGATCCTCTTTTTGAGGAAAAACGAGAAGAAAAATGAGCAAAATTGATAAAGCTATGCGCATCCTGCTAGCGGGATTCTGCATCAACCTTTGTCTTGGCATCCTGTATGCTTGGAGTGTATTCAACAAAGCACTAGTGACCGAGTCAGGTTGGAGCGCTGCAGAAGCTTCAGCACCTTATGCGACAGCAACTATCACTTTTTCTATCTGTCTTCTTGTTGCTGGTATTTTGCAAGATCGCATGGGGCCTCGCCTGATCCTTATCCTAGGTACAGTACTTACTGGTCTGGGCATGATCGCATCAGGTTTTGTTGACACGCCGCTAATGCTGAACATTACCTTTGGTGTTATCACAGGTGCCGGTATCGGGTTTGGTTATGCTTGTCTTTCTCCTTCCGCAATGAAATGGTTCCACGCTTCGAAAAAAGGCATGGTTAATGGCATTATCGCAGCAGGCTTTGGCCTTGCTGCTATCTACCTCGCGCCGGTAACGTCTGCGTTAATTACTAGCATGGGGATCCAAACTAGCTTTATGATTCTTGGTGTTGGCGTACTTGTGATTGCCGTTCCTCTAGCAGCGACAATTAACAACCCACCAGCAGACTACACACCTGCTGAGCCAAAAGTTAAGCAAGGCCAAGCACCAAAAGCGGTTAAGACATCTGACAACCTATCATGGAAAGCGATGCTAAAAACGCCTCAGTTCTACTCTCTGTGGGTTATGTATGCATTCGCTGCATCTGTTGGTCTTATGATCATTGGTAACATTACCACTATCGCGAGTGTGCAAGCTAATCTACCAAACGCAGTTTACCTAGCGTCTATTCTAGCCGTATTTAACTCAGGTGGTCGTGTTGCAGCAGGTATACTTGCAGACAAAATGGGCGGCGTACGTACTCTGCTTCTAGCTTTCGTTCTACAGGGCATTAATATGGTTCTGTTCGCTACCTTCAAGTCTGAGTTCACGCTCATCATCGGTACGGCTATTGCTGCGGTTGGCTACGGTACACTGCTAGCGGTATTCCCAACCTTAACCGCTGAATTCTATGGTCTGAAAAACTACGGCACTAACTACGGCGTTCTATACACGGCATGGGGTATTGGTGGCGCAATCGGTGCTGCGGTTGTTGGTTTCTCTATGACCAACGGCGAAGGTTACGGCCTTGCTTACACTATCTCTGCAGTCATGATGGCTGTTTGTATCGTGCTCGCACTTATTACTCGCCCACTATCAGAAGCGAAAATTGCTGAGCTTAAAAGCGCATAGTAGTTTGAATTGCTCTTAATATATTGAATTAGTAGTAAAAAGGCTTAACCTTAGGGTTAAGTCTTTTTTGTATCTAACCAATATGTCTGATCCTATCGAACTTGCCCCTGATTACTACCTAACTAACTTCGTCAAGTTAACCAGTCACGCCCTAGAGTGGTACTCGGATATGCTCACCTCATATGAACTTAGTTGGATATTGCACTTCGAGCAACTCAACAAACACGCACAATGCCTGCTCGTTCGGCTACTTTCTCGTAAAGGTGACTGGTTCCGTTCAGATAAATTACACTATGCCGAAATCGGTGACGTAATCCCTCACTTATATACCCTTGAGAGTACGGGTTTCATCGTCGTCAATGGTGATATTTGCTCATCTACCCTTGCCGATAAAGTACTAACGAAACCAGAGATCATCTCTCTGTTTTCCATCAATGAAAAGTCACTGCGTAAAGAACAACTTATCGCACGAGTTCCGGTTGAGAAATTCACTCACTTTGAACAACTTGCTTTTACTTTAATCAAACTGCAACAGCCAACAGTCATCAACGTACTGCTTGCTTTGTTCTTTGCTAACACTCATCAGGACCTTAGCCAATTTGTTCTCGATGACCTAGGTTTACATCAATTTGAGCACTATCAGCTCAGCAAAGAGAGGCGCTTTTTCGCTAGCCGAACCGAGCTAAACCAACTGCTACAACTCTCTGAGCTGCAATCACATTACCTTGATTCAGATAGAAAAGATGCGGATTCGCTATGTGATATGCTCATTAAACTATCGTGCCCTCTTGAGCACCCTTACCTCGAAAGAAAACGCCAACATCTAATCAATGACATGGCACGCGATCTAGAACGACTAGGGAGGTACACTGAAGCACTTGATTGGTTTAACAAAACGACACTACCACCTTCGCATGAACGTCAGGCGCGAATTTATGACAAGCTAGACCAAACAGACGCAATGCGTGACGTTGTCACTAAAATTATTCAATCACCCTACGATGTCGCTGAGCTAGAAGTCGCTAACAAACTCACGGATAGGATCAAAAGAAAGCTCGGCCAACGTGTTCCAAGAGCAGCAAGAGCAAAAGTTGAAGAGTATCAAGTTACTTTAGACCTTTCCCAACAGAGGGTCGAACTAGCAGTCAAAGAGCATTTTGAGCAATTAGGCTATCAGGTGTTCTACAGCGAGAACCTGTTACTCAATGGTCTATTTGGTTTAGCATTCTGGGATGTCTTGTTCGCCCCTGTTGAAGGAGCCTTTATTAATCGCTACCAGTATCGCCCGCTTGACCTTTATCACAGTGACTTTGCCAGTAAGCGCCAAGTGTTGATCGACCAAGTATTTGACAACATTTCCATATCTGGACTATCCGGTCTTGCACACACTTACCAAGCGAAGTTTGGCATTGCTAATCCTTTTGTTCATTGGTCGGGATTTAGCTTGGAGTTACTGCAAAACTGTATTAAACACATACCCCACCAGCTTGTTATTTCCTTGTTTAAAGTGATGCTGACGGACCTCAAACTTTACCGCAGTGGCATGCCAGATCTTATCGCGTTTAAAGGCGGCGAGTTTGAGTGGATTGAAGTTAAAGGCCCCGGAGACAAACTCCAAGATAACCAGTGGCGATGGATAGCTCACTTCCTCCAACTCGAGGTTCCATTCAAAGTTTGTTATGTGCAAGCCTTGCCAAAGTCCTGATCCTGTTGCTGGTCATTTAAAAGCCATTCAATAGTTTACTGTTTCAACGTCTCGATGAAAGTACTTTGACTGAGTGATGAAATAGCTTGGATCGACAAACTGGTGGTACACCGGATGCTCCGTCGTGTAGCCAGTCATCCAGTTTGACCGGCCACTACTTGGGTAATCCGATGGTGATCCCAAACGTATCGAAAAATGCAGGTGAGGCACGATTCCAATTCCGTAGCCTTCGTCAGTTTCGGCAATGTACCCAACCAAATCCCCTTTTCTTACTCGTTGACCAGCTTCTATTAACCATCGCCTCGTCGATACATGCCCATACAACGAATATAAGCCGTCTTGCGGATGTTCTATCACAGTTACACCACCATAACTATCTTGGTGGTTAGAATAAAATACGACTCCGTCCGCTATCGCATAGACCTCGGTTCCTGGCATCGCAAAATAGTCAATAGCGGAATGGTAAAGGTTTGGAAATCTCGGTGCCTGTCCAAACTCGGCGTAATCTTGCAAAATGCCAGTTTTCTCCATCGGCCATTGATAAGCACCGCGAGTACCCGCAACTATTTCATCGATAATGATCGACATATTTTGCTCATGCCGACTTATCTGCTCTCTTTTTTCATCAGTCAGCCACTTCACGCTGATGAGTGTGACAACCAACACTAGCGGAAACGAATAGATAAACCAGGTTTTCATTTTACGCATCGTTACTGTTCTCCTAAAACGAGTTTTAGGGTAGCGTTCAAATACTCAGTGACAAGCTAGCCACACTCAATCTAGTGATAATTAATCTAACCTTAATCTTATGCCGTTCTGAATCGATTCTGTCGCCGCAAACTATTCACTGACTCAATTCATGAAATCGGTTTGATTATCTCCAGACTTTCTGCTGCAATGAGTAAGTCCAATAGTCACCATGTGTATCCAGATGAATTTACGCACCTTTTTTATGATGGCGATCGTTTTATCGTTCGCGGGCTGTGCTACTTATGCAGGCTTGAACTATGACCAGTTATTTGGTGAAGCCAGCGTTCAAGAACGCAGAGAAGATCTTGGCAGTGTAGAGAGTGATTTTTTCCTCACTGAGGTCAAGCCAATTATCGATAACCGCTGTGTGGTATGTCATGCATGCTACGATGCGCCATGTCAGCTTAAAATGTCATCTGTCGAAGGTATCGATCGAGGATCGAGCAAAGAGCTTATCTACCAAGGAACGCGCCTTACTGCTGCCACACCTCATAGACTGTTTGAAGACGCCCAAACGACCCAAGAATGGCGAGATTTTGGCTTCCACCCGGTACTTAATGAGCGTATGCAAAACCCAACGGCTAACCTAGAAGCTGGGCTAATCGCACGCATGTTAATGCAAAAAGAGGCGCATCCTCTGCCTGAGCAGAAACAGCTCGAAGGGTTTGACTTTGCCATCGACCGAACACAGGTCTGTCCGACTATTGAAGAGTTCGATCAGTACGCTCAAGACTACCCGACTTGGGGTATGCCTTACGGAATGCCAAATCTCGACTCAGCTGAATACTCGACTCTGATAAACTGGCTGCAAGATGGCGCTCATATGAACCAGCCAATCCCGTTAACTCCCGCCGAGAGCCAGTTGGTGGCCCAATACGAGACCTTGCTCAACAAGAGCCCACGTAAAGTTCAGCTTGCAGCGCGCTACATCTACGAGCACCTGTTCTTATCGCACCTTTACTTCTCTGAACTTGGTCAAGAGCAACCACGCTTTTTTACTCTTGTTCGCTCGAGCACACCACCCGGTCAGCCCATAAAACGCATAGCTACCCGCAGACCGTATGATGATCCGGGCGTCTCGCGGGTTTACTATCGTTTGGTGCCAGAACAAGGCACGATCGTCGATAAAACCCATATGCCATACGCCCTAAACCAGGAACGATTTCATCAGTGGCGCGACTGGTTTATCGATGCCAATTACAGCGTCGCTGAACTGCCAAGCTATACACCAGAAGTCGCAGCTAACCCGATGACAGCATTTATCGACCTGCCAGAAAAAGCTCGATTTAGCTTTATGCTCGACAACGCTCAGAATACCATTAATGCCTTTATCAAAGGGCCAGTGTGTCGCGGGCAATTGGCGCTCAACGTTATCAACGACAGATTCTGGGTGTTCTTTTTAGATCCAGAAAAAGCCGATCTTCCTGAGGTAAACGACTTTTATCGCTCACAAGCAGACAACCTCAAACTGCCGGGCGAGCTTGAAAGTAATACCCTACCTATCACTAGCTGGGTTTCCTACGCTCGCCAACAGGCGCGTTACCTAGAAGCCAAATCAGAATTTATTAACCAGTGGTTTGAAGGGGGTAAGTACTTGACGACTGATGTGATTTGGACGGGTAATGGGGTTAACCAGAATGCTGCATTGACCGTATTCAGACATTTCGACAGTGCGTCAGTAGTACAGGGACTGGTCGGCAAGCCACCAAAAACAGCTTGGGTGCTCGACTACGCATTGATTGAGCGAATTCACTACTTGCTGGTAGCTGGATTCGACGTTTACGGCAACTTTGGCCACCAACTGATGACCCGCATGTTTATGGATTTTTTGCGCTTAGAGGGGGAAAGTAACTTTATCGCTCTGCTGCCTCGTGATATCCGCCACATCGAACACTCTAGCTGGTACAAAGACCAGAGTGCGCAACTGAGCGACTTCTTGCTGCGCAACGTCAAACCATTCGATCAGCCGACTCAGGTCCCTTATCAAACCGACGACCCGAAAGCAGAGTTATTCGACATTTTACAAACTCAACTCGCCCCTGTTCTCACCAACCGATTTAAGATTGAGCAAACAGGCATGGCACTGAGCAATGAAAAACTTCTGCGTAGCATCGACAATATCAAAGGTGAAGGGCTGATTCATCTACCACAAATCATGATGTTAATGATCGAAGCTGAGAACGGACAGCAACAGCTTTATACCCTACTGCACAACAATGCCCATACCAATATCTCAAGTTTATTTGATGAAGAGAGTAACCGTGATATTGCGAATGACGACTTAACTTTGGTGCGTGGAGTGATCGGTAGTTATCCGGCTGCGTATCTTGATCTGAAAGAGAGCCAAGTGCCAAAGTTGGTCGAGATGCTACGAAATATTTCCAGCGAGGAAGACTACGTTAAGTTATTGGATACCTTTGCTATTCGTCGTAGCTCTGACAAATTCTGGCCATTTAGTGACCGAGTTCATGCCTGGTATAAGCAAGATCAACCTATCGAATTCGGTCTACTTGACTACAATAGATTTGAGAATAGGTAGAACTGTTCAACAGCGCATATACCCAAAATAATTGGAGCTGCAAATTCAAGAATGAAGGGTATGACACGCTTAGGGAGGTAATTATGGCGATCAATGACAGCATCCGAGCACTCGAGCAACAGATATATGTGGCTTGCTCAGAAGGTGACTACGACACCGTACGAATGCTTGAACATCAACTGGATAGTCTGAGAAACAAATCAGAACACGCGTTTGATGACGATCCATATGCTCCAGAAGGGAAGGTATTCCCTGAAGATGACTGGTACTAGCGAAACTGCCCCACTTATTTAAGTGGGGCTTTCTTTTATCTACTTTTAAATGAGTCTTTGTCTATGCCATGCTTTTTCATTCTTAAATACAGTTTTTTACGCGGTACTTTTAAATACTCCGCAGCATCACTAACGCGCCCTGAGTGAAGGAACAATGCGTCTTCGATAACTCCCTTCTCAAAGTCATCGACAAGCTCATCCAGAGGCAGCATGGTTTCAGCTTGCGTATAAATTTTGTCTTTTCCCGTCAGCTTTACGATGCCAACCGCAAACAGTTCAGCCACATTTCTTAGCTCTCGAACGTTTCCTGGCCATAAATGACCACGTAATACAGAAAGATAATTCGGCTCAACTTTAGGGATCACTTTACCTAACTTGAGACAACTCTGTTTCAAGAAGTGATGGAACAATACCACCACATCATCGGGTCTTTGGCGCAGCGCTGGCATCTCTATTACACCCTGATTCAAAACATAGTACAGCTCGGGAATAAGACTTTGCTCCGCGATAAGCTGCTCAGGATCTTTGCCAAAAATGGCAATCGCCCTAACCCCCTTGCCTTCCCTTTCATTGGCGATCAGATGCTGTGCCAGTATCCGTTGACAAGGCTCGGAGAGCTGTTCTACACCATCAAGCAATAAGGTACCTGATGCCACCCGATCAAGCATATCACTCAACACTGATTCCGTTAAACTAGGCTCAGCGTGTAAAGTCTCACAGTAATTCGATTGTGAAGGCATAGTGTGCAGTAAGTTTGCCGCAAGGTGCCGCCCACTGCCAGACTCACCCCAAATCACAACGTGGTTTTCGAGCAACGAGTATTGGGAGAGAAGATGGCGAATCTGCTCCAATTGAGCTGAATTTCCCACCAACGACTTGTCAATCGTCGCCACCATTTGCTTTTTCTGCTCAACAAACGCGCGACGAAGATCAAGATGAGATTTCAACATTTCAAGCAGCTCTGCTGGGTTAATCGGTTTTTCAATAAACTCGCATGCCCCTTTTCTAACGGCATCGACTGCCATCGGAATATCCCCATGCCCGGTGATCACTATAATAGGGATGCGGTCGTCGATCTGTTTGATCTTGTCCAACAACTCCATGCCATGCATTTGCGGCATGTACATATCTAGCAGAACCACCCCTGGCCAATCACGCTTGAGATACCCCGTGGCTTCGGTCGGATCAAGCAGCGCTTTTGCCGTTAGACCTGCAATATCCATCAAGTGTTTATAAGAATCGAGAACATCTTGGTCATCATCCACAAGAAGTACAGAGTAATTAAGAGTTTGCATGAGGTAATTCCAATATCACAAGAGCGCCTTTGTCCAAACCAGAGGCTAAAGCTATATTTCCAGCGTACTTTTCCATCAAAGATTGACTGATATTCAGGCCTAGACCAAGGCCGACTTCTTTTGTTGTGGTAAACGGTGTAAACAGTTTATCGACGATATAACTATCAAAACCTTGACCAGTATCGAACACACCTATCGCATGGTGTGAATGCGAGATGTAGAGA
Organism: Vibrio tubiashii; assembly: GCA_000775715.1. GTDB lineage: Bacteria > Pseudomonadota > Gammaproteobacteria > Enterobacterales > Vibrionaceae > Vibrio > Vibrio tubiashii_A. Next base: position 190,109 of record JRWQ01000001.1, read on the forward strand.
CTCTCTACTCGAATCTGACGTAACGAACCGTTGTGCTCTGCAATCGCTTCACAACTGTTAACGAGCAAATTGATCAACACTTGTTCAATGGCCAACGCATTACCATAAACACGCAGGTCATCGTCGAGTAGATTGTCTATCTCCACCATTTGACGTTTGGCTTTGGGGTTCACTATGGTGATCGCTTGTTCAGCAACCTCTCTTAGGCTTAGTTCTTTAGCCACCTGTTCGCCATCTGATTTCTTAGCAAAATTACGTAAACTGGAAATGATCTTGCCCATTCGCATTGCCAGCCCTTCAATATATTGAAGTGATTGAACCAGAGCCTGCTCATCGCCCGATTGTGCTGAAAGCTTGGCGCTATAAAGGTAGGTCGTCATCGCATTCAACGGTTGATTCAATTCATGGGCCATACTGGTCATAGTTTGTCCAACCACTGCCATTTTCGCCGCTTGAATCAACTCTCCTTGGGTCTGCTTTAAATGTTGCTCAGTGCGTTCTCTCTCGACAATTTCTTCCGACAAACGCAGGTTTTTTTCAATTAAGTCCGAGGTTTTTTCTGCCACACGCTTTTCTAACTCACGTGTGTTGAGCTCTTGCTCGGTGATGTCTGTGATAGTGACAATCACTTTGTTAAGTTGACCATGAGAGAAAAGGTGGAAATCAAAATGAAGATAACACACTGGCAGATCAGACACCGACAGCACGAGCTCATCGTGCCCTTGTTCGAACAGATCGCCACCTCGTCGAAACACTTGCGCCAGAGCCCTTTGACTGCTGTTTTCAAATGAGTCCCAGATCAGTTTTTTCTCTACCTCCCCCTGCACAGCTAACAAGCGCCGCGCACTCAAGTTCGCTGATTCAACATAACCTGCCAGGTCACAGGTCAGTAAGCTTGCAGAAGTATTGTTAATCAAACTGATCGCATTGGTTCTCTGGATCTCTTTAACGCTCTCGCCATACTCAATCAATTTTTCACTTAAACGACCAATCTCATCCGCACCGTCAACTTGAATCGGATGACTTAAATCGCCTTTCGTGATGGCGTCAATACTGGAACTCAACGCAGTCAAACGAGCAACAATACGACGATTGATAAAATAGTAGGTCAAAAACAGTGACATCAAGATTGAAACACTAAAACAGACGATCAATACATGGTTACCGTATGAGACTAAACTCGCTGTTTGTGCTTTCACACTCAGGAAACTGTCGTCCGCCAAACGAACCACGCCACCTATCTGCTGGTGAATTTCCCCAAGTTGCTGATCAATGTTCGCTTTGAGCACATCAATCCGTTGGTTTAGCGACACATTGTCGAGCAACTGTTGGTAGAACACGCCTTCAGGTGCCAACAAAGTCGACAACTCTTGGAGCAATTGCTGGTAAGCAATCGAAGAGGACAACTCAAAAATTGGCTTACTACTGTTCACCAACTCATCCACTTTATATTGAATGACTTTTGCCGCATTTTGTACTTGGCCAAGTTGCTGCGCTTGAATCACTTCACTGGTCATCGAAAATACGTTAGATTCTAGATCAAGCACATGCTGAATAGTCCGTAACCGGTCTAGAGCCGTCGTTCGCTCGATATCACTTTCATCGCGTTTGATGAGCCAGTGCAGTTCCTGACGAATCGGTGTCAACTCGGCTCGCACATCTTGGTGGAGCCAGTTAATTTGCTCTTCCAGCTTATTGACTCGGCGACTCTGCTCAACCCTCCGTAACACAAGTTCACTGTACAGTCTTAAAGTCTCGCCCAATACGAGATAACGCTCAGTCAAGGTGTCCGTTTCTTTGTCCGTCAGCGTTTCTGTTTCATGATTATGTAGCGCAAGATTAATGCCCTCTAGCTGTTCGGATAGTTCTTCAATTTGGCGATTTAGCTCGACTTTATTGGTAAGTCTCGACAACAACTGAACTCGATGACGAATCTCACTACTTCGGCTTTCCAGCAAGTAACTGGTGTTGTATTTAGGCACACTGTTTTCGAGCAGTTCACTCACTTGATCGTCTAGACGATTCCAAGTCAGCCACGCGACAGCACTGACCACCGTTAGCAGTACGGTTGACCCCGTAAAAGCGATGACCAACTTGGCGCCAATGGTACTCCACTTATTCATAATGATGACTCAGCTTGAATTGTACTAAGCTCGCTGGCGACTTGGTCAAGATTGGCTTCGAATTTTAGACCAAAACGGTAGCTAAACTCAGCGAGTATCGCTTGTTCTAGCCCATTGGACTGGCTATCGAAGTCGACTCGCGAGGCGATCGAGTCACCGAGTTGTTCGATCTCTTGCTCGCTGACAGGGATTGAAAACAGCTGATGTTTTAGCTCCATCAACTGCTTTCGTTTCGTAACGTCTGACCGATAACTTTGCTCTAATTGCGCTAAGCTGTGCCAGATATCTTGTAGCTCAGGAAGGCGTTTAGTGATGGCTTCATCAAAAATGATGTTAACCAACTTTTCACGTTGCATCAGTTTGGCTAAATCGAGTGCAGGGTTCTTATCACTGAAGAGCGAGTCATCATTAATCGAATGTTTAGCAAAATTGGTATCGATCATACTCTGTTGGACACCTTCTGATAGTAACAAGCGAATAAAACGATCTGTTGCTCCACTATCGGCCGATTTTTTCAGTACTCCGATATAAGTCGGCATCAAGGTAAAGTCCGAGTCATAGGCAAATTCCACATACTGAAACTGTTTGGGTAGCACCAGCGCGTAGCTGTCAATCGTGGGTCCGATGCCAAATTGCCCTTTCGCAACATAATCAGCGACACCAAAACTACGTGATGAGATCGTGCCTAAGTTTGCCCCTACATTGAAAATAATCGCCCAGCCTTGGTCCCAACCGTGCTTAGCGAGAATGCTCTCGATCATCATTTGTGTCGTGCCCGAACGACTTGGCGTACTCATGGTGATGTGACCAAAATAGTCAAAACGAGCAAGGTCTTGAAACTGTAACGGCGCTTTTAGGTTATTCGCTATCAAGTAATCTTTGTTCCAAACTAAACCTGCTCCCGAGTAACCAACACTGACCACCTTATTGCGCTTTGGTAGTACGAACGGTACCAGCCATTGAGGCATCTCATTTCCATAGGCGACTTTAGCCAATTGTTTGCGCTTGTAGAGCTCTTCCATCAAAAACGGCGACGAGCTGAGTACTACATCGACATCTTGAATGTAGCTTTTATTCAACAGTTGGATTGCCGATTGAGTGCGACGGTGAATCAGTTTGATATCCACCTTAGGGTTTTGCTGTTTGTACTCAGACATCAACTCGGCGATCGGCTCACTAGAGAAGGTGGTCAATATCACCAGTTGCTCTTGACTGACCGCAGCCGATGAAGCCAATGTTAACCATGCAACTAAAATGGGATGGCGCCAAGCGGCCAACTTTCTAATCAATCTCACTTCACAAAATCCCTTCGAAATGTGCGTCAATTCAAAAACTGATCAACACACCGTTAATTTCTTTTTTCAGCAGTTGAGTCACTGCTGACGCATCTTGTTACGTCACTAACTGTAATTCTATCAATTTCATCACTGATAGATTGGTTTAAAGTGCCATTTTTAACCCAGCCCTATGATTCATTTGAGTCAGTTTTGTCTCAAAAAGTCATTTTTGAGCCTTTTCGTTCCGCTGTGCATGATGCTCCCGACAACTCATTTACCGTCACACATTCACGGAGTGAAACATTTATGTTTAATTTCTTTAAAACACGTCCGGACTTACCTTTGTCCGATGGTTCGAAAGAAGCCATGCAATCTCGCTTTAAGCGTTACCAATGGCAAGTATTTTTAGGCTTAGTCTTTGGTTATGCCGTTTTCTACGTTGTTCGTATGAGCTTAGGTGTCGTTAAGAAACCTATGCTTGATGCAGGCATCGTAACCATTGAAGAGCTGGGTATTATGGGCTCGGCGTTCTTCTTTACCTATGCGATAGGTAAGTTTTCAAACGGCTTCCTTTCTGACTACGCCAACATTGGCCGCTTTATGTCGTTTTCACTGCTGTTATCAGGTGCAACGGCCGTGGTAATGGGCTTGAACACCGCTGGTTTCTTCTTTGTTCTGCTTTGGGGCTTGAACGGTTGGTTCCAGTCGGTTGGTTCAGCGCCTTCATGTGTGTCCTTGTTCCAATGGTTCTCGCCAAAACAGCGCGGCTCTCGCTACTCTGTATGGGGCGGTTCACGTAACATTGGTGAAGGTATCACTTGGATCCTAACCGCAACACTAGTGAGCTACCTAGGCTGGCGCGCAGGCTTCATTGGCGCAGGTATTGCAGCAATTGCAGCAGCACTTTGTATGTTCTTTGCGCTTAAAGACCGCCCTCAAACCTACGGTCTACCTGATGCCGCAACAGCATTCGACGAAGAGCCAGAAATCAAGAAAAAGAACGATCCGAAAGAGACACGTCGCGCTCAGATGTTCGTTCTAAAACAACCAGTTGTATGGCTTATTGCCGCAGCGTGTGCAGCAATGTATGTCTCTCGCTATGCTATGTCATCTTGGGCGGTCCTTTACCTTCAAGAGTCAAAAGGCTACTCACTGATTGATGCTGGTTTCGCGATGTCAACTTACCCAATCGCTGGTCTCGCAGGCGCAATTCTGTCTGGTATCGTTTCAGACAAACTGTTTAATGCAAACCGTCATATCCCAACGCTTCTTTATGGATTGGCAAACATTGCAGGTATGTGTTTGATGTTCTTTGGCCCAGACAACCGTATTGTTGATGCAGTAGCACTTGGCTTGATTGGCTTTGCGATTGGTGGTCTTGTGGTATTCCTAGCGGGTCTAACGGCTTGTGACCTAATGCCGAAGAACGCAGTAGGTGCGGTGAAAGGCTTCATTGGTCTGTTCTCTTACATGGCGGCCTCTGCGCAAGAAGTTATATCAGCATCGCTAATCAAAATCACTGAAGTTGATGGCGTTAGCCACTATGACTTCTCTCAAGCTCAGTACTTCTGGCTAGCGGCAGGTGTTGTGTCACTACTCTTAGCATTGACCGTTTGGAATGCGAAGAAGGTGGTCGATATCGACGAAGAGCAAAAACCTGAGCTAAAAGCTAACCCAGCAAGCTAACAACATATGGGGAGTTCGCTCCCCTTTGGCTGGCGGTCATTATTCTACGAAGAATATGCGTCGTTAGGCTCACATCCATGACGTGCTTCTACCCTGTCAAGGAATACGACCACCAGCCTCCCCCCTTTTTATTACCCAATTTCAGTTATGTTGTTAAAGGTAAGGTTATGAACAAAACAAAAATTGTCGCAACAGTTGGTCCTGCAAGCCAAAGTTCCCCCGTACTAGAAGAGATGATACTCGCTGGAGTTAATGTCGTACGCCTCAACTTTTCTCACGGTAATTCCGAGGATCACATCGCCACAGCAGCAAGAGTTCGAGTGGCTGCAACCAAGTTAGGTAAGCATGTCGGTATATTGGTCGACCTTCAAGGTCCTAAGATTCGTATTGCAGGCTTTAAAAACGAAGCGATTCACCTAACATCCGGTGACACATTTGTCCTCGATGGGACGCTAGACTCACAATCAGGTGATGAGCAACGTGTCGGTTTGGATTACCCGCAACTCATTAAGGACCTCTCAATCGGAGACATACTTCTACTTGATGACGGAAAAATTCAGCTGGAGGTTATTGCGTTAGATGCAGATAAAACAATGGCTGAAACCAAAGTCATCAATGGTGGAAAACTCTCCAATCGAAAAGGAATCAATTTACTTGGCGGCGGTCTTTCTGCGCCAGCTTTAACCGAAAAAGACAAGCGCGATATCCAGACAGCAGCCATTATTGATGCAGAATTTCTTGCCGTCTCTTTCCCACGCAACGCTGAAGATCTACATCAGGCGAGACAGATCGCACGCACAGCGGGTTGCAATGCACAAATCGTGGCAAAAATTGAGCGCGCAGAAATCGTCGCTAGCCAAGACGCAATGGATAAGGTGATTCAAGCCTCCGACGTGATTATGGTTGCCCGAGGGGACCTTGGCGTAGAAATCGGAGACGCTCGCTTACCGCGCGTACAAAAAACCTTAATTGGACGTGCAAAACACTTTGGTAAACCAGTCATTACCGCCACACAAATGATGGAGTCGATGATTGAAAACCCGCTGCCAACCCGCGCGGAAGTCATGGATGTCGCTAACGCGGTGATCGATGGTACCGATGCGGTTATGCTTTCAGCCGAGTCTGCCACTGGCGCTTACCCTGTTGAGGCTGTTAAAGCGATGGCACGCATAGCACGCGGTGTTGAGCTAGAAACGGAGTGTTCTGACCAATGTTGGGATAATGTTCAGCAACTGTGTAGCAGCAGCAGTAAGAGCTTTGCCATCTCTTCTATATTGCTGGCCGCGCGCTCGCAACAAAACCTTGGGGTTGCCGTGTTCACAAACAGTGGCGAGACCCCTCTGCTTATGTCTCGTTGCCACAGCAAAGCAGTGATTTGGGCATTAAGCAATGATGAAAAGCTATTGGCTCGCTTGTCACTGCTGCGTGGTGTCGAGCCAGTTTACGCTTCGGTAGAGGACCGCGATCTGTCCGATACGGTGCTGAACATTCTCGACAAACCTATACGCGAGAGCGGTATTCACTCTCTGCTGATTTCACGCTTTGAGTCGGTTGAAGCTTCAGGTGACATCAACATCAGCCGCTTGGTGACCATTGCCAATGAGGCGTCGGTCGCCGCGTAAGAGTTCTCCTCCTTAGATATTTTTAATCACCCTCCCCCGTCCTTGCTCCACAGGGAAACTTTGGGATTTGGCCTACCTTCGGGTAGGTCCTTTTTTTGTTTGCACCTCACAGCGCGTTTAAACCACAACAAAAATAAGTTAAAGTTGTATCCAACTACAAAATTTACTTTACAACGCATCTTTAATCGCTATTATTTGCACGCAAACGATTGCCTCACTTTTTACGTGTCTATTTTGAGGGTTTTATGCTGTCTGATATTGAGATTTGTCGTGAGACAAACTTACTCCCTATTTCTCAAGTTGCTGTAAGCGCTGGATTGCGCGAAAGTGAGTTTCATAGCCAAGGAAAGCATAAGGCTAAAGTGAGCCTTAACAGCCTTAAACGTTTACAAGCGAATACAACAGGTAAACTGGTTGTGGTTACTGCCATTACACCAACACCGTTAGGTGAAGGGAAAACTGTGACAACCATTGGTTTATCTCAAGGTTTAGCAAAGCTAAAACGCTCAACAATAGCTTGTATCCGCCAACCCTCAATGGGCCCCGTATTTGGTGTCAAAGGCGGCGCTGCCGGCGGTGGATACTCGCAAGTTGCACCTATGGAGGAACTAAACCTCCACTTAACTGGCGACATCCATGCCGTAACCGCAGCCCACAACCTGGCGGCAGCGGCTATTGACGCGCGTATCTACCACGAACAACGCCAAGGCTACAAAGACTTTGAGCAACGCAGTGGTATGAAAGCGCTCAAGATCGATCCAAAACGCGTCGTTTGGAAACGCGTCATGGACCACAACGACCGTGCTCTGCGTATGGTCACCGTTGGTCGCAATGAAGCGAGCAAAACCATTAACGGTTTTGAGCGCGAAGACGGCTTCGATATTTCCGCAGCTTCAGAGCTAATGGCTATTCTTGCCCTCGCCTGCGATTTAAAAGATCTTCGCGCTCGCATTGGCCGCATCGTTGTCGCATACGATATTGACGGTAACCCTATTACCACGGAAGATTTACAAGTGGCAGGGGCAATGGCAGTAAGCATGAAAGAGGCCGTAGAGCCAACCTTAATGCAGACTCTAGAAGGCGTTCCAACACTCATCCACGCGGGTCCATTTGCCAACATTGCCCACGGTAACTCTTCGATTATCGCCGATAACATTGCGACTAAACTGTGTGAATTCACAGTCACTGAAGGTGGATTCGGTTCAGATATGGGCTTTGAAAAAGCGTGCAACATCAAAGCGCAAATGTCACAAAAATCGCCCAATTGTGCCGTTATCGTAGCAACACTTCGCGGCCTCAAGGCCAACTCCGGCCTTTATGACTTAAAGCCTGGCCAGCCAGTACCTGACTCCCTATTTAATGACGACCACGACGCGCTTATTGCTGGCTTCGAAAACCTAAAATGGCATATCAACAACGTCAACAAATATGGCGTACCCGCCGTCGTCGCGATTAACCGATTTCCACAAGATAGCGATGAAGAGTTACAAGCACTGAAAGGGATGGTCGAGTCACTGCCCAACGAGGTTGAAGTCGCGATCAGTGAAGGTTTTGCCAAAGGTGGCGAAGGAACCTTAGAGCTAGCAGAAAAAGTAATCCGCCAGTGTGAAAAGCAGGTAGAGTTTAAGCCTTTGTACAAGTTTAGCCAAACTACAGAAGAGAAACTGATGGCCGTGGCTGAAGTTGGCTACGGAGCTGCCGGCGTGACACTGAGCTATCAAGCTCGTAAGCAACTTGATGAACTCAAAGCTCACGGGTTCGATGACCTAGCAGTTTGTCTGGCAAAATCTCCACTGTCAATTTCAACAAACGGCAGCATTAAAGGTGCTCCGTCAGGTTTTGACGTGCCTATCCGTGAACTTCGTTTATGTGCGGGAGCAGGCTTTGTCTACGCGCTTTGCGGTAACGTAATGACAATGCCAGGGCTACCAGAGAAGCCAGCCTTTATGAACCTAGACCTCGATGATGACGGCAACATCATTGGCTTAAGCTAATTCTCACTGAATTCATACAGGTAAATCGAGGCTAAGTAATTCAAACTTGGCCTCTTTTTTATCCTCAATTCTGCTCTCTCCATGCAGTTAAGCGCGATATCATGTACCATTGTTACATTACTCTCTTTAATTGGATGTACTCATGGAAGCAGAGCTACTGGAAATCAAAAATTTCCTTTCCCAGCACCCTCCGTTTGATGAACTGGAGGATGACGTCCTCAACTACGTGACCAAACATGTCGAGATCTCTTACTTTCGTCAAGATACACCTATCATCCATTTTGGTGACGAAATCCACGACCTCTACATGGTGCGAAGTGGCGTGGTCGAAGTGTACCGACGCAAAGGTGAATTATACAACCGACTAGATGAAGGCTCGCTATTTGGCCAGATGGGGCTGCTGACCAACAACAAAGTTCGTTTCCCAGCTAAAGCCACCAAAGACACTCTGCTCTACTGCATCCCTGAAGCTATCTTCCAAGAACTGTACGATAACCATGAAACCTTCGCCGATTTCGTCGAGGTGGAAGATACAGCACGTTTACGTCAAACCGTTTCAAACAGTAGTGAACAAAACGACTTAACCACGTCTAAAGTTAGAACTCTACTAACCAGCGAGGCGGCGACGATTCCAAAATTTGAGTCTATCCAAAATGCGGCTATCAAAATGGCTGAAGAGAACGTCTCTTCGCTACTGATTATCGACCCTGACATTGCTTTAGATGATGAGGAAGACAACAACCCACTAGTTGGTATCATCACAGACAGAGACTTATGTACTCGTGTATTAGCAGAAGGTTTAGATCCGAGCGACGAAGTCTCTACGGTAATGACAACCGAAGTTATTTCACTCGATCATAATGCTTACGTGTATGAAGCCATGCTAACCATGCTGCGCTACAATGTTCATCACCTACCTGTTCTCAAAGACAAAAAACCGATTGGCATTATCGAAGCGACTGATATCGTTCGCTATGAGTCTCAAAACTCGCTATTGCTCGTGAGTACCATCTTCCAGCAACAATCGATTGAAGAGCTTGCCGCCCTCTCGGAACAAGTGAAGCAAAGTTTTGTCCGTCTAGTTAACGAGGACGCCAACTCGCATATGGTGGGTAGCGCAATGTCGGTAATAGGCCGTAGCTTTAAACAGCGTATTATCGAGCTAGCAGAAGAAGAACTTGGTGAGCCACCAATCCCATACTGTTTTGTTGCTCTTGGCTCTATGGGGCGAGATGAGCAGCTTCTGGTGACAGACCAAGACAACGCCATCATTCTCGATAACACCTATGTGAAAGATCAACACGATAGCTACTTTGCCGAACTGGCAAAGCGAGTATGTGACGGACTCGACCAATGTGGTTACAGCTATTGTACTGGCGATATCATGGCGACTAACCCGGACTGGCGCATGACACGAACCGAATGGGAAGAGTGTTTCGCTGATTGGATTGATGACCCAAACCCAAAAGCACTGCTCAATGCCTCTATCTTTTTTGACCTTGATGGCGTCTACGGAAGATTGAAGTGGGCTGAACACCTAAATGGATTTATCGTCCGTCGAGCAAGAAAAAACAATCGATTCTTAGCCTGCTTGGCTCGCAATGCAATGAATCGCACACCTCCTCTTGGGTTCTTTAAAGACTTCGTAATGGAAAAAGATGGTCGACACAAGAACTCCATCAACCTAAAACGTCGTGGAACTGCGCCACTGGCTGATCTTATTCGCGTACATGCGCTTGCCGTAGGATCTCGTTCAAAAAACTCATTTGAGCGCTTAGACGACATCCACGAAGCGGGCATCCTACCCAAAGGGAAAGCTCGTGACTTAAGTGATGCGCTAGAATTTATCTCCATGGTCCGAATTCGCCATCAGGCATTCGACGTAGAAAATGAAATTGACCCTGATAACAACATAGAGCCAGAAAACTTATCCGATTTTGAAAGACGCAACTTAAAAGACGCCTTCCAAATCCTGAGCAATGCGCAAAACTTCCTCAAGTTCCGTTACCAAGCTAGCAACAACTTTAAGTGAGGTATCTGATGTTTAGCAAAATAATGTCACCACCTTCTATAGACTGGCCAACAAAATTCAGCCGCAAGCTCGAGGTGGTAAAAGACAACGCGCTGCAGCAGTACTACCGCACAGGTTTACCTGACTCAGCGACCCCAATTGAAGAGGTGGTTTTTCTTGCAATGGACTTTGAGACGACGGGGTTAGATTCAGAGCAAGATGACATCATCACCATTGGTACTGTTCCTTTTACGCTAAATCGAATTTTTATGAACCAAGCGAAGCATTGGACAGTGAAACCGCGTAAGCAACTGCCTGAAGAGTCAGTGGTGATCCACGGTATCACCCATTCCGATGTACTGGATGCGCCCGATTTAATAAATAGCTATGAAGAGATTCTAAAAGAAATGTCAGGCAAGGTGATGGTGGTTCACTATCAAAGAATCGAGAGAGAGTTTTTTGATGCGGCGCTTAGTACGCGAATTCAAGAAGGTATTGAGTTTCCGGTAGTTGACACGATGCAGATTGAGACTCTTGTTCAACGTAAGGTCAGTGGTGGCGTTATCAATAGAATCCGTGGTCGTAAGCCCGCGTCAGTGCGCCTTGGTGCAAGCCGCACTCGCTACGGGCTTCCACTATACACGCCTCATCATGCCCTAACTGATGCGCTTGCCACCGCAGAACTACTTCAAGCACAAATCGCCCACCATTACGATAGAACTTCCCCCATTAGCCAATTCTGGATATAGAAACCTTGGGTGTAAAAAAGGGACGATTAACGTCCCTTTTTAGTCTTTATTCTATGTATTAGTTAACGCTTCTCGGTGCGCATACCCATTAATAAGCTCACACACATAAGCAGCAGAACAAAGGTAAATGGCAGCGCGGTTGAAATTGCGCCCGCTTGCAGCGCTTGAACCGCTTCAGAGCCACCAATCCACAGCAGTGCGACGGCAATTGCACCTTCCATAAAGGCCCAGAATACTCGTTGAATCACTGGTGCATCAACTTTACCACCAGCAGTGATACTGTCGATGACCAATGAACCTGAGTCAGACGAAGTAATAAAGAATACCAGTACCAATACAATCGCAATGATCGATAGTAGCGAACCAAAAGGAAGCACATCGAACATTTGGAACATAGCTAGCGAAACGTCTGTCAAACCTTGCGATCCTAACTCGCCAACACCGTTAATCACTTGATCAATCGCCATACCACCAAACGTCGACATCCATAGCAGTGTCACAGCTGTTGGCACTAGTAGAACCGCAGTGATGAACTCACGTACCGTACGACCTTTTGATACGCGCGCAATGAACATACCTACGAATGGTGACCACGAGATCCACCAAGCCCAGTAGAATACAGTCCAACCTTGGAACCATGCTTCATCTTCACGCCCATGAGGGTTGCTTAATGAAATCAGGTTTTCTAGGTAAGCCATTAGCGTGGTACCAATATTGCCTACTACAATTGCGTAACCGATAAGAGCAACGAGAACAAGCAGCAAGAACGCAACAATCATGTTGATGTTACTAATTACTTTGACTCCGCCATCGATACCACGGACTACTGACACAACCGCTAGCAAGGTAACTGTCGTAATCACAACAACTTGTAAACCTAGACCAGTTTCAACACCAAATACATGGTGAATACCACTTGCTGCTTGCTGTGCACCTAAACCTAGTGAGGTTGCTAGACCAAACAGCGTCGCCAATACCGCTAAAATATCAACAATGTGGCCAGCCCAGCCCCAAGCACGATCGCCTAATATCGGATAAAAAATCGAGCGAATCGAAAGTGGCAAACCTTTGTTGTATGCAAAGAAAGCTAGCGACAGAGCAACAACACCATAAATAGCCCAAGGGTGTAAACCCCAATGGAACATAGTTGCACCTAAAGCCAACTTAGCCGCTTCTGGAGAGTTAGCCTCAACACCTAATGGAGTTTCATACCAACCTGTGAAGTAAGCAACTGGCTCTGCTACACTCCAAAACATCAAGCCAATACCCATACCGGCTGCAAACAACATCGATAGCCAAGACACGTATGAGTAGTCAGCAGTCGCATCACTACCACCTAATCTAATTTTGCCCAATGGAGACACAATAAGTGCTAAACAGAACACAACAAAAATGTTGCCTGACCAGATAAACAGCCAGTCGAAACTTCCGATAATTTGCCACTTAATGCCATCAAGAGTCGCTTTCGCTGACTCTGCATCCATCACCAAAACAGCAATCAAAAATACTGCTATGAGTCCTGCACTCCAACCAAATACTGGATTGTGTACGTCAAATCCCCATTTCTGTACGTTATCTTGACCGATCGTGTAATCAGTACTGTCGATACTGTACTTGTCTATGCCTTTAGTCATCATTCCTCTCTAGCATCTGATTCCTCAATGCGTACCAGCCAACTCACATAAAATCATTAGAGTTAAAATCTATTTTCCAACAGCATAGCTTGATACGTCTCTCAATATTGTACGCTTCTTGTAATTATGTTCCAGTATTAAGCTATTTTTTAGCCACAATTTAATAAAACAACCAATCAAACGCACAAAAAGTAGGCATCTTATTGTACACTTACAACTAAATATTATTCGAACACTAAGCAAGTTAGTCCGCCAATCGATGGCGGGAGAAAGAAGGTAGTAATATTTGTGACGTTAAGGCTTTTTTTACTCGCACAATTGATGTATTTTCGCCTACTTTATCCCCCAAACTCTCAGTGAAATAAAGGAACCGCATTGGAAAAGCACGAAGAAGTTCTGGTCTCGATTCGCCAAATTATTCGAGCGATCGATTTACACTCCAAAAAACTCAGCAAAGAGTCCGGCCTGACTGGGCCACAACTTATCCTGATGCGCTCTATTAAAGAGTTAGGTGAAGTGACCATTCGACAGCTGTCGGATCACACCAATATGAGTCAAGCAACAGCAACCACCATTCTCGATCGCCTAGAGCGTAATGGTTTAGTGAAGCGTGTTCGAAGCGTTAAAGATAAGCGTAAAGTCCACGCTCATTTAACCGAAGATGGGGAGAAGCTACTCCAAGATGCACCGACTCCGCTCCAACAGAGCTTTATTACCAAATTCCAGCGTTTAGAAGAGTGGGAACAATCACTACTACTTTCATCAGTGCAACGTATCTCTTCAATGATGAATGCCGAAGACATTGAAGTAGCGCCTGTTCTTGAGCTAGGCAGTATCACTAAGCCAGAGTAACCTGTTTCACCCCCAATTCGCGCGTCATTTGCTTGCGCTGAAGATGGGCAACTCACTCCCACCTTTAACTTGCCTAATAGCAAGGTGGGTGTGAATATCCTTTACGTTTTCCAAGCGCTGAAGCTTACGTGTAAATGATTCATACCCTGCTAAATCGTGACTAACCACCTCCAAAAGGTAGTCGTATGCGCCGGATACGACGTGACAACTGATCACCTCATCCATGTCTTGAACGGCTTGTTCAAACTCATCAATGCTCAGCGCTTGATGATTGTTTAAGCTGACCTCAACAAATACCGTCATGCCCACACCAATTAGCGCCTTGTTTAAGCTCGCTCGATAGCTATCAATAATCCCCAGTTCCTCAAGGCGTTTAATCCGTCTTGCACACGGCGACGCGGACAAACCTACCTTATCTGCTATATCAGCCGTTGACTGGCGTGCATCTTGTTGTAACAGACGTAAAATGTGTTTATCGATTCTATCCATATCTCTTACGCTCTTTTCTAGCAAAAATCAGCCACTATTTAATTGAATTAATCACACCAAGCTTTATTTACAACCGATATTGCCATATTTCACCATCAATTACGCATCATAATGTTGATATGTAGAGTTTTGGTCACATATGGACATGATATCTGGATATTTGGCAATGATTGCCACCCTGTTACTTTGGTCTGGTTTTTTCCTATCACTTAGAAGTGGTGCACACTCGGAACTTATGATCGCCGACATAGCAATTACCCGCTTTGTGGTTCCTTGCCTAGTGTTACTTCCAGTCGTCTACAAAGCGAGGCAAGCCATATCACAAGTTCCTAAACGTTACCTAGTTGGAATGTTTATTGGTAGCGGACTACCTTACTTATTTATCGCAGGCAGCGGCATGAGCTTAGCGCCTGTTTCTGATGGAAGTGCTCTGGTTCCAGGCACACTACCTTTGTTCGTATCAGCCATTGCGGTCACACTGTTTAAGCAGCCGTTAAGCTCGCACCGAGTGGTAGGTTTAGCGCTTGTGATCGTCGGAATCGCCACTTTCCTAATGCAGAGTTTTGCTGACTCTTCATTATGGAAAGGCCACCTACTATTTCTCATTGGCAGTGCGATGTGGGCGATGTTTACCATCTGCGCCCGGGTTTCAAACTTGAATCCACTGGCTGCATCGGGGCTTGTTTCATTAATGTCTATGATTATCTTAATTTCGTTGATCTTTTCAGGCGTTGTGCAGAGTTCCTTACACAACAGTCCCTTTAGTGAGTGGCCTTGGACGGAACTGAGTGGTCATATCCTGCTTCAAGGTATTGGCGCAGGTTTAATCGCCGCTTTTACCTATCTACATGCAATTTCTACATTGGGCGCAGAACGCACTGCCGCTTTTGGTGCAGCGACCCCGGCAATTGCGACGGTTCTCGCAATCCCAGTATTCAATGAAACACCTTCGCTCTTTGGTTGGTTGGCTCTAATCTTCATCTGCTTCGGGAGCTTGATTGCGAGCAACATTTTAATGAAAAAAGATGCCTCTCTAGAGTACCGGCCGCCCTCTTTTCAAAGTGGAACTAAATAATTCTATGACGTGACTTTTGATGTTATGTAAATAACTCGATATAGTCGCGTCATTCGTTTGTATTTATGGAAATAAGATTTGAAAACGCCCTGTATCGCAGCTTGCAAAAATAATGATGGTATCTGTAGTGGCTGCCACCGAACCATAAATGAAATTATCAACTGGCGTCATCTTTCAGATCAAGAACGTGAGCAAGTTATGGCAAACCTCAGCGGAGACGCTTCAACCCATCGATGCCCTTCGTGTGGGGAGCACGCTCAATGCGACATTAGCCAAGGAAAGTCATCGTGTTGGTGTTTCGAAATTGATAAACGCGATACTTCAGGCATAACCAAAACTGGCACCTGCTTGTGTCGAAAATGCTTATCTGAGCTCCCAACACAGTAAATTCTCTAGCACCTGGTAAATACCTAGAGCAGTTCATTTCAGTGAGACAATGTTCGAAAAACTGCTCCTCTCAAGCCCTTGTCTTTATTGGCTTTGCATTTTTCGCATAACTCCTTGCCCTTTTATAATAACAATTCTCATTTGCATCAAAATTTCACTACGTGCTATATCTCTGTCTCCCAAAAATAAGTGCAGCAGCCAACCTTCTGGCATGCCTCACACTCCCACAAGAAAACCGACGGAGATTTATTGCATGGCCTTTACGTGCGCTCGGACCGCAGCAGTTACTGCCCCAAGGAAGACGATTCTTGCTTATACACTATCTGCTATTCTCATGAGTCCTTTAGCTCTCGCTCAGGAGACAGAGACCTCTAACCCAACAAGCTTAGAAGTGGTTACCGTTATTGGTGAAAAAATTGAACGTTCCCTCTATGACACAGCCTCTAGCGTTCAAGTTTATGACCAAGAAAAGATTGACTCGACTCCCGGAGCAACTGAAATCAGTGACTTACTAAAGCTCACGCCAAATATTGTCGATGCAGGCTTAGGAAATAGTCTTCCTTCCGTTCGCGGTATTGATGGTTCGGGACCATCAATCGGTGGCTTAGCGAGTTTCGCTGGTACTTCAACAAGACTTAACCTTTCAATAGATGGACGTTCACTTACCTACTCCGAGATGGCCTTTGGCCCGCGTTCATTGTGGGATGTCCAACAAGCAGAAGTGCACTTGGGTCCACAAAGCTACATCCAAGGTCGAAATGCTTCCGCGGGCGCTATTGTTATCAAATCAATTGATCCTAGTCATGAGTTCGAAACTCGAGTCAAGGGTGGAGTGGGTGAGCAAAACTATAGCCAAACTGCTGCAATGATTAATGTACCAATCATCCAAGATCAGTTGGCCTTCAGATTGAGTGTGGATCAGCAAAAGCGTAAAAGTCACCTTGATTTAGAAAGCTTCTCCCCTGCAGGAGACTCGAGAAAGATTGAAACCACTAACGCTCGAGCAAAGGTGTTGTTTGAGCCCGCGGCGATCGAAGGTTTCAAAACAGTTCTAAGCTTTGATTATATGGATACCCGCGCCCCCCAGATGGAGAACGTCATCGGTTGGGCCTATGAAGCCAAAAGACCCGTGTATGAGACGGGGTCAACTAACGGGATCTGGGACGTAGATTGGCAACTATCAGAGCAATGGACGTTCCAGAATAAGCTTATCATTAGTAACTTTGAATATGAGCGGATTACAGACCCAACAGGCTACCAAGCCGATTTTGTCTCCGATGGTGATGAGCTCCACATCGAGCCATTGATGCGTTACCACTCAGCAGATGACCGACTAACCGCTCTATTTGGAGCGAGGTACTTCAAGCTTTCTCAAGACGATACCTTCACTAGTGTTCAAGGTACAAGCCCGATGAATGGTGAGACGGAAACGCACTCTGCATTTGCTGAAGCCACCTATTCGGTTACGCCTCAAGTCGCAATAACACTAGCTGCGCGATTTGAAAAAGAGCAAAAGAAGAGAAAGGTAGCGATACATAATGTGGATTATGACCAAACGATCTCCGTTTTCTTACCTAAGTTTGACGTTGCTTATACTCCTGCCTCTAACCAGACTATCGGTTTCAATGTAGCAAAAGGCTACAACAATGGAGGGGCGGGCCTGAGCTTTAACTCGTTTGACCGCTTTGCTCCTTATCTATCATATGGGTATAACGAAGAATTTGTTTGGAACTACGAGCTATACACGCGACACGGCATTTTAGATAACACCGTCGAACTTACCTCAAATATTTTCTTCAACCAATATGACGATATGCAGGTAACGCAAACTCGCAGTGATGGTTATGTTGTGGTACAAAACCTCGACTCCGCATACACCTATGGTGCTGAGCTTGGTGCACGCTGGTTGCCAAATTACTACCTAGAGCTGTTTACCAATATTGGCCTACTGAAAACCCAATACACACAGTCTGCTTATGAAGGCGGTCAGGACAAAGAGCTGCCTAGAGCGCCAGCCTTAAGTGCGAATTTTGGTGCTCTATACAACGTCACTGAAGACTTTGAAGTATCAGCCAATGCCATATACACAGGCAAGTACTTCTCAGATCTTGCGAATAGCCCTGAACAAAAAATCGACCCTTACTGGACAGCAAACGCACAAGTTTCCTACCTATTCGAGCATGGCCGCGCCAACCTATTTGCGACCAACCTGTTTGACTCCAATGAGGCGACAATGGTTACGTTTGCGCGAGCACCAGACCAACCACTGACACAGGCGCCACGTATGATTGGGGCTTCTCTCGAGCTTTACTTCTAATATCCTTCTGGAGCGAGTAATCGCTCCAGAGTTTGTTACATAAGGATTCGTATGAAAATTTTTAAAAAACTCACCTGTTTACTCGTCGCCCTAGCGCTATCAATTGGAGTGCATGCTAAGCAAATCACCATCAGTCACGACTTAGGTGAGACCACACTCAAGCAAAACCCTGAGCGTGTTGTCGCCATTGGGGTCGGAATCATCGATATGCTTGACTATTTCGGCATTGATCCGATTGCAACGTCCCATGATTACCTACCAAACTACTTAAGTCAGTATGCCAAACCTCCTTACCAAGCGGCTGGGACCTTATTCGAACCGGATTTTGAGAACATCTACATCAGCAAACCCGACGTCATCCTCATTGGGCCAAGAGTTGCTGCAAAGTATGACGAACTCTCTGAAATAGCGCCTACTGTGGTGATATCACCAGCCGAGAGTGGTAGTTACTGGCAAAGCACCCAACAACAATGGCGTAACCTCGCCAAGATTTTTGATATTTCACAACAAGTCGAATCGACAATCGCTGATGTGGATAAAGAGTTCCAATCAATTCTGAAATACAATCAACAACACCCAGCCAAGGCACTCACCGTAATGAGCTTTGGTGGCCATATCACCGCATTCTCTGAAAAGTCTCGTTTTTCTTCAATTTATGTCGATTTTGGTTTTATTCAAGCCGCAGAAAATCTACAAGCACGCAGACACGGCGATGCCATCTCCTTTGAGTTTATCAATCAGGTTGACCCCGAATATCTGTTCGTTTTCGACTCAGACAAGCTAAAGAACAAGCATTCTAGCCACACTAAGGAGGAGTTTAGCAACCCCCTAGTGACCAGTACACAAGCCCACCAAAACCACAACATACTTTTCGTCAACATGGATGCGTGGTACTTGGGCTTAGGTGGTGTCACCGCGACAAAGCAAATGGTCAAAGACGTTAAAACTGTCTTATACGATGTGCAGTGAGGGGCTAAGATGAAAGACTCTCGTGAAATTTGCATCGGGATGGCGCTTGCGATGAGCTGGCTAACACGTTCAGCTTGGCGACGCCAAGATAGCGGTGTAGAACACATCTTCGATATCGATCAGTATATCGCCCTAGCACAGCGGGCGGAGCGGGCAAAACTCGACTTTCTTTTCTCTCCAGACACGCTATTTTTAGCAAAAGAAGCGCTAGAGTGTGAAGCAGGGTTTTCCGGTTTTGACCCCACTCCGCTCATCGCGTCAGTCGCCAGTCATACCAATCGTATTGGGCTTGTGTCAACGGTATCAACCACATTTACTCCGCCTTATATTGCCGCAAGGCAATTGCAGTCTTTAAGCTGGGTGAGTCAAGGGCGTGCTGGTTGGAATATCGTCACCGCATTAGGCGGCAATGAAAACTTTGGCGTGGACAAAATGCCGACCTCTCATCAGCGCTATAAGAAAGCCGCGGAGTTTGTTGAAGTCGTCACTAAACTTTGGCAAAGCTATCCATTTGAATCGGTTTTAGCAGATAAGCAAACAGGAAAGTTTGCCGACCTTAGTTGTATCGACAACATTGATCACCACGGGGAACACTTTGATGTTCAAGGCCCACTCAATATCCCAAGTCACCCTGCTGGCCGGATGCCATTTTTCCAAGCGGGCGCGTCTGAATCTGGTCGCGACTTCGCGGCTAAATATGCTGACGTGATGTTCGCCGCAACACCGGATGTAGAGTCGGGAATAGAGCTAAAGCAAGATTTAGCCAAACGCTGCGTTGAGCATGGGCGGGAGCCCAATGCACTCAAGGTATTACCTGGTGTTGCCCTTTACCTAGCGGATACTCGAGAGCAAGCCCAGCACCTATTCGAAGCGACCCATCGAGATATAGATAGACGCCGATATTTTGATTACCTAAAGAAAAACATCGGATTAGATCTCACCGACACCGAATTGGAGCAGGTCATCAGAGAGGATATGTTACCCAAGGACTTTACTCCAAACAGCCGCACTCACGCTAATCTACTCATACGCTACATCAAGCGGGAGTCGCCAACGTTAAAGACCTTGCTCTCAAGGCCCGAGGTAACTGGTTCATCCCATTGGCTTATTGTTGGTACAGTCGACGATGCATATGATGAAATTACTGACAGAGTCCAGCAAAATGCTGCTGATGGAATTATTGCAGTTCCCGGGGGTTCGATACACAGTGTCGAGCTTTTCTTCGATGCTTTGATCCCGAAACTGCAATCGACAGGATGGTTTAAATCAGACTACAAAGGCTGTACGTTAGCCGAGCACATTCAAGGGTAAACATCGCTGGAATGGTAGTCAGGTGACTACCATTTTTTCATTAGACGCCCAACGAGATTAGGATGATAAGCCCAACTATGATCAAACATAGCCATCAATTCTGGATTACCGTATTTAGATAGACTTATCGCATGAAAGCGGTTCTTTTTCGCTCTAAGTTTTTCAACTTTGGCAATCACCTCTTCCGACTGTTTGGGTGCGATAAAGTCAGAAATAACCACTAAGTCAGCATTTCTATATTTATCGCCGCACATCAAATCAATCGAGTTCATGATCGCTAGGCCGATGTCTGTACCACCATGGAAGTTGTAACTAAGAAAATCACTTGCTTCTCGAAGACCATCCTGTTTGGTCAACTCATAGGTGATCTGCTCGGTCGAAAATAGCATCACATAGCAGTCGCGATCTTCGGCTAAAGCAATTTGCATCAATGCGTAAGCCATCGCTTTAGCGCACTGCTCTGGAAATCCGTTCATTGAACCCGATGCGTCGACGCAAATAATAAACGGCCCTTTCTCGACATCGACTTGCTTGTTATCTGGCTGCTGAGCTCGAATCTTACGCAGAGTTCGCGACTTGCCCTGCATGCGGTAGTTCATCAGACGCTTATCGACCAAGTGTTTATAAAACACCACTTCCAGTTCAGGATAAGCAAGGAACATGGTCTCATTAGGTAGCAATTTATTTAGATCATCACTTTCATGGATACCCACGATGTCATCTGTCGCCTCGTCAGCCTTCTCCTCGACCATTTGCAGCTCTTCAGCGGGGGCTAGGTTTAAGTCCGGGTCATTCACCTGACTCGCCATACGACCAAGCTGTTCGCTAATCTCTTGCAGTCCTTTATTCTTTTTCAAAAACTCTGCGTGACGCTTCATGATATTTAGATCAGATTTGCTTAACTTGGCCGATGCCATGTCCCACAAACGACCGACGCTGCCTTCATCGCCCTCTTCCGTTACTTTGTCCATGCTTTTCATGGTCTCAATACGTTGATAGAGATCTTTGAGTACCTTTTCTTTATTCGCCTCAAGCTCGGTGACTTGAGCCTGGCGAATCGCATCAGACAGGCTTTGATACCATTGGTCGCAGAAGTAGTGAGGGAACATAGGGTTGTTAAGCCCTTTGTTCTTTTCTAGTAGTCGACGAGCCTGCAAGTAGAACGCAGAGTGCCACTCTAGCTTTTTGATAACTTCAGGAATGTCAGCAAAGAAGCGCGTTTCATCCCAATGAATGACTTCTTGATAGAGCGCCAATTCTTGTTGGAAACGTTCGGTTTCACAGACTTTCGTTATGCGTTTTTTAACGCTACCACGCCATTTCAATAGATGATTCTTAACCGAGCTTTTTACACCACGGTTATCTGCCATTACCATCACTTGCGAACGCGCTAAAAGATCATTGACTGCAGTATCGATAATACCTGAATCTGCGATCGCAAGGGCTAAGTTTAATCCGTCGGCTCCTAACATATCGGCTCCTTATGCGAAGAACTGATTTAAGTTCTTAAAACGGAAAACCGTACGCTCACACTCGGCTTTAGTCGATTCGAGCACCTGTTGTAGATTTTGTAAACTCGCTTCCATCACCCGTGGTAGTTCTTGGTCGATAAAACCGTGGGGTAATGCTCCATGAAAATTAGATCGCACTTTACGTAGATGATGTTCAGCATGCTCTAGTTGTGCCATCGCCTGTTCTGACCTAGCCAACCACTCTTGGTAGATAGACTCATCTAGACCTTTATTGGTCACGATAGAAACCAGCACACCACGATTTGCAATGTCTTTAATCACAAGATTATTGGCCGCGTCTACATCAAAACGCAGACGACACATGTTGGTGTTCTGGTTTACATAACCATACACATCGCCCTGTCCTTCTTTAATCACACGCTCAAGTTCATTTTTCGGCACATACACCCAGCGGCTATCACCCTTCTCCGATTCAGAAACCGACATGTTGCTTTGCAGCACCACCAATTTCACCAGATCAAAAGCGCTGCCTACTTGGTATGATTTAGCATCAGAAATGTCATAACTATTGACCTGCTTCTTAAGCAAACCTGTTGTTGACTCAAGTGACAGCACGACACTGAACTCTAGTTCGAGTTCCTCTTGCACGTCCGCTAACTCTTCACGGCACAGGGTAATTTGCTGTTCGACCTCTTGTTGATCGAAAGCATGGTTCAGCGCAAACTGCTTAACGACATTACGCACAACATCGCGCGATTCTGGGCTATTCCACAGACAGTCTTGCAGCAAGAGTAAGTCGAGAGGATTGATCGAGTCTCGCCCATTAAAGTACGCGCTGGCTTTAAGTAACTTAACCGCTTTTTTCCAGCGACGATCCGAGACATACATATCCGTATCAACAATATCTACGCCACTCGCCTCCTTGGCCGCTGTTTCAAGCATACTCTTAAGCTCAAACAGTTTTTCAAACACCTCATCAGACAACTCAAGCTTTTCAAGCTCTTGTTGCCATTGATGGTATTCTTCGTCAGTAATCGCCAGCCCTTCGGGAATTGCCGCTTCTTGTGGCGTCCCTACGGTGAGCATAGATTTGAAGTTTTGTTTGTTTTGAATTCTGTTGACAAAAATGCGTACTAGCATTCGGTCATATAGCGCCTCTAGGCCACTATCTTCATCAGGAAGTTCGTTCGAGGCAGAGACTAACAAACGCATTGGTACACGTTCTATGTCACTGCCATTTTTAAAGGTTTTTTCATTAACAACGGTCAGGAGCGTATTCAGAATCGCGGGGCCTGCTTTCCATATCTCATCCAAAAACACCACCTGTGCGGTTGGCAAATACCCTTGGGTTAGACGCAAATAACGGCCGTTATCTTTCAACTCTTGAATACTCAAAGGGCCAAATACCTCTTCAGGCGTGGAAAAGCGAGTCATGAGATATTCGAAATAAGACGAGTTGTCGAAGGCCTGGATAAGACGTTTAGCAATTAAGCTTTTGGCGATCCCAGGGGGACCAAGTAGGAAAACACTCTCTCCGGCAAGCGCAGCAAGTAGGCACAATTTAATTGTTTCTTCGCGTTCATAGACCCCATCAGACAAAGCGGCTGCTAAGCGACTAATTCGTTCGGAGAGCAGTGCTTTTTGAGAGTGAGACACTCTATTAGTGCTTATCATGTTCTCGCTCCCCTTAGTTACCCGGATGGTATGTATATATAAATTTATACATATGTTATCACTTTGTTACAAGTGTATTTTTAGGATTGGACGAATCTTTATATCAGAAGCGGTTTTTAGGTAACCGCATGAAAACAATGTTTCCACTTTTGGGAGTTCTATCACTCTATGTAAGCTTTTGTTTTTACTCATTGGCTAGATTGAGCTTTATCTCATTAACCCGAGCAGGTAATGTAACCTCTGTCTTGAGCTAGGACTTATAACTACAAAATGAAAAATACGACAAAAATCCTCCACTCTTGGAAAAGAATCTCTCTTATTGAAGAGTCTGTAGCCCTACCAAACGGAAACAATATTACTCACACCACCATTTCCCACCCCGGCGCTGCGGTCATCTTGCCTATTGATGAGGACAACAACATCATCATGATTAACCAGTATCGCCCCTCCCTAAAGAAATGGTTGCTCGAGCTTCCTGCGGGGACATTAGAGGCTGATGAGCCTATTGAAGTCTGTGCCCATAGAGAGCTCGAAGAGGAGACTGGCTTCAGCGCCAAGAGTATGCTCCCATTAGGTCAGGTAACCCCACTTGCTGGCTTTTGTGATGAGATTCAGTACCTTTTTGTTGCTAAGCAACTAGTTCAAACCCAGCGTTTGCCTTGTGATGAGGATGAAGTGATTGAAGTGCTCTCATTATCGTTGCAACAGCTAGAGCAAAAGATCATTGATGGTGAGATTACTGATACAAAAACCATCGCGTGTTTAAGTAAAGCGAAACTGTGTGGATACATTTAGGAGAATAGAATATGGATTTTCGTTCAGATACCGTAACCAAACCAACAGACGCAATGCGTAAGGCTATGGCTGAAGCCATTGTCGGTGATGATGTCTATGGTGATGACCCAACCGTAAACGAATTAGAACAATGGGTCGCCGAGCGGCACGGTTTTGAAGCTGCACTTTTTACCACTTCAGGTACCCAAGCGAACTTATTGGGCTTGATGGCCCATTGTGAGCGAGGGGACGAGTACCTCTGCGGACAGCAAGCGCACAATTACAAATACGAAGCTGGTGGCGCCGCAGTCTTAGGCTCTATTCAGCCTCAACCGATTGAAAACAACTCTGATGGTACTCTCGACTTCGCCAAACTAAAGGCGGCCATTAAGCCTGATGATTCACACTTCGCACGCACCAAGTTGTTAAGCCTAGAAAATACCATCAATGGCAAAGTGCTACCTCTTAGCTATCTGGCACAAGCGAGAGAGTTCGTTGATCAGCACGGTTTATCGCTTCACCTTGATGGAGCACGAGTTTATAACGCCGCAGTTGCCTTAGATATCGATGTTAAAGAGATCGCTAAGTACTTTGACACTATGACTATCTGCTTATCAAAAGGCCTGTCTGCTCCAATCGGCTCCCTGCTATTGGGTAACAAAGCGTTAATCGCTAAAGCGCGTCGATTGCGCAAAATGGTTGGGGGCGGTATGCGCCAAGCGGGTATTCTCGCGGCGGCTGGCAAGTTAGCGTTAACCGAACAAGTCGAACAGCTAAAAGTTGATCACCAGAACGCTAAAAAACTGGCGATAGGTCTGAGCGAACTAAACGGTTTCCACGTTAACCCAGAGTTTGTCCAGACCAACATTGTCTTCGCCAAACTGGATGAGTCGGTCGACATCGCACAGATTGCCCACCAGCTAGCCAATGATGGCATTACCGTGTCACCAGGTAATCCAATCCGCTTCGTTACTCATAAAGATATCTCCAGCAAGGACATCGACCTATTACTGGAAAAACTTGCGCAGTACGTCAGGTAATCACTTGTTGAGCTTCCCCTAAGGGGAAGCTTTATGCTTTGTACGTGTTTGATAAAACGAGATGCTTTCATGAAGTACATTGCAGTTCTGTTGTTACTAACCCCATTCTTTGCCGCTGCAAGCAGTGATTTCGGCAACGCGCAACTTGGAAAAGTGAAAGCACCGAGCTGTGTCTTTTGCCATGGTACAGATGGTACGGCTTCTAATCCCTCCTATCCGCACCTAAAAGGTCAGAACGCTCAGTACCTTTACCAATCCATGAAAGACTACCAAGATGGTCATCGCCAGGGTGCTTTAGCGGAAATGATGAAAGCTCAACTGTCGCAACTCAATGATCAAGATCTGAGAGATATCGCGGCATACTTTGCTAGCCAAGAATAAACAGCAAAGCCCCGAATTTCCGGGGCTTTGGTTTAGTTAATGCCTTTACTGAATATCAGCGGCATTAATTATCGCGTCTTTGGCGGTGCCATTGAACATGTAGACTTCATCACGTTCACTGCGAGCTTGATAGAACTCGCCGACATAAACCAGATCATCCCCACCCGTATCAGAGCGATACAAGCTGTAGAACATCCAGTTGGCGTCGAGAACATTGCCATAGCTATCAATAACCGCTTGAGGGATTTCAAACAAAACAAGCTCTTCACCGTTAACTGTTCTAAGCTCCCAGCTTCCCGTTGCAACTAAGTTAGCCGTACCAGAGCCGTGCCAGTCGATAGTAAAGAAGTTGGCAACGCCCATAGTGTCGATATTACTTGGACGCACGAGTTCTACACTGACGTCGTGCCCGATACTTGCTGAATCCAATAGATCTGCCTGCACTCCATCACCAGCACTACTGATGACAAACAGCTCGTCCAGACTTAGAACTTGGTCTCCATCATTATCTACACCAGGCTCCCCAAGCATATGATAAGGTCGCCAATCTTGCATATAGTAACTGTCCTCATCGTTACGCATCGTAATAGCAACTAGCTGCGAACCACTTGGATAGACATCTGAGTCGTTAAGATAATGCGTCCACTCCCCTGGTGCTTCTGTTGGGATATTCCCTCCCTGTTTGTCATGAACAGCAGCAAAGATGATCGAGTAGGTTAAGTTTGGCGCCTCTGGTGAGGCACCGACAATGTTATTCGCGCTAAGATCAAACTCGAAGCCGGTTACTTCTTTCCAACCATCGGCGGTTAACATAATGTCGAAATCATCGCTAATATCAATCGTAGATAAGGTCCTATTAGTTTCAACCACACTGGTACTGCTCCATGCCATTGAATCAACTTGCGTGATATCGAAATGATCAAAATAGAGTTTATCTATTTGCTCTCCCTCATCAAACTCGGTCCACGGAGAGAACCAGTTGACGTGAGTCGTAAGTGCTGAAATCACTCCGGTTTTATCAATAGGGTCAGTCGTGACAAACTCTTCCGTGACGATCTCTGTCCAGATTTCCGTTTGTCCATTCACCTCTTCAGGGTAGCTATCTAGCGCTTTCAAGCTGTAGCGCTCACCATCGCTAGCGATTAACGCCATAATAATGAAGTCATCCGGATTAGATGGGTCATACACTATGTTCAAGTAGCCGTTGGCGTCGATGAACCAAGTAAATGGACCCGACTCGACACCGTTTTTTGTTTTAGTAACAGTATTGTCGGCAAAGAAATTCCAGATTTTATGTTGGTCTTTATCAGCATCATAGTCATGCCAAGTTAACCCATTGATCATATCCGCTGTAAGTGGAACAGCGCCTCCGCAATCACTGACCGCCTGTTGCAAATCAGCATATTCTGAAGAGCCTAAAGGGCGGTCATTGGCCTCATCCCAACCCGTATCGCCGTTAGTACACACCTTGTACCCTGAAGGCAAATAACTGGTCATTTCCATGCCAATGATTTCACTGTATGGTGTGCCGTCTTCATCCCACTCAAAAAAGCCAAGCATGCTGAATCGTCCATCTTGATCCGCGATATACGCAAAGTGCTCAGTATCACCACCGTTGTTTACACTTATGATTCCAGTTTCAGTCATGTACCAACTAAAGCCAGTGGTATAGTTTTCTTCCGACTCATAATATGTACCAGAGCCATCCGAGTTAAACTGGTAACTAAAGTAATGGGCAGGACTTTCTTGATAATACAGAGTTAAACCATCTAAATAGCTGCTATCTACACCGATATAGCCACAGTTACTAGCAGCGAATACGAAGTTCCAATAGCTATCTGCTGGGCTATGTATTTCTCCAGTGTTTTCCGAACCACAGATTCTATACTGAGGACTAAGCACTTCATTAAGCCGCGCCTCTGCATCGGCTTGGTGGATAAACAACTGGCCTATGTTGGTTGTCCAATCAAAGTAATCTAGCCCCATATTTTGCGCCCACATATCGATGCGTTGACGGTAATATGCGTTAAACCAAGGGTAAATGTTGTTCTCATCTATCGCGGCAACCAAAATGAGATCTGGGCCATTGCTGACGACATAGCTGTTAGGCATGACACCATTGTCACTTAACGTAATCGGTACGACGGTTGGCGTACCATCTGTCATGCGCGGATCTTGCGTAACGGCATACCATGTACGTGCTGAACCGTTCTCATGATACTGGAATGTCGCGTTAGGGAGAGAAGCGGCATAGCGATCTAACCCCGGCACAACAGAATCATCAATATCAAACATCGAAGTGCCGCCTGAGCGCGCGTTTTCGATTTGTTGAGGTAAGCTGTCGACATCTTGGCTACCCCACTCATCAAATGAAACTGTCGTCCAGATACCATCGAACTGACGGGTGTATATGCGATACGCCTGCCCTATGTTATCGGTTGGTGCGGTAAAGTCATAGCCATCAAGCGCGAGATGCTCCCACGTAACATGCTCGTTGCGTTCGGTATCTGACACCTCTCTAGAAGTTTGCGCCCACTTGTGGAACATTAATCCAGTAGGATCATTGCCTTGAATGAGTTTGATATTCGAGGTTTCATCTAAAACAAAACGCCTTCCCTGCTCCACTATACTGCCGTCAGCTTTATGCTCACGCAAATACTCATACCAGTAACTCGTCAGGTTGTCCCAATTGTCCGGCGTATAATTGAAATCGGCGTATTCTTCATGTACGCCATCTTGAGGGTTAGCCCAAATAGGCATGGCAAAACCAACTCCATATTCGCCATTGTCGCCAGCCGCCATCAGTAAGACGGTATTGATACTACCGTCGGCCTCCCAATCTTGCGAATCTTCAACCCTAACGGAAAGCAAGCCACTTGTTTGAGTTTGGTTGACGCTGGCGTAATTGACGACATGAGTACTAACATCACTGTAGTTGAAGCCCGCAACATCAAATTGAGTCATGTGCGATGTTGTTTGCTGGTTTCCATCGACTTGTTCAAAAGTCACGACAAATGATTGAACCGTATCAATATTAGTTAGCTCCGTCGGATGAATTCGGGCGCTAAAATCATAATCATGATATATACGCCCAGAACCATTGACGCCGCCTTCACCACCAGCGTCACTCTCATCCACATAGCGCCAATAATTTTCACCACTGGCGTTACGACTACCAATATCAAACGTACGACCTACAAACTGAGCATCACCGTCAAGATTGAAATCAAATCGAAACTCGCTAATTCGAGTAAAATCACCTGCTGTAGCAACATCCACACTGCGCGTATATCCGTATTCAATCCCTTCTTCACTAAGATAACTAACGGTGTATGTTGTCATCACTGTGTTGTCGTTGAAGGTCTCTATTTTTTGCTCAGCGTCTACATTAAGTTTGAGCACCTTGCGATGGTTAATATTAAGGACCGGGATAAAGCCACTGTTTTGTGTCACCTGATCAGCCACGGACTTACTAGCGTCATTTGGGTAGGCATCGACAAGGGTATCCACCCCATCGTTATCGGGATCGCCTGCTAGGGTTTCGTCAAACGGATGAAGATCATCTTCATCATCGATGCCATCGTTATCGTCATCTAGGTCAGTATTATCACCGGTGCCATCTTGATCAAAATCTGCCCACTCATTCGGGTCATTGTCAAAGGCATCGTCCTCATCATTATGACCATCGTTGTCATGGTCATAAGGATACTGATCATCGAGACTGTCTACGCCATCTGAATCATGGTCACCTGCTTTGGTTGCATCCAGTGCATGTTCATCGACATCATCATTGTACCCATCATCGTCATCGTCAAGGTCGGCATTGTTGCCTGTGCCATCGTTATCAGTATCTAACCACTCAGTTGGGTCATCATCAAAGGCGTCTTGGTCGTCTAGGTAACTGTCGTTGTCGTGATCATATGGATATGGGTCATCTACACTATCAGTTCCGTCTCCGTCATGGTCACCTGCTTTAGTGCTATCCAATGCGTGCTGATCAACATCATCATTAAAACCGTCGTTGTCATCATCAAGGTCAGCTACATTACCGATGCCATCTAAGTCGGTGTCATATTTTTCTGTTGGATCAAAATCAAAGGCATCTTCATTATTGCCCATGCCATCTTCATCACTATCCACCCACTCATTCTCGTCGTTCGGGAAAGCATCTAACGCATTAGGTACGCCATCGGCGTCATCGTCAGGCGGCGTCACCCCTTCTTGTGGTGGAAGGACCGGAGCCTCAGCATTTAGTAAATCCTCTTCGTCAGTACTCTCAACCTTTTGTTTTATCTGCTCGTTGATCGCCTCCGCTAACTTCAGAGCGGGTACATCTTCACTTGCACTCGCGCCAGCCTGTTGAATATCTTGAGCAAGGCTAGCCATATCAGCAGGCTCTTTGGGTAATACTTGCTCTGACTTAACAATGCTTTGAGCTGCGAACGCCGCCTGCATGTCTTTACTACTCTCTTCAAGATAATCATTGAACATAGAATCAGGATCGACACCTAGCTTATTTGCTGCTTCGATTTTAGCTTGTTGCTTTAACTGTTCTCTCTGTTCAGGGTCGTCTAAAGCGTTAGGATTCTTGTTCATCAACACATTAACGAACGAAGAAAGCGGGGTAACATTAGACTCACCAGCAGGAGCAGACAATACCATACTGGCTTGCATCACCTCACCTGTTGGGTTTTGTGCATCAATAGTATCTTCATCAATGGTTTCACCGGCTATCGCATGAACCACTAACTGATAGTCTTGGAAATTTGGAATATCAGAAACATCGAGTTCAGCAACCCCTCCTTCACCCGTAATTGCACTCGGCTCAGTGCCCTCGTCATGAAGAAAGTTTCGATTAATATCAAGCCAAACTTTCGCGTTACGCAAGTAGC
The DNA here is from genome assembly GCA_000775715.1 of Vibrio tubiashii. GTDB lineage: Bacteria > Pseudomonadota > Gammaproteobacteria > Enterobacterales > Vibrionaceae > Vibrio > Vibrio tubiashii_A. Next base: position 220,838 of record JRWQ01000001.1, read on the forward strand.
CATCAATGGCTTTTACGGAGTAAGTGGTGGATGAAGGGGTTGGATTGGATGAGCTACTCGAGCCACTATCACATCCTGCGATAACTATTGCACTGGTCAATCCAAGCGCAACGGCGATTTTATTGACTTTCATGGAGCCTCCCTAGCAAGCAGTGCTTAAAATACTGTCATCACTAGCGTAGAAAGACGCTCCTTAGACCTCATCACCCATTTGGGGGACGGTAGCCAAGTACCTTATTGTGTTTTGATCTAAATCAATTCAGTTGACTGAGGAGAGAGTGATATAAATTCTGTAGAGCTTTGAAGTCCTGACTGAAAATAACGTGCAAGTAGCTCGTTTTGATGGCGGCAGCCGGTCTTGTGAAGTATGTGCTTAATCTGGCTACGAACCGTCTCCTTACTCACATTGCGTCGACGCGCAACCTCACTACCGTCAAGGCCTTGTGCCAACATATTAAGTACATTGGACTCAGCAACGGTTAAATTTGAGATCATTAGTCGTTTATCAGTTAAGAAATCAAACTGCACTAACTGTGCTGACATCGCCTTATGGGCGATCCAATAATTTCCCCACGTTTGCAAAAAACGCCACACGGATTCGATAAAAAAACGTGAGCGATAGCCAAGAGACCTGTCGCCGTGACTAGAGAGCATTAAGCAGTGTCGCTCCATCAACGGCGCTAAACCACAGTAGGAGTGATACAGTTGCATTGTCGGTACAAGGATTTCATTAAAAATCGGGTTATCAATCCGTCGCATAGGTAGCATCTCTTGCATGTAGGTCAGTTGGCCGATAAGTCCACTATCTGCATAATGTTGAAGAAACACATCGTGCGCCATGTTCTGCTCGTAGACATTCATTTGCGTTTCGGTAAACCCACAAACATATTGATAAACAGGTTGCTGGCTGGCATCGATAATCATGACCACAAAATGATCGAGCCCTAGTTTGGCAAGTTCAACTTCGAGCATTTGCTCTAACTCAAAGGTAGATAGATGCATGGCGGTGGCACTTAAGCGACTGCAATCATTCATATTCTATTCCTAGCCTAATAAAACGGATGATAGGGACGTCTTAGTAATAAATTTAGTCAATAGCTCTTACGCGAAATGCGCAGTAGATCAAAATAAGCACAATAAGTATATGGATGTTTTATCCGTCCCCACCCTCACATAAGGCCAGGAAATTCTTTGCATTGCATTCCTACAAATAAACGAGAAATTAATCGCACTGAATTGCAAATAGAACACCTGCTCTCACACCAAAAGTGAACTAGAGCACAATAAAAATGGCCAAGGTAAACACCTTGGCCATTAAGAAGATGACTTAACAGTGACTAGCCATGATCAAGTACGGTATAACACCTTCACCACATGCCAACCAAATTTAGTTTTCACTAAGTGAGGTACTAAGGTTTCCCCCGAAAAACACACTTTATCAAACTGAGGAACCATCTGACCTTTACGAAACTCACCTAAGTCGCCGCCTTTTTTACCAGATGGGCAAGTAGAGTACTTCTTGGCTAAAGTCTGAAATTTCGCACCCTTTTTTAGCTGTTTGATGATGTCTTCTGCTTGTTCTTTATGCTTAACTAAAATGTGAAGCGCATGCGCCGTATTTGCCATGTTGATACCTTTATCAATCGCTTTATTGACGTGGATTGTACCGGAACATAGTGAGATCTTCACCTCAGTATTTTTATACTAAACTTACAAATGACTATCTTGACGTCGTTTAAAGATAAAATTGATTTGCATCCATTGATAATCGGTACAAATCCGTTACCATCTATTAAACGAGTCGCACAAACGAGAAAACCATGGCAAAAACAGTAAGTAAAGCGAATCAGTCGCAAGGCATGCTCATGTTTACTCTAACCAACAGTAAGCAGCTATTCGCCATCGGCACTCTTAAAGTAAGAGAGATTGTACCGTTTCAACCGACTACTCAAATTCCTTACTCTCACCACCATGTCATCGGTACGGTCACTATTCGTGATAAGACCATTCCTGTGATTAATATGCCTGCGGCTATCGGGTTTCGCCCAATACAGCCAGAAGAGTATCAATCTTGCTACTTAATCGTCACTGATTGTCTACGAACAATTGTGGCGTTTATGGTGCGTTCAATCGAGAAAATCATCGAGTGTGACTGGAAATCGATCGAATCAGCACCAAAGAGTGCGGGAGCCAATGTATTTGTAACGGGTATTACTCGTTTTGAACAACAAATTGTCCAGATGCTGGACGTAGAATTACTACTATCTAAAATATATCCACAATACGAATCGACCAACATTCCGATGCTCACGGATATCGAGCGAGAAAGGCTCAAAGCCCTTAATATCATGTTGGTTGATGACTCTTCTATCGCACGAAAACAGCTGTCCGACGCGCTCGATAGCATCAATATTTCCTATCAAATATGCAACAACGGTTTAGATGCCATAGAGCGAATGCGAGAAGAAGCCGCCGCTGGTCGCGCTATTGACCTGTTAGTCAGTGATATTGAGATGCCAGGGTTAGATGGGTACGAGCTTGCCTTTGAAACGCAAAATGACCCTCAACTAAAGAACAGTTACGTTATTCTTCATACGTCACTTTCGAGTGAGATATGTGTAGACCGAGCCCAGCAAGTGGGTGCTCATGAAGCGCTAGAAAAATTCAACGCAGGTGATTTGATTCAAGCAATGCTGCGCGGTGCAAGTAAACTGGAATCCGGAGATGTACGCGAAGAAATGCCTCAAGGCGTTTGATATCTCATTATTTTTTAATGTCGCTTCAGATCGGTGTGATTGGATGTCTGACTTATGCATGTATGCATGTGAAGTGTGCTTAGGTTCATATTAACGATAAGTAACCTCGCCCTAGGCGACACAAAAATACAAACCTAAAAATTAATCCGCTACTCTTAAAAACATAGAGTGCGAGACAAGAAAAATCCTAACAAATGACTGACGACTTTAAAAAATCGACGGAAAATTTAAAAAAGGCCGTCCCACTAATGATGAAAAACCACGTAGCAGCGACTCCCGCGAACTACGCTCTGTGGTATACCTATGTGGACAATGCCATCCCACAGCTCAATAAAGAGCTTGACAGCGTCGTTGAAAATTTTGGTATTTGTCCTCCAGCGGCTAGCGAACATCTATATAACAGCTACGTAGCAAGCCGCTCCGAGACCGATATGCACGAATTGCGTAATAGCATCGAAATATTGGTTAACGAAGTCGCCAGCTCGATGACAGACACATTGTCGGACACTTCGCAGTTTTCTCAGCTGATAGATAAAAGTTTCGACAACCTTGAACGCGTCGAAGATGAAGCCATGTCGATGGATGAGGTTATGACGGTAATCCGCCAACTTGTGGTTGAATCTAGGGAGATCAGGCACTCAACGCGCTTTCTCAATAATCAACTCGAAACGGCAACTAAAGAGATCAATCAACTCAAGTCTCAACTTGCAGAAGTTCAACAAGATGCTCTGTTTGACTCTTTAACCAGCTTGTACAATCGTCGCTCATTCGATAGCGACATCAATACCTTATCTCGTTCAGAACAAAAGATGTGCTTGATCTTGGCAGACATTGATCACTTCAAAGCCTTCAATGACACCTATGGCCACCTATTTGGTGACACTGTGATTAAAGGCATTGCACGTCGGCTACAGCTATCCTGTCGTGACGGAATTCAAGCCTATCGTTTCGGCGGTGAGGAGTTCGCCATGATCATACCAAACAAGTCTCTGCGTATTGCGCGACAGTTTGGAGAAAGTTTGCGTCGTGCTGTCGAGAAGCTGTCCGTGAAAGACCGCCGTACATCAAAGCAAATAGGAAATATTACTATTTCTATGGGCGTGGCTGAGTTAGAGCCAGGTGAATCTGCTGAGTCTCTAATTGAGCGCACCGACAAGCTGTTGTATGAAGCAAAAGAACTAGGCCGAAACCGAGTAATGCCAATTTAGGCGGCGAATGCTAACAAAAAATATGGCCCCTAAGCTAATGTAGGGGCCTTTTTATTATGGCGGCTAATGCCATTTAACCATCAGAGGTGATCGCAGCGATCAATTCTTGTTGCACGGCATCTGCCTGCTCATTATCGATTTGGCATGTACCTGCGGCTTTGTGACCACCACCACCGTACTTAAGCATTAACTCACCAACATTGGTTTTTGAGCTCCGATCAAAGATAGATTTCCCCGTAGCGAATACCGTATTTTGCTTTTGGAAGCCCCACATCTTATGAATTGAGATATTACACTGAGGAAAGAGCGCGTAAATAATAAAGCGATTGCCAGCGTAAATGATCTCCTCCTCAGTTAAATCGAGGAAAATCAAGTTTTTATAAACGGTAGAACATCGAACAATCTGCTCTTTGAACAAGTTTTCATGTTCGCGATAAAGGTCGATTCTCTCTTTGACATCCGGCAGGGATAATATCTGTTCAATGGAGTGATTCTTGCAATATTCAATCAAATCCATCATCAGCGCATAATTTGAAATTCGAAACTCTCGGAAACGTCCAAGCCCGGTACGAGCATCCATCAAAAAATTCAGCAAGTTCCAACCCGTTGAGTCTAATACTTCATCTCGGTTGAACTGAGCAGAGTCGCCCTTATCGACCGCTTCCATCATGCCTAGCCAGTCGGAAGGAAATACTTCTTCTCCACCATAGTATTCCCACACCACTCTAGCAGCGGAGGGGGCATCGGGATTAATAATATGGTTTTCGTTTTGCTCAGGGTTGCGTAGCAGCTCCGATAGATGGTGGTCAAACACCAGATGAGCCTGCTTTACATATGGCAAGTTAGTCACAATATCATTGGGAGTGATCTCAATGATGCCATCTTGCATGTCCTTGGGATGAACAAACTTTATTTCGTCAATCAGTTCCAATTGCTTCAATAGTACTGCGCAAACTAACCCGTCAAAGTCACTTCGCGTTACAAGTCGATATTTTTGATCCGACATTTGGCACTTCCTATGCTTTGTCTTTTTATTGAGAGATAACTATAGCTTTGTTGTATAACTTCTTTTAATTTTAGACATCACTAACTTTTTAACAAATTCTAGACAAAGTTTTTCATACCGTACCATATAATCAATATGCTACTTATTGAATCTATATAGGCTCTAATATGAAAAAAACATGTTTTGCGTTGGCTGTGAGCGTTGGCGTTTTGGCAGGCTGTACCACTGAACCTAACAGCACTGAAAAGCAGCATGTCTCAATGGCTAATCCAGCAGCAGTATACTGTGTACAACAAGGCGGCGAACTGGACACCGTGACAGAGAATGAACAGCGCGTAACCTACTGTGTGTTACCAAATGGGGACCGAGTAGAACAGTGGGACTACTACCGTCAAAACCATAAACAGCAGTAAGGCGCACTCAGCAATCGAAAAGAGGGATAATTCGTTCTCCCTCATGTTTTGCCAGTTACACTCGTTCGGCAACTTGCTGCTCTGGATCATACCTTCGATTGAGCTGAGTCAAATGTTGATGATATTGACCCACCTGATGACTGAGCTCCGGCAACAACAACGTTGTTGAAGTCTTTTCTAATACCTGTTGTATCACGTTAAGCGAGGCCCTGTCTTGAGCATCAGTGATCAGGGTCTTTAAATCAGCCAACGCAACGCTGGCTATCTCATAGGGCAGCTTTCGCACTTGAGTTAACGGTCTTTGAAAGACACCGGATTGAGCACCTTCTAAGAAAACACGATAGGTCGTAAGTTCATCTAACTTAAGAAATGCCTCTGCTTGTGTCCCTCGATATGGGTAAGGAACGGCGCAGTGAGCGCTGACCTCTTTCGCAATACTTAAGTTAAGCCCGTAGCTTGAGCATCGAGTCTTTAAGCTTCGCAAAAGCCCTTGCTCATCCATCAGAGCCTGTATTTCAAAAATTCGTTGCAAATGATAGTTATGGGAGACAAACATAACCTCTAAACACTGCCCTTTTTGACACAATTGACTGGCAATCAACTTATCCGCTGCATTGGCAATGTTCTCAACCGTGTTGGTCGAGGTGTCTTCAATAAGAATATTGGTAGGAGCCTTTCCGTTGTGGCACAACAAAAAGTAATCGAACATGGCTTGCGCCTCGGTTTTTGTCTGTCCCTTAGTCACTCCACCGCAAAAAATGACAACACTCTGTTCTAAGTTAAATCGTGTCAAACAGTTGGAGAGCGCTTCGACACGTTCCCTTCCCTCTAAAGTCAGCGCGTTGTTTACTAGGCGTTTTCCCAGTACGAGAACCACATTCGTCACTTTCATCGTCTATGAATAATTCCTGCTGGATGGTGCCTTATCTGTACAAGTTTTCACTTTACCGTTAACTTATCACAGGTTAAAATTTTGTTAATAACAGGCATGTAAGATGATTTCTTTTCTCACATGCGCAGTGTGTAAGTACAAGAGCCTAAGCGATAGGCCACTGGATAGGAAGTAAAGTTTATGTTGTCGATATTTGATATTTTCAAAATAGGCGTAGGGCCTTCAAGTTCTCACACCAATGGTCCAATGCTCGCCGGCTATCATTTCACTCGCCTACTGGCCTCAACTATAACGAAAGTTAGCCGTATTCAAGTCGATCTATATGGCTCCCTCTCCTTAACAGGTAAAGGGCACCATACTGACAGAGCCATAATATTAGGTCTTCTGGGTAACAAGCCCGATACAATCAAAATCGGCAGCGCAAAGCAGGCTTTAGCGAATACAATCGACAACAATAGCCTTGTCCTTGCAGGTGCTCATACCATAGATTTTAGCTATGCGAGTGATATCTTGTTTCACTCAGACAACCTCCCTCTCCACGAAAATGGTATGACAATCACAGCTTATGACTCACTTGGCAACCAACTTGCGTTCGAAACCTATTACTCAATTGGAGGAGGTTTCATCGCTACCGCAAAAGAGCTTGAGCATGGCTCAACAAGTTCGACGGTTGAGGTACCTTACCCGTTTACTTCCGCCGATGAAATGCTACAAATGGCAGAGTCTAGCGGTTATAGCCTAGGTGGAATGATACTGCAGAACGAGCAAAACTTTTTCAGTCCAGATGAAATCACCAAAAAAGCCGAACAAATCTGGAAAGTAATGTCGCTGTGTATGCAACGAGGCTTTGACACTGAAGGTATACTTGAGGGAGGGTTGAACGTGACGAGACGCGCTCCCAACTTACTAAAGAAACTTGAAGCAAATGCTGCTATTGAGAACGATCCAATGGAAATTATGGATTGGATCAACTTATTCGCATTTGCGGTCAGCGAAGAAAATGCCGCAGGCGGACAAGTCGTCACCTCTCCAACGAACGGTGCTGCAGGTGTCATTCCAGCGGTTCTCATGTACTACCATAGATTCATTAAAGAACTCGATGCCAAACAACTTAAAGACTTTCTCGCTGTGGCTGGGGCTATCGGTATTTTATACAAGACCAATGCTTCAATTTCTGGCGCTGAGGTAGGCTGCCAAGGAGAAGTGGGCGTCTCATCTTCCATGGCTGCGGCTGGCTTGACAGCACTGCGCGGTGGTAGCAACGAGCAAATCTGTATTGCGGCTGAAATTGCCATGGAGCACTCTCTTGGTATGACCTGCGACCCGATTGGTGGGCTTGTACAAGTGCCATGTATTGAGCGCAATGCGATGGGGGCAATGAAGGCGATTAATGCGTCACGCATGGCACTAAAGCGCACTAGCAAATGTTTAATCTCTCTCGATAAAGTGATTGAGACCATGTACCAAACTGGCAAAGACATGAATAAAAAGTATCGTGAGACATCACTCGGCGGGCTAGCCGTTATTCATATGGCTCCACCGTGTGAATAAGCGTTAAGCACAATGTAAGCTCTACTCACGTACAAAGGCGCAGAACACTCCGCGCCTTTGTTGTAGTTGAGTTGGGTGAATTAGATCTTATCAACCTTAAATCTTATCAACCATTGCAAAGGTCGCCGTCAGCATATCGTGACCAAACTTAACACTACGCTCTGGTGACCAACCGTAAAGTGGGTCTGGGTAATCATTATTGTCTTTAAATGGCATCTCCACTGTGTAAGACAAACACTTAAATTGTTCACCTACCCAGTTTGAACCGACTGTCAGATTCGCTTTACCAGGCTGATCTTTATCGTAACCATGCTCATCTTGAAATTCTGGAGTGACGGTGTGAAGCACTTGCTTAAATGCGGTTTCTAGCGTTGCCAAACGCTCATCATAACAAGGGATGCCTTCACAACCAGCCACAAAGTTGAAAGGAATCGCTTCATCTCCATGGATATCTAAAAACATGTCAACGCCAGTTTCCAGCATGCGCTCTCGAACCAAGTAGACTTCCGGGCTGCGTTCCATTGATGGTGACTGCCATTCACGATTTAGATTAACCCCAATCGAATTACAACGCAGATGACCACGAATCCCGCCATCTGGGTTCATATTTGGCACAACATAGAGCACTGCTTTTTCAAGAAGCGCACGAACTGTGGTGTCATCGTCATCCAATAATCGCTGAATAAACCCTTCCATAAACCACTCGGCCATAGTTTCACCAGGGTGTTGACGAGCAATCAACCAAATTTTCTTCTTACCCTCTTCTGCGTCACCAAAAGTGAGTAAGCTCATGTCATTACCATCTAGCGTGCTGCCAAGCGTTTCAAGTTGGCAGTGATGAGCACTTTGCGCCATATGAAGCAAATCGAGGTGGCGATCATACGTATAAGGAGCGAAATAAGCGAAATAGATAGAGCCTCGTTCAGGGATAACATTGAATGTTAACGTATCACCATCATACTCAGCTGGGATACGGAACCACTCTTCACGGTCGTAAGATGCAACAACGTCATAACCACTCCACCCTTCTGGGTAAGCTGAGTTGTTTAGATCTAGCAATTGAATCGTATGAGACTGCTCTGGTTGAGTCTCTAGACGAAAATGGAACCATTGATAAAACTCTGACTGGTTGTCATTAGGGATCTTGAGTTGAATCTGATCTTTGTCCTCGATACTTACGACTTCGATACTACCACTGTCAAAGTTACTAAAAATCTTCATGCTTTCATTCCTTTTACATTCACGATGCTATGCGGAGGCTACCACAGTTCTTGGTAGTTAACATCTCTTTGAAGGACTGCACCACCATGAATAATTTCCCACATTATTCCGCGCAAACGTTTATCACACTTCGCATTATAATAATTTATGCGAAAAATAGAAAAACTCGTGCATAGAATTGAAATTATGCGACAATTGTTTCAATTTATTACATACCGCAAATGATAAAATAATCAGGTATTAATTCCGATATATACCAAACAAAAGAGACTATTATGTGGAATAAACTCAATAAATCCATGATGTTCTGCCAAGCAATGTTTGGGCTATCATTCTATGGTGTGATGGTAATCCTAACCCGATTCTTCTTAGAAGATCTTGGGTATAGTGAAGCAGACACCATGATGGTGGTCGGCGCCTTTTCATCCATAGGCCCACTTTTCGCAATTGCTGGCGGATTCATCGTCGACAAATTCTTAGGAGCATACCGCTCTTTAACTATCGCCTACGGTGCATTTGCTACAGGTTATACCCTACTCGTTCTAGGTGCATCTACAACAAACATCCCAATGAGCTTAGCCGGTATTGCACTCGCAAGTTATGCTCGTGGACTTATGTCTCCTTCTTATCCAAGTCTTTACAAACGTACCTTTTCTACAGAAGAAGATTTCGAAAACGGCTATCCTGTAAACTATTCCGTAAACAACGTTGGTGCTCTTCTAGGTCAATACCTATTCCCTATGTTCGTGCTGGTAATAGGTTTCCACGGTAGCTTTACTCTGTCGGCTGTCATGGCTGTTTTTGCGTTCGCTGTACTGGTTATCTTTAACAAACAGCTTGTTAACGCAGCTGCAGAGATTGATCAACAGCCAGTAAGTGCGAAAAATTGGGCCGCCTTCCTAACGGTGTCTGTTGCTATGGTTGGTCTAGTGTTCTTTATGTTCTCCAACATGGATATCGGTCAAAACATCGTTTACGCAATTGGCGCAGCCGCAATTTTGTACTTCATCTCACTAATGTTTAAATCGGGTAAATCGGATGCGCTTAAGATGGGTACAATTCTCATCATGACCATCTTGACCACCTGTTTCTTCGTTTACTACGGGCAAATGATGACCTCTATGACCATGGTAACTATCAATACCATGCGCGGAGATCTGTTCAACTTAATCCCAATTGCGCCTGAAGCATCAATGGCAATGAACCCACTATGGTGTATCGTAGCAGGCCCTGTGATCGCAGTGACCTTCTCTACCCTAGAAAAAAAAGGCATCAACTTCTCGACAGCGACTAAAATCGGCTTCGCGTTTATTTTCACTGCAATAGCATTTGGTATCTTAACCATGGCGGTTATGAATGTTGGTGAAGACGTAGTAATCCGTCCTGAGGTCTTCCTAGCTATCCACTTCTTCCAAGCATTTGCGGAAGTGATTGTAGGTAGTTTGGTCGTCGCGTTTATTCTATCTGTCGCACCTAAACATATCGAAGGTTTCTCCGTATCTTTGTTCTCGGTAGCCATCGCTCTTAGTGGTATCGTTGGCGCGGTTTTCTCAACATCAATCGCGCTAGAAAAAGGTCAGGAAATCACCCAAGAAATCGTTCAAAACGTTTATGGTGATTACTTCCAGTTGCTTACAGTTTTGGCCGTGGTCATGGTTGGTATAGCACTGGTTTCTTCAATGGTTATTCGTAAGATGCTTGATGCGGCTCGCGCCGGTGAGCAACCAGAAATGATTGAAGCAGAAAATTAACCTCTGATTCAATTAAAGTAAATAGACAAAACCCAAGCCAAAAGCTTGGGTTTTGTCTATTTATTGCTAGCGAATTAAAAAATCAATGAATGTCAGCTAAGCTGTAGCGGTAGATAAATTCCTGCAACATCAACGCGCCATCTTCGGTTATCGTCCAACAATAGAGCAGGATGTTCAGTACCATGGTGGTCCAGAATAAGAATTTAAATCCGATATCATGATATTTGTGATGCATGATAGATTGTGCAAACAAGGCGCCAACCCAGCCACCAGCTAAGTTTAAGACGTGGAAGGTAATTTCTGGAATTCGCCAAGATCCAGTCTGTTTGGCATGCTTGTCAAATGCATATACCGTGTAAGTCACTGTGCTCAAAGCAAAGTAGAACACGCACGCAATTAGAGGGTAATCAAGCAAGAATACGCTCGCAATAAGCGCACTACTAAACCAAATGGCAATCGCCAATGAAAAGTTGAATACCACAGGCCGCTCAACTTCAATAGCTCGCATCGCGCCATCACTACTCGTTCCTAACCGAAACACGACAGGTTCACTGATACTTGGCGTCTGAGATGCATTCGCTAAATCGCTAATATGAAATCGGATACGTGTATCTTGATCATCCACTGAAATATAACCATAGCCTTTGTTTTGGTCCCATTGAACAACAGTTCCTTGAATAGACATGAGCCTTTCCTTTTCCTAGCAGCAACGTTTGTTTTTTATTATCTAAATACCTATAGCACACATATTCCACAATGCTCATATTTTGTACACAAATTTTGCACTCCAACACTACTGACAAGATCTGACACTCTTTACCTCTATTGTTGGCACGTACTTCAAACAACCCAAACAAGGAATACGCCAATGAAAAGTGTTATCGAAATTGTTCGCTTCAAGCTCAAGCAAACTGCTACTGCAGAACAACTCATATCTGCTAGCGAACAGAGCCAGAGTTTTGTGTCTAAACTTAACGGTTTTGAGTACCGTTCACTCAGTTTTGACCAAGGCTCAGGCACATGGACCGATGTGGTCTATTGGGATTCTATGGAAAACGCCAAAGCTGCGGGTGAGAAATTTACTACTAGCGAAGAGTGTAAGCCTTTAATGGCTCTCGTTGACCCAGAGAGTGTCATGATGCAACATCAGACAATAATGATGAGCGACCTAGCTGCTAAATATTGCTAGATGCTATGGGTAGGGAGTATTGCCTCTCCCTACCAAGACCTTTTACCCTCTATTAGGAATGAATGTGAGCAAATCTGAACGACTCTTCGAGCTACTCACCCTACTTCGGTCTAAACGCTTCGCAGTAACGGCTTCTCAATTGGCTCAGCAGATGGAAGTCAGCGAAAGGACTATCTACCGAGATATTCAATCACTGCTAAATTCCGGAGTTCCAATTCAAGGTGAAGCAGGTGTCGGTTATCTACTGCAAGCGGACTCACACCTTCCTCCATTAATGTTTACCGATAAAGAAATGATGGCCTTAGAGCTTGGAATGCGAATGGTTAGAGCTTGGTCAGACGACGAGTTAGCTTCAGCATCTAAATCCGCCTCGGCAAAAATTCTTTCAGTGCTACCTGATCGCCTCAAACAACAAATTGAAGAGTTTCCGATCTTTGTCCCTGAAATCCACACATCGACTCACAATGCGACCAGAGGAAAAATGCTTCGTCATGCGACCGACGCTAAACTAAAAATAGAGATAGATTATAGCGATCAACACGGTAATAAAACGGTGCGTCGCCTACAGCCTCTCGGACAAATATTTTGGGGTAAACTGTGGACGTTAGTGGCTTGGTGTGAACTAAGGGACGATTATCGCCACTTTCGAATTGATAGAATCGAAAAGCTCAATATTCTTGACCAAGAGTTCGAGACCTCAGAAGACAAGTGTCTCGAACACTATATCAAGCAACACGCTCCTGAGGCGTAACAAGGCTACTTCATGACAGTCGGAGAGATGTTCAATGCCAGTAAACACCCATTAAGATCAGACTCTACCTCGAACTCAACCCTTTCATTAATGTGGGGCTCAATCGGGCTATCTTCGATGTCATTCACATGAAAGAACACCATTTTTCCCTCAATGTCCTGCTCGATAAAACCGTACCCGTGGCTCTTATCTAAATCAATGATTTTTCCTAGTACCGACATAACCGCGTGTCCTCAAACAGTCTTTAGTCTAGATACTGCGAGTCAGTCGGTTTAGATCACTCGCTAAGCGAATAGGATATTTTTCAAATCATGCAAAGAGCGAACTGTGTAGTTTGGAGAGATCGCATCATCTTTCTCTGCGCCATCACTGTTTAACCAACAAGTCTCAATACCAAAGTTAATCCCACCAAGAATGTCAGAGTGTTGATTATCGCCAACCATTAGTACTTTGCTTTTACATGGCATGCCCATTTTCTCTAATGCATGACTGAAAATTCCCGTATCTGGTTTAGCCACTCCAACCTCTTCAGAAATGATCACATGTTCAAAATATTGGCTCATCCCTGTTTTCTCAAGTCTAATCGCTTGAAGATCGGTGAAGCCATTGGTGATAATGCCCAGTTTAGCCTTACCATGTAGCGCCTGCATAAGTTCTTTCGCTCCTGGGAGTACCGTGCAGATATCTGCCATAGCATTGAGAAAAGCAGAGTTTAGCTCAGATGGTGTTGTCCCTAAGGTCTTTGCCCACTCTTCAAATCGCGTGTGCTTTAACTCCTGAGCGGTAATTGTCCCATTCTGATAATCGACCCAAAGTGGCTTGTTTACAGCTTGATAGTGTTCAAAATCACCGTGAGTGAACTCAATACCTTTGCGCGAAAACATCAGTTGCATTCCTTTAAATGCATCAAAATGGAACAGGGTTTCGTCCGCATCAAACAAGATCCAATCGTACTTCATTATTTTCTCCTCAGAAACTGATGACTAGTGTAAATTGTTTTCTTTTAGATGATAATACCGTCCAAAAGAAACTTATTGTTTACTGGAATTCAACTATGCAAGCTTTCTCAGCCATTCCAATCTTCGTCTCTGTTGTCGAAAGTGGGAGTTTTTCTCATGCCGCCAGTAAATTAAACATCACCAAGTCTGCGGTAAGCAAACGTATCACTCTGTTGGAAGACGAACTAGGTATTCGACTGCTTAACCGCACAACTCGGAAACTGAGCCTCACCGAAGCAGGTCAACGCTACTACGACTATGTTGTTCAGTCACTAGCATTGGCTCAGCAAGGCATAGACGCCGTCACCGAACTACAGGGTAACCCTAGAGGTACTCTTAAAATCACTGCGCCAATGTCATTCGGTGTATTGCATATCGCTCCACTTATTTCAGAGTTCTTAGCGCTCTATCCTAATGTAGATATTGACCTCAACTTAGAGGATCGGATGGTGGACTTAGTTGAAGAGCGGTTTGATGTCGGCATAAGAATTGGTGACTTGCCCTCCTCTAATATCGTGGCAAAGAGACTAGCACCTTGTAAAAGTGTCCTTTGTGCCTCTCCTTCATATATCAAAGAGAATGCGCTGCCACTAAAACCCAGTGATCTGTCTAACCATAGTTGCATGCAATATAGCTACTACAGAGGTGGGAGTGAATGGACTTTTAGTTCTTCGAGAGGAGAGTTTAAAGTAACACCAAAAGGTCGACTAATAGTCAACAATAGCGAAGCAATACGTAGAGCAGCTCTTAACGGGAGTGGAATCGCTAATCTCCCCACTTTCATCGCAGGGAAAGATATTTCATCAGGACGCTTACAACTTGTGTTGTCTGATTTTTCACTACCGACCCACGCAGTGTATGCGGTCTTTCCAGAACGCAAACATGTTCCACTTAAGGTTAGAGCGTTTATAGATTTTATAAGCGAGAGACTGGGCACTGAAACTCCATACTGGGATGCAGGGCTAGAGTCATAAGCCTTCAATCTAACCTAAGGGGAATGTGACTGTGAGCTCAGATTTCTCTACCAATCGACTTTATCTGGCGGACTATGATTTAAGACAATTATTCTCTCCAGCAATCCAGTCAAAATGACCATATAAGCGGTTCTAGGAGTACTCAAATGAAACGATTCTTTCCATCTAGCGTTATGCTCATTCCATTTGTTGTTAAACATTACGAAGACGAGGAGAGCGACGAGACATCCGAATTGAACAAAGAGGCAGAGCAACACTCAGAACTCGAGCCAGAAACCTAAATCAACACATCACCAGTTATTAATTAACATATTTTTGTCGTTGCTTCGTTTAATAAATAGAGAAGTTTTCCTAGCCCCTAGCCGTATTTCACTGCTAGGGGCTTTTTGTCCCTTTTGGTCACCAAATACGTACTACACTTCTACGACAACGGAGGTGTTATATGAAATCAACAATTGGGCTTATTGCTCTATTCTTCAGTTCTTTTTTGTTTGCCGGAGAGAGCAAAATTTACAATGTAAAGGGTAATGATTACGAGGGCTACTGGGCGAAAACCAGCGATGATGCTCCATTAGTTCTACTCGTCCATGACTGGGATGGGTTAACCGACTATGAAATGAAGCGAGCTAAGATGCTCAACGAGCTAGGATACAACGTTTTCGCTGCAGACCTGTTCGGTAAAGGCATTCGACCTACAGAAGTCAAAGATAAGAAACAACACACAGGCGAGCTTTACAAAGACAGAGAAAAACTACGCGCATTAATGAAGGGCAGTTTAGATTTCGCCGCGTCACTAGGTGGCAATGCTGAAAATGTCGTGGTGATGGGTTACTGCTTTGGTGGCGCAGCGGTTTTAGAGTCAGCCCGTGCAGGCATGCCAGCAAAAGGTTTTGTTACCTTCCATGGCGGTTTGGGTACGCCTGAAGGTCAATCATACTTACAAACCTCTGCACCAATACTTGTCCTTCATGGTACAGCGGATACAGCGATTCCAATGTCTCAGTTTGCATCGTTGGCCGAGCAACTGGAAACGGCAGGTGTAGAGCATGAGATGATCACCTACAGCGGCGCACCTCATGCCTTTACTGTATTTGGCAGCCCGCGCTACCGCGAAGATGCAGACATTAAATCTTGGGCTAGCTTCACTCAGTTCTTGAGCGTACAAACTCAATAATCTCAACGAGTTCCGAGGTTAACTCTCGGAACTCATTGTTTCCGATAAGCTTTAAGGTGCATCATCCACTTCAACAGGTAGATAATGTTTAGGCTCTAGCTTGAGCCATTCTGGCAGGACAGTACCTATCGAGATTGAAGACCAAGTTCCTGATAGGATGCCGATAAACATTGCCACTGCGAAACCTTGCAGAGCACTACCGCCCAGAATCCACAACGCCGATACTGTCATTAGGGTTGTACCTGATGTCACCATAGTCCGTGAGAAAGTTGCCATCACTGCTTGGTCGTTTATCTCTTCTGTAGCCAGGTTTTGTTTCGCAATGAGTAGTTCACGAATTCGATCAGCAATGATGATCGAGTCATTGAGTGAATAACCTAGAATCGCCAGAATCGCGGCGAAGACCGTCAGGTTAAACTCCATCTGGGTAGCAGCGAAGAAGCCTAACACCAATACCACGTCATGAACTAAGGCAAGCAATGAACCACTTGCCAAACGCCACTCAAAGCGGAAACACAAATACCCTAGGATACATAGCATTGAGATCATCAATGCAAGCCCACCTTGATCAACTAGATCTTGTCCAACTTGGGAGCCAACCATGCTATTACTCACGACATCAACTTGATGAGAGATAGAGGAAAGAGTAGATACAATATCAACGCTATCGTTAGCTTGCCCAGGGATTGGGTAACGAACGACCCATCGTCCCTCTTCATCTGAACGAGTGACGTTCGTAAACTGGCCGAGCTCCGGTTTTAGCGTTTCAACAAGCTGAGACTGGGTAAGGTTATTGTCAACTTTCACTTCAGTGACCATACCGCCGGTAAAGTCTAGCCCCATGTTGAGGCCATTCATACCCAATGCTACCAACGAAAATGCCATTAAAGCGAACGAGACATAGTTAGTAATGTAGCGCACTCGACGAATATGCAGTTTAAAGAAATCAACCATGATTACACCCTCACATCACGACGTGAGTCGCGTCCCCAAATTAAATTGATAATGGCTCGTGATGCAAACACACCACTGAACATGCTGGTCAACAAACCTAGACCAAGCGTTAAAGCAAAACCTTGAATCGGCCCATTACCTATCGAGTAAAGTACAACGGCTGTTATCATCGTGGTGATGTTGGCATCCAGAATGGTGCTCAATGCACTACCAAAACCCAGATCAATCGACTGAGCAAAGGTTCGCCCCTCAGCAAGTTTGTCTTTGATTCGCTCAAAGATCAGCACGTTAGTATCGACAGCCATACCCACTGTCAGTACTAAGCCAGCGATACCGGGCAGTGTCAGTACCGCGCCAGGAAGTAGCGCAATCAAGCCCAGCAAGCTAACCATATTAACCATAAGGGCCACGTTCGCGACCCAACCTAAACGGCGATACCATAGCGCCATAAAGGTAAGTGTCATTGCTAAACCAAGGGCTAACGCAGCAAAGCCATTCTCGATGTTTTCCGCACCTAACGACGCACCGATAGTGCGCTCCTCTACAATGGTGACTGGAGCAGTCAAAGAACCCGCGCGAAGTAGCAAAGCTAGATTTTGCGCTTCTTCCATCGTGCCTGCCCCTGTGATTCGGAACTGGCTACCCAATTGAGATTGAATCGTCGCAACACTGATCACTCGCTCACTGCGTTCAGTTTCACCATTGGCATTAGTCGTGTACTCGCGATAAACAGTCGCCATCGGTTTGCCGATATGCCCAGCCGAGAAATCACTCATGATTTTGCCACCAGCATGATCGAGTGAGATATTCACTTCTGAGAAGCCCATCTTATCAACACCTGCACGAGCATTAATGATGTGCTCGCCAGTTAACACAGGCTTCTTCGCTAAGGTCACATCGCGGCCATCATTGTCCTTAAGCACAACATCCCCATAGGCTTTACCGTCAGATGGAGTGCGAGACTCATGAAACGCCAATGTTGCTGTCGCGCCGATTACATTTTTCGCCAGTGACGGATCTTGCACGCCTGGCAACTCAATACGAATACTATGCTCACCTTGGCGTTGTACCATGGCCTCAGTGATCCCTAGCTCTTCAATACGGTCACGCATGATCTTCAAGTTTTGTTTAATGGTGACAGATTGGAATTCAGATTTACTTTCTGGCGTCGGCTTAACCGCTAAATAGTCGGAGTGACGCTTCACCTCCCAGTTTGGATAGTTCTGCTTTAAGAAAGTGTGCACCGCTGACAAAGCATTGCCGGAGTTAGTTTTAATATCGAATGCCTCAGAGCCTACTGACGAGATTTGAACACCACGTACTCGCTCCTGGCGCATAAAGTCTCTGACCTCATCAACCAAGCTATTGCGTTGATCTTCAAACGCTTTATCAATGTCCACGTTGAGCAAGAACTGAACACCACCACGCAGGTCCAAACCTAGTTTTATTGGACTAAAGCCCATCTGACCGAACCATTGAGGCGCGACAGACACATAGGAAAAGGTAATCGAATCCTCTTTACCCAATAGCTTATCTAACACTTTACGCGCTTGGGTTTGCTCTGTCTCATTATCAAAAACAAGGGTTGTTTGATCGCCAGACTGCTCGATTTTCAACACTTGGACATCGCGCTGAGCCAAGTAACGGTTTAGCTCTGTAACACTATTTAAAATGCTATTAGGCGCTGCTTGAGACGCAGTCACCTGTATGGAAGGTTTCTCACCATACCAAGTTGGAATCGCACTGAGGGCTAACATCACCACAGTCACCACTAACACCACATACTTCCACGCCGAGTAGTGGTTCATCAGGCGAACAGATTTCGCCTGTTTTACAGGTTTGTTTTTCATCGTATTTCTTAATCTAAGAGTACAGGCAGAGCCGTACCTAGGGATAACTAGCGAAGGTTATTCGCTTCGATTGTATGTATTAAGAAGTCACAGAATATTGCCCATTCAGGGCGACATAGAGGGTGTTTGAATCTTTCCAACCGGACAACCGATATGGAGAAGTATAGCGTGTGGTAAGCCTAAACCCTGCCTCATATTGTGGCAGTTCATAGCGCTGATAAAGAGCGACAACACAGGGTTCAAAGTGTGTGACGTCATTACCCGAAAAGGATTCGCCATCATCGAGAAAACGTGTCGTTATTGAGCCACGACTCGAGTTAAGGATAGCCAACCAATTATGCGAGAAATCGGCTTGGGTTGCAGGCTTAGTTTTTGGCGTTTGCTGGGCAGATTCGAGAATCGCTTGGAAGTCAGCGCTGCTCGGAGTGAGAGTGGAGTTCGAACGAAGCGCAAGACGAGCCGATGCCTCATTTTCAGCTTGCAGCAAATACGCAAAAGCCTGCGTCGGTAGAACCATCGCAAGCATAACAAGCCAAATGTATGAGAAAACTCGTCGGAGCATTGATAATGCCATGTTAGAGACAACTGGCTGATAGTAGTCCCTTGCTGTTAAGCGGACAACTAAAATGATCTAAAAGCTAATATTCCAATACTGGAACAGGACACTAGCGATAAAAAATCTTACCTGTCTGCACATCAAGGTAGATCTTGTTCGCCTGCTTTAAACCGCCGCAGTACACGAAGTAAGCATCAATCTCTTCAAAGGTGACCGAACGTATCCACCCTTGCGTTTCTTCAAAGTCTTCCGGCGTACACGTTCCATCTTTCAGTAGTTCATCAGTGGTTTTAATAAACATCTCAAAGTGTTGCTTAAAATCATCCGACTCTTCGATATAGGCGGTCACCGTTTCGATACGTTCTTCTTTAGTAATCGTCGGTGCCACCTCAAGTAGCGCATCCATAGGCACCCACTCGGCAACCTGTGGTCCACCCTCTTCATAAACGTAGTAAGGAGAGATCCTACCCCAGCCATCACGCTTTTCGAGGATATACAACTTATCGCCGCGGTAAACCACGCTTTCAATGAACGCTGAAGAGTCTGGTGCTTCACGAACGCCTAGCTTAGGTGGGCTAACGTAATAATCAGTCACTGGCGGCGGAGGTGGCGCTTCTTCCTCTTCCTCGACCAATTGAAGCGGCTCCATCGGCTTCTCCTCTTCAACCTGATCCACTTCAAGCGCATCCTGCTGAGGTTTGTAGTAGAAGATGTAGTAACCACCCGCTGCACAGCCGATCCCGACCAACAGAAGGAGAAGCATGATGACTTTTTTCATATCGTCTTGATTCTTTTCCTATACTTAAAAAGTTGCAAACTCCACTAGCATAACAATGAAATGGCACAGTATTCATATAACTATAGCGGCATCATTGCTGATCACTTTACCTTGGCAAGTAAATAGTGCGCATTGTGATGAAAAATCTTGGAATCGCGTCCTCAAACTTCAGCACGATTTAGAACAGGTGTACAACCATCACGCTACACGTTTCAATGAATTCTTACAAATTCATCAAGCCCAACCTTTTTTATATCAGCAATTTACTCAAGATGAACTGCAAGCCCTATGGCAGAGCAGAAACAACCGCTTTCAAGAACAAATTCAATCTCAAGCAGACGCTTCACAGGAAGTAGTAAAGCGGATCAAAGAAGAAAGAGTATTGCTTGAACCCATGCTAGCTAAAGCTGAAACACAACAATCCCATTGGCTCGACTTAAGCAAACACTGCCAGCGCACTGGCAACCAAACTAACGTTATTGCCAGTACAAACTATTCGCAACTTAATCGGGCATTAAAGGCAGACATTGAAGCATTGCTCAACAAACTTAAAGTATTGGAATCTCGATATGAGCGGGAGCGGCTAGCAATAGAAAGTGCAAAACCCAATCAGGCCTCTCCATAAGCACCGGCCCTCTCTGTAGCAGCCAATTTTTGCCCTTTTACTTATTTGATATCAATTATCATTTGCATTAATACCAATAATCGTTACCATTTGTCCATGTGTCACTCATCACCACTATATCTACTTTGAAACTCGCTCTATCTATTAAATGCAATGCCCTTATTTGGTTTATTGGTTCTGCCCTTGCGGCAGGGAGCTACTATACGGTTTACTATTACGAGACCCAAAAGCTCAACAGCCAGCTAACGGCACAACTCAATAACCAAATTCAAACCCTTAATCAATCTCTAAACTCAATAAAAGGGCTTCTTTATTCAACGCGGGCTTTCATATCGAACGGCAATCAACCTAGCCCACAACAGTTTGAAGATTACTTTTCTCAACAAGCGACGCAACTGACCGGCGTTCAATCTATTGTATGGGCACCTGTTGTGTCGAAAGACAAAGTGACTCAATTCGAAAAGCTTGCCCAGCAACAAGGCTTTTTAGGGTATCAAGTTACACCGCCTTTATCAGAGGACAAAACAGACGCTTGGTTTCTAACCAATCAAACGCTTCCCATACTCTCCGTCTCCTCTTTGTTCGAAGCAAGTGACGAGATAGGGTTTCGACTTGAGAGCGACAAGCAACTGGTCAGCGCTATTTCACGAGCCATAACAACAAACCGCATCGGGGTAGTAAACTTCATAGAAGAACAACAGCTAACGGCCTACCTCGTTCTGCCACAATATTCTAACCAAGGTATGTTGCAGGGAATGATCGTCGCTAAAGTGCTATTTCATGAACTACTGGGAGAGATCTGGCAACGGCAAACA
Source organism: Vibrio tubiashii (assembly GCA_000775715.1). Lineage (GTDB taxonomy): Bacteria > Pseudomonadota > Gammaproteobacteria > Enterobacterales > Vibrionaceae > Vibrio > Vibrio tubiashii_A. The sequence continues at coordinate 242,300 of JRWQ01000001.1, forward strand.
AATTCAGCGACAACGGAAATTACAGTCAACATCCAACCGTATCAAATACTCGCATTTGAATCTCATCTAAACACCACCCTAAAAGAAGGCGGCATAGGAACAAGACTTGTCTCACTCTCCCATACATTTCCTGTCCCATTGTTCAATAATGAGTGGACATTATCGATGTCAAAAATGGACAGTAATGACGGCACTACCCTCTATGGTCCCGCTGCCGTACTTCTTATCCTATTGCTGACTAGCTCAATTACTGTTGCTGGCAATTTTTACGCCAGCCGACTAAAAGTTTCAGATAGGCTAATCGAAGAGAAAACCCGTACCCTAGCAATCCAAGCCGTCAGAGATAGTTTGACCGGTTTAAGCAATAGGGCAGCACTAAGTGATGAGGTCGAAAAACAACTAAAGCAACTAGAACAAGGTACATCGACAGGCTTCTCAATTCTTTTTATCGACCTTGACCGATTTAAAGTGATCAACGATTCGATGGGACATCTGCATGGGGATAAGCTACTCAAAGAGGTAGCGGCTCGTTTAATAAGTCATTGCCGAGATAACGATATGAGTTTTCGGTTCGGCGGCGACGAATTTATCATCTGCCTACCTAAGCTCACCTCTCACGAAGCGCTGACTCAAATATGCCATCGCTACGTCAAAGTGCTGAGCCAACCCTACTCCATTGATGGCCAATCTTGTCATATTGGCGCAAGTATTGGCATCTCAGTCGTGACTGACCCAAATCAGACCTTGGCGAGTATTTTGCGAGAAGCGGACACCGCCATGTATAGCGCGAAAACGTCAACCAACGAAAAAGTCGTGTTCTTTCACGACCACATGTTCAACCAAGCGAAAAGACGCTTCACACTTGAACAAGAGTTAACCGGGGCACTCGCTTTCAAACAATTATCACTGGTCTATCAACCTATCTACCAAGCAAACAGCGATGTAGTTGTAGGATTTGAATCTTTAATTCGCTGGAACCACCCAAAGCTGGGCGCAATTTCTCCACAAGACTTCATTCCAATCGCTGAAGAAACGGGGCAGATTATTCCCATTGGAGATTGGGTTGCGAAAGAGTGCTGCAAAATCCTCAATCGACTGTGGAACACTCAACAAGGGAAGAATGTGCCACGCTTCAATATCAATGTGTCTGCCAAACAATTTGAATCTGAACACATCTTCCATACCTTAAAACAGTTGATCAATCAGTATGACTTTCCACCCCACCTTATCGGGATCGAGATTACCGAATCAATGCTGTTGGCGGATCAATGTAGCGCAGCACAATTGAAACGAATCAAAGGTCTTGGCGTAACACTATATCTAGATGATTTTGGTACTGGATACTCATCTCTTTCTGTTCTTAATGATTATCCAGTCGACGTGATTAAGGTCGATAGAAGCTTTGTAAATCGGATAGCGCTTGGTCAACGCAATGCCGATAGTTTATGTCAAGCCATCATCAATATCGCTCACACCATCGACCTTAAAGTGGTTGCCGAGGGCGTAGAAACACCTCAGCAATTGGCGTTCTTGACTCAACACAAATGCAACTACGTACAAGGCTACCTAAAATCTAAACCCTTGAGCGTTTGTGGCATTGAGAAAGTATTACACACACAGAAAAAGCACTTAGCCTAATTCTGGTGCTGTAATCAGTTAAAAAGCCTTCAGCTAGTGCTGAAGGCATCGGAACAGTCGAGAAAATAGTGGCAGATCAACTTAGGAAAGTGCATCACACTTAGACGCGCAGATGAAATCATTTTGGTGTAAGCCTTTAATGGAATGACTCCACCAAGTCACTGTGACTTTACCCCACTCTAGTAATATCGAAGGATGATGAAACTCTTGTTCGGCAAGCTCAGATACCTGATTGGCAAACGCCCACGCCAATTTGTAGTTTTTGAATGTGTATACCTTCTCTAGTTGGGGGATGCCATCACGCTCGAGCATCTGCCATCCATCGAGTTCGGTCAGCAGCAGTCTTCTCTCTTCAGCACCTAATGCCACTGCACTACTGGTACAAGACTCACAACGTAATTCATTCAGCATGTGTTACTTCCTTTGGTTCAAATAGTGGGGGTAATAGTCCGGCCCGCATTGCCTGTCTTACATGAAACATCAAATCCATTTTACTCAGCTTGTACAGTTGCTGGATGTTGTTCAGCACAAAATATTCAGGCTGCATAATATCGATACGATAAGGGGTTCGCAGAACGGTGTGAATGTCAAAGTCGACCCGCTGTGCGTCGCGATCATCTAAGGCATACAAGGTTTCACCTGGAGAAGAGAGAATACCTCCGCCATAAATTTTCGTTTGTTCTCCCTCTTTAACTAAGCCAAACTCTACGGTAAACCAGTACAAACGCGCCAAAAAAACGCGCTCTTTCTCGCTAGCATTTTTGCCTAGGATTCCATAGGTTTGTGTAAACTCAGCAAACTCTGGATTGGTCAACATAGCGCAATGCCCAAATATTTCGTGAAAGAAATCAGGCTCTTGTAAGTAATCAAACTCCTCTCGTGTACGCAAAAAAGTAGCTACAGGGAACTTCTTCTCTGCCAAAAGCGCAAAGAAGCGATCAAAGTTAATTAGAGCGGGAACAGGTTCGACCTGCCATCCAGTGGTTTGCATCAAAACGCGATTGATATCAACAATCTGTGGAGCTTTGTCGATAGGCAAATCGAGTAGCTCTAATCCCGTTAAATACTCCTTACACGCCCTTTGTTTGACCAAACCTAACTGCCTTTGAACTAAGTCGCGCCAAACAAGGTTCTCTTCGAGACTCCACTCTACCACTCCATGTTGATTCACAGGCTTAGAATGATACTGTGTCATGACTTGCTCCATTAACAACCTCATTACATTAAGCCTATCGCCATGCTTTAGCCGTGACAATTTATCGCCCCTACTCTTACCTCAAGCGTGCGTGTAACATTTTGTTTACATTATGTGTATTTTTTCTTATTTTTCATGCATCTGAAGTTCTGATACTTGTTTGACTTTGGTTAAATCTTCGTCAAAGCTTATTGGGACAATAAGAAATTGAATATGAGGATGTCATGTCTAACTCTCAGCAGTCGTTACCTTCCCCTCTCTGGGTACCAAGTCGTGAACGAATCGAAGCATCAAACTTAAGCCAGTTTATAAAACATATTAATATTCAAGGCGATGCAATCGAAAGCTATGACGATTTGCACCGCTGGTCAGTCGACAACAAGAAAGATTTCTGGCTCGAAGTTTGGCAATTTTGTGACGTTATTGGTTACAAAGGCGACTGCATTCTCGGTGAAGGGCTGCCTAAGTGGGGCAAGTTTAGCCCGAGCCGAGATACGATTTGGTTTCCTCAGTCACAATTGAATTACGCAGAAAACTTGCTCGCCTATGCGTTTCAAGCTCCTGAAGAGATCGCTATTTGGTTTAAGAATGAACGCGGTGATGGTCAAAAGCTTTCGTGGCAAGATTTATGTGACCAAGTTTCAATCATTCAACAGTGGCTCAAACAAAACGGCGTAGAGAGAGGCGATGTTGTTGCAGGCTATCTGCCTCATATGCCAGAAGCCGTGATTGCTATGTTGGCAACAACCAGCTTAGGCGCGATCTGGACGTCGACCTCCCCTGACTTTGGAGCCGAAAGCGTCATAGAACGTTTCGGTCAGGTTCAACCTAAGGTTCTGTTTTGTTGCAATGGCTACGACTTCAACGGTAAGACTTTCAACATGGAAGAGAAGAATCGCGAAATAGCAAATGCCATGCCCCATTTGGTCAATACTTGTCAGATTGAATACATCCAGAACAAAGCGTCCCACCAAGGGCTTAATGACTCTTTTTCGGATTGGGAGTCCATCCTCGCCAGTTACTTGCCTAGGGGAATAGGCTATCAAAGAATCGGATTCAATGAACCACTGTTTGTCCTCTACTCTTCCGGAACCACTGGAAAGCCGAAATGTATCATTCACTCGGTTGGCGGTACAATTTTAAACCATCTAAAAGAACACCAACTGCACTGTGACGTGCGACCTAAAGACCGTGTTTTTTATTACACCACCTGTGGATGGATGATGTGGAACTGGCATGTTTCAGCCCTTGCAAGTGGGGCGACCTTGGTTATTTACGATGGCAGCCCTATGTACCCAAATGCGAACACGCTGTGGCAGCTATGTGAGGAGTCTCAAGCCCAGTTATTTGGTACGTCTGCCAAGTATTTAGAAGCGCTAGAAAAAGCACAATTCAACCCTAGTAACCTCTACTCTCTCAATTCACTACGCACCCTTTGCTCTACCGGTTCGGTGCTATACCCAGAACAGTTTGACTATGTCTACGCCAATATCAAGGTCGATATACATTTGGCTTCCATATCTGGAGGTACCGACATCTGCGGTTGCTTCGTACTGGGCAACCCAATCTCGCCAGTCTATCGGGGTGAGTGCCAAGGTTCGGGGCTAGGAATGGATGTTGCAGTGTTTAATGAGTCAGGCGAAGAAGTCATATCTGAGCGTGGTGAGTTGGTGTGCAGGAATAGTTTTCCCAATCAGCCGGCCGGTTTTTGGCATGACGATGGAGAGCGCTACCATAATGCCTATTGGAATAAGTTCGACGACACATGGCATCACGGTGACGATGTAGAAATGACACCTCGCAAAGGAATGGTTTTCTATGGTCGAAGTGACGCCACGTTAAACCCTGGAGGGGTACGGATCGGAACCGCTGAAATTTACCAGAAGGTCAATCAACTAGCTGAGATACAAGACTCCATCGCAGTGGGGAGGCAGCTTGAAGGCGATGAAACAATTGTCCTGTTTGTTCAGCTCATCGATGGCCAAGAACTGAGTAGCGAACTAATAACCAGCATTAAGCAGACACTTAAACAGCAGTGTTCGCCACGTCATGTGCCAGCGGAAGTGTATAGCCTAAGTGAAATACCAAAAACCAAGTCAGGCAAACTGGTCGAGCTGGCGGTAAAACAGGTCCTACACGGCAAAGATGTCAAAAATAGAAGTGCGATTGCCAACCCTTGGGTGTTAGATGAAGTCGTGCAGTACCAATAAAAACAAAGCCCGACTCATAGTCGGGCTTAGTAATTCCTTTCATTGCTCTAGCAACTATTTCTTTGCCACCGCCATTAATACCGGTAGTGTACCTTCGGGAGTATCAACGCTAAATGGCGTGGTAACGACGACTTCGCTGAAACCTACACTGGTTAGCACTTGCTGAGCATGAGATACTGTCATACCACCCGGCTCATCTTGATTAGACTGCCAGTCCCAATGGATGAAGTAACCGCCTTCATCAAGCAAACTAAACACGATATCCGCGCTGTCTGAGTAGCTAGGAAGAAAACTGCAGACAGATGATGCGACAACCAAATCAAACTGAGCGCGAAACGCTGGGTGCATCGCGACCAGTCCTCGACTAAGCAAATCGACAACTGGCTCAACGTTGGCGAGTTCTTTTTTGTCAAGCTGTTCGATCATAGCTTCAGAACCATCTAATGCGACAATATCTTTCGCTAATGGCGACAAACGTTGACTCAGTAACCCCGTTCCACAACCAAAGTCCAGAATATGCATTCCCTGAGCATTCACTACTTTCTGTAGCGATTCAAACGCCTTCTGCGCATATTCTTGAGTTGCTTTTTCAGCATCCCAGTTCGCTGCGACATCGTCCCAACTTTTAGCCATCATGATCTCCCTGCTAACTACATTCATTTGGCATCTCCCAAGAGTATCAAAACTGCATGAAATTCATAGCTTTTCAACGCTGAAAACAGACAAACCCCAAGGATTCAGATAATATCAAACACAAGCTAATCAAATTTGACCAAAAGATGAACTTATCTCAGATCGAAGCTTTTTGTACTGTTGCTGATACAGGTTCTGTTTCAGAGGCTGCGCGCCAACTTGAGTGCAATCGCACTAAATTGAGTATGGCAATCAAAGCATTAGAGAAAGATCTTGATGTAGAGTTATTCATCCGCAGTGGCAACAATGTCACCCTCTCTGAAGCGGGCAAAGCCATTTATAAAGATTGCCAAAACCTATTGGTTACTGCATCACGCATTAGACAGACCTGTGCCCAGGTTTCTGGCGAGTTCAACGCTGAGGTATGGATAGCACGCGATGACTCGCTGCCCGATGAGCTATGGCATGACCTGGCTCACCGACTCAACAACCATTTTCCTGCGACGACGTTCAATATTGTTCTCGCATCCAGTGGGGATTTAGCCAATCTCGTTGCGACCTCGCAGGTCGATTTTGCTTTTGGCGTCGACTATGAACGAACAGACGATCCGCTTGTGACATTTCAACCGCTCGGAAAAATTCGTTTAATGTCAGTATGTCGTAGCACTAACCCTTTAGCTCGCCTGCGCCGTGTCTCTGACGACGAACTGAGAAATGCCATGCAAGCTGTCATGGTGTACCTCAATGAGAAAGACAATCCCGAGTTGCAGCCATTCTCTCTGCGCTACATTGGTTTTTCGAGCTTTGAATACATGCTCAATACCATCATGGAAGAAGATGCATGGGGCGTGCTACCCGAGCCTCTGATCCGCCACTTACTCAGAAAACAAGAACTTGCAGTGATCAAACATACCTACGGTCTAACTCAAGAAGATTACTGTATGTTTACCGCAGCAGGGATGGCCGAACATCCCGGTATGTCATGGCTTGCAGACAAGCTCAATGAGTACTTGTTTGATTTTTAATCAAACAGACATCAGTCAGCGTCAAAATTAATGACGGTAGAAATATTCGCTAACCAATTGAATAAGCTACATATTTACCAAAGCCCATTCTAACAAGTACACATAATACCCAGATAGTGTTTGTGAAATGCCTCCATTTTGAGAACACTGTAAGTATTGATTTTCAAGAGATTTAATTATGTGTGCGACAACAAGCTTGAATGAGAAGCGAGTGTTAACCTTCTCTGCCCTGCTCGCCCTCGGGTTTGCTGGTATGGGGTTGATTCTTGGCTTGCTTGTAGGTTCACTGGTGATCGTGTTTGATGGGGTTTATTCATTAGTCAGCCTGCTGTTAACTTTATTGTCACTGGCTGTATCACGCTTTATCGCCCTTCCTTCAAAGCGTCATTTCCCTCTCGGCAAAGCGATCTTAGAACCTGTCGTGATCGCAGTAAAGGGGAGTGTCATTCTCGCGATTGTCAGTTTCTCACTCTACTCAGCTGTCGTTGCTATGTTTAACGGCGGACGTGAAGTCGATGCCAGCATCGCTACTGCCTTTGGTGTGATTAACGTATTGGGCTGTGGCTATGCTTGGTGGCATATCGCCAATAAGTCGAAGCGCTACTCTTCTGGTCTTATTGAAGCGGAGAGCAAGCAGTGGCAGATGGACACACTACTAAGTGTTGCGGTTACTGTAGGTTTTGTATCGGCCTGGTTAGTCTCTCTTTCTCCGCTGAGTGAATACGCGGTTTACGCGGACCCAACAATGATGATTCTAATGTCGTTCTACTTCATTAAAGTACCTTTAGACATGTTACTCGGTGCACTGCGTGAACTATTAACAATGAAACCAGACGCAGCTATTTGTAGCGCAGTGAGCAAAGAAGTTTCTGCACTCGACAAGCAAGTATCACAGCAATTGAAAGTAGCAGCGGTGACTAAAGTAGGCCGTGAGTTACGCGTGAACCTTGATGTTCATTCAAAGGGAAAACAGCTCGAAGTTGCTGAGTTAGATAAAACTCGTCGCGTGTTACATGACAAGCTATCTAAACTATCACTCGACTTAAATCTAACGATGAATATTGCGAGTTAAGCAATAAATTGCAAGTAAAGGCAAACCATCAATGCAGGTAGCCCAGCAATAAAGAGTACGAAGCCGTCTTGATAATTTTTCCGGTAGTTATCACGCTCGTCTTGCTCAAAATCATGGCCTTTGACCATCTTGTACACACTGTCTGTTTTGGCGTTGTCGTATCGCGTTACCTTGCTATGCATTCCGCCTTCCCACATCAGCTTGGCAAACACCCAAATGACGATCACAACAAAGAACAGAAAGTCTATCAATCGAGTGGTTTTAAAAAACTCGACATACTGAGAGAGTAAGTAAACGATAATTGCAGCAATGAGGTTTATTACGACAACTTTTTTCAATAGCTGAACCACAAACTATCCTTTATCAACAACTTAATGACGCACTCTATACTAACCAAGTTGTATATATAATCTCAACATATCTTTATGCTGAATACCTGTTTCGAAGATAGGCTCTGGGTAATTGTCTAAGAAATGATCTTTAATGACACCATCGACTCTAAAGCCGAGCCTGTGATAAAAGGTCAACTGATACCCAAACGTACCAGTTCCAAGCTCTACTCGATCTATCTGCTTGCGGTTAAGATCATCAAGGACATATCTCAACAATGAAGAGCCAACGCCCTGCTGCTGATAGTTTGGGTCAACAGCGACATTGTAGATCTCAGCGCTGCTGCCACTTGTCGGCTTAACCACACAAACAGCCACTAACTGCTCTCCAATTTGGGCACTGTAGCCCCAACCACCATTGAGATAGCTTGCTATGCTCTCCTCTGAAGGGTCAGCCTCGAGGAGCAAAGTCATTGGTAGCACCGTAGAAGGTACTTGCTGACACCAAATCTCACCACTCATAGTTTTTCCACAATCAAATATGTGTGTAGTTCAGGATACTGGTCAAACTCTAGGTGACGAATCATACAGCCTTGCTCAATTAACAGCTGCACAAACCCATTCGTTCCCAAAGAGGAGTAATAGACTTCAGGCCCCATAAAGCTGTTGGTATGGCTACCTTCTTCAGTAGTACCTCCAAAAGAGAATATCAAGACCCCCTCTCTGTTCAGGCTCTGAACAAGCTTAGTGATTACGTTGCGCTGCTCACTCAACGGGATGTGCCAGATGCTATCCCACGCGGTGATAAAGTCATAACTTTCAGTCAGCAAATATTGACAAATGTCCGCATGAACAAAGTCAACGTCAGGGTGTCTGCTTCTTGCCAGCGATATCTTCTTTGCGGATACATCCAATCCACGAGGGCTGAACCCTTCTGCGAGCAACAGGTCAACAAAGCGTCCAGTACAACCGCAGCCAACATCAAGCGCTTTGCCTCTCCCTTTAGTAAATGATATTGCACGACGATGTTGCTCAATACCATTCTCTAAGTTGAAATCTTCTTGCTGCCAAATATGAGTAATTTGGTCGTATGCCTTACCGATATCTTCTGGCTTCATAAGTCTAACTCTCAAACAGTAGCTAAGTCAGCAATATCGACTCAGCGTTACAACCCGATACCCAATATGGATTGACGTCCATAGACAGTAACAACGTCACCATCCTTCAACGTATCGTGCGTGGTACGTAGCACATTGCAGACCCGCTGAGGTAGTATTAATGGACTTTTGACCGTTATTGCACCTCGGCAACGTGCAGGCGTAAAATCATAGCTATTACTCGGCTTATAGGCAACGAGCTCCATTCTCCCTTTATCTTCTGCAATCACAAAATGGATGACGGAAGGTAAACCGTAAATAAGGCTGAAATAGAGCATAAAAAAGACGGCAATTGGGGGGACGAAAATCTCTTGTAAGGTAAAGCGTGTTGTAACTACAGCGTGTTTGTTTTTTCGTTGAACTCGGCGTTTTTTTCTAACCTTTGTACGCCTAATCTCTACGTATACAGGAATCACACAGACAGTGACACCTATACACACGACAATCTGAGCATAATACGCGTAAGAAGGGGCTGGGATAAAATCAATCAAAAGTCCGATAAAGGTGAATATGGTCAATGTCATCATCAACCGTATGTTCCACTTCTCCACATTTGAGACTCCACTCTTTCGCTTCATAGCACTTCATCGCCTTACTTGTTTGTATCAAGCAAATTTTGGTTGGCAAGCGTACTAATGTCATTGGTTAGCCTTGCGTCAAATGAAACGCCCAACATCAGCCATGTGCCATTGACTCTGTATAGCTGTAATTCAAAGCGCAGCGGTTGACGCTCATAACCTACCAAATAGATAAGATGTGCATAGTTAGCACCGACCTTAGTTTCAGAGATAAGCTCATGAAACTGATATTGACCCACTAAGCCATCGAGACTTTCTAACTGACTCTTTAAATTAAGAACTTGATCTGAGTTCTTAGCCATCCATTTGTTGGTATCGTAAAGATAGTCAATAGCTTGGGAGTGCGCACCAGTAGAGATTTTACTGAAAAATGTCTGGGGAATTTCTCCATAGTCAGACGCTTGAGCAAAACCAGATAACAATAACAAAACCACCAAGGAGACTATTCTCATTAATTCGATTCCTTTTCTTTTCTCGTCGAGAGGAGTTTGAAATGAGACGCGATACTATCACGGTAGAGATATTGGCAAATATTGACGCGGGCAAAAGATGCGTCGCTGTTAACATAAATACCATCAATAAGTTAAATGAAGGCGGGAGATTTGATGTAGCAGAAAATGAATGAACGACACTAGTTTTTAGGTACAAAAAAGGAGAGCCTAAGCTCCCCTTTTCTTAATCCTAAAAACTAACTCTATTAAAGAGCAGCTTTCGCTTTTTCAACTAGAACTGCGAATGCAGCTTTGTCGAATACCGCGATGTCAGCAAGGATCTTACGGTCGATCTCGATAGATGCTTTCTTAAGACCGTTGATGAAACGGCTGTAAGATAGACCATTTTGACGAGATGCCGCGTTGATACGTGCAATCCACAGTTGACGGAATTGACGTTTCTTGTTGCGACGGTCACGGTAAGCGTATTGACCAGCTTTAGTAACTGCTTGGAAAGCTACGCGGTAAACACGTGAACGTGCACCGTAGTAACCTTTAGCTTGTTTTAGAACTTTCTTATGACGTGCACGAGCTTGTACACCACGTTTTACGCGAGGCATTATGCTTCTCCTAAACTAAACGATTAAAAACTAAAAAGAATTATGCGTATGGCATCATACGAGCAACTGCTGCTACTTCAACTTTAGGAAGTAGTGCATTTGGACGTAGCTGACGCTTGTTCTTAGTAGTACGCTTAGTCAGGATGTGACGTTTTGTAGCGTGCTTGTACTTAATACCACCAGCAGTTTTCTTAAAACGCTTAGCAGCACCTTTGTTGGTTTTCATCTTAGGCATGATGAATAACTCCGCATTGTTGAGTTGTTTATAACAATAGTAATTAGGGCGAATAAAACCCCGCCGCTTTGCAACGGCGAGGTTTAATTACTTGCAAAGCCGTTAATTACTTCTTTTTAGGGGCAAGAACCATGATCATCTGACGACCTTCAATACGACTTGGGAAAGACTCAACGACCGCTAGATCGACAGTGTCTTCTTTCAAGCGTTTTAGAACGTCAACACCGATGTCTTGGTGCGCCATTTCTCGGCCACGGAAGCGAATTGTTACCTTCACTTTGTTGCCTTCTTCAAGGAAACGCGTCAGGTTGCGTAGTTTTACCTGATAGTCTCCAATATCAGTTCCAGGACGGAATTTTACTTCCTTAATCTGAACCTGTTTTTGCTTCTTCTTCTGCTCTTTAGCAGCCTTGCTCTTCTCAAAGAGGAATTTACCGTAGTCCATTACACGACATACAGGTGGCTCAGCGTTTGGACTGATTTCTACTAGATCCATACCCGCTTCTTCAGCTGCTGCTACTGCTTCTTGAATAGAAACAACACCAACTGATTCACCGTCTGCGCCTGTTAAACGAACTTCACGAACGCCACGAATTTCACCGTTTAAACGATGAGCATTTTGTTTGGCCGGTTGTTGGCCGCGTCTTCCGCCTTTAATAGCTTATTCCTCCAGATTGAGCTTACGGCTTGAGATCTCGTCTTGGATGTATGAAATAAAGTCATCCACTTTAAACTTACCGAGATCTTTACCTTTGCGAGTACGTACTGCGATTTCACCGGCTTCCATTTCTTGGTCACCACAAACCAGCATATACGGAACACGCTTCAAAGTATGTTCGCGGATTTTAAAGCCAATCTTCTCATTTCTCAAGTCCGCTTTAGCTCTAATTCCAAATTTTTGTAGTTTTTGTGCCACTTCCTGAACATAATCTGACTGTTTGTCAGTAATATTCATGATTACAGCCTGCTCTGGCGATAACCAAGTTGGGAAGAAGCCGTAGTATTCTTCAATCAAAATGCCGATGAATCGCTCTAGTGAGCCTAAGATTGCACGGTGAATCATGACTGGCACTTGGCGCTCGTTATTTTCATCAACGTAAGTTGCACCTAAACGACCTGGTAGGTTGAAGTCTAGCTGAACCGTACCACACTGCCATGCACGATCTAGACAGTCGTGTAGAGTGAACTCAATCTTAGGTCCGTAGAATGCACCTTCACCTTCTTGAAGTTCATATTCGATGTTCATCGCTTCAAGAGACTGCTTCAATGCCTCTTCAGACTGGTCCCAAATCTCATCAGAACCAACACGCTTTTCAGGGCGAGTCGATAGCTTAACAACGATATTATCGAAACCAAATGTTTGGTACGTATCGTAAACCATCTTAATACAGCTGGTCACTTCTTCTTGGATTTGACTCTCTGTACAGAAGATGTGCGCATCATCTTGAGTAAAGCCACGTACACGCATAATGCCGTGTAGCGCACCTGATGGCTCGTTACGGTGACATGAGCCAAACTCAGCCATACGTAGCGGTAAATCACGGTACGATTTTAGACCTTGGTTAAAGATCTGCACGTGACCTGGGCAGTTCATTGGCTTGATCGCGTATTCACGGTTTTCTGAAGAGGTTGTGAACATCGCATCAGCGTACTTGTCCCAGTGACCAGAACGTTCCCAAAGAACGCGGTCCATCATCAACGGACCTTTTACTTCTTGGTAACCATACTCATCAAGCTTAGCGCGAATGAATACTTCTAGATCACGGAAGATCGACCAACCATTATGATGCCAGAACACCATACCCGGTGCTTCTTGCTGCATGTGGAACAGGTCTAGCTGCTTACCGATCTTACGGTGGTCACGCTTAGCGGCTTCTTCTAAGCGAGTTAAGTGCGCCTTAAGCGCTTTTTTGTCGTGGAACGCAGTACCGTAGATACGTTGCAGCATCTTGTTGTCGCTGTTACCACGCCAGTAAGCACCCGCTACATTTAGTAGCGTAAAGTGCTGACAGAAACCCATATGTGGTACGTGTGGACCACGACACATATCGATGTATTCTTCATGATGGTAAAGACCTGGGCGATCATCGCGAGATACGTTTTCGTCTAGGATTTCCATCTTGTATGTTTCACCGCGAGCTTCAAATGCATCGCGTGCTTCCTGCCAGCTGACCTTTTTCTTGATAACTTGGTACTTAGTTTTCGCTAGCTCTTTCATGCGCTTTTCAATCTTGTCCAGATCTTCTTGCGTTAGAGAGTGCTCTAAGTCGATATCGTAGTAGAAACCGTTGTCGATCGTTGGACCAATCGCCATTTTCGCTTCAGGGAAAAGCTGCTTGATCGCATGACCAAGAAGGTGAGCACATGAGTGGCGAACGATTTCTAGACCATCAACCTCATCTTTAACGGTAATGATTTCAAGGCTTGCATCTTGTTCAATAAGGTCACAAGCGTCGACACGATTACCATCAACACGACCTGCGATGGTTGCTTTAGCAAGACCAGGACCGATAGATTGAGCGACTTCAAGAGTAGAAACTGGGTTGTCAAATTGACGCTGACTGCCGTCAGGAAGAGTAATAATAGGCATTTAACTGTCCTTTACAGTGGTGTTGCACACCAAGCAACACATGCAATTTAAAACGTGTCTTTCACTTAGAATTCAATGAGTAAAGACGAGAGTTTTTTCCTTTTCTGCGCAAATACGGATGCACAATTCAGGAACGAACGCGTATTGTAACCCATTAAGGCAAAATAACAATCAAAGTCACAAAATCGGCTAAGAAAAGTTCAATTTTCACTCAAGTCAGCCCGTGATTGAGTACTCTGCGCGATTGTTCGATAACATCACTAGCGAGGATTCCGATTTTCCCGTGCTGCGTGGCGAGTTGATCTGCAGCTTCACTATGAATTAACACCCCAAACTGGGCTGCGTTACTAAGTGACATACCTTGAGCAATAAGTGCAGCAATAATGCCTGTCAATACATCACCCATTCCCCCTGTTGCCATACCTGAGTTTCCAGCCTGGCAAACATAAGTTTTGTCTCCGTCAAATATTAAGGTTCCCGCCCCTTTTAATACCACGACACCGCCATATTGATCGTGCAGTGCTTTGACTGCTTGGAATCGGTCTTGTTCAACGTCGCTAACAGAACATTGCAGCAATCGCGCTGCCTCACCCGGATGCGGTGTGATAACTCGTAGGTCATCTGTGGTTGGGTTCTGAGCTAGAAGGTTTAAGCCATCAGCATCAACGACCTTAGGTTTATCAACTTTGCTCGCGACTTGATACAAGTCTTGCGCCCACTCATCGACACCAAGCCCTGGGCCTAACGCAACAACATCCGCAAACTCTAACGCTTCAACCAAAACCGTTTTGCTTTCTTCCCAGCCTAAAGTCATCACTTCTGAGCAAGCGACCTGAAGCGGAAGCACTGAACTAGAGTGACATAAGGTACGAATCAACCCAGCGCCACATCTTGCTCCAGCCGCCGCACATAGGCGAATCGCTCCGGCATAACCTTGGTTACCTCCTAAACATAACAGTCGTCCATTGTGGCCCTTATGGGCTGTAGCGAGCCTCGGGGGCATCGCTAAAGAAAACCTGCCATGCTCGATAAACTGACTATTAGGCGCCACATCATGGCGAAATTCGTTTTCAACACCTAAGCCTGCAAAATGAAGCTCACCAACGACTGCACGTGCTTGCCCTGTTGCTAATCCTTGTTTTGTTCCAATAAAAGTGACCGTGTGCTGCGCGTTGACGGCTGCACCCAAAATTTTGCCGGTGTCGGAACATAAGCCCGACGGAATGTCGATTGCTACTATGGGGATGTTGATTGCATTGATATGATTAATCACAGTTTGTAGGGGGGAACGAACTTGACCAGACAATCCAGTGCCTAACAGACCATCGACTAACAAATCCCCACTCAATTGAGTCCAATCTATATTCTGAACGGATTCAATCTTACCGCCACTTTCTAGCCACTCTTGCTTTGCTTTATCTGCATCGCCAGAAATATTGCCTTCATCTCCATACAGGTAGAGAGAAACATTTAAACCATCCGCCTTTGCAAGCTTAGCTACGACAAAGCCATCGCCGCCATTATTGCCCGTACCAACCATCACCAACACGTCCTTAGCATTGGGAAACTCTTGTCTTATCGTTTGATAAGTCGCAAGCCCGGCTCGAAGCATTAGCGTATACATTTTTACGCCAGCGCGCTTAGCGGCCTGCTGTTCGCCAAGTTTGACTTGTTGTCCGGTATAGAGCTCTAAAGGAAGTGATTGATTCATGTTACTGCAAAGCTATGGAAGATATTTACAGCATATACAACAACGCCAAGGATTTCCTTGGCGTTGATTGCAGATTAACGACTCTTCGACGCAAGAGCTTCCGCCGTTGCATCTTGTATAGAGAGGAATAGCGAGCGTATTTCCCCTGTTGGCGTGCGCATTGGGTTAAGCGTTATGTTTTGGTACATAAAGTCAGCTTGTTGGGTCACAGGACGAACATTTCGACACTTAAACAGGTACGGACGCTGTTGCCACGTGATGAAACTTCGGCAGCCTAAACCGTAAACTGGCTTGGTCTTTAGCTTAAACCAATCTTGTGGAATTTCAGGGAACAGCTCAAATAGCGATTTACCAATCGCGTCATGGGCCTGTATCCCACTATGGTGAGTCATAAACCCGTTCCACACTTGAACATTATGATCCGTATCGAGAACCACTAGCCCCAAATCAACGTTTTGCACCATATCCACCATCCAGTGGAACTGCTCAAACTCAGCTGGAAGAGATAACATTAAAAGTCCTCCATTAGGTACGAAAGCTTGTTGTCTAGTAAAGGCAGAGACTCATCAACAAACATAAACAGCAAGTCACAACGAATGGATGTACCATCAATGTTGTAACTGACCTCAAAAGTCATGGTTTTTTGGAAAGAGCCCGTTGTTGAGTTAATCACCGAGTCAATAGATATGTGTTGCCCTAACAACACCGGTGGGCTTTGAAAAAAGCGTACTTCCGCTTGCTTACCAAGGCCATTCAAAAAGGAACCAACGAGTATGTTAGACACATCCATTAATAGCTCAAGTTCTTCTAGCTCTTCGCTATCAACGGGCACTTTCATCAGTTTTTTGAGGTCGCTAACACTCGAATCACTCAGCAAGACTAACGCTTCACCGGCAATACCCTCTCCACTGAAACCTTGGCACACACCAGACACTTGGTCGTTGTCTGCTAAGTCACGCAGTGCCATGTGAAGTTCACTCACTTCAAAGATATTGACGTTTGGCAGTGGCAAATGCACAAACACATCAAAGTGTCTCGCTAACGCATCGGCCGCTTGACCGATAGAGACGTTCGCCACCTCCATATAGATGTCGCGGCGACGAAGTATCGGCAGCTCCACGGAAACTGGGGTCACAATTCGTGGTTGGCTAACCGGCTCAACAAGCTCTTTGAGGGCCGTGTTCAGCACCGCTTTATCCATCGGTTTTTGGATGAACGCTTTGGCTCCTAGCGCCATCACTCGCTCTTTGGCTTTCGGCTGAATATCCCCCGAAACCACCACGACCGAAATATCAATACCCCGCTTGGCAATCTCTTCTAACGTGCCAAAACCATCTAACTCAGGCATGGTTAAATCTAAGAACATCAACTTGAAAGTATGCTGCTCAAGTTGTTCTAGCGCATCCAACCCATGGACAGCAAAAGTAATATCAGCATTTAGCGAAGCAGGCAGTGAGCGAGCCATTTGCTTTCTCGCCAAAGCGGAGTCATCGCATATAAGTACCGGATAAGACATGCGTACACCTACTCCTATTATTTATAGTTTTCATAATAAGTCTAACAGAACGTTATCGCACTAGGTACGGCAATCAATTGAAATATTGAGCAATTGACAAATTAGGGCTGCAGATCTTGCTCTATTCAATCAGCCGTACCAACTCGACAAAGCCACGATGCGACAACGTGGTAGAGGCCAAGATAGTCAATAGACAATTTACACTTGGCCCTACTTACAGTTAAAGACTATTTTCCACATAGAGCAAGCATCAATATAGTCGTTAGTGAGTCACAATACTGGGACGAGTGCACACTTACCGATGACAAATGGTCTAAACAGAGAAGGATAGGAGATAGTGCAGCATAGAGATAGATGCACTCAAAAGGGGTATCTAGATTAAGTCAGATGATGCAAAAAAGCCTTCCGAAGAAGGCTTTAGAGCTGAGTTACTTAGCCATACGCATTAGCGATTTGCCAATGAGCCATTCAAGCTCTTTAGCACTTCCACAGCCAAGCTTCTCCTCACAAACCTTGTATAAGCGTTCAATACCGTTGTGAGCGAATTCGTGGGTACTTTGCGATGTGACAATATGGTGGAAAAGTAGACGAAGAATAGCCAAGAACTCTTCATTCTCTAACGCCGCTACCCAACTGCGAGTAAACGCCTCTAAGCCATTGTCAAAATCGACGTGCCCAACAAACATTTTAAATATACGTCCATCTAGGGCTGCTGTGAAATCTGTTTTCTTCGGAAAATGGTGGCTAATTCCCGTTCTCGATACGCCAGTCTGTTGGCTCAATGTTGTGTACGACATTTTGTCGTAACCGAGTCGCAATAATTGGTCGACCACGGCATCCATAATTTTTTGGATGGTGATTTCAGTATCTTCTTTACTACGCTTTGGCATGTTTGGCTCTTCTCTTTGTATATCCGTCTAATAATGAATTACATCTTTAAGCTCTAACTATAGTTATGTTGTTTTGTGTTAGAGATGATTATAAAGCACGACACAACAATCAAACCATTCGCCTAGTCTAATTGTTCGGTTGTGCGAATTGAATTCCCACAAAATATCATCACTGATATCTATGAATGCACGGCACGTTATATTTATAATTATATAAAAATGAAGGACCGATAATCTTACAAAATGTAGAGGCTTACAACTAATCGCCGACTGTTCTAGCACATGATTGAGATGAATTTTCGTAATTTATAGATATATATCACATTTAAATGCGAATTATTCGCGTGAGATATATTTGTGCTTTCTCTAGCCATTCGGTTATTTCTGCTAGTTAGTGCTCAATATCTAGCACAGTAGTTTTGATAGATTACACCACCAATAATCGGTAATATAACCCTAATATTTGTAAGAGGATCAATTTGAGATGAGCACAGAACCAGAACAAGTATGCGAAGCGTGTGGCTGCGCAGGTGAAATGGGGTTTATCATTAAAGAAGGTGATGATGTTGCCGAAGTGACCATCTTCGCAGAAGGCAAAGCGCTACTAGAGGCAGAGCTCAGCAAGTATACTGAGCTAGCAAAACAAGTTTGCGCTGACGTCGAATACGAAGTATCGCCAATTAATGACGACTCTTCCGAACTTACAGCCCGCTTTAAATTCAAAGTTAGTGCTGAAAAACTAATTTTTGAGTTAAAAACCCGCTCTCTAGCACGATAATTCAAACATTGTTTTTAAAAACGGGCGATTCAGCCCGTTTTTTGTTTCTCGA
This sequence comes from Vibrio tubiashii, assembly GCA_000775715.1. Lineage (GTDB taxonomy): Bacteria > Pseudomonadota > Gammaproteobacteria > Enterobacterales > Vibrionaceae > Vibrio > Vibrio tubiashii_A. The sequence continues at coordinate 260,960 of JRWQ01000001.1, forward strand.
CTTATCGATATCATTGACCAAATTCACCCTAGAATTACTATTATACGTTCCATATCCTAGGTCATAACTATGCTTCGTACTTTTGTTTTTGCTCTGATGATACTCTGCTCTATGAACACCAACGCGGTTGTTCTAGACCAATTCCGCATTCTTAATCACTTAGATAATTACGGCAATCTCGATCTACGCAACAAACCTTACACTGAGCTGCCTAGCGGCTTAGTCATCAAAGGAAACTTAAACATCGCAAAAACTTCTATCAAGCGCATTCCAAAAGGTGTCGATATTCAAGGCAGCCTAACAGCTACAAACTGTGCTCTCAGTAAGATAGACAAAGGGGTCAACATCAAGGGCTATGCCAATCTTTTAGGGTCGCAAATTACTCGATGGCCATCGGGTGTCAAGGTTGGTGGATACATCAACCTAACTGACACACCGGTGACTTCACTGCCACCACGGCTTAAAGTCAAAGGCGACTTGAGTGTAATAAGAACGCCATTAGAAAGCTTACCTGAAGGAATTATTGTCGAAGGCAGTTTGTTTATTGGTGGGTCAAAAATCACCGAGTTTCCAGACACGATGACAGTCAATGGCAACATCTTTCTTGGCGGCAATCGCATCTCTAAATGGCCGACAAATCTAACCCTAGGTGGGGCAGTCGCTCCTTAACCATAAACACAAAACTTGCGTTACCGTTGAAGCTTTCTCTGCTAGCCATTAGAGTAAAAATGTAACGATCAATATCGGTATCTCGCTTGACCTCAAGTAATCATGTATAATCTAACGCTAAAATAAGCCGTAAAGTTCTGGCCTAGAAATTTCCCCTTTATCGAACTGAAACAATCCAGCCAGCCTCGATGTTAAGGGATACATAAAAATTAGTTTAAGGTATGCAGATTGGCTACCTTTTCTCGTCTTTCATCGTGAGACGTCAAGATAGTGTACTGAGTATGGAACAAGATAAATTTACCAATATTTATCGCTTGCCTACGGCTATACAGATCCGAATCGGCAAGTGGCAACAGACATTCAATGGTACTTCTGACCTGGTTATGCACCGAGCAATCGATATTCGCAATAAACAATATCGCAAGCCCGATTTCTTCCCTTCAGGTTGGAGCGTGCAGTTGTTCGACAACAATGATATTTCCATCACCCACCATGGAAAATACATTCAGACCGCAATGCGCACAATGATAGATAGAAAAGTCTCCTATAAACGAATTTATCTGTCTAGGCTGCCTATAGAAGAGGCAGAACCGGGACTCATTGCCTTTAAACAAGAGTGGATTGCCAAGCACAACCGAGTTGCGCGCAAATACAATCAGATAAAAAAGAAAGAGTTTCTTCGATTTGCCCTTGAAGAAGTCGAAACTCTCTACCCTTCGATTCCCAAAGGCGAGTTCGATCTGACTCTGTGGAACAGGTTAGTCACCAAAGAGTTAGGCAACCCAAAGAAATTTGATAACCCTTACTTCGTCAAGAAGGCCAAGGTATAAAAACGACAAGGACAGGCAATTACCTGTCCTTTACTTAACCTATTAGTATTTGTCGAGGATCTCTTGGTAGCGGCTCCTCCCCGAACCATCCGTAGCTTTGAGCAAATCTAATCCTTTTTGCAGTTTATCTACGATCACCTTATCTGTATCTCGATTCACTGCATAGTAAAGACCACCTTCCTTGACTACATAGACCTCCTCAAATAATTCTGCATCGATACCCGCTTGACGTGACCACCAATACGCAGCATTGTCAGAATACACTAATAGATCGATCCGTTTTTTCATTAGCTGCTCAACAAGCACTATCACATCTAAAGCTTCCTGCATCGAGTCTCTAGGAACACCGAGAGCGAGTAAACTCTGCTCTCCAATATCATCGCGGATCACTCCGATTCGATAGTTAGCCATATCTAAAGGTTGGTCGATCTTAACGTGAGCATCTTTGCGAGCTAAGACAATAATCTTTGTATCAAGAATAGGCCCGACCCACTGAAAAAGCTTCTCACGATGTTTCGAACGGGTAGTAGAGAACAGCACGGAATTCTCTTGAGTTAAAACGGTGCGATACGAACGAGCCCAAGGTTGAAGTACCACTTGAGAACGCGCTATGGGCTCTCCAACTAAAGCACTCGCTTCAAGTAGAATATCGACCGCATAACCGGTAATGGTATCGTTATGTACATAGTTGGCAGGAGGATAGGCTTCAGTATAGAAAGAGATCTGTCTGAGATCATGTTGATTACTTAGCACATGAGGAGAGCATAACCACATTACAAGTGCTACGAGCAGATGGTAAATAGAAATATTGGTTGCCACAAGCTTCTCCCTCAGAACGCCCCATCTAGTTTTAAAGTTAGTCCACAGATGAGAAGTTCTAAAGGAGAGAGGTAAATTTAATCCTCCCATATGGGTTGAACCCAGTCCACATATGGAAGCAAAAACGACAAATACCTATAAAGTATGAGAATCAGAAAGCCTACGCTTTCGCCGCATTAACAACCTCAACGTTGGCGCTTTTGCCACAAGATATACCGCCGTTGCGGCACAAATGAAACCCAAAACACCAACGCTATCAAATGACTCACCAAACATTAGCCATGCTTGAACCGCAGTAGTCGGTGGTACCAGATAAAACACCGAAGCAACACTTGATGCTGCGCCATGTTCAACCATATAAAGTAGCAGCAGTATCGCAATGCACGACAATACGACCACCAGCCAAGCCATAGTTAAAACAAACGGCACACTCCAGTCTATTTGCATCGTTTCAAAGCTTGCTGCGTAGGGCAAGAATAACACGCCCGCAGCAAAGTATTGAACCGCCGCACTGCCCACCATATCCACACCTTGGCAGAATTTTTTCTGGTAAAGTGTTCCAGCAGTGATGCCAACTAAAGAGATCAAGCAAAGTGATATAGCGCCCGTTTTATCTGCACCAGTTTGCCAGTCAACCTTTCCTGCTAAGACCAAGCTAATACCGATAAAGCCAAGAGCGAGTCCGAGCCATTGTGAAGCCGCAAATCTTTGACCAGTCAACGTCACTAACAACAATGCCGTTAAGATAGGTTGCAAACCGACCAGCAACGAACTCAAACCAGCAGGCATACCCAAGCTAATGGCGAAGTACGTTCCGCCTAAATAAAAACCATGAATTAACATTCCAACGACAGCACAGTGCAGAAACACTAGCCCAGTCGGTATGCGACGTCGCAGAACGACCATCAAGACGGCAAACAAAGCAACGTTCAATGCCATGCGCAACGAAAGTAAAGTTGCCGGTTCCGCATACTGGAGTCCAAATCTTGCTCCTACAAAGCCCGACGCCCACAGCACAACGAATACAAATGGTATAAGTCGAACAAGCATAAAATTTCCTCTGGATTTTCTCTCGGTATTGGGTTTACTTTAATAGGTACAGAAAATGAGAACAGATACAGAGCGATTATTTTTAATGGGTACAGTTAAATGAATGCGCACAACAAATACTTGATGGTCGAGTATTACATCCGACAAAAAATTGCAACTGGTTTACTCAGCAACGAAGACAAATTGCCTTCTATACGTGCATTGAGTCAGACATTAACCGTGAGTAAAAATACCGTCATCCGCGCTTATCAAGAGTTAGAAGCGCAAGGCATGATCTATACTGTCCCAAAGTCAGGTTACCGAGTGCGACCAACGCCAGCAACGACGCCATTAGTACAGGCGCCAAATCAGGTCGATCTACTATCAATGTGCAAAGAGATCCTGACCTACTCTCCTAACCAAGAGGTACTGGCAACCGGCTCTGCACACCCCTATATTGATACTCCTGCGATCAAAAGTTTATATGCTGAAATTGGCCGTCACAGCCGAAGACAAAGCCACACACCAAGCCACTATCAACTGCCCCCAGGTAATAACTCACTGCTCAAACACTTAACTAAAATCAGCCAAGACTTAGGTGTCCATGCCGGCATAAACGACATCGCCATCACCCATGGTGCACAACAAGCAATCAGTCTCGCATTGCGCGCCTTAACCAAAGCGGGAGACATCATTGCGGTTGAATCGCCGTGTTACTTTGGCAATCTGCTACTTATGGAATCATTAGGGCTTAAAGTCGTTGAAATACCGAGTTGTCCACGGGATGGTTTGGATATTGAATCGTTACATCAGGCACTGAGCAAATGGCAGATTAGAGCACTATTAGTCACACCAAATTTCACCAATCCTACTGGCGCGAGGATGCCGCTGGAAAACCGTTTAGCCCTCCTTGAAACAACGAGCTCAATCCCAATCATTGAAGACGACGTTTTTGGCGCTCTCGCTTTTGACAACAGCTTGCCTCCGCTAAAAGCTCTCGATAAGCAGAACAGAGTGATTTACGTCAATTCACTGTCAAAGATGCTCGACTCTCGATTACGCATAGGCTGGATATTGGCAGGCCAATATCAGGCCCAGGTCGAGAAGTTTCTTATGTGTGACAACATGGGTAGCCTGAATCTAATGCAATCCGCCGTCGCTGATTTCTTAAATTCAGGGAAGTACCGTTCGCATGTACAGAAAATGCAGCGTTTCTATCAGCACAATACTAAGCTCTTCTATCAACACTTAACGAAAACGTTGAATCAATACGCTTTCTTACAGGGAAGGTACAAGATCGTTTTACCCCAAGGCTCGTTCTTACTGTGGTTAACTCTGCCGGAGGCGTTCGACAGCGATACCTTATATCATCAAACCAAAGCACTGGGGATCAGTATCTTGCCAGGTACCATCTTTGACACATCTGGGCGTTACTCCAATTGTATTCGATTTAGCTGCTCAAACTTTCTGTCTAATCCCCACTGGAAGTTGGGGGTTGAAAAGCTGGTTACTCTTATCCATGATCAACTTACCCCTAAGTCACACGGAGCGTTGACATGAGTTCAAAGCCCACTTCAAATGAAGTACTCGATTTCTGGTTTAAAGAGTTAGAACCTAAAAACTGGTTTGTTAGCAGCGAAGAGTTAGACAACGAGATAAAAAGTCGCTTTAGCGAGTTACTCATCAGCGCCAGCCAGTGTGAGCTCCATACTTGGCGCAGCGACGCACAAGGGCGATTAGCTGAGGTGATCGTCTTAGACCAGTTTTCGCGCAATATCTATCGCAATACTCCTAGAGCATTCTCTCAAGACCCACTAGCACTAGCTTTGGCACAAGAAGCCATATCACTAGGTTTAGACCAATCATTAGAGGTTCAGCAGCGCACATTTTTGTATATGCCATTTATGCACAGCGAATCTAAAACCGTTCATCAACAAGCAGTCGAGCTATTTAAAACACCAGGGATGGAAGTTAACTACGAGTTCGAATTGAAACACAAAGTCATCATTGACAGGTTTGGCCGCTACCCACACAGAAATAACATCCTAGGACGACAAAGTAGCCCAGAAGAAGTCGAGTTCTTGACTCAACCTAACTCAAGTTTTTAAACACAGTGAGAAAAGAACAAAGGAGCTATGTCGCTCCTTTGTTCTATATTAAGCGTTTGAGATCTTTTTGTGCCCCTCTTCCAGATGCACAAAGTCAACCAAGTCATCACCAGAAACTTGGTAAGCCTGACCAAAACCTTTTACAAAAAGACCTTTTTCAGCTTTCAAGTTAAATAGTACAAAGTCTTGCAGTTGACTTAAGCCGTCAATGATCTCTCCAAAACGGCCTTGCATTTGAGCCACGACTTGAGTCCATTGCTCGGTGTCTCGCTCAACCGCAGACGCAATAGCATCAAACGTCAATCGCTTACGCGCAAACAGCTGTTTCGAGGTGTCTTCATCTTCAATCATCATGATCGACACATTCGGGTTCACCTGAAGATTACGCGCATGACGAGCAATTTCTGAAATCAAAACAAAATAGCCGTCTTGATTTTGTACATAAGGCGCATAGCTAACGTTTGGACGACCATTTTCGTCGACGGTCGCCAATTGCAGAGTGCGTCGCTGCTGGCGAAACTCTTTTATTTCAGGTTCAAGACGCCCTTGTAGACGCTCCTGCTTGACTTGCTGATCCATATTGAGGCTCCTTCACTTTCTCTTATTTTATAGTTTTATTTACTTGCTGAATTCTTGTTGCCATTGCTTGAAAGTCGCCACCTGCGATTCAATCAGTTCGCGCTTGTCATTACGACCTAGATAGATCTTGAAGATGTTGTTTCCGTCAGCACTAAAAAAACCAAAGTAGTGACTTTCACGTCCCATAAACGGCTTACTAACTAGGGCAATGTTCTTAACGTTATCGAGCTTAAGATGACCATGCAGTTCACCTTCACGCCCCATAAGGTTGTAGTAGCCGCGTGCAACCTTGCCCTTTGGAAATGGCGCTTTTACTTCGAAAATTGAACCAAATGAATGAACGATAGTAGTGACCGGTCCAAAGCCAACTAAGCTCTCCAAGATATGCTGAGCTTGCTCTCCTTCGACTAACGCTATCATCTCGTCAGGCAAAGCCGAGACTGCTTCAAATTCCGAGACATTAAGTTTTTCTGCAATAGCTGCTGGGAGTAGAGTAGGTTCTTGCTCAATAAGTTGAGCAACCTGCTGTTTTAATGCTTCCATATTTTTTCCATTTACATCGCGACTGATTGAAGCGCGTTTCTTTCTTGATACGTTGAATGTAGTACTTGAATACAAGCTTGAGCGAGGCTTACCGCCCAAAATTGACCGGCTAAAGTTAAAGACAAATAATCACCCTCAACCTGAACTAGCCCTTTTTTCTGCCAGTGATTGAACAACGGCGATAAGAAATCGAATGAAGATGAGCCTAAAAAATCAGGCATAGCAGCACGTGACACCACTCCGCGGTCAAAGCCAGACTTGAGCACAGCGAAAATAGGCTCTAAGGCACTCTGTTTGGTCATCATTGCCACTAAAGAGTCACCAGATTTCATCGCGTTCATGTAGGTTTCTAACGTGCGATGGTTCATCATGCCATAGCCACCAATATTGCCCCCGGCACCACAGCCAATCGGCAAAACCTCAGCATAAGTTTTTGCCAGTGAGTTGTATTGACTGCGCTCACGGTTATCTCTCGCCCAATGGTTAACACTCAGTTGACGCAAGTGGTGCTGTTTCATGAACTCTGAACCTAACTCGTACATTGATGCTTTGTCTGGTGTTGTAGCCGGCGCCGGTATCCTGCCTTTATCAACCAGATTGAGCATTGGCGCACTACCACCGACGACCAGTTGATACAAATCTACCCCATGAGCGCCAGTAGACATGAAATCAACTAAATCTTGCTCAAACACTTCTAATGTTTGGTAGGGCAAGCCATAGAGTAGATCTAGGATGATTGGTGCTTGATCAGTTGCACTTAAAGCGCTGATTCGTTCTAACACGACCTCTCTGTCATCAAGGCGTTTCGCACTGCGTCTAACTTGAGTATTAAAACTCTGAATACCAAATGAGAATCGATTAAATCCACCTTCTAAAGCACGCTCAAACATCTCATCACTAAAGCGATTAATGCGACCTTCTAGAGTTATCTCACAATCAGTCGAGAGCGGAAAACGTGCCCGAATGGCTTTGCCCAGCCTTTCGATTTGCTGTGCAGACAGATCGGTGGGCGTTCCACCTCCAATGTAGACAGCGTGGAACGTTCCCGATTGCGTCCACGACTGTGCTGCTTTTTGGTCAATCTCTCTCATCAAAGCTTCAAAGTAGTCATCAACCAGTTTACGGCTTGCTGCATTTTGGAAAAAGTTGCAAAAGGTACAACGGACACGACAGAACGGGATGTGGATATATAAACAGCGCTTATCACTTTTCGCTCCCGCCGACGCATAGAGGCGACTTAATGTTTCAGCTTTCTGCTCGGGCATTAAAGGGGCTGCCATTCCGCCAGCATGAGCAGAAGCTTTGTTAGCAAATGCAAATCGAAGAGGATCGGGCGTGTCCATCGCCAAGATAGATTCATCAAATCTATTAATATCAAGCATACTATCAATCTCTCAGCGCTTATCAGCTCTAGCCTCGCGCTAAATTCTCAAAAACTGGAACCGATCATAGTTTGAGCTTAATGATAATGCAATTGATAATTGATCTTATTTGCATTGTGAGTGATAATCCTAATCCGTCTGGTAACCGATAACACCCATTGAGGATACATAGGTAACCAAATATTTATTCTAGGCGGTATATGGAGAACTCAAGTGAACGTCAAGCGATACACTATTGCTGGTAGCATTTCCTTAGCTATTCATGCGGCATTCGTGTTCATTGCACAAGAACCTAAAGCTTTCGCAATGCCTGCTGGAGCTCAGTCAAATACGGTATCCATTAATTTTAAGACGATGGAAACACCTTCTACGCCTCCTACAGAACAGACCGTCACAAAACCGGAGCCTGCACCAGAAACCACACCGAAAGAGACGTTGTCTGAGCCTAAACAGACGGTAAAAAAGGCAAAGCAAGTAGAAAAGAAAGTCACCAAGAAGAGGCCTAAAGTAGAGAAAAAAATCACTAAAGCTAAGCCTGTAGTGAATAACAAGCCGACAACTGAAAAACTAAAAGAGAAACTTGAGCAAAAGGTGACTGAAACCAAGCAGGTAAAGCAGCAGGAGTCGCAAGCTCAACCTAAGTTAGTCAATCAAGGAGCAACTTCTCAACCTGTTATGGTCACTAAGCCATCGTTTCTCTCTCGCCCTTCAGCACCGAAGTATCCAAGACTGGCAAGAAAGCGCGGAGTCGAAGGTACCGCCATCTATGAAATATGGTTGGACGAAAATGGCGACCAGATAAGACAAGTACTTATTTCATCTTCAGGAGCAACCATGCTTGATAAATCAGCTCTAGAGGCTATCAAAAAATGGCGATTTTCACCCCATTCAATAAATGGCCAAACCATGGCCCACAGAGTTCAAATTCCCGTTCGTTTTAAGTTGGATCGATAATGGAACAATTACACCAAATACAACAACAGCTAGGTTTAATGACTTGGCCACTGATCATCTGTTCTGCGCTGACATTAATGATCATTGCCGAGCGTCTATTTCAAGTACTAACTAGTTTAGGCGTTGGCAAACGAGCAATATTCAGCGAGCTGAGAAAAGTGAGCCAGACCGACAGCAAGCAAATCGAGGCTCTCGCTGAGCAACTCTCTCCTCGTCGCCCTTTGCTCTACAAAGGCGTCGCGATGTTGCTTGCTCACCACTCATTTGCCAAGACCTTGCGCGAAGATGCCGCTGGCATGTGGCTACAAGAGAAGCGCCACCAGCTTAATTCAGGATTAAGGCTATTAACATTGATTGGCGTAATTAGTCCGCTAATTGGTTTACTAGGCACGGTATTAGGTCTGATTGAAATGTTCAAAGGTGTTGCAGCATCGTCGGGTAATATCACGCCAAATGATCTCGCAGATGGACTAGGCCTGGCGATGAGAACCACCGCCGCAGGTCTACTGATCGCACTACCAGCTATAGCCGGAGCACAACTTCTTGGCTTGTGGGCGGACAAGGTTATGGCAAAGCTAGAGCACACTCTCAATTACGTAAACTTATGGCTTGAAGGAATTAGCCTTCAGCACGTGTCGCCAGATAACGCCAAAACCACACACTCAACAGTCGAACTGGCGACTGAGGCACAGTCATGATCAAGGTTAAACAGGGTGAAGATCGATTCGGCTTGACCCCTGATCTGACACCACTGCTCGATATCATTTTTATCGTCATGGTATTTCTCATGCTCACCGCAGCCGTCAAGCTCGACTCGCTTGAAGTGGATCTACCAACCACTGACTCTCAAGCGGTATCAGATGTAGATACTAAATCTCTCACCATCAACATCCTAAAAGCAAAACCGCATTGGGCGATTGATGGAAAAGAGTATATCGACTGGGAAAATTTCACTCTAGCATTGCTAGAAGAGTACAAATCAAACAAACAACCTATCGTCATAGGCGCAGATAAAACCGCCGAAATTCAGCACCTAGTTAAGCTGCTCGCCTTTCTTCAAGAGAACGGTATTCAAGCAACGCAACTGCTCACGGAAGAATCAAAATAATCGAGTTCAATATGTTTAAAAAAGCCCTAATTAACACCATTACAGCTCTCTCCTTATCACTTGTCGCCTGTTCATCATTAGCTAACCAACGAATCGTTAGCGCAGGAAGTGCGGTCACCGAATTACTTATCGCTTTAAACCAGCAAGACAAGCTCGTTGCTGTTGATGTGACCAGTGAACTACCCGCGTCACTCGAGCTACCTAAAATCGGTTATCACCGTCGCTTATCAGCCGAAGGGTTACTCGCGCTTGGTCCTAATCGTCTAATTGGTTCCGACGAAATGGGACCGGAAGTCGCTCTTAGTCAGCTTCGCTCTGCGGGTGTTAAAGTCGATATCGTCAATACTAGGCCGACCCCACAAGGGCTGCTTGAGCGTATTGATGAAATCGCCGCACTGACAAAATCACAGCAACACGCAGACGCTCTGAAGCAACAAGTAGCGGATCAAATTGCAAGTTTAGAGAAAAACCGGGCAGTACAGAAAACAGCGAAGAAAGTACTGTTCTTACTCATTCACGAAGGGCGACCTGCGAACGTTGCAGGTAGTGACACCACTCCAAACGCAATTATCGAGCTTGCAGGTGGTGTTAACCCTGCCGCGGAGAAACTAAGCTCATACAAACCACTTTCAACAGAAGCTATGGTCGAAATGCAACCTGATATTATTTTGGTTAGCGGTCGTAGCTACGACAAACTTGGCGGTGCTGACGAGATTTTAAGTCAGCTGCCAATGCTCGCAGCGACCCCTGCAGGGCAAAACAAACAATTTATTAAAATTGACGGGCACGCATTAGTCGGTGGGCTTGGACTTAAAAGCTTGTCTGAAGCTGAGCGCTTGAGCAAACTGCTAAATTAACGAGTGACCACTATGTTTTTACGCCGTCTGCCGCTTGGCGCTGCTGTTGCTATATTTGGTATTGCCTTGGTTGTTACTGCGATCAGTTCTGTTACCGTAGGCCCAATGAATATCGGCTTCTTGGACAGTGTCCAAAGTTTGCTGTTCCGCTCGGAGCAACTTGCGCCACATATCAATTTGGTCATTCACGAAATACGTTTTCCTCGCACTATCTTGTGCATGCTCGTGGGCGCGATCCTTGCTATCTGCGGTACCGTGATGCAAGGTCTGTTTCGCAACCCCCTTGCTGAACCAGGTATAATTGGCGTCTCAGCTGGTGCTTCGCTTGGGGCTGCGTTGGCCATCGTGCTGTTTGCCGACCTTAGTGAGCAATACCCTCAGTTTATGAACTTAGCTGCGGTTCCTATTTTCGCCTTTCTTGGTGGGGCGCTAACTACTGTTCTGGTCTACAAACTTGGTACAAGCAAAATGGGCACTTCCGTCACCATTATGCTTCTTGCTGGCGTGGCGATTAGCGCATTATCGGGGGCGGGGATAGGCTACATGAATTTTAAGGCTGATGACCAGATGCTGCGTGACCTATCGCTCTGGTCTATGGGTTCATTGGCAGGAGCGAACTGGACGAGCATTACGCTATGCGCTGTTACACTAGCGATATTGATGGTCATATTCGTGCGCAAGGCAATGTCCCTTAACGCTCTACTGCTTGGCGAAGCGGAAGCAAACCACCTAGGTATTCCCGTTCAACGTTTAAAACGTCAGTTGATCTTACTTACTGCTGTTGGCGTCGGCATCACAGTGAGTGTTTCCGGCATGATTGGCTTTATTGGTTTGGTAATCCCACATCTAGGGAGAATGTTGTCTGGCCCGGATCATCGCACCTTGCTGCCAATATCCGCGCTGATGGGCGCCCTTCTTCTCACATGCGCTGACATGTTCTCTCGCGTTGCTGTTGCACCTGCTGAACTGCCAGTGGGTATTGTCACCGCCCTGATCGGCGCACCGTTTTTCATCTACCTACTGTTCAAACAAAAAGGAAAGATTCTCTGATGAGTCAGATTGTATTATCAGGTAAGCATATTTCCATGTCGTTCGGTTCGCGCAAGGTTCTGGATGATATCAGTATCGATATTCGATCCGGCGAAGTAACCACATTGTTGGGCCCTAATGGTGCAGGTAAAAGTACACTACTTAAACTGCTGTGCGGTGAAATACCTTCACATAATGATATCAGTTACTTTGGAGAGCCGCGCCGCCAGTGGCAGCCTACTGAATTAGCCAAGCATCTAGCAATGCTGCCACAACACAGTACATTGAGTTTTCCGTTTCTTGCCCAAGAGGTGGTGGAGCTGGGCGCTATTCCATTAAACCTTCCTAATAACGCGGTAAAAAGAATAGCAAAGAAATATATGCAAATGACGGATGTCACGCATTTAAGTCAACGCCTATACCCATCATTATCTGGCGGGGAAAAACAGCGCCTCCATTTAGCACGGGTGTTAGTCCAACTGGATCAGTCGGGCGAGAGCAGGATCTTGATGCTCGATGAACCGACATCAGCACTTGATCTTGCCCACCAGCACAATACATTGAAAATTGCACGCAAACTGGCTGACGAACACAATACCGCCGTAGTGGTCGTTCTACATGATTTGAACTTGGCTGCGCAGTACTCAGATCGTTTAATTGTTCTCCATGATGGTAAGTTGGTTTGTGATGAGTCGCCATGGAATGCACTGAAGCCCGACATGATTAAACGGGTTTACGGGTACGACTCCATCGTCGCGCCCCACCCCACCCTCGATTTTCCACTCATTCATCCTGCAGCATAGTCCTCAATCATAGTTTCTGATTCGCCTCTGCACTTTCTTAGCAAGAAGAGGCGAAACACTCGCTAAAGTAATCGTCTTCTCAATCCGCTTCGCTCTAACACTCTTGTTGATATCTCTTCTACCGACAGTGAAGAGGTATTAATGTAGGGAATGGCTTCACGGCGAAATAAGGACTCTACCGTTCTCAACTCATGCAAACACTGCTCATCGCTAGCGTAATCACTACCTGCCAATCGATTCTCTCTAATTTCTTTTAGACGTTCAGGATCGATAGTTAAGCCAAATAGCTTATGTCGATGAACTTCAAACTCTGGCAGTAACCTCATACGAGCCAAATCGTCGTCGATAAATGGGTAGTTCACCACTCGTAAGCCAAATTGCATCGCCATATATAAACTGGTTGGCGTTTTACCACTGCGTGACACACCGAGCAAAATAATGTCGGCATCATCAAGACCTTTCAACGTAATACCATCATCATGCGCTAGGGTGTATTCAATCGCGGCAATACGATCAAAATACGTATCAGAATCTTTACCAACACTACGTGAACGCTGCAATTTTGGCTTAGGTTGCATCTGGATATCATCTTGAACTTTTTGCACCATACTTTCTAGCACGTCATAACAATAAGCATTTGATTCGACCAGCTTTTGACGCAGTTCAGGTATCACCATCGAGAAAAACACTAAGGGTTTTATGCTATTGGTCTGGTATGAAGTTTCAATTTCCTTGAGCAGATCAGTTAATTTGTCTTCACTCTCCACGAAGGGAAAGGTTTTTTCATTAGCTCTGAATGGAAATTGACCTAAAACAACATGACCTAAAGTTTCACATGTTATGGCCGTACCATCAGAAACATAGAACACATCACGACTTTGACTTTCAATTTGCATTTTATTTTAAACTTTAAAATTATTTTGAGTAGGATGGTCCCCATAATATCGATAATAAAACCCGGCTTGCTGTTACGGCCCCCACAGCTTTAAAAATTCCCTGTGAATTTTTTTAAGTTGCCACGTAATCGTTTGCCTATTCCCTACAAAGCTGCAATGTTTCTGGAGAAATACATGCAAAAGAACACCCTCTGGTTCAATGGCCTATCCATGGAAGATGTCGACAAAGTCGGCGGTAAAAATGCTTCGCTTGGTGAAATGGTTTCTAACCTTTCCAATGCTGGCGTTTCTGTACCCAACGGTTTTGCTACCACATCTTATGCGTTCAATCAGTTTTTAGATTTTGAAGGACTGGATGCCCGCATACACCAATTATTGGATGAACTAGACGTTGATGATGTAGACGCTCTGCGCAAGACAGGTGCTACTATCCGTCAATGGGTACTAGAAGCCCCCTTTCCTGCTGACCTCGAGCAGGATATTCGTGAAAACTACCAAGAACTGATTGCCGGTAACAGTGAGCTATCAGTGGCTGTACGCTCATCCGCTACTGCGGAAGACTTACCCGACGCTTCATTCGCGGGACAGCAAGAGACTTTCCTTAACGTGAAAGGTATAGATGCTGTCCTTGAAGCAACCAAACACGTTTACGCATCACTGTTTAACGACCGTGCTATTTCGTACCGTGTTCACCAAGGTTTCGACCATCGTGGAATCTCGTTATCAGCGGGTATTCAACGTATGGTGCGTTCCGATAAAGCCTCTTCAGGTGTTATGTTCACCTTAGATACCGAGTCCGGCTTTGACCAAGTGGTATTTATTACCTCTTCTTGGGGCCTAGGTGAAATGGTGGTGCAAGGCGCCGTGAACCCAGATGAGTTCTACGTTCACAAGCCAATGCTTGAAGCGGGCAACGACCCGATTGTTAAAAAAACTTTCGGCTCTAAGCTAATTAAAATGATCTACTCAACCAATCAAGAAATTGGCAAGCAGGTAGACATCATCGATACTTGCGAGCAAGAACGCCAAGACTTTTCATTAAATGATCAGGAGATCAAAGAGCTAGCCAAACAAGCGATGATCATCGAAAAGCATTACCAGCGCCCTATGGATATTGAATGGGCCAAGGATGGTATCGATGGCAAGCTGTACATCGTTCAAGCGCGCCCAGAGACGGTCTGTTCTCAAAGCGAGCAAAATGTTATTGAACGCTACGAGCTAAACAGCAAAGCTGAAGTACTAGTAGAAGGTCGCGCGATTGGTCAGCGTATCGGCTCAGGCCCAGTCCGTTTGGTTGACTCTCTCGATCAGATGTCTCTGGTACAAGATGGTGACGTGCTGGTGACAGACATGACTGACCCAGACTGGGAACCAGTGATGAAAAAGGCGTCGGCAATTGTCACCAACCGTGGTGGTCGCACTTGTCACGCAGCAATCATTGCCCGAGAGCTAGGCATTCCAGCCATCGTTGGCTGTGGCAACGCGACAACTAGCCTGCAAGACGGAGCAACGGTAACGGTTTCGTGCTCGGAAGGCGAAACAGGCTATGTTTACCACGGAGAGCTTGAGTTTGAAGTAAAGCGCTCTTCGGTAGATGAGCTACCTATGTTGCCAACAAAAGTAATGATGAATGTCGGTAACCCAGATCGCGCTTTCGACTTCGCACAAATCCCTAATGAAGGTGTTGGCCTAGCGCGCCTAGAGTTCATCATCAACAAGATGATCGGCATCCACCCGAAAGCGTTGCTCAACTTTGATCAACAAAGTGATGAGTTAAAAGCTGAAATCAGCCAACGTATTCGCGGTTACAAAGATCCTATCGATTTCTACGTGAGTAAGCTAACGGAAGGCATTGCGACTATCGCTTCGGCGTTCTGGCCTAAACGAGTCATTGTTCGTATGTCTGACTTTAAATCGAACGAGTACAGTAACCTAGTTGGCGGTAAGGACTTCGAACCACACGAAGAAAACCCAATGCTTGGTTTCCGTGGAGCATCTCGTTATATCTCGCCAGTATTTGAAGACTGTTTCGAGCTGGAAACTCAAGCGATAAAACGTGTTCGCAATGAGATGGGGCTGAAGAACGTTGAGGTGATGATTCCTTTTGTTCGTACACCAAGTGAGGCAGCCTCGGTTATCGACTTACTCGCCAAGTTTGATTTACGCCGAGGCGACCAAGGCCTGAAAGTCATTATGATGTGTGAACTGCCGTCAAACGCTGTGCTCGCTGACGAGTTCCTAAAATACTTTGATGGTTTCTCTATCGGTTCCAACGATATGACTCAGCTAACGCTTGGTCTTGACCGCGATTCTGGCGATGTGGCTCATCTATTTGACGAACGCAACCCTGCAGTCAAAGTGATGCTGCAGATGGCGATCGACGCGGCAACCAAGGCGGGCAAATACGTCGGTATTTGTGGGCAAGGTCCATCGGATCATGATGACTTAGCCGAATGGTTAATGGCTCAAGGTATTAGTTCTGTGTCACTAAACCCCGATACAGTCATAGATACTTGGCTCAAGCTCGGAAAAGTTAGCCAATAAAAAGGTTAGAAATACAATAAAGGCTTCCGTTTGGAAGCCTTTTTATACTTAACTAGCGTTAGTTTCAGTTTGCTGCTTCGCCAGTTCAATTTCTCGCTGTTTCAGCATCTCGTCCATCTCATCTCTGTGAGCTTTAAATGCTGCCATCTGCTTACTAGGAACTGAACTTGCCATAGGTATATTGGCTTTCATCGCGTTAACGGGTCTACCACGGTCAATCAATTCATAGTGAATATGCGGGCCAGTAACACGCCCTGTCGCCCCTGATAGACCAATTCTTTGACCACGAGAAACTTTCTGCCCTTTACGCACCAAAATCTTGCTTAAGTGAAGGTAACGTGTTTTATAACGACTGCCATGTTGAATCACCACATAATTGCCAGCATACGGGTGTTTACGAGTCATAATCACCACACCATCACCTGTAGACACAATTGGCGTACCGGTCGGTGTCGCCCAATCCGTCCCGTTATGAGGTGAGACACGTCCTGTCACAGGGTGCTTTCGCGTAGGGTTAAAGTGGGAACTTAGCCTATATCCACTATTGACCGGCTTTCTTTGGAATGCGCGCTGTAGGCTATCGCCTTTAGAATCATAGTACTGACCATCACTGTGTAGGTAAGCAGACAGGACACGACCACGATTGTAGATCTTAATCGCTTGTATCTCACGATTACCTGTCAATTGCTGACCAACAAACTGGCGCGACTGAACCACTTCAAACTTGTCACCCGCTCTTAAATCGCGAGTAAAATTGATCTTGTCTTTAAGCAAGCTAACTACTTGCTCGATTTCACTCTTACCCAAGCCAATCGCATTCACAGATTGAGAGAAGCTACCCTTAATTTCACCAACCATAGGGAAAGACTTCCAAACGCCCGGAATCTTAACATCGGTAAACTCATAGCTTCCGTCGTCTAATCGGCTATAAACAGCACGTTCAACTATGCTAAATTCAAGCGCCATCTTACTTAAGTTGCCAGTTTCTTCATCACGCCAAAAGCGTAAGGTATTTCCCGGTCTTAAAGTATCTAGGGCTAGGTAGTTCAGATCTGTTTCCATGATTTTCATCAATTCGCTATAACCAAAGCCAAGCTGCTGAAAAATAGTACTTAGATTGTCACCTTTACGAATAACATACTCGTAGTTTGGTACATCACGAACCACATCACTGTCTGAAAAAAAATCACTGACTAACGTCGACTCGGGAAGAGAAAGATCAATGGTACGATGGGAATGACTCTGCTTAGATGTACTTGAAATAGCGATTGCCGCTAAAAGAGGCAAGCTCACCACCATCATCTTTTTCCGTCTAGACAGCTGTTGGAAGCGAGCCTTAAAACTTCTAGTTAGCAAAATTTGACCTTTACTCTATATACACAAAGGCCTTAGATTACGAATTTATCCAGAAGTTGTCACCTGTGAAATGTCAGGTTTCAACGAAAAAAGGCGCGAGATGCGCCTTTCACTATCAACCATAGTCGATACGTCTAAATTAGCGCTTACATCTGATAGGTTACAACCAAGCCGTTATCTTCACCGAATCCGTTTGGTCGGTATTGGTCGGCGTTCGGATCGTTTACCCACTTTTCGTCATCCACTAAGTATCTGAATTCAAACTCACTATCCTTAGGGAGTCGAGTCTTAAACTTATACGACTTAGACTTAGCAACCTTTGTCATTTCTGTCGGTTGCCAGTCAAGAAAGTCGGCGACAATTGAAACCGTTTTGCCCACATCGTCAGCAGGAAGCTCGAAAGTTACCTCAACTTCATCTTTGGTCTTAAAAAAACGCTTATTGATCATAAATCACTCCGTTAACAACAATTAAATTCCATCTCATCACTTGCTAAGTTAAAGAATAAGCAACTAATCACACATTAACAATATCAAATTAAATGTGAGTTTTTGGGCACATTGGCCTACTGCTGTTCTAAGCTATCCTGCTTAGTTAACTTAAACAGTATAGTTACTATTTTTTTCGGTTCTTCAGACATCGCTTGACGCTCATCACGTTCCAATATTTTAACCGTTACCTGATCTGCATTTGCTTCAATAGAGTCCACTCGAATTCTATCACCGAGAAAAGCCGTTCCTTTTGAAACCAATCGTTGTCGAAACTCATCATATTTGAATACCGCTAGGTAATAGAAAACTCCCGAACCTTGATTGCTAACTGATAAGGAAGATAAGTAGGTGGTTGGATCTATCTCTACCAAGGTGCGGCTATCAACTGCGACAACCCCATGAACTGGACCATCTTCAAATGTGCCAGTCATAAGCGGTGATCGCTCCATATCATCAATGAAAGTAAATGCATTACTATCTGGTATTTTAACTGTCCACGGGTTGGCCGTTCTAATACCGAACACAGACTGCATAATGGGATCTGCTTGGCTAGCTTGGCTTGGAAACTTGGCTAATATCTCTTCATCAGACATACTAAATCGATAGACGCCAGCAGCAGAAACAACAATCAGCAGCACGATTGGAATAAAAAGAATCAGAGGGATTGGCAGTATGCGTTTTTTCATTGGCGTTAATGATGAGTTGGTAATGTGTAAATAACTTAGGCCATGTTAGCA
Source organism: Vibrio tubiashii (assembly GCA_000775715.1). Classification (GTDB taxonomy): domain Bacteria; phylum Pseudomonadota; class Gammaproteobacteria; order Enterobacterales; family Vibrionaceae; genus Vibrio; species Vibrio tubiashii_A. The sequence goes on from JRWQ01000001.1 coordinate 279,694, forward strand.
GGGTATGATCAGGAGTTAAAATGGAACATGAGAACAAAATACGAATGGCAGACTGCAGTTGTGGCCAAGTCAACTTAGTTTGTCGAGGTGAACCAGCCCGCACTTCCATTTGTCACTGTTTCGAGTGTCAGAAACGAACTGGCAGTGTATTTGGTGTTCAAGCTCGATTTTACAAACATCAAGTTTCCTACAGTGGTGAGTTAGTTGAATACACTAGAATCAGCGATTCGGGCAATGAAGTGACTTATTCGTTTTGCCCACGCTGCAGTACAACCATGCTACTCAGACTTCAAGCTGCGCCAGAGTTCACTGTCGTTCCCATTGGCGTATTCAATCAACAAGATTTGCCAATGCCAAGCTTCTCAATCTATGAGGAGCGAAAACACGGCTGGGTTAAGTTTGATTGCCAGATGGAACATTACACTTAGCTTAATGGATCGATATTTCAGCTTTACCTCTACCGATAACCAACTACTCACTCTATAATTGCGCCTTCAATTAAGGAGCAGACTTTGATAACTAAACTTCCCCGCTGGGTAGAATATGGCGCTTTTCTACTCGCCCTGTTAGCAGGTACGGTCAATGCCGTTGGTCTGCTCGGCTTTCAACATCAAGCTGTATCTCATATATCCGGAACTGTCACCTTACTTGGCACAACGTTAGAAGCATTTAACTCTCAGGTGGGACACCTTTTCTTCATCCTGTTGAGTTTCATGCTCGGAGCAGTATTAAGTGGGGTATTTATCTCAAATACCGCCCTGAAACTTGGGCGTCGCTATGGCGTTGCGCTGTGCGTAGAAGGTTTACTGTTGCTTGCAGCCTATTGGCTACTTAGCAATGACCATCTTTCAGGTCAATACCTTGCATCAGCGGCATGTGGCTTACAAAATGCGATGATCACCACTTACAGCGGCGCGATTGTTCGCACCACTCATATGACAGGGATAATTACTGACTTAGGGCTAATGATTGGCGCTAAATTGCGTGGTGAAAGCTTTGACTACCGTAAAGCTAAGTTATTTGTGTTTATCTTTAGTGGTTTTTTGCTTGGTGGCATTGTCGGTGCCAAGCTCTTTGCCAATTACGCTATCTCAGCGCTACTATTCCCTGTGATTTTAGCGTTCATACTCGCTCTCACTCACTGGCGGTTCCTCGCACATAGCCAATCGACTCATTAATTACCACCTAAGCTTGAAACAGACTAGCAAACAAATTAACATTTCCAACACATTTAACCGTAATTCAATGATTAAGCAAACTTTAATCATGAATACTTAGCGGTATTTATTGAATAGTATTGCAAGGACGCATAAAAATCTTTACTCTTGCGCCTCTTTGATAATTTATTGCTGTTTAGTGAATAGATATGCCTCCCGTATGGCTATGCTGTTTATCTAATTGGAATTCGAGAAACGTATGCAAAATAGCGCTCAATCATCAGAACAACCAAAGAGCAAAAGCAACTTTTGGATGTTCCTTATCCCTTCTATGATTGGATTATTCCTTTTTATGGCTCCAATCAGCTACCAAGGGAACATCACCATTCCTGTGGCGATTCTAGCTAAATCAATCCAAGCTGTTCTTGGCGAACATCTTGTTGGCCTAATTACCGCTATCATCGCCTTCATGGCCGTTGCCTCAGCGCTTTGTCGCGTCAAAACGCCCCAGTTTATTGCCAACAGCAACTTCTTGAACGGATTGTTTAACCCAAGCCCTTTATGGCTAGCTGTACGTCTAATTGGTGGTGCTGCTGTCGTAATGACCTACTTCCAAGTGGGCCCAAACGCGATTTGGCAAGAGAACACTGGAGGTTTAGTTCTAGAAGGTCTACTTCCAACACTATTTTCAGTATTTATTTTCGCAGGTCTATTGCTACCCCTGCTACTTAATTTCGGTTTGCTAGAGCTGTTTGGCACCCTATTAAGCAAAGTAATGCGTCCAGTGTTTAACTTACCAGGCCGCAGTGCTATCGACTGTATGGCTTCATGGTTGGGCGATGGCTCAGTAGGTATTCTACTGACCAGCAAACAATACGAAAACAAGTTCTATACTCAACGTGAAGCAGCCGTGGTGGGCACCACTTTCTCTGCAGTTTCGATCACCTTTAGCTTAGTTGTTATTGCTCAAGTTGAACTGGAACACCTATTTCTGCCGTTTTACGGCGCGATCTGTTTAGCTGGTCTTGTCGCAGCAATAATTATTCCTCGTTTGCCTCCTTTAAGTTACAAGAAAAACACTTTTATCGATGGCACTGAACCGGATAAAGATGCGGACGCTATTCCACAGGACCACACAGCTTTCTCTTGGGGTATGAGCTTAGCTCTGGACAAAGCGCAGCAAGTGAAGTCAGTAAAAGGAGTGTTTGGCGAAGGTGTTCGCAACGCCGTGGATATGGTTTTTGGTGTATTGCCTGTTGTTATGGGGCTCGGTACGATTGCTCTAATTGTTGCAGAGTACACGTCGGTATTTAGCATCCTTGGCCAGCCATTTATCCCACTACTTGAGCTACTGCGCATCCCTGAGGCTGCAGCCGCGTCTGAGACAATTGTGGTTGGATTTGCCGACATGTTTATCCCAGCAATTCTAGCAGCATCAATTGACAACGAAATGACCCGTTTTGTTATCGCTGCGATGTCTGTTACCCAACTAATCTACATGTCTGAAGTGGGTGCATTGCTTCTCGGTAGCCGCATCCCGGTCAACATTCTCGAGCTATTCGCCATCTTCATTTTGCGTACTTTAATCACACTCCCAGTGATAGCAGGTGTTGCTCATCTAATTTTCTAAATCTATTCCATTATTGGATTGTTGCAAAAGCTCCTTCGGGAGCTTTTTTGTTTCGACTACTTTTCTGCTTAGAACTCATCCGCGCATTCATATAACCAATTAAAATTCCCATACTGACAATGTCATAATATACTTACTGACATATTTCATAATAATTTTACGCAAGGAGTGTTTATGAGATGGCTTGCGGTACTGGTATCTCTGTTTTTAGCCTCCCAGACGATGGCTTCCCAGCTTATTATTCGCAATGGAGAACTACCGCTCATCGAGATATCACATCACGATCTTACGACCAAACTCTCTGAAACTTCCTTCACTACCAAATTACCTTGGTACCCAGACAAGAACAAATTTACTGGATTCAAGGTCTCTGAACTATTAGAACACCTTGATATAGACGATGCTTTTGCACTGACATTTGTCGCACTTAATGACTATGCCGCTAGCTCTAGAATGGAAGACATTCTCAAGTACCAGCCGATCATCGCGTATAAAATGAACGATAAATTAATGAAAGTGAGAAATAAAGGGCCTTATTGGCTGGTCTTTAACTTAGATAAGAATGCTGAAATTGATAACGCTGCCTACCATGCACAGATGGTGTGGCAGATCGACGAGATTGTAGTTCATAGAAATACAGATGCGAAATAAAAACACAGATCAATTACCTCAATTACTTAAAAGAGCAAAATATTTGCTGCTTTTAATCAGTGCGCTATTGATAGTCGCAAACTTCTACTTTCTAAATGAAACGAGGGAGCATGCAAAGTCATACAGTGAACAACAGAATCAGGCCACCTGGTTTCTATTTCAATTGACCAAGGAGTTTTCTGAACTCAATGCCACTCTGCCGTTTGTAGCCGTCGATGAAGCGTCCAAGCAAACCGCTCTGCTTAAATATGAGCTCACATGGAGCAGGTTTGATCTACTTATCTCAAGCCGAGAGTCTGACAACTTCATCGGGCTTCCCGGTGCAGAGACGTTTTTCCTCACCCTCTTTGATCATTTTAAAGCCTTAGAACCCAAGCTCAACTCGGACAATCCACAAGTGATTGGAGAAGTCAGTAAAGAGTTTGAAGCGCTGTATCTGTCGATGATCAACTATGTAAATGCTAACTTCAGAGTGCAAAGTCCGCTCTACCAAAATCAAATGGGCCAAGCTCGTGATCTATTCAACCTACAACTCACCAGTTTATTGCTCCTCATTGTCGGCGTGCTGATTGTTACTTATATCTTCCAAAAAGAGTCTCTCTATCACCGTGAGCAATCACTGACCGATGCCTTAACCGAAATCCCCAATAGATTAGCCTTTATGGAGCATTTAACCGACCTGGAGTCGCGCGGTAAAGTATTTTCGTTAGTACTACTTGACCTTAACGGTTTTAAAAAGATTAACGATAACCACGGGCACCAGGCTGGAGACTCGGCGCTAAAAACCATTGCTCACAGATTGCGCAGACTAAGCATAAGTTACAAACTTTCCACGTTTCGAATTGGTGGTGATGAATTTGCATTAGTGGTCAGAGAAACCCAACAAGACGAGTTAAATGCGGCAATCACAGACATTGAGCACTGTTTTAGTCAATCAATGATAATAGAAGGGAATCAGGAAGTGTCACTATCGACCAGTATCGGCATATCACATTACCCCTCTGATTCGGCCAAGCTCCATCACTTAATTTCTATTGCCGACCAAAATATGTATGAAATGAAGTTTGCCCAAAAGGAAAACAGCAATAACGTTATTCCACTTCAAAAGTAATACACTGACGCTTTAATAGAAGATTCAGATTTCTAGAATCTGAAGATGAGTCTCGTCACAAATAGAAATCACAACGCCAGAACACAAAAAAGCCCCTCTTATAGAGGGGCAAGGTTCCATCGCTTATAGTTATAATTTTGAGTGCCAGTAAACTATTAGCCGAAATCACCATTCACGTAACCACGAGTGCGATCGTCTTGTGGATTGCTAAAAATGACTTGCGTGTCGTTGTGTTCAACCAGTTCCCCCATTAAGAAGAAGGCAGTACGGTCAGAGATGCGACGCGCTTGTTGCATGGAGTGCGTAACAATCACAATCGTATAGTTCTTTTTCAGCTCTTCCATCAGCTCTTCAATTTTGTGGGTCGCAATTGGGTCAAGTGCTGAAGTTGGTTCATCCATCAGAATTACATCCGGCTCCATCGCAATCGTGCGCGCAATACATAAACGCTGCTGCTGACCGCCCGATAAACCAAATGCATGTGACTTCAAACGATCTTTCACTTCATCCCAAAGAGCCGCGCCACGCAACGATTGCTCAACAACCTGATCGATGTGTTTTTTGTCTTTAATCCCTTGAGCACGAAGACCGTACGCGACGTTCTCGTAAATGCTCATCGGAAATGGGTTTGGTTTTTGGAACACCATACCCACTTTAATGCGTAAATCCGCGACATCAATATTGCCGTAGATATCATCGCCATCCATATCTAGACGACCAGTGATTTTAACCCCTTCAATCAGGTCATTCATGCGGTTCAAGCAACGCAGCAGAGTGGATTTACCGCAACCAGATGGGCCAATCAGCGCTGTCACTTGGCGTTCTGGCACCGGCAGGTTGATTGATTTAAGTGCCTGGTTCTCACCGTAAAATAGATCTAGGTTTTCAATATCAAATTTATTCATTTTCTTAATCTCTTCAATTCTTTAATTCGTGTCTAGCGATGCTGAGTAGGATTAATACGTCGCTTTATTAAAGCGGCTGGCAATCAATTTGGTTGCCATGTTGATCAACAAGACCACTACAATCAGCACTGTCGCCGTACCGTAAGCCTGATTCCACTCTTCAATTGTGAATAGCTCAGTGGTGAGCTTATATAGATGAACCGTCAGGGTTCGGCCCGAATCAAGCAGAGAGTCTGGAACTCGTGCTACCATACCCGCCGTTAAGAAAACAGGCGCAGATTCACCAATCACACGACCAATACTTAGAATGACTGAAGTTAAGATACCCGGCGTTGCACTTGGTAAAATTAGACGCCAGATTGTGTATATTTTCGAAGACCCTAATGCATAAGAACCTTCACGATAGGTTTGTGGTACTGCCATTAGCGCTTCTTCCGTAGTACGGATAATCACTGGCAAGATAAGAATACTTAGCGTTAAGGCACCCGATAAAATAGAGAAGCCCAAACCCAGTATCGCCACAAAGAAAGTCATACCAAATAGACCAAAGATGATCGATGGAATACCTGCTAATGACTCAGTACAAAAACGAATAACCTTAACTAAACGACTACCCACTTTCGCGTATTCAGTTAAATAGATAGCCGTCATAATGCCCAAAGGCGCAGCCACAGCAATCGAAGCAATCACCATATAAATGGTTGAGACGATCATTGGGAAAATACCTTTCTCTTTCCCTGTTGCCGTGTAGTTATCAGTAATGAATGCCCAATCGACATGTTTAAGACCATTCGAAAGAATGTACCAAATAATCCAGAACAAGAAGCCGACCGTTAATGCCGCAGCAGCCCAAACAAATGCATTTAAGATATTGTCTTTGGTCTGACGTGCTTTTTTAAGCTTTGAAGTATCCATAGCAGAAGCCTTAGCTTGGTTAACTTGATTCATCATTGTTACCTCGCCTTTTCACGGTTTAGATAAAGGAGAACCGCGTTGAGAGACATGATAAACACTAGTAGAACCACTCCAGTTGCATATAGCGCATTAGCGTGAATACCACTTGCGTAAGACATTTCAATTGCGATGTTCGCGGTAAGTGTACGGGCAGAATCTAAAATACCTTGTGGCATTGCTGGAGCGTTACCCATTACCATGATGATTGCCATCGTTTCACCCAAAGCGCGGCCGATACCTAAAATAACGCCTGTCATGATCCCGCTACGAGCAGCCGGAACCAACAGCTTAAAGATGGTAAAGATTTTTGACGCGCCGAGTGCCAAGGAACCCTCTTTATACGTTCTTGGAACTGCGCGGATAGAGGTTTCAGAAACGGTAATAACCGTAGGAAGAATCATCACCCCCAAAACAATGATACCCGCTAGGATAGTATTACCCGCTGGTACACTGAAAATGTCTTGGATTAGAGGAACAATGATCACCAAGCCGAAGAAACCGTAGACCACTGAAGGAATACCGGCTAGCAGCTCTACCGCAGGACGAATAATGTCAGCGACACGCTTTGGTGCGATTTCAGCAATAAAAATCGCCGTCAATACACCGACAGGTACACCAACAGCCACTGCACCTAAGGTTGAAACCACTGACGCTACGATCATGGTCGCAACACCATAAAGTGCCGGCGGTAGCCAGTCTTGGCCAAGAACAATACCCGAGACACCCGCTTCCTGGAAGGCAGGGATACTCTCTTTAACAATGAAGTAAGCGATAACCGCTAAAGAAACAATACCGATAACCGCACTGGTTAGAAACAAGCCGTGAAAGATACGCTCTCTCCAGTCTACGTTCTTACGCGCACGCAGACCTGACTTGCCAAATTGAGTCGCTTCAGTATTCATAAGCTTTTCACTATTTGCGATGGTCATATGAAAATCTCACAGTTCGAGCTGCAAAGCAGAGTCGAATTGGATTGAAAACGCTCAGCCCGAAAAGGTGGGCTGAGCAAATAATTAGGGTTACTAACTAAAATTAGTTAACTGAGATGTAACCTTTTTGGTCAACTAGCGCTTGAGCTTCAGGCGTTAGCATCCAGTCTAGGAATTTCTGAGTTTCAGTTGACGGCTTACCTTCTTTGTAAAGAACAAGGAAAGGACGAGCTACTTTGTAAGAGCCGTTCTTAACATTGTCTACAGAAGCGGCTGTACCATCGATTGCTAGCGCGTTAACTGAGCTGTCAACTGTACCTAGAGAGATGTAGCCGATAGCGTAAGGGTTTGACGCAACCATAGTTTTTAGCGCACCGTTACCGTTAGCAACTTGAGCACGTTGTGAGATTGCAGAAACCTTCTTACCAGAAATTTTCTTCTTAAGTTTCATGATGTCTTCGAATGCACCACGAGTACCAGAAGCTGTATCACGAGTGATAGCAACGATTGGTTTATCTGCACCACCAACGTCTTTCCAGTTTGTGATTTCACCTTTGTAGATAGCCGTTACTTGCTCACCAGTCAGACCAGACAACTTGTTTTTTGGGTTAACAACGACTGCAATACCATCACGTGCAATTACTTCTTCTTTCAATGAAGGCTCTTTTTCAGATGCTTTCAAGTTACGAGAAGACATACCTAAGTCAGCACTGCCGTTTTTCGCCGCTTTAACACCCGCAGATGAACCTGGGCCTTGAACTTCGATAAACACATTATCATTTGTCTTCATGTATGTTTCAGAGAAAACTTCCATCAGTGGAGTTACGCTGCTAGAGCCTACAGCTGAAATCGTTTCTTTAGCAGAAACTGAAGTCACTGCCATTGCGCCTAGAAGTGCGATTGCACCGATTACTGTCTTTTTCATCACAATATCCTTAAGTGGCTTTATTGCCGTTGTGTTTCACTTGAACGATGCCCACTTTAGGACTCAAGTATGACAGTTGTGTTTCACTTCGTTGAAGGCTGTGTGACAGATTAAAAACCTTATATCCTCCCCATCAAATGTGAAATTTCATTCACAGGATTTACAAACCCTCACAAAATGCTTAATTAACAAACAAGATTTGCTCGTTATTCAACCTAATGAAAAATATAGAAAATTAGGTTGCATAATGTGTGTTCAAATTTTCGAAAGATCCCACGACTTACAGCATTGATTTGTACAAGAATGTAATTAGAATCAATCTCATTATAACTATAACAAACCAATCTAAATTTATTTGTAGAGGACTTTTAATGCGTCAGTTACTAAACAGCTTATCGATTAAGCTGCAGGTTGTTGTACCTGTTATATTCACCATATTGCTACTTATAGTCGGTATTAGTTACAGTACCAGCAGCCTAAAAAGCGCGTTCACCCAAGTAACCCAATCAACAGAAAACGTCATCGAACATAAAGATGACCTAACCAAAATCATCGACAACACTTACGGCATGCGTATTAAGGCGATATACAGCCTATTTCGCGCGGATGACGTTGCTGAACTTCAATCGACTCTGCTAGCCAAACAGAATGAGAATCTTCGCCTACTCGACTCTTTACGAGATATCGACGGCCTACAACGTGAAATAGAGCAGATGGAATCGGCAATTGAAGGCTATGTAAGCTATTCGGTGGATACCATGGTGCCACTGCTCAAAAACAAACACGATCAAACAGCCGATTCTTCAGACTTCGAAGTCAAGTACGCTCAAGCATCAGCTCTTTATCGCGATAAAGGCCAATTGATGATCAAAGGTATTGAAGACCTATCAAGCAAACTAAACCAGCTTGCTTTAACTGAAGTGGAACGCAACCAGGAAATCCACTCCGGAGTCATGAACCAATCTATTTTAGGTTTAATCGTAATCTTAGTCGGCACCGTTATCATCTGCTGGGTACTTGCAGGCATCATAGTGACGCCAATACGTAAGCTACAAAAAGCTATGCAAGAACTCGCTAATGGCAACCTGACCGTGAGTGTGGTTGAAGAAGGTAAAAACGAAATTACCGCACTATCAAAGGACTTCAACTCAACTGTCGGGCAGTTAAAAACCACGGTCGATTCACTAGTGCGCATTAGTGTCGATGTGGCATCGGCTTCGACTGAGCTTGCCGCTGTAATGACTCAATCTAGCGCCAACTCAGAACAAGAGAAGAATGAAGTTGAACAAGTAGCCTCTGCAATTAACCAAATGGAAAGCACGGCATCTGAAGTCACTCAGAATGCTAACCTCGCAGATCAAGCTTCAAGCAACGCAGATAAAATGGCACGCGATAGCTTAGCGATCTTTGAACAGAATACCCATGAAGCCGCCAAGATGGCGGATCAACTCTCTGAAGCAGCGGTTGTGGTAAACACACTTAAGGAACAGTCAGAGCAAATCGGTCAAGTGATTGAAGTGATCGAAAGTATCTCTGAACAAACCAACCTACTTGCACTCAACGCAGCGATTGAGGCTGCTCGTGCGGGTGAAAGTGGCCGTGGTTTTGCGGTAGTTGCAGACGAAGTACGAATGCTTGCGGCACGCACGCAAGAGTCCACTAAAGAGATCCAAACCATTATTGAAGAGCTTCAGCGTCAATCAGGAAGTGCTAACGATAGCATGAACTCAAGCCTAGAAATGCTTACAAAAAATCAACAGCAAGCAGCAAAAGTTAGAGAGGCCCTCGGCAGCATTAGCACTTCGGTCTCTGAGCTGACCACTCTCAATGCTCAAGTTGCTGTAGCATCTGAAGAACAAGGGCAAGTAACGGCTGACATCAACAAAAATCTTGGCAATATCTACGAGCTAGTCAGCCAGAATGTCACAGGTATCACTCAGTCTGCAGCGGCCAGCCAAGAACTCTCTAGCTTAGCTGAAAACCAAAAGCAGCAGCTAGGGTTCTTTAAGGTTTAATTAGCAGCTTTCCTCTCCCAAAAACAAAAAAGGTACGCGATGCGTACCTTTTTGTTTATTCTGGCTATCAGCAAGCCAAGAAGAAATTTACATTAGGCTTCTTTGCCAAAAATATACTTATCCATCATCGAAACCATTTTGCCAATTTCTGGCTTAGTAATGGTGTCGTTAGCACCAAGGGCTAACGCTTTAGCTCGGTTATCTTCGCTCATCAGCGACGAGAACATCACGATTGGCATTGTAGCAAAAGACTGTTCGTCACGTAGACGTTTAACCAAGTGCATGCCATCCATACGCGGCATCTCAACGTCAGTCACCACGCCGTCAATCAACTCGCTAACAGGTAAACCCTCTTCTTTAGCCACTTGAATAAGGTTCATCAGTTTTTCGTGAGCTTCTCCGCCATCTTTACATGAAATGATGTTGTAACCTGCAGAGCTTAAGGTATCTTGGATCAAAGAGCGAATAAAGGCTGAATCATCGACTACCATAACAGTTTTCGCATTGCGCTTAGTCACCATACGCTGGTTCAAATCGACATTCTTATCCACCGTCACATCGTATTTTTCCATACTCAGTTCAGGGTTAATATCAGCGATAATCTTCTCGAAGTCGAGAATCATGATTAAATTGCCATCTTTACGTACCACCGCAACGACACAGTCTTGCTCACCAGCTTCTAAAAACTGGCTTGGAGATTCGACATCGTTCCATGAGATACGGTGAATTCGGCTGATGCTATCAATCAAGAAACCATTCGTCATGTTATTGAAATCAGTAACAATAACAAACTTCTTCTCTAGGTTCTTAGCCGTAGCTACGCCTAACCAACCAGCAAGATCAACGAGCGGAGTCAGAATATCACGCGACGAAAAAACGCCCACCATATGAGGTTGCGCGTTTGGGTAGTCCGTTGTTTCAGGTACTTGAATGACCTCTCGCACCTTGGCGACGTTAATACCGTAATAGCACGTCTTAGTACCGCCACCAGGCAGCTCTTTCTCCAAATGAAACTCAATTATCTCAAGTTCATTGGTACCACTTTCCGTTAAAATCGTACTGTTTGATCCGCTCATAATCTTACTATCTTATTTTGATCACTCTATATTATCGTCATCAACTGGAATTTCTTTTGCTCTTTTTATCGGTAATCCCGTGATTTGTAAATAAAACGAACAACATATTTCAAACTTCTTTGACCCAGTTAGCCCTAGTAATGACATTTTACTCAATCACACTCCAATGTTGTGGCATGTCAATGTTCCACCTTGCGCTTTCAACTTCTGAGTAGATCGCTTTCCCAGTATGATCTATCACGATAGGAATCGGTTGTTCGTGCCCATGTTCGACAATCTGATTGATTAATCTTGCCGCCTGCTGCCCTTGACTTAATCCGAACAAGACGACACCGCCAATAGCCTTGCTTCTGCCAACCGCAAAATCCCAAAAGGCAAAAATCGGCAGCTCAGAGTACGCATTTGTCCACTCGATAATGCTAGCTGCTGGTACACTGCGTCCCTGCTTGTCTACAAGCGTTTGATAAAGCCCGACAATAATAGCTTTAAACCCTTCATCCTTGGCACTCAGCACCTCATGCTGCCACTTTTCCTGTGTATCGATAGTTTGAATATCAACCTCAACACCAAGGTTGGTTCGAATTAAAGTATTTTGCTTCACCATGTATTGCTTAGCAATCTGTGAGGTAATCCCAGAGTCAAAGAGCACCTTCACTTTAAAATCATCACCATCAAATAGCTTGCTAATTTCAGCGATTGATCGAGTAAACAAAGGCCGTTCAAGCACTCCTGTCACTTTCGCTTGGCCTCTATACTGACTAAGCAGAGCTCTAGGGTTAGAGTTGATCCCTAAGAAAACAATCGAAATAGGTTCGTCGAATAGTTTTGGTAACATATAGGCAAAAGCATTGTCGTCACCAAGTATCACCACATCAGGTTGATAGGTTTGATATCGCTGATAAGCTTGTGCAGCTTTTTCTGCGTACTGCTGCCTTGGAATCCTTTTGGTATCCATTTGTATTGATTGCAACTCAATGTCGTCACGTAACAGGGATTGAATGCCCTCTACATAGCTTTCATCCCAAGGAAACTCTGAATGATAGCTTTCAATCAATAGTACCTTTGCAGCAGAGACATGAAACGAAACAATAAGGCAAAGTAGTATACAGCGCATGCACAACACCTCTGGCTTTACTTAAAGTGTAGTCGGGTCACGATAGGTCTCCACGCTGTTTATCATCAAATCCAACTTAAGGGTCTATACTCTAAAATAAACTATTGATTTAACAATATGACACGTAGCCAAGAAATAGAAGACAGCCTTCAAAGCCCCTTATATAGTCGCATCGGTCGGCGCATCATTCTCATCATGGTACTACTCAGCGGTCTGATCACTGTTTTTACCACGCTATTGCAACTCTCTTGGGACTATAAAAAAGAGTTTAATACTGTTAAACAAAGGCAGCTAGAGATCCGAGATATTCACACTCCCCTACTTGCTTCTTCTGCGTGGAACTTTGACCTTCAATCACTACAACAAGAGCTCGATGGATTGGTTAATTTATCAAAGCTCGATTACCTTAAAGTCGAAACTGGTGGCTACATTTTTGAGTCTGGAGAAGTAGTCACGGTCAACGCAATAAACAAGCAGTACCCGCTCATTTATAAACATCCTGACAGCGGTAAAATAGAAGAGATCGGTCAAATCTACATGCAGTCTGACGCGCAAGAGATATACGACTACTTGATTTGGCAAGCGGTGTATACGCTGCTACTCAATGCGGGTAAAACGTTGCTGGTATGCTTGCTGGTGCTGATGGTTTTCCACCGCAGTATCAACCAACGAATTTTTCATATCGCTCAGTACTTAAGGAAGTACAACCCTCGTCATCCTGCGAAGCCGTTGGTTCTCGAACACCAAGCATGGATTTCTGAAAAAAACGATGAACTTGACTGGCTTGGCGACGAAGCGAATAAGATCACCAATAATGTGACTCTGCTCTACAACAACATCAAACAAGAGCAAGAACGCCTTAAAGAATTTGCACTCGTATCAACTGATTGGATGTGGGAGACCAATCAACATGGCGAGCTTGTCTATTGCTCCGACTGCATGAGAGAAGCATTGAAAATTGAGCATCACAGCACCCCTAAGCTAAGTGACGTTGCAGCACTCAGTCACTGTGACCTGCTCCATAAGAACATTCAGCAGCAAAACTCATTCTCTAGGTGTGAAGAGACCATAGCTCTAAATCAATCTGAGCAACACTTGATGTTTCAAGCCAATGCTCGTTATGAAGATAATCAGTTCCTCGGGTATCGTGGCACCGCAATAAATATTACTGAGCTAAAACTGACTCAACTAAAACTTGAAGAGCTTAACCAAAACCTCGAACACACGGTGGCAGTTCGTACCTTAGATCTAAAGCAGAGCATGAATCAATTGAAACATGCACAAGAGCAACTGGTTGAATCTGAGAAACTGGCGGCGCTCGGAGGGTTGGTTGCAGGGGTCGCTCACGAAGTTAATACCCCACTGGGGATCGCGGTCACTGCAACATCAGTGATTCGTGACGTCACAAAAGAAGCCAATCAAGCCTTTATCAATCAAACTCTCACCACAGACCAATTTAAGTCATTGATGGAGAGGATGTCTGACAGCACAACAATGCTCGAACACAATCTCAATAGAGCGGCAAAACTAATCAAAGACTTCAAGCAAACGGCCGTTGACCAAGTTTCAGAGAGCCGAAGCCAGTTTCAAGTGTATCAGGTATTAAATGCGCTTATCGCTAGTCTCCACCCTGAAACCCGAAAGGTGCCTGTTGTGCCTATACTTGAAGGCGATACCAACGCAACAATGAACAGTTTGCCGGGCGTACTGACTCAGGTCATTTCAAATCTGATCATGAACAGCATTACCCATGCGTTCCACGAGCAAGATTCACCACAAATAGCCATTGCTTTCCACCAAAATGGCGACATGATGATATTTGAATATCATGACAATGGCAGCGGTATAGAAGCCTCGCTGCATCACAAAGTATTTGAACCTTTCTATACCACCAAGCGCGGTAAAGGGGGCTCGGGACTAGGCTTAAATTTAGTGTTTAACTTAGTCAAACAAAAACTGAAAGGTGATCTGGTATTTAACTCAGCGCCAGATGAAGGGGTTCATTTCAAACTCACGCTACCGAAAAGCTTGCCCATCAGCGATGAGCCTGGGCACGAATTTGAGTACCACATATAAAAATGATTGAGTTAGGGTCTATTGCCCCTAATCAGGCAACGAGTTACGAATCTCGATAAATTCGTCCCAATGTTCAATGAATAAATCAACGAGCTTAGGTTCGAAGTGCATGCCTCTTTGATGGAGGATTTCAGCCTTGATATCTTTGTCACTCCAAGGCTCTTTATAGCTTCGTTTAGCGCCAAGCGCATCAAATACATCCGCCAGTGAGGCAATGCGACCACTGATGGGAATATCTTCGCCTTTCAATCCATGAGGATAGCCCGTACCATCCCATTTTTCATGGTGATAAGCGGCAATTTCTTTTGCTACAACTATCAAACGGCGTTTTGAACGGCTAAGAATCTCAACACCATAATCGACGTGCTTTTTCATGATATCCCACTCGTGCTGATCGAGTTTGCCCGGCTTATGTAAGATCGAGTCAGGTACAGCCACTTTACCGACATCATGTAGGGGAGAGGCATGCTTCAGTATATTGGCTTCGTCTTCACTCAAGCCATACAAAAGTGCAAGCTTTTCGCAAATCAACGACACACGCTGAACATGCGCGCCGGTTTCACGGCTTCGCGCTTCTACTGCGTTTGCAAGGCTATAAACGAGTTCTTTTGAAGTATCTTTGATATCTAATAGCAAGCTGAGATTTTCAAAGGTTAAACCGATATTCTGCATATAGATTTCAAGCAATTGAATATCAAGTTCAGACATATCTTTCTGAAAGTTAACATACAGAAGACTGTCTACATTCTGCTCATCATTGGTGTAAAGCACAAACGCGTCACCGAAGTGCTGTGAATGCCTTTCATCCAACACTTTCTTACAACGCATAGAGACCAGTTCCGGCAGTTTGTTAAACGCACATTCGCTATAACAGTCTACGTACTCCCCTGTTGCTGCAATAGTCAAAGCTCGCGTTGCTTCACCATCTGGGCGAGGTTTAACAACACAGTAGAAAGCGGATTTTTCTAATTGCAATAAAGACGTCAATTGCTCGAGAACGGCAGACGCATAGGTTTTTAGCGTAGAGGTGTTTTGTACTTTTGCCGATGACTCAATAACCTTGCGCAATCCCAGTTTTTGTCGTTCAATCAAGCATAAGTCTCGATAAGAACGCAGCATTGAGTAGAGCAAAGTTTTTAACTTTTGGGTAGTAAGTTCGGTTTTCTCTTTGTAATCGTCAATTTCATATTCACGGATGACAATATCTTCAGGTGCTTGACCCGCTTGGCCAGTCCGTAACACAACCCGCATTAATCTGTCATCTAAATCGTCGCGAATAAACTTAACCAGCTCTAGACCAGCGTGTTCTGTTTCCATCACTACGTCGACCAAGGCTAAAGCAATATTGCTGTTCTGCTGGCAAATTTGCCTTGCCTCTTGCCCAGAATGCGCAGATATAAGGTTGAGCTTTCGTCCATCAAAACGAAAACCCGTTAGCGCCAGCCGCGTAACTTGGTGCATCTGAATATCATCGTCGACAAGCAGGACTGTCCACGGTTCAGAACATTCAAGCTCAGCAGGTTGGTTACTCTGCGGCTTTTCTTGGTCTCGTTGGTCAGCAAATAAGTCCATTTATCACCTAAAATAACATACTGTTCACTATTTAGGTTTAGCATAGATCCGTAAGTAATTGCTACTTACCCATTAGTCTTACGTGCTTTATCAAATGCAAATAGCGGTCAAACTTTGCGCACCGTGGATCGGATCACTAACGTTGGCTCTAGTTGAACGACCTCAGTGTCGTTTGAATTGCCATCGAGCTTTTTCAGTAATGCCTCAACAGCCGCTTTACCCAGTCGGTATTTCGGCTGATGAATTGTGGTCAATGCAGGGCTCATAAATTTTGCGATATGGATGTCATCGTAGCCAACAATAGAAAGGTCTTCGGGAATTCTAACCCCCTTTTCATGGGCGGCATTAAGCACCCCCATTGCCATCATGTCATTGCAGACAAAGATTGCACTCGGTAACTCACCTCTGTCATACATCTTGTTAAAGGACTCGTAGCCACCTTCACACTCAAAGTCAGACTCGATAATCCAATTAGCTTTAAACTCAAGTCCTTGCTCATTGAGGGCTCGCTTATACCCTTCGTAACGCATTTGAGCCTGGTGTTTAACTAAAGGGCCTGTAATGCAACCAATATGCTTATGGCCTGATTCAATCAGATGCTTGGCAGCTAAATATCCACCACGCAGCGAGTTATCTTGAATCTTATCACTAGTAAACAGCATAGGCCCCCAATCCATGACTACGACTGGGATATCTTGATACTGCTCGAACACTTCTAGGCGCTCTCCTTCCAATGAAGAGCACATTAGAATTAGGCCATCGACCCTTTTCTGCAAAAGTGTATTTATCGACGCTCGCATCCGTTCATGGTCGCCTTCGGTATTGCAAAGAATCAAACTATATCCTTGGTGGTAGCAACTGCGCTCAACACCTTTTACTACCTCACCAAAAAACGGATTGGTTGAAGTAGTCACAAGCATGCCAATGGTTTTAGTTCGATTAACTTTGAGGCTGCGGGCCAATGCAGAGGGACGATAGTTGAGCTCACGTGCAGCATTGTTGACGCGCTCCGAGATCTCTTCACTAACAAAGCGAGATTTATTGATGACATGACTCACCGTCGACGTGGATACACCCGCGTGTTTTGCGATATCTTTCATTGTCGCCATGTCATTCTCTCCTTGATCGTGGCCAGACGTTAACTTCGCTCTGCTAAGAATGCGTCGACTTCCTCCCTACTCGGAATTGAGGTCTGGGCACCGAAACGGGTCACAGAGATAGCCGCAGCTGCATGCGCGAAGATTATTGCTGATTTTAAAGGTAAATCTTCCAGTAAACCAGTGACTAGTGCCCCATTAAAGGTATCACCAGCAGCAGTTGTATCTGTAGCGTCAACTTTAAAACCTGGGATTAGCTCGCCACGGCCGTTTTCGCTTAACCAAACACCTTTCGCTCCCAAGGTAATCATAACGATTTCTATACCCTTACGGTGTAGTTCGTTTGCCGCCTGTTGCGCACTATCGTTGTCTGTCACGGTAATACCAGTTAGCACTTCGGCTTCAGTCTCGTTCGGTGTAATGACATCAACACATGCAAGCAGCTCATCTGACAACGGACGCGCTGGCGCTGGGTTTAAAATCACATTTGTACGTGCGTCTTTCGCTACTTGTGCGGCTTTCTCAATGCCGCACATAGGAGTTTCTAGCTGGGTAAGTAAGTACTTGGCTGAGCGAATCTGTTCTAAATCACTCTCTATCGCTTCAGCGGTTAGCTTGCCATTTGCTTCCGCAGAGATACAAATACTATTTTCACCGCTGTCGGAAACTTGAATCATCGCAATGCCTGTTGGGCAATTGGGCTCCATTTTAACGCCAGCGATATTGATGTTGTCCATCTTGAAATTTTCACGAATATTGATGCCGAACGCATCATCCCCCACACAAGCAATAAAGCCTGTATCAGCGTTCAAGCGCGCTGCAGCAACCGCTTGGTTTGCACCTTTACCACCTGGGATAACTTGATAGTTACGGCCATGTAACGTCTCGCCAGGGCGAGGGAAAGAAGGCACTTGAAGAACATGGTCAGCGTTAACACTACCTAAAACCACTAACTTATTCATATGGGATTCCTCGACTCGATTGAGTCTTTCAATAAACAGGATTACCAACCGGGATAAAAAGGTGTTCATTCAGGCTGGTACAATAGCAATAAGCTCTAACATAAAGATCATTGCTATTCGCCCTTCTCCCCTAAACGACAGATTTAAAAGGGGAGAAGGACAAAACTTGTTGTCGGTTACTTAGTCACAACTTTTAGCGGTACTGGGATGTACTCTTCTACCTGAGAACCTTTCAGTACTTTGTCAGCAGTTTCGATACCTAGAGCACCGATTAAGTCAGGTTGCTGGGCGATCGTCGCAGAAAGCTTGCCACGGTTAACCGCTGCAATACCGTCATCAGTGCCATCGAAGCCAACAATCATCACATCTTTACCAGACGCTTGAACTGCGCGAAGTGCACCTAGTGCCATTTCGTCATTCTGCGCAAAGACCGCTTGTACATCCGGGTTAGCCGCTAGCAAGTTTTCCATCACGTTTAGACCTTTAGTACGGTCGAAGTCAGCAGGTTGGCTAGCAAGCACATCCATTTCACTGCCTTTAACCGCATTCATGAAGCCTTCACCACGTTCACGTGCCGCAGATGTACCCGCAATACCTTCCAGTTGGATAACTTTTGCTTTCATACCCACCTTTTCAACGATGTAGTTGCCCGCCATTTCGCCGCCTACTACGTTGTCAGAGGCAATATGGCTGACCACTTCACCACGGCTTGCGCCACGGTCTAGCGTCAGTACTGGGATGTTAGAACGGTTTGCCATGCGAATGGCATTGGAGACCGCATCTGAATCCGTTGGGTTGATTAGAATCGCTTTAACACCGCGGATAGTCAGATCTTCAATGTTTGACAACTCTTTGCTTGGGTCATTTTGCGAGTCTAATACAATTAGGTCATAACCTAACTCTTTAGCCTTTGCTTCAGCACCATCTTTCATCGTCACGAAGAAAGGGTTGTTTAGCGTAGACAGTACGATGGCCATCGTATCCTGAGCTTGCGCCGCAACAGAAACGGTTGACGAAAGTAGTGCAGCAGAGATAAGAGTCGTTAGTTTTTTCATTTTCTCAGTCCTTGTGTAGGGTGAGCCAAGACACGTCACTTGGCTCGATTTAGTTATGATTTACTTGTTTTTGTTGTCTACCAGTACCGCAAGTAGGATTACCACTGCTTTAGCGATCATTTGGTAGTAGGAGGAAACATCGAGTAGGTTTAGAGCGTTGTTGAGGAAGCCGATAATCAGCGCACCGATAAGCGTGCCCATGATTCGGCCCTTGCCACCCATTAGGCTAGTGCCGCCCAATACCACCGCGGCAATCGCGTCAAGCTCATAGCCCATGCCTGCAGTTGGTTGTGCAGACGAAAGTCGTGAGGTAACGATAATGCCTGCTAGCGCCGCCAACAGACCACAAATGGCATACACACCAATCTTAACGCGATCAACGTTAATACCAGACAAACGAGTGGCGGATTCGTTACCACCTAGGGCGTACACATAACGGCCAAAACGAGTGTGATTTAATAAGTACCAAGCAGCAGCGAAAACAACCACCATCAACCAAACTGGCACTGGGATACCCAATGCGTAGCCTGTACCAAACCAAGCGAATGCATCAGCGGTGTCAGTAAAGCCGGTAGAAATTGGTCGACCATCGGTGTACACCATAGTGACACCACGCAGTAGCGTCATAGTCACAAGCGTTGCGATGAACGCTTGCACTTTACCCTTCGCGATAATAATACCGCTTATCGCCCCTAACGCTGCACCGGCGACAAGCGCAGTCGGTACAGCAATAAGAACCGGCACTTCCATCGCTATCAAACTCGCAGCAAATGCACCGCATAGTGCCAGTACAGAGCCGACACTTAGATCAATACCTGCGGTTAAAATCACTAGCGTCATACCGACTGCAATGATGGCATTGACCGAGGTCTGACGCAGGATATTAAGAATGTTGTCTACAGTAAAAAAGTTAGGATTCAAGAATGACACGACAACTATCAAAAACAGCAAAGCTATCAATGATTTTTGTTCAATCAACCACTCTTTACTCAACAGCTTGTTGCTGGTCGTTTGTGTTGGTTTGCTCATGGTATTGGTACTCATGCTGCTTCCTCATTAATCTTTTTGCCTACGGCACAGGCGAGTAATTTCTCTTGGTCGGCGTCTTTCGCATCAAACTCGCCACTTATTCGACCTTCATGCATCACAATAATACGGTCGCTCATGCCTAACACTTCGGGCATTTCCGACGAGACAAGAATGATGCTCATACCATCGGCTTTAAATTTGTTGATCAGTTGGTAGATCTCTTTCTTCGCGCCCACATCAACACCGCGAGTTGGCTCATCCAGAATCAGAACTTTCGGCTTGGTCATTAAACCCTTGGCAATCGCCACTTTCTGCTGGTTACCGCCAGAAAGGTTGCCAATTATCTGGTCTCGGGTTGGCGTCTTGATGTTGAACAGCTTGATGAAATCTTCAACAGCGAGGGCCTCTTCCCCATGTTGAATACGGCCACCTTTAGTTAGCTTATCGAGGGAACAAAGTGACATGTTCTCTTTGACTGAGAGCCCCAACACTAAGCCATCACCTTTTCTATCTTCAGAGATATAAGCAATGCCGTTAGATAGGCCATCTTGTGGACTGATCGGATTAATGGTTTTGTTTTCTAGGTTGATTACGCCACGTTCACTTGGCAGCGCGCCGTAAATCACCTTCATCAACTCCGTGCGACCTGCGCCCATTAGCCCAGAAACACCAAGGATTTCGCCGCGCTTAAGAGTAAAACTGACATCGTTAACACCAGAACCTGTCAAACCAACCACTTCTAAGCAGGTTTCCCCATGGCGGACGTCAATACGCGGGTACTGCTCATCAAGCTTACGGCCTACCATCATCTCAATTAAGCCATCTTCATCGGTGTCGGTCACTTGACACTCACCGATAAACTTACCGTCACGCAGCACAGTAATATCATCACAAATTTGGAAAATCTCTTTTAGGCGGTGAGAGATGTAAACAATACCGCAGCCTTGATCGCGCAGTTCGTTGATCACACTGAACAGAGACTCGGTTTCTGTATCAGTCAGCGCATCTGTTGGCTCGTCCATGATGATGACTTTAGAATCAAACGAGAGCGCTTTAGCGATTTCGACCATCTGCTGCTCGCCTAAACTAAGGTTGCCTAACGGGGTTTTAGAGCTGTGTTTGACGTTTAAACGTGCAAGTAGCTTATCCGCTTCGTCATACATTTTGCCCCACTGAATCCCACCAAAAGCGCTAGTAAATTCGCGACCAAGGAAAATATTTTCGGCAATGGTAAGCTCTGGGATTAAGTTGAGCTCTTGGTGAATAATACTAATACCCGCTTGCTGCGAGTCTCTAGGCCCCTTAAATGCGGCCGCTTCACCTTGGTAATGAATCGTGCCTGAATCTTTAGTGTAAATGCCAGTAAGCACTTTCATTAGCGTTGATTTGCCAGCGCCGTTTTCCCCCATTAGGGCCATAACGCGGCCTGGATATACATTAAGGCTGGCTTTATCCAGAGCCTTAACCCCCGGAAAAGCTTTTTCAATCGCGCTGAGTTGAAGAATGGCTTGAGTCATAACTCTTCCCTATCGTCGTACGGGTTAAAAGACCACACCTGCTTGGAAGATCACGTTCGCATACGGCGTGCATTCACCGGTACGAACAACAGCTCGGCTATTACGCGTTCTTTGTTTAAACTCTTCGTGAGAAACATAACTCACTGCAATCTGCTTACCATTTCGCTCACCTTCCGCAGCAAGCTCTTTAATTAGTGCGTCGTGATGACTTGGGCTTACATCGGCAAACTCTTGAGCAATAATCACGCTCTCAACTTGAGATTCGGATAGCAACACACGTACGGTGTCTAAGAATGAAGGTACGCCGTGAGTCAAGGCTAGATCAATACGTTGTACTTCATCAGGGATTGGCAGGCCGGCATCACAGACTGTGATTTCGTCGGTATGACCTAGTGTCGCCACTAGGTAAGAAAGTTCTGAATTTATAAGGGTGCTTTTCTTCATTTTGTCGACCTTTCAATAATGCTTTTATCGTACGGTGAGATTGATTTTCCAACTTAATTCATATTGACAGAAAACTCATCGAAACGTTTCGATAGCATAATAGTCTGCCGCTTTGAAATTTCGATACCTTGATATTGAGAGTGTGAAACCGATCTTCTTTGCGAGACATTTCTCACTCTTTAGAGTGACAATGATCACCCATCGAAACGTTTCGATGGGTGATTTAAAGTAGATTTTTCCGCAAAAAAACACACTACTTGCCATTTTTCGCTATAGTGGCGTAACGATATAATTGTTGGATTTTGATATGAAGAAAGCGGCTCTAGTTGTGCTAGCTCTCGTTTCTTTAAGCGGTTGCCAAAAGGAAATAGGGACCCAAGCTTGGTGTGACGAAATGACGGAGATACCAAAGAGTAAATGGACTGGGCAAAATGCAATAGATTACGCCAAGCACTGTGTGCTACTCGACGCCGTCGGCAGCGAAAATTGGTGCAATGATTTAAAAGAAAAACCAAAAGGTGACTGGAGTGCAAATGACGCCAAAAACTTTGCCCAGTACTGTGTTTTCTAATCGGATTCAGAAAACGAAAGGTCAGTTCGGCGTCTGACCTTTTTTAACGGTATTACTGTTAAACCCGCTCTTCCAACGCAATGTTGTTATTGGCCCATAGCAAAGCTTGTAAGCGATTCTTGGCGTTGATCTTCTTAAAGATATTGTGCAAGTGAGTTTTTACCGTGTTTTCGCTAACGAACAGCTCTTCGGCAATCTGGATATTTGACGCCCCATGGCCAAGTAAGCGCATGATCTCTTTCTCGCGCTTAGTTAAATTGGCATAAGCTTGAGACGTGGTCACTGTGTTTGCACAGCGGAAATGCTCGATATAATCTTGTGCTACTTTGCGCGACAACCACATTTCGTCGTTCATGATCTTCTCCATGCCTTTCAATAGCAGAGAAACTTCATCATCGACATAAAACACACCGACTAAACTGCGCCACTTAAAAAGCTGGCTTGAAGGCGCGTCATTTGGACAGTTAAATACTATCTCTTTTACTGGCTCGTGATGGAGCGTTTTTGCGTGATTGTATGAGTTAAACTTAGTGTCGTCCAAGTAGTGGTAATCAATAAGTACTAGGTTTCCGATTAATGAACTACCCTCTTCCATCTGTTCTAATTGGTCAGACGTAAGCATGGTAACCTGTAACGAAAGCCCTTTTTCCAACGAATCTTTGAGTAATTTAGACTGCATTGACAGATCAGAAATAAGTGTAATTTTATAAATATCGTTTTTCATCGTAGTGATCCCTGCACAACTTATTTATGAGTTAAACCTATCGTTTAGGTTGAATTAGTCAACATAGCAATCTGTTCAATCTCGATACCCACGACAGAAACCATTCATACAATCAATTAATTGCCCTTACATTCTCATTTATAAGACTTACAGGGATTGATTTGATTCCAACAGAGTACGTCAAACGGTTTGAATAAATAGATAGTAGACAAGAGAATCAAAGTAAGCAGACTCAACGCGCCGCCATCGCCTCCGCTGCTCTCCACAACAGGGAGTTGCTGTCCTGCTTTGATAAGCGTTCTAACGCCATCTACTGTCTTAACATAAGCTTTAGGTGTTTCCAGGCCATTGATAACTCTAGAGATCCAGGCTTGATAATCGTATACATCGGTAAATACAGAGGTCGCATTCACCGCCGTATTGCCGCAGATGGTGGGGCCAAAACTGGTAATGCCAATCTGGATGTACTGACCTCCGGTAAACCAATACACTGGCCCACCTGAATCTCCTTGACAAGTCGCATTACGATAGCCCGCATTAATAACGCCACTAAAACATAATTGGCTTGAGGTTAACTTACTCCCATATTCCGCCTGGCACGTTGGCGTATCAACATATTGCAAGGTGGTCTCTAACAGGTTGGTTCCTCCTGCCACATTCCCTTCAATGGCGCCATGCCCAACAGCTTTATAGATATCTCCTCCAGGAAAGGTATTGTTTACCGTGGTATTAAGCAGTGAAGAGTAGTCAGTAACAGGCAACGCAGTTTCTAACTTAATGATGGCAATATCATTTGGCCACAGTTCTGCAGACGAATCTATGTAGTTATCCGGATAATAAAACTCTAACGCCTTGGCTTGAGGATTTGAGAGGAAGTTGGCTTCATCATCAAGTTGCGAAGTGACAACCGTATAGAGCATTAGGTTGTCGTCATCGTAGATACAGTGAGCAGCAGTAAGAACATACTGGGGATTAATCATAGTCGCACCGCAATATGACGTACTACCGTAAACATTACCATTGCGGTAAAACAGGCTTGCAAAAGAGGGGTAATTGACGATGTTGGCGTCGGTACCATTCACAATAAACGGCGTGATACCAATTGCGCTAACCCCTCGCGTCAACAGCAGTAAGCAAATTAACAGACACAATCGTTTCACAGGTGTTTCCCACATCATAGTCACTTTTTAAGTGTAGATGATGATAGAAATGTCACTAATCGCGAATTGTAATTTCACTTTCTCCAACACGACATAGACTAACGCACTAGTTTGCCATGCCTAAAAGTATAAAACCTCTCAAGCGAGAGGTTTTATAATGAGATTTAAGTCGTTAGCCACGGTAATAACGCTGTGGCACAAATGGCATTTTCTCAACTGTCATGGGTAACTTCTTGCCTCGAACCTCAGCGAATAGCTCAGTGCCAACAGCCATAAGGTCTGCACGTACATAGCCCATCGAAACAGGTTTACCCGCATTTGGACCTGCTGTGCCACTGGTTACGACACCAACTTTGTTATCATCAGCATCAAACAACTCGGCACCTTCACGTACTGGTGCTTTGGTTTGGCCAACTAAGCCAACGCGTTTACGTGATACATCTTTGTTTTCAATTTGTTTAAGAATGATATCCGCACCAGGGAAACCACCCTCACGCTCACCGCCAGTGCGACGCACTTTTTGGATGCCCCACAGAAGACTTGCTTCAACAGGTGTTGTCGTTCTGTCGAGATCATGACCATACAAACACAATCCACACTCAAGACGAAGCGAGTCACGTGCACCCAGACCGATCCACTCGACTTCGTCTTCACCCGTTAGCTTTTGCGCTAACTCTTGTGCATGTGAGTTTGGCACCGAAATTTCGTAGCCATCTTCTCCCGTGTAACCACTACGGCTAACGATGCACTCAACACCTAAAATCTCTAGTTTCTTAACATCCATAAACAACATATCAGTCACTTCAGCATTAAAACGCTTCAGTACCTCTGCTGCTTTAGGGCCTTGCAATGCTAATAATGCTCGGTCGTCAATCACTTCGAGTTCAACGCCCGAAGGTAAATGCGCTTCTAGATGGCTTATGTCTTGCTCTTTACACGCTGCGTTAACCACAACAAATAGGTGATCACCTAGGTTAGCCACCATCAAATCATCCATAATGCCACCCTGCTCGTTAGTAAAGAAAGCATAACGCTGATTACCTTGTGGCAGGTCGATGATGTCGACAGGAACTAATGACTCAAGAAACGCAGCAGCGCCTTCGCCGTGCAAACGCAGTTGACCCATGTGCGAAACATCAAATAGACCTGCGGCGTCACGAGTATGTAGATGCTCTTTCTTTACACCAAGCTTGTATTGAACAGGCATGTCATAGCCAGCGAAAGGAACCATCTTAGCGCCGGCTTCAACATGTAGCGCGTGTAGAGGGGTTTTGAGTAGTTCTTGAGTCATTATTGTCTCCATAAAATCTGGGGCGCTTCCCTTACAAGGAAAACTTGTTTCCAATAATAAACATGAGTGAAGAAGTTTTGCACTCTTAAGATGGTGATGGACTCATAAAATGTGACACTTAACATCATATTTACAAAAATCAATGAATGTTAAAACGCCGCTTTGAACATTAACCATCCAAAACGGCGCTATTCCATTGCTTAAAGAACCAATAGCAAACGGTTGCATTCACTATATGAAATTCTCAAATAACTTTCATTACTTTGCAGTGACCCAAAGAATGTGTGCATCTTGTTCGCTTGTCGAGATCAACATGTGCCCCATATTTGCGTCGTAATACACACTATCGCCTTCGCTCAGTTCCACCGGTTCATAAAACTCTGAGTAGAACATTACAGAACCCGATAATATCAGCAGAAACTCTTCGCCGTCGTGTCTTACCCAATCACCATACTCTTCAAAGTTCCGCGCATGAACCTGACTTTTGAATGGCATCATCTTTTTATTAGACAATTGAGTCGCTAACAGTTCGTGTTCATAGGTTGGCGTTGGATGAGGTTTTCCTTGGTTAGCTTTAGTGATATCACGCCGGCCGGTAGCAACCTTTTTTCTTGGTGGTTCAAATAGTTGCGGCATATCTATCTGCAAACCAACGGCCAGCTTTTGCATCGCTTGGAAAGTGGGAGAGATCTGCTCGTTTTCTATTTTACTTAAAGTAGAGCGAGCTAACCCTGTGCGTTGGCTAGCTTCTTCGAGAGTAATGCCTAGCTTACTACGAATATCTTTAATTCGTTGCCCAAGCTTCAAAGGTTCAATATTTTCATCGATGGACTCTTTCGCAAGAGTTAACGATGGGTACTCATCATAGATATCTTCGGGCATGGTTCCCTCTTCTTTTTACTACAACTTCCTGTTTCATTTTCATTGTGCACGAAGCTGATAGTGGATGAAAGCAACGAACAAGAAATAAACCGTGCTCTCGTTAACAAAAATAGAAACCTTGTTTCCAATAGGAAATTTTTGGTTGATTGTTCATGCCACAACCGCTATGTTACCAACTTGTTAGTTGTAGAGATGTTATTTCCGAGCTTTGTGCCATTCATTTTACGCACGAGTTCTCGGTTTTCCCCACCTTTTGGGGTTTAGAAATTCACCCTACTCTCATCAAGAGTAGTTACAGAAGTAGGACTAACGAGAATACGAAACTAATAGCAAGCTCGTTAGCATGAATGGAAGGTCATCTACCATGAACAAACCGTTTCAAAATCACAGCCTAGAGAACTTTTTCTCTACTAACCTAGCTGCTACTGACGATGCTGTCTTCGCTGGAATCCAAGCGGAATTTACCCGTCAAAACGAACAGATTGAATTGATTGCTTCTGAGAACATCGTGTCTAAAGCCGTCATGCAAGCCCAAGGCACCTGCCTAACGAATAAATATGCAGAAGGTTACCCTGGTCGTCGTTACTACGGTGGTTGTGAACACGTTGACACGGTAGAGGCTATCGCTATCGAGCGTGCAAAGAAACTTTTCAAATGTGAATACGCAAACGTTCAGCCACACTCTGGCGCGCAAGCGAACGGGGCGGTTAAATTGGCTCTACTTCAACCGGGTGACACGATTCTAGGCATGTCTCTAGATGCAGGTGGCCACCTTACCCACGGCGCTCGCCCTGCGCTTTCTGGGAAATGGTTCAACGCCGTTCAATACGGTGTGGATCGCGACACGCTAGAAATTGATTACGACGCGGTTCGTGAGCTAGCTCTTGAGCACAAACCAAAAATGATCATTGCAGGTGGTAGTGCTATTCCACGTATCATCGACTTTGCTAAGTTCCGCGAAATCGCAGACGAAGTTGAGGCTATCTTGATGGTCGACATGGCACACATTGCCGGCCTCATTGCGACAGGCGCGCACCCTAGCCCGCTTCCACATGCACATGTTGTTACAACGACAACACATAAGACATTGCGCGGCCCACGTGGCGGTATGATTCTGACTAACCACGAAGATATCATCAAGAAAATCAATTCTGCCGTGTTCCCTGGCCTACAAGGCGGCCCATTAATGCACGTTATCGCGGCTAAAGCCGTCGCGTTTGGCGAGGCGCTCGGTCCAGAATTTTCAACTTATATTGATTCAGTGATCAACAACGCAAAAGTTCTTGCTGAAGTATTGCAAACTCGCGGGTGCGACATTGTGACCGGCGGTACAGATACTCACCTAATGTTAGTCGACCTTCGTCCTAAGGGATTGAAAGGTAACGTGACAGAAGAAGCACTAGAACGTGCGGGGATCACATGTAATAAAAATGGCATCCCATTCGATTCAGAGAAGCCTATGATTACATCGGGCATTCGATTAGGGACGCCTGCGGGCACAAGCCGCGGCTTTGGCGCTGAAGAATTCAAACTCATCGGTAATTGGATTGGCGATGTTCTTGACGGGTTGGTAGAAAACCCAGAAGGCAACCCAGACGTTGAACAACGCGTTCGCAAAGAAGTGAAAGCACTGTGCAATCGCTTCCCACTTTACCAATAAACAATTTAATCAAAGTTATTTTTGGAGATTAAGCAATGGACAAAACACTGAAGTTTGCAGATAGCCACGAGTGGGTACGTGACAACGGTGACGGCACAGTAACGATCGGTATTTCTGAGCATGCACAAGAAATGCTAGGTGACGTTGTATTCGTCGACCTACCAGAGGTTGAAGACGAAGTTGAAGCAGGTGAAAGCTTCTCACTCGTTGAGTCTGTAAAAGCAGCGTCTGACATCTATGCACCAATCACCGGTGAAATCGTAGAAATCAACGAAGAACTAGAAGACAGCCCAGAGCTAATCAACGAAGAACCGTATGAAGGCGGTTGGATCGTGAAAGTGAAGATGTCTGATGCATCTGAACTCGACAACCTAAAAGACGCAGAAGAGTACCTAAACTCAATCGAAGACGAGTAATTAGGAAAATTAGCAAGGCTGCCTCTGTTCTCAGAGGCAGCTTTTTTTCAAAGTTCGGACAAATAAGCAATATTGCCATTAGTGACAACCGATAACCGAACGATGGAGTAGGTAAAGGACAATGACTGAATTACTTCAAAGCCTCAGCACACAAAATGAGTTCGTTGCTCGCCACAACGGGCCAAACAAATCCGACCAACAAAAAATGTTGGAAGCAATCAACGTTGCAAACCTAGACGCGTTGATTGATGAAACCGTTCCAGCGCAAATCCGCCTAGAAAAACCAATGACACTGGCCGAAGCAAAAAGCGAAGCTGACATGTTGGTTGCCATGCGCGAATTTGCTGACCAAAACCAAATCAAGCGCACGTTTATCGGCCAAGGTTACTACAACACGTTCACACCAAACGTAATCCTACGTAACGTACTTGAAAATCCAGGTTGGTACACGGCATATACCCCTTACCAACCAGAAATCTCCCAAGGCCGCCTAGAAGCTCTGCTTAACTTCCAACAAATGGTGATGGACCTAACCGCAATGGAGATTGCTAACGCTTCACTGCTTGACGAAGCAACAGCAGCAGGCGAAGCGATGACGCTATGTAAGCGCGCTGGTAAGAGTAAAAGCAACGTTTTCTTTGTGGCAGATGATGTACACCCTCAAACGCTAGAAGTTGTAAAAACTCGCGCTAAGTACATCGGCTTTGACGTACAAGTCGGTTCATTAGAGTCACTACCAGAGCAAGACGTATTTGGTGCGCTTGTTCAATACCCTGGTACAACGGGTGAAGTTCGCGACCTAACGGACATCATCGCAAAAGCACAAGCAAACAAAACCCTAGTAACAGTTGCTACAGACCTACTCGCTTCAGCTCTACTTAAGCCAGCAGGTGAAATGGGCGCAGATGTAGTTATCGGCTCAGCACAACGCTTTGGCGTACCTATGGGTTACGGTGGTCCACACGCTGCATTTATGGCAACACGTGATAAACATAAACGTACTATGCCTGGTCGTGTTATCGGTGTTTCTATCGACTCTAACGGTAACCAAGCACTGCGTATGGCGATGCAGACTCGTGAGCAGCACATCCGCCGTGAGAAAGCGACATCAAACATCTGTACTGCTCAAGCACTACTAGCGAACATGGCATCGTTCTACGCGGTTTACCACGGTGCAGAAGGCTTGCGTACTATTGCTCGTCGTACTCACCACATGACTGCTATTTTGGCAGCAGGTCTCACTAAGTCTGGCTTTGAACTCGCGCACAACAGCTTCTTCGATACCATCACCATTAATTCTGGTGATCAAACAGACGCGCTTTACGCGAAAGCGCAAGCAGCTGACATCAACTTACGCAAACTGCCAACTCAACTCGGTGTGAGCTTAGATGAAACAACAACCGTTGCTGACGTTGAAGCGCTATTTGCTGTATTTGGCGTAAAAGAAGACGTAAATGCACTTTCATCAGAGATCGCGAGCAACGAATTTGCAGCAATTCCTGAAACGCTGCGCCGTACTTCAGAGTACCTAACGCACCCAGTATTCAACACGCACCACAGCGAAACGCAGATGATGCGTTACCTAAAACAGCTTGAGAACAAAGACTTCTCACTGACTCACGGTATGATCCCGCTAGGCAGCTGTACAATGAAGCTGAACGCAGCCGCTGAGATGATCCCAGTTACGTGGCCAGAGTTTGGTTCTATTCACCCATTCGCACCAATCGAGCAAGCGGCGGGTTACTCTGCACTAGCGAAAGATCTAAAAGAGAAGCTATGTGAAATCACAGGCTACGATGACTTCTCACTACAGCCTAACTCGGGCGCTTCTGGTGAGTACGCAGGTCTAATCGCAATCCAACGCTACCACGAAAGCCGTGGCGAAGGTCACCGTAACGTGTGTCTGATCCCAAGCTCAGCGCACGGTACAAACCCAGCAACCGCTTCAATGGTTTCAATGAAAGTGGTTGTGGTTAAATGTGATGAAGATGGCAACATCGACATGACTGACCTAGCAGCGAAAATCGACAAGCATGCAGAAAACCTATCAAGCATCATGATCACTTACCCTTCTACGCACGGAGTATACGAAGAGCAAGTGAAAGAAGTATGTGAAATGGTTCATGCCGCTGGCGGTCAAGTTTACCTAGATGGCGCAAACATGAACGCTCAGGTTGGCCTTACCTCTCCAGGTCTTATCGGTTCTGACGTTTCTCACCTCAACCTGCACAAAACCTTCTGTATTCCACACGGTGGTGGTGGTCCAGGCATGGGTCCTATTGGTGTTAAGTCTCACCTGGCTCCATTCCTACCAGGTCACATCGAAAACGGTGTTGAAGGTGAAGACTTTGCGGTATCAGCAGCAGATCTAGGCAGTGCTTCTATTTTGCCTATCTCTTGGGCTTACATCGCAATGATGGGTGAAGCGGGCCTGACAGATGCAACGAAAGTAGCCATTCTAAACGCGAACTACATGATGGAGCGCCTACGCCCTCACTACCCTGTTCTTTACCGTGGTACAAACGGCCGCGTGGCTCACGAATGTATTATCGACATTCGTCCGCTGAAAGAAGAGACAGGCATTAGCGAAGAAGACATTGCTAAGCGTCTAATGGATTACGGTTTCCACGCACCAACCATGTCGTTCCCGGTTGCAGGTACGCTGATGGTTGAGCCAACGGAATCTGAAGATCTAGAAGAGATCGACCGTTTCTGTGATGCCATGATCGCAATCCGTGAAGAGATGACCAAGGTGAAAGAAGGTGTTTGGCCACTAGAGAACAACCCTCTTGTGAATGCACCGCACACACAAGTCGATCTCGCGCAAGACGACTGGGATCGCCCATACTCTCGCGAAGTAGGTTGTTTCCCATCACCAGCGACTAAGTCTTGGAAATACTGGCCTACCGTTAACCGCGTAGACAACGTTTATGGGGACAGAAATCTCATCTGCTCATGCCCAAGCATAGCAAGCTATGAAGAGTAGTTGTTGACTCACTACTTATATAAATTACAAAGCGAACCGGTTGGTTCGCTTTTTTGTTAGCTCGATTCGGCATGTCATT
Source organism: Vibrio tubiashii (assembly GCA_000775715.1). Taxonomy (GTDB): domain Bacteria; phylum Pseudomonadota; class Gammaproteobacteria; order Enterobacterales; family Vibrionaceae; genus Vibrio; species Vibrio tubiashii_A. Next base: position 311,682 of record JRWQ01000001.1, read on the forward strand.
CCCAGCACCATCAAAGGGCAGATTTGCCCCCTAGTGCACCTTGTGGCCATTTAGTCAATTTTAAATCATCCAAAATAAGCAGTACGCAAGGTACTACAATCGATGCGAGCAACGTGGCGGAGACTAAGCCAAACGCAATACTGGCAATTAAGGGGATCAAAAACTGCGCCTGTGTACTGGTTTCGGTTAACAACGGAAGTAATCCTGCGAAAGTCGTCAGCGAGGTAATAAATATCGCTCTGAATCGATCACGTACCGCCGCTTTACACGCATCATTCAAGCTCTCGCCTTGTGCGATATTATGCTTAATAAAGTTGACCAATAAAATGTTATCGTTAACGACAATTCCCGCTAAGGTAGCAAAGCCAACCAGACTCGGAATAGTCAAATCGAACCCCATAGCTAGGTGCCCCCATACCACACCAATCCAACCCATTGGTATCGCCAACAGTACTGCGATAGGTTGGGTGTAACTTTGGAAAAGGAACACCAGGATAAGATAGATCCCCACCACACCAAGTGCAAAAAAGGTCGCCAATGATAAACCCGTATCTGCACTCTCTTTATCTTGCCCCTGAGAAGCAAAACTGACGTCTGGGAACTTAAGCTGGGTTTGCGGGACAAAATCACTATTAAACTTACGCATAATTTCACGCGCATTGGCAACACGAGTATCGATATTGCCTTGCACAATTACCGTATTCATCCCATTAATGCGCTGGATTCGCGAGAAGGTTTGCTTCTGGTCAAACGTCGCCACACTTGATAGCGGAACAAGAGTTCCATTGGCTGCCGTGACCATCAAGCTGTTCAACTCATATAAGCTAGCTTGGTGAGTAAACTCATCCAACCTCACGCTAATATCCACCAGCTCGCCTTGCTGAAAAACCGTCAGATCAGTGCTGCCTTTTACTGCACTGCGCAGCGTTTGAGCAATGTGGGAAGCATTCACGCCCATCACGCCCGCAGCATCTTTAAGGTTGACGTAAAACTCGGTTCTACCCTCACGAAGGTCAGTGGAAAGATTAAAGACACCGTCAAACCTCCTCAACCACTTCACAAGCGAGCGACTGACTTTATTGAGCTGTTCCAACGAATCCCCTTGGACTCGAATATCAATACCATTGCCAGCAATACCGCGCTCTTTATCGGTGAACTTGAGCGAAACCACATCGGCCGTGGGGCCGACTTTTTGTTTCCAAGATTGGATCAGTTCTTTAATGCTCTGCTGTCTAAACTGCGCTGGCAGCAGGTCGGCACTGACCGTTGCCAAATGAGGTCCTGATTCATTGGCATCAGCATTTGAATTGAACATGATGGTGGTGCTCGTGACCAAAGGTTGTGAACTCGGATATTCATCTGCGTAATCTTGATTAAGATCATCAAGCGCGTTTGAGACCTTCTCCACCACCGTCTCTGTCTGGCGAAGCAAGCTGCCTTGAGGGAGTAAAATCCGCGCTTGCAAAACATCACTTTCCAAGGAAGGCATGGCTTTAAATTTCAGCAGTCCTGACGAAATAGATGCGGTGGAGATCATCACCACCATCATTAGTATCCCCAATGAAAAATAGGGTGTATTCATCGCCTTGACACTCGCTGGCACGAAGAATCCATCTCTGACATTTTCAAACCCTGCCATGAACTTGTCCCGGATTGGATTTGAACGAAACTCAGTGTGAATGTGTGCCAAATGGGATGGCAAGATTAAAAACGCTTCTATTAGGCTAACAAGTAACGTTATCAACAACACGATGGGAATATAGCGTAATACTTCACCCATCTTGCCCGTAAGAAACATCAACGGCCCTATCACCATAATGGTGGTTGCAAATGAAGCGATTACGCCAGGAAAGACTTGCTTCGTTCCCGCAATCGCAGCATCAAACGCAGACAATCCTTGCTGTCTCTTGGCAGCGATGTTTTCAGCAATAATCAATGAGTCATCCATCAGCAAACCAATGGCAACAATCAGCCCAACCAGAGTCATCATGTTCAGGGTATAACCGAGAAGTTGTATCGCGAAAATAGCACCGAGAAATGATACTGGCAGCCCCATAGTGACCCAGAAGCTAAAGCGAATGTTAAAGAACGCCCACAGCATCAAGAATGCCAGTGCCAACCCTTGCACGCCATTACTGGTGAGAATTCTCAGGCGTTCGGTGATGTTAGTGCTAGAATCTTGGGTGATACTCAAAACAACGCCTTCAGGAGCATTTGCCTGCTCTTTTTCGACAATGCTAACAACCGCATCCTTAACTGTTAACGTATCTTGGAATTGCGTTTTAGACACCTGAAGCAAAGCGGCACGTTGACCATTGAACAGGATTTTATTTTCATCAGTAATGAACTTCTGCTGGATAACGGCGATATCACCTAAACGAATCTGAGTTCCCGCATTGCTTGCTTTGATCACGATATTCTCAAAGTCTCTGACGTCACTCCCCAAATGGTCAAATCGAACACTGATCTCTTCCAAGTCATTGCTGAATATCCCTGCTGGAGTACTGATACTTTGCTGTTGCACCAGATTGGACAAGTCAGACACACTCAGGCCGTACTGTTGCAACTTCCACTGTGACACGCGAATTTCTATTTCTTGATCTGCAAAGCCATTTACGGTTACCTGCGCGATCAAGGGGCTCTCTTTGAGCTTGTGTTTAATTTGTTGGGCGTAAAGATATAAGTCTCTATCTGACATATTGCCAGTAATGGCGACACTGGCTACTGTTGCCACCCTGCCTAGCTTAGTCACAGTAATCTGCTCAACCCGCTCCGGAAAGTCGTTGATTGAGTTAACCTGCTGTTGAATATCACTGGTTAAGGTATCAATGTCTTCACCATCGCCAATTTCAGCATTGGCAATGACCAAATTCTCTCGAGCATCACAGCTTAACTCTCTAATTCCACTCAGTTTATCGAGTGAGTCTTCTAACGGGTAACACACTTCTTCCATCATCTCAAAAGGAGACGCCCCAGGATACACGATCCGAATTTCGATATTTTTAGTTGGGGTAAGCGGAAAAGTGTCTTTCTGCAATTTAGGTAAGGCAAACGCTCCTAATAAAAGTACGGCTATCATTAGTACATTGGCACCAGTGGCATGCCGGGCAAAATAAGCGATCATAATTTGCCCTCTTTCTGATTAGCCTTTGAGGACTTAAAACCTGTCTGCTTATCCAGCCAAAGCGCTATGTTGTCATCTGATTGTGGTTGAAGAGCCATCCCCTCAACAGCGGGAGACAGTTTACTTAGTACCACCACATCACCAAACTCCAAGCCAGATTTGAGCACCGCAACCTGCCCTTGAATAAAATCAACGCTAACGGATTTGATTCTCAATTTGCCCTCAGAGACAGTGTAAACTTTACCATCATGAATAGCGTTTATCGGTAGCAATACCTGCTGCTCGATAACCGGAGCTTTAAGCGTTACTTTAACGAAAGTCCCGCGAACAAGCGGAGGCTTCTCTCCTGGGATCGCTTGCTGATAAGGTTGATTGATTTGTGCAACTAGGCTTTGACTTTGAGTCTGGCTATCGATTTCGCCCCCAGAGCGGCTGACTTCGGCAGGCCAAGTCATCACTTTATCGCCAGCTTGGAGCTCGACTGTCGCGGCTAAGTTGCTGTGCACATCGCTATCTAACGCATTTAAATGCTTGGCACTTCTTAACGGACGCATTTTACCTAATGGAAACTGCGCCCGTACCTCGACGGCATCAATACCGTCCGCTTTGAGCAGTAATTCCCCCTTGTTAACATACTCAGCAAGCCCCACTAGCGTTTCGATAACGCGAATATCAAACGGGGCTTTAATAACCGTTTGTTCAAGGTCTCGGTTTGCAAGCGCAAGTTCCATTTGTAATACCTTCTGCTGCGCTTGATTAATCGCCAGCTGATTTTTTTGAGTCTGGAGCTGCTGCTGGCTACTCAGCAAGTCTTTAGTCGCTCGGTCTTTCTCAGTATTGGATAGATGACCAGTTTCACTCAGTTTGATTGAACGGGCATATTCTAACTGCTGTACCTGAAACTCTTTCTCTGCAATCTTCAGTGAATCAATGATAGTTCGGTTTGTTAACGTCAGTACGTCAAGTTCCGCTTGCAAACGGGCAATAGTGAGTTGATAAGAGGCGGGATCGATTCTAAGAATTTCAGTGTCTTTACGAATAATATTGCCGGTTTTGTATTGCTCAGAAACCCACACAACAGCGCCGTCGAGTTCAGACTGAGCGTGCCAGTCTTGTGCGGGCTCAGTATATCCATACCCGACAGCTGATGGTTGTACATTTCGCGGATCGACTTTCAACACCCGAACTACTTTTTTCGCAGCAGTAGTACTCGCTTTAGGCGGTTCGGCCTTCATTCCCGGCGCTACCACCAATAGCACAATGCCAAACAGGACAGGTGGAATGATCAGAGCTCTTTGTAACCAGCTATACCCAGTCATAGCAATTCCCTTACTATATATTAGCGTTATCTGATATATAAGTTAGCACACGAGAACAAGCGCGTTTGCTTCCTTGGCCTCAAAATAAGTTAGGCCTCACAAATGGAGGCCTAATACATTAAAGCTACTGGTTATTTTTGCCTTTGCCCATAGTTTTTTTGGGGGTTGCTACACCTTGATGAGCGATAAACTCTTGCTCCGATACAACACCGTCGGCATTTGTATCTAGCGAAGCAAACATCGGGCTTTGATTGATATTTTTCAACGTACGCCCCTCTTCTGTTCGCTGAGCAATACGTTCCGACCTTACTTGATTAAACTCGGCTTCGGTAATCTGACCATCACCATCCAGATCAAACTGAGAAAATGCTGGACGCGACATGTTGTTTTTCATGCTTTTATTCATTCCACCAGCCACGGCTCCGAACGCGATAGCAATCCCGAGCAATGCGATGATAGTGCTTTTGACTTTCATGACGTTTTCCTTCTCTTGCCCCTTCTATTTAAGAATATGCTAATGCAGGTAAAGTTACGTCATGTGATGTAAAGGTGTGTAAAGATGGCTATGCAAGCATCGTTTGCCACGGCCAACTATATTGACCGCTTCAAGTCCATCACAACTAATCCTGCACAGAACCAAGCCACTTGTTTTTGACATAGTGCCTCCTACTAGCTCCCCCCGTGAGTTCCATATTGAACTTTTGCCACAGGTCTCCCAGCCGCCTGTTGGAGAAATATGATTACTAAGTAAGACGGGCAAGTCATGCTTAGATGCAATTTCAGATAGTATTTCTGCATCAGCGTCATAGCCGCTTTCAGAAATAAGCGCGCTAACGATGTAGATATCCGCCCCTATCTCCTTTGCGCGTTGAGAATGAATCGGATTAGCAAAGTCAGCACAAATGGCAAGTGCGACCTTATACTCATTAACTTCAAAGCAATAGTCACCACTTCCGTATGAGCAATACTCTTCCTCTCCTACATGCAAATATTGCTTCGAATAGAACTCAACATCTCCGTTAGGGAAGCATATAACCGCACCAATGCAGGGCTTTGAAGATTGAGTGCTTTTTAGCGGACACCCTGCAATCACTATGATTTGATTGTCCACCGCTGCTTGTGACAACTGTTTGAAACTCGAAGGCTCTGGAGAGAAAGCGAGTTCAGCAGCTAAATCTAGCTCATACCCTGTCAATGAAAGCTCTGGGAAAACGACAATATCAGCATTGCTATGCCCTGATTGAACTATCATCTCAAGATGGCCTTCAAGGTTAGCAGAAACGTCACCTCTCACAACTGGAACTTGCGCCAAGCTTATTGTTATACCCGTTTTCATCTTCCTTCCTTGAAACTCATCCTCACTCGTCTGTAACATACTAATAAAAAAGCCATTTGAGTTCATCAAATGGCTTTCTATCAATCCGTGCTTATTCGCTGTCAGGCTTTGGCGGCGTTTTCTTCTTTGGAATAAATACGCTGTCGCCCACTGCCACATTCTGGTGGAAGCTCTTGTCACGTTTGACAGGTTTCTTCGCAGTCTTCTTCGCTTGTGGTTTCGCTTTCTTAGTCGCTTTACCTTTATTACGGAAGTCAGGCTTACGCGGTTTAAGACCTTTAAACTTACCTTTCAGACCTTCTAGATCCGAGAAGCTTAAGTCTTGCTGCAAGTACGCTTCAACGCGCTTGAAGCTATCCCAGTCTTTAGGACCAACCAACGAAACCGCATCACCTTTATTGCCCGCACGACCAGTACGACCTACACGGTGAACGTACTCTTCAGTATGCTTTGGCATATCAAAGTTGACCACGTGAGTCACATTGGCAATGTCGAGTCCACGAGAAGCGACATCTGTCGTCACTAGAATTTTGAATACTGCACGCTCAAACTGGCTCATAATCGTGTTGCGCTGAGTCTGATTTAGGCTACCGCTAAGGGCAATCGCTTTGAGCTTTTTCTCATTCAGCTTTTCAGTCAGACGCTCTGTATCCACACGCGTCGCAGTAAAGATAATCAGCTGCTTGTACTCAGCCTCTTCTAGAATGCGATCTAGGATCGCCTCTTTGTGGTCCAAATGATCACAAAGGTAGAATTTCTGCGTGATATCTTTGTGCTCGGCACTCGCGGCACCGATAGCAATGCGTTTTGGCGCATCCAGCATCTCAAATGCTATGTCATTGACTTCTGCATGATCAAGGGTTGCAGAGAACATGAGTGTCTGGCGACGACGGTGTTTAGCCGCGTTATGAATACGACGCAGCTCAGGTGCGAAACCAAGATCTAGCATGCGGTCAGCTTCATCCAACACTAGTGTTTCTAGGCCGTCAAGATAGAGTGAACGGTGCTCTAGATGGTCAGCTAAACGCCCTGGAGTCGCAACAATGAACTTAGGGTAGCGACGCAACGCTTTAACTTGGTCGTTGAAGTTTTCACCACCCACGATTAAAGTCGCGTCGTAAGAGAGCCCGCCTAGCATAGTTCGTAGCTCACCATAAACTTGTTTAGCAAGTTCACGTGTTGGAGCCAAAATAACACCACGCGGATCTTTTGCAGAAAAAGCTTTGTTTTTTAGCGACTTGTGAAGCATAGGTAATACAAAAGCTAGCGTTTTACCTGAGCCTGTTTTAGAAGAGGCCAACAGATCTTTACCAGCAATAGAGACGGGTATCGCCTTTTGCTGGATCTCTGTCGCCTGCTTAAAGTCTAAATGCTTCAAGTTCTTGAGTAAGCGATTGTCTAAGCCTAAATCTTTAAAGTGCAAAGTATTCTCCAAATGGTCACGCGGCGTTGCTAGTACAAGTTTCGAATGTACCTACCAACACGAAATATATTAAAAACAGGCTATGATAACTGGATTCGCCCATAGAGGATAGAGATCACAGAAAATAATCTTTTTGCACTCTACGGCACAGAACAAACGCTATGTATCGCTTACATTTATTCGTCGCGCCAATGAGATGTTGGTCAACTAATTCGATAATTACTTAAATTCTTGGGTTTTTTTGACTTTTAGCTGCTTTAGGAAGGTTAAAAATAGGGCTAAACTGATCTCAGTCACTATACGATAAAAAGGTATAGGGCGTTATTTGATACTTACATACGAAGGAGTTCCACCATGAACAAAATGTTGATCGCAGCTGCTGCAGCTTCTGTTCTTCTACTAGCAGGTTGTTCGTCTACTCCAGACGAAGCAACTACGGCAAAAATCGACGAACTATCAAACCAAGTAAGCCAGCTAAGCCAAGACGTTCAAGCGCTACAGTCTGAAGTACGTAAGTCTGGTGATTCTGCTATGGCGGCACAAGAAGAAGCGGCTCGTGCAAACGAACGTATCGACAACATTGCTCAGTCTTACACTAAGTAATCTCGTCTTTCTTAAAAAAGGGTCTGCAATGCAGACCCTTTTTTATTACCCGTATTCTTGGTGCTGATTTAATTGACAAACGTTGGGGCAACGATTTCTACTGGAACACCATTTTGCGCCAATATTGCAGCTCTTGCTTTAGTATCTGGCTGCTCAAACTCTTCTAACCACCAGCTCAGTTCAATCGGCATCTCTAGCGGCTTTTTCACGCCATCACTCCGAGTTAAAGGCTCATGCGCTTCAATAAATACGCTACGATCCGGCTCTAGTGCGACTTTAATCGGCTCGTTAATTACCGTGACTTTCTCACCGAGCTTCACTTGCGCGAACAGCCATTCTATATCTTTGGGCTCCATACGAATACAACCTGAGCTCACCCTTAACCCAATACCGAAATCTTTGTTGGTGCCGTGGATAAGGTAATCTCCCACGCCATGAGCCAAGCGCAGAGCATACTCACCGAGCGGGTTGTCTGGTCCAGCTGGAACCACTGCCGGTAACTCGATACCTTTGGCAAGGTAGTCTCTACGAATCGAAGCAGGAGGCGTCCATGTTGGGTTTGGACGTTTCTGGCTAATGGTGGTTTCCATTTCTGGTGTATCGCGCCCTACTCGACCAATCCCTACCGGAAAAATCTGCACTTCATTGCTGTGTTCAGGAAAGTAATATAGGCGAAGTTCAGCAAGATTGATCACAATACCTTTGCGCTCAACATTGGGCAGGATAATCTGCGTTGGTATAGTCAGTACGTAATCGACTTTAGGCAGGAATGGGTCAATACCTTTGTTGGCCGCCATTAACGATAAAAAACCAACGTCGTAATGCTTAGCTATGTTTGCCAACGTCTCGCCCTCTTGAACCTGATGGAACTGAGTTCGACCAACAATACTACTGCCTTCGACAGGCAACTCATAAGTGGCAGCGAGCAGCGGAGCACTGAAAAAACACATTAATGCGAGGACCGTACGCACCATTTATACTTCCTTGGCTTGTTTATAGAGACTTAAGGTTATCTCTCTTTCGGTCTTGTGATCAACTATCGGCTTAGGATATGCCAAGCGATCACTCTCAACCCACTTCCAAGGTTGATGAATATACTTATTTGGCACTTCACGAATTTCAGGTACCCATCGACGAACAAACTCTCCTTCACCGTCAAACCTCTCTCCCTGCGTAATTGGGTTAAAGATACGAAAGTAGGGCTGGCCATCACACCCCGTTGACGCGCACCACTGCCAGCCACCATTATTGGCGGAGTAGTCACCATCAACAAGCCGAGACATAAAGTATTGCTCACCAATGCGCCAATCCACATGGAGATCTTTAACGAGGAAACTCGCCACTATCATCCTCAAACGGTTGTGCATCCAACCAGTCTGATTTAGCTGGCGCATCGCTGCATCAACAATCGGATAACCTGTATTGCCGCTTTTCCACGCGGAAATGGCCTGCTCAGAGTTGCGCCAAATGAGGTTGTTCCCCCAATCAGTAAAGCTTTCTCCTTTGCTAAGCTTAGGTTCAAAATAGCTTAAATGCTGGTAGAACTCGCGCCAAATCAACTCACTTTGCCACACCTCTCGCCCACCCGTTAAAGGTAAGGGTTGAGTGTACATCACTCGTGCTAAACACTGCCGAACGGATAGCACACCTATGGCAAGGTATGGAGACAAGGCACTGGTGCCGTCAATAGCAGGGAAGTCGCGTTGCTGCTGATACTGCTCCACTTTGCTCCGGTCAAACTCTCGCAAAGATTTGATTACCTGCTTAGTTTGTACCGGATAGCGCCCACTTGATACGCGTGGATAAGCAAAGTTTGACTGCGGAGAGAGCTCACTTACGAGATCTAAATTAACCAATTTGGCAGCTTCTACTTCTAATGGCTGAATTTGGGACACATTAAGAGGGTGGCGGTAGAGTTTTTCTAAATAAGCACGCTTAAAGGGTGTAAACACCTTGAAGTACTCACCTTGCTTGTTGAACACACTTCCCGGCTTTAGCGCGCATTTATCATCGAACTGGTGGCACTCTATACCTGCTTCAGTAAGTTGTTCTGCTAAAAGAGCATCTCGATTTTGTTCATTGAGCTCATACTCTTTGTTGATGAAAACGCCGCTAGCCGCTTCTCGTTCAGCAACCTTCGCCACAAGCTGAGCCGCAGATCTAAATGTCTCTACCTCTGCGTAATAAAGAGGAATATTGTTGCTGTGCAGATCACTTTGTAGCTCAAATAACCTTCTGTAAATAAGATCTGCCTGCATTGGAGCGAGTGAGTGTTCTGTCCAAGTTTCTGGCGTTGCTATGTATAAAGCAACCACTGGTTCTCCACTCTCACAGGCTTTCGTTAAGGCAGTATTGTCCTCGACACGTAAATCTCGGCGTAGCCAAACTAGTTTCACGGCGAATCCTTACTCTTCGATTGAATTTGATAGCAATACTTGCCCAGAAAACGACGCCTTTATTTTGTCAATGGCAACCATCTGACTAGCACTCATTGGACGCGAACTGTTGATTGCCACCGAGGTATAAGCATTTAAGCCCTGATGCTCTACTAATCCAGTAAGATCTTCTATGCCGTTGACTATCACTAGATTCATCCCCGACTCCGCAAGCTTCAGTGCCCATAAGCGAGCAGTGACATCATTATGCGTATCGCAGTTGATGAACAGACATTTCCCTTTTCGAGCGGTTTTACTTTCAGCATCAATTATTGAGTTGATACGTGTCACTATGATCGAGTCCATCATGCCTTTTTGCAGCGTACGGAGACCAAACCGAACTACAGATAAAGCCTTCTCAGCAGGCTGAATAAACTGTTTTTCTACGACTTCCAAGGGATACTCTTTAAGTACCGTAGAGAGAATAGACTCCGCTTTGCCACTGTTAAGATCAGCGAGCGCTTGTAGGAAGTCATTGATTTCATCAAGCTGAGTAATGGCGTACTCACCTTGGTTTTTGCTCGGTTCGTCAGACGCCAGTAGCTCTTTTACCTTACCAATCGGCACACCTTTGCTGAGCCAACCCTGAATATCGCCAATAAGAGCAATATGATCATCGGTATAAAGTCTGTGACCTTTCTCGGTTCTCTGAGGCTGAACTAAGTTGTAACGCCTTTGCCATGCGCGTAACGTAACTGGCTTAATGCCCGTTATCTCAGACACTTCACGAATGGCGTACAGTTTTTTCTCATAACCCATAACGTAAACGTAACTCCTGTGGGTGAGGTTGTAAAAATGCTTGATCCTCTAAATAGGCATCAGGGTGCGTTGCCAAATAGTGTTTAATCAGGGTCAATGGGGCAAGTAAAGGCAGCAGACCCACTCGGTAATCTTCAATCACTTGTCTTAGTTCTTTCTTTTGCGAACGGCTAAGCTCGCGCTTAAAGTAACCTTGGAGATGCATCAACACGTTGGTGTTGTTTTTTCTGCTTGCTCTATTGGATATTGCGGCCATCAAGCCTTGGCGGTACAACTGGTAAAACTCATTGATATCGTAATCTTTCACATTAGCCACTAGTTTGCCTAGCTCTTTATAAGAAGCTGGATGGTGAGCCATTAGCGTCAGCTTGTAACGAGAATGAAAGGCCACGATTTTGCCGCGAGTAGGCTCGTCACCCATCGAGTCATAGAAATCTTTCAAGGTATAGACGCGAGCAATAAAGTTTTCTTTAAGCACAGGATCATTAAGTCGGCCATCTTCTTCAACAGGTAGCCAAGGCATAGCTTTCATCAGCTCATTTGTATAAAGCCCAACGCCTACGTTCTCGGCGCTGTTCTTTTTGTACACTTTTACTCGCTCCATGCCGCATGTGGGTGACTTGGCGCAGACGATATAGCCACACAGCTGCTCTTTTTCTAGAGACGCCACCTTCTGTTTTGAGTAATCAATCACCTTTTGAGTGTGCTCTTTAGTGGGATCTTTAGTTTCAACCAGCGCAACTCTGTCTTCATTAGACATTAAGCGGATGGTAGGACGCGGAACTGGCATTCCTGAGCCCACTTCTGGGCAGATTGGCATGAATTCAAAGTAAGGCGTCAACTCCTTGGTTACGAACTTACTGATCTTATGCCCTGAGTCAAAGCGAACGCGCTCGCCTAATACACAAGCACTGATTCCGATTTTGATTGGCTGCTGATCCATGTTGAGCTCCTTTTAAGCAAGGTTATACAAGACCACTTCCTGTATAACTTTTATAGCACAATCTTCAAATACTGTACAAAAATTTAATTTGTACAATTCGATAAAGGAGTACGTATCAAAGCGTTTTTTGGTTCACTCATTAGGCAAACGTTTTTACGAATCGATTGCTCATTCACTTTCAACAGAATTAGTTATCAAAGACCAAATATTGCGTCAAACACCCCCTTTTTGTGACATACTTCTCATGGTCTATGCGCAGTAATAGCTAGTATTGGCTCAAGAGATTTTTCAAAATCAACATAATTAGTAATTAGCAGTTCGTATTACTAGTATTTTTTGGAGTAATAACTATGGCAACCCCACACATTAACGCACAACCAGGTGATTTCGCTGAAACGGTTCTAATGCCAGGCGACCCACTACGCGCAAAATACATCGCAGAAACGTTCCTAGACGATGTGAAGCAAGTATGTGACGTTCGTAACATGTTCGGCTACACAGGTACGTACAAAGGTAAGAAAGTATCTGTAATGGGTCATGGTATGGGTATCCCTTCATGCTGCATCTATGTTCACGAGCTAATCGCAGAGTACGGTGTGAAAAATGTAATCCGTGTAGGTAGCTGTGGTGCAGTACGTGATGATGTGAAACTCATGGACGTAGTTATCGGTATGGGTGCTTCTACAGACTCAAAAGTAAACCGTATTCGCTTCAACAATCACGATTTCGCTGCAATTGCTGACTATGGCCTACTGGAAGAGTCTGTTAAGCAAGCCCGTGCTCAAGAAGTACCCGTTAAAGTGGGCAACGTATTCTCTGCTGACCTGTTCTACACACCAGAAGCTGACATCTTCGAAAAGATGGAAAAACTGGGTATCTTAGGTGTTGATATGGAAGCAGCTGGTATCTATGGCGTAGCGGCAGATCTTGGCGCTAAGGCTCTAACGATTCTTACAGTGTCTGACCACATCATCCGTGGTGAGAAACTTAGCTCTGAAGAGCGTCAAAAATCGTTCAACGACATGATGAAAGTGGCATTAGAAACTGCTATCAACATCTAGTTTCATTCCTTTCGCCACCAAACCTAGTTTGGTGGCCCGAATAATCCCGAGGGGGAGATAGTGACAGCCGGCCAACTGCCAAAGGAAGCGAATGGGTTACAGCTCAACTTTTGTAAAACATTGGCGTGTGACAACTTTGGATTGAGTGATGCACATCGTTACGTTGTGCAGCATGCGAACCCTAAGCGACCTGCGATGGTTTGCCGTGAATGTGGCGCTTTCCCCCCCTTACTTAATAATCAAGAAGTTCTTAACGAGCTTCATCGCCTGCGTCAACTACACAGTGATGGGCTTCCAGCATGTCGCAACGACGAGTGCGAAAACTTCGGCCTTTCAGTCCACACACATAAGCATCTATACCATGCCTTTGGCTACAGTGGTGACCGCCAACGTTATCGCTGTAAATGCTGCCAATCAACCTTTGTCGACAAATGGTCTGGGGCAAATAAAAAACTCCATTTTCAAGAAAACCTCCTTGGTCTGCTTTTTATGGGCTATTCGGTGCGTGAAATTTGCCGCAAGCTAGAAATCAATCCAAAGACGTTTTACGACCACCTTGACCATATAGCAAGTCGCTGCCGTCGTAAGTTAGCGATGTTCGATGCACGTTGGGTCAACCACGCTGAAAACTATCAACTGGCCTCTTACTACGTTCCTCTCCAACCGAAAAGCAACAACGGGGTGCTGTGGATGGCGACGGGTGAAGCCCATAGTGGTTATATCCTCTGCCAGCACGTCAATTACTCTTCGGATGAAGAGCCTGTTGGCTCAGTGGATCACAATCCATACCAATTCCCAGCGCGATTTGTCTCTCATGATCACTCATCTGAAGCAAATCTTCCCGTTCCGGCTCCCTCTCCTATACTAAGAGAGCGAATCGACGAAAAGTACCAGACTATACTCGCAAGAGGTAACGTTGAAGATCCGATGGGCAACCTAACGGTATTCAATTACCCATCGAAAGGTGCATTAATCCGTCCACCATACACTTCCTATGCGCATTTCTTACACGTACTTGATATGTGTAAAGATGATCGACAGGTTTCCATCTACTTGCCGCAAGACCCTGTTCTACGCTCTGCAGCACTGAGTGTCTGTCTACCACGTCTTCAGCGTCAAAAAGCCGACCTTATGTACGTTGAAGAGGATAGCAACTGGGGAGATAACAAAGATTTCGACAAAGTTGATATTGTTCATATGGGTTGGTGGCGCGATCGCTGGGCCATCGCGACAACCAACAATGCCTCGAAAGGCATTTGCTACCTTGCAGGGCAGAACAACCCGCCAAGACAGTGGCTACGCAAGGCTTCCATCAAGAAAACTCAATTCTATCAAGTCAGATTTCAGACTCTATTTGAGAGTTTCATCAACGAACCAAGGCGCAAATTACGCCCTGGTGGATTGCTACCAATGTTGGATATTTTCCGAGCTTGGCATAATTTGTGCTACCAGGATAAGACAGGCAAGACCGCCGCTCAGAATCTAGAGCTAACTCAATCGCCTTTGACTCTGCGCGACTTACTTTCATAATTATTAGGGGCTGTTCCCCCGGTATTGTGACGTGTACCGTTAATCGCCCGCTGATTTACTACTTTTAGTAGAGATTAACGCATGGCTATTCATATAATTACCTTGTGTATCGTGTATGCTAGTCGGTATTAGTGTTATAGGATTGATTCATTGGATAAAAGCCAGCGACTTCTAGAGATCGAAATAGACCAACTAAAGAACAAGGTCGAATCGGAGCCGGAAAAAACTTGGGCTATTGCTGAGCAATGTGCTGCACGTTCGGCACAAATACTCTACCCAGAAGGCGAGATTCAGTGCCTGATCATCATGTCACGCTGTGCCTGGTGCGTAATGGATTATCGCAAAGGGCTAAAGTTCATTAAAGAAGCCCACGGCAAGCTCAATGCTCTCGACACCGACGACCTACTCCCTGAAATTCTTCACATTTATGCGCTCCATTACTGGGGGCAAGCACGTTACTACTCTGCCCAACAATACTGGATTAATGCACTAGAGCAGTCCGCACTGGTTGATGAAATCGAAATACAGCTCGAAGCCTTAATAGGACTTGGCAACGTTTGGCGCATGACTCATGAATACAATCTAGCGAAAACGACTCATGAACTCGCTGTAATCGTCGCCAACAATGCCCGTGTTAACTTACTCGAAGGTAAAGCTCGTATCCTGTTAGCCTGGGATCACTACCTACTAAATAATTACGTTGAAATGTTGTCTGTACTTGATGGAGCAGCAGAAGCGCTAAAAGAACACAGCGACAACACTTGGCAAGCAGAAATTTGGGATTTTAGAGGCCTCGCACTTTTGGGCCTCGAACGCGTAGAAGACGCAGAAGAAGCAACACGTAAAGCGCACGAAATCGCCATGAAGCACGACTTAGTGTGGATGAAAGCTCATTCATATATTAGTCGAGCTAGAGTAGAATTACTGCGTAAACGCCCCGATAAAGCTGCTGAGCTACTGGTTCAAGCTGAACAATCAGCCATCAGCTTTGACAACGGCGAACTGCTATCACAGATCTGCTTCCAGCAATCTCGTGTAGCAGAAGAGTCAGGGGATTTCGAAACCGCGTTGGAAGCGTTCAAAAAATATCGCAAACACTCCACCGATATGCTGCGTGAACAAACGGCTCGCGTGAGTAATGACAAGGCCCGAGCTTCGAAACGACAACTTGAGCAACGTGCGCGCAAGCTAATCAACCGAATTCGCGGTCAACACGAATTCGATCCAGAAAAGCAACTGAGTCAAATGGTCTCAGAGACCTATTGGTGGGAGCAGTTGGTTCTGTTTAAAACCGAGCTAAAACGTTCAAACCATGCGGTTATTGTCATTCAACATAATGACCCCAACTACCTGGATGTGTGTACCGAACTCGCCCACTCACTATGTAACAAGCAAGATATGCTCGCGCGTCTTAGCCGCGAACGATTAGGCATACTGCTTGCAGATAGAGGCGAAGAAGCCCTTAACGTTTTCCATGTACTAGCCAAAATGATCGAAATATATCCTTGGCATAGGAAAGGTCTAGACGATTCACTGCCTAAGGTGAGCTTCCAAGATATACTTACTTTCCCATTTACCTTAGAACAACTAGAAGACAGTCAGCTACAGGACGAACAGCATGGAAGCCTTACTCAATAAAATTTCTGACTCCGGCTTAGATCCTTCGTCCGTTTCCGGTGAAGAGGCCATCATATTTTGGAACCATGCTCGTCAGCATGTTGCCACTACACCTCAAGAGATCGCACAGTGCCTAATCATCAGTGCTGAGTTTCGTGTCGAGCTTAAACAACTGCAAACCAGTATCGAAGAGTTGATCGAAGCACTTGATTATCTCTCATTGCCTAAAGACGCTGAGCTTATCCTAGAAGTACGTAATAGCCTTGCTGACCGCTTGGTTGAGAATGGCGATTTCCATGGTGCACTGAACGAATATATTACCTCTTCAACCATTGCTGTAGACAGCGGTTTTATCGACGCCTATGTTCTTTCCGTGCTTGGTATGGGCAATTTGTGTGATGCCTATGGTGACCACAACCGCGCGCTAAGGTACTACCAAAAAATCGATAGTATCGACCACGCGATCAGCAGCCGATCGTTGCGCCTGCGCTATAAACTGTACATGCTCTCTTGTTACATTGAGCTCAAACGCACAACTGCAGCAAACGATCTAATCAAAGAGTGCGAAGAACTAAGTATCCTGGTCAGTGACAAGCTGCTTACAGGTCAAGTGCTTCTCTATCAAGCTAAGCTCTACCGCCAGAACAAGCAAATGGAACTCGCGATGCAGTGTCTTGGCAACGTCCAGTACTCTGCGGGCAATATTCACTCGAACTGGCTATCAAATATGATTCGCCTCGAACTCGCAGCCTGCCTAAGCGAGCAAAACAAGCCTCACATTGCGAACTGGGTTCTCGAATCAGCACGCCGACGAGTGAAACTATACGCATCGCCGATCCTAAATCTTAGGCTCTGCAACTCTCTAAGTGAAATATGCGAACAAAAACAAGATTTTAAAGGCGCATTGGAGAACCAAAAAAGCGCCTATCGAATCGAAAGTGATTTAATGAAGAAAATTCCTATCGGGGAACTTGGTGCAAGTCAATTAAGAAGACTTTCTCGCTTTGAACTTCAACTGAAACTCATTCTATCTGAACAAGAAAACCGCGAACTAAAAGAAACCACTGAGAGTCAAAAACACACCGTTGCCCAATTGCAGCAGGATGTATTTACAGACCCGCTGACCTCTCTACACAATCGTCGTTGGCTCGATGTTAAGTTAAAAGACTTGCTGCTGCATGATGTGCCATTTGCATTAATGGTCGTGGATATCGACCACTTTAAATCCATTAATGACGAGCTCAGCCACTTGGTGGGTGATAAGGCGATTGTTAACGTCTCGCACGAACTTGCTGCTTACTTTAAGTTCCGTGGGGCTTCTTGTGTTCGCTTTGGTGGTGAGGAGTTCCTAGTCATACTAGAACGGTCAACTCTCGAGCAAGCCGAAATGCATGCTGAGAACTACCGCGAGCGTATTTTCAAATTTGGCTGGCAAAACATACTTGGTGAGCGTGGCTTAACCGTCAGTATTGGTATTACCCTTCACCGTGAGGGGGAGAATACTCAGCGCACTTTCTATCGCGCAGACAAAGCCCTCTATCGTGCCAAAGCTAACGGCCGAAATCAGGTCTGTACCGAATAGTCACTCAATCACTTTCGAATGCCTAGTGATACTCACATTAGGCGTTTTACGTACTTTTTATTTCACCACTCAACAATCTCAATACTGATTTGATATATGCGCCATTATTGCTATCAAGATCAATTAATGCATATCTAATTCATTGATTTTATTTCTATACTCTATAGGAATACCTCATTATCTATTCACTGTATTTTAAACAAGGACAGTTGGTATGTTTCTAGATTACTTCGCGTTGGGTCTGCTGATATTCGTAGCCTTGGTTATCTTCTACGGCATTATTGTCATTCACGATATACCCTATGAAATTTCAAAAGAGCGCGACCACCCTCATCAAGACGCCATTCATTATGCGGGCTGGGTAAGCCTGTTTACTCTTCACGCGCTATGGCCATTTCTATGGATATGGGCAACTCTATGGCGGAAAGAGCGTGGTTGGGGATTTCAAAAGCTCGAAGAAGAGCAACATGACATTCATCACCGTGTAGACACGCTTATCGACCAAGTTCGTCAGTTGCAAAAAGAGATGGAAGAACTAAAACAGAAAGATCAAAATCCACCTTCTGTTCAGGCAGGAGTTAACAGCAATGAGGAGGAAAAATAATGGATTTACTACTCATTCTGACTTACACAGCACTTTGTATCGCCATCTTCAAAGTGTTCAACATTCCACTCAACAAGTGGACAGTCCCGACTGCAGTACTTGGTGGGGTCGTGTTAATTGGCACCTTAATCCTGTTAATGAACTACAATCATCCATTTACTCAGATCGGTAATCAAGTTTACACCACGACCCCAATTGTCTCAGGCGTTAGAGGCAGAGTCATTGAAGTACCCGTTGAAGCCAATACACCACTTAAGCAAGGAGACGTGCTGTTTAGAATCGATCCCATTCCTTATGAAGCGGAAGTTGCGAAGAAGAAAGCACAAATTAAGGAAGCAAGCCAAGGCGCACTAGGCTTAGACTCTGTGTTACAAGAAGCCCTTGCAGCAAAAAACAAAGCAATTGCAGAAAGAGACAAGGCGCAACGTGAGTTTGACCGTTATCAACGCGGTTTCAACAGCGGTGCATTTACCGAGCAACAACTCGATACTCGACGCCAAGCTTACAAAGCAGCTGAATCTTCAGTTAACGTCGCCGATGCAAAGGTAGAACAAGCTCAATTAGCATTAGACTCTGAAATTGGCGGGGAAAATACAACTGTCGCCCGTCTAATTGAAGAACTACGCCAAGCGGAGTTTAATTTAGAACAAACGGTTGTCGTGGCACCAACGGATGGCTTCGCTACTCAGCTCGCCCTGAGACCTGGTGTAATGGCCGTTCCTTTGCCACTATCTCCAGTGATGACGTTTGTCCATACTGAAGAGAAGTTTTACACTGCCGCATTCCGTCAAAACTCTTTACAACGACTACGCCCAGGCTTTGAAGCGGAATTTTTGTTTAGAGCCTTACCGGGCAAAGTGTTTAAAGGTGAAGTGGTAGAAGTACTGCCCGCTATTGGTGAGAGCCAATTTCAAGCACGCGGCACTTTACTTGGCACGGAAGCTCTTCGTACCAGCGGCAGAGTATTTGCCAAGCTGAAAATTACTGATGATCTTTCTGACTACCACCTCCCACTAGGCACAGCTGTGGAAGTTGCCGTATACTCCGACAGCTTCACGCATGTATCTATCATGCGTAAGGTGCTAATCCGCATGAAGAGTTGGCAAAACTACCTCTACTTAGACCACTAATTCGATGATATGGCCCGAGGAGCACACCTGCTCCTTGGGCACATTTCCTTCCCTTCAAGTTTATTCCAAACATCATAGCTAGGCATCTGGACATCCAGACTCTTACCTTTCCAAGCTGCAGATTAACAGGGTATAATCGACAGCTTGCTGTGATGGCCAATACATAATTACAACACCACTTACATCCAATTTTTACATTCAGATCTAGACAAGGGATATCTATGAATTTTTCTGCAAAAACAGTAGTGATTATCGCTATCGGCGCCGCGCTCTACGGCATTGGAGGATTACCAATGTTCGGAATTCCGGTGTTCGCAAATACCACTCTTAAACCTGCTATGGCAGTCTTAGCACTTTTCTCTGTCCTTTTTGGCCCAATAGTCGGTTTTTTAGTTGGTTTCATAGGCCATTGGGTTACTGACCTTTTCGCTGGCTGGGGTGTTTGGTTAACTTGGGTTCTAGGCTCAGGGATTGTTGGGTTAGTCATCGGCTTTTTCCCAATGCTAACTAAGCATCGTATTTCTAAGGGCGAGTTTAACAACAAAGATTTCTCACTATTTATGCTGCTTGCACTCGTTGGTAACGTATTTGGCTATGGATGCTCCGCGTTCTTAGACACCGTTCTTTATGCAGAACCGTTTACCAAAGTATTCACCCAGCTTTCTATTATCGCAGCAGGTAACACTGTGCTTATTGCTGTTGTTGGCTACTTCATTTTAAAAACTGTGGCAAAACGCAACCGACAGAGCCAAAACCTTACTGAGGCTTCTTAACAGATGACTATTGAATTTTCTGACTTCTCTTTTAGATATGAGTCTTTGGACAAACCGACATTAAAACATATCAATCTAAGGATAGAGAAAGGAGAGAAAATAGTTATTATCGGCCCAAGTGGAAGTGGTAAATCTACACTTGGGCAATGCTTAAATGGGCTGATACCCCATGCAATTAAAGGTGAGATTTCCGGAAAACTCACCTTTAACAACAAAGACACCACTCAACTCGATTTGCACTACTATAGCGAGCAAATTGGCACCGTATTACAAGATACAGATAGCCAATTTGTCGGCCTGAGCGTTGGTGAAGATATCGCCTTTGCTTTAGAGAATCAGTTGTGTACAAACCTAGAAATGTACCCACTAGTTCAATCAACTGCAAAGATGGTTGAACTAGAAAACATGCTCGAACGCTCTCCTCATGACTTATCTGGAGGGCAAAAACAGCGAGTATCTTTAGCTGGCATCTTAGTCGATGATGTCGATACGCTGCTCTTTGATGAGCCACTCGCAGCGTTAGATCCAAAAACAGGGCGAAAAACTGTAGAGATCATCGATCAACTGCATAAAGAAACGGGCAAAACCATCATTATCATTGAGCATCGCCTGGAGGATGTTCTCCACCGACATGTCGATAGGGTCATCTTGATGGAGCAAGGACAAATCATTGCTGACATGACGCCAAATGAAATTCTTAGCTCTTCACTATTGAATACGCATGGTATCCGTGAACCTCTCTATTTATCTGCGTTGAAAGTAGCTAAATACCCCGTAGATAAAGCCAACTGCGCACACCTCCATTCTCTACCAGCTCAAGCTTGTAAGCCTTACTTTTCTGAGTGGAATACATTAGAGAAATCAGCTACTCCAAACGACGACTCAATACTGTCAGTTAATGGGATAACATATTCCTACGATGGTGAAAAAAACGCCCTCGATGATGTTTCGTTTGATGTAAAGCAAGGGGAGATTCTATCAATACTCGGCAAAAATGGCTCTGGTAAGTCTACGATTACCAAGCTAATTATGGGGGTATTGACACCTGATTCAGGGAACATTTGCTTCAAAGGGCAGGACATCGGTTCGCTATCCATCTTTGAACGCAGCCAAAAGATCGGCGTTGTCATGCAAAACCCAAATCATATGATCTCTCACCACATGATCTTTGATGAAGTCGCATTTGGGCTCAGGAATAAGGGTTTAGACGAACATCAAATTGAAGAGAAAGTTTTAGGCACACTCGAGTTATGTGGACTAAGCAAGTACCGAAATTGGCCGATTGAAGCGCTCAGCTACGGTCAAAAAAAACGTGTCACCATCGCATCTATTCTTGCCCTTGAACCTCAACTTCTCATTTTGGATGAACCCACGGCGGGACAAGACTACAGAAACTATACCTCTATGTTAAATTTTGTTCGCAAGCTCAACGAAGAGCTGGGTGCTACGATCATAATAATCTCACACGATATGCACTTAGTCCTAGAGCATACTGAACGTTCCATCGTCATCTCTGATAGCAAGCTGATCGCTGATGAGCCAATGACTGATGTATTTACCCATCCTAAATTATTAGATGCCGCGAATCTAACAACGACGAGCTTGTATGACTTAGCTGTTCATTTAGATATCGCCGATAAAAATGGGTTTATGAAGTATTTTATTCAGCAAGAGAGCCACGTAGCATGAATGCGTCTAAAATGAAGTTCGGCATTAGCTATGTCGACACTAAGTCACCTCTGCATGCTCTAAACGGCATCACCAAGTTTGCCTTGTTTATCGCTTGGGTTACTGTTGTTCTGACCACATTTGACCTAAGAATGATTGCTGCGCTCCTACTAATAGGGCTGTATCTATTAAAAATCAGTAAAGTGCCGTTTAAGGTCTACAAACCACTGCTAATTGGTACCGGAAGCGTATTGCTTTTGAATGCATTTTTTATGTTCTTGCTCGCTCCACAACAAGGTAGTGAGTTTATTGGGACCCAAAATATACTGCTCAACCTTCCTGGTAGCTATTCTATTACAAAAGAAACCCTATTCTATTTAGTCACAGTCACTCTCAAGTACTTCAGTATGTTTCCTATTGCTTTAGTATTTGTTTTTACGACACATCCGACTGAATTTGCAGCAAGCCTAAATAGAATCGGAGTACCCTACAAAATAGCATATGCCGTTAGCCTGACTCTGCGCTATTTACCTGAAGTTAAAAATGACTTCATAAATATAATGCACGCTCAACAAGCTCGTGGACTTGATATATCTAAGAAAACACCGCTAATGCAACGCATGCAAAATGTAGCAAAAATCCTCGGACCACTTATTTTTTCCAGCTTAGATCGGGCCGATGAGATTTCCAATGCAATGACGCTACGTGGGTTTGGTCGCCATAACAGTCGGACTTGGTATAGCGCTAAGCCCCTTAGCACGAAAGACAAGATATTTATCGCCGCTGTAAGTTCCATTGTTGTTATCGCGATTGTTAAGCGCTATCTAGAAACGGATTTATTTTGGTATCCATTCTAACCAATAAATAAGCCTAGACGATTGCTCTAGGCTTCTGCCAACTCGGGTAAATTTCTTATCAAGCCAAGTTCAAAAACAATTCGTCATCAGTCATGTATTTGTGCTTAGTGCCCAGATTGCGTAGGTGCATAAACATGAAGTCAGGGAACGCGGGGGCGAGTAAGTCATTCGGTAGCCATACGACACCTCCGACAAAGACATATCTACCCTGCTTCTCTTCACTATGCAGCGCATTATTCATCTCAGTTGAAAGCTCTGGCCTAACCCCTTCAATCACACACACTACCTGCCCGTGAACGACACCGATAACACGCTTTACAAGATTCGCCTTGATTCCGCACTTCCATGCCTGTCGCGTTGACATCTCGAAGCCGTGCTTTCGCACCCCCTTACGGATGTTCACAATTAAATTCATACACACTAACCACCGTAGCATAGCTGATATCAACTTAAGCTAAACCGCAAAGCAGCGCTTGACGACAATAAATATCAGCCGTTTTCCCACTCAATGGCAAACAGGATAAAATCCTAGCCATTAACGGAAATCTAATCCTTTTTGCTATTGCCTATTCGACTGGTTTAGTTCACATTGGCGTAACAAAAATAGAAGGATAGCTCATGAGTTCAGCAAGCTTTGTTCGCTTAATATGCCTAGCCGCCATATGGGGTGGTTCATTCCTGTTCATGCGCATTGCTGCCAATACGTTTGGTCCAGCTTTCCTAATCGAATTTCGCGTGCTCTTCGCCGCCATGAGTTTGCTATTCATGTCAATGTACCTTAAACGCAAACTCCCCCTAAGAAATAATTTTAGACACTTTATGACGATTGGGTTATTCAACACTGCCCTTCCCTTTATGCTGCTCGCCTATGCTGCGCAAACTTTAAACGCATCGACGCTATCGGTTCTAAACTCAACAGCCGCGATTTGGGGAGCGTTAATCGGAGTCTTTTGGCATAAGACTAAGCTAACAGGCAAAGCTAGTACTGGCATGTTAATCGGGGTTATAGGGGTGACTACGCTCGTCGGTATAGATGCAATAAATGTTGGCTTAGACGCCGCACTACCAATACTTGCAAGCGTAATGGCAGCGTTTAGCTACGGCATTGCTACGAATTACACAAAAACAGCGCCCAAAATAGCCGCATTTGACAATGCCCACGGTAACATGTGGGCAGCGGTGTTAATCATCCTACCTTTACTACCCTTTGTTCCGATGAGGGGAGAGCCGACCCAAGCTGAGGTGATATCTGTGGTTATTTTAGGGGTAGTGTGTACAGGGGCCGCGTACTTACTCTACTTCAGGCTTGTCGCTGACGAAGGTGCTGCGTCTGCTCTTTCCGTCACCTTTTTGATTCCCGTGTTCGGTATTCTCTGGGGCTCATTGATTCTTGATGAGCCGATCGGATGGAACACCATTTTAGGCACCATTATGGTGCTAAGCGGCACCATGATGGTCACTGGTTTTTCTCCTAGTAAACTGTTACATAAACCAAAACCCGTCGAACAAAACTAACGTTGTAACTCTAAGGTCATAAATTGGCTATTCGGATCTAGCGAGTAGCTGCCGAACGGCCCACAATATCGAAAACCGAATTTTTCATACAGAGATCGAGCTGGAGCAAAAAACGCCATTGAGCCAGTCTCCAAACTCACTCGTTTGAATCCGTGTTCGCGAGCAAAATCTAAAGCATGACCGAGCATAGTTGACGCCACGCCTTTGTTTCTTGCATCAGGAGCAGTGCGCATCGATTTAAGTTCAGCATGTTCGGAGTCCAAACGTTTAATAGCAGCACAAGCCAACAATTGCTCTTCTTGCCACCCACTCCAAAACGTCACGGCCTGATCTTTAAGTGAACTGACATCTAGCGCGTGTACACTCTCTGGGGGTGAAGTAGCATTCATATCGGCTAAATGATCTTCAAGTAATCTAATCACTTCTGGATGGTCTAAATGACCGGTTCTTATTTCCATAACACCCTCTAAAATGCAACCAACACAGCTAGTTAGCAAAAACAAAGCCAAGTTCAAACTGCAGATATTAATATCGTGGTCGCAGCAGTATATTAGTTGATGTAAAAAGTATGTTTTTCAACCAATCATCAACGAAGATCACATTTATTAAACTAACACGGCATATAATTGCAAAATATTGCGACAAATAACTCATAATTATTCCCCTTAGGCCGATAGATTTATTCATATACTTTTTACAAAGCAAATCAGCCATCCGAGCAAACGGAGCAGGGATACGATATGAGAGAAGTAGATTTTAGAACCATAGACCGCTTGTTCATCAAGATGTCTATTAACGACAAGATTTGGGTCATTTTCGGCCTTTTTTTCGTCGCACTCGCCTCAATTGCGGGTGGAAGGTACTACCAAGAAATAAGTTCGTTTGAGCAGAGTACTATCTATGCCGCAGAGCAGCAGCTACAGGGGATTATAAGCGTCGGCACCCCTGAAAATATCAAGCAAATGTCTAGTGTTACTCGTGTATCGTCTTTGCAAGCGCCTAAATACAAAGATGGTGTTGCTACCGTCACCGCGACAGCAAATGACGGGCAAGTCTATCAATTAGTATTGGATAACAAGCCCCAAGCTGAGCAAGTACAGTCACAAGCCATTACAAGCTTAGGTCTAAGCGCATTGTGGGCAGTTCCGTTTGCGATTTTCTGTTACTGGGTGGCGACCTTCTTAGGTGGAGCATTGTGGGTGCTTTACACCACCACTCAACGTATCGGTGAGGGTGACCTGACCTCTCGCCTTGGTTTCCACCCTGGCCGTGATGAATTTGGCACCATCGGCTGTGCACTCGATAAAGCAATGGATACGCTCACTGAGCTTGTTGTGACAGTGAAAGAGAATGCGACAACTATGAGTGAGACCTCCGCCTCATTTGAGCAAGAGATGAGACTGAGTGAAACACAAATCAGCCAACAATATGCTTCGCTAGATTCGGTGGCGACGGCAATGGAAGAGATGACAGCGTCAGCAAAAGAAGTGTCGAATATTTCTCAGCAAGCGACAGCTCAAACTGAAAGCGATGGCGAACATATCGAACAGAGCCATAGCCGTGTGCAGTCAGCGATTAGTGAAATTACTCGCTTGTCAGACTACATCGGTCAAGCATCTCAATCAGTCGCTACGCTAACCGAGAATACCACTCAAATTAATGAAGTAATTACCACCATCAACGCGATTTCAGAACAAACTAACCTGCTTGCACTTAACGCCGCTATTGAGGCAGCCCGCGCAGGTGAACAGGGTCGAGGATTTGCCGTAGTTGCTGATGAAGTTCGAACTCTCGCTAGTCGTACTCAAGCAGCAACGGTCGAGATTCAAACGATGATCGAGAAGCTCCAGTCAGAAACACGTAGTATCGCTTCTATCACTGAACAAACCGTAAGCCAAGCGCAGACCAGTAGCGATTTAGTTTCAGATATCGGTAATGATGTGAAAGCGATATCAGAGTCAGCGCGTTCTTTGATGGATATGAGCATTCAAATCTCTACTTCAGCGGAAGAGCAGAGCGCTGTAGCAAATGACATCGCCGCAGAGTTAAGCGATATCCGAACCCAGTCAAACACCATTCGTAATGTAGCGGAACAGTCTTCAGCAGGAGTCGCTAACTTGACTCAAGCGTCGGTCTCTTTAGCTGACATCTTGAAGAGTTACCGCACTCAATCTTAACTATTCAGATCATAGAATTAGGGCCTTCGGGCCCTTTCTTTTATTCCATTGCTTACCCTAAACCGTAGACATAGAGGATCAATAACTGTTTAGTAGAATATGAAAACAACAAGTGGCTTTCGAATCGCTCTCGATCACAATCTGATAACATCTTTCACACATAAGGCTTCATCGGTTTTAGACTAATTTCTCAAACCAAGTGGAGAACTTACATGGAACAGTTACTTGCCGATTACCCAATCATTACCGAAATCCCTGTCGCATGGGGCGAGATGGATGCCCTCCAGCACGTCAACAACGCTGTCTACTTTCGCTATTTTGAAACCGCGCGCCTAGACTACTTTAAGAAAGTAGAGCTTCTCGTCGACCTCAAAACACACCATATCGGCCCGGTGCTCAGCCATACAGACTGTCGTTACAAAATTCCTGTGACCTATCCAGACACCTTGCTCATTGGCTCTAAGGTCAAAGAACTACAAGACGATCGCTTCACTATGGAATACGTTATCGTTAGCAAAAGAGTCGGTAAAATCACCACGACTGGCACAGCCACCTGTGTGATGTTCGATTTCAAAAACAACGTCAAAGCTATGATACCTGAGCATGTCTTACAGGCGATAAAGTCAGCAGAGGAGAAGTAGAACTGAGGGGCAATAGCCTATCAAAGCAGTGTCACTCGCCAAGCGACTTGGTATATACTTCGCCCCATCAAAAATAAACTTCAATTTTGTTCATGAACAAGAGCTTACTTACCAACATCATTGCCCTAGCACTTTTAGCCGGGGGTTATCACACCGAT
Organism: Vibrio tubiashii; assembly: GCA_000775715.1. Lineage (GTDB taxonomy): Bacteria > Pseudomonadota > Gammaproteobacteria > Enterobacterales > Vibrionaceae > Vibrio > Vibrio tubiashii_A. The sequence continues at coordinate 338,937 of JRWQ01000001.1, forward strand.
AACCACGTTGCCTTTTACGCGGGCTTATTCGCATTTTCAGGCGCCATCACCAACTGGTTGGCCATACATATGTTGTTTGAAAAAGTGCCGGGGCTGTATGGCTCGGGCGTGATTCCTGCGCGCTTTGAAGAATTTAAAGCGGCAATCAAAAACCTGATGATGGAACAGTTTTTCACTCAAGAGAACATCGACAAGTTTTTAAGTAAAGAGATGGCCGGTGGTAAGTCACTTAATCTTGAGCCTGTGCTTGAGAAGATCGACTTTAACCCTACCTTTGACTCGCTAGTTGAAGTAATCGCGAACTCTCAGTTTGGTGGCATGCTTGCGATGTTTGGTGGTACTGAAGCCCTAGAACCAATGAAACAACCTTTCGTCGACAAGATGAAAGAAGCCATCGTCGATATGAGCCAAAGTGATACCATCAAAGACGCGTTGAAAGAACAACTTGAAGCACCAGCGATGATGGATGAGATCCGTACCAACGTTGAAAACATCATTGATCAGCGCCTAAGCGAGCTAACGCCAAAGCTAGTCAAAGAGATGGTGCAAAAGATGATCAAAGAGCACCTTGGCTGGTTAGTAGTTTGGGGCGGCGTGTTTGGTGGTCTTATTGGAGTCGTATCATCATTTGTCGCTTAGCTAAATCGTATTTTAAAAAGGGGAGCGAGTCGCTTCCCTTTTTAGTATCTAAACTTTTGAATTATTGTAGTTACTGTTAAAGTTTATCGATTAGGTCAGCATTTACGCCAAAGCTGGTCTTGTGTTCCTCGATCACCACTTCACTTCGCGTTTGAATAACACCAGGTAGAGTCCCCAATTTTGTCGACATAAAGCTCTGATAAGCTTTCATATCTTTGACTCTAACTTTGATCATGGTGTCAAAATCCCCAGACAGAGAATAACACGCCTCAATTTCTGGCATATCAGCAACCGCCTGGGCGAATTTTTCAAAGATTGAGAAACTGGTTTGGTCTAGGCGAATGTGGATGAAGACCTGTACATCCAGGCCAAGTTTTTCAGGGTTTAGTTCCGCATGATAGCCAATGATATAACCGTCTTTTTCTAGACGTTTTACACGATCTGAACAGGGAGAGGTAGTCAGGTTAACTTGCTTAGCAAGCTCTACGATGGGTAATCGACCTTTTAGGTTCAAGGCGCGAAGTATCTCACGATCGATTCGATCTAAATCCATTTATCGCTCTTCTGTACATAACTCAAGATTGAGCGTCATCTTAAGCGAAAACTAATAGCCCACTTACCTCTAAACAGATTTTGAATAGATTTTTGTGAAGTTATGCGACTTTTACATCAGGAAACGCATCTTGCGTAGACACAACTTCATTTTGGGTGTTACAAACTCGGCAGAATGCCTGTTTTTCCATCTTCACGTAGTGCGCGCCTTGAAAAACCGTTGCAAAGAAGCAAGCCATACTTTTCACTACTGAGTCATTTTGATGCTCGCAGCGTTTCATAACGATTTTATGTGCAGTGCTCTTCCCACAGCACTGGCAGTGAATTTGCGGCATTTCTTTCTCTCCCTACATGTATTGCGCTCACCAATAATCGACCCATTTTGGAAGCGAGAGTTCATCCAACTCAAACATTAGTTTAGAAAATGTGAGCTCTGTTCACAAAATACGCAGAAAAACGAAAAAAGCTCCGAACTTCGGAGCTTTAATACATTAATTTGAAACAAACTTAGAGGTTAATCTAGTTCTTTAAGTTGCTTCTCAAATTTAGCGTGTTGTGCCTTCACTGCATCTTCAGGCTCACCAGTCATCATGCTCACCGCGATAATCGCAACGGTAGAGAAGATAATTCCCGGAACAATTTCGTAGACGTCAAACCAACCGCCAGACAGCTGTTTCCATACAACGATAGTAATACCGCCAACCAAAATACCGGCTAGTGCACCATTTCGGTTCATACGCTCCCAGTACAAGCTCAACACAAGAGCCGGACCAAAGGCAGCACCAAAACCTGCCCACGCATAAGATACAAGACCAAGGACAGAGCTATCCGGTGTCATAGCGAGTACAAGTGCAACAATAGAGATTCCCACTACCGCGATACGACCGACAACAACTATCTCTTCAGAACTCGCATCTTTCTTGAACACTTGCTTGTAAAAATCCTCCGCTAGCGCAGATGACGATACCAATAGCTGAGAATCGGCTGTACTCATTACCGCAGCAAGGATCGCTGCTAACAAAATACCAGCGATAACAGGATGGAATAGCGCATTCACCAACAGCATGAAGATCTTCTCGCCGTCGTCAACGCTGACACCCGTGTTGGTTACATATACCAAGCCCACTAGACCAACTAGCATCGCACCGATCATAGACAGACCTGTCCATATAACCGCAATACGGCGAGCTGTGGTTAGATCTTTATTTGAACGTGAAGCTTTAAAACGCGCCAAGATATGTGGCTGACCGAAGTAACCTAGACCCCACGCCACCAAAGAGATGATTGCGATGGCAGACAGTGGTTCACCTTTAGAATCTTGCCAAAGGGTCAGTAGTTCAGGGTTAATTGCAGCTAGGTCGCTGCTTAACTGACCAAGCCCACCATTCATTGCTGCGATTGGAACGATCAGTAGCGCTGCTGCCATAAGCAAACCCTGCACTAAGTCAGTCCATGATACCGCCAGGAATCCCCCAAATAGCGTGTATGATACAACACACACAGTACCAATAATTACCGCCGTGGTGTAGTTCAAACCAAATACAGTTTCAAACAATTTACCGCCTGCCACTAATCCAGAACTGGTGTAGAAAAGGAAGAAGAGAAGGATGAAGAAGGCAGAAATAACCTGAATCATTTTTGAGTTGTCGTTGAAACGACGTGACAGAAACTCTGGCAAGGTAAGTGCGTCAGTCGTGATACTGTAAGTACGTAGACGTTTCGCATTAATTAACCAGTTTAACCAAGTACCTACAAGTAGACCACCTGCTAGCCAAAACGCTTCTATACCCGCTGCATACGCATAGCCCGGTAAGCCCAATAGAAGCCAACCACTCATATCCGATGCACCTGCAGAAAGAGCTGCAGGCCAAGGGCCTAGTGAACGCCCGCCAAGAAAGTAATCGCTTGAACTTTTGGTGCGCTGATAAGCGATAACACCAATGGCAAGCATTAGTATTAAATACGCAATAAACGTGGTTGTAATAGCAAAGCTATTTTCCATGTGATTTGTCCTCTTTTGAAAGATCGCCTTCCCTGAGTGCCCCCGAATACGCGAGGGCAAGTCAATGAAGATTAGTGGGCTTCGCTTCCTAGCTCTAGCAAAGTCGCATTGCCACCCACTGCTGTTATATTTATTGTTCTCGTGCGCTCAGTAATAAAACGTAACGCTAGATGAGGATCGTGCGCCACTGGAAGTGAGACAAGATCCGTTTCGGATGTCAGGCTTACTATCGCCCCTGAACGCTTGGCGAGCTGTCGGTTGATCGTCCTTTCAACTTCAGCGCTGCCAACATAACCCACACTACGTACGTCACATTCGAGTAGTTGCTGATAGGCATCAACTGCAGCAAACTGTACTAGGTTTGTCGGCAATGAAGACTGCAGATAAGCAGCTTCCAATGCTTGAGATAGCATCGCATCATCACTGCATAAGATGACGCTATTGCCAGCAACTAATGCAGCACACACTTGCGCTACCACTGCCAGCACTGCTTGCTCTTGAGTATCATCCTGAATGACAAGAGCAACACCACGACCTGCGGTGTATAGTTCGTTGGTTTCACCTGTCGGACCAACCAATTGATGTGTTTCAGCGAGAAGGGCTGAAGCGTGCTCAATATGGTATGAAACAACAGATGCCAACTCAGGCTTAACTTGATGTAAAGCCTGCTTAAAAGCGAGTAGACACTCACTCTTAGAATCAAAATCAGTTAGGTTCCAGTTTTCCCACGCAGAGAAAGCATCAGAAAAACGCGCAACTTGATGTACCATGGTTATTCTCCTTTCTCGCTCTATTAATAAAACTGTGGTTGAGTGAAACGGAACAGGTAGTGAGGCCCACCGGCTTTCGGTCCTGTGCCTGATAGACCTTGCCCACCAAATGGTTGAACACCTACAACGGCTCCAACCTGGTCACGGTTGATGTAGCTATTTCCCACACGAACATGCTTTTCAATCCAACGATACGTCGTTTCATTACGGCTATGGATACCCAAAGTCAAACCGAAACCAGTGTCATTGATCTTTGCTACGACTAGATCAAGCTCACTCGCCTTATAGCGAACGATATGTAAAATTGGCCCAAACTGCTCCTCTTTGAGACAAGAAATATCGTCAATTTCAAAGGCAGCCGGAGCAACAAAATCACCCTGTTCATGCTCGTCAGATAACGTAAGTTGGGCAACTTGAGTACCAATCTCACTCATACGCTCGATATGCTGCTGCAACTTAGCTTTGGCCGCTTGATCAATCACAGGGCCTACATCAGTCGAATGCAGGTAAGGTTGGCCGACGCTCAACTCCTGCATTGCGCCTTGGATTAGAGCAACAATACGATCCGCAATGTCTTCTTGAACAAACAGAACACGTAGCGCACTACAACGTTGCCCTGCTGACGCAAACGCAGAACGGATAACATCGCGCACTACCTGCTCTGGGAGTGCCGTACTGTCAACAATCATTGCGTTTTGTCCACCAGTTTCAGCAATAAACGGAACTGGGGCAGCATCTCGCTCAGCCAAAGTTTGGTTAATACGTTGCGCAGTCGCCGTTGAACCCGTAAACGCAACACCTGCAATCGCTGGGTGAGAGGTGAGTGCAGAGCCAATTTCTGCACCTCGACCTGGAAGCAACTGAATCGTTCCTGCTGGGAAACCCGCATCTAACATTAGTTCTACCGCGCGAGCGGCAATTAAGCTCGTTTGCTCAGCAGGTTTAGCAACCACAGTGTTACCCGCAACCAAAGCCGCTGTAATTTGGCCTAGGAAGATCGCTAATGGGAAGTTCCACGGGCTAATACAGACAAATACACCCCGCCCTTGACGAGTAACCACACGGTTATGACCATCAAAGCCAGTGACGCTAAGCTCACCTAAAGCATCCACTTGCTTGGCGTAATAACGACAAAAATCAACCGCCTCACGCACTTCGTCAATACTATCGTGGATCGTTTTACCCGCTTCTTGATGACACAAGGCAACAAGCTCAGCTAAATGCTCTTCAAGCAAGTCAGCTAACGCTTCTAGTTTCTCTGCACGCTCCGCTTTCGCACTGCTTTGCCATCCACTGAATGCTTGTTCTGCGCCTTCGATAGCTGCGGAAACATGATCAAGGGTTGCAAATGCCACATGACCAACATCGATACGGCGGTTGTATGGAGCAGTAACTTTTTCGATGTTGAGATTTTCCTTGATCATGCTTTCGGCAAAGTGGTCACCGTTGATGATAGGGCCCGCTGTCCACTGTTTGTTTAAGAAGCTCTCTACTTCGTGCTCAAATGGCTTCGACTCACTTTCCACATCTATGTTGATACCAATCGAATTTTTGCGCTCAGAAAACACGTCGGGCGGCAATGGAATACTCGCATTATGCAAGGTGTCAAACTCAGCCAGCATATCAACCGGGTGCTGAGTTAAGCTCTCCACCGGGCAGCGAGCATCCACCAAGCGGTGAACAAACGAACTATTCGCACCGTTCTCTAACAAGCGACGAACTAAATACGGGAGCAAATCTTTGTGGCTGCCCACTGGCGCATAAATGCGCACCGACTGCTGGTAAGCTTCCATTGCATGGTTATACAGAGAATCTCCCATGCCATGCAGGCGCTGGAACTCATAATCTTTATGCTCAGCCATAACCGCAATCGAAGTAACGGTTTGAGCATTGTGACTGGCAAATTGAGGGAAAATATTGCCTCGAACATTGTCGCTAAGTAGGAATCTAGCACAGGCTAGGTATGCAACATCAGTCGCCTCTTTGCGTGTGTACACCGGATAGTTTGCATAGCCCGCTTGTTGTGACCATTTGATTTCGCTGTCCCAATAGGCCCCTTTAACCAAACGCAGCGGGATCAAATCGCCCTGTTCTTTTGCTAGACCATTGAGCCATACCAGTACTGGCAACGCACGCTTGGAATATGCCTGTACTACCAGTCCGAACTTACCCCAACCTTGTACCAACTCACTGCGGTAGACTTTTTCAAACAGCTTCAATGACAGCTCTAGACGGTCCGCTTCTTCAGCATCAATGGTAATTGCAACATTCAGCTCAACAGCACGGCGCAACAATTGCTGCAACGTATCATATAACTCCGTCAGTACTCGTGCTTCATTTGCCACTTCATAACGTGGATGCAGCGCTGACAACTTAATTGAAACAGAAGGGGCTGGGCTCGTGTCAGCAGCGTAGTCATCGCGGCCTACGGCTTCGATAGCCATTAAGTAGTCTTTAAAATACTTATTTGCGTCAGCGGTAGTGAGCGCCGCCTCACCCAACATGTCGTAAGAATAAGTAAAGCCTTTATCACGCATTGAGCGGCCGTTTTTCTGCGCCTCGGCAATGCTACGCCCTAATACAAACTGGTGGCCCATTACCTTCATTGCCTGATGCATCGCTTTGCGAATCACTGGCTCTGACATCTTATTCACTAGACGGTTAACCGCACTTACTGGGCTTTGCGACTCATTTTCTGAAAGTCCAACCACTTTACCCGTCAGCATCAGCCCCCAGGTAGAAGCATTAACGAACACTGAATCTGAGTTTTTCAGGTGAGATTTCCAATCCGCGACGGTTAGCTTGTCGCGAATGAGTGCATCGGCTGTTGCCGCGTCTGGAATGCGCATCAAGGCTTCTGCCAAACACATCAGCAAGATGCCTTCCTGAGTATCTAGGCTGTACTCTAGTAACAGGGCATCAATCATCTGAATCGATTTCTTGTCGGCACGTATCGATTCGATAAGCTCGGTCGTTTTATTTGCGATTTGCTGCTTTTCAGTTTCCAGTGGCGTCGCTAAAGGTAGCAGTTGTGTAAGCCATTGTGATTCATCCACCATATAGAGTGGAGAGATCAACGACCAAAGTTTGCTAAGCGGCTGCTCAACAAATTCAGCATTTAACACATCAGATGCTGTAAACATGTGTTTTCCTCAATCTCACACCTGAAATCAGTTCAGGTTTCCTACAATGGCAGCAGTGTATTTTGAGCTTGAGAAGATTACTTGTCAAAAACTCCGAGGTTTTTGCTGTTTACTGTGATTTTTAACAAAATAAAAACAGAATCACATCTAAATAGGCATATTTTGTGTGGTCATTTTTAGCTTATTTAACCAAAATGTTTCTTGTACTGGGAAGGAGACATGCCTTGTAAGCGAGAGAAAGTATGAGTGAAAGCACTTTGCCCAGAGAATCCAGTGAACTCCGCAACTTGGCCCAAACTAAGCTGACCTTGCTCGATCAACTGTTTGGCGACATCGATACGCTTACCAAGAACGTATTGATGAGGCGTTATTCCCATCTGCTCCTTGAATAGCAAGTGGAACTGACTTTCACCGAGATAAACGCTACCTGCAAGTTGGGTTACAGAGATTTTTTGGCTAAGATGCTGCTCTATATAACGGTCGATGGCTTCTAAGTCGAAACGCGATTCACGACGAGAAGCGTTAAACATAGACATATGTCTTTGCAACAATGCCACCACAGTATCATTACATGCTCGGCTTAACAGCAAATCATCTGGGTTAGATTGCATTTCCTGCACCAGCATCTGAATCAGTTTTTGAATCTGACCATCAAGCTGGAAGTAGATATTTTTTTGATTCAACTCATTGAGTCGTTGTAGTAGTAACGGGTCGTCATTGTTTGGCAATGGCATGTTCAACACCAAAATATCTGACTGATCCAATACTCCGCCAAACGCATGTCCTGTCCCTGACGTCACGACACACCCCTGTCCTGGGCCAACTAAATTACCATAGCCGCTAACTTCAAATTCAGCCTGACCTTTCAACCCAATGACAACTTGCGTGTAATTGTGGTCGTGACAGTCCATATAAGAGGGCAAAGTAATCAGCTGAGCTGGTCTGGGTGCCAAATCTTTGGCAGAAGATGCTGATTTATTCGACTTGGGAGACGCAGACATAGAATCACTCGGACGTAGTTTGTTGCTCAACCACCATGGTATACCAAAAGTGACTCAACTCGAAATTCCAATGACTGTTTTATCAAATATCTTGCATCATACCGAACTAGATTCTTATGCATAACCGTGATTAGCTGTTGAAAAAACAGCCAATAGTGGCACTGGAAGAATGATCAAGTGCACATAAATTACGGCTTATGTCACTTCTATTCATTTTAACGCTGATCGATCAATATTCTTTACTTGCATATTTCTTCAATGCGACCAAAATGGGTTAAGTATTCGATGAGTTTATCTCGATTTATGATAAGCTTAGGCATCGCTCTCTTATATAAGAGAGATGAAAATGGAAGAAATAGACATTTGCAAGGCATCTTAGCAATGGACTGTCAAAAGTTTGTCTTTTTCCTTTTTGAGGTGCATATCCGTGGAATATGCACTGGTTTAAATATTTCACATTGGTAATTTAAACGTTAATTGTTGCAGGGACTTATGATCATACGTCGCATCCCAGCGCTTTTGCTTGCGCTAAGCCCTCTTTGGGTTTCGACTTCGATTTTTGCAGAAGAAAATATACAGGCCGATCCTGTTGCTGAAATCGAGAGTAAATTAGAAAATAAAGAAGCGGAAATGGGCACTATGGCCAAAGAGTTTGACTCTGAAGCTGAACGTCTCCAACAACTTCAAAACGAGCAAAGTAAGCTTAAACGCAGCGAGCAGGAGCTCAACGCGAAGCGTAACCGCACCAAGTCAGCTTTGGACAAACAGTATAACCGTCTTTTGGATGATCCAGATATTGACTTAGTTTCTTTTCAAAAAGCTTATCAAGATGCTTGGTCTGAAGTGAAGGCGAATCAATCGTCATTACTTGAGAATCAACAAGCGATCACTGAAAGTGAAATGCGCTTGTCACAAGTTAAGCAAAAGCAAGCACGTTTGAATTCTGAGCTTTCTTACCTTCAAGAACAAAAAGTGGAAGCACGCGTTAAACGCATCGCTGCTGAACTTCGTGAAAGCGATGTCCTTGAAACCAGCTATAAAACAACTTGTTCTTCAACCATGACACTGGGTGAATGTACTAGCCAAGGTCACTACTTGACTAAGCAGCGTGCAGTTAAAGCATTCAAATCTAAGTTAATGGATCGCTTAACTGAATCGAACATTGCAAAACAGAATGCGAAAGGCGTTCAGTTAAATGTACACGTTCAAGAGAGCCAAATCGTTAGCTCTGGTTTCGAAGGTAACAATAGCTACTTCACTAAAATGCAAGCACAGCTTCAAGCTCGCCCTGAAGCGCTAGCCGCTTGTAAATTATTAAATGTCTCTTCTCGCTACTGCCTAAAAGGTGAGCAAGAAAACAAGACAAAGAAGAGCGACAAAAACTGGGTTAACGTAACCGTTCGCTCAGATCAGTACGACGACTCAGTGGTGATCAATGGTATCAACTATGGCAGCACGCCTGTTGAAGTTGTACTGCCTCGCGGTAAACACCAAGTTACTGTGTCGAAGAACGGTTTTGAAACGTACAATCGTGAAATCTCTGTGAACAGCAATGACACTGTTTGGGTCAAACTGCGTCCGAGTAGCTAGTAATTGAAACTCATACAAGATTCACAAGATTAAACTAAAAACGCCATTTTGATCCTAAGTTATGAACAGATAACTTAAGAACAAGTGGCGTTTTCGTTTAGAATAAGCCGATTAACCAATTATTAGATGTAGAAGAAAGACAATGCGTCCAGGTTTACCAGCACTTTTATTAGCATTATCGCCGTGTTTGGTTTTGTCTCCTGCTTTAGCAGAGAGCGCACCACAAACGTTGGTACAGATTGATGACCAACTGTTTACCAAACATGGTGAATTAAAAGCTGCGCAGCAAGCTAAACAACAGCAGCAACAACTGCTTAATAGCAAGCAATCTGAGTTGGATTCTCTTGAAAAGACGGCGAAATCACTCGATGAGTCGTTTGCTAAGGCCAAAAGCCAGCTAGAGAACGCGTACCAACGAATGATTGATGACCCGAATGTCGATCTTGCTGCATCGCAGAAAGCTTACCAAGACGCGTGGTCGGCGGTTAAGCAAAACCAAAAAGCTCGCCTAGCCGCAGAGCAAGAAGTGGTCGAAGCGCAAAATGTGCTGACAACCCGTCTGGCTGAACTAGAAGCAGTTGAACAAGAGATCGCTGGTCTAGATGAGAGTAAAATCCGTGCGCGAGTGGAGCAGCTTCGTGTCGAAATCAAACAGCCTCAAACGCTCTCTATTAGTTTCACTAACCGTTGCCAAGCCTCTCTGACTCTTGCTCAATGTGACCAACAAACAAGAGAGTTAGCGCTACAAAAAGCCGTTAAGAAGTTCCGCGCAGATCTGGCAGAACAAACCAGTGAAAGCGCACTTGTAAAGCGCAACATTAGAGATAGCGCACTGAATATTCACGTACTTCGTCATAATACCAAGCAAGCAGGTTTCTACGATGGCACTCGTTACCGCACCATAATGGATGTGGAGTTAGAAGCTCGCCCCAAAGCCAAAGTGGCTTGTGACCTGCTGCAAGTCGATACTCAGTACTGTTTCGCACCCGGTACAAACCGCGAACTACAGCTGCAAGCTGACCAAGAAATGGCTTGGGTTACCCTTTCCGTACGTTCAAACCAGTTCAATGACAGCGTCTATATCGATGGTGTCTCATATGGCAGCACGCCTGTCGAGATCATGCTCCCAATCGGTGTTCATCAAGTAACGGTACAGAAAGAAGGTTATAAAGCGTTTAGCCAACAGGTATCGATTAAATCAGATACCGCGCTTCGAGCCGTACTAAAAGAGAAGGCCAACCCTCTATATGCAGGGAGCAAATTTGCTGATGGTATGGAGAGTAGTGGTCAAGCCCCTGAAATGATTGCCATTTTGCAAGGTAAGTACTTCACAGGTGAGAACGCCTCAAAACAGGTCTTCCTTGATCATGCTTTCGGGATTGGTGCTACGCCAGTCACAGTTAGTCAATTCGCTACCTTCGTAGAACATACTAATTACCAAACTGACGCTGAGCTCAAAAACACTTGTACAGCACTGGTTGGTGGAGAGGTAACGCCTATATCAAACGCGAGTTGGCGTGATCCCGGCTTCAGGCAGTACCCTAACTCTCCCGTCGTTTGTGTTAGCCAGAATGACGCGAAATCTTACGCCAACTGGCTGAGAAAGCAGACCGGGGCCTCTTATCGCCTACCGACCGAAGAAGAGTGGGAAGTCGCAGCTCGCGCGGGTAGCCAAGACAAGTACTGGTGGGGCGACAAGTTCGCCTCAGGTGAAGCCAACACAGGTTGGAGCGGTACACCATGGTCAAACGTGAGTACTTCCCCTGTCAGCGCATTTAAGCCTAATAATCTTGGCCTATATGATGTGGTAGGTAACGTTTGGCAGTGGACGAGCAGTCCAAAAGGCATTGCCAAAGGTGGCGCTTGGAACTTCTCTCCTGAAATGGCCGCTTCCGATAAACAGCTCTTCCTATCTACCTTTGAAGCGGCGAACTATCTAGGTTTCAGAGTCGTTAGGGACATCAACTAGAAACCAAGTTTCCCTTATACTGAAACGCCGCTTTAAGCGGCGTTTCAGTATCTATCAAAATAGTCGATGGTCAGCAACTGATTCTGACCGGTCTTACTAAGGTGCGAGTCGGTCTACGATCCAGCTGTCATTATCTTTCGAGAACAAGAATCGATCGTGAAGCCTATGCTCCCCACCTTGCCAAAACTCAATGCTTTCCGGTTTAATACGGTAACCACCCCAAAAACTTGGCACAGGGATTTCACCCGCAGCAAACTTTTGCTTCAGCTCCAAGAATTTACCTTCTAGCACACCGCGTGCTGAAATTCGGCTACTCTGTTTACTGGCAATTGCCGCAATCTGGCTCGATTTAGGTCGGGAAGAGAAGTACTTCATATTCTCCACTGCAGACAGTTTTTCTGCCACTCCGGTAATATGAACTTGTCGCTCGATTGGGTGCCAAGGGAAGTGTAGGCTTACTCGGGCATTGTTCTCGATCTGCTTAGATTTACGGCTGCCTAAGTTTGTATAAAAGACAAAGCCTTGATCATCGACATTCTTTAATAAAACGATACGTTGAAAGGGCTGACCACGTTCATCAACCGTCGCGACAGTCATTGCTGTTGGGTCGGTTAGTTTTGCATCAATGGCTTGTTTTAGCCACACATCAAACTGATCGATCGGGTTTGGCAGCAAGTCTTTTCTGCGTAATCCACCTTTAGTGTACTCGCGACGAATCTCATCAAGTTCCATCTTTTCTCCTCAGCGAAATTTTTCAATCGATTGTGCGCTCTTAATAACAAGAACTCAAGCCCAACACACCGGATGACGCTACACTGTATGTAAATGAGAGGATAAATCGGAGCAAACCGATTTAACTGCGATAAATATGGCAGCAAATCCTTAACATTTTCGGTGATGAGTAATAAAATCAATAAAATAACCACATTCAGGGTCAGTTGACCATATAAGGATTACCCATGAGTAAGAGTAGTTATAACAAACTTACTCCAAACGAGCTGGACTACGTCGATGACAAAACGGCGGCGCTATTGCTCAATACACCAAGTAGCGCCCGGATCATGCTGTGGGTAATGGTACTGTTTTTTGTTCTTGCCGCATTATGGGCTTCTTGGGCTGAAATAGACAAAGTGACCGCAGGTCAAGGTAAAGTGGTGCCTTCTTCTCAAATTCAGGTAGTTTCGAACCTAGAAGGCGGTTTAGTCAAAGAGATACTAGTGCGTGAAGGCCAAAAGGTAGAAAAAGGTCAGCAACTTCTCCTGATTGACGATACCCGTTTTCGTTCAGACTACCGAGAGCGTGAACAACAAGTGGCTAACCTGACTGCGAGTGTATTGCAACTATCGGCCTCTATCACCAGTGTCGAAATCCAAGAAGACTTTGATGAAAGCAACTGGATCGATAGCGTACGGCTCAATTTCAATAAGCTCGCATTCCCACCAATTCTGGAAGAGGCACAGCCTAACCTTGTTGCTCGCCAACGCGCTGAATACCGTCAAGTCCTCAATGAGCTTCGCAACCAAGTCTCTTTGCTAGACCAGCAAGTGAAACAGAAACAACAAGACCTGGTTGAGATCCAAGCTAGGGTACGAAACCTACGTGAGAGTTATCGTTTCGCTAGTAAAGAGCTAGAAATTACCAAACCACTGGCGGAAGAAGGAGTTGTACCACGCATTGAGCTGCTGAAATTACAACGACAAGTGAACGACACTCGCCGGGAAATGACATCAAGTGAACTCAAAGTACCCGTGCTTCAGTCGGCAATTCGTGAAGCCATGCTTAGCCGTATCGACGCTGCGCAAAAGTTTCGTTCTGAGCAACAAGAGAAACTAAACCAAGCACAGGACAAGCTCTCTTCTTTAACCGAATCAACCATTGGCTTGGAAGACCGTGTAAATCGTACCGTAGTGACCTCTCCGGTCACGGGCACAGTTAAAACACTCAACGTAAACACGGTCGGTGGTGTCATCCAACCTGGTATGGATATTGTTGAAATTGTACCAAGCGAAGACACCTTATTAGTAGAAGCGAAAATTGCGCCGCAAGATATTGCCTTTTTACGTCCCGACCTACATACCATCGTAAAATTCACTGCCTATGACTTTACTAAATATGGGGGTTTAGAGGGCACTCTTGAGCATATTAGTGCCGACACCACCACTGATGAAGAAGGAAACAGCTACTACCTAGTGCGAGTGAGAACTAAAGAGACGAGTCTCGACAAAGACAACTCGCTGCCAATCATTCCAGGAATGACAGCCTCGGTAGACATTATCACCGGTAAACGCACCATCCTTGAGTATCTGATGAAGCCCATTCTTAGTGCACAAAACAACGCCCTAAAGGAATAGTCACCATGATCATCAACCTGTCAGGGGCAGCGATTTGAACCTTCGCTATTTCGCTAGCGGCCTAGTTGCACTCATCGTGATGTTGCTGGCAACAACCGCTTCGTTTGCTCTAAATACTCAAGAGCAACGTTGGGTCGATGCAGTACAGCGAACCTACGGTGACCGAGCGGGCAAACGAGTAGAGACTTGGCGTCGAGAAATGGCTAAATACAAAGCACTACCTGAGCGAGACAAACTGACTAAGGTCAATAATTTTTTCAATCAGCTCAACTTTGTTAACGATATACATTTGTGGGGCAAAAATGACTACTGGGCAACTCCGCTCGAATTTCTTGGTAGCAACGCTGGTGATTGTGAAGACTTTACCATCGCTAAGTACTTTTCTCTTCTTGAGCTAGGTGTATCAGACAAGAAACTGCGCCTAGTGTATGTTAAAGCCATTGAATTAAATCAGTTTCATATGGTTCTCGCTTACTACTCCAAACCAAGCGCAGAGCCTATTCTTTTGGACAACATCAACCCACAAATTAAGCGTGCCTCTAAACGCCGTGATTTACTACCGATATACAGTTTTAATGGTAAAAACTTGTGGCTGATGAAATCCAAACAGGGACAACTAGCAGGAAAGTCTTCTAGGTTAAGCCTATGGAACGACCTTCGTGCACGAGAGAAGTCTCTTAAACTAAATAAACCAATTGTCAATTATGATGAGTAGGCAACATGACTTTATATAAACAACTTGTCGCGGGAATGATTGCGGTGATATTGATGTTGTTAATTTCGGTGTTCATCATCGAGTTCAACACTACGCGCAATAACCTCATTCAGCAGCAGCAATCCGAGGTCAACAACACCATCAATACCGTCGGGCTCGCACTGGCTCCTTATTTGGAAAGCAAAGACCAAATTGCTGTAGAGTCAGTAATCAACGCCCTATTTGATGGCAGTAGTTACTCCGTTGTGCGTTTGATCTTCCTCGATACGGGGGATGAGATTCTACGCTCCTATCCGGTCAAGCCAAATGACGTACCTAAGTGGTTTACCCGTCTCAATCTGTTTGAGAAAATTCACGACCGCAGAGTCGTGACCAGCGGTTGGATGCAACTAGCAGAAGTCGAAATTGTCAGTCACCCTGGGGATGCCTACACCCAGCTATGGCTCGCGTTCGAACGACTTGTTATCGCGTTCTGCATTATCATGCTGATTGGTTTATTTTCTATCTCATTCATACTCAAGCGCGCGCTACGTCCACTACAATTGATCGTCAACAAGATGGAGCAAGTGGCGAACAATCAGTTTGGTGAACCACTGCCAAGGCCAGCAACTCAAGATCTCATCTACGTAGTTGATGGCATCAATACCATGTCTGCTCAGCTTGAGAAGTCATTTAAGGCTCAGGCTAAAGAAGCACAACAGCTGCGAGAGAGAGCCTACATTGATCCTGTTTCTCAGCTAGGTAACCGCGCCTACTATATGAGCCAGTTAAACTCGTGGATTGGCGATGGCGGTATTGGTGGTGTCGCTATCCTTGAAGCAAGCTTCATTCGAGAGCTCTATGACGACAAAGGCTATGAAGCCGGTGATGGTATGGTTAGAGAGTTGGCTGAGCACCTAAAAGTGTCAATGACGGCACCTGATGTCACACTTGCACGTATCTCGACCGAAGAATTTGGTTTTATTCTACCTAACGTCGATGACTCCGAACTCAAACTGATCGCGGAAAGCATAGTAACGTACGTACAAGACATCAACGCAGATCCAACAGGTATGGCGAAGGCCAACTTATCTCTGGGTGTGGTTTACAACAAGTCGTCCACCAGCTCTAGTGAACTTCTGACTATGTTGGACAACGCACTAGCAAACGCCAAGTCGAATCCAGAAATCAATTACGGCTTCGTGACCGGTGAAGATACCGATAACCTGATGGGTAAACAGCAGTGGAAACACCTTGTTGAGGAAGCGGTCAGCAATGATTGGTTTAGCTTCCGCTTCCAAGCGGCTAACGACAGTTGGGGTCAGCCGTATCACAGAGAAGTGTTCTCGGCGATTGAAAAAGATGGTGAGAGATACAGTGCAAACCAGTACTTATTCGCCTTAGAACAGCTCAACGCTAGCCACTTATTCGATGAATACGTTGTCGAGTCTATTGTTGCTCGTTTGGAAGCGGGTGAGTTCGCGGAACCTGTTGCCATCAACATCTCGCAAAGCAGTATTGCCCAGCCAAGCTTCATTCGTTGGGTTACTAAACTACTGAGCAAGCATGCGTCTATTGCGTCGCTACTGCACTTCGAGATTCCTGAGAGCTGTTTTATTAACTCCCCTCACCATACAGCGCTATTCTGTAACGCGGTTCGTGCAGCGGGTGCCGACTTCGGGGTAGATAACTACGGACGCAACTTCCAATCGTTAGATTACATTAACGAGTTCAGGCCAGCTTATGTGAAACTCGACTATCTATATACGCACCACTTAGATGATGAGAAACAGAAGTTCACTCTGACTTCGATTTCAAGAACGGCGCACAACTTAGGAATTAAGACCATAGCATCTCGAGTCGAAACACAAACTCAGCTAGATTTTCTATCTGAACACTTTATTGAAGTCTTCCAAGGCTTTATCGTAGATAAATAATCAACAAAAGGTATAGCATGCAGGATCCGCTATTAAATTCGCTTATCTACGTTAGTCGCTACTATGGGTTAGCAAACTCACCAGAGGCACTGATTAACGGCCTACCTCTGTCTGATGGTAAGTTGACGCCATTTTTGTTCCCTCGAGCGGCCGAACGTGCTGGGTTAGTCGCCAAGGAAAACCGCTCAGCGCTCGGAGACATCTCACAACTCGTTCTGCCTGTGGTTTTAATTCTCAAAACAGGCGATGCTTGTGTTCTCAACAGCATCAACGACGAGAAAACCGAAGCTGAAATTGTCACCGGCGAGTCGGGATTAGTACCGATTTCGATCCCTATAGAAGATCTCGAACAGCTCTATATTGGCCGCTACTTTTTAGTCAAAAAGCAATTCCGTTACGACGAACGCTCTCCAGAGGTACTCAAAACTCGTGAAGGACACTGGTTCTGGGGCACAATTTGGCAATCGAAAAAGATTTATCGAGATGTCCTCATCGCGTCGATTTTAATCAACCTATTCGCCATTGCGGCGCCTATGTTTACCCGCCTCGTGTACGACAAGGTAGTGCCTAACCTCGCATTCGAAACTCTTTGGGTACTTGCTAGCGGTATCTTTGTCATTTTTCTATTTGACTTAGTACTAAAGCTGCTACGCAGTTATTTTATCGATGTCGCGGGGAAAAAGTCCGACATACTGATCTCGTCTAAGCTGTTTAGCAAAGTGATGGGGATTCGTATGGAGGCTCGTCCAGCTTCAGTCGGTGCTTTTGCGCGTCACTTGCAAGAGTTTGAATCTATCCGTGAGTTCTTTACTTCGGCAACCATTGGCTCCCTGATCGACCTCCCCTTCGCCATCCTATTCCTATTACTGATTTGGCTCATGGCAGGCAACTTGGTGATTGTGCCAATTGTGGGTGTGTTAATTCTAATTATCTACTCTGCACTGATTCAAGGCCCGTTAAGACAGACCATTGAAGAAGGTTCAAGGCTCGCTTCTCAAAAGTATGCCAACCTTATCGAGAGTCTGTCTGGTTTAGAGACAGTAAAACTGTTTGGTGCGCAAAGCCAATTCCAATTCCGTTGGGAAGAGGCAGTCGCTCACATGGCAAACTGGAACATCAAAAGCCGACGAATTACGGATGGTATCCAAAACACTGCTGGATTTGTTCAACAGGCATCTAACGTCGGTATGATCATCCTGGGTGTTTACTTGATCTCTGAAGGTGAACTCACCATGGGTGGGTTGATCGCTGCGACCATGTTAAGTGGCCGTGCTATTGGTCCTATGGTACAGCTTTCTTTGCTCTCTACCCGTTATAATCAGGCCAAGTCTTCAATGACGATTATCGAACAAGTGATGTCGATGCCTGATGAGCAAGAAGAGGGTAAACGCTATATCCACCGCCCTATTGTTCACGGCAAAATCGAACTGGATAAGGTCACCTTCCACTACCCTGATTCTCCAATCGCATCGATTCGTGATTTGAGCCTAACCATCAACCCAGGTGAGAAAGTCGCGATTATCGGCCGTATTGGATCGGGTAAGACCACATTAGAGCGGTTAATCATGGGTCTGTACAAACCGACAGAAGGTCATGTCAGAATCGATGATACTGATATAGACCAACTGCATCACATCGATATCCGCCGAAACATCGGCTGTGTGCCACAGGATAGCCAACTGTTCTATGGAAGCATCCGTGACAACATCACACTTGGGCGTCCACTTGCCGACGACAGGGACGTACTGGACGCCGCGAACCGTGCGGGTGTGACAGTATTTACTCAGCAAGACCCAGCAGGCTTAGAGCGCCAAGTGGGTGAAGGTGGTATGTTGTTATCCGGTGGTCAACGTCAGGCTGTCGCAATTGCCCGCTCTCTGTTAGGTCGTCCGCCAGTGCTACTGTTGGATGAACCAACCAGTGCGATGGATAACCGTTCTGAAATGCATATCAAGCAGCAGTTGTCTCAGCTAAAATCCACCGAGACACTTATCCTCATCACTCACAAGACATCCATGCTCGACGTAGTTGATCGCGTCATCGTTATGGAAAAAGGCTGTGTAATTGCGGACGGACCAAAATCTGAGGTACTGAACAACCTCAAACAAGGCAAGGTTCGAGCGGTTAACTAGCCCTAACGATAGTTATAAAACAACGGCCACTCGATTGAGTGGCCGTTTTACGTTTAATTCTCTAACAATTATTTGGATTTAAAGCGTGCTGTGAAATGACGCAAGACAGGAGGCTCATACTCAAAAGTGAGTCCTTTAAGTTCATGAGCTCGCTCTTTAAGAGCGATAATCGCATCAGCAATGTAATCCATATGGTCATTGGTGTAGACACGTCTTGGGATAGTTAAACGCATCAACTCTAGCTCTGAGGCCTTTTGCTCGCCAGTTTCTGGATCTCGGCCGAGTAACAAGGAGCCGATCTCCACCGCTCGTATGCCCGCCTCGAGATAAAGGGCATTACATAGCACCTGAGCTGGGAATTCATCGGCAGGGATATGGGGTAAAATCTTAGCCGCATCAACAAACACAGCATGTCCACCGGTTGGATATTGGATAGGAATCCCCCCCTCTCTTAGACGTTCACCCAAATACTCTACTTGGCTAATACGGTAATGGAGATAATCTTCATCGGCTCCTTCGTACAAACCACGCGCCAAGGCTTCCATATCTCGACCAGCCATACCACCATAAGTAACAAAACCTTCCATCGGAACACAACGAGTACGCACTGCTTGGAAAAGCTCTTCATGATCACGGATACAGCACAAGCCACCAATATTGACCATAGGATCTTTCTTAGCTGACATAGTGAGCATATCACCATACTGGTACATTTCACGGATGATTTCTAAGATAGACTTATCTTGATAGCCCTCTTCGCGCTGCTTGATAAAGTAGGCGTTCTCACAATAACGCGCTGAATCAATCACAACAGGAATATCGTTCTTAGTTGCAATCTCATACACCGCGCGCATATTCGCCATTGAAACTGGCTGACCGCCTGAACTGTTACAGGTCACCGTGGTTATGATTGCGCAAATGTTTTCGCTGCCGTGCGCTGCAATCGTAGATTCAAGCTTATCGAGATCAAAGTTGCCCTTCCAATCATATGGCGTGGTGGTATCAAAGGCGTGTTGATCGACAACATTGATCGCTTTACCGCCATTGAGTTCAATATGCCCCGCAGTTGTGTCGAAGTGATAGTTGGAGATAAATACAGGGTCCGTGCCTCCGCGAACCGTTTTCATCCGCTCAATAAGCGCGGGGAACAGGATCTGTTCTGCCCCTCTGCCTTGGTGGGCAGGAACAGTCAGCTTGTAACCAAAAAAGTGCTCAACCGCTGCACACAAGTTGTAGTAGTTTCGGCTGCCCGCATAAGATTCATCACCCATCATTAAGCCTGCCCACTGATTATCACTCATGGCACCGGTGCCAGAGTCCGTCAATAGGTCGATATAAACATCATCACTTTTCAGCAAGAATGGGTTTAGCCCCGCTTCATCGAGTGCAACAACACGATCATCGTAAGTCGTCATCTTGATTGGTTCTACCATTTTGATGCGGAAGGGTTCTGGGATACGTTTCATGGTTAATTCCTTAAAATAATTCGAATACCCGTATTAGCGAATACGAGTGAAGTAAGTTGATAAAATGTCGAATCTAAAAACTAGGCGCAATTGGCCTAGAAGAAATTAACTAAGAAGCGTTTCTTTATTGAGAAGGGAAAGGGTGTAGTCAACGTTGTACCACGGCGACAACACTAGTCTGCTGTCTAACATAGCTGCGTATGCCATAGCGTTATCCTCCTGATTCATTGAACACTGAGTTACTATAGTCTAGTTCCTATCCCCATTACCATAAGAGGTAACGCGGATTTTCCAAATAGTGAGAAATAAACGTGACCATTGATTAAGATTTAATGAAATTTATAAACATCTGACATTGAGCAATTGAAATCCGCTCGAGAGCTAGGCACTCTTTTCAATGGCTTGGAGCCATTTTGATTAGGAACCAACAATGAAAATAAAAACACCACTACTTGCTGCACTCGTATTGGGAACCAGTACTGTCGCAGTTGCCGACGTCACGATCACTATTCCAGAAACTGTCGACATCTTAGTCGTCAACGAAGACTCTCCAAAACTGACTGGAAGCCTATTTTCAAACAAAAAGCTCGCTCTTCCTGACGGTGAGAACCAGATTTTGTTCAAGTACAAGCCCTACTTCGACCAAGGCAAAGAGCGAATCATCCTAGAGAGTGACCCAATATTAGGCACTTTCACCGCTTCGAACCAAGCACTGACATTTGAGCTTCCTAAGTATCGAAACGATGTCGAAGCAAGCAAAAAACTGCCCAACTTAACGTGGTCGCTACTTGATGACAAAGGTCAACCGATTGACATCAAACAAGACAAAATCATCAAGCAAGGGATGCAGATTGGTCGTAACTACAACATAGAAGTAGCAGAATATAATAGAAAAGGTGGTGTGGCTGCGGTTACCTCTTCCACAATGGTAGCGGTCACTCTACCAGCCAATCTAGACGGGAAGCCAATGAAAGTGGACGCTACGACCGCCGAAGAAATGCTGCATTTTTGGTACAACAAAGCAGATGCAACAACTCGAGCGCGCTTTAAAGACTTCGTAAATCAACAATAAACTCAACGCCAGTACTACACCAGTACTGGCCTTTTCACTTCCTGCCCGGTAGATAGCCTAAAACTCTCTTGCGCATGTTCAACCAGGCACGCAAACACTTCACCATCGAGCTGGTTCTCTTTGACCATCTGTTCAATAATCAACAAAGCCTCTTTAAGCGGTAAACCATCCCGATACGGACGAGACTGCGTTAGCGCTTGAAAAACATCTGTGACCGCGATTAATCGACTGGGCTGATCTATCTGGTCTGCCTTCAACCCTAGCGGATAACCAGAGCCATCCAACCTTTCATGATGATTTGATGCCCACTCAACAATCTTTTGGTTAGTAAACATACTTTGAATGGCATGGCGTGAATCAGTCGTATGACGCTTAATACAGTTGAACTCATCATCTAAGAGCGGTGCGCGCTTATGCAAAATAGAACTCGGGGTTTTTAGCTTGCCGATATCATGAACGAGCCCCGCAAGATAGAGCATCTTCCGCGTTTCTTCCGAATAACCAAGTTTATGCGCTAAAAAGTCAGCTAATTGAGCAACACGAGTGGAGTGCTGATAGGTAAATGAGCTTTTCGCATCAACGATACATGCAAACAGCTCCGCCACCTCAATTGACTCTTCTAAGCCAACCACGCTTCGGTAAAAGGGTTTAAACCCATTGGACAACGTTTCAATGTGGCGAACGTCCATCGAAAACCAAAAGTCATCAACTGCAATCAGTTCAATCATTGCCCGTACATGTCTAGGTTCAAACATAGAACCAGAGTTGACAAGCAATTCACCTGCAATGTTCGCTTTGGTTTCCTCTGTCACATTACCGTACGCGTCTGAAGGATAGGTGCTATTGAGGTAATCAAGTCGGTCAGACAAAAACACTAAGCTAGCATATTGCTTAGTTTGTGCGTCAACACCTTGTAACTCCACTAATTCATTCCACCATGTGTGATGAAGCAGAATCGGCATAGCTAGGCTGGACAATGGTCGGCAGGCTTTAAGTAGCTCATAGCCTTTGATGCAATGTTGCCGCGTATTCTTAGGAGCAAGGGTCGCGAGCAACTGCTCGAACTCGGCGCTTTCTGATACGCCGCAGTCGTGAATTAAACCAAGAGAAAACACGGTTTGGCATTGATCCTCACTCCACCCCATACGCTGAGCGCAAGAGTAAGCAATGTACGCGACTCTTTGACCGTGATAGATCTCATCCACGCCAATTTCGTCTAACGCAAACGCAATTTCAAACAGTACCCGGTGAAGATCGACACTTACACCATTCGTTGGCATTCCCATATAAAGCTACATTCATATTCACATGTAATTACTCTAGCCAAAATTAAACTAAAGTGTTAGTGCGCCCTACTCATTCATCTCGTTACTGGTAAAACTGTGAGCTGTTTAACTAAGACTCGTCGTTCTTGTAAACACTGACTTGCCTCTATTTTCACCTAGCAAAGACGTATGCCGTCTGTTAGCTTATGTAAAGCATTCACAGGCAAGGAAAATAGTGTGTTTAAACGAAAAATAGATGGCGACATTTCTCTCGCATTGGTTCAAGAGTCCTTTGCGAAGAAATATTGCGAGTTAGTCTCTGACCAGTTCGACTATCTACATCAATGGCTTGCTTGGCCGCCACACTGTACTAGCGAGCAAGATTTTCGTTCATTTGTTCAACGCATGCTGCATGAATACGCAGATGGCAAAAGCATGACATGTGCCATCGTATACCGCGAAGAGATAGTAGGAAACTGTAGTTGCTTCGATATCAACCATGAGACAAAGAGCTTGGAAATAGGCTATTGGCTTTCGAAACATCATCAGGGCAAAGGTATTATGACTCGTGTTGTCAAACACCTGATCGATTTTGCTTTCAGTGAGCTAGATATGGATAAAGTCCAGCTCTCCGCTGCGGTCGAAAACATACCCAGTCGTAGTGTTGCTGAACGAGTCGGTATGAAGCTTGAGGGAACAATCACTAATCAAGAAAAAGTCGGTGATCGGATTCTAGACCATGCCATCTACGGCATACATAAAAACCGCTAACTTGAGATTGACCCTGAGCACATATTTACCCGCTTATTCATAGAGATAGCGCGCAATGTGCTAACATTGCACTGGTTTGAACTCTCGGAATGGATGCCCTATGCCTACCTATGTAAAGGTTGTGCTTTTCACGATCGCCCTTGTTAGTGGCTTCTTTGCCAGTGATGCTATTCAATGGTATCAGTCAAGCAATAAACCAGTATCACTCGATGAGTACTGCCTTGTCTCAACTAAGCCATGTAACCAACAACAATTCTCCGTTGTTGCAGACAAAGACATTAGTCATCCGCTAATTCCGACCACCGTCACCATCGACTGGCCAGACATGAGCGTTGATAATCTAATGATGACCCTAGAAGGCTACGAGATGGAGATGGGAAAAGCACTATTTCAGCTCAGTAAATCCGAATCAGGCAGCTTTGCAGGGCAGGTAATTTTACCCGTTTGCACCACAGAGTCGATGACATGGTACGGCACCATCTCAGATGGTACGCAATCAATTAAAATCTCGTTAAGGATGGAACAATGAGTCGCAACTGGTTACTGGCCCTAGTCGCCGCCTTTGTGCTAGGTTTAGGGCTTAAGAGTTTTCTTCAGCAATCCAACCAACCAACCGCTGAAAGCACTTCTAATGTCACCCTATTTGGCAAAGACAACCAAGCTGTACAGCTGTTTGATACCCAAGACCCGCGTATTAGAGTCGCCTATTTTGGCTTTACTCGCTGTCCCGACGTCTGTCCAACCTCATTAGCCATGCTGTCTGGAGCGCTTAATCAAATTGATGACGAAACTAAAAGTCATTTCCGTCCAGTGTTTATTTCATTAGACCCCGAGCGCGATGCGGCGGCAGACGCACACAGATACGCACAGTATTTCCACCCAATGATTGAAGGACTGTCTGCCCCATTAGATATCACCAAATCATTAGCGGACAAATATGGCGTGATTTTTCGCAAGACCGAATTAGAGAACTCTGAACTGAAATATACGCTCGACCACAGTTCCTACTTTTACTTTTTAAAACCAGACGGCACATTAATCACCAAAGTGCCACACACTTTAACGCCAGCCCCGCTGGTTGAAGCCTTTAAATCTACTAAAACAATTAAATAACTAAATCAAAAGGATAATAAGAATGAAATTGAAAGCCCTCCTGTTAACCGCTATCGCACTAAGCCCGTTTGCTCACGCGGATTCGGACATCATGGCGCACCATACTTATGCGCGTGCGACACCACCTAATGCACCTACCAGTGCTGTATTTGGTGAGTTCATGAACAAAAGCGACCAAGATCGTTACATTGTATCTGCGGTCACGGATGCGGCAGGCAAGGTAGAGTTACACGATGTGATCAAAGAGGGTGACGTGATGAAAATGCGCCAAGTGGAGCGTATTACCGTACCCGCAAAAGGAAAAGCGGTTTTAAAGCCAGGTAGCTTTCATATCATGCTGTTTAACCTAACTAAGCCTTTTACAGAGGGCGAAAGCATTGACGTAGAGCTTACCTTTGCCAACGGAGAAAAGCACACCATTACTGCACCGATTAAAAAAGTAATGAGTGGCATGAAACATCACCACTAGCCATTTCGATAGTTAGAGGTGGGCAATAACTCACCTCTTTTGCTATTATAGCTGCCGTAAACCTTAATTGTTTCCACAGGAGGATCTGATGATTGTATTGAAAACCCACCCGGCAAACTTGGTGAAGTCACTTTAAACCGCCACTTTACCCTTCCTTTGCCCGGTGATACCTAACCGGGGTCTAAAGACCCTAGCGAATATTTGTAAATGCAAAACATCTAGCTTGGGGCAACTATGAATACCAAAGCAAACATGCCAATGTCATTATCGACACTTGGTTGGAACAACCTATTTCAGCAACAACTCACACTTGAAGACTTAGAACTTGAATTGATCGCGGCGAGAATTACTGAGCATCATCGCAGCAGATATAAGCTATTAAGTGAATCAGGTGACGTTTCCTTAGAGATCCACAAGTCATTACCAGCAATGACCGTTGGCGATTGGATACTGATCAACCAAGACTTTCAGTTTGTAAAGTTGCTAGAGCGCCAATCACTGTTTCAGCGTAAAGCCGCTGGTAGTAAAGTCGCAGAACAACTGATCGCGTCGAACGTTACCACGCTGTTTATCGTCTGCTCTCTCAATGACGACTTTAATCTTAGTCGTATTGAGCGTTACCTTGCTATCGCTCATGAGGCGGATGTGGAACCCGTGATTGTGCTGACGAAAGCTGACTTAGCTAACGATGTTGACGACAAAATGCTACAAGTGCAAAAGCTTGATCCTCTGTTGATGATTGAAGCGGTTAATGCCCTTGACCAGGCTCAATGCGAGCAGTTATTACCCTGGTGCCAAACAGGGAAAACTGTCGCATTTATGGGGTCTTCTGGTGTCGGCAAATCAACGTTAGTGAATAGCTTACTGAAACAAGAGACTCAACAAACAGGCACCATCCGAGAAGATGACAGCAAAGGCCGTCATACAACAACAAGCCGTTCCATGCATTTCATGCCGACTGGGGCAGTCTTGATCGACACTCCAGGAATGCGCGAGTTGCAGCTTGTTGATTGTGCTGATGGAGTAGCGGAAACCTTCTCTGATGTCGAGTCACTAGCAGCACTATGCAAATTCTCCGATTGCGAGCACCAAGGCGAGCCAAGCTGCCGTGTACGCGAAGCAATTGAGAATGGTGAGCTTGAAGAACGGCGTCTGAAAAACTACCAGAAACTGCTTCGTGAACAGCAACGCAACAGCGCAACCATTGCCGAGCAAAGAGCCTCACATAAACAACAAACGAAGTTCTATAAAACGGTTCAAAATGCGAGCCGACATCACAAACAAGGCAACAAACCCTAATAGAGTAGAGGCAATAAAGGGGCGTATGCCCCTTTATTGCCTCTACTTCAAAGGATCATCGTCCGGCAACGCGCTATGAATCCAAACAGCAAGCCTATGCTTGATGCTTGCTCCATCAAGTTTACTCTCAGGTAATGGCGTGATTTGTTTAGCATCAACCAGAAACAGGTAAACAGCCTTAACTCTTACTGGCTGAGGAGACTGCGGCAAATCAAAGCCTTGCAGTTTGGCCATTTTCCCGCCGATTTCGAGCGCTTTCTTGACAAGCTTGTCTTCGTTGTGGAGCTTTGAGCTTTTTGACATTAATTAACCCTCTTAACCCTTTCGCTCAGACTACCTGTTTTACTTTCTCTTCGCACCTGATTGCTTTTCCAATTGATATTCAGCAACACAAAATTGAGAACTTTGCGTTATTTCTTGGTTTCAGGTCACTATTGTATAAACAACAATACGCGCATTTTTGTTACTATCATTCACCTCAATGTAGATAACAGAGATTAGATTGATGAAGAATACGTTACTAATTATCGCAGCCGCACTTTTTATCGCAGGATGCTCTAACACTTGGGATGGCGTTAAAGAAGACTCTTCAAAAGTATGGAACGATACTAAAGAAGCGATCCATGAGGCGACTGAGTAGTCCTTTAGTTTAAATTAAACCTGAACTATAGAGTTAGTAAGCGCCCACAAATCAATTAATCAGAACTGCATTGGGCGCGTCATCCAAGTGAGCCAATAGACTAACGTTGTGCTGTGTGGGTTAGGCAATTCCAAAATCAACGAAAAGATCTCTTGCAACTGGCATTACGGATAACACCAAAAGCAGAGACATAGTAAGATTGAAAACACGCAGGGAGCGCGTGTTTTGCAAGTATTGTCTGAGAACCGAGCCAAACACTAACCACACGCCAACGCAAGGGAATGACACCACAAAGAACATGGTCGCAATCGTCAGATTTTGCAATGTATATGCCTCTCCGACGGTAGTAAAAGCCGAGATTGCACCAATCGCTACCACCCACGCTTTGGCGTTTACCCACTGAAACAAAGCCCCCTTAACAAACCCCAATGGCTTTTCTTGCTGACTTCCAGTAGATATTTGGCCCGACTGCGCAATTTGCCAAGCAAGGTAAAGTAGGTACAAAGTACCCAACGTTTTGATCACGACATCTAGTTGAGGGAAGATGACAAAAAACTGACCAAACCCTAAACCCACCAGTAACAGCATGATGGTGAATCCCACACATATCCCAGTCAGAAGCGGAATCGTTTTTTTGAAACCGAAGTTAACTCCTGAGGTCATAACCATAATATTATTCGGCCCAGGAGTAACCGAACACGATATGGCAAATAGAGCAACAGACACCAGATATTCCACTTTAGACTTCCTTTTCCCTTGCGGTTGAATACTTGCTTCACTTCAACCCAAATTATTTAATGAACGAACGATTTATATATTGAACACAGCAAATGGGTTTTTCAAACCATCCATTCGTTTTTTATAATGAACGCACCACCAACACAGTGAGATTCAAACCACCATGAAAAACGCTCCGATAGAACAGATTGCAGCTACCCTCAACTTTGAAAGGCAGCGTGCCGGATTAAGCATCGCAGAGGTCGCCCGAAGAGCCAATATTGCTAAGTCAACGCTTTCTCAGTTAGAAAATGGGGTAGGCAACCCAAGCATCGAAACGCTTTGGTCGATCTGTGTGGTACTGGATATCCCTTTTTCGCGATTGATCGAAGAACCATCAGCAAAAACTAAGGTGATTCGCCATGGTGAAGGTGTCTCAGTATTCTCCAACAACGAAGATTACAAAGCGACACTGTTAGCAGCATGTCCAGCCAATGTCAGCCGCGATATCTATTGGCTTGAAGTCGAGCCAGGTCAACCGTTCCATTCAGAGCCACACAACCATGGAGTTGTCGAGCACATCATCATAGTGAAAGGAAAGGCGCGACTAGGGGTATTATCCGATCAGCATGTGCTCAACGAGGGCGACTACATCACCTACCCTGGTGATCAACCGCATATCTTTGAAGCGTTAGAATCAAACACACGCGCTATGTTGGTGTCTGAATACCGGTAACTAGCTATTAAGCTAATAAACAATAAATAGCATTGTTTAATATGTAAATTCTTGAACGGGCACAATTACGTTCTACAATTTATATAAGCCTACTTTTAATAAGGATTAACCGCACAGTGGCTAAAGATTGCTATTATTCTCAAACTCTTACGTTAATCCAAACTCTATGTTTGGATTGTGCGATGCCAAAATTGCATACCTTTCGTCTTTCTGGGAGCGAGCGATGAAACTGCGCTACTTGCTTTTGGGCTGGTTACTCTCAACGCTCCCCCCCATCTCAGCAGCTCATGCTTTGAGTCAGACATCCTCGCAGCTTGTTATCCACCACGATACCGCTGAACTAACCGTTCTAGTCGATATCGATAATTGGTTGCTCACTCTTCAAGACCCTCAAGCATGGCTATTGGGCGACACTGAAACCCTACTTAGCGAGCCTCAACTATCTCCCGGCCGCATCAATCATGAGTTATATAAATTACTGGAGCATGAGATTAAACTGACCATTGACGGACAGCACGTACCATTAGCCCCGGTTAAAGACACGGATCTTCAGCGTGACCATGTGGTTGAGTTTCGCTTCTCAGCGACACACGCTAGCCACTTACCACACCACGTCGGAATCCGTTTTCCCAAATCCCTTGGTGACGTTGAGTTTGTCATCTCTAAGCCGGTTTACAGCAAGTTGTCTGCTGGGTCCACCAATAACTTTCCCATGCAGTAACTCAAAACTCTATGTCAAGCATAGTGTTTTACCTCCTAGCTAATCATAGACCTAGCATTTGAAGCGCAAACTGACTAACCTGTTGGAAATGACACTTAGAATGGTGTCCCCATCTTACTTTTTGCTAACGCCAGAACACAGTATGCCCAATCATATTCTCGACCAGATCCCAACAGGGGTTCGCTTCATGCTTCTTTCTGCGCTCGGTTTTGCGCTTATGTCAGCCAGCGTAAAGTATGTCAGCAATTACGGCATTCCTGTGTTCGAAATAGTGGCAGCTCGCGCTCTCGTCTCTTTAGTGATCAGTTATCTCGATGTAAAACGCAAAGGAATATCGGTATGGGGCAATAACAAGCCTCTACTCTTTGCCAGAGGCACAATTGGTACCGTAGCATTGATGTGTGTTTACTACTCAGTAACAACACTACCTTTAGCTGAAGCAACCATCTTGCAATACGTTCATCCAGTATTTACCGCCTTACTTGGTGTGCTAATTTTGAAGGAACGAATCCAAACATCCACCATGATATGCATCGCTTTCTGCTTAGCTGGGCTATGGGTGATGGTCCAACCAAATATGAACGGCAACGCAGCAGAAGAACTGCCAATGTTCAGTATTCTGATCGCGCTACTTGGCGCATTCGGTAGTTCCATCGCATATGTAATTGTGAGGAGGCTTAGCCAAACCGAAGACAGCTCAGTGATCATTTTTTACTTCCCACTCGTAGCACTTCCCGCTTCGCTTCTACTCGCGCTAAACGATTTTGTCTGGCCAAGTTTATACCTTACTGTCATTTTGGTACTCATTGGAGTGTTCACTCAGATCGGGCAATACGGCCTAACTAAAGCGATGCAAACACAGGAGGCCGGAAAAGCCTCAGCCTACTCCTATGTTCAGATCGTCTTGTCGGCACTTCTAGGCGTATGGATTTTCAATGAAGTACCTTCCGTTTGGACTTATCTTGGTGGCGGGTTGATTGTAACCGGTGCCTTGATTAACGTATTTGGCAAGCAACTGCTTAAGCCTTTCACTGCAGGCCGATAGCCAGTAACCACGCCACATGTTACCTAAAACTCTACCCGTTCTAGAGTATTTCATCAGTGCTTGAGGTAAATCACACCGTGTTGTTTTTGGGTCACTTAAGGTATAGGCATAGCAAACAAAAACCTAACTTTACTTGAAAAACTATCAAGGCCGACAATGATGAAAAATAGCCTATTTATAGTCGCAGCTGTATGTATTTGCGTCATCAGCATTGGGGTATACAGCCCGCTAGCGTTTGCCAAAGAGATAAAAAATGTTGCCAACTGGGAAGATGGCAAGGCGCTGACAAGAATTGAAGATACCAGAAGTGGTGCAATTTCAGTTATGCACACCACTTTAATTGAGGGAAACCTCAATACATGGCCGATGTTTCAGTTCACCTTCTCCAAGCTCGATCAGACCAATCACGGTACATACATAGGAGAAGATGCCTGTAAACTGGCTAATTTTCCAGGAGAAGACATATACCGAGACGAGTATTGGTTAATCAATGATAAGCGCACCAAAATGAGGGCGCGCTGCGTTACCAATAACGGTAGTAACGTTCTGATTGTTATCCCTAGCACGTGGAAGCTAGAGCACGCGTTCCTTGAAGGCCTATTCAAAAGAACCACTAAGCCAATTTCGTTCCAAAGGCTCACGGGTAATGAAATCACCACCGAAGCGAGCGCAATAGGCTTCACCAAGGCATGGCAAGTAAAACGTATAGAAATGACGACCAATAGTGCTAATCAAGGTGATGCCCACGCACAGTTAACCCTGGGAACTCTCTATAGCCGCGGAGAAGGTGTGACACAAAGCGATCAGAACGCTGCTAAATGGTTCCGCAAAGCAGCCGAACAAGGCGAATCACACGCACAACATAACCTTGCTGTACTGTACGAAAATGGACGAGGTCTAACACAAAGCTTTGAGAATGCGGCCAAGTGGTACCGGAAAGCTGCGGAACAAGGTAATTCACGATCTATGCTTAACCTAGGTATCCTTTATCAAACAGGAAGAGGAGTCGCCAAAAACGACGAGTACGCGGCTAGCTTGTATCTTGAATCAGCCAAACAAGGCGAACCCTATGCTCAATATCTAATTGGCATTCTATTTATGGAAGGAACAGGTGTCCCACAAAGTGACCAAAACGCCTTAATGTGGTGGCATAAAGCCCTTGAGTCACATCCCAACGAGACGGCTTTACTCAATAACCTTGCTTGGTATTACACAGAGAATGACCAGCTTAGTAAAGCAAAACCACTGGCCGAAAAGGCGTATAAATTGGCAGGGGCGAGCAGTCCAACAATCGCAGACACCTATGGTTACTATTTACTCAAATCCGGAAAGCCCGTCCAAGCAATGAGCGTTCTTGGAAAAGCATACAAGGCGATGAGCGACAACGAAGAAATATCGTTGCACTACGCTGAGAGTCTAATTGCCAATAACTACAATAAGTCAGCCAAAGAAGTTCTGGCAAAAATAGATGGTAAAAACGCGCAACTTGCATCGCGTAAGCGAGAACTTTTAGCTCAGATTGAATAGTAACTTTATATGATTAATAAACACAATCGCATCATGCTTTGGCTTGAACAAGGCAAGTCTTCGAAAGACCAGCGCCCGCTAATTTCTTAGCGGGCATACCTAATGCGCTAGACGCGATAGTGTTCTATCTCGTTACGCAATACTTCAGCCAGTTCTGCCAACTCCTGCGTCGCAGCACTACTTTGCTCAGCACCCACTGCATTTTGATTAGAGATCTCGCTGATGCTACTGATGTTAGTGTTGATCTCTTCGGTAACTAAGCTCTGCTCTTCTGCTGCGGTGGCAATTTGCGCATTCATCGCCGTAATTTGGTCTACGCTAGCTTTGATTTGAGTCAGTGCATCTCCGGCCTCGCGTGCTTTATCCACAGTTGATAGGGCATTGTTGGCACCAGCTTCAAGTTGTTGCGTAGAATCGCGGCTGCCTTGCTGTAAGCGTTGAATAGTTTGCAGAATTTCTTCGGTTGATTCTTGAGTTCGACTAGCAAGGGTACGCACTTCGTCAGCCACGACCGCGAAACCACGACCTTGTTCGCCTGCGCGTGCGGCTTCAATGGCGGCATTAAGCGCTAGCAGGTTAGTCTGCTCAGAAATCCCTTGGATGACATCAACCACGCTGCCGATTTCTTCAGAGTGCTTCGCCAGTTGGTGCATAGACTCGACGGATTCTTGCATCTCTTGCGACAAACGTTCGATCATAATGACGCTGTCCATCACCACCTTCTGACCATTCGCTGCCGCGATATCGGCTTTATCAGACGCATCGGCGGCAGACGCAGCACTTTGCGCGACTTCATGCACTGTGGCGGTAAATTGGTTAATAGCAGTTGCCACCTGCTCGGTTTGTGACTGCTGAGTCATGATATTTTGTTTAGTTTGCATCGACACTGCTGAGTTTTCTTCCGCAGAGCGCGCCAGCTGACCAATAGAGTCACGATTGGTTTGCACTACGTGTTGGAAGCTAGCCACGATACGATTGACCGACCCAGCGATGTGTGAAAACTCGTCGTCTCCAGACGCATCTATACGTTGTGTCAGATCGCCTGCGGCAATTTTGTCTGATTGTTGCTCCAGTTCAGAGACCGCGTGGTTGACTCGACGTATCACAAACAGTGACATAGTAGTAATCACTAGTAACGATACGATGGTGATTACACTTACGACCCAAATAAAACGCTCACTGTTAGCCTCTGCGTTCTCAAAGCTTTCACGCCCTTCTTCTACCTGCATAGCAAAGAACTGCTCCGCGTACTGGTAGGCCTGCTGAAACTTAGGATTGATCTGCTGTAGCAAAATAACGTTTGAAGCGTTGAAGTCACCACTAGCGAGCTTTGCAATTGCAGGCTCAAAGCCTTGTTTTGTTATTTCATCGATGATCTGCGCCAAGCTCTTGACGACTTTCGCCTCATAGCCTTCTAGATCGGATTGAAGTAACTCGTTATCAATGATGTGGTGCAGACTTCCTAGTGAACCTTCAATCTGTTTGATGTGAAATTCTACCGGATGATCATGCATTGAGGCCATTTTGGATGATGGGTCATGCTGAAACGCCAGCAATAAAGCACTGCGAGCATTACCGAGCTCATCAATAACCTTACTGGTGCGTATGGTGTGTTGCATCCCTTGACTGTAAAGTTGTTCAATATCACTGGCGGCTATTCGCATCCCAGAAATACCTTGATATCCCAATGCTAAAAAGGCGATCAAAGTCAAAAGCACACTGATTTTAAGTTTTGTCCCGACACTGGCGAAAAAATTGGAGAGCTTCGCTTGCTGCTGACCATGAGCATCGGTGGATTCTAGCGTAGCTGAAGTCATGTTCGATCCTTATTATTAATTGGTATTTTACTAATATAGATAGCATGACCAAGACTGGCTGCTTTCAGATTTGATATAGGTCATGAATGGGTGAGATTTGCCGAATCCGTATGGCACATTGTTAATGCTGTCAAATAAAGCACAACAACAACAGGGGTGTTTCTTGCTTTTTGCTAATGCATATAAAAACAAGCAAATTGAAGAGACGCATCCAATTTAGGGCGGAGATCAAAAACCAAAAAGCCCGCTAATTTCTTAGCGGGCTTTTCTGAATGTGGCGGAGAGATAGGGATTTGAACCCTAGATACGCTATTAACGTATGCCGGTTTTCAAGACCGGTGCTTTCAACCACTCAGCCATCTCTCCGTTGCGTGGCGTATATTAGTGATTGGCTGATATATTGTAAAGCACTAAATCATGCTCAGCGTGCTAAGTGCTTATAAACTATGCAGTTACTTTACTAGCATAACGGCTTACCTAAGCCCAAAATTCTCGAACCATCTGGTGTAAGTGCTCTACAGTCGACATTTCTAATAAAATAGTGTTTTATTAATATCTCATTGTTTTATAATAATAAACACCATTTCATGCAACACGTGTACGCCCGAAAGTTATTGCATAATAGTGTGAACTAATTCAAAATTATGGCGTTTATTACGCTATACCGTTTTTATCTGAGGTTTATATGAAAGTCGCTGACTTGTTTAGACATCGTGGTGAATCATTATCAAAACAACATTCAGAGCTATTGCAATGGGTGAGCCCACTTGTGCGTGAGTACTGGGGAGAGTTCGTTGGTAAAACTCAACACCGTGATTTGTTTGCTCGTTTACGTGATTTTCATGGTCCTGCAGTCAACGACGATGTGGTCGCGCCGATTAAGAAGCCTGCACCCATTGAACTTAAGCCTGAAGCTGAGAAGCTGTATGTTGAGCTACAAGCAAAACTAGGCGAAGTCATTCACACTGGTGAATGGTTAAATGTTTCTCAACAGCGTATCAATCAATTTGGTCATGTGACAGAGGACATGCAGTGGATTCATACCGATCCGGAACGTGCCGAAGCTGAATCTCCATTTAAAACAACCATTGCTCACGGATTTTTAACCCTTGCTCTACTGCCTAAGCTTACAGACAGTGTTGATCCAGACAACAACCTGTTCCCGACAGCAAAGATGGTGGTTAACATTGGCCTCAACCAAGTCCGATTCCCGTACCCGGTTAAAGCAGGGAACAACGTTCGTGCAGTTAGCACTTTGTCTAAGGTGACGCCTATCCGCAAAGGCCTAGAGATTGAACGTGAAATTAAGGTCGAGATCGAAGGCGTTCGTCGCCCAGGTGCCGTGGTTACATCAGTGATTCAACTTCACTTCTAACTTTTAGATTTATAGTAAAAAAGGATACCAACTCGGTATCCTTTTTTCATATTACTAGTGGTGTTTACTACATGGTATAACAACACTCCAATGAATAGTCATCACCATTTTTAGCAGTGAACTCTTTCTCTTCTGTGTATGCGCGTGGCTTACCTTTTTCGTCACCTTTTACTAAGCTGATCCAGTGACGCATCGCTGCCATGCCCTGCATCTCTTGTGGAAAGGTGGTACACGTCTCTAGCTGAATATCGTCGATAGAAACTAGTTCAATGCAGCCCGTGCCTTTTCGTTTTGCGAACGCAACTTCTACGTGGCTGCCTGTACCATCTCTGAACAGGATTGAGCTTGGTTGCTCTTTCTCACCTATGTAAGCAACGAAGTGCTTCGGATACTTTAGACCACTATGGCTGCCATCTTTGAAGTAAGCCATAACATGACGGTAGTCAATTACGTATGCCGTTACATCCTTGTGGGAACCACTCTCTAGCGGGAACAAGCGATCAAGCAGTTGTTTCGCTCTTGTCTGTTTTTCGCTGGTTTGCTTAGCGTTGATCGTTTCTACCGCAAACACTGCTTCCGCGATAAATGGCTTATTTTGATTTTGGATTTCAGTTTTATCGAATGTCAGCATGTTCATAGCATTTCCCTCGCGGATAATTCACAACTTGTGGTATCTAGAGCAAATATTCAAAATCGACATTTAAATTCTGCGACTTCGCGTCATTGCTTAATTTGTATACTAGTGAATTTTTTACTACAATTTCACAACAAAAATTTTACAGTGTGAATTTTACAAAATGCCAGTGTCAAAAAGTCTCATTCGTCAGTCTCATTTTCTAGGAACTAAGATAAGAAACCTTAGGAAACGCAACCACTTAACAATGGAAGACCTCTCAGCTCGCTGTATAAGAGTGAACCCAGAGTACGCGCCTTCGGTCTCCTACCTTTCGATGATCGAACGTGGAAAACGTGTTCCGAGCATAGATATGCTTGAAGTTATTGCGGAAGTGTTTCAAAAAGACCCAGCGTGGTTTTTAGACGATGAACCAGAGCAAGCTGACATTACTCCTGACAAAGGCAACCGTGGGGGCATCAGCGGTATGGCGTTAGAACCAAGCTTTTTGTTCTCGAATGAAATCCTCCAGATCGCCATCCCCGAAATGTTGTCACAAACTGGTATTACTGGCCGCCAGTTTGCTCATCTTCTTATTCGTGCCCACCAAGAGAGCAACCAGAACCACTTTCCAGACTTAGAACGTGCTGCAGAAGAGGTAGGACTAAAGAGACTTAATCTATCTGCTGAAGATCTAATGGATATTGCTCGCAGCTTAGGCTTGACGATACGCTGGATTTCGCGCCCGTCACAAGATGTGGTCGATGAACTCGGAGTCAGCGCTAAGCAAATTGTCACCTCCTTTTTTGAACCTCCGGGCACGCTTTATCTCAACGAGGTGCTAAAGCAGTACCCTACTCGTCTCAAATATGATTTAGCGGTTTATATCGGTCACTGTGTACTGCATAGTAAAGAGGGTCTAAAGAGCGTTCTGTCAGTTGGGCATGCGAATAGTTGGGAAGACAACGGTCAGACTAACTCAACCTCAGAGCTAAACTCACAAGATATTCTTCAGGCTTGGCGCGATTTTGAATCTAGCTTTTTTGCTGGCGCGCTACTTTGCCCTAAGGTGCCTTTCAGACAGCTGCTTGACCGCAGTGGCTATGAGATAGATGTCCACCAGAAAGCGGGCGTCTCTCCCTCAGTGGCTATGCGTCGCATGACAGTAGTTTCTCCCTACCCGCATTGGCATTACTTTGATGCTTACGGCCAAAACAAGCTGAAAGCCGTGTATCGAGGTAATGGGATTCCATTACCTTGGGGAAATATGCGCAAAGTGAACGACCCTTGTCAGCATTGGGCGGTATTTAGACGTTTATCTGAACCTCAACAAGGCAGTTCGGCACAGATTTCAATCTTAAATGTTGGTGATGAACCAAGAATTTACTGCTGTGAGTCCGTGAATATGACCGACCCTGCGGGCAACAATCGTGTCCTGTGCGCCGGGATTGACCTAAACCCCGCGATCAATGCTCAAGGTGGTAACGCACTGGAGCTAGCAGAAGAACTCAAATCGCTATGTGTTAGCAATGGAGGAAGTGCGGCTATTCCACGCAATATGCAGAAAGAGTTCACCACCATCGCGAAGATTCTGAATATCAATTGGATTGAACGAGGAATAGAATCCGATGCCCGGGTGATCTGTTCACGTGGTGCAGTCTGTCCAAGAAAACCGAGTTGCTATAACGGATGTCAAGACGCTTAAGCATCGGCAGACCCGCCAAAAAGAAAAAAAGCCAATCACAATAATCGTGATTGGCTACATATAAGTGTGAACAAAATTGAGTTCACTAACAACGTCAGTTGGCTAGGTGACCCTCGGCTTAAGAAGGGTCAATAACTATTAAGCATTTACCATGCCAACATTTAAAACACCTTGATATCGACATTTTTGGTCAGTTATTCACCTATTTCACAAAAACAACGCGCATAAGCTCTTACTATTTTGCAATCAATTGCAAAATGCAAAAATCATGAATTGCAAAACAAAAAAACAAACCGTTCAACAAGGCTCACAGCTCCAGATCGAACACTCAACCTATTAGCGTTTACGGAACACCCAAATCGGGCCGATCAGAAGAAACTGAACATCTTCGAAAAACGAAGGTTTCTTACCTTCGATCTTGTGACCAACAAACTGAAACAGCCACAACACAGCGAAAAGAGTGATGGATACGAGTAACACTGACACCTGCATTATCTCTAATGACCAAATCAAAGAGATGCACGCTAAAGTAAAGCCAAGCATCATCAAAAAAACGCTCAGCGACAAACGAAAATAGAACACCATAACAGGAACCGATGCGACCCAAACCCAATTAAGTGTTACACCAAACAGTTGTATTGCAGGTAACGACCAAATCAGTCCCACCACAGACAAAAAGATACCCGGTACAGCCACCTTGTGAATCTTTTGATTAACTGGGTTTTGATGACTTTCTCCGTACTCGGCTAGCCATTGAGAGAGATCCTTCATACTCTTATCACCAAATCTATCTTCCTGATACTTCTATAGCACGGCGCCGAGCTGTTTGCCGTTAAAACCCACTAGTTTGTGATGGTTCTTTTCAGCTGTCGGCGTTTTTCTTGATACATACGTGAATCCGCTAGCTTGAGCATATCATCGATATCATTGAGTTCTGATGTGTACATTGCGTAGCCAACACTGACTTGCAAATTAATCAAATGCTGTTCGAAAATGACTGGGGTTTGGCAGATGGCTTTTTGCAGCTCCAAATTGATGATATCGATATCCTTCGAATCTTCAATTCTTGGCAGCAAAACGAGAAACTCATCACCCCCAATACGTGCCACTACATCTGAAGCTCTCAACACACTCGTCAATCTTTCAGCTGTCGCAATCAGTACTTTATCTCCAGCCGCATGACCGTAGGTATCATTAATAGATTTAAACTGATCTAAATCTATATTGAGGATGGCGAACGAATCTTGCTCCTGACGTTTTTTCACCGACTCGAAATGCTCACGTAAGGTATACATAAAGTAACGTCGGTTCGGTAGCAAGGTCAGTTCATCTTGCAGGGAACGCTTGCTAGCATCCGTGTATAAATAATAAGTGAGTGTGAACGCTGCTAGCAAAATCAGTATCATTGGGTAGCCTAACAACCTAACCGCATGAACTTGAAACCAAGGTTTGCTTGCAAGTAAGTCTTGTTTGGTCGACGCAGCTATCACCCAACTGCCAAATGGAAAGTGAACCGCATCGACAGCAAACGCATTATCAAAGGTTGATTGCATGCCATAGAAGATATCACCCTCAAAACCAGTACTGTCTCTTCCTCGTATTGCGACGTTGAATTTATGCTCAATCGATGAAACACCAGCATCTAAAAAAAGTGACTCTAGAGATATCACCACGCTACATACACCCCAGTAACGAGAGTTATAGGGTGGATCAGTGAATATTGGCACTCGCGCAATCAGTGCTAAACCACCTTGCACAAGATTTACCGGACCAGCAATGAAAATCTCCCTTAACTCCCTAGCTTTTTTGACCGTGCGCCACTGACTCGGCACTGTACGATAATCAAGGCCGAGCGCTTTTTCGTTTCCTTCAAGGGGGTAGATATATTTAATGACATCGTCAGGGGCGAGCCCTAACAACTGAACGTGGCTACTTCTGCGAATGACACTAGAGGCGATGAGATCCCAACCTGAAAACTCAAACTCTGGGTTAGCGGCGACCAGTGCAGGAAGCCCATTGACAATATAGATATCGGAAACAATGGCAGACTCCAGTTCAGAACGAACAATGGAAAGCTCCTCCTTTGCCTTGGCCAGTAGACTCTCACGCAGGAATGACTTTTGGCTCCGGTCAAGTGATTCCACCAGCCCAATTGAGACAAAAAACACACACAAACAGATTATATTTAGGTAAAAATGCCTTCCAGAGCTTAAGGCCATCCGCCCCCCAAAATATCGCTAAATGAACCGCTGAGTTTACAAAGCCTTTCGAATGAATCGTAATTATTAAATTCGCTATTTTAACCTACATTAGATTAAGCTAATTATCATCGCTCGCAGGTGAAATAGTCGATATCGACCAGAGTTTTTTGCCTCTATATCCTTATCTATTTCATTTTAGGACAAAAATGGCGGAAGACAGTGAAAAATTGTCGGCTCTCCATTGCTGTTCTGATTTCATCAAGATGTATATCTGACCAAAAAATAACACGGGCGATTAAAACAACTGTTAATCTGGCTCGATAGATTAATTCGGTTTAATTGGGCTACTAAATGCGTGTACCTTTACTTGGATTGTGCCTGGCCGCAGCGCTTCCCTACTCGGCCATCGCGGAGCAGACACACAGTTATCAAGAGTCGGCTGATGTTATTCGACATACCTACGAGAGCCAGCTTTATACTCTACCCGCGTTCAAAGAAGGGCACTACGGGCTGCGTATGTTTCGCCAAACATTAGACAACAAATATTCCGCTGCCGTTTGGACCGATATGGCTCGCGTTGCCAGTCGCCTCAATCGTTTTGCTGCCGAGGTAAACACCCCTGAACAGATCCTTCTCTACTCTGAAAAACGTGTTTCAGGCTACATCGGAGAAACTGACGAGCGAAGCCTTAGACGCTACAACGTCACCAAACACATGCCGGAGTACCTTTATCTAGGGGTCGATTTACTCGGTTCTATGGCCAGAGCGAACGAGTACGGTCTTAAACATCGCCAAGATGCGCTTTTGCGTTCAGTGATCCGTCGCTATGATTTTGCAAAATACGCCACAGACCAAGAGATGATCAAAGCTTGGGCAGCGCAACTAGCAAATCAGGTCTATTGGCTAAGACAACTTGGCGAGCAAGATGTGGTAGAACCTTTTACTCAAGCCTTCAAGCTAGCCTATCCAGATGACCAAGACAAAGCGTTATCAAGCCAACAATATGGTAATAAGCTGTATGGGATGACGCACATTATCTTTGGAGACTCCGAGTACTATCAGCATCAAGTAGACGAACAAGATCATCAGTGGATCTATGACTATTTCCGCAACAACATCGACACTATCTTGATTAGAGCAAAAGAAGATATCATCGCCGAGGTAGGCATCACCTTCCTATTGGCAGGCTTAGAGGACGATCCAGTAGTCACAAAAACTCGCAACGCAATTCAAGCTTCTATTGATTTGGAAAAAGGCATGATTCCTTCAGTGACTGGGGACTTCGATGTCACATATGGTGAGCACCGTAACGTACTCGCCATCATGTTGTTAGATTGGCAGCAAGTTAATGCGGCACCCAAAGTGATAACCCAGCCAAAAGTGTTTGCTCGACCGCCATTTGGCCTTATCCCTCAGTAATATTCGTAGCCCTGCCACTCAGGGCTACCGTCAAACGGCTGATGGTTTTTCCCTCGCTAACCACATTGGGGTGAATATCGTAAACATGTTCGCGCAAACAATCAGCATCAACCCTGCTATCTGTGAGTATTGATAGCTTTCTTGGTAAAACAACCATTGCCAAAGCGCGCTAAACAGCAAATTAGTAAAAATAAGCGGAGCCAAACGCGTGCTTGAATCGACCAATCTATACGCTTTAGAGCGAAATACCTGCG
Organism: Vibrio tubiashii; assembly: GCA_000775715.1. Lineage (GTDB taxonomy): Bacteria > Pseudomonadota > Gammaproteobacteria > Enterobacterales > Vibrionaceae > Vibrio > Vibrio tubiashii_A. Next base: position 379,942 of record JRWQ01000001.1, read on the forward strand.
TATTGATGATAAGTGCTGAAAGGCTCAGTATCACCGCCAATAGCAACATTAATTCATCAGTTTGAGGAATCACAAAATGTTCCACCGAAATGAACTGGAAGCCGGCAACAGGTACCATTAGGATGGCAGCAAATAAGAACGTCCAATAGTTAATCTCTAACGCGCCTAACTCTGATTTGCTAATCCGAAACAAGCTCAACTGCGATCCCGCATTAAATAACCCAGATGCTAAACCCACTAGCAACTCAACGCGAACGTTAACTTGTGACTTATCGCCTGCCAACAAAAGTACACCTAAAAAGGTCGCAACTAGACCTAAAATAGACACCCACTTTAACTCAACTGAAAATATTAGCTTTTCTAACAAAGGCAAAAACAGCGGCCCAGTACCAAATAGCACGACACTCTCGACTAAACTCAAGTGATTGAGCGAGTAAATAAAACATATTTGGCATGATGCAATACACAAAGCTCGAATCCAAAGTGCCTGTAACAATGCGCCTTGAGGTCGACGATAGATCCGTCTGGTCATCATCACAATAATCAGCGCAGGCACTATAAACCTTAAAAAAGTGATCATACTAGGTTCAAGATACTGGCCTAAAAATTTGGAAAACAATCCGGTTAATGACAGACTGAAGGTTGAAGCCAACATAAATAAAACTGGATACAACTGGTTCGACATAACTCCCCCTCTTGTCAATCATTCTAGGGAAAATGAGCCAGGTTGAATAACGAATAATATTGACACTATCAGTTAGAAAAACTTACAGATGAAACCGATAACTTCTGCACCGATAAAATCTCTCTACGCCTTCGTTGCCGTTGCTGAAACTGGCAGTATGACCTCTGCAGCCTCGGCACTTCATGTTAGTCATTCTGCCATTAGCCAATCAATCAAAGCTTTAGAGGGATATGTCGGGCAAAACTTGTTCAACCGCGTTGGTCGTCAGGTAACCTTAAACTCCGCAGGTCGAAGCTACTACAAAAGCATCGCTCCAGCTCTAGAGGCTATCTCGCGCGCAACTCACCAGCTAATCGAAGAGAAACAGTCACATCGCTTAACCCTAAATATGGTCAATTCATTGGCCATGCATTGGTGGATACCGAGAGTAAATCAGCTTAACCAGTACGCTCCAAACTTAGATGTCCGGATCTCCACCCTTGTGGGACAGTTCTCCATGGAAGACGAAGGCGTTGATGTCGCCGTCATTCATGGTAACCAGGCTGATTGGCAAGACTACTACTGCGAAAAGCTCGCCAATGATGAACTGGTTATGGTCGCCAGTCCTGAGCTTGCCCAAGACATAACCTGCCCTATAACACTATTAAAGAAGTACCCAGCCATCATCGCGGTAAACGAAAGAAGAAAACACGACTGGCAAGCCTGGTGCGATGCACACGAGACTTCGATTCCTGACGGCGCAAACAATCTCAAATTTAGTGCTTCCATTCAGGCGGTTCAGGCGGCAACTCGCCATCTGGGAGTATTTGTCACTCATCGAATTTTCGTTCGCGACGATGTTGAACACGGTTATTTAGTTGAAGTTGGATCTCCTGTTCTCAACCCACACCAAGAGTTCTATTTTGCTTGCCTGCCAAGTAAGCTCAAAAATGAGAATGTTCTGCTACTGAGAAATTGGATAAGACGTGAGTTCTCTCAAACTAATCCAATATCGCGGTAGATTATTTAGTTATAAAAAAACCATATATATAACGTTCATATAACAACACGCTGGTTTATAGTTATCGTCAATAAATAGGCATTCCTAATATATCGCTCAATAAGACAGTAAGTTACCTAACCGTCAAAAAATCAATGCATTGCGCGACTAACGCTTATAACGGTAGATATTTCGTTTCACTTACCCCTCCCACCTTTATCCAGAAGTTGAAGGCCGCTTCAAGCAGCGGATTCTCATCTAAACTTTCATTGAGGAATTTTGTTTATAGTGAAAAGGGGTTGTATGCCACGTTTAGCAGGGCAACAGATTGAAGAGATGGCGGACATTAATGCGTCGAAAAAACGCAAAAATGTTCTGCTCTATTCTGCTATTTGTGTCGCTATCATGGTGACGTTTAGTCTCGTCCGCTTTATCGAACAAAACTATCTCCTCGCCTCTATTAATTTAGCGTTTTCCATCATCCTTACCGCAAACCTTTTCTACACTAACAGCAACGCAAACCCCAAATTCAGCGGCTTGATACTAAGCAGCATATTGCTATGCTTTGGTGTTCTGTTGCTGTTCTATGGCCAGAGTGTTGGTGACCGACTACTTTGGTTATACCCAATACTCGCGATTATTGTGTTTGCCAATGAGTTTAAAAGCGGTGCATTGGTTAGCACCCTTTTCATTGCGATTGTAATGTCGGCCGTACTTTTTTTTGACGTACTCTCTTATACCGCCAATGGGCCACATGGTATTTTTTTGTTCAGTCTGCTTGCCCTATACATACTATGCAATGCCTCGTCTTACCAACACTCCAAGGTGATGGGTTACGTGCAATCCCTTTATAAGGAGGGCATTGAAGATCTTGCCTACCTCGATCACCTGACTGGGCTCGCCAATCGACACAGTTTTGAAAACTGGGCTACCGAAAAGTTAAAAGAGAAGCAAGATAGCTCAAACATTACCGCTATGGTGTTTTTAGACATAGACAACTTCAAACTGATCAATGATACCCATGGGCACGATGTCGGCGATAAAGTACTCCAGCATTTCGCTCAGCGACTGAAAAACAACATCCGCCAAAAAGATCGCCGTACCGACAAATACGACTACTCTATTGCACGGTTTGCGGGAGATGAGTTTGTTTTATTGCTTTACGACGTGAAGTCAAAGAGAGATCTAGAAGGAATTCTAGACAGAATATGCAACTTATTTACGCATAGTTATCAAGCGTCCGAAAAAATAGAACAACTCACGATCAGTGCTGGAGTTGCAATATACCCCGACGATGCGAACACATTAGCAGAATTGACTCGTTGCGCAGACAAAGCCATGTATGCAGCCAAACATGGTGGTAAGAGTCGATTCCACTTCTATCGCCCAGAAGCAAATAACCAAACTCAGAGAAAGGAAAAGGCCGCTAAGTTAGCAAGCGTCACTTCAATCAAGCAAGGCTAACCGCTCATGTACATGAGCCAGAGCGAACAGGCCATGAATACAATTAGCCATGCCACATAACGAACAGTGTTAGGTTTCTCTCGTTTAGGCGGAATCACAGGTCTCAAGGCCGCTTCTCTTGCCGCCCTTGCTACACTGGTAACTGTACGCCTTTCGTTCTCCTCTTTCCGTCGCTCATGAGCCTTTTGCGCCGTTTTACCAAAGCGATGCAATTGATCTGCGGTGAGATCCTGTTTTGGGTCATACCGACTGTGGGAGTCAGTGTGTTTTGGAACAACAGCCATAAGCACCTCCTCTCTTTTTGACCGCCTCTATCCTAGTATAGCCAATTCCAACAATGAGATTTCTGATAATAACTGGATATAACTTCGAAAAAAACGAATCCCATATCCAAACCTTTTTATCTATGCAAAAATCGGGCTAACTAAGCTACGGACCGTACCAAAACAAAAAAACCACGCAATTGCGTGGTTACCAATACTCTTTACCTAGTGATTACTAACTTAAATACTCGCAAAGGTAAGCCGTCGCCTGTTTAACCTGTAAATCAAATGAAGAATCACCCGCTACATCAAAGTGCTCGCCTGCATTGTAAGTTACCCACTCTTGTTCACCAGCCTTCTTCACGGTCAGTGCGCCTTTAATTACTGTCATGCGTTCAGGTGCTGCGGTACCAAACGTGTATTCACCTGCAGCCATAACACCAACACTTGAGTCGTTGTCATCTTGCGTGAATCCTAATGACTGAACTTGGCCTTCAAAATAACTGTTTACCTTAATCATTACTCTCTCCTTGGACTTGAGCCTATCCCTATAAAAATGTTGTTTTATCGAAATTTGTCTATTTCAGCAATAAGATTCTTTTTGCTCCTCAATCTTAGAGTCAAAATAGTAATCTAAGTATCTCCGCTAGAACTGAATCAAACGACTAGTGACAACAAGCAAGCCAATTTATCTCACCATAGAGTAGTTATTTCACAATCTAATCGCTCCAATTCATTACTACGCATTAACCAGACTAGAATTGAATGAATAACATACCAATACTTAACGGAAATTGGGCTTAGGTTCAAAATTTGCTGTGCATTTATTGCGCTTAGAACGGTTCTACTTCAAGCTTGACCTCTGCAGCATTCCCACATTTAAGACGAAAACAATCAATCACTATGATCAAACAAAGCAAAATTAAATTGATATTCGTCTTCATCTTCATTTCACTGGCTGTCTGTTTCAGCTCACTGCTCTATTTCAGCTATCAAGACTACACCCACCCTAAACATGTCTATGGAAAATGGATAGAAATTGGTGCCCCAAAGTACAAGACCGAAGTTTTGACCTTAAATGAAAAAGGGGTGTATCGAAATAACAGGCTAGTAGCAACACAGTTTGCATTTGATGGCAAACGCATTACCGTCGAAACGGGACGGGGAAACTCCGTATACCAATTAGCTGGCACATTTAAATCGCCTCAACTCAAACGCTTAGTACCTAATAGCCCAACACAACGTTTCATCAAAGCAGGCTATGAGGACACGATAGACATGGAAGGTGGTGGCGCAGCTAAAAACCGCCGTGCTGCGCTCTCTGACCATTTCGGCGAAAAGTAATGCCTGTTGAGGCTACACCGTTAAACCTACTAGTGCGTGTATAGTCAATCACTTATACTAAATCTAACTTAACTTGCATTAGAACCGAACAATGAATGAGTTTATCTCTAGCCTTCCACAACCTATCGAAAACATGCTGCAAGCATGGGATAACAATGTTTTACTTATTACGCTCGCTAGCTTCATCGCTTGGATAATCTGGCGCATTGTTTATAGTCGCCTTGAAATCTTAGTCAGCAAAACGAGTTTTCAGTGGGACGACCTCACCTTAGAAGCACTCAAAACCCCTGTTAGCGCCTTGATTTGGTGTTGGCCAGCCACCTTATCTATCGGTTACTTACTTGAAGATGTGACGGATTCAAAACTCAATTGGCTCAGTACCTTAAAGTTGCTTTTGGTCATTGGAATTTTCGTCTGGATCACTATGCGCCTTATCAACAACATCGAAGAGTATGTGCTGAAGCAAAACCAACGTGACGAAACCACGGTTCAAGCCATGGCCAAAGTTGCCCGTCTATTCTTTATTGTCATCGGTGCCTTGACGGTAATGCAAGCATTTGGACTTAGCCTTTCGGGCCTGCTTACATTTGGAGGTGTGGGTGGTCTTGTCGTTGGTTTTGCTGCCAAAGATCTACTCTCCAACTTCTTTGGTGGAATGATGATTTACTTTGACCGGCCGTTCAAAGTTGGCGACTGGGTTCGATCTCCAGATCGACAAATAGAAGGCACCGTCGAGCGTATTGGCTGGAGAATGACCATTATTCGCACCTTCGATAAAAGGCCGCTCTACGTGCCTAACTCGGTGTTCAGTAGTATTGTGGTTGAAAACCCTTCTCGAATGCTAAACCGACGCATCTACGAAAATATCGGCATACGTTATCAAGATGGCGCGAAAGTTGAGGTCATTGTCGAAGAAATTAAGCAGATGCTACAAAGCCACCCAGATATCGATGCCAAACAAACATTAATCGTTAATTTTAACGGCTTTGCACCTTCGTCACTGACTCTCATGGTGTACACCTTTACTAAGACAGTGAACTGGATTCGCTATCACGAAGTGAAGCAGGACGTACTACTACAGATATACCAAATCATCCAGCAGCATGAAGCAGACATTGCATTCCCTACTCAGACTATTCACCTCGCCCCTCAACGCGCAGGTGAAGAGCAATAACCACATAGCTAGGGTCTGTTAACCTAGTATCCAAAAGTAGCCCAGTCCTCTGGGCTAGCGCAGCGCTGTTTCTCGCTAGCAAAAAATAGCGAGTAAAAACAACAGGATTAGTTCGCGAACACAAGTGTTCGCCCCCTCAACAAAAAACTATTCAAACCAGAAAACTATGGTGTATAGTGGCGTTAATCGTAAAAAGTAAACATCATCGTTTACCTTGTGTTCGTCGGATACTTTAATGACTAAAAGAAGCGATATAAAACAAGAGGACATCATCAAGTCTGCGATTGAGGTTTTTTCTCGACGAGGCTTTGAGCAAGCAAGTATGGAAGGTATTTCCAAGCAAGCTGGTGTCTCTAAACGTACGCTTTATAAATACTACCCAAACAAAGACGCCCTGTTTGAAGTGATCGTAGACAGGCTTATGTGCCGTTTCGATGACCAATGCAATATTGAGTTTGACTCAGCGATTGCGATTGACGAGCAACTTACCGCGCTCACACTCAAACACATGTGCTACATCAACACGGAAGAGTTTCAAACGACGGCTCGACTAGTCATGGCGGAGTGTATTCGTTGCCCAGAAACATCAAAGGTATTGTCAGAAAAATGCCAAGCACTAGGCGACTCATTCAGTATACAGAAATGGGCTCAGCAAGGAGTAGAAGAAGGAATACTCGATATTGCTGACGTTTCCATCGCCGTAGAACAATACATAGGCGCAATCAAGGCGGTGGTATTCTGGCCGCAACTCATTGGTCACCTGCCCCCGCCGAGTTGCGAAGAACTTAAGCAAGCTGTTTCACACGCAGTCACTAACTTTGTTGCAGCCTATCAAGTCAACTAGTCGCCAAACTATCAACCAAATACAGAAACGCCCCATGACCACTTAGCTGGGGCGTTTTTATTCAGGTCAATATAGTTTAGTTGTTGTCATGCAACATCACGTGTTGCAGCAGCGACGAGACCATATCTTCATGAGACATACCACTAAAGCCACTATCGAGTTGCTGAACCAGATTCTCGACCAATATTCCCTGATCTTGAGTACCTTCACCGCCAGGATGAACATGCAACTCAACATCGTTGCCATCTACTTTGACATCGAGATGATCAAGCAATTTATCCATATCCAATGCATTTTGTTTTAGCTCCGGAAGCACTGCACGCAAGTCGATTTTGTCCCCTTCGCTGACACTGAAGTCTTTAATGGTATCCATGCTGCCATCATCAATTTCGCGCCATACAAAGGTATCCATGCCAGTGCCACCTACAAGAATGTCGGAGCCTAAGCCACCTTCTAGCGTATCATTACCTTCACCGCCCAGCAGTGTATCATCGCCAGCACCACCAACGAGTACATCATGACCGACACCACCTTCGAGAAGGTCGTTGCCACTTCCCCCTGTCAACTCGGCATTAGCACCTTGGCCATCAAGATGCACTGCTTCAGTTTCGCTAGACTTATCTATAACAGTAGCATCAGAGACTACGTGAAGATGAACATCAATAGAATCTATCGATTCAGCGCGGTCGACGCTCACGCCATGTGCATCAAGCTCTTCAGACACGGCCTTTATTTGCAAGGTATGATCACCAACCGTTGCACCTTTCACTACCAAGCTATTCATCGCCTCAGGAGCAGCTACCCAAACATCGCCACTCAATGACACGCTGCCTGTGCTGCTCTCAAGTGTTGCACCTGTTGGAACATTATGGATCTCGAGCGTAAGTGCTTCACTCTGATCAGTTAACGCCGCCATAACCCCCAATACCGCAATTCCGCTAACACTGGCATTGTGGCTAGCGGTAATGTTTTTGGTGTAACTAAATTTAGGGTTAAGCGATAACGTTGGTACATTCGCCACCGGATTGATAGCAATATCGTAGTGCTTAGGATCAGCTTCGAGAGCAATCCCTGACGAGTTCCAACTATCTTTAGCAGTAACATTGAGGCGAATAGAGGCTGTCGGCGCATGGCTTGCATCGATAAACACCCCGGTTGTACTCGTTGGGTTATCGAGCAATGCATTCAAATCAGTCAGCGTTCCTGAAAGGGTTAATGTATCACTGCCTTCGCCTGTGGCATTAATACTCGAGCCAACAGGTAACACTATCGAAAGCACACCGTAATCGACATTTAGCGTCACCGTCATCAAGTCATTCGCAGAAGCACCTACGTAATCGACGTCAGAGACACTGATACCGCTGATTTGCTGGCCGGATGCCTCATCAATAGCTGTCGTAATACCATCGATATCTAGCACTGGCTTATCATTGACAGGCTCGACAACAAAGTTGATTTCTGCAGAAGCCGTTAAATGGTCAGCCTGCCCATTGGTGGTACCATCGTCTTTTACTTCATAGCGGAACCTAACGGGCCCATTGTAGTCTTTGGCGGCTTCAAACACCCATGAAGCCCCTTGCTGAGTTAACGTGCCTTGACCTTCAACAATCTCAACCTTTACAACGGAAATGGTATCACCCTCTTTATCGCTGGTCGCATCAATCAGGTCTTGCTGTGAAATAACAAACGTTCCTTCTTCCGCAATGGCGTTGAAACTTAGGTTCTGCGGTTGAGGAGCATCGTTAACTTCAGCCACATTAATCAAGAAAGTAGTTTGGTTGGTCGAAGATGTACCGCTGTCACTTGGATTAATCGCGCCATTATTGCCCCCGTCATCCACTGTTGCCGTTACAGTCACAGGCCCACCAGTATTGATATCATTGCAATCAACATCAGGTTTGAAGATGACGTTTCCAGCACTGAGTGAAGCGTTAATATCCGCCAACTTACCACTCACAACTAAGCTACCATCTGGCTGAAGAACAAAACTGACATTAGGATCATTGACGAACTCTAGCCAGCCTTTATCCACGACCAAGGTAAGAGTGTACGTCGCATTTGGATCGTCGTATGCGGCATCAATGTCTGCAATCGAAAACTGGTCAATCGCCAATCCGCCTAAGACGTCTTCCGACGTGTCTAAATTAACCACACCCACAAAGGTTGGTTGGTCATTAATCGGGTCAATCACCAAGTCAACATCAAAACCCGTGCCCGTGGCCGAAGTCGCTTTCGGCCCAACCACACCATTATCTAGCGCCATGATGTCGATATGAATTGGACCATCAATACCCTGAATATTTCCCGCTTCACTGTTGTGCTGACCAGAGTTGAACACGATCTTGTCAACGGATTGAGCAGCAATATCCAGCGTCCATACCTTAGTAGCAGGATCATAATCCGCGATAGTCGTTCCATCCGGGTAATAGATCTTCGCACCTTGAGGCACATTGCTGACTTCAACGCGAATGGTTTCAGGCGCATTCTCACTGAAAATCCCAGTACCAGAAGCAGACAATGCTTTATCGATAACCGATGCATTGATGGCAATATCAACGTTTATCCCTTCAGAGCCAGTTACTGAATCCACCACGTCGGTGTCAACAATGTCACCAACAGGAGTAACGTTGAGCACAAACTTAGGTAAGTTTTGAGCCGCAGTTGGCACACCAAGCAGTGACTCTTGAGTATACACAGCTACTCCGAACTCAGCGGTACCACTAAAGTGTTTCGGCGGTTGAACTGAAATTGCACTTAAATCAATAGAGTCACCAGTACCAGCCGGAAGCTTAACGCTCCACTCATTACCGCCATTGTTTTTGACCGTGTATCCGCTATTTGGATCAGCAGACAGCAAGAAGCCATCAGGCACACCCGTAAATTTGATCGAGACAAATGACTCGGAACCATCAGTGTCAGTTAGCGAAATGGCAACGGGACCTGAGTTCGCTAAAGAGATCACTTCGTCTTCGTTTCCGCTAACAATAATCGGTTTCGTCGTGTCATTAGGGTCACCTCCTGGTCCAGTGACGACTACGTCGTCAACCACTGGTGTGACGTCAAAGCTCACGCTGGTTGAGAATGTATCCAAATGACTAGCAGTTCCCCCGACTAAATTAAAAGTCGCCGTATCTTTAACTGCACCAGTCACATTAATGACGACCTTGTTATCGTCATTAGAGGTTGGATAATTGGCGTCAGGCTTAAATAGAACATTGTCTAATGCACCGTCAGCAATTTGTTTCTCATTGAAACTTATCGAAGTACCTAACGCCTTACCTGAAGAATCGTAGAACTCACCAATTGCAGTATCTGCTAGGGTTAACGTAATGGAAGAGAGTAGCTCTTCGCCCCCTTCAATCCCTGACACTTTATCGCCGATCTCATAACCAAGGTCGATACGGATGAGGCTGTCTTCAAACGCCTCTTTCCCTGTCGAGCCATCAGCATTAACCGTTCCCACCTCGTCCAAACTTATACCCGGTTCAGACATAGAGCCACCTTTTACATCAGCGATAGGGGCGACTTTAACGACCACTTCCTCTTGTCGAGATAACTCATCACCAGAGCCTGTATCGGTGGTGATTACTGTGATCGGTAATTTAAAATCACCAGAGTAATCTTTCGGGGGTGTTAGCGTTAATCCATCTAGACCTGTGATACTTCCATCCGCTGCCAATGTCGCTTTGAACACGTACTGGCCATTGGTAAAGTCGACATTTGACCCGCCAATCGCGATGGAAAAAACTTTTTCACCGTCCGGCGTATCGACTTTGACCGAGTTACCAATAACAATAGTAACGGTATCTTCAACGTGATCATGCGAAACAACCGTAATTGCAGATTTAAGCTGGGTACCAAGATCAATCGATGTATCTTCATTGCCGATAATCACGGTGTTGTCGACGACATCAACAACACCAGCTTTTGAACCATTGCCATCAATATGTTCAGGGAATTGCAAAGTAACATCCGTCTGACGCAGTACTGCAACACTTTGTTTGCTGCCATCATCACCCGTATCCACGACCTCGGCAAAAATAGTTAAGCCGATATTGTTGACACTGCTACTGCTACCCGGAATATCCAATCCATTTGGCGCCTTGATACTAAACGCATCTTTATCAGTCACAACCCAGCGACCTTCACCCTCATAGACTGCGCCTTGCACAAAAAGTTGATCCAAAACGACTTCGTCCTTGGTATCAAACTGAACCACTAATCGAGTAACCAGTTCATCAGACTCATACTGAGAATCCGTCGCATCAGTTTCCAGATACTTAATAACGTATTCACCCGTCCAAGCTAGCTGAGGGTCGCCATTTACATCTAATATCAAGTTACCGTTAGCATCTTTTAGCAACGCTTGATTGTCACTATTGGCGGTGAAGCGAATTTCCCCACTAGCATCCGCTTTTAGCGCTCCAGCAACGGGAGCCCCAGACTCTTCAGTTAACACAAGTTTGTTATCTGCATCCTCAGCTTCGACAACCGGATTAACTTTGACTGTAATAGTGCCTTCTAGAGTTTGCTTAACACTGGCAATTTCATCCGTTGGGTTACCGGTGGCATGCTCATGGTTAATCTCCTCAACTTCAATCGTGGTTTTAAGATCAAAGTTAGTGCTCGAGTCCTTTGGTGGCGTAATTTGAATAAAGCCTTGTTGCAGCGCAATCTCAGTAAATTTCTCCGTCGCTTGACCACTCGCAGGGCTAATGGTCAACTCACCTGTTGTGCTATCAAAGTTCCATACAACACCACCCGCGACATTCACTTGGGCCCCATCAGGAATACCCTCAATCACAATCGAAGTGACATGTTCATCTTTGTCGGAATAGTCTTGATCCAGTCTCGGATACCATTTGATATCAATAGGTGAATCTTCATCGCCAACAGAGGTGTTGGTGTAATTATTTGTAGTATCGATAATCGGTTCGACCTTGATACGAATTTCTCGCTCAAAACTACGACTATGACCGTCGTTTTCTGTCACAACGATCGTCTCTTTGATATGGATGTTTTCAGTTGAAGACGATACAGGTCTAATAATAATACCTGAGTTAATTCCAGCTCCCTGATTAGTGATATTCGCTTCGTAAATAGGCTTGCTCGGATCATTATTTTCATAGCCAGCAAAGTTTAAGTTCACCTCATTGCCTTTGCTGTCTTCAATCACCACCCCATCAGGGATATTAGAAAGCAGAACCGTCACCGATTCCGAATGATCATTTTGACGTAACTCATGCTCGCCAGATTCAACAGAGAACTGCAACTGCGCATAACCGTTCTCTTTTATGGTAGTTTCAACGCCTATAGCACTACCGTCTGTAATTTCGGTCCAATCACCAGAACCTGTAGTGTTGTTTTTAGGGACATCAGCCACGCCTTTCACTTCAACGTTGACTGTCTTGGTTCCTATAATCGCTTCCGATACTTGCGTCACCCCTCCCGATAACGCAGCCGTATCTTTAACTACACCAGTCACATCAAACTTAAAGTCTTCATTACTGTGTAGATCTGGTACGACTTCAACGTTAACTAGCTGATCATATGGGATTTCTTGATATGGAGTACCTTCGGCCGTGACACCATGAGTAATTTGGCTTGGCGCATTACCAACCCAAACTAGCTCAGCGCCCTCAGTCAGACCTGAGATTCGAACATGCAGTGTTTCTGATTTATCACTATCCTCAGACGGTTTCATATTGATGACTTCATCTAACGTTAAAGGATCGCGATTGGAAGGAGTTACATCACCGTTCGGATCATCGATGTTATCTTCATTAATCTGCACACGTTTGACGCTAAAACTACCCATATCGGCGTCTGCTTTCACATCAATAACAATATCTTTAGGCTCAGAACGTGCACTCGACTTATCAATCACACCTTCTTTGTAAGCGTTTGAGCGCTCAGTCGAAATCGCCGTCGCTTGCAAATGAATTTGACCAGAGAAGTTATCGTTAGGATTAACCTCGACTCGTTTCATTTCACTCGCAGTCAGCTTATAAACCCCGTCTTGTAAAACAAGAACTCTATCACCTATCAGCAGCTCAAAGTTCCCCATCCCTTGAGTCGGTTTGAGCTCATAAGTAATGATTTCATCGCGGCTCGTGTCTTGAGTATCGGCGCCCAGCGACAACCTAACGTTACTGCCGTCTTCAACGGTTTCGTATTTGTATTGGTTGCCATCAAGCCAAGTTGCGATGTCGGCTACACTTTCTACTTCAATCTTGAAGCTAGAGTCGATGTTGTGATCAAAGCTGCCATTGTTATCGATTTGAAGTTGATAATTAACGTTAAAGCCGCCATTACCTGTCGACTCATTTCTATCTGGAACGAAATAGAGGTTATCAATAGTCGCGATGGTATTGATGCCGTTTTGAGTAAACACTTGCTTAAGCAGAGAACCATCAAGAACAATATCCCCGCTCGCATTAGCGGTAAGCTCATAAAAAACATCACCCACTTTGTAATAGAAGGTTCCGTTGTGATCGCTGCCTTTAATCGTTAGTTGACCGATATCTTCGCCGTTATCTTGATCAAACAAGTTGACCGACAATGCGACTTTTGCAGGAGAGTCTGGCAAATGATCTTGGTTATCGAGCGCATTTTCACGCTCAGGTGCTTTACCCGTTTCATATTGATTCGACAGAGCACGCCCGGCATCTTCAAAAGTGATCACTTTGAGTGGGATTGCTTTGGCTTCTTTATCGGTGATTATGATGTCTAACGGAGCTGTGGATGTATCTTTATCACCATCAGTTGCGATTACGTTAACGGTAAACTTAATCTCATCGCCATCATGATCGAGGTTATTTAAAGCTTTAAACTCAATTTCGCCGTTCGAATTGACCCTCAAGACACCCAGTTGGCGTGGTTTAGGTTCACCATCAAGTTGCTCGAAGACTTTAATATTCTGCGTGCCATCTTTTAGGTCAACATAAGCCGTTTGCCTTCCACCAAAAGTAATTGATGGATCGGCTGATTCTAATTTGGTCAATGATGCTCCATCGGCACCTTTATCTAACTCATCAGCAAACATGTCTACTTTTGAGTTGTTGTAGTTCTGCCCTTCAACTCGGGTAATAGATTGCCCTACAAGGGTTGGGACATCATCAACCACTCGGATAGGCAACGACATTACATTACTCTCATCGTTGTCGAAGTCAGTAGCTTTCACTTGGAAGTCAATCTGCAAGATGTTGTCTAACCCACCATCAGGATGATCAAGTGGCTTAAGCAGCTCAAAGGTGTAACTATTATCAGCAGCGTTAAACTTGATAGTAAACACTGACACGCCAGACACTGTCTGTGCGGTATAAGTCGCCGTCGTACCGCTGGTTGAAACTGGCGCCCAAACAAGCCCTTCACCTCCAGAGGTAATGCCAGCCAATGAATCATCTGCATCAACTAGCTCATACTTAACAACGCCATCGGCGCCTTCTTCTATAGTAAAATTACCCTTTATTTCTGTGTCTTGAGTTTGATCAGAGCCAATACCGGAGAGATCATCTTCATCAACCCTGCTCTCACCTGTTACGCCGGTTAAGATTGGCTTGTCGTCATTCACCCCGATCGCAAGGCGAACTGACGGGGAAACATCTCCATCACGATCAATGGCGACAACGTCAAATGGGATGCTCAGCGAGTCAGACCCTTGCGCATGATCAATGGCCTTTTCTTGTGTATAGGTGTAACTACCATCAGCTTTGAGCTCTAGGGTAAAAATCACGTCACCACCGGCTTTACCAGTGTAAATAGTACTACCAGAAGCGCCTGTGGTTTTAATGATCGCGATGTCATCTCCACCAGACTTGAGGCCATTCTCGCTATTAGAGACATTGATTAACTCATAACGAACAACGCTATCTGCACCTTCAGTAGTAAGAAATTTGCCCGACGCAGTCGCATCACCCGGCGAAGTGCCAGATGCTATATCGTCTTCATTGACGCTGAACTTACTGTCTAGTGCGAAGCCATCAATCGTGGCAGTGTCGTCGCCAACATTAATAACGAGATTCGATGGCACAGATTTATCCGTATCTGCATCGGTCGCCACAATCGGTAACGAGATAGAGATAAAATCGTTGTCCGCCGCGCCGCCTTGAGTTGGATGGTCAATCGCTTCAAGCAGCTCGACTTTATAGCTAGAACTATACGTGCCGCCCGACATGCTCACCGCACCTAAAGTGACTTTAAGTACGTCAACGCGTGTGCCATTGTCGAGTTCAACATAACCTCGATAAACACCCGTCTCACCACTAACTGCTTCGAGTAGGATCGGCTTACCTTGAGAGGTGATCGGTGAGTTGTCTTGGGCGGTTTTAAATGCATCGAGGTCAATCTGCACACCTGTGACGGCATCACTGCCGACATCACCGGTTAACTGGCCAGTAAAAGCTGTCACTGTAGGGTCAACATTTGAACCGTCAGTCAGACCTGATTCATACACCGTCGCTGCTGTGATATTGGTAATCACTGGGTCCTGACCATCTTTAATTGCCAGTTCCACGGTACTCGTCAGTACATCGTTATCACGGTCGGTCACCGTCACCACGATAGTATGTTGCAGTGTTTCGCTACTTGTGTGGTCAAGTCCGCTTTCAGGAGTAAACGAAAGCTTACCATCTGGGGTGATGTTCACTTTACCTACCACCACGGAGTGACTGTCGGTGACTGAGTATTCTGTTTGACCATCCTGCAAGGTGTAGGTTTTACCGTCAAACGTAAACGAGGTGACTTGACCTTCATCTGCCCCCGCTTGAGTGATGACGTCAATCTCCGCGCTTTCATTTGGCTGACCAATGGTCGACTCCACCACGTCAATATTGCCATCGGCTACGACTTGGATATCATCGCCGACATTGATAACGAGATTCGATGAGGTAGATTTATCCGTATCTGCATCGGTCGCCACAATCGGTAACGAAATAGAGATAAAATCGTTGTCTGCCGCGCCGCCTTGAGTTGGATGGTCAATCGCTTCCAGCAATTCGACGGTGTAATTTGAGCTAAACGAGCCGCCCGACATGCTCACCGCACCTAAAGTGACTTTAAGTACGTCAACGCGAGTGCCATTGTCGAGTTCAACATAACCCCGATAGACACCAGGCTCACCACTAACTGCTTCGAGTAGAATCGGCTTACCTTGAGAGGTGATCGGTGCGTTGTCTTGGGCGGTTTTAAATGCATCGAGGTCAATCTGCACACCTGTGACCGCATCACTGCCTACATCACCGGTTAACTGGCCAGTAAACGAGGTTACTGAAGGGTCAACATTTGAACCGTCAGTCAGTCCTGACTCATACATCGTCGCCGCCGTGATATTGGTAATCACTGGATCCTGACCATCTTTAATCGCCAGTTCCACCGTGCTAGTCAGTACATCGTTATCGCGGTCAGTCACCGTCACAACGATAGTATGTTGCAACGTTTCGCTGCTTGAGTGATCAAGTCCGCTTTCAGGAGTAAACGAAAGCTTACCATCTGGGGTGATGTTCACCGTACCCACCACTACAGAGTGACTGTCGGTGACTGAGTATTCTGTTTGACCATCCTGCAAGGTGTAGGTTTTACCATCAAACGTAAACGAGGTGACCTGACCTTCATCTGCCCCCGCTTGAGTGATGACGTCAATCTCCGCGCTTTCATTTGGCTGACCAATGGTCGATTCCACCATCTCAATATTGCCATTAGCCACGACTTGGATATCGTCGCCAACATTGATAACGAGATTCGATGGCACAGATTTATCCGTATCTGCATCGGTCGCCACAATCGGTAACGAGATAGAGATAAAATCGCTGTCCGCCGCGCCGCCTTGAGTTGGATGGTCAATCGCTTCAAGCAGCTCGACGGTGTAATTTGAGCTAAACGTGCCGCCCGACATGCTCACCGCACCTAAGGTGACTTTAAGTACGTCGACGCGTGTGCCATTGTCGAGTTCAACATAACCCCGATAGACACCCGGTTCACCCGTGACCGCTTCGAGTAGAATCGGCTTACCTTGAGAGGTGATCGGTGCGTTGTCTTGGGCGGTTTTAAATGCATCGAGGTCAATCTGCACACCTGTGACCGTATCACTACCTACATCACCGGTTAACTGGCCAATAAACGCGGTTACTGAAGGGGCAACATTTGAACCGTCAGTCAGACCTGATTCATACACCGTCGCCGCCGTGATATTGGTAATCACTGGGTCCTGACCATCTTTAATCGCCAGTTCCACTGTGCTAGTCAGTACATCGTTATCGCGGTCAGTCACCGTCACAACTATCGTGTGTTGCAACGTTTCGCTGCTTGAGTGATCAAGTCCGCTTTCAGGAGTAAACGAAAGCTTACCATCTGGGGTGATGTTCACCGTACCCACAACCACGGAGTGACTGTCGGTGACTGAGTACTCCGATTGCCCTTCCTGCAAGGTGTAGGTTTTACCGTCAAACGTAAACGAGGTGACTTGACCTTCATCTGCCCCCGCTTGAGTGATGACGTCAATCTCCACGCTTTCATTTGGCTGACCAATGGTCGATTCCACCACGTCAATGTTCCCATCGGCTACGACTTGGATATCGTCGCCAACATTGATAACGAGGTTCGATGGCACAGATTTATCCGTATCTGCATCGGTCGCCACAATCGGTAACGAAATAGAGATAAAATCGCTGTCCGCCGCGCCGCCTTGAGTTGGATGGTCAATCGCTTCCAGCAATTCGACAGTGTAATTTGAGCTAAACGTGCCGCCCGACATACTCACCGCACCTAAGGTGACTTTAAGTACGTCGACGCGTGTGCCATTGTCGAGTTCAACATAACCCCGATAGACACCCGGTTCACCCGTGACCGCTTCGAGTAGAATCGGCTTACCTTGAGAGGTGATCGGTGCGTTGTCTTGGGCGGTTTTAAATGCATCGAGGTCAATCTGCACACCTGTGACCGTATCACTGCCGACATCACCGGTTAACTGGCCAGTAAACGCGGTTACTGAAGGGTCAACATTTGAACCGTCAGTCAGACCTGATTCATACACCGTCGCTGCTGTAATATTGGTAATCACTGGGTCCTGACCATCTTTAATTGCCAGTTCCACGGTACTCGTCAGTACATCGTTATCACGGTCGGTCACCGTCACAACAATCGTGTGTTGCAACGTTTCGCTGCTTGAGTGGTCAAGTCCGCTTTCAGAAGTAAACGAAAGCTTGCCATCTGGGGTGATGTTCACCGTACCCACCACCACGGAGTGACTGTCGGTGACTGAGTATTCTGTTTGACCATCCTGCAAGGTGTAGGTTTTACCGTCAAACGTAAACGAGGTGACTTGACCTTCATCGGCCCCCGCTTGAGTGATGACGTCAATCTCCGCGCTTTCATTTGGCTGACCAATGGTCGATTCCACCACCTCAATGTTCCCATCGGCTACGACTTGGATATCGTCACCAACATTGATAACGAGATTTGAGCGTGCAGACTCATCATTGTCTGCATCAACGGCGTAGATAGGTAAGTTAACTTTCAGGGTGTCTTGACCTTGGGTGCTATGATCTAATTCTTGCAGAAGCGCAACAGAGTATGACCCCAAGTTTGTTTGATCCACAGTGACACTAAGCACATCGATTTGAGTGTCAACACCATTTTCATTGACGGTTATATATCCTCGATATACACCTTCGGATGTTTCTTCCAAGACAACTCTTTGACCACCAGAGAATAGGCCTTGCGCTATATCGCGCCCGTTAAACTCATCGACATCAACCTTCAATGCGGTAACCACGTCACTGCCATTTACGACGGTGATTTGTCCACTAGCTGTCGTATCAAGAGAACCAACCTTAGAGGCACCGTCTAAGCCTGCTTCATATACGCTGGATTCTGAGATATTGGCAATAATTGGATCGGCACCATCACCGATAGCTACTTGGGCGTTGATTGGTGCTTGGATTGGATTACCTCCGATATCCGTACCTATGATATCGAAAGAAACGGTAACTTTATCGCCTGAGAAGGCCACCTGACCACCACCTACTGATGGTGAGTGATCGATTGGCTGAACGATTGTGGTCGCTAACGTAAGGCTTACATCGTTACCAATATTAATTGTATCAATATCAATGGTCAGTACATCAGCTCCACTACCATCTCTACCAACAATCGCATTCGTTGCGGCGTCGTAAGTAAATACAACTGGATTTCCGTTGGAGGTGATATCTGAGTTAAGTTCACTCAGCAATGACGCTAGTGACAAAGGCTCAGGAACAAAGGTTTCAGGATCAAGGGCGAGGCTCGCCGCAAAGACAGTGACCGATGTTTGCGTGTTCTCTGAATCACCAAGAACATTTTCAACTAGAGACAGGCTGATGTCCTGACCACCATCGGCAAATACGATTGGTGGAATGTCTTCGTCAGCTTGCTCAACCGAAGTAGTTTCAAAGCCCGATGTTTCAAAGAAAGTGCTCGCCAAGACTTCAGCACCGTTGTACTCAATCGTAACAAAGCCACCATTTGCTGAACCCGAGGCTCCAGCTCCGGCAGCTGTTGCTTCTAGTAATTCCGTCGGGTCAGCCCCTGCTAAGATAGCATCTTGAATTGCTGTTAGTTCATCTTCATCGATTGCACCCTCGCCAAGTTGAGCAAGGTCAAACTCCACTTCACCCGCAACTGGTGATACACCCCAACCATGGACATCGCTTTCTGTTGCAACGGTGTTGGCATCTAAACTTACAGCAGCATTAGGTGTTTCAACTAGAATAGAAGATTTATCCGCGACAATAACAAGCTCACCGCTCACTACCGTATCACCTAAGGCAAGCTTTCGTGCACTGCCATCTGGCTTAACTGCAACCACATCGCCGGATACTTCCTTTACGACGGCCGCTTCACGTACTACTTCTACATCCATAACATCCCCTAAACAAAAATCACTAACTAAGCAAGGCAACTGAGAACTTTTGTAACAACTTTCTTCTATTTATGCGGACAAAATATCAAATACTGCCGGCATTACCAGCACTTTATAGTCACAATAAATCACTTTTACTTTTCATTAATTATAGTTTGCTCAATACAAGTGAACCAATCACAACATTTCACGTCAACTTAGACCAAGCAATCGTTTGTTCACGTAACTTTTACTCTGGGCATGACTGCTCACATAAACCTATTGACTCGGTTAATGAGTACTCCTCCCCTAAATAAAGAGTGTGACGTGCATCCACATTTAAGGCGTAGATAGTGGGAATGATGTTGAGACTTTTCTGCTGAGTTAAGCTGACACGATAAAACAAACAACTACCCTCAAGGACGTAACGTGAAAAATCTGTTTAAGCCCAATCTCATCATATTGGCGACTCTGATTAGTGTACCAACGCTAGCAAGTCCAACTCTAACCCTATCGACCACGACCACAAGTCGAGACATCCCTCTCTCTGCACTTGAACCTGCGGTTATGTCCTTATCTAAAGAGACCTATGAGCTAAAGGTTTCGGGCATTGAAGGGGAGTGCCCAACTATTAACGAGCAGAGGGTTAGGTTCCGCCAACCTCTGGCGCTCAATTGTGGCAAAGAGACAGTGCTACCAGTGAAGATTCGATTTGGTGGCGATTATTCATTCGCCTTTGATGAACAGAACAACACTCTCACCATTGCTCGCGAAGCCAAAAAGAGTAAACAAACTTTCAAGCGACCTGTTCCTGATGTGCAGTGTGAAGTCTACGCGGGCAATGAAGTCACCATAGATTTAGGCGGAACTTTCCCTGATGGTACTGTGCTAAAAGACTCTATAAGTGGCCAAACCGCAGTCGTTACCAGTAACTCTGTCACGATTACCCCTGCGAAAAACAGTGGTGGGTTGGTGCTACTCGAACCCAGTGAAGCGCCTACTAATCAACCTGAGTTTACCTATAAGAATGCCAACATCTACTTCGTCATGGTTGACCGTTTTAACAACGGTGACGCTAGCAATGACAATAGCTATGGCCGCAAAAAAGATGGTAAGCAAGAAGTGGGGACGTTCCACGGTGGGGATCTAAAAGGCGTTATCGAAAAGCTAGACTATATAAAGAGCTTAGGTACCGATGCTATCTGGCTGTCACCCATTGTCGAACAGGTTCACGGCTATGTCGGAGGTGGTGAGAGTGGTAGCTTCCCATTTTATTCCTACCACGGCTACTGGACACGCGACTTTACTAAAATCGACCAGAACTTTGGCAATGAAGAAGACCTAAAAACATTGGTCACTGAGGCACATAAACGTGGCATCAAAGTGTTGTTGGACGCCGTGGTAAACCACTCTGGCTACGCCACACTTGCCGATCTTCAGTTCGATAACATAGAAGTAGTAGACGCAGAAAATATGCCTCAACAGTGGGCTGACTGGGCACCAAAAACAGGCGAAAACTGGCATAGTTTCCATAAGTGGATCGACTATGAGAGTCAAAACTGGGCTCACTGGTGGGGGCCTGACTGGGTGCGCGCAGGGTTACCGGGATACTCTAAACCGGGTAGCAGTGACACAACTATGACCCTAGCAGGGCTTCCTGACTTTAAAACAGAATCAACACAGGCAGTCAAGCCTCCGCAATGGCTACTTGATAACCCTGGGACACGTGTTACAGCAAAAGATAATTACACGGTTAGCGACTATCTAGTTGAGTGGCAAACAGATTGGGTCAAGCGATTCGGTGTAGATGGCTTTAGGGTTGATACAGTAAAACACGTCGAAGGCGATGTTTGGCTAAAACTCAAGCAATCAGCAACCGAAAAGCTCGAAACTTGGCGCAAAGAGAACAATAAATCAGGTCAACCATTCTGGATGATGGGCGAAGTTTGGGGGCACTCAGCTTATCGCTCGCCATACGCAGACCAAGGTTTTGATGCGTTGATCAACTTCGACATGCAGAAGAAACTCGACAAAGGCGCAGCCTGTTTTAGCCAAATGGAAGAGGTATATCAGAACTACTCCGATTCAATGCAGTCAACACCAGACTTCACACCTGTGAGCTATATGTCGTCCCACGATACCGAATTGTTCTTTAACCGCTTTAAGTCATTTGAGATGCAACGCAACGCGGCTAATGCTCTGTTACTTAGCCCTGGAGCCGTACAGATCTACTACGGTGACGAAGTTGCTCGTGAGCTAGGTGCTTATGCGGACGATTTTCACCAAGGAACCCGTTCAGATATGGTTTGGCAGCTCAATGATGAGCGCAAAGCTCTGTTGAGCCACTGGCAAACTCTCGGTAAGTTCCGTCAAAACCACCCAGCCATTGGTGGAGGTGAACACAAGCAGCTCACTAACAACAACGCTTATGTATTCTCAAGAACACTAGGAGAAGACAAAGTAGTGGTCGCCTTTGTGGGCAAATAGTTGGTCCGCTAAATAGCGTAATTGAAAACATAAAGCCTGACATGAAGTCAGGCTTTTTAACGATTGGCGAATTAAAGTACTTGTGTCATCACAAAACTCAGGTAAGTTATCGTTTCTATTCGCTTTGAAAATGCAGCTTAGCTCGATATGCCAACACAAGATATTAAATTTATAGCCGTCGACATGGATGGCACACTTCTCGACGAAAACAGCCAGTTAAACCCAGATTTTTTTAATCTCTACGCACAACTCGAAGAGAAAGGAATCATCTTTGCGGCGGCTTCGGGTCGACAATACTACAGCCTAATGGATACATTCGCTCCAGTTAAAGAGCGCATGATGTTTATTGCCGAAAACGGTACATTAGTCATGCATAAAGGCGAGGAGCTATACAGCTGCGAAATAGATAAGCCATCGATTAAAGCGATCATAGAACAAGCGCGTGAGATTCAAGGCGCTCACATCGTACTGTGTGGTAAGCACTCTGCTTATATAGAAACCCAAGCGCCTGAAGCATTAGAAGAGATTGCTAAGTACTATCACAAATGTCAATACGTCGAAGATCTGCTGGATGTCGATGATAGCTTCATTAAGGTTGCAATTTGTCACTTCAACGGAGCAGAAGAGTTAGTCTACCCTTCGTTCAACCAAAAATTTGGTCAGTCGCACCAAGTGGTTGTCAGTGCAAAAATTTGGCTCGATGTCATGAATGCGCAAGCGTCAAAAGGCGCAGCGATTGAGCACCTACAAAAGATGCTCAACTTTACTTATGAGCAGACAATGAGTTTTGGTGACTACCTCAATGACAGTGAAATGCTACAAGCGAGCTACCACTCTTACGCTATGGATAATGCACACCCGAAGATTAAACAAATTGCCCGCTTTACCGCACCAAGTAATCGTGACGCGGGTGTGTTTACGGTCATTAATCGTGAGTTACTGAGCTAAGGTTAGGCTTGATAAAGCTCCAAAGGTAAGCCGTCCGGATCTTGAAAAAAGGTAAACGGCTTACCTGTAAACTCGTCGATTCGGATCGGTTCCACCTCTACTCCTGACTCAACCAAATAGTCCGCATACTGCTCAACGGAATCGACAGCAAAAGCTAGATGACGTAACCCTTGAGCTTCTGGGTTAGTCGGCCGTTTAGGAGGGCAAGGAAACGAGAAAAGTTCAATTTGGCTACCATCGGGTAAAGCGAGATCTAACTTGTAAGAGTCGCGCTCTGCTCGGTAATTTTCAGCGACCACAGTCAACTTTAATACTTGCGTATAGAAGTGTTTAGATACTTGATAATCTGAACATATCACCGCGACATGGTGAATGCGTTTTAACTCCATTACTCCTTGCTCCCTAAACGATTGAGTTTATTTGGCATGAGACCAATTACCAAAACTCTGGGTGATTAAACCCATCTACGCAAACCGGCTTGCTTGCTAGACTGTGCGGACTATCACCAGCAAGTGGCTGCATCATCCAACCATGAGGATAACTGAGCTTTAACGGTGCTTTAAACAGCTCTTCAGAGACTGGTTTAAACCCCACTTTGGTATAAAAGTTCGGGTCGCCGTAGGTGAAAGCTAACTTGGCTCCGCGAGCTTGCATTGCTTCGAGTCCGTAGCGGATTAACGCTTGTCCAATACCTTTGCCTTGATAATCAGTATGCACAGCAACCGGAGCGATCAAAAAGCTCGCTTGCTCCTCAACATACGCTAAACGAGTAAACAAAATAGTGGCGACAATAACCTCGTTGTCTTTGGCACCGAAAACCTTGATATCTCGCTCTGGCGTATTATCTATCAAATCACGAACCAAGTTGCCGATTAGTTTTCCTTCTTGTTCACCTTCTGAATCGCTAAATGTTTTGCTGAATAACTCAACCAAGACCTCATGCTCGTTTGATTCCACTAGCGCGTACTTCATATCGAAAACCTCTAAAGAACAGTTACGCACAGCATAAACCGAAACGCCATACCAAGGTCAAGCAACTTAGCTATTTCCTGATTGGTAACTCATCTTGAGTTAAGTAACCATCGTTATTTCTATCCAGTCGGCCGAAGTCTTTTGCCAATGGGCCTTTCACTTCATTGCGCGCAAGTTTACCATCACCATTTCGATCCATACGTGAGAAGTGTCCGCCTCGATCGCCCCCTATTTTTTGGCCGCCTTTCTGGTTGCCTTTTTGATTCATCGAAGAGGCGGAACCACTATTTAAATAACTTTCAGTTGGTCGCTTAGTGAATGTTGGCTGTTGAACGAACTCTACATCTCCACCAGCAACACAACGAACCATGTTATCAATTCGAATTGCATCACCTTGAGGACCATGACCGGTTGGGTACTGGCTTGCATCACCCGTTTTTGGATCACTGCGCTGTGATCCTGCGCCATGCACATCAATCCAAGCATTACGCATGTACCCGAGTGATGAACCGAAAGCGACATAGGCACCGTGGCCACCGTTTTTCAGATTCTCATGCGTGGTGCTGCTCCAATAGTTAGCGTAGTCAGTACTATTCGCTTCGCTCTTGATTGGAGTAGTTGAAAACACAGGGTCAATAGCCGCGCTGTTCCTTGTTGCCGGAGATCGGGAGTAATCAACAATCGACTGTAGTTCTTTCACATTCGGTAGTCGCCAGTCACTGCGCTCGGCAAAATCTAACTGCTCACAGTATGCCAGTGCACTCGGGAAATCCACTTGCGTCTGGCTATCACCCTGCTGCCAAATCAGGCTGGTCGCTTGATCAGTCACCGTGCCATTTCCATTGTCGACAAACTTGTTAACGCCATAGTCAGGATTACCGCGCACTGCCAATACATAAAACGTCTTGTCTCCGCCCCGCGGACTCTCAACGCCATAGCCTTTAATCCGCCCATCAATAAAGTTTACTCCGAACACAGTTTCGTCTCTGTTCATGGTTGTCGATACGTATTTAGTGCTCGACACGAACTGGCTGTCGATCAGCCTCTCTCCCGATTTCACATCGCCTGCATTCATCTCAAAGTATCGCGCGTCTAAAAACGGTATCAGTTGCACAGTACCAGACTGGTTGAGGCCACTTGGATCTTGTCCATCAAACAGAATCAGCGAATAGAGCTCTTTAATCGTTGGTAAACGCCAATCATCGTACCCACCTAAGCTAAGATTTTGTGCATAATCCAACGCCTCTTGGTAGCTGAGTTTATCTTGCGCATCGACCTTACCGTCGCCGTTAATATCGGTTGTTTGAGTCCAAACCAGCCCCGTCACGTTGTCACTTACTGTGCCATTACTGTTTTGGGTATAACTCGCAGCATTACCCTGATATTGCGCGTCTTGACCGAAAGTAGAATCAGAAATCG
Source organism: Vibrio tubiashii (assembly GCA_000775715.1). Classification (GTDB taxonomy): domain Bacteria; phylum Pseudomonadota; class Gammaproteobacteria; order Enterobacterales; family Vibrionaceae; genus Vibrio; species Vibrio tubiashii_A. The sequence continues at coordinate 405,395 of JRWQ01000001.1, forward strand.
AAGGACAGTTTCTCATTGAGTTTTTTACTCCAAAGCACTGGCTCTGGTTAGTGTCAACGATCGGCGTAGTCAACAAATTTGCAGTGGTGACATGTGGCCATAGAGCGAGGACACTCACGGCTATCAAGCTCTTAGTTGGTGCGTTTTTCATCGGTGATTCCTTGTTTCTCAACGTAATCATAGTCTAGATACTAAGAAGTAAAGAAACGCACCGACAACGTAAAGATGTGTAAAAAGTCGCGCTACTATTTCCCAATTTACTTTGTATAATTTAGCTAAAACACGACTGTGCCGAGTAAATACATTGCTAACCGATAGAAGACTGACTTTTGCAACGGCGAACCTATTCAACTTCGTTGAACCGCCAAACGCATATTATGACTTCGACAATATCTATGAGCAGCATGCATGGCAAGAGAAGTGCCGCTGGACCAAAGAAAAACTCTGCATATTGAATGCAGATATCGTCGGTGTTCAAGAGGTGTTCAGTATCGACGCAGCCCGGCAACTGTTTGAACAGTTAAGCTACCCCTTTTTCGCCGTCGTCGATGAGCCACACGTAGAGCAAGAGTATGTTTACTCCAAACCCGTTGTTGCCATCGCATCAAAATACCCAATCAAACACTGCTATGCAGTTACACCACATAGTGCCATCGAACAGTATTATCAGGTCTTTGCTCCGGAATTTAGCCGTAAGCCAATCTGCGCGATAATTGAGGTACCCGAAATTGGCGAACTCGCTGTGTATGTGTGCCACCTAAAATCACAACGTCCAACGGAAAGCATCGATTCGCAACACACTCATTCAATCATTGGCCAATGGCTATCGAACCAACAACGAGGATGGGAAGCAGTAATGCTGAGGCTATTTATGGAGCAACAATATGCGCTTCACCCTGTTCCAACCGTCTTAATGGGCGATATGAACCAACCCATTAGCAGTGATATCACTGGCCTGCTCACCCACGAAACGAGTGAAGAACTTAATCAGCTAATTTTAAAAGACAGTTGGGACATGATGCCTAAATCAGATAAACAAAGCATGCGTCCACCCACTCACTACCATTTTGCCACGGGAAACGTACTTGACTACATCCTGTTATCGCCGGAGTTTCAGCCCGACTCTCAATACTCGATGTCAGACATCATCGCCTACCAAACTCTGGATACTCACCTGATCAACCCAAGCTATGACAAAGATAGACAAGCAAGCGATCATGCCTTCGTTGCTGTGACGGTGCAATTCAATCTATGAGCCGAAATCGCTAAGTCAATCCAGTGTGCTAAATTCTGACTGCTATACTTGAAATAAACTTCCTATGTATAGGCTCGAATGAAAGCACCCATAGCACTGTTTCTACTTTTATTACTACCACTTAAGGTTATGGGAACCGAGATCGCGCTATTCGCTCCACGCACTGAAAGTCCAGCCTGGCAAACACAGATTCGCTTTGCTCGAGCAACAGCCACTGACTTAGGCATTAAACTGCTCGTTTATGATGCGGAAAACGATCCTAAAACAATGCTTAATCAGATTACCCAAGCCTGTAAACGAAGCGTCGATGGTATACTGTTTATGAACTACGAGGAGATAGGAGAAAAGATTCTATCCATCAGCGAAAAGTGCCAAATACCTAGCGTCCTTTATAACACGGGTTTCAAGTCTAATCAGTTTCTTCCGCGCAGCAAATATAAGTACTGGATTGGAGAGGTAATACCCAACGATAACAAAGCTGGTGCACTGCTGGCGGAACAACTGCTTCAAAAGTCCAATGGTAAAATAGACAAAATTAACATGTTAGTGCTCAACGGTAATTTGAAAGAATTGTCGGCGCAAAAACGTAACGAGGGGCTATACCAATTCATCCGCCATAACCCACGGGTTACCGTTGTCGCGGAAGGAAAAACCAATGTCACCTGGAGCAGAGAAGAAGCAAAAAAACAATTCATCTGGTTCTATCAGCGCTACCCACAAATCAACATGGTTTGGGCCGCCTCTGATACGTTAGCTTTGGGCGCGAAAGATGCAATAGAAGAGCTAGGTTTAGACAAAAATTCTTTCTATGTTGGAGGTATAGACTGGTTACCAGAAGCACTGTTAGAAATTGAGAGTGGTGCTCCGTACGTTTCAATTGGCGGTCATTTCACCGACGCTGGTTGGGCTACTTTGCTTCTTAATGACTATCTTAATGGGTACGACTTTGATGCAGAATCGACCCAATTCAACTCACCAGTCTACTCGATAGATAATAGAAATATTCCTCTATTTCAGAGCTTTATCAACGATAACTGGCAACGACTTGATTTCAAATCCCTTTCCAAACTCGACAACAATAGCAATCTATACAACTTCAGCATCACCCACCTACTCAATACCTACTATAAAAATACCAAAGCTCTTAAACTCACCAAAGCGGAACTTGAATGGCTAAAGCAACACCCCAGAATTCGGCTCGCTAACGATAGTGACTGGCCTCCATTTGAGTTCGTTGATAGTACAGGAGAGTATCTAGGTATTGCCGCCGATTACATTAAGCTCATGTCTCAACGACTGGCGGTGGATATCGTGCCAAGTACTGGCATGAGTTGGTCGGAAGTGGTAGAAGCATCAAAACAGCGTGCCTTAGATGTTTATCCAGCAATAGCTCTCACAGCGGAGCGTCAGAAATATCTTGATTTTACTGAGCCCTACATCAGCTTCCCTTTGATGATTATTACCAATCAAGAAATCCCTTATGTCCCTGACATATCGGCACTAAACAGCATGTCAGTCGCAGCCGTAAAAAACTACCGTTCCTATGAGTTGGTAGAACAAAACCATCCTGGAATCGAGCTCTACCCAGCAGAAAGCGTATCAGATGCACTGGAAGCAGTGTCATCAGGAAAAGTCGATGCCTATATAGGAAACATTGCCACCGCCAACTACATTATGAGTCGCGAGGGCTATACCAACCTAAAGGTTTCTGGAGTAACGCCCTATCGTATTGATATTCGAATGGCTGTGCGAAATGACTGGCCAATACTTAAAAACATCCTGCAAAAGTCGCTCGATACTCTGTCTGATGAAGAGAAACAAACCATCTATTCCAGATGGGTAACCGTTAGGTATCAACACGATGTCGATTACAGCCTACTTTGGAAGGTTGCGATAATTTTCATTATTGCCATCGTTGCCTTGACCTACTGGATGCGCAAACTATCTCGACTGAACATCCAGCTCAACAAGGAAATTTCAGAACGAATGGAGGTTGAAAAGCAACTAGTGCAAGAGAAGAACAAAATTGAGCAGTTATCGATCACTGACCCACTCACTGGGTTATACAACCGCCGCTACTACAACCAAAAAGTGCCCAAAGAGATTTTACGTGCCCAAACCACTCAAACGTGGTTGAGTTTTGTGATTATGGATGTAGATGATTTTAAACAATACAACGATAACTACGGGCACCTGAATGGAGACAAACAGTTGGTCAAGTTTGCCAAAGCCTTACTCGAGCAGTGCTATCAGACCTCAAGCTACTGTTTCCGCTTAGGTGGCGAGGAGTTTGGCGTACTCTTATATGGCTACACACCAGACGAAGCATTTGAGCAGGTTGAAGCCATTCGCTCAGGCATTGAAGCATTGCAGCTTGAGCATAACTACAGCCGGGCAGCAAATGTGATTACCGCTTCATTTGGGCTAGTTACCACCAACAAAGCAATTTACACATTAGAACAGCTCTACGAAACAGCAGACGCCGCCCTCTATGAGGCCAAAGAGGGCGGACGCAATCAGATCGTAGTCAGAGATCTGATTTAGATGTTTCTGCTCAAACTCACAACTGGCTTCTCATCCAGATAAAAGATCTGGTTCACACCACTCTCTTGAGCAAAGTCTTCATCATGGCTGACTAAAATAAAAGCGCCCTCATAATCGCTTAGCGTGTTAGCCAACATCTGTTTCGATTCAAGATCAAGATGATTATCAGGTTCATCAAGTAGCAAGAGCGCTTGTTTTTGTTGATGACTAACAACCAGCATCGAGAGTTTCATTTTTTCGCCGCCACTGAGTTGTTCGACGACGCGAAACACACTATCACGGCGGAAACCAATTCCTGCCAAAAGTGTTCGCGCATCCGACTCTGAATGGCCACAACACATATCCAACACGGTTTCTAGCATGGTTTTGGTCGTGTCGAGCAAGCCAAAATGTTGGTCTAGGTAATATACTGGCGTATTAAGGTGGCATTCACCACTGCGCAGCCTCAACTTGTCGCGCAGTACATCCAGCAAAGTCGACTTACCCGAACCATTTCCCCCTTGCAGCCACAGCTTACAAGTCGCCGATATTCGCAATTGAATTGGCTGGCGACTTCCGTACGGCAACACACCGTTTACAATTGATAGCAACTGCCCCTTTCTGCCCTTACTGCCATCATTCATGTAAAACTTCTGCTGCTTTAACTGCTCACGCCTTGACTCTAAAGTGTGCGCTTTTTGGTTTAACAGTTCACGACGGCTATTTTCGTTTTTGAGCTTGTTTGACATTGCCCCTGTTGCACTGTCTCTCATCCCATTAAGTAAGATCTTGGGCTGACCGCCACGTTTGCGTACCTTGACACCTTGTGACTCCCTTTGCTCAGCTTTCTCTCGGTTTTTCTGCGCTTGTCGTTCGAGGCGCTTTTGCTCTTTATGGACACTATCTAGCTGGCGTTCTACTGCTGCAACCTCTAACCCTTTCTGCTGTCGATAATCGTCATAATTGCCACCGTACTGGGTGAACCCAAGCGTCGATAGCTCCCAAATTTGCTCCATCATCCTCAGTAGATAACGGTCATGGCTGATAAGAAGAATATGACCGGAGTAAGCGTTAATTTGCTCACCCAACCACTCTCTCCCTTGACGATCAAGATGGTTTGACGGTTCATCGAGCACAAGCAGATCGGCTTGAGATTTAAACAACTGCCACAATTGCAAACGAGCAAGTTGTCCTCCGCTAAGTTCCGCGCATGGAAACGCAACACTGGCGGGGAGCTTCATCTCATCAAGCTGAGACTCGAGATCACGCTTTAACGACCACTGCTCACCAACTATTTCAAACCACCTTGGGTCACACTCTCCTTGCTCAATTTTGCCTAAAGCGTTGAGCACTTCAGCCACACCAAGATATTCCGCAATCGTCATGTTGCTTTCAAGCAATTCAGAGGGGAGCTGAGAATAAGCTCTGACACTGCCGTTAAGCATGACTTGTCCGTGAGTTGGCTGTATCTCTTGAACAAGAACTGAAGTGAGTATTGACTTACCTACTCCGTTGCGACCGACTAAGCCAACTCTAGACTGAGTTAGTGAACAGGAAATCTGGCGAAAAAGTACCTCTCCATTATCGAAGTGGTAGCTGATTTTATTGGCTTGTAAAACTGGCATAAGTTGCCTCCTGTTAGACAGGATTAGGCATTGCTCGTAGCAAACAGATCACAATTAATACGATAAGAATTAAATAGCTAAATTAGATATGGCTCGGTTGAGCACGAATGAGCTACGCCGACTAACCCTGTGGAATCCTAATAACAATGTAAAAATGGATAACAGGTGTTAGTTATTCATATTGGCGTAATCTCCTAGTGAAGTGATGGGCGGAGTATAGAGCAAAATTTGCGCAAGTTTCAAGCAGCAAATAACAAAGCGATGATCAACCGCACACATGAGGTTATTCATCGCTTTGCTGATTTAATCGATTTGCTGTACTGAGATACGATTTTTGAACTCGAAGACTTTTTCTGCGCACACATCGATACAGCGTCCACAACTCATGCAGTCTTGACTCATCACTCGTCGATCACCCTGTTTGAGCGGTTGACGCAAAATATCGGGCTCAGGACAGACGTTATAACAATCCATACATTTAGTGCAATCTTCGCGGCGTACAGCCGACACCCGTAATAAGCTCTTCGAGCCTATCACGCCGTAGGTAGCCCCTAATGGACATAAGTGACCACACCAACCATGTTCAACCAAAAGAAGGTCGAGCAAGAACACTATCAAGATGAGTATCCATCCAGCCCCCATACCGAACACTAGCCCGCGATGTAAAGTTGCGACCGGATCGATCCATGCCCACAACACCGTTCCTGACACTGCACTACCGACAAGTAAAACGGGGATGAGCCAGTAACGAATCTTCGGCGACCAGCGATAGCTTGCCTTAAGATTCATTTTGCGACGTAACCATGCCGCAAAATCGGTCACAATATTCAACGGACAAACCCAACCACAAAACGCTCGTGGACTAATCAAGGCATAAAAAACGACCACAATGGCAAAACCAATCATCGCTGTCAGCTCAGGTAGATGACCTGCCGCTAAGGTCTGCAAAATAATTAATGGGTCACTAAACGGAATGACATCAAATAGATTGCTAGAAGAGAGGTTACCCTTAAATACGCCTAAAGTTGGCCCGGCCATAAACAGAGCAATGATCGTCAACTGACACACTCTACGAAGCAACAAAAAGCGGTGTGCTTGCCACCATCCGAGCTCTCGAACTGCGTCTTTACCTGCGTTTTTTGCGAGATTCTTAGCCATTAGAGCTTACCTCCCAACGTTTCTAGCGCTTCTACGGGTACTTCTGGCGCAATATTCTCGAGCGGTTTGGTGATCTCTTCCCAACCCAATTGGTAGTGAGCGCCCATTTTACCTTTCGCTAACTCAGTCGGAATAATTTTTATCGCTGCGATTTCAGTCACACACGCCTGTTCACACTTTCCGCACCCCGTACACTTATCAGAATGAACCGTAGGGATCAGTTTGGCGTGATATCCTGTGCGTTCATTACGCACATTCTCTAGTGTAATCGCTTCATCGATCAACGGACATACGCGATAACAAACATCACAGCGTAGCCCTCGCCAGTTCAGGCAGCTTTCATGATCAATTAAGACAGCGGTTCCCATGCGAGCATCATCGATATTGGTCAGATTAGGATCGAGTGCTCCTGTTGGGCAAGCCGGAACGCACGGGATATCCTCACACATCTCACATGGGATTTGACGAGCGTTGAAATAGGGTGTGCCGGATTCGACAGAAGAGAGTAGCGTCGCTAGCTTTAAGGTGTCATATGGGCAAGCTTGAACGCACAATCCGCAGCGCGTGCAGGCAGCTTCAAACTCACCCTTTGGTAGTGCCCCCGGCGGTCGAACAGGAACGCCCTCCCCATTTCTCGCCCTACTTTGTGTGGATTGAAGTCCCAACACAGTCGCGGCGACACCAACACCCGCTGCTGTACGAGCAGCATCGCGTAAGAATCGACGCCGACTCTCTGATGGCTTTGTTTTCGACGAACTCATGACCCAATACCTCTCGCCTGCACTTGTTTGGCAAAGGTTGACTAGCTACCTGTAAGCATAGCAACCATAATAAGATTAAGGTTATTTTTGCGAGCAGTGAGATCCAGATACATACCTCCAAAGAGGTGTATCCAACTCGAATTGATGTTTATCAACAAATAGACGTGATTAAGCGCTCATATTGATCAGATTCAGGGAGGCTACGCGAGTAAAGTGGCCAGTCCTCAACCAATTAAATCTTTAAATATGCGCTTTTTGTCACACGTACTTTCCTTGTAACACAATATCCTTATAGAGTATGTGGCTATATTATTGCTGCGGGGGTCATATGATAGAAATCATCATTGACGGGAAATATCGAATTGTAGAGCAGGGGTCAACCCTTCTCGAAGCGGCTAAAGTGTGTGGCGTTGAAATCCCCTCACTGTGCGGCTTAAATAAATCTAACCAAAAAGTGCCTTGTGACTTATGTGTCGTCGAAGTCGAAAGTGGCGGGACACAGCGTGCCTGTGAGCTGGAAGTTTATTCTGGGTTGAATGTTATTACCCAGTCTGAGCAATTGCGCGCCCACCGTAAGCAAGCTTTAAACCGCATCATGCAAGACCACTACGCCGACTGTGAAGCGCCGTGTAAAACTGCATGCCCTGCTGGTGTCGATATTCAGTCATACCTTTACTACATCGGGCAGAACGATCATCACAAAGCGATCGAAGTGATCAAAAAAACGCTGCCAATGCCGCTCTCAATCGGTCGAGTCTGCCCTGCATTTTGTGAAAGTGAATGTCGCCGGTCACTGGTCGATGACTCTATCGCCATTAGGCAACTCAAACGCCACGCTGCTGATGCAGATTTAGCCGCGCAAGAATCTTATGTACCAGAGAAAAAGCCAGCCAAAGATCTCTCTATCGCCATCATAGGTAGTGGGCCAGGAGGCTTAACCGCAGGTTACTATCTGTCAAACGAGGGCTACGACGTTACAGTATTTGAGTCTATGCCTAAAGCTGGTGGTTGGCTGCGCTACGGCATTCCAGAATACCGACTACCAAAAACGATCCTCGATAAAGAGATCGAACTGATGTGCCGCAATGGCATGAAGATAAAAACCGATCAAAAACTTGGCCAAGACTTTAGCTTATCGCAACTCAGTAAAGACTATGACGCGGTTTGCTTGGCTGTGGGAGCGTCACTAGCGGTTGAAATGAACTACCCAGGTAGTGACTTAGATGGCTGCTATTTAGGTGTTGATTACCTAAAAGACTACATCACCGAGCAAAACTACACCACAGGCCAAAAGGTCGCGGTTATCGGTGGTGGTAATACCGCAATAGACTGTGCACGAACCGCACGCCGCACTGGTGCAGATACTACGCTTATCTATCGCCGTACACGTGAAGAGATGCCTGCAGAAGACTACGAAATCGAAGAAGCAGAACATGAAGGGGTTAAGTTCTTATTCTTAACTAACCCTGCTGAAAACATCGCCGACTCCAATGGCCGCGTTCATTCAGTTCGATTAGAGAAAATGGTACTAGGCGCACCAGACGCCTCCGGTCGACGCCGCCCTCAAGCAACAGGCGAGTTCTTCACCCAAGAGTTTGATACCGTGATTGCCGCTGTATCGCAAAAGCCTGATTTAAGCTTTCTGGAAAACGACTCGCTTTCGATTCCATTGACTCGTTGGAACACCGCACAAACAGACGACACCACGATGCATACAGGCACGGGTAATATCTTTGGTATTGGCGACTTTAGACGTGGCCCAGCTACCGCTGTAGAAGCAGTAGCTGATGGCCGAATCGCCGCGAAAGCGATCGACCTTTACCTCAATGGTGATATGGCCGACATGCCTAAACCAGAATTTAACGCACGCAAAGAGAAAAAACTGGCACAAGTTGATCCTCTCCACTTTAAACATATCGAAAAAGTAGCGCGCAGCGTGATGCCCGAACTCACTGCCGAGCAACGAGAGCAAAGTTTTGATGAAGTTGAACTAGGTTTCGACAACGATGAAGCGATTCTTGAGGCGATGCGCTGCCTAGAGTGTGGCTGCCAAGCGAATACGCAATGCGACCTGCGTGATTACTCAACAGAGTATGGTGCAGAACAAGAGTTCAACATTTCCGTTGACGTTAAATCTCACACGGACTGGCTAAACCTTCGCGGCAAAGACGCGCGACACAAGTTCAGTGTCGACCGCAGTTCGCAGTTTATCGAGTTTGACGCCAACCGCTGTATTAGCTGTGGTCAGTGTATTCAAGCTTGTAGTGAGCAAGCGGTCCACGGCATTTTGAATTTCGTCCACGATGAAAATGGTCGTCCAGCACTAAGACCAGACGACAGACCGCACTTTGGCTCAACTCGTCACGGCCATATTCGGATGGGCGATTCCAACTGCGTGCAGTGTGGCGCATGTGTTCAAGCCTGCCCAACTGGTGCGATGGTGGATAGCCGAGATCGCTCTCAAGGGCGTGATGAAACATTGAAGCAGGTCGATACCATTTGCACCTATTGTGGCGTCGGCTGCAAGCTGACCATGCACGTTGATCAAGCCAACAATCAGATCCGCTATGTCACGGGTGCCAACTCTCCAGTCAACGAAGGTATGCTTTGCGTTAAAGGTCGATTTGGCTTTGACTTTATCAGTGATAACTCACGGCTTACCACGCCGTTAATTCGTAAAGATGGCTGGCTGCAGCCTGCAAGTTGGGATGAAGCGATAGCGTTAATCGCCAAAAAGTTCTCTGCGATTAAACAAGACTTCGGCGGCAATGCGCTAGCGGGTTTCTCATCAGCGAAAACCACTAACGAAGACAACTATGCGTTCCAGAAGTTTATCCGTCGTGAGCTTGGAACTAACAACGTCGATCACTGCGCACGTTTATGTCACGCCTCCAGTGTTACCGGCCTAGAAGCGTCATTGGGTAGTGGTGCAATGACCAACGACATCCCAAGTATTAAACACTCGGATGTGATTTTCATCATTGGCTCAGACACCACCTCTGCGCACCCAATCATTGCGTCACATATTAAACAGGCGATTCGTCACCATGGCGCGCGTTTAGTCATTGCCGACCCTAAGCGTATCGATATGGTTGACCACGCTGAGCTGTATCTTGCCCACAGGCCGGGAACCGATGTGATGCTACTCAACGGTATTATGCAGCAGATCATTAAGAATGGTTGGTACGATCAAGAGTACATTGAAGAACGTGTTGATGGTTTTGATACCCTATTACAAGAGGTAATGTCTCCTGCCTATGCGCTCGACAAAGTTGAACTGGTTACCGGTGTTAGCTCAGACGATATCTTTGCCATGGCACGTACCATAGGTACCGCTAAACGCACCGCTGTCTATTACTCTATGGGGATCACCCAGCACACTACTGGCCACGATAATGTTCGCTCTATTGCGAACTTACAGTTGTTATGCGGCAATATCGGTATTGAGGGGGGTGGTATTAACCCACTGCGTGGTCAATCAAACGTACAAGGTGCGTGTGATATGGGCGCGCTACCAAACAGCTATCCGGGATATCAGAAGGTCTACAACCCAATGATTCGCCAGAAATTTTCGATTGAGTGGAATGCACCTGATCTACCTGCCGAACAAGGATTAACTCTAACAGAGATGATTGATGCGGCATGCCAACGTGATGTTCGTAGCCTGTACATTATGGGCGAAAACCCAGTATTAAGTGACCCTAACCAAGCTCACGTGATTGAAGGCTTAGAGTCGCTCGATTTCTTAGTGGTGCAAGACATCTTCTTAACCGAGACTGCACAGTATGCCGATGTCGTTTTACCATCGTGCTCATTTGCTGAGAAATCTGGTCACTTCACCAATACCGAGCGTCGTGTGCAACGTGTGAACGCCGCGGTTAAAGCGCCAGGAGAAGCGAAAGAAGACTGGTGGATCATCCAAGAGATCGCCAATGCGATGGGTAGTGACTGGCACTATCAAGATGTTGCTGATATTACCGCTGAGATCACTCGTGTTACACCGCAATACGCAGGTTTGAAGTGGGATAACATTACCCCAGAAGGCGTGCAGTGGCCGAGCAATAAGAACAACCCAAACGGCACGCGCATCATGCACCAAACTCAGTTCACGCGTGGTAAAGGTCAAATGGTCGGCATACCCTTCCGTTATGCCGCCGAGCTGCCCGATGAGGAGTATCCGTTAGTACTGACTACTGGACGAGTACTAGAGCAGTTCCACACAGGCACCATGACGCGCAAAACCAAAGGCTTGGACGAGCTTGCTGGGCCAAGAGCAATGATCAGCGTTCAAGATGCCGAAGCACTTGGTATCTCCAATGGTCAACGCTTGAAGGTCTCGACCCGACGCGGTGAAATCGAGATCGATGCGTTCGTCACTAAGCGGATCCAGAAAGGGGTGATTTTTATCCCGTTCCACTTCGTTGAGTCACCAGTGAATCGACTCACCACCACGGCCACCGACCCACACGCGAAGATCCCGGAATTTAAGGTTGCTGCTGTAAGAGTTGAAGCACTACCAAAAACGGAAGTTCACCCTTAATACTCAGATCTAAAAACCATGAAAGAGCCGACTTAGAGTTGGCTCTTTTTCGACTACTTGATAAGAGCGACTGAAACCCTGCCCACGTTTCTCTACCATTTTGTCAGTATTAGCATACCTCTTTACGGCTTTCACTATGCCATTTTTCATAACCGTTCACTGTGGTTGATAAATCAACGCCGTGGCTGTATGCTTGAGTCAGGCTAGTTGGGAGCCTGCCTCGCAAAAACGATAGTACCAACGTAAATACAATATATAGCAAGCATTTCACTTGCATATCATCCCACAACCAATAGCGAGTCGGTTGAATACTAGGAGGAAGATATGCGTCATCAAGACAACTCTGATCTTCAAATCTGGCTGCGAGAAGCCAAAGTTTTACATAAGCAAGCGACCTCCAAATCGTTAGCTCATTCCCTACCTGTACTTAGACGGTTGCTCAGTACGCAGGTTCTAACCAATATTTCTCTAAAACAACTCAAGAGCAATACAGACATCATTCAACGTAAGCATTTGCTTCACATGTTGGCGGTAGAGAATGGTGAGATATGTTGGGCTGATTTTAAGCACAAGGTAGAGGCATCACCACAAGGCTCTATGCTGCCATACAGTGTGGAACTCAAAAATGCAGGATACCCAGTGTTGTGGTTTTCAAGCCTAGAAGAAGCACGAGACTACAGTGAGCAACACAGTGGCAAAGTGATTCAGGTGAATAACCAAGCGGTTGTCGTTCCCGATTCAAAATAGCCTTTGCGCAAACACTCGCAACGAATAATTCACGAACCAAATGGGGCATACGACAACCAACCGTCGCATGCCCCAAAACTAACCCCTGTCATCAATTCTATGATTTGCGAGACATAATCGCCAAAACAAAACCAACCGTTGCGGCTACAAGTACTAATACCAAAGGCAATAGCGGAGGATTCGCAGCCGTATTCACCGCCACATCATATGTGCGCGACGAAATAATCCCTACTTGAGTATATATCAGTGCCAAAATCGCATAAGCCGCCCACTGCTCTCCTCGCCTAAATGGCAGGAAAAGCAACACCAGTACTGCGAGTCCAGATGACAGAAATCCCGCCGATACCGACTTCATAAAATTTATCGACATAGTTTGTATACCCGTACTTAGACCATTCCAAGTCGACTGCATTGCGTCAAGATGGTACGGCATCAAAGTTGGTGCCGTTAAGTAAGTTACCCCGGTAGCAATCATTAGCATAGCGATCACTAGAAATAGACCAAACGATACTCTTCGTTGTAAATTCATCATCTTCTCCATAGATTTGAAATCGTTACACAATGCCTAACTTGATCATGCTCTCGGCAGATGCGAGTACTGCTTCTCGACTGGTTCTTGGTTGCCAGCCAAGTTTCATTTTGGCTTTATGACTAGAGACGATTCGTTGCTTGTCCAAGTCTTTTAAAATCGTTTTTATCGCGGGATCGAAATAGCCTACAACTCGAACCAGCCAGCTAGGTAACTGGCGCTTAGGTATTGCTTTGCTATATTCCGGATGAGCATCTTTTAACACACTCGCGACCTCACTAAACCACATGAACTCACTGGCCGCGATAAACCTTTCTCCTGACGCCTCCGAATGGAAAAGAGCAAGAACATGCAGCTCTGCAACATCCCTAACATCAGCAATAGCAAAGCCGATGTTTGGCAGGCCTAAAAACTCTCCTTTGAGCAATTTCGCCACAATCTCAGCGGAAGTGCCGTAATCACTTTCAAGTGCAGGGCCAAGAATTGCGCCAGGATTAATCACACATAAATCTAAGTCATTTTGCTTAGCGAAATCCCACGCATACTGTTCAGCGAGTGTTTTTGATTTGTAGTATGGCGTCACTTTTGAAGAGTCAGTGCTCGACCAGTGTTGTTCGTTATACGGACTACGGCCTTCTCCATAGATAACGGCGGCAATCGAAGAGGTAAGCACAACCCGTTGCACTTTATGTCGAGCACAAGCTTCCAACACTCTTCTCGTTCCCTCTACCGCCGGTTTGATCACCTCGTTTTCATCTTTAGGGATGTAAGTCAGAAAAGGCGAAGCCGCATGAATAACATAATCTGCACCTTCAATAGCTTGGTCCCACCCGTGGTCAGTGAGCAAATCTGCTTCAAACAGAGTTAACTGACTACTATCTGCATCGGTATTAGCAAATAGCAGTTCTTCAGTTGCTTGGGCACGCGATAGTTTTCTCAGCGTACCTCTTACATTGTGACCCTGTTTTAATAGCTGTATCGCGATATGGCTACCGAGAAAACCCGTAATACCTGTAACGACGACCGTACTCTTTTTCTGGTCAAATTTCGTTTGTGGAACGTTCATATTCATACCTATCCTCAATCAATACACTCTGACATTTTATGTTAATAATGTCAGAGTGACGTTTTTTGTAAAATATGTCAAGATAGACGAATTACTTTTTATACAGAGGAAAGTGTGTGCAAACACAATCTTCACAATCGAAAATCCTAACCGCAGCAATTAGCGCTTTTGGCCAATACGGATACAAAAAGACAACGATGCAAGACATCGCAGACGAAGCGGGGTTATCTAGACCTGCGGTATATCAGTACTACAAAAACAAAGGTGCGGTGTTCTCTGCCTTACTGACACTTGTCTTAGAACAAGCAAAACAAGCAGCAAAAGAACACTTTGATATGGAAAAATCCGCGTATTTGCGCATTTATGAAGGTATGCTGGCGTTTGAAACAGTCGCACTAAAGCCAACATTTACCACCGCGAAAGGCCATGAACTTTTATCGTTTGCTTCAACCATGGAAGAAGAGATCATAGCCACCCATGCCAACTGGCTGTTAGAGAGTGTTGCTTCTATTTTACAGCAGGCCCACAACAGTGGAGAAGTAAGCCTTACTCACCTATCAGGAGATCACCAGCAAGTCGCTGAAATCATGATCGCGAGCGTTACTGGTATTAAGCATTGCGTAAAAACTATCGAACAATTAGAAAGCCAAACCAAACTACTGTTTGAACTATTTTGGAAGGGTTTATCGGCGTGACGGTACTAACTGACAAGTCTTACTCAAAAAAATTACACCTTAGCTAAAACTCTTTTCGAGTAGACTTAGATAAAGTCTAACCACGTAGCTAAAAGAGTTTTATCCGGTACTGATATTTCAGCGAAACATTATTTTCCAGATAGCGATATTTTGCACCCGACTTATCTGCTGAAATTAGGTCGCCGTTTAAACTAACAATATGATTGCCGTAACTGGCCTCAAGATAAATACCCCCGGTAACGGCATACCCAGAGTGATCGATGTTATCACGCTGCCCAACGTCCGGATGCTTGGCATTGGTAATAATGAACTCACCGCTATGACTTTGGTAGCCCAACCCCAAACCTGCCCCTAAGCGATATTGCCAACGCTGTGGCTCCTTGCCACCAAACTGATAATAAAGAATGGGGGTGAGATAGAAAGATCTGCCCTTAATTTCAGTATCCATATTGGCCACTTGATACTGGCTGCCCAAAGAGTGATCGCCTGATTGCTTCTCAAAACTCGAAGTATAGACATCGAATGAAAATGAGACGCCCCAGTTAGATTCTTCTCCCCAATATAGCGGTTCAGTTCGCAAAGAAATATAAGGGGATATCTTAACTCCGTCAGACTGAAACTCAGCCACTGTGTTAGATGAACTATTTTCCGTAATAGTAAGAGTGCGATGGCCAAATGCGGGACCGATAAGTAACTCTAGCGCGTGTGAGCTCTGCCCATAACAGAGTGCAGCCAACCCAAAAATAATGAAACGAATCATAGTGATACAACAACATATATAAGCCTAGGAAGCTGTTTACACTAGCAAGCTAATCATAGACAATCCACAACTAAGGTACTGATTTAACGCACTCTGTCAGTTTTGAGAAGACACAACACCGCAGCTCAAGAGCCACTCCTACGGTTCTCCGGCTAACGAGCAACTCGCTTTAAAATCACCGCCGTCCCCATGCCTCCACCGATACATAGCGAAGCCAAACCAAGCTCAGACTTTGAACGTAGCATCTCGTAGATAAGTGAAGTAACTATGCGACCGCCAGACGCTCCTATTGGATGTCCCAAAGCTATAGCACCGCCATTTACATTGGTTTTATTGTCAAACCAGCTGTAAGGCACCGCGTGTTGCTCACATAACTGTTTCATTACACCAATCGCTTGTGCAGCAAAGGCTTCATTAAGTTCTAGCCTTTGGATGTCGGTCAAAGCTAGCTCTGCTCTCTGCAGCGCCTGTCGAATTGCAGGAACTGGACCTAAACCCATCACTTCAGGCTCTACACCACCTTGGCCGGTAGAAACCACTTCAACCAGAGGCGTCAGCCCATGCTGAATAACAGCCTCTTCGCTAGCGACGATCAAAGCAACCGCTCCGTCGTTTAAGCCCGAAACGTTGCCAGCAGTGACGCTGCCGTGTTTATCAAAAGCTGGGCGTAATTGCGACAAAGACTCTAGTGTCGCACCAAACCTTGGGTGTTCGTCGGTATCGACGAAGCGATCCCCCTTGCGCGATTCAATCACTACCGGCTCTATCTCTTGGTTAAAATGCCCTGCCTTGATCGCTTGTTCAGCTCTCGACTGGCTGCGCAGAGCAAATTCGTCTTGCTCTTCACGGCTGATGCCAAAACACTTGGCAATGTTCTCCGCTGTGATTCCCATATGAAAGCCACCGAACGCATCCGTTAAGCCATCTTTGAGCATGGTGTCTATCATGGTGATGTCACCCATTCGGTTGCCTTGACGACATTTACCTTCGATGACAAATGGGGCATTACTCATGCTTTCTGTGCCCGCAGCGATCACTAGATTGGCATCACCACTGCGCACCGAATTAACGGCATTCAGTAAGGTTTTCATGCCACTACCGCAAATCATATTCAAGGTATACGCTGGGGTTGTGACTGGAATACCTGCCTTGACAGACGCTTGCCTGCCTACACCTTGGCCCAAACCCGCGCTTAGTACATTGCCCACAACCACTTCATCAATCAAATCAGGTTCGAGGTTCGCCTGCTCAAGTGCGCTTTTGATGGTTAAGCTCGCCAAATCAACCGCGGATTGAGAGCGCAAGCCACCAAGGAAGCTGCCAATCGGTGTGCGCTTGGCAGCAACAATATAAATTTTGTTCAACATGTTACAACACCAAGCCACCGTCGATCTTCAGTACCTGACCAGTGATAAAACTCGATTTGTCACTGGCTAAAAACTCCACTCCATTGGTGATATCTTCTGGCGTGCCCATCCGGCCAAGTGGCGTTTTACCCTTCATCATATCAAGCACTTTTTCAGGTAAATCGGCGGTCATTGGCGTTGCAATAAACCCCGGAGCGACACAATTAGCCCGCACTTGTGCTCCTGTGCGAGCAAACTCTTTCGCCCAGCCTTTGGTCATTGCAATTACGCCGCCTTTGGTCGCTGCATAGTTCGTTTGACCAATATTGCCGTCGGTGCCGACCACAGACGACATGGTTACAATTGAACCGTAGTTATTCTCAATCATTAGTGGTGCTACAGCCTGGGTAAGATTGAATACTCCTTTAAGGTTCACATCGACGACGAAGTCCCAATCCTGCTCGGTCATTTTGTCGATCAACGCGTCTCGGGTAACGCCTGCATTGTTAACTAAAACGTCAACGCGACCGTGCTGCTGCTTTATGGAATCAACCAACTCAGCAATCGCCTCCCGATCACATATATTGACCGTCACCGTTTGTACCCTATCTAGTGAAGAAAATGCCGCAGCTAATCCGTCGGAATTCATATCAAGAGCGTAAACCGTCTCTGCTCCCTGTTCCACAAATCGCTCGGTGATTGCTCGACCTATTCCTTGCGCCGCGCCTGTAACCAGACAAATTTTGTTCTCAAACATGTCCTAATCCTTATGGGCAAATAAAAAACTGACCAGTAAAACCAATC
Organism: Vibrio tubiashii; assembly: GCA_000775715.1. Taxonomy (GTDB): domain Bacteria; phylum Pseudomonadota; class Gammaproteobacteria; order Enterobacterales; family Vibrionaceae; genus Vibrio; species Vibrio tubiashii_A. Next base: position 423,204 of record JRWQ01000001.1, read on the forward strand.
AAGCACAAACCGTTGTGCAAGCTACTTGTCTTGACTGGAAACAAGATGAACGAATCAACCGCTATTCATCCTGACTAATTGTGAGTCGAAACTGCGCATCGAAGATTGCAGAATCCATAAACTTTAATGACGAACTGATGGCAGGAGCGAATTCCATGTGCTGCAAAATATCTCGCTCTAAATCTATCCCCGGAGCAATTTCAATCAGCTCTAAGCCACTGGCCGTTAGACTAAATACTGCTCGCTCAGTGATATATAAAACTGGCTTGCTGCTCTTTATGGCTTGCATAGCGCAGAAGGTAATTTGCTCGACTTGATTGATAAACTTTTTCTGTCGACCTTCATGAAGGATAGTCAAAATTCGCTGATTTACCTCAACCTGTAGCCCTTTTGCAGTGAAAGTGCCACAAAAATAAACCTTCTTCGCATTCTGAGTAATATTGATAAAGCCGCCACATCCAGCAATTTTGCTGCCAAATCGCGAAACATTAATATCACCAACTTGGTCGCATTGAGCTAAACCTAAGAAGGCCTGATCGACGCCACCGCCGTCATAAAAATCAAACATCTGATCTTGGCTAATAATTGCCTGAGGAAGTCGAGACGCACCAAAATCCAAGCCACTTTGCGGTGTCCCTCCCACAGCGCCCGGCTCTACTGTTAAGGTAAAGTGGTCCATCACCCCCGACTGCTGGGCGACTTGGGCAATGTATTCTGGCGCACCAATACCTAAGTTAAGAATCGCGTTTGGTTCGAGTTCCATCGCAGCGCGGCGGGCAATAATGGTTTTGGCATCCAGTGAGCTAGATATAGCCGAGTGCGCAGATTTTGCCGTTGGTTGTGTGGCGGCAACTCCCACAAATTCTGGATTCATCATGGTAGCGAAGGTTTGCATATGATCGCTTGGGTCATGCCCGACCACCACCGCATCAACAAAAATTCCGGGGACTTTGACAGCATGAGGATCGAGCGATCCATTAGGTACAACCTGTTTGACCTGAACAATAACCTTGCCGCCATTGTTCTTCGCCGCTTGAGCCGCCGCTAAACTTTCAACAATCAGGCACTCATCTTCCATCGTGATATTACCGTTTTCATCTGCCGTGGTGCCGCGAAGAATCGCTACATCGACAGCAAGCTTACGGTAGAAAAGATGCTCTTCACCAAACAGTTCAACGACTTCAACCCAGTCTTCTTTCGTCACGGAATTGATCTTTCCACCTTCAATACGTGGATCGACAAACGTCCCTAACCCCACTTTGCTGATGGTTCCCAGCTTGCCCGCAGCGGTATCACGCAGCAGATGGGAAATAATGCCCTGCGGAAGATTGTAGCCCTCAATCAAGTTGTCAACGGCGAGCTGTTGTAACTTGGGCACTAACCCCCAATGGCCACCTATAGCGCGCTTGACTAAACCTTGTTGTGCGAGATGATTAACCGCTTTGTCTTTTCCGTCACCTTGGCCTGCGGCAAACAGCAGGGTAAGGTCTTTGGGCTGCTGCGACTGAGTAAAACGCTCGCCAATTGCACGTTCAATTGCTTCAGGGACGACACTACCGATAAATCCACCGAGCAATACGGCATCACCATCGTTAATCCATAAAGCGGCTTGTTCTGGGGTAAGCTTTGCGACCACGTCAACCTTCCTTGTTGGCTGTGCTGAATTCGATAACGTTTATTCAGATTAGACACAAAGCGACACATTGTTAATTGCACAAATAGAGACAGTGAATTTCATATTAGGAATAATCTGCATTAGATGAGCGGATCTCGTTAACACGCTTATACAGATAATCTTTAAACCCTGCACATCGCTCAGGCATCGGCATACGCGGGCGATAGTAGAGGTCTATATCGAAACTAGCGCACTGGTAATCTTGCATGATGTGCTGCAGCTCGCCATGCTTCAATTGGCTGCTCACCAGAGAGTGAGGCAAATAGGCAATCCCCGCGTGGGCTAATGACAAGTCGAGGAGCATTTCGCTATTGTCGCACTCGATCGTATCTCGAATGGTTGCGACCTCTGTGGTGCCACTACGCTCAAAGCACCATTTATTGCCTCCAACCAAAGTGCTCGCGTATAGACAGCGATGGAGGCTAAGTTCACTGGGATTATTGGGAATACCGTGTTTTTCAAGATATTTAGATGATGCACATAGGTATAAAGGCTCGCGTAACAAGCGACGACGAATAAGCAATGAATCTTGCTCGGGCTCACCTTGATAACTGGCACTAGCTCGAAAGGCAAAATCCACACTGAGTGGGTCAAACTCACCCGCCTCAATAAAGATCTTAAAATTCACCTGAGGATGCATTTCAATATACTCGGCGACAATTTTGGTCAAGTACTGGCGAGCAAACAGTGGTGTTGAAGAAAGCTTGATCTCTCCGCGCTGCTCTTCTGCTAAATTTTGCACCTCTTCACACAAGCTATGAATATCAGGCAACAAGGGTGAAAAGCGTTCATACAGTAACTGCCCAGCTTGGGTTGTTACCAATTGGCGCGTACTGCGTTTAATCAGTTCGACCGACATCGCTTGTTCAAGCTCCTTAACCCAACGACTGCCCGCCGCAGGCGAAATGCCCTGTTGACTCGAAGCTTCACGAAACGATCCCAAGCGAATAACCGCACAGAAGAACACTATCTTATCGAGAATTGGCTGGCGACTTGAGAGCAGATGAGTGGTCATTCGGTCACCAAACCTCTTTGTAAAGCCTTCTTAACCAGAGCGGCTGTAGAGGTTGCACCGAGTTTCTTCTTAATCCGCAGCCTATGGGTTTCAACCGTACGCACGCTAATGTGCAAGGTATCAGCAATGTCTTTGTTGCAAGCACCATTAACGATGGCTTTTAATACATCCGACTCACGATTAGTTAGGGTGTCATCTTTGGTTTCAGGCTTATCATTGATCTGCTCAAGCAGTCTGTCAGAGGCTTGCGGACACAGATAAGATCGCCCTTGCGCGACTTGATTAATAGCCATGACTAACTCTTCAGAACCAACGTCCTTGAGTACGTAGCCCTTAGCCCCTGCTTTTACCGAGCGAACAACATAATCACGACTGTCGTGCATCGATAACATGATGACTGCAGTATTCGAATGACTCTTCGCTAGCTTTTCAAGCACCTCTATCCCATTCAGCCCAGGCATATTAATGTCGAGCAGTAACACATCAGGTTTAAGCGACAGAGTACTATCTAGCGCTTCAATTCCTGTCCCAACACAGGCAAGAATATTAAGATTATCTTCCCTTTCTAGGCGTGACTTTAATCCATCTTGCATCAGGCGGTGATCATCGGCCAGTACCAATCTAATCATACAAACTCCATGTTTAAGCTCACTCGAACTTCTGTTCCTTGCCCTTGCTCACTGGTCACCACAAATGTGCCACCAATAGCTTGAATCCTTTCTTTCATGTTTTGTAATCCCATATGTTCAAATATAGGCTGTTGACGTTTACCCAACTTGAGTTTTTTCGCCGGAATACCGACTCCATCATCGCTCACCGTTAGAATCAGCACCCGCCCCTCACGCTGCATAATCACATCCACACCTTGCGCATCCGCATGCTTTTCAACATTGTGTAGTGCTTCTTGCACCACTCGATATAGAGTTGTTTCCACTTGAGGTAAAAACTCCTCCCCCTCGATATCGTGCTCAAAAACCAACTCAAGTTGGGTGCGTTCTCTTAGCTCATTCATGTAGGCTTCGATTCCAGCCACCAGCCCCAAATCATCTAACTGCGGGGGCCTTAAATCTCGAGAGATGCGCCGAAGCTCCACAATCGCCTGCTCCATGGCATTCTTGCTCGCATCAAGTTCTAGCTCTTTCTTCTCTTCATTGAGCTCTTTAGAGACGTTATCTAAACGGTATTTAGCAGCAACCAGTAGTTGGTTGACGCCGTCATGAAGCTCTCTTGATACTCGACTGCGCTCGTTCTCTTGAGAATCTATAATCTGTTGATTAAGAACACTCAGTTGTTGGTTGGCCAATCTACGTACATTGAGATTGAGGGACGCGCCCAATACCGCGATAACCGACACAGCAACAAACACTAAACCAAATAGAGCAGTACTGGTTTTACCCACATTCTGGTCGAAACCATTTTCCATATGAGCAACTTGGCGATCGATATCATCTAGGTAAACACCCGTTCCGACCATCCATTGCCATCTATCAAGGGATATCGCGTAGCTTAACTTAGGTAAAGGTTCTTTTGTCGATGGCTTGTGCCATAGATAGTCAACAAACCCGCCACCATTTTTGCCCTCGCGAATCAGTTCTTGAAGCAACTTTTTACCCTGAACATCTTCCACGTCCCACCAATTTTTGCCTATTCGTTCGGTTTGATATGGCAATACCAATGCATCGCCTTGCCAGGTATAGGCAAAGAAGTATCCATCACTGCCATATGTGAGACTGCTCAACTTTTCGATAACAATTTGCTTAGCTAGCTCCTCAGTTAACGACTCATCTAGGTAGTAAGGCTCGATACTTTTAACTGCCATTTCTACGTACTGCTTTAATTCCTGCTTCTTCACAGCCAATACATTGTTACGCGTCAAGGTCACTTGCTCTTCAACTAACTGTTTTGCTTGACCAAATAGGATACTTGCCACCACAGCCACCACCACAATAAGTGGCACTATCGAGAGTAAAATGATGTTGACCGTAAGCCTTCTATTACTAACAAATCCCATTTCGACATCCGTGCGTGTACGTAGTTTTACTGAAATTTTCTTCGGGTATTTGCGCAAACTACCGATTAAATTTGCGCAATTTTCCGAATAGAGAGCAATAAATACCCTCTCTAAACTTAGGCTCAAATGTAACATTGCATTAACACAAATTACTACTCAATGTTCACATTTCTCAATATTAACAAGGAACACCGCCTAACAAGGAGATACCCCGATGAACCTTAAGAAAGTCGCCATCGCTACAGCACTTACCCTCGCTGCCTCAGGTCTTTCAATCAGCGCTCACGCGGCCGACAAGAAAGTCCTACTGAAAACCCCTATCGCTTTTGGTAGCCATCTTCCAGCGCTGGGCACACCGATACAGTGGTATGCCGACCACATCACCAAAACGTCTGGCGGCACTATCAAGATGAAGATCTACGAGCCGGGAAAACTGGTTAACCCAGCGGAAATTCTCGACGCGGTATCAACAGGTAAAGTGAACTCGGGCTACTCCACAGCGGGCTACTGGCAAGGTAAGTTACCTGCATCCGCGCTATTCTCAGCAGTGCCATTTGGCCCTGAAGCTGGGGAATACATGGCGTGGCTATTCTTTGGCAATGGTCTGAAACTCTATCAAGAGATGTACGACCAAGGCGGTTACAACGTAAAAGTAATGCCGTGTGCGATCATCTCGCCAGAAACTTCTGGCTGGTTCCGGAAACCAATTGAAAAACCAGAAGATTTGAAAGGGCTTAATATGCGCTTCTTCGGTTTAGGTGCATCAGTAATGGAAAAACTAGGTGTGGGTACAGTGCAGCTACCGGGGGGGGAAATTTTCGGTGCACTTGAGAAAGGCGCCATCGATGCGTCAGAGTTTTCTCAACCTGCTATCGACCAACGTTTAGGCTTCCACAAAGTCGCCAAATATAACTACTTCCCTGGCTGGCACCAACAATCTACGGTATTTGAGTTGCTAATCAACAAAGATACTTGGAATGGAATGAGCGATACCCAACAAGCGGCGGTTGAAACCACCTGTATGGCGACCATGACATATTCAATTGCTGAAGGCGAAGCGTTGCAGTTCGCTGCGATGGAGAAAGCGAAAGAAAATGGCGTTGAGATCCGTTACTGGAATGACGAAATGCTCAACCTATTCGAGAGTACTTGGTTAGAGGTGGTCGACGAGAAGAAAGCTGCTGACCCATTTTTTGATAAAGTCTGGAGCGATTTGAGTACTTTCCGCAAAGGCTATGCACTTTGGGCAGCCAATGGATTCTTACCTCGTGAAACACAGAATCAATAACCTTTCGTGAATTGGATATATACCGACGCAGCTAATGCAGTTGCGTCGGCTATGGTTTCAAGGAGTAACCAATGAGCAAAGTGTTGTACACCCCCCCAACCGTCCCCTTGTATGGTCAGCTAGAAAGATTAATTGCCACCGTAAGCAAAGTATTGGCTTGGACGAACCTTGCACTAGTGGCGGTGATCATCATTCAGGTGGTGCTAAGAAAAGTTTTTTCCAATGGGCAGATCGCCCTCGAAGAGTTACAGTGGCACCTCTATGCGACGGCCGTAATGTTCGGTACCGCTTACGCCCAGATCTCCAACCTTCATGTTCGAGTCGATCTGTTTTATCACAATTTCTCAGAGCGCAACAAAGCGTTGGTCGATCTATTTGGCCTCACCCTACTCGCCATCCCTTTCGTCGTGATTGTGATTCTCCACTCCTACGATTTCGCTTATGAATCTTGGCGCGTTAACGAGAGCTCTGCTTCTCCATCCGGTCTGCCTTATCGCTGGCTAATCAAAAGCGTTATCCCCTTGAGTTTTAGTTTGCTCCTGCTCTCGATGATCGCACGGATACTGCGCAACCTAGAAACCCTATTTGGCAATAAACAAGCAAAAGGAACAAATCATGGAAGCGAATGAGTGGATTGTAATCGCCATGTTTGGCTCCTTCATCCTACTACTATTTACCGGTATTCCCGTTGCTTATGTGCTAGGTGGGATTGGCGTTGTATTTGCCGCTGTCGGCTACTTTGCTGATATCTATCTCGATACCTTTACTGGACTTGATTACACCAGCCTTGGACTAGTGGTCAACCGAATCTACAAGATCATGGACAACTGGATTCTGGTTGCCCTGCCGATGTTTATCTTCATGGGTAATATGCTCGATAAGTCGGGGATTGCCGAAAAGCTGATGGCCTCGATGCAAGCCCTATTTGGTAAAGTGCACGGTGGTCTTGCCATTACTGTCATGGCTATTGGAATTATCCTTGCGGCCTCGACAGGTATCATCGGAGCCTCAGTGGTGTTGCTTACGGTAATGTCTCTACCAAGTATGATGCGCCAAGGCTATCACCTACCACTTGCACTCGGTACAGTGGCTTCAGCAGGTACGCTTGGGATACTTCTGCCACCATCGATCATGCTAGTGATCATGGCCGATCAGTTAGGTCTCTCTGTTGGCGACCTTTTCATGGGTGCGATCATGCCAGGCCTACTACTGGGTAGCTTATACATACTCTACATATTGCTCATTGGTAAAATGAATCCCGAGAAAGCGCCAGTGCCAGAGAATGTTGAGCCTGTTAATTGGAGCTTGATCCTACAAGTATTCAGAGACATTACCCCAACCGTAATGCTGATTTTCTGTGTACTTGGTTCTATCTTCGCAGGCGTTGCGACCCCCACCGAAGCATCCGGGATTGGTGCGCTGGGAGCGACCATACTCGCGGCTTACAATAGAAAGCTAAACCTAAAAGTACTCAAGGAAGTATTACTTTCCTCTTATGGCACCACGGCTTACATCTTTATGATTTTCCTCGGAGCTTCGTGTTTCGCGCTGGTACTGCGTGAACTAGGCGGTGACGAACTGATTGAGTCATTCTTAAGCGGACTACCATTTGGCCCATATGGAATTGTTGCCTTCATCTTATTGATCGTCTTCCTGCTGGGTTTCTTCCTAGACTGGATTGAAATCACGCTCATTGCCCTACCGCTACTTGCTCCGGTTATTGCAAGCCTAGGCATTGAGCTAGACGGCCACGGTGTGGTGGATAACCCAAGTTTAGTGTGGTTCGTAATGCTAGTCGCAATGGCATTGCAAACCAGTTTCTTGACTCCACCAGTAGGCTTTGCACTGTTCTATCTGAAAGGGGTGTGCCCAGAAGGCGTCGCGCTTAAAGATATTTACCGAGGTGTGATTCCATTCATTGTGATTCAGCTTATCGCCCTCGTCTGCTTAGTGGTATGGCCACAACTGGTGCTCTGGTTCCCGAGTGTCGCCTACGGCTAATAGACAATATCTGTAAAACGTCAAAGCCAACTCACATGGGTTGGCTTTGCTATATCCTGCACTTACTAGGAACAACCGCGAGGTTTATATTTCCCTATTTGGTGTTACACCGTTAACTCAATACGGTTTCCATCTGGGTCTAGTACACAGCTTTCCCAATAACCATCACCTGTACGCCTCGGTCCATCGAGCTTTTCGTAGCCGTCAGCCACCAAACGCGCGGTCAGTTCATCGACCGCTTGTTCACTACCTAGTGACATTGAAAAGTGAGCCAGACCGATGAACTGATCATAAGCTTCACCCTTGGTTTCGCTTACACTATCCATCGCCATCAACTCGAGTCGGCTACCTTCATCAAACGCCAAAAAGTACGATGTGAACTTCGTCGTTGGGTTGTGATACATATGGTTAGCGGTCGCACCAAAGTATTTGATGTAAAAGTCTTTCAGTGGTTCAAGTTGCGTAGTCCAGATAGCAATATGTTCGATTTTCATGCTGTTACCTCTTTGATTAGTTTAATATCAGACTAAAACCAAACCAAGAAGCGAAAAAGAGCTAGGCTGCCGCTGAATCCTTTCCTGTTATTTTTCTTTTGCTTGGATTAAAACTAGACACTCGAGCCTTAGTTGAGCCGTACGATATTGATCTTTAAGCTAGACGCGATACAATCTCTGCGCTATTTAAGCAAACGTTTATATTTGTTCTCAGGGCGGGGCGAAATTCCCCACCGGCGGTATTCCCTTTTACGATCAGGGTGAGCCCGCGAGCGCTCGATACGTCGAGGTCAGCAGATCTGGTGAAAACCCAGAGCCGACGGTTATAGTCCGGATGAGAGAGAATGAAAACACACCATCAAGCAAGGTTTTTAATCTTGTGATTGGATGGTGCATTTCGTTTTGGCTGGGGAAATTTTACCTCAGTGCTCATGTATGCCCTGATTCTGGTGATTATTAGGAGTTAACCATGAATCAGTCATCTCTACTTGCCGAATTCGGCGAACCTATTACACGCGTTGAAAACGCACTCACTGCCTTGAAAGAAGGTCGCGGCGTACTACTTCTTGACGATGAAGACCGCGAAAACGAAGGCGACATTATCTATTCAGTCGAATCTCTTACCACAGCGCAAATGGCACTGATGATCCGTGAATGCAGCGGTATTGTCTGCTTATGCCTGCCGGAAGAGCAAGCGGATCGCCTTGAACTTACGCCTATGGTTGAAAATAACAACAGCGCCAACCAAACGGCGTTTACGGTTTCCATTGAAGCGAAAGTGGGTGTAACGACTGGTGTTTCTGCGCAAGATCGCGTAACAACTATCAAAACGGCTGCAAACCCAACAGCCAAACCTTCCGATCTGGCAAGACCTGGTCATGTATTCCCACTGCGCGCGCGCAAAGGTGGTGTATTGACTCGTCGTGGTCATACAGAAGGCACTATCGACTTGATGCAAATGGCAGGGTTACAGCCTGCAGGTGTGCTTTGCGAAGTGACGAATCCAGATGGCAGCATGGCGAAAACGCCAGAGATCATAGCATTTGGTAAACTACACAACATGCCTGTGCTGACTATCGAAGATATGGTGATGTACCGCCAACAGTTTGAGCAAAAACTGGCTTAACCACCTCTTCTCATCTGAGCAAAACCAGAAGCGCTAACATCGGGTTTTGCTCTCTTGAGCATGGTCTTGCAGCCACATGTAATATTGGCAACAAAGCTCGGGACGACGTAGAGCATGTTTAAATTGCTGCTCAACCTTTTTGCAGTCATCAAGGTCAAAAAAATGACTGCCAGTGACGTTTTTACGCTGGATTTAACTCGATTTGTGAACGGCTAGCCTTAAGACCGAATAACACCAACAACCCTAGTGCTGCAATCGTCCCTAACAATGAAACATATAACGTGCTGTAGTAGTTATAGAGCTCACCGACGACCCCTACCGACAGACTCGCAACCAGCATACTGACATTGAGCATGCTCGAAAATAGCGTCGAAGCCGTACCTAACCGATCTCGCATCATATCCTGCAACACAACCATACCTAACGTTGCACATATACCAATAAAGAAGCCGTTCAGAAGCTGGGCGAACAACATGGCAACGAAAGTGGTATTGGTCAGCATGACAGCGTAGAACAATGCACCACTGGTAATGCCCATCAGAAGAAGTTTGATAGTACCGACTTTCTCTGACAGCCGCCCGGCCCACAACATAATCGGTATTTCACACAAGGCTGCAGCGCCAAATAAAAAACCCAGCCAGTTTGGGTCTACTTGCAGCTCTCGTGACAAATACAATGGGATACTTGTTATGTATAAGTTGTTCGCCGCAAAAGCAAAAACAATCACCATACAATACAGTGCTACCAGCCGAAAACGATCTTTAGACTGAGGTTTCAAGCCCTGCTTCTCTCTTTCTTCAGCCACCACTTTGCATGAAGGCAAAAACAGCAAGATAACCAAAATACCGAAACTGACAATCACGGCAGAAACAGTAAAAGCCGCACTAAAACCAAAACTCGCTTTGATCATAAATGCTAACGGAGGCCCAAATACCCAAGCTATAGCTATGCCCGCACGCATTGTCGAAAGAAACGTCGTGCTGTCTTTTAGATGTTGATCCGCGTATTCGCGGCCCATAGCAAACAGCTGACCAAAGGCCGCGCCACTCACGCTGCCAAACAGCGTAGCTATGGTCACTCCAACCCAATAGTCACGGACGAAAATGAAACTCACCACCGTAATAAGATAACAAGTGAGTGAAACTACAAGAATGGTTTTTCGCTGCCAGTCCTTATCGGATTGTGCCGCCAACAGCTGCGAAACCGCAACAGAACTCGCGACTGCCAGCACCATGTATAAGCTCAGCATCATTGGTGTCGCATTTAGCATCTCTACAATAAACAAGCTTGAAAGCGGGTAGAAAAATGCGCCACACAAGCCGGAAACAAAGGCGGAAAATATAAATAACAGAGCAGTTTTGTCTCTATACATGATTCGTAACTCTCATTTTGCATCGGTCTTAATTGTTAGCACTAGTTTAATCAAAGCTATGCACTTCAATTGATAGTATTCGAGCCACCTCTAATACTAATCCGTCAACTTTCATTAAATTTTTGACGGAGTGAAACCTCCGAATTACTCTATGGCTACAAGGTTCTGTTGACCTTAAATTGAGACCTATTAATGAAACCATTTATTGAAAACGTACTCAGCACGCCAAACTACAATTGGTTAGTTAGAGAGTTTCACTGCCGAGTAAAGAAGGAAGAGTTCTCTTGCCCTTGGCACTATCACTCTGAATATGAGCTTGTGCTCTACCTCGACCCCAACAACGTTTTTAGCGGCAATTACTTGGCTGGCGATGCGATTGGTCAAGTTGAGCATAACACTCTGCTGCTATACGGCCCGGGCTTGCCTCATATGATCACAGGCAGACTTTCAAGCGAAACAGAAAAACCTCATAGTTCAATCATTGTTTGGTTAAAGCATCATTGGATCGAGAAACTTCAATCGGCTATCCCCGAGGCTCGTAATATCAAACAGCTGCTAGACAAAGCAGCGTTTGGCGTCAAATTCAGTCCACAAACCGCGGAAAAAATCGCCAAAGTTTTAGTCGGTGTTGAAGACTTAGACCGTGCTTATCAAGCCATTAAGGTGATGGAAGTACTGGTAATGCTGGCCGATGATAAAGCATCGCAAAAGCTATCTGTTACGCCCTATCGCATTAGCAAAATATCTGGCGATAAAGAGGCCCATCAGAAAGTGGAGAAAGCGACCCATTACATTGAGAACCAGTTCCACAATCCAATTCGTATCAGTGATCTCTGTAAAGCCCTACACATTAGCGAAAGCTCCGCCTATCGGCTGTTCGAAAAACACTTCGGGGTCAGCTTCTCTGAACACTTAAAGCAGTTTCGCGTCGGTAAAGCCTGTGAGCTACTAGCAAATACTCAAGCACCGATTTCATTGGTTGCAGAGCGCACTGGCTTTCAAAATCTGTCTAATTTTAACCGTCAGTTCCGCGCGATTAAGCAGATGACTCCATCGCAGTTTCGCACCCAGTTCAACTGATCGTTCAATAACGCTAAAAACTGTGTAACGAAAAAGCCAACCTCAATAAGAGGTTGGCAAAATCTTACCTATTCGGTGAATATGGGGGGTGAAAGGTAAGATCAGGAAGCGGCCAAGACTCCATGGATCTCAGACTTGATCGTATCTGACTGAGTACCAAAAATAGCTTGTAAACTGTCGCCTATCACTAGCACATCATGAGCGCCAAGTTGTTTTAGTTTTTCAACATCAACGTTAGCAATGTCTTTTACTGTTACTCTCAAGCGGGTAATACAAGCGTCTACCGATTTGATATTGGCTTTACCACCTAAGGCTGCAACAACATCAACAGCAATTTCGTCTGGTTGACCTGCAATTTTCACTTCTGCCAGTTCAGTTTCACGTCCTGGTGTTTTCAAATCTAGCTTCACGATTAAGAAGCGGAACAAGCCGTAGTACAAGCATGCCCAAATCGGACCTATGATGATAAACATCCAAGCGTTGGTCGACATTGGGTAGTACAAGAAGAACTGAATTGCGCCGTGAGCAAAGTCTGTACTGTGTTTGATTTCCAAGAACGCTGTAATAGCAAAGGCAACACCCGTTAGCAGAACATGGATGACGTACAACACTGGTGCCACAAACAAAAAGGTAAACTCGATTGGCTCAGTGATACCCGTTAACCAAGAGGTCAGCGCGGCAGACACCATCAAACCACCCACGATCTTTTTGCGCTCTGGCGTTGCACAGTGATATATGGCTAGAGCAGCAGCAGGCAGTGCCCACATAGAGTACATGAAACCACCCGATAAATAGCCCGCTGTTTTGTCGCCAGCAAAGAAGCGCGATATTTCCCCGGTGATCTCTTTACCTGTGTCTGGATCAATGTAGCTACCTACCTCAAAGAAGAAAGGGGCATTCCAAATGTGGTGTAAGCCGATAGGTAGTAACGAACGCTCACCAGCACCGTAAATCCCCCAGGCGAGAACAGGGTTTTGGTATGCCGCCCAATGAGAGAACGCATCTAGCAATTGACCAACAGGAGGCCAAGCAAATGCCATAATCCCACCAACTAAAATTGCGCTCAAGCCAGTAACGATAGGTACGAAGCGTTTACCCGCGAAAAAGCCCAGATACTCTGGTAGGCGAATATTGTAAAAGCGGTTGTACATCATCGCTGCGACCGCACCCATAATAACGCCGCCAAATACACCGGTTTGCAACGTATCAACACCCATAATGGTTGCGTCAGTTTCAAAGCCGCGCAGCCCTGTTACAATGCCAAGTGACGCGTTCATAATAATTAAACCAACTAAACCCGCTAGTGCTGCTGCGCCGTCATTCCCTTTAGAAAGACCGAGCGCCACCCCGACAGCAAACATCAACTGCATATTGCCAAACACACCATCACCCGCTGCAAGCATTACTTTACTTAATGCTTCAGGAATAAAAGCGAATCCCGCGTTACCGATACCTAGCATCAAACCTGCGACTGGTAACACTGCAACAGGCAGCATCAATGACCGCCCTATTTTTTGTAATTGTCCAAATAGACTTCCCAACATGGTTCCCTCCTGACTTCAGTCAGTTATTTAGTCTTCGAGACATACTCGAATTTGTGTTTCACGTAATGTCAGGAAAAGTCTACTGGCTTATCAAACACTGAAGGTTACAAATACCTGCGAGTTTGTAAGCGTTGACTTACAAAACTGTCACCAAATTAGAGCAAGCGAGATTGAGAAAGAGAGAGTAACCATGCATCATAGCTAAGGTCTGTTGACCAAGCCGAATCTAGGATGTGTGAAGATGGAAAACAAACAGATATTGGTTGTCGATGACAACATAGAGCTTAGAGAGGCCCTGTCCGAGTACCTTGGCCGAGCAGGCTTCGAAGTGCTTGGTGCGGAAAACGGTCAAGTAATGTGGCAGTTATTGGCCCTCCACCAGCCTGATTTGATCATCCTCGACATCATGATGCCCGGCGAAGATGGCTTTACGCTGTGCCAAAAACTGCGTCGTGACTCGCAAATTCCCATTATCATGCTCACGGCCGTTACGGAAGAGGCAGACCGAGTCGCCGGGCTTGAAATGGGCGCGGATGATTACATCACAAAGTCCTTTAGCCCACGTGAGCTATTAGCTCGAATTAAAACCATACTCAGACGCAGCCAATACACTGCAGAGACAAAGCTCGCACGCAAAGTCAGATTCGAGGATTGGCAAGTAGACACTGTAACCCGCCAACTCACACACCTAGGGACCAACCAAATCAAACAGCTCAGTGGAGCCGATCTTTCGTTGTTGGGCCTATTCATCAACAACGCGCAATCGATCTTATCACGCGACGATATCGCACGAGAAATTTGGGGACGAGATGCAGACCCATTCGAGCGAGGCATTGATGTTCAAATCAGCCGCTTACGTCACCATTTAGAAGATAAAGATCGCTCGCTGATCTTAACCGTACGCAACAAAGGCTACATGCTGACAACGGAAGTTCACTATGAAAATTAGTACGATTAGCCAGTCGTTAGCCTTTCGCACTAGCGTATTCCTACTCGGGGTGATTCTTGTCGCCCAACTCCTCTCGGGTATGATCTGGTATCAACACGCCAGTGAACGAGACAAGCAAGGGCTGACTAATACGGTTAAAAGTTTAGCCTTGAGCGCCTCCTCAACCATCTCGTTCTTTCAAACCCTGCCATCTGAGTATCGTCACTTGGTATTAAATCAACTACGCAATATGGGAGGAACACGCTTCTTTGTATCGCTCAACAACCACCGAATCGACGTTCCACCATTGGCACAAAGTCCCACTAAAACACTCGTCGTCAATCAAGTTAAGCAGGTATTAAGAAATGAACTTCAAGGCGCTCCCACCATCGATATCGACTTTACCGAGCGAGAAAACCTACGCGTATTTAACAATGAATTGCCGATTGATGAACTGCCTTTGCTATGGGCCCACTATTCACTCTCGTTCGGCGACTTAGACCCGCCGATTTTGGTCATGCAAGTGGAAGTCGCCGACAACGAGTGGTTTTACCTTGCAGCTGTTCTACCTGCACCATACGTTAACTTAGAGACCAGCTATTTTGAGTTTCGCGAGTGGATCACTCTATGTTTTTCTGCGCTGCTACTCCTCGTTTGCACATGGTTCATCGTTCGACGCGAAATCCAACCGATTAAGGATCTCGCCAAAGCAGCGACCTTAATGTCGAGCAGGTTAAATATCCCAACCGTCAAAGAGAAAGGCAGTAGAGAGCTAAAAGCAGCGGTACGCGCATTTAATAAAATGAATCGCCGTATCGACAGTCATATGAACGACAGAGAGATGCTATTTAGCGCCATTTCTCACGACCTTAAAACACCCATTGCTTGTTTAAAGCTTCGCTCAGAGATGCTAGATGATCCAACCGACCGAGAACGTTTTACCCGCCTGGCCAATGACCTCGACCTGATGGTTAAAGGGGCACTACAGTGTATTAAAGAGACCGATATTCACGAAGAGATTGAGCCGATTAACCTCAATGAGATCATCCAACACATTATCTCGACACTTCCCCACCAGTCAGAAAACATCAGTCTTGTCGGTAGCATAGAACAACCACTAGCAGGTAAACCACTTGCGATTAAACGCTGTATCCAAAACCTTGTCGACAATGCGTTGAAATATGGTGACAGAGCACAAATCACCTTAGTCGATACTGAAGAAGGGGTAGAGATTCGCATTGATGACTTTGGTCAGGGCATAGACACCGAACTACTCGACAAACTTTTCCAGCCCTACTTTAGAGCCAACACAAGCCAAGAGGGTACTGGGCTAGGACTGACGATTTCTCAAAGTATTGCCAAAGCACATGGCGGCACACTCAACTTGTCTCATTCTCAATATGGTGGCTTATGCGCTACCCTGTCTTTCCCAAGAGATTCGCTATGAACAAACTTGTTTCCCTTTTATCACTCAGTCTGTTGTCTATCTCAGCTCATGCCAATGTTGAGTTCCTCCACTGGTGGACGTCAGACGGTGAACGAGCGGCATTAGCTGTCCTAGAGCAGCAGCTTGAGCAAAATAAAATTAAGCTCTCTCCTAGCCCGGTAATTGGTGGTGGCGGAGACAGCGCGATGACGGTACTCCAAGCACGTGCACTGGCCGGAAACCCTCCGAGCTTTGCACAAATCGAAGGACCTAGCATTAAAGCATGGGATGCGATTGGCATTCTTCATGACGTAAACGATGTGGCTGAAAACCACCAGTGGGATCAAGTGCTCTATCCACTATCGATTGATATCAATAAAACCGACAACGGCTATGTGGCTTTGCCATTAACGCTGCATCGACTCAACTGGCTGTGGGTGAACCATCAACTACTCGACCAGCTCCACCAGCCTGTGCCTGACACATGGCAAGAGATGCTCACCACCATGGAGTTAGCCAAACATAAAGGAATCAATCCATTGGCCCTCGGTCAGCAGCCATGGCAAGTCGCGATGCTATTCGAGAACTTAGTCATATCGACCGGTGGTGTTGAGTTTTATAACCATGCGATGGTCGAGCTTCAAAGAGAGAGCATTGATAGTGAACAATTGAGATTTGCATTTAATCAACTAAGACAAATCAGCCTGTTGGTCGACAATACAGTTCCAGATGCAAAATGGGACTCCGCCACTCGCGCACTGGCGGCAAATCAGGCCCTATTTCAGCTTGGTGGCGATTGGATATTGGGAGAGTTAATGGCGAACGAAATAGAGGTTCCCAACCACATAGGTTGTTACCCTACACCAGAAAGCGATGGCGTATTCCTCTACAACATGGACAGCATCATCTTCATGGCCAGCAAGTCCTTTGATGCAAACCAAACCAACAACGCAGCCGATGTGTTAGCAGACAAATCGTTCCAGAAAGAATTTAATCGGGTAAAAGGATCGATTCCAGTTAGAAAAGACATCGACATTCGTGACTTTAATCCGTGCCAAATCCGCTCTTATCAGGACTTTCATTTAGGCATAAAAACAGGCAAAACGGTACCGAGTATGATCGACTCTATGGCCGTCAACCCGGTAGCGCAGAAAGCGATCAATTCAGAAATATTTCGCTTTTATCGCGATAAAACCATCAAACCAGATACGGTAATCAAACGAATAATTGCCATTGCGGAGAGTAACTAGAAACCGCGTAGGGGTGAAACCGTTTCACCCCTACATCGAGAATTTATATGATTCCTCGAGCAACACCGACTCGACGGCCTTCTTCCATTTCCCATTGAACTCCGTATCTATCAATCCAATAGAAGAACGAAATTGGGAAGCCATCGAGTTTCTCAGGATGATAGTCATCTGAAGGATTGATCATCGCCACACCATCCTGCTGCTTTAGGTAATTAAACACAGCGGTGCAGTTCGAGACTTCCAAAGCGATATGCCTTGGACCACCAATATCATATGTTTTCGGTTGAGGAGGAATTTGCGATTCTCCCTTAGGGCTATGGTAACGCATTAGCTCTAGGTAGACTGATGCATAAGGATGTTTAAGGAACAACACGTCAACTTCAACCTCTTGACCTGCTAACCCGGCATCTTGGTTAAACTCGGCCATTGAGACATTGCGATAATCCATTTTCTGGCCTTGGTCATCGATAGCACGTTCAAAGCCCAATACACGGTGATAATAGTCAGCGGCACTGTCTACATCTTCGACAATGATATTTACGTGAGACAGTCCAAGGACGAAACTGCTGATATCTTGCTCGGTAAGACGTTTAAACAACTCAGGCTCAGCACTCGGTGACAGTTCCACCGCATAGTTGACCACTTTGCCCTTATCCAATCCTTCATTACAGACTAAATAGTCCTTTGTTTCACCTTTCTTGGTATCGCTTGGGCCTGACTGGACCTCAACATGCCATTGTTTAACAGAGAACCAGTTAGGATTAATAACATACGCTGCAGCGACCATATCAAACGGGATAAATCCATGGCTTGAACCAAACAATGTTGCCCATTCTAAAGCCCATATACGTGATTCTTTCTCAAGATATTCCGCCAGAGAGCTACCGTTACGCATCTCTTTCAGTTCATGGAAATCAATCCAAATGTCATCGCAAACCTCGAACGGAATAAGCGTCAGCTGAACTTCACTATTTAATAGAACATTAAACGCGGCTTCGTCGACCTCAAAGTTGAGATCTCTAAATGGTCTCAACTGGCGTTTGCTTGCGACAAAGTGTTGATCTTTATTCCTTCGACCTGCAACACAAACGACTTGTTCAATATTGCTAACCAATTCAGGAAAGTGCTTAATTAACAGTGCGATATTCGTCAACGCTCCTATCGCAAGAATAGTCAAGGAACCCTGCTTTAATTCTTGCGCGAGATTTTTAACGGCGTCAGGCAAATCACGCCCTTCAGTTTGGGAATAAAATACCGGACTTCCTTTAGAAACCGTTAAGCTTGTCGGTCCAAACTTGGCAGTGAATTTCGTCGCTATTTCAGTAGTTACTTCAATGTCATCAGTGTTGCCAAGTGTTGAACTCAAGCCGACAATATCGACTTCCTGACTTCGAAACAAAACACCTAGCGCATATCCATCATCAACATCACAAGGGGCTAAGCCATTGAAGTGATCGATGGTAATGTCTGTATCTATCCATGTTCTTTTTTGAGGTTGATTTAAGAACTCTTTAGGGTCGAGGCTCTGCATAGACCTTCCTTTGATTTTGTTTTTACGTGAGTTTGTTCAAATTAACTTAGAATGCGGCAGGTTATTCGATGATCAAAGCCTGACTGTACATCACAACGTTTCGGCCATGATCTTTACCGAGATAGAGTTGTTCATCCGCTTTAACGATAGCCCTTTGAATGCACTGATCAGATTGCTCAAATGTAACTTTGCTTAACGTGGAGGAAATCGGGACAGCACCAATAGAGACGGTCACAACTTGGTAAGGAAGGTTCGTACAATGTTCAATACTCAATTCTTCGACACTGACCCTAAAGGCGTCGACCCGGCTCTTTAGCTTAGATTCATCCTTGCTCGAAAGAATGAAAACAAACTCTTCACCTCCAAGGCGGCAACCGAGTTCTTGAGGTTCCAGTAGATTGTTCAAGGTATTAGCAACAGCAGTGAGCGTGTTATCCCCTTCAGTATGGCCGTATGAGTCGTTAAACCGCTTAAAGTTGTCGATGTCACACATCACAAAGTATACATACTCGCCCCTTTGTAACGCTTTCTGGACAGTTTCGGCCGCGTATTTTTGATACTTAAAGCGAGAACCAATACCCGTTAGCGGGTCAGTTTCAGTTTGGTTGTGAAGGATTCTCAATTGATTCTTGATTTTAGTGATCAAACTGGAATAAGAACGTGCCAAATCACCAATTTCATCTGCTCTTTTGATTTCAGGGATCTGAGATTGATCTATCTTTTCAATATCTAGCTTCATTGATGATGCTAGCGCCTTAACTGGGCTCACTAACCAAAATGTCACCAAGTAAATAAGCAAAAATGAAATAGCCAACGCGATTAACGCTTCAAAGAGCACTTTACCCAGTAATTCATGTCTTATCTGGTTTAGCTCCGTAGCATCCACCACTGCCCTGAAATAGCCACCATTGTTGTTGCGCAATTTAATCTGAACATGCAATAGATCTCTTCCCTCATCCAAGTAGTACTTAGACCCGTACATTTTTTCAGGGATCGTTGGAATATCTAAAGACTGCAATTGCATGTGTTCGTTGATAGCCCTAAGGTCAACTTTAAGCTTGTTGATCAGCAGGTTCACCTTCTTGATATGCACCTTATCTGTCTCAGGTGTTGAGGCTAGGTTCTTTTCTAGTGCGACCAGTTTATTGGAAAGAAGCCTGACCTCGTCTTCTGATACATCAAGCCTCCAACCTTTACTTTTCTCGATCGAGTACCTTACCTTCACTTCTCGTGCTAGATAGTCACTAGTCCCCGACACTTCAGCGAACTTTAAATTTGGCACCGCTTTTAGATTATCTAAAGTAGACTGCATCAACAGATTAGCGTAGTTCCGTCCTGCTACAGACCCCGAAAAAAAGGTGTTAAAGGCAGCGAGTTGACTGGCCGACATATCAGCGAGATATTCCACCTTCATCGACCAATCATTCTGGTAACGGCTGTAAGACATCCCTAAAATGATCGACAAAACAAGTACCAGATGCGAAACAAACAGCATCTGGTTTATCGTTAACCAACCAAATAAGCGATTACTCAACAGAGTTACTCTTTGTTATCCGTGTATGAGGCAAGCACGGGTTCAGTACAAGTACCATTGATGCAGATATCTTTATATGTGGTATGGCAACTTGAGCAGAAGCTCGGCTCTAAAGAAGGGTGTGTTGAACTGATATCTTTCCCTTTGCGGTCGTAGCTTCCATAAAGTGCTAAGCCACCAATATGCTCAGTGACCCAAATGATTCCATCGACTTCTGAAACCGCTACGACTGTTGGACCATCAGTATAAGGACCATGAGTTTTATACTGTTCAAGTTTAGCGGGGTTAACTCTTATCGTTAAAGGTGAGCCTTGCCCGTTATTAATCCACGCATAAGCGCGCACAGATTCTTGAATAAACAGAGAGGTGTCAGGTGGTAAAACTGTATCAGCCGGAAGATTCATTGACTCCTTGACCACTGGCCAGTTTTCCCATCCCTCAGGATAGCTTGCATCCGAGTCTGCATAAGCACTGCCGACAACAGCCAATGAAGCTAGCACACACCACCAAGCAGCTAGCAGACGTTTAAAAACTTGCATATCATTCCTTCGATTATTATTTCTTAAAATTTGTCTCAGCTTTCAGCACGAACTCATCTTCAGGCTGGCTAAAAAAGCGATCCTTTACCAAAGTCTGAAACTCAAATTGACAGATTTATTGACTATTGTAACGACATTGAGACTTCGTGAAAACCAAATGCTCAGAAAGAGTGACCTTAAGCACTAACGCCAAGGCACTCTATTGAGAACGGTAGTACCTATCAAAATTCGGCACATACTGCTCCCAAATAGGTGGCGTGCCAATGTAGTGTTGAACCGCCGCGATAAACTCTCTGACCAGCGCAGTTTGCTTACGGTGAGGATAAAGAGCATATAAGGCTAAGCCTTTGTTACACAATGTGTAATTGGTCAGCAGAGGTTGTAGCCCTAACTCATCAATAGAACAATCTAGGTTTGATGAAGAGAGTGTCACATAGCCGAGGCCATCTCGCACTGACGCAATCAAGGTGGGCACATCATTGACCTTCAACTTGCCCCTCATTTTGTAGTTGAGGATATTACTCGAACCTGGCTGTTCGCTCAGTCGTACCGTATCGACCGTCAGCGAGCGATTACTGTAAACCACTGAGGGTAACTTAACTAACTGCTCTGGTGTTTTCGGCTCTCCATATCTTTCGATAAAGCGGTCTGAAGCGAGAATCACCGCGCGAATGTCAGCAATCTTCTTGGCAATTAAACTTGAATCATCCAAATGACCGAGTCTAAAGGCGACATCAAAATGATCTGAGATGATGTCGGAGCGTTTGTCGTCCATCAATAGCTCAATTTCAACATCGGGATACGTCTGCATAAACTGGCTAATGACAGGACGCAAGTGGTTCTGACCAACGTGATAAGGCGCAGTAATTCGGATTCGACCTTTGGGCTGAGCATGGTAAGAATCAGCAATAGATTGAACATGGCTCAGAGTTCCAACAAGGTTATGCGCTTGTTCGAGGATTTCCTCGCCCGCTGGCGTCAGTGAGAACGAGCGTGTAGAGCGATTGAGCAACTGCACACCCAAATCTGATTCTAACTTTTTGATCTGTTTAGACAGAGACGAGTTGTCCATGTCATGTAGAGCCGCCGCCTTGGTAAACGACCCTTGCTGCACCACATCAATAAACAGAGATAGCTGATTCACGAGTGACATACAACGCCCCTACTTTAGCGCTCTTTGCCATTGAACTAACCACTTATCTAGGTGGTTAGCAAACTGCTGACGATCAGCCTGACTGAGCGGCGCAGGGCCTCCCGTTTGGATACCACTGCTGCGCATCGTTTCCATAAAATCACGGATGTTTAAACGCGATTTGATGTTCTCTTTGGTAAACATCTCACCACGAGAGCTCAACGCATGAGCGCCTTTAGTAATGATTTCATCCGCTAGAGGAATGTCACTGGTGATCACCAAGTCACCGCTTTGACAACGTTTCACGATCTCGTTGTCTGCTACATCAAAGCCCGCTTGAACTTGCAGCATGGTAACTTTTTGTGACGCTGGAGTGCGGATAAACTGGTTCGCCACTAAGGTCACTTCTACTCCAGTACGCTCAGAAGCACGAAACAAAATGTCTCGCACAACCACAGGACAAGCGTCCGCATCTACCCAAATTTTCATGGTTTGTTATTCCTAATCACGGTCTATGGCTGTTATTAGAACGTATTTAGATGCCACTGAGTAGTGTTATTTAAACTTAACAGCGGTACCACTAACGCTAACCATCATCATGCTGCCACCACTACCAATCACTTCGTAGTCGATATCGATGCCAACAATCCCATCCGCACCCAGTTCACGCGCTCTCGCTTCCATCTCTTGAAAAGCAATTTCTCGGGCGCGTCCCATCTCACGTTCATACGCACCAGAGCGGCCACCTACGACATCGCGAATCGCGCCGAACATATCTTTAAAGATGTTGGCACCTAAAATGGCTTCACCAACTACCACGCCCAAGTAGTCTTGAACAGGGCGACCTTCAACAACTGAAGTCGTTGTTTTAATCATAACTCTCTCCTTGTTTTGAGTGTTTTTATAACGTTAGCCGAGGCTGAATAAAATCGATGAATGCCGAGATACGTCGTGCCACGGTAGACGATTTATAATAGACCGCGTTGACGAACTCTCGCTCGGTATTATGCAGTTTCTCTTGCTGCAACAGAGAGACCAATCGGCCCTCTTCGATATCTTTTTGAACCATAAACCCTGATAAACAGGCAATGCCATTAGCAGTGAGGGCTAACTGACGAACCGTCTCTCCATTGCCCGAGGTAATCAATGGACTTAATGGTTGGAACCCTTTCAGTGGCCATTGGTTCAATACTTTTGGTGCCGTAAAACCGATCACTTGGTGCTGCGCCAAATCAGATACAGATTTTGGCGTTCCGTTTTTCTCAAGGTATTCTGGAGAGGCAACAATGTGCAACGGGCTTTTACCGAGCGGTCGAGCATGAAGCGTAGAATCTTTTAAGCGACCAATTCGAATTGCCACATCCGTTCTCTTTTCGAGCAGATCAACAAAACCTTCGTTTGAGGTCAACTCGAGCTCAATATCAGGAAAGGCTTGTTTAAACTCACGGATTAACGGCACCAATTGATGAAAAACGAACGGACTTGCGGCATCGACACGCAGATGCCCTTTAGGCAGTTCGCCCCGGGTGACAATCTCCTCTTCCGCCTGCTTAATAATATCCAGCCCTAACCTAACCGAATCAACAAACTGCTTGCCTTCAACCGTTAACTCAATACGTCGGGTAGTACGGTTAAGGATTGAAACACCTAACTGCTTCTCTATCTTACTCACGGCGCGTGAAACTCTTGCGACCTGAATATCAAGCACATCCGCAGCAGCAGAGAACCCGCCACTATCAACCACTGTCAGCAAAATATCTAAATCATCAGACCGAGTCAGCATTCCGCCTCTCCCACAAACTCTATTACCTTCATTTATAGCAAAAGTAATTTGATAAAAGCACTGTTTTTCGCAAATAAAGTTTCTTCAATAATGCACACCTTGTTTGACACAATCTATGAGAACTACAATGCCAATCGCTCTATTCGCATTAACACTGAGTGCCTTTGCTATCGGCACTACCGAGTTCGTCATCGTTGGGTTGATCCCAACCATGGCTGCTGATCTATCTGTTTCGCTTCCATCTGCAGGACTGCTAGTTAGCCTATACGCTTTAGGCGTCGCTGTTGGGGCACCTGTACTTACCGCCCTTACTGGTAACTGGCCGCGCAAAAAAGTACTGCTAGCGGTAATGACCCTGTTTGTACTAGGCAATTTACTCGCATGGCAAGCGCCGGGTTACAGCACGCTGGTAATGGCTCGAATTTTAACCGGCCTTGCTCACGGGGTATTTTTCTCTATTGGTTCGACTATTGCGACAGGCTTGGTTTCGAAACAGAAAGCAGCCAGCGCCATTGCGATCATGTTTACTGGCTTAACCGTCGCGTTAGTAACCGGTGTTCCACTTGGCACTTACATTGGCCAAACGTTCGGTTGGCAGTCAACATTCCTAATCGTCGCTCTACTTGGTTTAATCGCACTGATTGGCAGTGCAGCACTTGTACCAAGTAATTTAAAACAGCCACCAGCGACTAAGATCTCTGCTCAGCTTAAGGTGCTAACACAACCAAGATTACTGCTTGTTTACGCTATCACTGCACTTGGCTATGGCGGCACATTTACCGCATTCACATTCTTAGCACCTATCCTTGAAGAAATTTCTGGATTCAACTCAAGTGCTATCGGCTTAATCATGCTGGTTTACGGAGTGTCGGTCGCGATAGGTAATATCTGGGGCGGCAAAATGGCTGATACTATGGGGCCAATTAAAGCGCTAACTGTCATCTTCGTTGGTCTTGCACTTGTTTTATTGGTGTTTAACTTTACGGCCTACAACCCAACTGCCGCAGTACTCACTATTCTTATTTGGGGCGCATTCGCGTTTGGTAACGTGCCTGGCCTACAAGTCTACGTGGTTAACCTTGCTGAGAAATACACGCCAGACGCGGTAGACGTTGCATCAGGCCTTAACATCGCTGCATTTAACGTCGGTATCGCATTGGGCTCTTGGGCAGGCGGCCTGATCGTTGAACAAGCGGGCTTGATGAATACACCATGGATTGGCGCTGTTGTCGTACTTGCCGCACTAGTTTTAACTCGCTTAAGCGGCGCATTAGATAAGCGCTCACCGCAACTACAGAGTGCATAAAAACAAATCAGCCTCCTTACACGGAGGCTGATTTCATTTCACTCGTAACAGGCGATGTTTGACCTTAGCAAGTTCAAACTCTTCAACCTGAGAACGTCGCATGTTATCAATTCGCTCAATCATTGCGCTTGAGTACCCCTTGCGTTTCATCCACTGCATGGGCTCAGAAAAACTATCTTCATTGACAACGTAAGACTCACCCTTGTGCTCACCTTGATACACGCTCACGACCCACACCCGTGACTGAAAATCTAGCACTTCAAGTAATTGTGATTTGATCCGCTTTAATAAGTTCATAACTAACTCATCAACAGCCAAACACCGACCCCCATCATCAGTGTGCCTGCGATTCGATTGAGTAAACGAACATTTTGTGATTGGCCCAACAGCCGTTTCAGCCCCTTACCTCCGGTGGCATACAAGGTCATGCAGATGAACTCAAACAACAAAATGATCGAAACTAACACAATAAGCTGTGGAGTAAGATCTGCGCTCTGATCGATAAATGGAGGAAGTAGCGAGATCATAAACGCCCAACCTTTAGGATTAGCAATTGCAGTGACAAAACCTTGTACCACAAGATCCCAATCACTAGACGGCTGCGGGGCTTGCTCGTCAAAGTTGATCGCCAACTTACCTTTCGAACGCCACATTTGCACGCCCAGATAAAACAGGTAACCTCCACCGATGAGCTTAAGCGCCACAAACAGCCAAGGATAGTTAAGCATTACTGCGGCGATACCTAAAACAGCGGCGACAGCAACTAAGCCAACACCCACTAATTCACCAGCCATCATCCACAATGCACGTCGATAACCAATACTCATGCCGAGCGTGAGCGCAAGTGTCATGCACATCCCCGGAGTGATAGAGACAAAGAAGAAAGTTGGAATAAACATTCCCAGCAAAGCGGTATTCATAATTTAGTTTTTATTAGTCATTTTATGCGCCTAACATAAAGCAATGCTGAGCGAAAACCAACACACTAAATTGGTTGGATTAGTGGTAGTGAGGTTAAATGATATTATAATCAACCTATTAACCGTTTTGCTTGGATTAAGGATTCAGCTTGTTAACTCGTTTTTGGCGCACTTTTACCTTATTGTTCTTCACTGCGCTTGTGGGCTGTGCGTCTGTCGACCCCGATACTCTCCCTGAAAAATCCTACTCCACTCACTTGAGCTATCAAGCGGACAGTCATTTAGCACGCTACTTTGAGGTTGCGAAACATCCTGACGACACCCTTACAGGTTTCGTGTCGTTGGATAAAGGCGAAGATGCGCTACTGGCTCGTATCGCTTTGATTGAATCTGCGCAGCACTCATTAGATCTTCAGTACTACATCTACAGAAATGACGAAACTAGCCAACTATTAACATGGCGACTGTACGAGGCTGCTGAACGAGGTGTTCGAGTCAGACTGTTATTAGATGATATGCAAGAGCGAGGTGACGAAAAACTTGCCGCGCTAAATACACATCCGAATATCGAAATCCGCCTATTCAATCCTCATCAATATAGAAGTGCACGCGCTCTCGCGATGGCGAGTGATTTCGAGCGCTTAAACCGCCGCATGCACAATAAATCATTTACCGCTGATAGTGTGGTGTCCATTGTTGGTGGACGCAATATCGGCAATGAGTACTTTTCGTTTGAGTCTCACGTTGAGTTCGGCGATTTCGATGTGCTCTTGTATGGTAAAACGGTCGAAGAGACCGCCGATCAATTTGATCTCTATTGGAATAGCTTTTATGCAATCCCCATGGAATGGATCGTCCCAGATGCTCAGCATCTAGATGATGACATTATCCAAAAAGAAGTCGCCAATAGACAACTCGGGCAGAAGTTCTCTGAGGGTCAGTACGACTTCACTAAGCTAGAGCTTTACGGGCAGTTAATCGAGGGGAAACTCGAGATGTATTGGGGAGATGGCGTCATTTGGTACGACCTACCAGATAAAGTCAACACCCAACATAGTCAGTTGGTCGACAACCTTACTGACCTGTTGGAAAACGTAGAATCTTCATTCGTACTGGTCTCGCCCTACTTCGTTCCAACCGAATATGGTGCAAAAGCCCTTGTTGATGCTGCTAAGCGAGGGATTAAGGTGACGGTCATTACCAACAGCCTAGCGTCAAATGATGTTTTCGCTGTCCACGGTTGGTATGCCAAATATCGTCAACAACTTGTTGAAGGGGGCGTAGAGCTTTGGGAAACTAAAGCAAGTGCTCATATAGACAGCAAATGGACGGTCACGGGTAGTAGCCGCTCTAGCTTGCACGCTAAAATGATTCTGATTGATGGAAAAATTCTGTTCGTTGGTTCAATGAACTGGGACCCTCGTTCAGCATATCTCAACACCGAAATGGCTTTTGTGGTCGAACAAAAAGAGTTTGTACTATTGTCACTCAATAAGTTGCCCGATTCCCTTAGCCAAAATGCCTACCAAATCGTGATCCATGAAGGACAAGTAGGATGGAAAGACGCACTATCAGGCGAGATCTTCACTTCCGAGCCCGATGCCAGTGTTTGGCGAAAAATGGGAGCTTGGCTATCAGGATTACTGCCTATCGAGGAGCACCTGTAACACTTTGATCTCACGTTCAATAACTGCATAAGTTCCGCTTATATATTCACTTTCCTAGCGCCTCAAGCATCATATGCACTCTGATTCTCAAGTAATGAGAAAACAACACAGGTAACAACATTTCATTACATCGGTTGTACTTTGGGTTATTTTACTAAAAATAGGTAAAATAGTAGTGACAAATAGGTTAAATTAACCAAAATTATAGTGACTTCTGTCACACCTATATATCTACTCGATTATTTTTCTTTTTTATTTTTTGGTCTGACTGCTAACCTCCTGCTCTCCTTGAAATGAACTCAAGGTGCATAACTATAAGGAGTGTTCACTATGAATACCAAGAAACCAATGTCGCTGACCGGCCGCGTAATACTAGGCATGGTCGCAGGTATCTTGACAGGATTTGCGATTCGCAGTCTTTTTGCTGACAACGGATTTGTCGATGCATATATTGTAAATGGATTATTTGAAGTAGGCGGCCAGATCTTTGTCGCTAGTTTGAAAATGCTTGTTGTCCCACTTGTTTTTGTCTCACTCGTTTGCGGAACAAGCTCACTCAAAGACTTATCAACCCTTGGCAGAATGGGTGGTAAGACCCTAGCATTTTACGTGGCGACCACTGCTATTGCTATCACACTTGCCCTAACCATGGGTAACCTGTTCCAACCAGGAGCCGGGGCAGACCTTACCGCAGCAAGCTCATTTAAATCAGCACAAGCGCCATCTCTAGGTCAGGTGATCATCGATATGTTCCCGACCAACCCGATCAGCGCAATGGCAGAAGGTAAAACTCTGCAAGTTATCGTATTTGCAGTGCTATTTGGTATTGCAATCAGTGCTGCTGGCAAGCCGGGTGAACGCATTGCTTCATTCTTTGCCGATCTAAACGAAGTGATCATGAAGTTGGTTGCGATCTTGATGAACCTAGCCCCGTACGGCGTGTTCTTCCTGATGGCAAAGCTATTCACTGGATTAGGTTTAAGCGCGATCATAAACCTAGCAGAATACTTCGTCGTACTTGCGGGCACATTGCTGCTACACGGTTTGGTGACATACAGCGTCATGCTTAAAGGCTTCACAGGTCTAAGCCCAATCACCTTCCTAAAGAAAATGGAAGATGCTGTGATGTTCGCCTTCTCAACCGCATCATCTAACGCGACTATTCCTGTTACTATGGAAACAGCGAAAAACCGCATGGGTGTCCATAACCGTGTTTCCTCATTCACCGTTCCTTTAGGTGCGACCGTCAACATGGATGGCACAGCGATCATGCAAGGTGTCGCAACCGCGTTTATCGCGCAGGCATTCAACATCGACCTAACCATGACTGACTACCTGATGGTGATCATGACAGCAACGCTAGCGTCAATCGGTACTGCAGGCGTTCCAGGTGTTGGTCTTGTTATGCTAGCTATGGTGCTTAACCAAGTCGGTCTACCACTTGAAGGTATCGCTCTTATCATGGGTGTTGACCGTCTACTGGATATGATCCGTACCGCAGTAAACATTACAGGTGATAGCGCTGTTTCAATCATTGTTGCCAAATCTGAAGGCGCTCTAGACGAAGACCGCTTTAACGATCCAATGGCCGGCGTAAAAGAAGAAGAAGTTCATTTGCAACATTCTGAAGCTTAACTCGCCTATCACTGCAAAAACCGAGAAATTAATTTCTCGGTTTTTTCTTTCTACCTCAACCAGTTCTTACCCGTACTCTCCAACAGCCCCGATTCTATCCCCTGCAACCGCAGCAAAATCGCGGATTTGATACCATAATTGACAAATGAGTCAATAGTAAATTTGGGGAGTTACCTGCTATGAAATTCACACGTTGGTTTGTTTCACTTGTCTGGATGATTGCATCCTTTGGTGCATCTGCATCACCTCCCTTCGACATACCACCTGGTCTTACTGTTGCTGCCAAAGCGCAAGCGAAACATAGTGACATGTTGTTTGCGACCTCTGGCGTCGTCGGCCATGGCCTTAGCGTCGATGAGAATGGTCAGGGCTATATCGTGGTGTTCGTTGACAATATCAATATAAAAGGTACGCCAAAATGGCTAGATGGTGTCGCCGTTGAAACTGTCTATACCGGACGATTTTACTCACTTGCACCGCCGACTTGTGGCGGCCCCCCTTCTCAACGACCACCAGAATGCTTCGCTGAACCCGATCCGGTCGATCCAACAACACGGTTTGAAAGACCAATACCAATCGGTGTTTCAACGGGGCATCCATCTATCACCGCAGGAACAATTGGCGCAAGGGTCACAGATGGAACCAATGTATACGCGCTGAGTAATAACCATGTATTTGCCAACTCAAACTATGCCAATTTAAACGATCCAATTATCCAACCCGGCAGTATCGATGGCGGTGATGTGAGTAATGATACCTACGCTAGCCTAGCTGCATTTGTACCGATCAAATTCGGAGAAGGGGATGAAAATCTCAACCTAATGGATGCGGCCATCGCGTTAACCACGACGGGTGAGTTAATGAACTCAACCCCCGAAGATGGATACGGTGTACCAAGCTCAGTGACTACCGCCGCATTTGTCGGTCAATCGGTCAAAAAATACGGCCGAACTACTGGGCAAACTCAAGGCGAGGTTATCGCGGTCAATAGCTCCGTTGGCGTCTGCTACGATTCTCTGTGCAACTCTGTCGCTCGCTTTATTCAACAAATCACCATATCTGATGGCTCATTCAGTGCTGGTGGCGATTCTGGATCACTCATTGTGTCAGCGGAGACTAGTCAGCCTGTAGCGCTACTCTTTGCGGGCTCGCAAACCACCACTATTGGCTCTCCGATAGGCCTAGTACTCAATGAATTTGGTGTCAGTATAGATTCTTCACAAGCCCCGCCACCTACTACCGAATTCTCTCTTAGTGCAGATGGCTATAAAGTGAAAGGCTTACACAAAGTTCGGTTAGAGTGGACTGGCTCACAGGCTGAGAACATAACCATCTATCGCAATGGACAAGCTATTTCGACAGAGCCGAATGTGGATGTCTTCCTTGATGAGATCAACAACAAAGGTGGCGCTGTTTATACGCATCAAATTTGTGAAGTGATTGTTGCCGAGGAGAGTGAAGTCTGTTCAAACACCACAGTCACTAACTTCTAGTTAGCTATGATTAAAAAGGGCCTCTGTCTTTGAGACAAAGGCCCTTAAATTTGGCTAGATTTGTTTAATTCGGCATCGGCAGTATTTCAAACATGCCATCAAAATCATCTAGGCTGCTTACTAACTGCTTCACTAGCGCAGTCTCACCTTTCAATGTCGCCTTACCAGATTTAGTTAGCTGCTCTAAGGTTACTTTGCCAAGTACCATATCCGTCATGTCAGTTTTGTTTATCTCAACCGTCACATCAGATGTTGGCATCTCATCGACTTGAATATTAGCCATATTTGAGTTGGATACTTCTCCAAAGTAGAACTCATTCAAATCTGGGTGATGAACAGCAAAGCTAAAGTCCAATTGCGCATTTTCTGCTTTCTCGGCGTTTAGTCTTACCGCTAAGAAATCTAAGAACATACCTGTTGGTGTGTTAGCAATGACATCAGGAGACGCGAGTTTAATTGAAGGCTGAATCTCACCTGTTCTTAGCTCTACAGCACCTTGCAAGTAAGAGTTGCGCCACGCCATTGTCTCTGACTGGTAACCTTGTTGTTCGAAGCTATCTGCCAGTGCAAATCGGTAGTCAATATTACTTGGATCACACTGAACTAAGTCGTTAAACAGTTGCGAAGCTTGTTGGTAGTTACCTTGTTCAAAGTGCTTTTGCCCTGCAGCAAACAGTGCTTGTGCCCCAGCCGCCTCAACATAAACACAAGACTTATCTTGAGTTTGTAGTGGGTTGGTATTCACCGGGTTCATATCGTGGTAACCAAGATACAGGTTCACCACCGCACGAGCATTATGACTGTAAGAGCCGTGATAACCATTGGTGTGCCAGGTATCCAACTGAGATTGAGGAACAATCTTCTCAATTTCACGGCCTACGTCATTAATCGTTACACCGTGGTTCGCTAGGCGCATCGCTTGGTTATGAATAAAACCATAGTTATCACGTTGTAACGTCATGTAGTCAGAAATTTCATTGATGTCTGTATTTGGATCATTCCACACGGGTGCTGAGTGAGCGGCATGGATGTTATCAACCAACCCACTGTCTACGTAACGCAATTTAAGTTCCGTTAGATACTTAGTCCAAACTAGAGCATCGCGAACTTTGGCTCCACGGAACGTATAGATATTGTGCATACCATCGTAAGTCAGCTCTGCGGTGTTTAACGAACGATATTCAGGGACGTAAAGCACGATCTCAGCAGGGGCTTCTGCTCCCGGCATGTTAATCGCGTGGAAATCTAGTCCATCAATGGTGATGACTTTTTCGCGCGCTTGAATCTCTTTGGTAGGCGCAACCAAAGTGACTTCACCACGTGACGTGCCCAAACCTAGCGCATTATCCACAATGCCTTGGGTGTTATTGTCTAATGTTGTACCGTATTGGTAATTAGCGCGACGACTCATCGCCGTTCCAGCAATCACGTTTTCGTCAGCGAGCTCTTTGATGAAGTCTTTCGGCGCATAGATTGGCGCGCCTTCAATAAAATCACCCGATTCAGCGATACCACGTGAGCCTCCAAAATGGTCAGCATGCATGTGCGAGTAAATCATACCCGTGATTTTATGTTCACCGTTGATGGTAGGAAGATGCAATTTTGCGAACTCCCATGACGCCGCAGCCGCTTCACGAGATAGAAGTGGATCATGAATCACATAACCATTGTCAGTGCGGTAAATGGTCATGTTCGAAAGATCTGCGCCGCGGATTTGATACACACCATCCGTCACTTTGTATAAGCCGCCTGCAGCGTAGTTCAACATGCCTTGACGCCAAATCGAGGGGTTTACAGAAGCAGGTAACTGGTCAACGCTCATATCTGCCATGTACTCAAAGCGGTTCTTTAACTCCCCTGCCTCATGAGTGCCAAATTTAGCAATTAGGCCATGCTGCGTGCGCTCAAATGCACTCACATCTTGCCAAGGCAACTGTTTTGCTAACGCTTCATTTGCTTGCTTGGTGTGCTCAGTTGCGGGCTTTCCTTGGTAGGTATCTAAGCTAGCGTAATCCGCCGCTGCTGAGAATGAAACGATAAGTGCTAGTGAAATCGCTGAAGGAGCAAAACGGGTTGTCATAGTGAGCCTCGTTGAATCTTGTATTGGGAACAGGGGCTACTTTATTTGGTTGACACATAACAATATATACATGTAACTTTATTTTAAATATCACCATTTGTTATGTTTGGAGAAAGATGTTGCTCGACAATAATATTGACCTCAACCTATTGAAGGTATTTCTCTCTGTATATCAGCATCGTTCAATCACAGTTGCCGCTGAGGTGTTGGGATTAACTCAACCTGGAGTGAGCGGTGTACTTAAGCGCTTGCAGCAGCAGCTTGGTATTCAGCTGTTTATTCGCTCCGGACGCGGGATTGCACCTACCCATCAAGCTCACGAATTTGCACGTCAAATAGAGCCTGCTCTGACGCAAATTACCAACGCACTGGAGGGACTAGAGACCTTTAGCACGCAAAATTCACGTCGGTTTGTCGTCTATACTTCCGAACCTATGATGTTGATGCTATTACCGAAAATTGAAGCGGACCAAACTCTCGGCAACGTGCAGATAGAACTACACCCGACGCTATCGAATGAAGAAAAACTGATTAACAACCTCAGCCAGCAAAAAGCCGATCTGGCGATTGATTTTGCTAACTATTCAGCACCGTCGTTTTTCTCTGAGTATTTTTATACCGACGAGTTGTGTGTCATTGCCAGAAAAGGTCACCCAAGAATAGACAAAGCCCTTAGCCTAGAGCAGTTCTATGCCGAAAAGCATGTCACACTCAAACTGCGCCGTGAAGATGCCTACCTAGCGGATTACTTTACCGAGGAAACGATAACAGAAAGAAAAGTCGCGGCTGAGTGTGATTCACTGGTCTCGCAAATGACCATGATATCCACCAGCGACTGCTTAGCCGCGATGGTAAAAAGCATAGCCAATCAGTTTGCTGATAAATTGGATTTACAGATCCTTGATGCCCCCTTTACCAATCTACCGATAAAATATCGTATGATGTGTCACAACCGAATGAAAAATAGCTCGGCGAACCTTTGGCTAAGGACCAAGCTGAAGTCCTACTTTGAGTCAGAGTAGATAAACAGCCCCTATGCACCTATCGGCGAAGATGGGACATTGAAACAACGCAGACTCACAAGGCAATTACAAGTCATCACAGCACTTAACAACACAGCAACCCAAGAAGCTTACTTTAACATTTCCCAACAATTCAAGCAGATCAAACCTACTTCACATTCACAAATTCATTTCATCATTAAAATGTAATCACAAAATCTACTATAACAATCCGCTTTCAAAGGAGTGAAAGAATGAAATTGCAGTGGTCCATTTTTGTTACCCTCTTTTTTCTGCCCATTTCAGCATTCGCCACACCTTCCTCTGACCAAATCCTACCCCTGACCCAATCAACGGTTGGTTACGCCGCTCTGACTATTTTCGGTGTCGCCTACATTCTAGTCATGCTCGAAGAGTACTTACAGCTACGTAAATCAAAACCTGTACTGCTCGCCGCTGGTGTCATTTGGGCCATGATTGGCTTGGTTTACTCGCAACACGGACAAGTTGAAGCCGCCAAAGCCGCTCTTGAGCACAACTTGCTTGAGTACGCTGAACTCTTGCTATTTTTACTTGTAGCAATGACCTACATTAGCGCGATGGAAGAGCGAAGATTATTCGATGCTTTGCAAGCTTGGATGGTTGGCAAAGGATTTAACTTTAAAACCCTATTCTGGCTAACGGGTATTTTGGCGTTCTTTATCTCTCCGATTGCAGATAACTTAACCACCGCGTTATTGATGTGTGCTGTGGTGATGAAGGTGGCGGGGAACAACACTAAGTTCATCAACCTTGCCTGTATCAATATTGTCGTCGCTGCCAACGCTGGCGGCGCGTTTAGTCCATTTGGCGATATCACCACACTGATGGTTTGGCAAGCTGGGCATGTCTCATTTGCTGAGTTTATGCCGCTGTTTGTACCTTCGGTAGTCAATTACCTCGTCCCCGCAATCATCATGTCATTGTTCGTTCCAAATGCTAGCCCAAACGTTGTTCATCAGCACGTTGAGTTAAAGCGCGGAGCAAGACGCATTGTGGGATTGTTTATCCTTACCATTGCAACTGCGGTTGCTTTCCATGCCGTGCTGCATTTCCCGCCAGTAATTGGCATGATGATGGGCCTAGCTTACCTACAGTTTTTTGGTTTCTTCTTACGTAAGACTCTCAAAACGTCTCTGCATAAAAAGTCTCTGATCGCGATAGAAAACAGAGACGATCTGGCGTTAAAACGCCTCGGTTCTGTAGTTCCGTTCGATGTGTTTAGACGAGTATCTCATGCCGAGTGGGACACACTGCTTTTCTTCTATGGCGTCGTAATGTGTGTCGGCGGCTTAAGTCTGCTTGGTTATCTAGGGTTGATTTCAGAGGTGATGTATACCCAATGGAATCCGGTTTGGGCTAACGTCATGGTTGGTATCCTATCGGCGATCGTCGATAACATTCCGGTGATGTTTGCTGTACTAACCATGGAGCCTACGATGAGTATGGGTAACTGGTTATTGGTCACCTTAACAGCAGGTGTGGGCGGCAGTCTACTTTCGATAGGTTCTGCAGCAGGCGTTGCTTTAATGGGGGCTGCGCACGGCAAGTACACCTTCTTTGGCCACCTCAAATGGATGCCGGTCATTGCTGTCGGATATGCCGCGAGTATTGCCGTACATATAATGATAAATAGCTCGCTGTTTACTTAGGGCGTGTTCACCTAACTATTCGGCGGGATCTGTCTGCGAAGGATCAAAATCTCTTTTCTGCCACGTAGAGGCGAGTTGATACTTCGCGCAGATGCTGCAAGTCAACAGCTCTTGCTCACCATGGATGCGCATCACAATGTCTTCACGTTTCTCTTTGGAACTATTGCGCATCTGGATCGTCAAGTAGTTGTCCTCAACAGTAAATGGTTTAGTTAATCCTTCTACTTGTTCACGATTGAACGTCACTTGACCATCTTTAAACTCAAGCAGATCATCATTGTATTGGTTCTCATAGACACCGTTAAACTGGAAGGTCTCTTGATTAAGCAGTCGTTGCGCTTTTTCTTCGGAACAACCAAGCAGAACAATGACGACACTGACGAGTAATATCGTTCCTACCGCTTGCCGCTTAACCATTCAACTAATCCCTCTGTTCAAGCTCCAACAGCTTGGCTTTGGTTTCTACACCGCCCGCATACCCTGTTAACTTGCCGCTTTTTCCGATCACTCTATGACACGGCACAATCACTGACACTGGGTTTTTGCCATTCGCTAATCCAACCGCTCTAACAGCTTTTGGATTGCCAATCGCGTTGGCCAAATCTTGATAGCTCCAGGTTTCGCCATATGGGATGGTCGTTAAAGCGTCCCATACCTTATTTTGAAACTCTGTCCCTACGACGGAAACAGGCAAATCAAACGTTTTACGCTGCCCCATAAAATATTCATCTAACTGTTTGATTGTTTGAGTAAGTATAGGATCATTTTCAACATATTGACCGAGCATTTCTGGCTTGGTGGTGTGAATTTCAAACCACGCCCCAAGTAGCCCTTGCTCATCCGCTTGAAGGGTCATTTCACCAAAAGGTGACGAGTAATAGGTGTATCGTTTAGTCATGAATGACTCCAGCAATGAAATGTGGCGTAGCTTCCCCAAGGAGAGGCATTCTCTGCCGATAAATGGGTAAAATTGTCCAGCGCTTTCTTAACCACTAAATCGCCTTCAAGAAAACAGTTTGGTTCAGACAATCCACGTAAGCGCGCATAATTGACGGTCCATGGCCCAATCCCTTTTAGGGCCAACCAGTTTTCAACTGGCTCTTCACTATGCTCAACCATATAGTGGGCAAAGCGAGTAAGAGTCTCCTTACGGCTTTGCGGCATGCGCAAAAAGCTCAAATCGGCTTGGGCAACTTCATCTGGGCGAGGAAAGTGCGTCACGCCTTCTGGCTGTAACGTATTCACTAGCAGGTTCAACTGTCCAATCGCCGCTTTCACCGATACTTGCTGACCTAAAATCGCCCTAACGCCTGCTTCCCAAGCACTCCAAACTCCCGGTATTCTAATTCCTGAGCGTTTAACAAGTAACGGCTCTATCGCCTTGAG
This sequence comes from Vibrio tubiashii, assembly GCA_000775715.1. Classification (GTDB taxonomy): domain Bacteria; phylum Pseudomonadota; class Gammaproteobacteria; order Enterobacterales; family Vibrionaceae; genus Vibrio; species Vibrio tubiashii_A. The sequence continues at coordinate 460,112 of JRWQ01000001.1, forward strand.
ATGCGACTCAATCTGTAACACATCGCTATCTAAATCGAACATCCGCCGTATCTGATTAACCAAACTGCGCAATAGCGACATATCCGCCAGACTAAAGGTCACACGCATAACACCCGGCTTAGGGTTACTTATCGCAAACCACCCCGTCTTGCCATCGAGTTCAAAATAGCGTTGATAGTTCTCATCACTCACCGCCTCTAGCCCTAGAATGGCTCTTAGACGGTAAAAAGCCAGCATATGTTGCCAATCTAGTGGGCCACGAAATGCAAGTTCAATATGGTTTGATTCCATCTTTGTTGACGCCGACTTTCGCACTTGGGTAGGGGTAAGTTTCATCACTTGTTTAAATGCATCATTGAAGCGACGCACGCTATTAAAACCACTTGCAAGTGCAACATCAGTGACCGACAAACTGCTGGTATGCAAAAGCTGCTTGGCGAACATCAGTTGATAGTAGAGCGCATACTGCTTAGGTGACATTCCAAGATATTGATTAAACAGCTTGCGCAAATAGCGGTCACTGATGCCCAAGCGTTCTGATAGCTCAGACAATGAACTATGCTGCAAGGCACCTTGCTCAATGAGTTTTATTGCTCTTTGAAACGTGACTTCCACTCCTTTCCACGCCCACGAGCTCGGCGCGCTGTCGGGTCTGCAACGAAGGCAAGGTCGATAGCCCGCCTGAAGCGCTTGAGCTTTGTCGAAGTAATACTCTACGTTGTCTTCTTTTGGTAGGTTGGCCGGACAAATCGGGCGACAAAAGATACCCGTCGTTTTTACTGCGACATAGAATCGGCCATCAAAACGACTGTCTCGCGCCATTCTTGCCTTGTGGCAATCTTTTTGCGTTAAAGAGTTCACTCGGTCCAAAATACCATTTTCCAATAATGCTCAATTCGTTAGCTAAAGTTTAAATCCTCCCCTACAGAATACTAGCCATTTTCGGAACCGTATCGAGTTGCCAACTGTTTTTATTCTTCTAAAGTTAGTTATGCGGACTAAAAAATAATAAGGAAGTTGGCTATGAATCTGCATTCTTGCACTATTGTGCTCAATGATGACCTCACTATGACGTGTGATAGTGTCGAACAAACACTAAACATTATCGATCAGCACGGACCTAACAATATTAACCGAATATTGATTGATACCTTCGATGGGCACTCAATTCAAAGCTATCACGAGTTGAGTATAGAGGAGTCCATAGAGAGCTTAATGAGTCTATAAATGAAAACGCCTCGAGTTACTCGAGGCGTTTGTCTAATACCAATCCTACTCATCATCGACAGGCAGTTCGACCATTTGTTGCAAACTGTACGCGGTGACTGGGTCTATCGTCTTGACCAACTCTTCAACCTGCTTAATCGCTTCGATAGACGTACTCGCCTTACGATAACTAAGATAGATAGGCCGTTGCCAATCGTCTACACCCTCGACCTTAAACAACTGGTTTGAGGCAAGGAACGGTTCTACCAATGAAGCAGGTAAATAAGCGCTGCCACCCTTTTCCAAAATAAAATCCAACGCTATACGCGCCGTTGATGTCCTTAGATATGGAGCTGGAATCTTAGGGTGGCGCTCGGCATGTTCAGAAGCGAACTTAGTTCCCCAATCAACATAGACATACTTGTCTTCAAACACGGACTCCAGTTCAAGAGGTTGAGTCGATACCAAAAACAACACCACATCGGCAACTTTTTTACAGTGCAACTCATCCGCTTTGATCTGATCAAAAGCAAACGCCATGTCGAGAGTGCGTTCTTGTAATTGGCGCGACAAGCTCTCGCGACTCATGATTTCGGCCATAAAGCCATAACCTTCAAATTCATCGGTCACTAAACTTAAGCCGTTTTGCAGGTACGCATCCCAAACGTTAGGTGTACCACCTAACGTCAACTGTAATGCTTTTCCACTCTCTAGTGACAGTTCTAGTTTAGCGTGCTGGAGGGTGTTAACCATAACCTCAGCATAGCCAATCAGTCGTTCGCCTGCGGATGTCAGCTTGATATTGTTCCTGTCTCGGATAAACAACTGTGTGTCAAAATAGCTCTCTAGCTGTTTGATCCTAGCGCTGACTGCCGCTTGAGTGATGTACAGGTTTTCTGCCGCCTTACCAAAATGCCTAACTTGGGCTAACTCTAAAAACGTTCTAAAAACTTTTACATCCATTGAAATTCCTCTACCGATGAGCTTGAAAGATTACCAAATACTGCATTTTCTTGATCATCTTTCAGTCACTAAAATGTTATCTAAACTTAATTAAAATATTCGATAGTTAAGACAAAAATTATTTGTTTTTCATTTAAGCATTTTGCGCCTAATTTTCATACCAACCGAGATAAATAGATGTTCAGATTATGGCGTAACGATGAGCACATATTTAAACGGATTGGTGTTACTTACCCTTGCAGAACTAACAGAGGCTACCAAAATGTCAGACACTTTATTTCGTCATGGCAAAAAACGTTTTTACGACAACACTAAGTTTCCACGCGGCTTTGCTAAGTCTGGAGATTTTACGCTTGCTGAGGAAGAAATCCTAACCCTTTATGGTGATACTATGTTGGGCTTAGAGTCTGGCGAACTGCTGCCGGAAAACAGCGAAGAAAAACACTTCGTTAAGGTACTTGTGCATCCAGGCAAAGCAAAGTCAAAGCTCGAGCGCGTTTGGTTGAAGTACGTTCAGCTAGCTCGTGGTCGTAAGCGCTTCCATACTCTCAATGGCCACGCCAAACACTACGCAAACAGCAGCGATGATTATTCAGATGAACCAAGCTTAGTCGAAGCTGACTAAGCCCATATAGAAGTAGAAAGCCCCGAATGCATCATGCTTCAGGGCTTTTTTCATTTGGCTAACATGGCGACCTTTTTGAGGAAACTGTCACGAAGGTGCTCTTGGTCATAATCGAGGTGATAGGTATTGTGGAAGCCAATTTTCAGCTCTACACCATTGCCTCGCATATACACGTTATAACCATCGTAATCAGAGAACGCTTCCACGCCCTCATACATCTTGCCATGCTCCGTTGGAGAACCGTTTGCCATCACTGTTTCATAAGCTTGGAGAACTTTGGTCGGATCAAGTTCATTCTTCATATTCCGCCTCCTGATTCTATCCAAACTTGAAGCTAGGAAGATTGGATAGACAGTTGTTTACAGTAGAAAGTATGGGCAAACAATGAGGTTTTCGCCAACTCGACCATTGAGCCAAGTCAAACTCTATTCGCTTTTGTCTGAGCGGATCAACTCCGCTAAAGTACTCAATCTCTGTTGGCTGTTTTTAACGTAAGGGTTGTTTTGATCCCAAGCGTAACCAGCCAATATAGAGCTGATCATCTGCTTGATACGCAAGTTGGGTTTTCGATAAAAAATCACATCCTGCAAACTGCCGTTGTACCAACCTTCGACATAGGTGCGGAATGTATTCACGCCTATCATCAAGGGCTTTGAGTATTCCTCTTCCCAGTCAACATCATGGCCATTCAACTGCTTAATAACACAACTTACAGCAAATTGAGCTGATTTCATCGCGATAGTGACGCCGGAAGAGAACACGGGATCGAGAAACTCGCCCGCATTGCCCAATAGTGCGTAGTGTTTAGTTGCGAGATGTTTGACATTAGCCGAGTAACCACCGAGCTCTCCCGCCGGGTTAGGATATTCGGCATGTTTGAGTAGCATAGCCAAGTCGGCTTCCTCTGTTACAAGCTGTTTAATCGCCGCTATTTTGTCTTGCGGGTAACGCTCAAAAAACTCGGGGTCCCCCACAATGCCGAACGAACAAACGCCATTTGAGAATGGAATCAACCAATACCAAACGTCATGATTGTCAGGGTGGACAGAAATCAGAATCTTACTGCGATCGTACTCGATACTTTGCTCATCAATGTTATCAACAATATGAGTAAAGATCGCTTTACGAGGGGGTAAACTAGAGGGTTGTTCAAGGTCGAGCATTCTTGGTAACACTCGGCCAAATCCACTGGCATCAAGCACAAAGTCCGCTTCAATTTGGTAATGTTCTCCACACGGATCGTTAACCGTCAACAATGAGCGAGAACCCATAAACTCTAGGGCGGTGAGTTGATGTTGGTAGCGAATTTCTACCCCTTGCTCAGCAGCGCTGTCAGCTAACACTTTATCAAAGCTAGCGCGCTGAACCTGGAAGGTTGTTCCCGGTCCTGGGCTAAACTTATCGGTAAAATCGTAGTGGGTGTATACACCATTGCGACGAAACGCTGCGCCATCTTTGTATTGGAAACCATATTGAGTGACCGCATCAAGCATACCCGCCTGTTCAACCACCTCCATACAAGCAGGCAGTAAGCTTTCACCGATGGAAAATCGTGGAAATTGCGCTTTTTCAATAACGATAACGTCGATACTTTGCGCTTTTAAAAGAGCGGAAGCAATTGAGCCGGACGGACCGGCTCCAATAACAACTACCTGAGTAGAGTCTCTTTTCATAGTTCGAGGACCATGTTAAGGCCTCTCTGCATTACACTGCTTTTAGTTTTAGTAGGGTATGACCTAGACCAATATTATCGGTTCTCTCTTCCACCACTAAGCCCGCTTCTTCAATGATTTCCAAGAAGTCATCACTGCGATAGAAACGGCTATTACCATTGGCCAAACATGTAAAGTAGAGAGACGTTGCATTCAAGCTGTAAGATGCCGCATCGTACTTCTGCGCATCCCAGAATAGCTCAAGAATATAGACAGAGTCGCCTTCGCGCAATTGCCCTTTTACCTTCTTGAGGATAGTTAAAATCTCCATTGGAGAGAAGCAGTCCAAGAATTGGCTCATCCACCAAATATCGGCGCTTTCAGGCAATGGTTGTTGTTTATCGAGCATGTTGGCAGGGAATGGGTGAACTCGGTCAGCGAAGCCATGATCACTAGCGTTTTTCATCGCCATTTCTAGCTGTTGAGGCAAGTCGACAATGGTAATGTCGACTGCTGCGTTGTGCTTACAACATTGCATTGCCCATTTACCCGTATTGCCGCCAATATCAACGATTTTCTTCGGCTGATTCTTAAACACCTGTTCGAGAAGAATCGGGAAAGAGCGATCGGAGTAGAAGTGGTCAAACTTAAACCAGCTCTCTTTGGCTTTTTCCGGCAGCCTAGATAAGCCTTGGTAAATCGTTTCCCAATCGCCTAGCTCTTTCAAACCAGAAGGTTTACCTTCAACAATCGCTTCCGTTAAGTGCATCATCGCCGCGTAACAAACGTCAGCAGTAAAATCCATGTTGGCATTGGTCATGCCATCATGAAGCAAAAAGAAGCCCAAATTGGCAAGAGAATAGTTAGGTTTTTCCCACAACACGATATGAGCACTGATCGCCATATCTAACAGCACTTTAACGCCGTATTCGGAAACCTCAGTTTGCTGAGCAATTTCCAGTGCACTTAAGCCTTTTTCTCCGGCGTTATCTAACGCCGCTAAAATACCTAAATCACGTAAAGTGCGTGCCGTATGAAACACGATAGGAGCAAATGAAAGCATTTGCGCTTGCGTTTTCGCCTCTAGAGCGTTAAACGGATCTTTATTTTCTTGTACCACGAAAAACCTAACTGTATTAAATAAAAAATTATTGTGCTGAAGCCATAAGCGCTAGGTTACGCTTAATGTCGACATTTAAATTGTTAATCCAACGATTGTAATTGCGATGAATTTTACCACCGCTCTCTCTTAAATTTTCTGAGCTAAGATAAAGGATCGAGTAAAACTTATCGTTATATGGAATTTTTATTTCTGCAGAGTGCGAGCGAACAAGCAACTTAGCGTGTAATTCATTCTCATTTGTTTGATCGACAACCCAACCACGTTCTGTTGCCGCTTGCATAATAGCCATCTTCACTTGTTTACTTTGAAGATTGTAACCAACTGGAGTATCCTCAACTTCCATAATCGGCTGAACACGACCACAGCCTACGAGTAATAAAGCTAGCAAGACTGAACTGAATAACTTAAATGGTGACATATTAAAAGTTCCTTTGTAAGTGTTTAATATTCTGGATTTTGTTCACCTCACTAGTATTTATCTGTAAAACCAACAATTCAATCTCTTATGCATAAATCAGATATCAACATCTCATTAAATATTGACGCATGGTGTGCACACTCCAACGGACTGTCTTCACCTGAGTGCTGGAAAAGCTGGTCAGATAACTTACAGTGGCCCACGGAAAGCAAGCTAGTCACATCTGCAATCCCCGCAATGATGCGTCGTCGAATGAGCAATTTGAGCAAAGTAGCGGTACAAACCACACTTGAACTTCTCGAACAACATCACGCCGATTACCTAGTATTTGCTAGCCGTCACGGTGAACTGCATCGCAGTGTAGCGCTAATTGATGCTATTTTAAAAGGCGAAGAGGCCTCGCCGATGGCTTTTTCTCAATCAGTACACAACACCGCAGCTGGTTTAGCGACAATCGCAGCGAAAAAGCCGATCCCTGTCACCTCTATCGCGGCATCCGGGAACACCTTCCAGAGTGCTATTATTGAAGCCTGGCTTTACTTAAACGCGAATCCAGAACATAAAGTGTTGGTGATTGACTTCGATCAACCGCTACCACAAGCGTACGAACAATATGAAGACCAACAGTATCAAACCTACGCAATTGGCTTGATTATTTCATCCGGTGATGATTATTTAATCACCTCGCAAGCCACTAAAGAGACATCAGCCGAAACACGCCCACAAGGACTGGAATTTATCCGCCAATTTCTATCTAATGAAAACCATTGGCATATAGAATCTCCTCGGCAAACATGGTTGTGGCAAAGAAAATAATGAAAACGTTGGATCGATATTGGCGTGTTTTCGCAACCGGATTCTGTTTCTTGGTATTTGGCTTAGGTGGATTAACCTTAAGCTTTATTGTTGTTCCGGCTACTCGTGTTTTTACTAAAAATAAAATAGCTCGAGAATATCGAGTTCAAAATGAAATACAGCGTTCGTTTAATGCATTTTGCAAATTAATGAAGTTCACCGGGGCCATCGATTACAAAATAGTCGGTGCCGAAAAATTAAAGCAAGATACCAATTGCCTGATTGTCGCTAATCACCCAAGTCTAATTGATTATGTGCTCATCGCATCACAATTAGAGCGCTGCGACTGTTTGGTCAAATCGGCTATTTGGGCCAACCCGTTTATGAAGCATATTGTCAAAGCTGCGGGGTATATCCCGAATGAAACGCCAGATGATCTATTAACACTTTGCGAAGAGCGCTTTAACCAAGGTAACGTACTACTGGTTTTTCCTGAGGGAACCCGTACAACACCCGGCGTCCGCTCCAAACTCCAGCGTGGCTCAGCCCAAATAGCAGTCCGGACTGAGCGAGATTTGCGCGTTATACACATCACCGTTTCTCCAAGCTTTCTCACAAAAGAGAAAAAGTGGTATCAAGTACCTCCAATTAAGCCTTTTTTCCTTGTAGAAGTTAAGGATAAAGTTGAGGTTAAACCTTTTATAGAGCAAACTACGTCTCCAACGATTGCCGCTCGCCGTTTGCAGCAGCATCTATCAGAGACGATCTTTCCAGAAAATGTACAATGACAAGTAGGCTACAGTGGAAAAACTACACAACGAAATAAAACAACTTATAATTGATGCACTAAATCTAGAAGATTTGACTATTGACGATATTGAGACAGACGCGCCACTTTTTGGTGACGGCTTAGGTCTAGACTCGATCGACGCATTAGAACTCGGTTTAGCGATCAAAAAGAAGTACAACATTGTGATCGATGCAGATGATTCAAATACTCGAGAGCACTTTGCGTCAGTGAGCAATTTAGCGAAGTATATTGCTTCGCAGGTCAGTGAATAATCCGTAGGTACACCCATGACAGATGTAAATAAAGAACAGGTATTCGCTCAAGTTAAGGATGCACTTGAAGAATTATTTGAGATTGACGCTGCGGATATCGTACCTGAAGCACACTTATATCAAGACCTTGATTTAGACAGTATCGATGCGGTTGACCTCGTGGTTCACCTGCAAAACGTTACTGGCAAGAAAATCAAACCCGAAGAATTCAGCGCGGTTCGCACTGTTGACGACGTGGTTAGCGCAGTTGCAGAGCTTCTTAAGGAAGCCTAATGCGCCAATTGCTGACAGCCCTGTCCGCAGTTGTCCTGCTCGCTTATCCATTCGCCGTTTATTTCGGCATCGATAAATTCGGCCTTTCCTTGGTGGGGATTCTACTGATCGCCGCCTTGGGAATGCGTCTGCTGTTTGCACAGCGTACTAAGCTGAAAGAGCTAAAATACGTCGCTCAAGTATCTGCAATCACAGGTATCTCTTTAGTCGGTTTGGGCATCATTTTTAGGCAGCACGGTTGGCTGACGTTTTACCCTGTCGTCGTCAACGTCTGCATGTTGGCAGTGTTCGCCTCAAGCCTAAAACAACCACAAACTATTATAGAGCGATTAGCTCGTCTCCAAGAGCCAGATTTACCTAAGAGCGGCGTTGATTACACTCGTAAGGTCACCATAACATGGTGTTTATTCTTTGTTGCTAATGGCCTGATTGCACTTTATACCTGTTTCCAGCCCCTAGAGATCTGGACCTTGTATAACGGCCTTATCAGCTACATTCTCGCGGGCAGTCTGTTTGCTGTCGAGTGGATTGTACGCCAAATCATTCGTAAGGATCACCAGAGCAAATGAACCTAGCATCGGCTAACTTTTCTTCATTTACCGACTTAATGGGTGCGCCACGCTCTGACACTGCGCCCGTGGCGTTTACTCACAGCAAAGTCACCACATGGGGTGAGTTTCAGTGCCATGTCGCTCAGTTTACTCAGCAGTTAGAGCAGCACCCAGCGAAAAGAGTTGCACTCTGTTTTGGTGATAGTTACTGGTTCGCTATCGGTTTCATCGCTGCGTGTTATGCGCGCAAGCAGATCATCCTACCGGGTAATTATCAACCACAAGCGGTACTTGAGCTTAGTGAACATTTCGACCTTGTCATCCATGATGACGACGTCGCCGTTGTACCGCAACTCACCACACTAAACATAGAGCCTAACCAACCTCGTCAGTCGAAGAAGCTTAGCTTCGAATCGCTACCGCTAGACCAGATTACTGTTACCCTGTTTACCTCTGGATCAAGTGGCAAAGCCAAAGCAATCAATAAAACGCTAACACAGCTCGATACTGAGGTGGCGATTCTTGAATCGCTGTGGGGAGAGCAACTCGCAGGGGTACGTATTGAGAGTACAGTATCCCACCAGCATATCTATGGCCTACTGTTCCGTCTGCTTTGGCCCCTTTGCGCAGGTAGACCATTTGCAGCGCAGAATTTGGAATTTCCCGAGCAAGTGGTCCAGCACGCCGACAGCGACACAGTATTAATCAGTAGCCCAGCGCTTCTAAAGCGCCTAAGTGATGAGCACCAAAGTGCGCCCCTACGTTGTGTTTTCTCATCAGGAGGTCCTCTGCCATCTAGTGCGGCTAATCATAGTTTGAATCTCTTTTCTCATCTGCCAATTGAAGTATTTGGCAGTACGGAGACTGGCGGTATCGCTTATCGTCAACAGCAGAGTGCAACGACCCCTTGGCGCCTATTTCCGGGCGTGGAAGCTGAGCTTAATAGAGAACACTGTCTGCGCCTACGTGCGTGTCATATCGCAGGGGATGAATGGTATCAAACTGCCGATGAATGCTATTTCCATGATAAAGTAAGCTTCGATTTGAAGGGCAGAACCGATCGAGTAGTGAAAATTGAAGAAAAGCGAATTTCACTGGTTGAAGTTGAGAAGCGCTTGGAACAACTCGATTGGATCGAAGAGAGCGCTGTTATCCCTATCCAGGATGGCAGCCGTTTGGCACTATGCGCAGTTATTGTCCTTAGCAACAACGGACAACAACAGATAGAACAACTTGGCAAAGGGAAATTTTGGTTAGCACTACGGAAGAGCTTACGTGCTTGGCTTGAGCCTATCGCGATTCCAAGAAAATACCGTCTAGTGAGTGAGATACCTCTCAATAGTCAAGGTAAGCGACAAGTCGCTGAAATAGAAAAATTATTCCAAGATGAAGAGCATGGATAAAAGAAAACCAACGATTTTAAATGTAGAAACCAATCAAACAGCCTCCACCATCACTATGCAGGTTGACGCTGACATATTGGATTTTCGTGGTCACTTTACTCACTTCCCGCTTCTTCCGGGCGTTAGTCAAATTGACTGGGCACTGTTCTACGCCATTGAATATTTGCATATCCCACCGACGTTTAAAGGTATGGAAGTGATCAAGTTTCAAGAGCCTATCCTTCCAGATATGCAAGTAAACCTTGCCTTAAACTGGGACGAAGAGAAACAAAAACTCACCTTTAAATACAGTTCCCAACAAGGCGATAGGTTAGTGATTCACTCATCTGGGAAGATGAAACTCGGTGAGTAGCGTGGAAAAATACCAACCTTGCTTCCTGATCCCTTGCTATAACCACGGCAGCACAATTGCCGCTGTGGTGTCATCTCTCGACCCATTTTTACTCCCTTTTATCATAGTAGATGACGGCAGCAATGACGAAACTAAACAGGCGTTGGCTCAGGTTGCACAGCAAGAAAACGTTAGTTTAGTAACGCTAGCAGAAAACTCCGGAAAAGGTGGCGCTGTGATGGCGGGTATCCGTAAAGCGAATGAGCTTGGATACAGTCATGTAGTGCAGATTGACGCTGACGGTCAGCACGATATTGAAGCCTTACCAAATTTACTGGCTAAGTCTAAAGCGCAACCTAACCATCTAATTTCCGGTCAGCCGGTTTATGATGAAAGCGTGCCTAAGTCTCGACTATACGGTCGATACGCCACTCATATTTGGGTCTGGATTGAAACTCTCTCTTTCGCCATTAAAGACAGTATGTGTGGATTTCGCGCCTACCCTGTAGAAAAAACCGTTAGCGTACTTAACAAGTACGATATCGGCACCCGAATGGATTTTGATATCGAAATCCTTGTGCGTATGTATTGGGAAGGCGTAGAGATAGACTTTGTTGAAACCAGAGTCATCTATCCGGAAGGTGGGATCTCCCATTTCGATGCTCTGTGGGATAACGTAAAGATCAGTTGGATGCACACGCGACTGTTTTTCTCTATGTTGCCGAGAATCCCGAGCCTCATTGCCCGCCACCGCCATCGTAGTTCGGAATGTAAAGAGACTCATTGGTCGAAAAGGCAAGAGCAAGGCACTATCCTTGGTATCAAACTACTGCTAACAATTTACAGTCTACTCGGACGCAAGGTGTTTAACCTTATCCTCCAGTTGGTGATGCGCTATTACCACTTAACCAGTAAAGACGCTAAACGCGCATCCGAGGTCTATTTAGCGCAATTGCAAAGTTATGCTAAGCAACATTCGATCTCACTACCCGGCGATCTCAATAGTTATCAGCACCTGCTTTCGTTTGGCCATACCATGCTCGATAAACTTGCCGCTTGGAAAGGCGATTTCAATGTCGACAACCTCACCATTCATGGTCAAGAGCACTTTGAAGCGATGGCAGAAGACAATCAAGGTGTACTTATCTTAGGTTCACACTTAGGTAATATAGAGCTATGCCGTGCACTTAGCCGACGTCATGCCCATGTAAAAATCAACGCCTTAGTCTTTACCGAGCACGCTGAACGTTTTAACACAGTAATGAAAGCGGTCAATCCAAATTCCGAGTTGAACCTGATTCAAGTGAGTTCAATGGGGCCAGATACCGCGATCTTACTGCAGCAGAAAATCGAGCAAGGTGAATGGGTAGTGATTGTCGGTGACCGCACCTCCACCAGCAAAGAGGCTCGCTCGGTATGGGCAGACTTTTTAGGTAAACCCGCGCCATTCCCGCAAGGGCCATTTATGCTCGCATCGGTGCTAAAAGCTCCGGTTTACCTCCTGTTTGGTCTAAGAGACGATTCTAGTGAAAAGCCTCACTTTAACGTCTATTTCGAACACTTTAGCAACAAGATTGCTCTCCCTCGTAAAGAGCGCCAACAAGCATTACAACAAGTGGTGCAGGACTATGCCAACCGTCTGCAGCACTACACATTGCAAAGCCCACTGCAGTGGTATAATTTTTTCAATTTTTGGACATTAAGTAATCAACAAGATGACGACGCAAACAAATAACACCGTTCAGTTTGGCGCGCAGGCGCTGACAATAGAAGATGTGGTAGCCATTGCACAAGGTGCCAATGCCAGCCTCAACCAATCTGCAGAGTTTAACGCCAAGATCGACCGTGGTGTTGCGTTTCTAGAACGTCTGTTGAAAGAAGAAGGCGTGATTTATGGTGTAACGACCGGTTACGGAGACTCCTGTACCGTTGCGATTCCACCAAATTTAGTGGATGAACTGCCACTCCACCTCACTCGCTTTCACGGCTGTGGCCTTGGAGAGATTTTAAGCCACGAACAGGCAAGAGCCGTTCTAGCCACACGTTTATGTTCATTAGCACAAGGCGTATCTGGCGTGACTCACGATCTGCTCAACCAAATCGTCACCTTAATTAACCAAGATATCTCTCCGCGCATTCCTCAAGAGGGATCCGTCGGTGCCAGTGGTGATTTAACGCCTCTCTCTTATTTAGCCGCGGCGTTAATTGGTGAGCGTGATGTGCTGTACAAAGGCGAAGTGCGACCAACTGCTGACGTTTATGCCGAGCTAGGCATCGACCCAATTCAGCTTAAGCCGAAAGAAGGTTTAGCGCTAATGAATGGCACCTCGGTAATGACCGCATTGGCTTGCTTGGCTTACAAACGTGCTGAGTACCTAGCTCAGCTATGTACCAAGATCACGGCGATGGTTTCTGTTGGCATGCACGGCAACGACTTCCACTTCGATGAAGCGCTATTCGCTGTGAAACCTCACCCGGGTCAACAGCAAGTAGCGGCATGGTTACGCGACGATCTAAAAGCCGATCGCCCACCGCGCAACAGTGATCGCTTACAAGATCGCTACTCACTGCGCTGCGCACCACATGTGATTGGTGTTGTACAAGACTCTCTACCTTGGCTGCGTTCAATGATTGAAAACGAACTCAACAGCGCCAACGACAACCCAATTATTGACGGCGACAACGAGCGCGTTCTACACGGTGGTCACTTCTATGGCGGCCATATCGCAATGGCAATGGATACGCTGAAAACCGGTATCGCAAACCTAGCTGACTTACTGGATCGCCAAATGGCGCAGCTAATGGATTACAAGTTCAACAACGGTTTACCATTTAACTTGACGGGTGCGGAAGGCGAACGTAAGCCGATCAACCACGGCTTTAAAGCGGTGCAAATTGGTATTTCTGCCTGGACAGCAGAAGCGCTAAAACACACCATGCCAGCGAGTGTTTTCTCTCGCTCTACAGAGTGCCATAACCAAGATAAGGTCAGCATGGGCACCATCGCAGCGCGCGACTGTATCCGTGTACTAGAACTTACTGAACAAGTTGCTGCGGCATCACTACTCGCCAGTGTTCAAGCGCTGGAGATTCGTCGTCGCCACAATGAACTCGATGAACACCATATGAGCGACAATCTTAAAATGATTCGCGACGCAGTACTTCGCGAGTTCGATTTTGTTGCAGAAGATCGCCCACTAGAAAAAGATTTACGCCACTTTATTGAACGTATCCAGCAGCGCCACTGGTCGTTGTACGCGGAGGCATAATGGATCACGAGATTCAATTTCCGCTCGAATCTGAGGTGACTATTGTCACCTCCTTCCAAGACGCTGATCCTATGGGTGTTATCTATCATGGCAACTACTTCCGTTACTTTGAGGAAGCAAGACGTGTGATGATGGACAAAATCAATTATGGCTACCTAGCCATGAATGACTCTGGCTACATGTGGCCGATCATTGGTACTCAGGTAAAATACGTCAAAGCGATCCCGTTCAATCACACGATCCGCGTGACAGCTAAGCTGACAGAGTGGGAAAACCGCCTACGAGTTGACTACGTCATTTATGATGCTCAAACGGGCAAAAGAATGTGTAAAGGTCACACCATGCAAGTAGCGGTGGCAATAGAATCAGAAGAGATGTGTTTTGCTTCGCCAAACGTCTTCACCGATAAAGTGGAACATTGGCATCAATACGGGAACCTAGCTGAATGAAAAAGTGGTTGATGCTCGCGCTAATGGCGCTATCTCCTTTCTGTCAGGCAAGCGTTACTGACTTAGAATCTCTGCAGAAGCAACTTGCTCAGCATACCATTGTTCGTGGCGACTTTACCCAACTGCGCCATATCGAAATGTTTGCCGAGCCATTAAGTTCACAAGGTAACTTCACGCTTAGCAAACAAATGGGGCTACTCTGGCACCAAACCACACCATTCCCAGTTAACCTTGTTCTTACCGAAGACAAACTTCGCCAAACCTTCGCAGGGCAAGAGCCGCAAGTGATCACAGCCAAAGATAACCCTATGGCGTTCTACTTTAGCCACGTTTTCTTGGCTGTTTTTCATGGTGACACGAATGCCCTGAAAGAGCAGTTCGAGATTGAGTTTGATACCAGTGCTGAGCAGTGGACAATCGAGCTCACCCCAAAACAAGCTCCGCTCAATGCCGTTTTTAAAAATATTACGCTTGTCGGTAATGAAGATATCGATGGCCTAACACTACAAGAAGTTCGCGGTGATAAAACTGAAATACTATTTTCAAATCAAACCCACCAGCCTAAGAGCCTAAACGATGCTGAAACAGCACAATTCAGTTTCTAATCTCTCTAACGTGTTGAGTATGCCGACAACAAAAAAAATCGCCCTCGCATGGTTAGCTTTGGTACTGCTATTCCTTGCCATGCTCGCCAAGCAGTGGTTCTGGTCGGCGCAATCGCCAATTGAAACCAACATTCTCAAGCTGTTGCCCGTTAATCAACAAGACCCAATCGCTGAGCAAGCATTTGAGTCCATTTCAGGCAACTTGAGCGACAAAGTCATTTTCGTTGTGACAGCTCCAACAGACCAACAATCCTTTTCAGCGGCGCAGCAACTTGAAAAGTCGTTGACTCAAACAGGTTTGTTTTCGCAAGTGGCAGGACAAGTCAGCTCAGAGCAGCAAAGCCAATGGGCCGCCTACTATTTCCAACATAGATTTCAACAGCTGACCGACCAACAGCGTGCGCGGTTAACCTCTCAACCAGAGAAGCAGGTTCAGCATGTGGTTCAATCACTTTATAATCCGTTTTCTGGTGTGACAGGCAAAGAGCTGAGCAACGATCCTTTTTTGCTGTTCCGTGACTATCTAGCCCAGTTAACCCAGAAAAGCTCTGCGTTTACCCTTGACCAAGGCTACTTAACGGCAAGCTACCAAGGGCAAAAATATGTATTGATCACCGCCACACTCAACCATTCACCTTACAGCCTAAGTGCCCAACAAGGCGTAACAGATATACTTGCAATTGAGCAATCCCTAGCAAAGCAGTTCGACGCCGAAACATTGCACACTGGCGTGCTGTTTTATGCACAATTTGGCACTGAGAGTGCTAAGTCCGAGATCAGTACCATCGGATTATTCTCTCTGCTGGGCGTGATCGTACTAATTGTGAGCGTCTTCCGCAGTATTGTGCCGCTTTCGCTTGCCTTGCTCTCAATCAGCATTGGGCTGCTATCTGCCTTAGCCATGACCACTTGGATATTCGGTACAGTGCATCTGTTTAGTTTGGTGTTTGGTGTGAGCTTGATTGGTGTTTCCATCGATTACGCTTTCCACTACCTCACCGAAAGGCTCGCTGACGGGCAAAAGTGGGATAGCCGTCAAGGCCTCAAACATATATTTGTCGCCATCACCATGGGCTTAGTGACCAGTTTAATTGGCTACTTAGGTATGCTTATTGCTCCTTTCCCCGGCTTACAGCAACTGGCGCTATTCTCCTCATTTGGTTTGATTTCCGCCTACGCAACCGTAGTGGCCTGGTATCCGGTTTTGGCCGTAAAACCAAGCCATGATAGAGCGCTTCCGGGTCAGTGGATTTGGCAGCAGTGGCTATCGTTGTGGAGCAAAGCGACGGTTAAGTATGGATTACCGATCGCGTGTGTATTGGCAACGATCGTGCCTTTAGCGAATCTTCATTACGATGACGACATCAAGCAACTACAAGCCATGCCAAATGACTTAAAGCAACAAGAAGCCTTAATCAGTCAACTAAGCGGCATGCAATCTTCACAGCAAATGTTGGTAGTAACCGCTGAAAATGACGAAGCGCTTATGCAGCGTTTAGAGGCATTGACGCCTACGTTAAATGATTGGCAGCAAGATGGAGTCATTAATGGCTATCAGAGTTTAAACCAATACATTAGTTCAATAGATCGTCAACAACAGAACTACCAGCTGATTAGCGACTTGTATCAAAAGCAAGGAGACAAGCTAACCACTGCGCTTTCGCTAACCAAATCACCGCAACTGTTGCAGGGTTTCGAGCCTGTTTCACTCGTAAACTATCTGTCACACACCGTTTCTGAACCCATTCGTTTTCTCTACATTGGCCGAATCGATGATCAGGTGGCAGCTGCTGTCGTGCTCAACGAGCTTACACATCCGACAGAAGTTAAACGTTTCGCTATAGCCCACTCGGATATTAGTTATCTTAATAAGGCTGAGGAGGTTTCTACGCTGTTCTCAGAATATCGAGTGAAGGTGATGGAGTTGTTGATAGCGGCGCTAGGCGTCATTACCCTAATTCTGCTTAAACGCTACGGGCTAAAACACGCCATGCGCATACTAATGCCATCCCTGATAGCCTGTGCAGCAGGTTTGGCTATGGCTTCAGCGCTCGGTTCGACACTCAATCTATTTAACTTACTTGCCCTGATTCTCATCGTAGGCATCGGCATTGACTACACACTGTTTTTTGCAGAAAAAGCTGGCAGTCAAAGCACCTTGTTGGCCATTACGCTATCAGCGATGACAACCCTACTATCATTTGGATTGTTGGCACTTAGCCAAACTCACGCCATTCATAGTTTTGGCATCACTGTTCTAAGCGGGATTTTTGTTGCTTGGCTACTATCACCTATGGCGATAAAGGATAAATCATGAGACTAGATCTGCTCTTGCGTACATTGTTAGCCGCTACTCTAAGCCTTGCCATAGCAGCTTGTAGCTCAACCGAGCAAAATGCTAAGCCGAGTGTTCAGCTTTCTCAGGGTCAACAGGTTAACTTGCCATCGGCTACTTCCTTGGGTTTCGGTTTGAATGCAAGCCAGCTCATTGAAGCGACTTGGGACACTGGAAAAAAACAGCGCGTTGAGCAATTACCTGTTCAATTGCAAGTTAACGGCAATACACTTGTTTTAGCTGGTTTTTCATCTTGGGGAACTCGAATCTTATCCCTTAATTATCAAGATGATAAGATAACCTCCGAAGTACTAACTGGTCTTGATGGCGTGGTACCCGCTCCCGAGCAGGTACTATTCAACCTAATGATCACGCTCTGGCCTGTTTCTGCTTGGGAAGGCCCGTTAAATGAGGTAAGGTGGCGGATAGTTGAAAATTATAACTCCCGCTCTGTTTTCGATAGCAATGACAACAAAATTATTGATGTCCAATATAGCAATCAAGACAGGCTAGCTGGAGAGATCATTTTCCACCATTTAATTGATAACTATACAATTAAAATTAAAACGCTCCAATTTAGTAAAACATAGATAACACCACAGATAGCCAACATGCCGACACACGTTTCAACACCAGTATTCATTCAAGACTGTGGCTTTCACTCTGCAATGGGAGACGACACAGCTCAGATCCATCAATGTTTGAGCGGTCAGAAAGTTTCAAATATGGTGGTCGATGACCAAATCCTCAACACCGGCACTTCAACCGTTATTGGCCGTGTAGCAGAGGAGCTTCCTGAGATCCCTCAGCACTTGAATCGTTTTAACAGCCGTAACAATCAACTCGCACTTTCTGCGGCGTTACAGATAGAGGCGTCAGTACGTAAAGCGATAACTGAATTTGGCGCTAACCGCGTTGCGGTAATTATCGGTACCAGTACTTCAGGTATTGCCGATGGTGAGCTCGCCTACACAGAAAAGCTCAATCAAGGTGACTTCCCTCAATCGTTCCACTACCGTAAGCAAGAACTTGGTAACCCAAGTGACTTTATTGCCGCCTATTTCGGTTTAACTGGGCCTTGCTACTCCATCTCTACGGCTTGCTCTTCCAGTGGCCGTGTATTTATTACTGCACAGCGACTTCTACGTAGTGGGATGGCTGACGCAGTGATCGTCGGCGGTGTCGACACTATTTGTCGTCTCACCCTAAATGGCTTTAACGGATTGGAAGCGCTATCGAATACGCTTTGTCAGCCTTTTAGTGAATCACGCGAAGGTATTAATATTGGTGAATCTGCCGCGTTAATGCTACTAAGCAAAAGCCCTACAGATATCGCTCTACTTGGCGCAGGTGATAGCTCTGATGCTCACCATATTTCTGCGCCACAGCCTGAGGGTAACGGTGCAGAGCAAGCGATGCAAAAGGCGCTTGATGATGCTGGGCTGACTAGCGAAGATATTGGCTATGTCAACGCCCATGGAACAGCGACCCCGCTCAACGACAGCATGGAAAGCAAGGCCATTTATCGCCTATTCCAAGACCAAGTTCCAGTCAGCTCAACCAAGCCACTGACAGGCCATACTCTGGGTGCTGCGAGCGCAACCGAAGCAGCAATCGCTTGGCACATATTAAAATACGATTTACCACTACCTACTCAAGGCTGCCAAAACAAAGCGCAAGACATCGAAGTGTCACTCGTGGAAACAACAACGAAGTTGCACGGCAAAGCCATTTTAAGCAACTCTTTTGCCTTCGGTGGTAACAACATTAGTCTAATTTTTGGTTTTCCCCATGACTAACTACCCTTTAATTGGGCAGCTATTGCCCCATGATGAGCCCATGATACTTATCGATCGTGCGCTAGACATTCAGAAAAACGCTATTCACTGTCAGGTTGACATCGGTGACAAAAATCCATTTTTTAATCCGGAGTCTCAAACCATTCCTGCTTACGTCGGGATCGAGTTTATGGCTCAATCTGTTGCGGCTTGGTCTGGCTATCATGCTATGCAAAACGGTCAACAACCTCCGATTGGCTTTTTGCTCGGTAGCCGACGATACACATCTCACTGTGATACCTTTGAACAAGGCCAGATTCTGGATGTCTATGCCGATAAACTGATGGAAGACAGCGGTATGGCGGTATTTAGCGCCCGCATCGAGTTAGACCAACAGACCATTGCAACTTGCCAGTTAAATGTTTACGTACCATCAGAAAAAAAATTACAAGAAATGAAAATCAGGAGTCAACAATGACCCGACAAGTGCTAGTAACAGGCGCAAGCAAAGGCATAGGTAAAGCTATTGCCACACAATTAGCGCAAGATGGCTTTTCCATCGTCGTCCACTACATGGGCGATCAAAAAGGCGCACAAGAAACACTCGATACGATTGAAGCTAACGGTGGAAATGGCCGCCTGATTCAATTTGACATCAGCAACCGCGAAGAGTGCCGCACTAAATTAGAAGCGGATATCGCTGAGCACGGCGCATACTACGGCGTGGTCAATAATGCAGGTATCACTCGCGATACTGCTTTTCCTGCGATGACGGAAGAAGAATGGGATGGCGTGATTCACACCAATTTAGACAGCTTCTACAACGTCCTTCACCCTTGTGTGATGCCCATGGTGCAAAAACGCAAAGGTGGCCGTATCGTCACTCTCGCATCTGTCTCTGGCTTAATGGGTAACCGTGGCCAAACCAACTACAGTGCAGCGAAAGCCGGTGTCATCGGCGCGACTAAGTCACTCGCTTTAGAACTAGCCAAGCGCAAGATCACTGTAAACTGTGTCGCTCCTGGCTTGATTGATACAGGCATGGTCGATGAACATGTTAAAGAACATGCAATGCCACAGATTCCTCTGCGTCGCATGGGAGAGCCTGAAGAAGTAGCAGGCTTAGTGAGTTACCTAATGTCTGATATTGCAGGCTACGTAACGCGCCAAGTTATTTCAGTAAATGGAGGTTTGGTATGAGTCGCCGTGTAGTCGTTACTGGCATGTCTGGCGTTACCGCTTTCGGCAACGATTGGGAAGCGATAGAGCCACGACTGAGAGCCTGTGAAAACGCCACCCAATATATGACTTCGTACGAACAATACGATGGTTTAAACACTAAACTCGCTGCCCCAGTTGATAACTTCGAACTACCGAAGCATTACAAGCGTAAACAAGTGCGCGGTATGGGCCGAGTGTCTCGCTTGGCAACCGTTGCGACCGAGAATGCGCTTGAAAAAGCAGGGCTACTTGGTGCAGAGGTGCTGACTAACGGTCAAACAGGTATCGCTTACGGTTCATCGACGGGCAGTACTGATGCCGTTGGCGCATTTGGTGTGATGCTCAACGAGAAGTCAACCCGAGCCATTACTGCCACTACATACGTACAGATGATGCCACACACAGCGGCAGTCAACGTTGGCCTATTCTTCGGACTTAAAGGTAGAGTAATCCCAACCAGCAGTGCATGTACTTCAGGAAGCCAAGCCATTGGTTATGCCTATGAAGCAATCAAGCATGGCTATCAAACCGTAATGGTAGCAGGTGGCGGCGAAGAGTTGTGCCCAACAGAGTCAGCAGTGTTCGATACTCTGTTTGCGACTAGCTTGAAAAACGACGCCCCTAAGAGCACTCCACGTCCATACGACACTCACCGCGATGGCTTAGTCATTGGTGAAGGTGCCGGTACACTCATTCTTGAAGAGTACGAACATGCCAAAGCTCGCGGCGCTAAAATCTACGCCGAGATCATTGGCTTTGCCAGTAACTGCGACGCGGCTCATGTAACGCAGCCACAGATGGAAACCATGCAAATATGCATGGAGATGGCGATGCAAGATGCAGGCGTAGAACCCGAGCAGATAGGCTATGTATCGGCACATGGCACTGCTACTGACAGAGGCGACATTGCGGAGAGTAACGCAACGGCCAACGCACTCGGCAAGGTGCCAATTAGCTCACTTAAGAGCTACTTTGGCCATACACTAGGTGCTTGTGGGGCAGTTGAAGCTTGGCTAAGCCTAGAAATGATGCATACAGGTTGGTTTAGCCCAACGTTAAACCTAGACTCACTGGATGAACAGTGTGGCAACCTGGACTACATAACAGGCAACGGCCGCGAACTTGATGTTGAATATTTAATGAGCAATAACTTTGCTTTTGGTGGCATTAACACCTCAATCATCTTCAAGAAGATCTAGTCACCTTTCCAAACTATCAAAAGCCAAGCATTGTTGACATGCTTGGCTTTTGAATCTTGTATAACTGTCAGCGACCCTGAGCTACGACAAATAAAAAAGTGTCATTAGTCACACTATCCCGCAACAACTTGGGCTTATGTACATTTTTTACGCCAAAAAATGTGGAATACCTCCAACCTTTACGATAAACCTTTACAATACTCGCAGTTCAGGTAATATCTACGTGCTCTGCAATTCAGAGTTATTAGTGAAACAGCAAGTCGAAAGTAAATTCTTAGTGAACCGCGTTACCGTTGTTAACCTTAGTGTTTCCCTTAGCTTCATCGTTACATTAAATAGTTCAAATTTTCAGCGCAAAAAGAAGATTAATTTAACTTAATAAAGGAAGACATCATGTCTAACAAAACTACTGGTACAGTAAAATGGTTTAACGAAGAGAAAGGCTTCGGTTTCATCACTCCAGAAAACGGCGGTGCTGACGTATTCGTTCACTTCCGTGCAATCGCTTCTGAAGGTTTCAAAACTCTAAAAGAAGGCCAACAGGTTTCTTTTGAAGTTGAACAAGGCCAAAAAGGCCCACAAGCTGCTAACGTAGTACCAGCTTAATTTTAGATTGACCTAAGCGTCAATTATCTAAGATTTCAAAAACCAGCCCATGTGGCTGGTTTTTTTATACTTGAAACATAAAAAAGCCTCACCGAAGCAAGACTTTGTTTCATTGTATTTTTAACCAATGACTACCACATCAAATCATCAGGTACGACGAAATCTGCGTATGGGTCGTCTTCTGCTGGAACATCTTCCGCTGGTGCGTTTTGCTCGATGATCACGCTCTCATCACGCATCGCAATCTTCTTCGCAACACTGCTTGGAATCACCACGTAAGTTTCATCTGTGCGAGCAATCGATAGAATACCTTTTGCAAGCTGGTCGCGGATAAGCTGCTCTACATAGATAGCTTTAACCAGAGTACCGTCGGTGAAGTTGTACTTAATTTCACCCTCTTTCTGATCGATCTTGTTCATCTCAATCAATTGCTTGATTTGCGCTTTGATCTCTTTTGATAAACGCTGCTCTTTTTGCTCTTCGCTCAGCGCCTTGTCGCGCTCTTGCTGCTGACGTTTGTTCTCTTCTACTGCAGCTTTTACTTCACGTGCTTGCACACGAGATTTCTTCGAGCCCTTCTTGGCTTTTTTTAGCTTCTTCTCATTCACTAAGCCAGCTTTAAGCATCTGCTCTTGAAGTGTTAATTTTGCCATGGTTCTTCCAAAGTCATCGATTTGCGACCATTTTAGCGGCTCAAACCAATCAAAGAAAGGCTTGCTCGCACATTAAATTGTCATCATTTCTGAATAGAAAATCACCTGTACTTCGCACCCTATATTTCAATCGTGACGACAAAATCGTTTTGTTAGACTCAAACGGTTTTTTATCCGTTAATGCGCTCGACGCGGAAGCTTAGAGAAGTCCAATTCAGTCCCGTGTCAGGTATGGTTCACGCTCTGTGAGCCATGAATTTTCCTCCCTACCTTTGTGAGATATGTAGTGGAAAACAACTCTAAACTTGATCGTGTTCGCGCTGATTACAATGTTCATTACTGGAGCCAAGGCTTCTACGGTATCGATAATCAAGGTGAAGTGTATGTGTCACCACGTAGTGATAATAGCCATCAGGTCCCATTGAGCCAAATCGTCTCTAAGCTAGAACAGAAACAACTGAATTTGCCTGTACTGGTTCGCTTCCCACAGATCCTGCACCAACGCGTGCACGGGATTTGTAACGCATTTAACCAGGCGATTGAAGAATACCAATACGACAACAACTACCTACTGGTGTACCCAATTAAGGTTAACCAACAAAAAGAGGTGGTTGATGAGATCCTAGAGAGCCAAGCTCAGCTAGAAACCAAACAACTTGGCCTTGAAGCAGGTAGTAAACCTGAGCTATTAGCAGTGTTAGCGTTGGCACAAAAAGCGAGCTCGGTGATTGTATGCAACGGTTACAAAGACCGCGAGTACGTACGTTTAGCCCTAATTGGTGAAAAGCTTGGCCATAAAGTTTTTATCGTTTTAGAAAAGCTATCTGAGCTAGATCTAGTGCTAAAAGAAGCCAAGAGCTTGGGCGTTAAGCCTCGCTTAGGTATCCGCATTCGCTTAGCTTCTCAAGGAGCAGGTAAATGGCAATCGAGCGGCGGCGAAAAATCTAAGTTCGGCTTAGCAGCATCTCAGGTATTAACCGTTATCGAGCGCCTAAAACAAGAGCAGCAACTGGATGCGATGCAGCTAGTGCACTTCCACTTAGGTTCGCAAATGGCCAACATCCGCGATATTCGCAATGGGGTGAACGAATCTGCACGCTTCTACTGTGAACTGCGTGGTATGGGTGCAGATATTAAGTACTTCGATATCGGTGGCGGTTTGGCGGTGGACTATGACGGTACTCGTAGCCAATCTTCTAACTCGATGAACTACGGTTTAATTGAGTACGCACGTAACATCGTCAGTACTGTCGGTGATGTATGCCTGCAATACGAGCAACCTGTACCTGTGATCATCTCTGAGTCGGGTCGCTCTTTAACCGCACATCACGCAGTATTGATCACCAATGTGATCGGTACAGAGGCCTACCAACCAGAAAGCGTGCTGGCACCCAGTATCGAAGACCCAACTTTGCTACAAAACATGTGGCGTAACTGGGAAACTTTGCAAGACGGCAGCGATGCGCGTGCATTGATTGAGATATACAACGATACCCACAGCGATTTGGCAGAGGTCCATTCTCAGTTTGCAACTGGGGTGCTGAATCTGCAACAACGCGCGTGGGCGGAGCAACTTTCGCTACGAATTTGCTTCGAGCTAAGTCGTCAGATGAGCAACAAAAATCGTTTCCACCGTCCTATTTTGGATGAGTTGAACGAGCGATTAGCGGATAAGTTTTTCGTCAACTTCTCGCTATTCCAGTCTCTGCCCGATGCTTGGGGAATTGATCAGGTCTTCCCTGTTCTACCACTGTCTGGGTTGGAAAACGTCGAAGATCACCGTGCTGTAATGCTCGATATTACTTGTGACTCTGACGGAGCTATTGAACAGTACGTGGAAGGCCAAGGTATTGAAACCACACTACCGGTTCCGGCTTGGGACAAAAATAAGCCATATCTGATGGGCTTTTTCCTTGTCGGCGCATACCAAGAAATTCTTGGTGATATGCACAACCTATTTGGCGACACACACAGTGCAGTGGTCACTGTAAGCGAAGATGGCAAAGCGATTATTGAACGTATCGATGAGGGTGACAGCGTCGAAGATATGATGCGCTATGTACACATCGACGTAGATAAGATCCGCCAAAACTACCGCGAGCTTGTGGCAGATCGCGTTGACGCCTCTGAGCAATACACGGTACTAGAAGAATTAGAAGGTGGTCTATCAGGCTACACTTATTTAGAGGATTTCTAAATGAATGATTTGTTTACTAAAACTGATTATTCGCTCTATTCGAATTCAATGAGTTTTATGCGCAGGCCTTACCTGCGCAATCCTGTCTCAGCAGACGCCGATCTTGTGGTACTTGGCGTACCACTGGATATGGCGACATCAGGCAGACCCGGAGCTCGAATGGGCCCAGATGCCATTCGTCGCGCATCGGTAAACTTAGCCTGGGAAGGAAACAAGTTCCCGTGGGACTTCAATGTTTTTGACCGAGCCAAAGTGATTGACGCAGGTGACTTAGTATTTGACTGTGGCGACGCCGAAGATTTCACCTACCGCTTGGAAGCAGCAACCAGTGAAATCCTTAAAAGCGGTAAGACCATGCTGGCACTAGGTGGTGACCATTTCATCACTCTGCCAATTCTGCGTGCGTATGCAAAACATCATGGCGAAATGGCACTGATCCACTTTGATGCCCATACGGACACTTATGACAACGGCAGCGCGTATGACCATGGCACCATGTTCTACCATGCACCGAACGAAGGTCTGATTTCGCCTAAACACTCAGTGCAGATCGGTATTCGCACCGATTACAACCAAAACAAGCATGGCTTTAACGTGATTAATGCCATGGAGGCGAATGACCTAAGTAGCGACGCCATCGTAGCGCGAGTTCGTGACATCATCGGTGACAAGCCCGTGTATGTGACATTCGATATCGACTGCTTAGACCCAGCTTTTGCACCAGGTACAGGCACGCCAGTTTGTGGCGGTTTGAACTCAGATAAGGTGCTGAAAATCCTACGTGGGTTAGCGGGTGTAAACATCATTGGAATGGATGTGGTGGAGGTATCTCCACCATACGATCACAGTGACGTCACAGCACTAGCAGGAGCAACCGTCGCTTTGGAGCTCATGTACGCCTGGGCATCAAACCTCGAAACCGAGTAAACCGCTTACCTAAAGCGCTGAGGCGTCATCCCCGTCCAGCGCTTAAACCCTCGCCGAAAATTAGCCGCGTCGCTATATCCTAGACGAAACGCAATCTCTTCAATTGTGAGCTCAGTACGAAGCAAAAACTCTTTAGCAAGATCGCTGCGCACTTCCCCAACTAGCTGGTGATAGCTCGTGTGGTGCAGTGAGAGTTGTCTTCTTAAGGTGCGAGACGAGCAGCCATATTGCTCCGCCATCTCTTCAATTGAAGGAAACGCCCCAACACTCTGATACAAAATGGCTTTTATTTGGTTGGTCAGCCGGTGGGGCGATTGCAGCAGCGACACAACCGACTCGCAAGATTGTAAGTAGTGGCTGAGCATATCCGCATTGTGAGTTTTTAGCGGCAACGAAAGAGTCTGCGCAGAAAAACAAAGCGATAGACTCTCGGCTTCAAACTCAGTTTCACAACCAAAGCGCTCTCGATAACTATCACTATAGCTAGGCTCGGAATAAGGAAGGCTCAGTGCAAGAGTTTCTAACTTCTGCCCAGTCAGTTCTTCAAACAATGACGTAAGCGCGCTAAAAAAGTACTCACAACAAAAAGGCAACAGATCGCCAATATCGAGTACATTATCCAAAACAATCGAAGCATTTTGATGATCTTTGACTACTTTTACTGAAAAGACAGGACCATTAAAATTCAGGTACTTAAAGCCCGTTTTGATCGCCTCTTCAACGCTTCGACTACTTAAAATTGCATAACCTAGTACGCCAAAATGACTGAGTGTGGCTCTCTCGCCAACCAACAGACCTAGACCCAAGTTTGGCAACTTTTGATTCAAATGGCGAAACAGCATCAACTTGTCCGCATAAGTGATTTGCGCTTGTTCATCTTGCCAGTCAATGGCTTCTAACCCTATATCCAGCAACAACTGCTTCGGGCTAATACCAAAGCTTTCTAAAGCGTCAAGCAGCAAAGCGAGGTCCATCACCCCTAACTGGTGACGATGATCGGTTGGTCGATATTCAGCAACAAGTTCCATTAACTTGGCTCCATTGCCCTTTTATTTTGAGTCAAAAACGTAAGACTTAGCATACGGACATTCACCAATCATTTTCGTGATCAAAAATGAGTTAATGACCGATAATGACCTGACATTCATCTTTCATCTGACGCAAACTGGCCTAAGTGTTAATAGCTTGTAAATTGAAATTATGGTTTTCACCCGCCCTGCTCCGGATAGCTTAATATCGACAAACGGTAAACCCAGCTATGGTCATTTTGATGGTATTCCAAACAGGATAAATACTCAGCGCTTTGACTATCGCAACAGCATGGACAAACCTGCAGGTAGGTTGGCCAAGTATTTCCACTACAAGCAATTTCAGTTCGTGAGTATAAAAACACCACGCTACGTCATTGGCTTAGCTCTAGCCGATATTCGCTATCTCGGCTCTTCATTTTGCTACATCTACGACGTCGAAAACGACTCAATCAAAGAACACTCTTGGCTGCGTCCACTATGGTTCAGCAAGAAGATGACTGCCTCGCCATTTTCTGGAACGAGCCAGATAGCAGGGGGCAAGCTACGGTTCGATATTTCACATGGGCAATGGCACGTCACAGCACACAATCATAGTCTGAAGCTCGATGTGACCTTGCATTGCCAGCCTGCGAGCTTGCCATTATCGGTTTGCACACCGACAGCATATTCCGGTTGGACATACACGCAAAAACACAACGCCCTGAGCGTCACAGGCACACTTGAAATCGATGGAACCAGCGTAGATTTAGATCATGCGCTCGCCAGTTACGACTTCTCTGCTGGTTATATGCGTCGTGAAACGAGTTGGCGCTGGGCTAGTATCAATACTAGCGATGGCCAAAATTCGCTTGGCCTCAATCTTGCGGCCGGAGTCAATGAAACCGGTAGCTGTGAGAATGCGCTGTGGGTCAACGGTGACAGGCATCTCCTCAATCCGGTGCACTTTACTTTCGACAGAGACCACATCAAGCAAAATTGGCATATCCACTCAGGTGATGGTCGAATCGAGCTGCAATTTACACCTATCAACCAGCGCAGCGAAAAGCTCAACTTACTGCTCCTGAAAAGCAACTTTCGCCAGTTTATCGGTCACTTTAGTGGCTTTGTTATCGACACTAAGGGAGAAAAGCACCTGTTTAACAGCGTGCTGGGGCTAACCGAAGATCACTTTGCCAAATGGTAACCTATTGGAGGGGTTAAGAAATGGAATTTGAAAACATAATTGATCACCCAGAATGGTTGCTCATGCTGCTCGCGCCCCTGTTTATCGCATTGATGCTAGCTGAGTATTTTATCGGCCAAAGACGGGGAAACCTACCGGAAAACTCAAGCTACAAATTGCCCGAAGTACTGTGTAACTTCTCGCTCGCAGGAATGCATCAGCTTGCCGATCTTCTAACTGGGTTACTGATAGCAAAAGGCTATTTGTGGATATTTGGTTGGAAGTTATTTGACATCGATATAAGCGCAGCCTCATTCATTATTCTTCTGATTCTACAGGATTTTTGCTACTACTGGTTTCATCGTGCGAGTCATAGAATTCGTTGGATGTGGGCGGCTCATGTCGCGCATCACAGTTCAGAGAGGATGAATTTTAGCACCGCGTTTCGTCAAAGCTTAATGTACCCTATCGCTGGGATGTGGCTGTTCTGGGTGCCTTTGGTCATCGTCGGCTTCGAACCTAAATGGGTGGTCTTTGCTGTTTTACTCAATTTGGGCTTGCAGTTCTTCGTCCACACCCAGTGGATTCGCTCACTGGGGATACTTGAGCGAGTGTTTAACACCCCATCACACCACCGAGTTCATCACGGACGTAATCCACAGTACATAGACAAAAACTACGCTGGCGTGTTGATCATTTGGGATAAGCTCTTTGGTACCTACGAGCCAGAGGTCGAGACAGTGCGCTACGGGATTACCAAGCCAGTGAATAGCTATAACCCACTTACTGTCACCTTTTCTGAATGGCGAGACATGTTCACTGCTGCGCAAAACGCGTCATGCTTGAAACAAGGTTTAGCTGTTTTCCTTACACCGCCCAATGACAAACAATGACCGTGCGCTTTAACAGCTAACCCCAACCATGAGGCATACTCTCATCCTCGTTGTATTCTGCACCACAAACCGTGCACTTGTAGTAACTCACCATAGTGGGCGATTTATGAGTGCCGAAAATCACATCCGCCACAATACTCAGTAAACGAGCCTTCCAGCTGTTTCTTTTGCGCTGATTCTCCTCGATTTCCTCTGTGCTCAACCTTCTGTGGGACGTCTTTTGATTACAGTTGGTACAGTGTAAGAGGGTTTCACTTTGCGGCATTTTCGTTTCCTTATAAACGACGGATTTCACTAAGCTCAACAACGAACGAGCTATAATCCATTTATACCTGACAAAAGAAAAAATACCGAGTGTTAATCATCCACAATTGGCATTTTTAAGGCTGAGTAGCGTTTTTTACAGCGAAGATTTAATAAATGACGCTTTTCCTCTTCACATAATTTTAACCAGTACCCAGCTTCATGCTGCTGCCAAAAGTAAACAAAAGTCTTGCGGTGTTTCATACCCATAAACGACTAAACCTACTTTATCGTTGAGCTACTTTGCTTACGACTTTCAGCAATCACCAAACAGCGCTTGTCAAAGTAGCCAACTATACCCAAATTGCAGGGCTTCATAATGACTAGGTTAGTTTAATTCGAGAGACACATACGAGTAATGAATATCTGATATGCATTACCAATAGGGCCATAGAAATGTGGGAATAATTGCTAGTAAGCTGGGAGGGTCGTCTCCTTGGTATTCAGCTTTTCTCAAATGTCCCAATCGTCTCAATAGCTCCTGCCATCATCTGTGTCGCCTCTGGCTTCTTAGATGACTTTTGCATTGCAATTGAGCTCTGTTGTAAGCGCGCTCTCAGTTCATCTAGTTCTTTTTGAACATTAGTTTTTTCAGTATCTTGTCCATTATTCATTGTTTACACCATAAATTTACTTTGTGATGTAACATAATCATCTATTAAAATGATATTGTGTAGTTATGTAATATCTAAAAAATAGATAGATTATAATGTTTACGCTTCAACAGTTAGAAACCTTAGTTGCCTGTGTAGAACTTGGATCCTTCTCCGCCGCAGCAAGAAAGTTAGGAAAAGCGCAATCCGCCATCAGTACCGCGATTGCCAACTTAGAAATTGATACAGACACTTTAATATTTGATCGCTCCTCTCGCACCCCACAACTGACTCCAGAAGGAAAACGTCTCTACTCCTATTCGGTGAGTCTATTGAGCGATGCCTACCAGATAGAACACATGATGAAGGCATTTAGCTCTAACGTGGAAGAAACATTAACCATCGCAATAAATGCGTTATTGCTCACACCTAAGTTGTACGAAGCTTTAAATGAGTTCTACTTGCTTTTTCCTTATACACAGCTCAATTTGAACATTGTCGAAAACCACCTTGTCGCTGATATGGTTGCAAAAAACGAAGCCGATATTGGTTTTATGCTTTGGGGGCCGGAGCCTCCATGCGATGTAGAGCTCGGCTTAATTGGTTATATTTCCTTTTCCATAGCCGTTCATCAATCACATCCTCTGGCGTCAAGTTCAAATGTTCAGTTTAAAAAAGTAAAAAATTACCACCAAGTACTTTTAAAAGATTCCCCTTTGCACTACAACATCCCACTCTCACGATCTAACTCTATCGTTAATAATTTAGAAGGAGTTATTGAACTTACTAAAATCAACTGTAATTGGAGTTTATTGCCACATCACGTAATAAATAGTCACTGCAATTTGAGAAAACTAGACATTATCGGTGAAGAAAAGGATTGGTTGCTACAAGTTGATCGAGTTACCAGCCAAAAACACGGTAAAGCAACCCAATGGTTAATTGATAAGAGTACTACGCTCTATACCTAGTGCAAAAGAGAGAGTGATTATTAGCATTCAATATTGATCATCTATCTTTAGCAATCGCATGTCGAAAATCTTCAATCTTTTGCGAAGTACGTTTTTTATCATTTAAAAAAACAAAGGAGAATGACCATGCAAAAGAGACTCAACTACATCGACATAGCACCGAAGGCCATCAACATTCTGTTTTCTCAGGAACAATACTTCCATGAGCAATTTCACCAATCGAACACCATGAACATGACCATCTGGGAACTGGTTAAGCTGCGTGTTTCACAAATCAATCAGTGCGCATTTTGTATCGATATGCACAGTAAAGATGCACTTAAGCTAGGTGAAAAACCTGAACGCATATGGGGACTTAGTGCGTGGAAAGATATGCCGTTTTATAGCGATACAGAGCAGGTTGCGCTGAGCTGGGCTGAACTGATTACTTCGGGCTTACCAGTAGATGATGAACCCTATGAGCTGACCTTGAATACCTTTGGAGAAGAAGCTATGGTCAACCTAACCATTGCAATCAATGCGATCAACAGTTGGAACCGTATAGCTAAGGTATTTAAGCCACAGGTCGGAGTGTATCAGCCTAAATAATCCAGTTTAGGTGATTCTAATCCGTACATTGCTGCTCACACCTCAACTTAAAACAGCGATAAATCAATTTATGAAACTTTATCATTTAAGTTGAGGTTATATAGGATAATTCATTGGAATTTGAGATTTTCAAACCACAAGGCGTTTTAGCAGGCTATGTTCAGGCGATCTGGGCGGTTTCCGTAGAGCCTGACGCAACGCAAACGGTACGTAAGCAATTACTCAGCGACGCGGGTACAGGAGTGGTGTTCATTTTGCAAAATCAAGTGCAGATGGACGACGACTGGCAAGAACCAGGCGTTCTACTCCTGCCAGTCAGCACTGTCGCACATCAGGTCAGTCTTTCGCCAGGCGCAGTGATGGCGGGTGTACGCTTTCATCCAGCGGTTGGCTACCAGTTACTCGGGCAACGCTTGGAACAAGCATTACGAGTTGAAGATGGCCATCCTCTCGCTTGTTCGGCGTTTTCCACATTTAACTCTCTCCTGGCGACACGTTCTCCGTCAGCGAGAATTTGTGCATTGTATCGTTGGGTTGGGGCTCTAATCACAGAATGTAAGCCTAAAGAAGTCGGCCATATTATTAACGAGCAACATGGAACAATCAGTCAGCGACAAAGAGAACGTAACTTTCAAAAATGGTTAGGCATTACACCTAAACATTACCAGCGGATTAGACGAGTGAAGCAGACTTTTGAACAGCTTCGAGCGCAACCTAATGTCGTTTTATCGGATCTAGCTCTAGAGCAGGGTTTTGCCGATCAGGCGCACATGACCAGAGAATGTAAGCAGATTGCACGAATGACGCCTAAGCAATTTGTACGGATGATACACATATCGTAGGCAATAGCTTTACACTGGCGGTGTTTCTGAACGCTGGTACTTTTCTATCGTCTTCTGCATCAAATCCAGCCTGACAGGTTTCGGCAGTACATCATTAAACCCTTGTTCAAGGTACGATAAAACATCCTTTTCGAAAGTATTGGCGGTCAGAGCAATTATCGCCGTGCCTGGCGCTAAATTGTCTTCTCGGATTCGTTTCATCGCTTCAATCCCATCCATGACTGGCATTTGGATATCCATAAAAATGAGATCGAACGTTTTCTCTGCCAGTAT
Source organism: Vibrio tubiashii (assembly GCA_000775715.1). Classification (GTDB taxonomy): domain Bacteria; phylum Pseudomonadota; class Gammaproteobacteria; order Enterobacterales; family Vibrionaceae; genus Vibrio; species Vibrio tubiashii_A. The sequence goes on from JRWQ01000001.1 coordinate 492,409, forward strand.
CTCTAAACACTCTTGACCATCATTGGCCACCTCAGAACGTACGTTTAGGGTTGAGAGCATCTTAGATGCAACAATTTGATTGACCTTCATGTCTTCAACAATGAGCACAGACAAAGATGGCATTGAGTTATCAATCTCATCTTTACCCAGGTTCGATTCAGGGGCAAAAAGGCTACAAAGTGTATTGAGCAAGTGGTAAAAATCATAGGGCTTACTGAGCTTGGTTAAGTTATCTAAGTTAGGTAGATCCACCCCGACACCAGTATAAGCAATCACATGTGAAATCCCGGGTTGAGACTGAACCAATTGCTTGAGATTAACCTTATCGTGTTCATTATGAACGTAAACCAACACACTACCCTTACTAGGAGCATAGAGATTAAGTCGCGACAGTTCATCAACAATCACGTTTCGCACAAAAGCATTTTCAGCCAGCACACTGACTTGCTCGGTTAATGAACTTGGTAGCTCAAAACTCTGTTGACCGACAATTTCAACCGGGACACTAACCATGAAAGTCGTACCGAGCTTCATCTTACTTTGCACTGATAAGGTACCGCCCATCAACTGCACCAAAGATTGACTGATCGACAACCCTAACCCCGTTCCTCCATACTTGCGGGTGATGGAGTCATCAGCCTGAGTAAACTCTTCGAACACCTTAGAAAGCTGTTCTTCATTCATTCCGATGCCCGTGTCCTGAACCTTGATACTCAACATACTGGTTTCAATATCAATGTCGAAATGAATATCAACAAATCCGTGAGCAGTAAACTTCACCGCGTTATAACTCAAGTTATTGACGATTTGCAGTAGTTTGGTTTTATCCGCCACGATCTGGTAGTTCTTATCTAACGAGGTAGAAAAATACACCTCGACGTCAGGCTTACTCATCTCAATAAAAATGGTTTTTGACACATCTACTAGCTCTTCACAATAGAAGGTATCACGTTCCAGCTTCACCTTACCTTGTTCTATCTTGCTGATATCGAGCACACTGTTGATGAGCTTAAGCAGATGTTGCCCAGAGCTATTGATTAATGATGTAAACTGCCGAGTTTGATCATCACAATCAACGTAATACTCTTTTTGGCTTAAGCCGATAACCGAGTTTAGTGGTGTGCGCATCTCATGGGACATGTTAGCCAAAAAGCGCGCTTTTGCCATTGCACTCTCCTCAGCCAGTTTTTTAGCCGCTTCCATGTTATCTGTGCGCTCTTTCAAGTCATGGGCAAGCTTAATCTGATTGACGTACATCCATGAGATAGCGCCAATCATGATCATCGAAATAAGCAGAATCAAACCAAGATAGAGTGACTGCCTGTCGTAGAAGTCTTCTTTAAACTGGGCAAACTGCATCTGGTTTTTCTGTACGTTCGAGACGAAATTGGAAAGGTACAGATTCAAGTCGCCATAAACTGCATCGAGCTCTTTTAACACATTAGCTGTCAGCGAGTCGCTATCGATACTGACACTGTTTAGGCGCAGAAATACGCCTTCAATATCGAATACAATTTTAGACAATTTCTTCAAGTCGCCATATTGCTGATGGATTCTTTGAGTTCGCTCGGCTTGGAAATCTTGCAAAATGCTTGAGCGCTGAACTCGAGCCTTGATCTTTAATTTAGCGAGTGTGCGATTTGAAGGGTTGGCCACAAACACTAGGAGTTCATTTTTAACCGACAACAACTTACCTTTGGCTGACAAGTTGTTGTTCACGATCGTCACATAGGGCTGAGGCGAGACATTCTTAATCTCGGACTGGGAGTAAAAAACATAGCCAATGATAAACATCAAAGAAACACACATGATGCCAATGATGATTGAGAATGCGTGACCGGGTTTGCCCCGGGTTTGAGGACTCGAACTACTCAACGACGATTTCTCTCACTTGCCATACCGATAGACTGTAGTAGAAATCGTTTCTCAACTCAGCATGATCAGCAAACGGGAATACGACAAAGAATGGCCCCTTGTCATCAATCGTCAAACGCTTTCCGGCTTCATGCGTTGCGAGTAATACTTGATATTTATCGAGGTCCGACACCGGAACAGTCACCACATAGTCATCCCACGCAATAATTCTCACCGATTCACCACGCGATTTAACTAACTCAAGAATGCTACTAATCGTTGGTCCTTTGTATTCTACCGTTTGTTCAACCACGTGGTTATTGGTATGGACTGTCACCTGTTGCAATTGATCAATCATAGCTTGATCAAACTCAACCCCTTGATCTGAGTTTGACTCAGTAATATTGCCTGAAACCCACAGAATCGGCTCACCCGCTGGAGCTGAAAGCGCCAAGACACTTTGGCTAAACAACAATAAGATACTGACAATAACTGCCGCTAACGTTTTCTGCATAAAAGCCTCAATGATCATAGTGATATAGAAAGTTACGAAATAACAAATACGCTTTCAAATCAGTATAGACAAAGAATAGCTATGCGCTGCAATTAACTTAGCTTATCTCATTGAATCAAAGATAGTTTGCCTATCGCTCCCAACACATTTAGAGCTTGGTTCTTAGACCAAAGCCTCATTGCTCAAACGCGTCTTACCTGACACCATTCCACACCGAATATGTCACCAAACACATAACTAAAAATAACCAATGAAAACGTCATAAAATGCAGATATGGGATAAACACATCGTCAATCAGAACAGCCTCGCTGGAGTGGGTGCTACGCTGATTGGCGTTGGTATCGGACGCTTCGCCTACATCGCCTTGATCCCAGCTCTTATTCAAAGTGGTTGGTTTAGTGAAAGCGATGTCTCTTACTTGGGTGTAGCCACACTCATTGGTTATATCGCTGGTGCTCCCGCCGTTAATATGCTGTTGAAGTTTGTCAGTATAGGTCAACTAATTCGCGGTACTATGCTCATCAGTAGCTTGAGCTACTTCAGCTGTGCATGGCAAGAAGCGCCTCTGGCTTGGTTCTACGTATGGCGAACACTCGCAGGGGTCGCCGGAGCAGTGTTGATGGTCGCGGCTCCTCCAGTGATCATGCGCAGTTTCGACGCCAAAGTGAAAGCTAGGGTTAGTGGCGTGGTCTTTTCTGGCATCGGCCTTGGTGCAATGCTCTCTGGCACTTTAATACCTTTACTTGTTTATATGAGTATTACTTCTGCGTGGCTAGGAATGGGAATGATAGTTCTAGTTACAACCGTGTTAACTTGGGATCGTTGGGGGGAGCAAACTCCTCTAACTAGCGCACCCTATGTCAATACCTCGTTCTCACTACTTTCTAGAACGCAACGAATCAACGTCACCCTGGTGCTCGTCGCTTACGGCTTGTGTGCAATCGGATACTTGCCTCATACCTTATTTTGGGTCGACTTTATCGTTAGAGAGCTAGAGATGTCTTTGATGAGCGGAGGACTATTTTGGGCGACCTTCGGGGTTGGCGCGGCAATCGGCCCCATGCTCACTGGCACTATGGGTGATAGTTTAGGTACGAAGCGATCTCTATGCATTGCTTTTGGTCTAAAAGCTTTTGCTGTTGTACTACCTTTCATTAGTACGCAGCCTGCGCCTTTGTTCATTTCCTCACTACTGGTCGGAATATTTACCCCTGGGATAGTGACACTGGTTTCAACCTATACCTTGGAGTGTGTCGGCTACGAACTCCATACCAAAGCCTGGAGCGCAATGACACTGTCCTTTGCCGTCGCTCAGGGCATTGGAGGGTTGGTGATGGCCTATTTCATTAGCCAAATGACCTCCTACCTTCCGCTATTTATTTTCAGTAGTTGTGCTTTGGTGCTGGCGTTTATCTGCGTTTTTTACACCTCACCCACTTCTATTCAACGCTATCCGGCCAGATCCGTTTAACTAAAGAAAGGACTCTCTATGCAACTCTACCTAAATGAAACCTCACCTTTTTCCCGCGTTGTTATCTCCACAGCTTTGTTATCACACACTTCATCACTGACATTCCGCTGGGTTGACCCATGGAGCTCTCCAAGCAATCTTATACAAGCCAATCCGTTTAGCTTAATACCAACCCTAGAGCTTGATAACGGCCAAGCTCTATATGAAAGCCTGTGTATTTGCCAATTCTTAATCGAAAGCTCTCACAGCCAACTGTTGCATCAAGTTAACTTCAAGAAAGCAGATGAAGTCTCGAAATTAGGCACAGCAAAAACACTGATGGAGATTGCATTTCGCTCTGCGGCACTAGCTCGCTTTACCGACAATGATAATGAGCTAATTGAACGAGGAAGAAGCGGACTTTCAGCGGCATTAACTTTGCTCGACGAAGATATGAAGACATTTGGACTTGAAAGCTATCTAACTCCGAACTTAGCAACACTCTACCTTCACGTCGCGTTAGAGTACGTTCAGTTCCGACACGCTGCGCTCTATCAAGCAACGGAAACTCAGCAAATAGATAAGTTTTTACAGACGTCTCCATTCAAAAAAGTTCTAGAACTGATCAGCATTGATAACTTGAGTACCAAACCAAGCTACGCTGAACTAGAGTCAAAACTGGTGGATTAAAAAAGGGACGATAACCGTCCCTTTCGTTTTCTATCTTGCTACTTTGTATGGAAAATCTGTTCAGTTTCCAAAGAAGTCATTGCGCGGATCTGACGCCATACATAGTAGAAGATGCCGAACATCATCAGCATGCTTGGAATCGCGATCATTGGGTAGCTATAAAGCGTGAGTTTGCCTAGCTCTTCATTAAACTCAGGCGTTCCGGCCGGGCTAGTAACAATCCAAGTTGCTAAGAAATAGTTCATCGCCGAAGAGAAAGCAAATGTGCTGGCAAATAGGTAGTTAGACGACATCAAGCAACGATCAAACGCTTCTGTTTTACCATTCTCTTTTAGGCGCTCAGTTATCACTTCTAGGTTGAGCACTGTGTCGTTCAAAACCATTTTCTGCATGAGAGGGTAACGAGTAAACGTCGAACCTAATACAGCCAAACCAATCAGACCAGGAATCAGGGCTTCTTTAACCGCTAACCAACGAGTATCAAGCTCTAAAAGGCCAATACCACCTGTAAGCAGAACACTGACAAAGCCCAGCGCTGCGATAAAATTGAACTTCTTATTACGGATCAGATCCATGCCGCCGTAAACAATCGGAAACAATAACGCGACAACCAGTGCCATTGCTGTACCAAGGTACTCATCGCCACTTAGTTTCATCAAAATAATTGAAGGAATAATAACGTTGAACAGGATCTCAAATAGAGGGTTCGACTTTTTCGTCGTGGTGTTACTCATAATTTCTCGTGACTCTTCATTTGTCGCTTCAGTATAACTTTGTACGGCAGTGTTCATTGGTTACTACAATAAGTAAAGCGTTAAAGTACCGAGTTGTGTAACGACTTATGAAATAAATAGCCATTAGAGGCAAAAAAACTACCTCAGTTACTGTTGATCAACTAAGTTCAACTACTCTCTAGTTCACACGTCGCCACCCGTTCTGGTATCAACGCAAACAGCCAAGATGACAGCATCAGCACAACGGCAACAATCGCCCAACTCACACCTATCCCGCAGTGTTCTGCTAAATATCCCAACACCAACGACGCCATCATCCCACCTAAGGTGACAACCAATGAACTAATTGATAGCACCGTTGAGCGATACTGGCTAGGTGTATTGTCTTGCAGTAACACAGCCGCTGAGTTTTCGCCAAGCGTAAACAAAAAGAAAAACAACAGGTAAGCAATCACGAAGCCAGTAAAGTGAGTAATAAGTGCCATACAAAGCAGTATAGCTCCCGCACATGTGCGGCTAACCAGCAAAAGCATACGATGTGAACCTTGAAACCAGTTTAATGCTATAACCGAAAGCCAAGACGCCACAGCCGCCATTAGGAAATAGAGCGCAGACACGACCCCGAATGCTTGAGTTCCGAAGTCAAGGTTGACCATCAACCCAGACATGTGAGGCTGCCAATAGTTTTCGACACCACTTAGCGCCATACCAAACACTAGCGTAGTCTGCAAAACGCGTTTGAGAACTTGGTGGTTCAAACAGATGCCAAGTGCTTGCTTACCGGTGTGGATAAGATTCGATGCGACATTCGAATCTGCGGATTGGTGGTTGTGGCTAAGTTCATTAGGAATGAGAAAATGAGTGGCAGCATACAAGACAACACTGGCCGCCAATATCACTAGCAAATTGGCATCATAAATCGATTGAAACCAATCTAAATGCAACTTTGTATAGCTCGGAAGCCAGCCCCCGAGCAAGGAACCCAACGCCAGCCCTATCGTAACCATGATATTGATCTTCGCAACCGCCGAGTGGTAACTCCGCCCTCCTTGCGCCGCCTGAAATGCATCATAAAACCAAGCATCTAAAGTTCCCGAATAAACTGCTCGAGCCGCCCCAAGTAAGCTGGCTGCGAGTAAAACCATAGCGAAATTACTAGCACCCAGCATAACCAATGTCCCAAGCATGGTTAACCCTAAAGAGAACATATAACTTTTCTTGCGACCTACATAATCGGCAACACTACCAAATGGTAATTCCAATAGTGCCGTCGATCCAACCCAAACCGCCATCACCATGCCTACTTCTGCAAGGTTTAAGCCCTTAGATTGAAACATGAGTACAAGGATGGGGATCATTAACCCAATGACAGCCCAATGGAGGATTTGCTGAAATGCGAAACGATTCGTTAATCGTGTTTGATTCATGTTGTTATTCTCACCTTAAAACTTGCAAGACAAGAATCTCATAATGATCCAAACAAACAATGTATTAGTAAGAAGAATACTTTTATGATACCTAAAAGGTCCGTCTCCGCTATTTTCCACATTCGCAGAAGGTTTTCAAAATGGACGAAAAACTGGCACAAGAAATATGCCGCTTGATTAAGCTAGAACTAAAGAAAGATGGCCTTTCTTATCGAGACCTCTCGATTGAATTGGGCATATCAGAAGTGAGTGTAAAAAGGCTACTCAATGGTGGGCAACCACTGTCTATGCAAAGACTCATTCACATCAGTAAATTGCTCAATTTTCCACTATCAAAACTACTTGAAAGAGCAGAAATCAACATTCACACCATCCCTATGTTTACCACAGAGCAAGACGAAGCCTTCTATGAATGTCCTGCTTTGTTTACGTTTTGGAGTGAACTTGCTGAGCGTAAATCCGTAAATGACATCGCCAACAAATATCAGTTAGACCAGGCTTCTGTTCATCTTTACTTGCGTAAACTAGAAAACGCCAAACTAATATCGCTTGGTATCAACAACCAATTTCAGTTAATCATGCCCGCTCATACTGCTTTTGAACAGGGAGCAAAATACCCGGAATTTTTTACCCGCAAAGTACTCAACGGGCTACAAAAGCGAGTGATTAACATTCCAGCGAATGATGACCAAGCTTTCTTAGTCAGCCTAAAAGCAGAACTCACTCATAAAGAGTTTATCGAGATAAACAAGAAACTCGAAGACTGGATGTTTAACCTACTTAGAGAAAGCCAAGATTTACGCTCTAGAGAAGGGTTAAAGGTCACTCCCTATACCTTCGGTTTTATGGGCGCACAAGGGGCCTTTCACGACGTGCTGCCCGCCATTACTCGATTGACAGATACCTAGTCCGACCAACACCAACGATTGCTCTCAAGCAATGCGAGAGTCTTGCTATACTACTGACGTTTTCATTCCAAACGAGTAATAACTATGGTCATTTTATCCACTACTTACGGCGACATTGAAATTGAATTGAATATGGAAAAGGCGCCAGTGAGTTCAAAGAACTTTCTCCGTTACTGCCAAGAAGGCTTCTATGAGGGAACGATTTTCCACCGCGTGATTGATGGATTTATGATTCAAGGTGGTGGGCATATGGAAGATATGACTGAGAAAGATACCCATGCTCCTATCGCCAACGAAGCAAATCGTGGCTTGAAAAACATAACAGGGACTATCGCTTTCGCGCGAACGGATGCACCACACTCTGCTACGGCTCAATTCTTCATTAATCTAGATGACAATGACTTTCTGGATCACACAGCAAAAACGAATCAAGGCTGGGGCTATGCAGTGTTCGGTAAGGTAACCGCAGGCATGGAAGTCGTGAACAACATAGGGAAAGCTATGACTGGCAGCAAGAAAGGCCACGATGATGTGCCGCTAGATACGATCAAGATTAACAAGGTAACCATCGTAGAGTAGTCTTGTGGTGCCTGACACTTTGTAAGGCACCCTAATATTTCAACGCACTATAGTGTCGCTTCCATGTAGGTTGAAGATAGCCATTAGCCCTAGATTTGCTTGGATTTAGCCACGAATATCAGCGCAATGCCACCAAGAACGAGTAGGCAAGATAGGAGTGATATTAGGGTAATTGGCTCGCCCAATCCGACGCTACCTGAAATAAAAGCAATCACAGGTACGGCGAGTTGCGCCACCGAAGCTTGCAGCACAGAAATTTGTTTCACCACCTGATACCACAAAATGTAGCCAAAGCCAGAGGCAACAACGCCAGACATCAACGCCCACAACACACCATCCATGGTAGTGGTTTCAGGAGAAATCAACATTGGGCTAGCGACAACCGCCAAGACACTTGCTAACACGAATCCCCGAGTAATCGACACGGAAGCATTGCTCGTGCCTCGGCCAAGCAAAGTAAACATCCCCCAGCAGACGCCAGAAATCAGCATGAGTGCCGCCGCATACCAGTTAGGTGTATGAGCGGATGGCAACATTAAAAGAGTAAATCCAGAAAGCGCTATTACAATACCCAACATCTCTTTAATGCTAAGGCGATTTCCAGTCAAAACATGAAATGCGACCAAAGTGAGCTGCACCATACCAAACAGGATCAAAGCCCCCGTTCCAGTACTGAGCTGGGTGTAGGCGAACGAAAAACAGATTGCGTAGCCAAACAGCGATATTCCAGACCACCAGCTTTTCTTATCTTGAAAAAAGCGATAGTCCATTTGTCCGCGCAGAGTTTGGATAATCAACAGAGTCACCGCGCCAGAAACAAGGCGTAACCAAGTAAAAGAACCAGGGTCGATAGCTTGACTAGCCAATGCGAAACGGCAAAAAAACGAATTAGCAGCAAAGGCGATCAATGCCAGCGCAAGAAGTGTGGTTGTATGCATAGCTCTCCCTTAATTGAGAAAGTGTAGTTTGATTTGAGTTCTGGGTGATAGCTCTATTGATTCTGGCTAATATAATTTGGCTATATCTGATCAGAGATTTATATTGAGTAGTATAAATTTGCAGGTAAGAGAACATATCTGAGAGGGACAAAATGAAACGACTTGCGCTACTACTGACACTTCTTGTATCACTGAGTTTTTCTGTCACAGCTTCAGAGCGCGCAGAGATTGGATGGCAATGGATTGAACAGGGCGCCCTGATTGTCGATGTCAGAACGCCGCAAGAATTTAGCGCGGGGCATCTAGAGAACGCGATTAACTACCCTCTTTCTGAGCTAAACAAGCACTTCGCAAACATCGATAAGAACACTCAAATTGTTCTTTACTGTCGCAGTGGCAACCGTTCAGGTCAAGCGTATCAATACCTCAAGTCACAAGGATTTACACAGCTGCATAACGCAGGCGGTTTAACAGAGATACAAAGTAGCCAATAGCAAAGCACTACCTAATTTGGTAGCCATGCACTAACTCAAGCTTATGTCGGTAGGCATCTAGCAACTCTTGCTTGTGTTTGCCTTCATTGTGATAGAAGAGTCCACCTTGCTGTTTTAGCTCTGAATAGTGCTCTTGAATCATTGCCAACACAGTTTCCACCCGTTTGATTGTCGTTGGGGTACAGCTTTTACCATCAAGATCATCTTCGATATCTAACACATGAGAGCGGAACATCTCGACTCTAAATAGATCCTTCAACTTACTGTCTGTTTCTAGTGCTTGCTGATACTGAGTCACAAGCGTCTGCTTTTGCGAGATCACCTCCCAGTCAGCGTCATTGCCTTTTAGCCATTTCAATTGCTTAGTCAAACAACTCAATGCTTCATGCTTTACGTTTTTAAACACTGCCAGAGACTCAGCATAAGACAAATTCTGCTCCAATAGCCAACCAGAAAGAAAACGCGTTTCAAATCGCTCGCAGAAGTTAAACAAAGGCGCATCCAAGCCATTGCTATTTAGCTCACGCAACGGATTAAACGGGTACATGTAGCCAAAATCAAACAACCACAACTTGTGGTTGTCATCAACTAACATGTTGCCACTACAAAGGTCCCACTCAAACAAGCCGATTTTTTCACATGCAGATAGAGTCGAAAACAATTGAAACAACGCCGAGCTCGAAACTTCGCGGATCGGCTCACCTTCAATCCATTCAGATAGAATAATGCCGAGTCGATAGTTAGCATAAACCGTTGGTACAACACACTCAAAGTCTTGAGCAGCAAGAGGATCATCTTTCTTACTCTGAATATCAAAGCGTCGCTGCACCTCATTGAGGAACGAATACTTTCCGTCGAGGTTTTTAACTTTTGCCTCAGGTCGCTTTTTCTTTAGCGTGTAGTCTTTACCATCAAAACGGACTCGATACACTTCAGCAGTTAGTCCGCTTTGGAAAGTCTCGACCACATACAGAGAATCGCTCGTTGTCTCTGCAAGTCGCTCTGGAGGGATTGGGCAACCATTAATATGACCGACAACAATGTTATCTCCACCTAGTTCAAATTGCTTCTGCTGCTTTTGACGTTGATTCATTTCCGGCTCCATTCCCTTCTTTATTGATACTGGTTACTTTATCAACAACAGAAGTAGATAAATCCTCCCAAATTAACTATTTAAAGGCTGAGTCGTTAGGCGTATGCCGCTAAAAATCCCACTATCGCTCTCTCTACAAAGCAAACCCTCTGTACATTAAAATTAGTGGCGATAAAATACTTGCTACCGTTTAATCGAAAGTGGCGACACTTTTACAACTGAATTAAGGAGGAATTTATGTCTTTGTGGTGTTCAATCAACCCACGCTTATTTGGCATGAAGGCTCGCTCAAGAGTTTTAGATATCGCGCTGCGATAATCTCGACTTGAGCGAAACATCAACTACAGACGAATAACGTCCCGAGTACTTTCCCTCAAGCTCGAAGAATTATTGTCAGCCCTGACAACGGCGTCTTACGCCCAAAATTCTTGAGAACATTATGAGTACTTATTTAACCGCACAATCCCTAACGCTTTCTTACACCTCAACTCCGCTTTTTAAAGCACTCTCTTTCACCATTAATCGTGGTGATAAAATTGGCTTAATTGGCCACAATGGCTGTGGAAAAAGCTCGTTAATGAAGGTTCTAAGCGGACAAATCAATCCAAGTGAAGGCCACATAGCCAAAGCCGCGAGTTGCCTGATGAGTTACGTCGAGCAACACGTTCCTGAGCGCCTGCAGAGCAAAAGCATTCTTGAAGCATTAGCAGAAACACTAAGCTTTGACGAGCACTGGCGCGCCGAACTGGTTTTAACCGAGCTTGGTTTTTCTCAGTCGGAACGAAATACCCTTGTGAGTCATTGCAGTGGCGGCCAACAAATGCGACTGCTCATCGCTCGAGCCATAATCAACCAGCCTGATTTGCTCCTACTTGATGAACCAAGCAACCATTTGGATTTACCATCACTACTGTGGTTGGAACAGTTTCTATCCACCTGGAAAGGTTCATTCGTATTGGTCTCCCACGACCAAACCTTACTTGATCGCGTCACCAATACAACTTGGGTCATGCGAGATAAATCTCTGCATCACTTTGCTTTGTGTTGCTCAGCAGCACGTAAAGCGCTCAATGAGAAAGACGAGCAAGACCAAGCCCGTTATGCCAACGAGCAGAAAGAAATCGACCGGATAGAGAAGAGTGCTAAACGTCTTGCTACATGGGGTAAGGTTTACGACAACGAGGACCTGGCCCGCAAGGCAAAAACCATGTTTGCTCGAAAAGAGCGACTGGAAGAAGAGCAAACTGAGCTTTCTGAAGGCACGCCTTGGCAACTGATACTTCAAGGAGAGTCACTACCAGCCAATAGGCTGCTTGAAGTAGCGTCGCTTAGGGTAGCCCCCCCAGATAGTGACTATCACCTGTTTGACATGGCTGAGACACGGGTGAAAAGTGGTGACCGTATTGCAGTGTTAGGCAGTAACGGCTGCGGCAAGTCTACGCTGCTTAACCAGCTATACACTTGCTACCAATCGGGCTCGACCTCAACGCTAACCTTTCATGACCGTTGCCGTTTAGGTTATTACGACCAGTCTCTCCAGCAATTGAAAAATACAGACACGCTAAGCGATGCACTGCAATCGTTCGCATCGGTAAGTAGCGAAACAGCTAAGCGCTCTTTGATTGGGGCTGGGTTCGAGTACACGCGTCACGAGCAACACGTTGCTTCACTCAGTGGCGGTGAGCGTGCACGCCTACTGTTTATCGGACTGACTCTATCAAAGTACCATATGCTGTTTCTCGACGAGCCAACCAACCATTTAGATATGGGAGGTAAAGAGGAGTTGATCGAGACCTTGAATCACTTTGAAGGCGCAGCACTGATTGTCAGTCACGATCGAGGTTTAATCGAACAGAGCTGCAATCGCTTTTGGTTAATCAATGACGGAGTTTTGACTGAGTACCTAACCGCAGAAGAGGTTTATCAACAAATCACCGCTAACACAGTTAGTTCGGGTTCTGAACAATGCTTAGCCCACACTGAGCCAAGGATCTGTGAAGAAATCACTAGCGAGGAACAGTTGCTTGATCGGCTGATCGAGCTTGAAACTTTGCTCGAAGACGACCTACAACGTAAAACCAAACATCAAAAGCCTAACCTGCAACAGCAATGGCGAGATGAGATGGAAACTATAACCCGTCAGCTATAAAAGAAAGAGGCACCGAAAACGGTGCCTCTTTCATTAACTGGCCTAGCCCAATCACCCTTTGTTACGCCAGACTCTGCGCCTGCAAATAAGCATAGGGCAGAAGATGCCTTAACTCGCTGATGATCTTATTAGCAGATTCAGCATTCAGCTGATAGGGGTTGAAATCTGGAGAGTTCATAAACTGTAGATTCAAGGGTTCGAGCATTTCAGATTGAAGGATATAAGCCATTGACCACTCACCAAACTGTCGAGATGTTATTGGCTGTTTATCAACAACTAGGATATCTGTGTGGCGATGGTCTTTAGCAATTCGCGCAAAAGTCGCCTCCACATCGGTTTGCTCTCCCTCTAAGTATTGCATGAAGTATTTAGGGCTGAAATACAGAACGCCAGTGATGCCATTAGCAGCGTTGCGCTCTTGAGCGGTAAACATAATTTCATCAAAAGATGACAGTTTAAATTCTGCACTTGCTGTACTTACGTAAATCAGCCTTATGTCGCTCATTATTATGTCCTCATACGCATATCAATATAGCTTAGTCATTCACCCCATTTGTTACAAATTTTTCATGCAATATAAGTAGATAGCCCGAAATTTACTCTGATACGCCACAAAATATGACTGTTTTACAAAGCTATTTACCAGCCATAAAAAAACTTCTCAGCCTAAACAGAGAAGTTTTTTATTCAATACAGTGAAGGTTAGTTAAGCGGTTTCTAGGTCAGCAACCATAGCTTTTGATAGCGCTTCCGCCACCTTAATACCATCAATACCCGCAGACAAAATACCGCCCGCATAACCCGCACCTTCCCCTGCCGGGAAGAAGCCTTTGAGGTTAACACTCTGGAAGTCTTTACCACGTTTAATACACACTGGCGAAGAGGTACGCGTTTCAACACCCGTTAGCAGGGCATCATCACTCGCAAAACCTTTGATCTTGCGATCAAACGCAGGAATCGCCTCACGGATAGCCTCAATCGCAAAGTCTGGCAGTGCTTTAGAGATATCCGTTAGGTGGATACCAGGAGTAAACGACGGCTCAACATCACCAATCGCACTTGGATCGCGACCTTTAAGGAAGTCACCTACTTTCTGCGCTGGAGCATCGTAAGTTTCACCGCCCAGTACATAAGCGCCTGACTCTAACTTACGCTGCAACTCAATGCCTGCTAGTGGATGCTCTGGGTAGTCACGCTCGGGATCAATGCCGACCACAATAGCCGCATTTGCGTTACGTTCTGAACGCGAGTATTGGCTCATACCGTTAGTCACAACGCGATTCTCTTCAGACGTTGCCGCAACCACCGTACCACCCGGACACATACAGAAACTGTACACGGTACGGCCATTCTTACAATGGTGAACGAGCTTGTAATCCGCCGCGCCAAGAATTGGGTTACCTGCATTAGGTCCAAAACGCGCTTCGTCGATCATTGATTGCTTGTGCTCAATACGGAAACCAACAGAGAATGGTTTCGCTTCCATATAAACACCACGCGCATGCAGCATCTCAAAAGTGTCACGCGCACTGTGACCAACCGCTAACACCACATAGCGAGATTTAATCTCTTCACCGTTAGACAGCGTTAGACCCGTAATTTGCTCACCATCCATGTGGATATCATCAACGCGAGTGCTAAAACGAATTTCGCCGCCTAGCTCAATGATTTTCGCACGCATCTTCTCGATCATCGTTACTAGCTTAAAGGTACCGATGTGCGGCTTACTAACGTACATAATCTCTTCTGGTGCGCCTGCAGCAACAAACTCAGTAATTACCTTACGACCGTAAAAGTTTGGATCTTTTACTTGGCTGTAGAGTTTACCGTCAGAGAATGTGCCCGCACCACCTTCACCAAACTGAACGTTTGATTCTGGGTTTAGAGTACGCTTGCGCCAGAAACCGAACGTATCTTTAGTACGTTCACGTACTTCTTTACCACGCTCAACCACAATGGGTTTAAAACCCGCTTGAGCAAGAATAAGGGCAGCAAACAGACCACATGGGCCAAAGCCGATAACAACAGGACGTTCAGTGATGTTCTCTGGCGCTTTTGCCACGAACTTGTACTCCATGTCTGGAGTCTCTTTTACATGGGGATCGCTAACGAACTGCTCTAATAAAGCAGCTTCGTTTTCAACAATCACATCAAGCGTATAGATAAGGAGAATATTGGCTTTTTTACGAGCATCGTAGCCACGTCTAAACACATTATAAGAGATAACTTGGTCTTCAGTGATACCAAGCTTCTTGGTAATGGCAGCAGTTAGCGCCTCTTCCTCATGATCAAGAGGAAGTTTGATTTCATTTAAACGTATCATTTTGATGTCTCGTAGTCGGTGTCTTAGCCAAAACCGCTTGACGAACGGTCAGCTCACAATGGCGCGCATTTTACGAGAAATTGAATTGTCTGTCATACTAAATCAAACATATTGAATTTTGTCTTGGGATGAGTATTATCCCCTCTCCCCTATTCTGACTAACTTAAAGAGCACTCATCATGGCGTTTGTCGTAACCGATAACTGTATCCAATGTAAATACACTGACTGTGTCGCTGTATGTCCGGCAGATGCGTTTCATGAAGGGCCAAACTTTATGGTAATCAATCCCATCGAGTGCATTGATTGTGGCCTCTGTGTTGATGAGTGCGATGCTCACGCGATCTTCCAGGAAGATGAAGTACCACAAGATCAAACCATCTTCGTTGAACTCAACGCTGAGCTCGCTGAAATCTGGCCAGTTCAGACTGAAGTCAAACCCGCGATGGACGAAGCCGAAAAGTGGAATGGTGTGCCGGATAAGTTAGGTATGCTTGAGAAGTAAATCGCACACTTCTGCACCATATAAATGATACAAAGAGGGCTGACCGTAATGATCAGCCCTCTTTTCGTTCTGTTGCTGTGCTTAGGATCTACCCAAGCAAACGAACGGTCGCCTAAAAAGCGCTGCGCTGACTAAACAGTCAAGACGCATGAAGCAATAGAATGTATCAGATATAAAAATGGCCAGATAAAAGCCAAAGGATCTGTACATAAGTGAAAGTTTGCAGTGCGCCTAGAACTTGAAGTAACGGTGAAGACTAACAGCCTTTCATTGATAAAGTACGTAAAATGACCAGCCATCAGGAAAGGCTATGAAGAGCATTAAACAGGTTGCCGAAGAGACAGGACTTACCGCGCACACACTGAGATATTACGAAAAACAAGGCTTGATGTATCCGGTGCCAAGGGATGGTTCAGGCCATAGAATATATCGTGAGCAAGATGTGCATTGGCTTTACTTTATCCAGTGCTTAAAAAAGACGGGCATGCCTTTAAAAGATATTCAAGAGTACACCTCGGGTGTGATTGATAAAGCACACAAGCCTGATTATTTACTGCAAATTCTTAAGGTACATAAGCAGCGACTTGAAAAGAACCGTGCAGAAATCGATGATTTTCTTGAACATATTAACTGGAAGATCAATCACTACACGGAGCTTGTTTAGTTTTCATTGGCTACGTTGATGTTAACCACTTACGTTTGCAATACGTTTGTTTGCAGGATGTTGATTATGAATTCTTTACTGGTTCAAACAGCTGGTTGATAAGCGTCATATCCTCTTGAGACAACTTCAGTTCGCAAGCTGGTAGTAGGTCTTCAAGTTGGCGGATGTTCCTCGCGCCAATAATCGTTCCGGTTGTTGCTGGGTGATACAGTGTCCACGCCAAGCTAAGTTGAGCGACAAGCGCGTGTTTATCGGCAGCCATGGAAGACAGTTTATCCACCGCATCTAAAACTTGTGAAAATACCGGGTCAGTAAACAAATGGCTTTTATGGCGCCAGTCACTTGCTTCCAAGTTAGTCCGTCGTTCTTTATTCCAACTGCCCGTTAGCAAGCCATGCCCCATACTGGAATGGTTAATAACACCCACTTTGTTGTCTTGGCACCATGGTAGCACCTCTTCAGCGACCGTTTGATTGATCAAAGAATAAGGGGGTTGCAAGGAAGTCACTGGCGCGATGTTATTTACCGCCTCTAACTGCGATTTAGAAAAATTGGAAACACCGATATGACGAACCTTCCCAATGCGTTTCAGTTCGCTAAGAGTTTCCCAAGCTTGCTCAATATCTTGCTGCGGATTTGGTGAGTGAATTTGGTAGAGATCGATACAGTCAACGCCCAATCTCGATAAGCTATTGTCCACCTCTTCAAGAATTGATTCACGCAATAAGGTGGGTTTGAGCTCAGATTCACCTTCATTCCAGCGAAAACCACATTTAGTGAATATATATGGAGTATAACGAGTCTGCTGTAAGGCTTTAGCGATCACACGCTCTGAGTTGCCTAACCCATAGGCAGGCGCTGTATCTATCCAGTTAATACCGCGCTCTAACGCCGCGTGGATAACAGCGATAGACTCTTTTTCAGACTGTACACCCCAACCCCATTCTCCGATGTCGCCACCTATAGCCCAGCTTCCTAAGCCGAGGGTTGAAATATTCAGTTCAGACTGTCCAAGTTGACGATGTTCCATAAGGCACTCCTAGATTTAAGTAAGTTGTCTTTTGAGCGCTATTTATCGAGGTTAGAGTTAGGTCTAACACAAGATGGAAGCCATACATTTGCGATGTATGTCACTTCCCTGTGTCTATAAAAACAAAAAGGGCTAACCACTTGGTTAGCCCCTATTAGTAGAAAGATCAAACCATCTTCGTTGAACTAAACGCCCCCCTACCGGCCCATGCATGCTGTGCTCATTCGTAGCGCTTAAACCACTTCTCAAAGAACTCGATAAACTTATATACCTTTAAAGGTGTATAAGTTCGCTCTGGGTACACAAGGCTGATGCTAATTTTACCCTCTTGATAATTTGGCAATAACGACACCAACCTATTTTTCTCAGGTATTCCAGTCTGCGAGGACTTAGGTAGAAAACCCATTCCGGTTCCATGCTCGACAATATGACGAACGATCGCCGTGCTATTCACTTTAACCCTACGATTAAAAGTCACTTGTTCAGCCTTACCTTGTCTTTCAAATGTGAAGGTACTTGTTCGTACATTGCGATGAGAAATGAACTGATGATTAGTCAACTCAGCTGCCGTTTTGGGGTGCCCGTACTCAGCCAAATACTCCTGTGAGGCCATCAAGTGAATCCCCAAGTCACCGATTCGTTTATAGATGAGCGAAGAATCCGGAAATTCTGCACTGGCCCGAACACAAATGTCATAGCCTTCTTCGACCATATCAACAAACCGATCTTCAACCGAAATATCGAGCTCAATCTCAGGGTACTGTTTTAAAAAACCAGCACATAGATTAGCGCTATCATGATCGCCCAGAACACTCGGCATACTCACTCGCAGTAACCCTGAAGGTGTTCCTCTCAGCTCAGCGATTTCACTTTCCGCGATCGACAATTGAGTGATTATTTTTCGACAATGTTTTAGAAATGACCGACCTGACTCTGTCAATGTCAGCACACGCGTAGTTCTTTGCAATAACCGAGTACCGAGTGATTTCTCCAAGGCCGAGATCTGCTTACTCACATAAGAAGGTGTGGTGTTTAACTCATCGGCTGTTTTTGAAAAGTTTCCCGTTTCTGTCACCCGAATGAATATCCGCATTGCGTTGAGCTTATCCATGCTTACCATTCCTTGATTTATTCCAATATGGAAAAACTGTTAACCATCAAGGTATATTTATCAATCAGATAGGAATAAATACTATAACTCTCGATTCGTAAATGGAGAGACATCATGAAAGCTGTTCAACTTAATGAAACAGGACAAGTAGAAATTCGAGATATCGCCGTTCCAAAACCAGAGCACGATGAGATTCTGATTAAAGTCTTAGCGGTCGGTATCAACCCTGTCGATTGGAAGATTGCATCAGGGCAACTTGATCAGTTGATTAATCAACCTCTACCTCTCACCCTTGGCTGGGATGTAGCGGGTGAAGTGGTTCATTCAGGCAAAGGCTACCTTGCAGGAGATAAAGTCTACGGCATGAAAACCATCGGCCAAGAGGGTACACTCTCAGAATACTGCACCGTCAAACGTTCAGAAATTACCCTCGCGCCGAAGACCTTAGATATTTTAAAAGCAGCCTCTGTCCCCATGGTTAGCTTAACTAGCTGGCAAGCCTTGTTCACCGCAGGAAATATTCGTCGCCATCAGCGTGTTCTAATTCAAGCTGGTGCCGGTGGGGTAGGTTCAATCGCTATTCAATTGGCCAAAATTATGGGAGCTTATGTCATTGCCACCACCTCAGCGAAAAATAGAGAGTACGTGCTTAGCCTCGGTGCAGATGAAGTGATTGATTATCAGACAAGCAACATCATCGATGCCCTAAAAGACAACCCCGTTGATTTGGTTCTAGAGTCTCAAGCAGGTGAGTTTCAGCTCGAAGCGATTGAAGTGCTAAAACCGAAGGGAAAGCTGGTGAGTATTTCATGGATCCCTCCAGAAATAGTGAAAGCCGCAGAGCAAAAAGGCGTCGAAACGGAGTTTGTTTTCGTTCAATACAATGCAGAACATTTACGCCACATTACTGACCTAATCGATGACGATCAGCTTAAAGTGACCCTCAGCGGTCAATATCATTTCGAGGACATTGCTGAGGCTTACGATGAGAGCAAACAAGGTCGAGTACGAGGTAAACTGGTCGCCACATTCTAACTCTTCTGTCACATAATCTGTAGATGATTGCCCTATTTCTCTGATGAATGGAACCACAAAAGAAAAACGCAGTGATTGGCCATCACTGCGCTCTGCCATCAAAGATACGGTGCCGCCCGTAAAAGAAATGGACAGTTCCTATCACCTTCAATCTGTGGTTTCAGGTTTGCTTTATGCAGGTTTATTCATCACGTATGGAATACCTAGTTAATACCCGAAGAGAAAGAAAACGCTCTTAAAATAGTTACTTCTTGAGATTCGGAGACACTAATCTGGTAATGGTTTATCTAGGGTTGAGTTTAAAACTAATTATTGTTAGCTTGTCGGCATGAAATGTATCACAACACCTTCATCATTTTTCTTTTGGTGGCGCTCTAACTAGAGCGGCACGGGATTCTCACATTCTTAAGCTGCTGGAAGGTGGCTAGGACTGTGTTCTCATTATCTCCAGTAGCGATCTATTTACTAGGAGATTAAATCATGAACACTAATCAACCCTCTAATAAATCAGAAATTATTTTAACAGGCGACAGAGCGACAGGTCCCTTGCATCTTGGCCACTATGTCGGCTCTCTGAAGCAGCGTGTCTCTTTGCAACATGCTCACGACCAGACTATTCTTGTCGCTGATATGCAAGGTCTAACAGATAACGCTCACAATCCCTCAAAAGTATCTTCTAATATACTTAATGTCGTCGCAGATTATCTTGCGGTAGGTATCGACCCGAGTAAAACAACCATTTGTCTTCAGTCGCAATTACCCGCATTAGCTGAGCTAACGATGTATTACAGTAATCTTGTGACGATAGCGCGATTGGAGCGAAACCCTACCGTGAAAAGTGAGATTCAAAATAGAGGCTTTGAACGCTCTATCCCTGCTGGCTTTTTAACATACCCAATTTCTCAGGCCGCAGACATCACAGCTTTCAACGCGACTCTCGTTCCTGTTGGGGATGACCAACTGCCTATGCTTGAACAAACAAATGAGATTGTAAGAAAAATAAATGCCCTCGCAGGAAAAACAGTTCTCAATGAATGCCGCCCACTACTAAGTAACGCACCGCGTCTACCTAGCACAGATGGAAAGAACAAGATGTCAAAATCAATGGGCAATGCAATCAACCTTGGTTTTTCTCAGAAGGAGATCAGTGCTGCTGTAAAATCAATGTATACCGACCCAAATCACTTGAAAATTGAAGATGCAGGTTGTGTTGAAGGAAACGTTGTTTTTACCTATCTTGATGCATTTCACCCAGATTCAGACTACATCACCCAATTGAAGGAGCACTACCAACGAGGAGGTCTTGGTGATGGAACCACAAAAAAAATCCTTGATGAATGTCTGCAAGAACTACTTCGACCTATTCGAGAGAAAAGAGCTGAACTATTAAATGATAAAGCTCAGTTAATCAACATTTTGGCTAAGGGAAGTCAGGTATCTAGAGAGAAAACTGAGAAAGTACTTTTTGATATCAAAGATATATTCGGGCTGAATATCCTCTGAACTGAACAGACTATGCTTCGGGAGCCTCAACTCAAACTAGTGAGTAATGCTCCCGACCTGATCCGAGTTGCATTGGCATGCAACAACCCACCACAAGCAGGCAACAAGTATGTTTAACCGCTACAAACATCATTTCCAGTCTTTTTTGAACGTAACTTGCTGTCAATTGCAAGGTTAAGCAAAGATAACGCCATCAGGTTATCACTTAACTCAAGTAGAGTTCTGACTCACCAGATTTCCTCTAGTCTAAATGGCTTTTTGACACCTGTGTCTCTACCTTTTTTAGTCATTTACTGAGGCTGACGTTTCATATCGTCATGAACCATGGCATTGTCCAGTTCGTGGATTGTACCGATACGCACACGTTTTTCCGGTGCCAGCTTTTCGTACTCAGTGAGATAGATATCGCTGTGAATGTGCTCGGCAATCATTTTCACCAACAGGCGATTGTTGGTATATAAGCCTACCGTCTCTTCTCGATGTGAGAACATTAAGCCCTGCTTCATATCGGCAACAATCATAAAGCGGTGGGAAGGATACTCAGTCTCTTCATTATCTGAGCGAGCGTAGAGCTCAATTTTTGGATGAGGTACCGCGATGCGATTAAATGAGAAGGCGATAATTCGCACTCCACGCTCAGCCGCCTCAATCAATTCTGCCGAGAATCTTGGGTCAAGTTGGAAGTCGGTGTTGAGGTAGATTTCGACTTGAGCTAACTCGATCACCTCTTTGGCTTTCTGGACTAAGTTGTCGATACCAGTGACGTTGTACACAAACTCTTTTTCCTCAGTGAGCATCATTCGTGACAACTCTTTCTTAAGGATATGGATGTTTTCTACGGTACTCTTTTCGATCTGGTTAAAGATAAGCTCTGGAGATTTGGCTTCGTACTCTTTAGTGTCTCCATCGGACATAAAGATATAACCATTTTTGTATAGATTATCGATAGAAGAGTAGACAGAAGAACGCGACAGAGAGATATCTTTCGCGATTTTGTAGCCACTGGCACAACCGTTTTTGAGAAGGTTGATATAGACCAAGGAATCCGTTTTCGTAAAACCAAAATTCATCAACTTAGTAACCAAGTCTGACACGGTTTGTCCTCTAAAATTATTCAATATTGTGTTCCACTTTGGTTAGATTATCACTGGTTAAGCTCTAAGCCTAACTTGACGTGCAAGTAGTTGCGCTTTTGTTTGAGCTGCTCCGTGAGCAATAGAAAAATCCTCGTAGGGCAGAGCCAGCATTGCTGGCCGCGGGGAGAGGTTGCAATAGCGACTAAGGGCAACTTTTAGGTCACTCGAGATCTGTGCATAGCGCGACGCGCTGCCAAGTATTAGCAAGCTTCTTGGCAAGCTATTTTCGATATGTGGCTTTAGCGCGCGAGCCAGTTGATCGATGTAGCGTCGATAGGTACGTGCGGCAATAGGGTCTCCAGATTCTAATGCGCAAAATATCTCTTTTACATTGGCGCGTTTAAGCAGGATCTGCTCATACTGTCGCTCCAATCCTGAAACCGAAACAAACTGTTCAGTACACGCTTCACTGGCACAACTGCAGCTAGTAACGAGGCCATCAAGGACGAAGTCATAGTCCGGAAGAGCGACATGCGCCCAGGGTATCGAGCGCATGGTGCGTTGAGAAATACCGCGACGAGTTCTACTGCAAGAGTAAAGCTCGCATTCGTTATCGAGTACAACGCACAGCACTTCTCCGAGTTTTATCTGCGATAAGACATCAGGTGAACTCTGTAAACCAGCTTCGACAAAGTTGCTCTTGCTGCAAGGGATTCGATAGTGCTGTTCAATCAGGGTGGGTAACGCCAATTGATGACGCTCAAGCCAGACTTGAACTTCCTCAGTCATCGCCAACCCAATCGAACAGAATGTACTGTATGCCCATTGGAAGTTGTCCACCAACTGAAACACCTGCTGTTTAACTTCCAGCGCGGTCTGATTGAGGCTTTGCTGACTCGTATATACGGTATTGAGCTGCTCATCAAGCACCGTCGCCTTGAGTTGAACTTTGTCTATCGAGATCCCCAGATGCATGCTTTCCCCTCGCTTAGTCGTACCAGTAACCGTAAGCCGGTAAACTGATGTCACGATTATCTAGCGTTACGTTGGCCGGAGAGTCGCTGTTGTTGATCAGGAAGCGTCTTGAGCCGCGTTGATAGCCGACAACGGTAGGATGATGAGTCTCTATCCAGTCGATGTATGGTTGATTAAAGCTGTCATCGCCTTTTCTTAGCTCGATCAGTTGTTCAATGAAGGCTTTGAAATCGAGTTCTGTCTGGTTTGGAGACCAGTTCATACAGCGGCGGTTATCTTCAAGTCCCATGCCTTTTCTCCCTTCCATCGCGACTTCGCCGCCATAGTAAATGCAGGGAGCACCAGCTTGAGTGAACATAAACAGATAGGCGAGTTTCGCCCGACGAAGATCGTTACCGCAAAGACTAATTAAGCGAGTGGTATCGTGGCTTTCTAGCAAGTTAAACATCGCTTCGTTAACGTTGCGTGGATAGGCCAGATAAGCGCTTGTGACAGTCTCCATAAACTGCTGTTTGTTCTGGGCATCAAGGGCAAAGTAATCGGTAATGGCCTGAGTCATTGGGTAGTTCATTAACGAATCGTACTGATCACCACGCAACCATGGCATACCTTCGTGCCAAATCTCCCCCAAAATGTAGCAGTCTGGTTTTACCTGCTTAACTACGTTGCGAAACTCGCGCCAGAACTGGTGGTCAACTTCATTGGCGACATCCAGTCTCCAGCCGTCGATGTCGAACTCTTCTACCCAGTAGCGAGCGACATCTAACAGGTATTCACGACATGGCTGATGTTCAGTGTTGAGCTTTGGCATCTCAAGCACGTTGCCAAACGTTTCGTAGTTGAAGTTCCAGCAGTCCCACTCCGATTTATCAGTGTCGGGATAAACGGGGAACTGATTGATCCAAAACCAGTCTGCGTATTGAGATTTTTCGCCGTTCTTAACCACGTCTAACCAGAACGGATGTTGATCGCCGATGTGATTGAACACCGCGTCGAGCATCACTTTCATGCCTCGATCATGCGCCTCTTTAATCAGAGCTCTGAATGCTTCATTGCCGCCAAAGTGAGGATCGACATTGAAGTAATCAACTGTGTCGTACTTATGGCTGGTATTGGCAGTAAAGATTGGGCACAGATAGAGTCCGTTGACCCCCAAATTTTTAAGGTAATCGAGATGTTCAATTACGCCCCACAAATCACCGCCCATAAAGTTGCTTGAGGTAGGAACGCTTCCCCATGGCTCAGCATTTTTCGGGCTTATTTCTGGTCTTCCGTTGGCAAATCGTTCAGGAAAGATCTGATACCAAACGGTCGACTTGGTCCATTGTGGAGTGACCAGAACATCTTTTGGATTGATATAAGGGAAGCAGAAGAAATTGCTCAGATTGCTCAGCTCAGTTTCTTCCGCTGCCTTGCTGTGTAAATCAACGGTGCGTTTCTCGCCAAACAGTATTTTTTCACCATCTTTGCCGTAGAGAATAAAACCGTAACGACTGCGGCGTTTAGGCGGTGTAAACTCCGCAAACCAGTGGTCGTGATGTTCGGTGACACCTTCTCGTTCCATTGGAACTTCGTTGCCACCGACCCAGCCATGAGCATCGCTGCCGCCCAGGTTACCACCGTCCAAGCCTCCTTCCGCCCAGCGGTAAGGGTCACCTATCCATAAGCTAACGCGCTCAACTTCGTCTTTGGCACATTTAAGTCTCAGGTGCAGAGTCTGCTCATCGTAAGCGTAGCTGTCCGCACTTTTAACTGTGTGTGTTAGTGAGCTTCGGGTAATCATAAATTAGATCCTGTTATTATTCTTTTACTGCACCACTCACTAAGCCTGTGGTGATGTGTTTTTGAGTCGCAACAAAAAGCAGAGTGATCGGTATTGCTACCAGCAGAGAGCCTGCGGCAAACAGAGTGAAGTTTTCTGCCGAGTTAGAGGTGATCCAACTGAAAATACCAATAGCCAGAGTCATTTTCTCTTCACTGCGTAAGATCAGAGTTGGCAGAATGAAGTCCATCCACGGGCCAGTAAATGACACCAGAGCGACAAACACCAAGATAGGTCTCGCCAGAGGTAAGATGATCTCGATAAAAATAGTCATATGCCCTGCACCGTCGATTTTTGCTGCCTCATCGAGCGAAGTCGGAATCGCGTCAAAGTAACCCTTCACTAGCCAAGTCATAAACGGTAGCGAGCCAGCGACGTAGACAAACAACAGACCGGCGTAGGTATCGATCATATTAAGTTTCGATAGCAGGATATAAATCGCTGTCATCGATAAGAACGCAGGGAACATCTGCAATACCAGCACACCCATCAAGACATTGCGTTTGCCTTTAAATCGATAGCGTGAGAACACGTAAGCGGTCATGGTGACCACCACCAGAGAAATCAGCATATTCGCCGTTGCCAGAGCGAAGGTGTTGAGATACCACTGCAAATAAGGGGTATCCTGAAACAGCGCCACATAATGCTCTAGTGAAAAGCTCCAACCGGAAAACGAGGAGCTGAACATATTGCTGCCCGGTTTGAAGGACGCCAATACTGTCCAGATAACCGGCCCTAAAACCAGTAATGCATTGGTTAACAGGAACAGATAGACCAAACCTGTGGCTAATTTTTGCAACAGAAACTTCATTACTTCATCCCCACATCATCGCTAAACGAAGACATCCGTCGGAACTGCCAGATCGCAATCACTGACAAAAACAAGAAAATAATTATCGAAATCACAGAGGCGATTTGGTACTGCTGGAAGTCGAGTGTGAGTTTGTAAATCCAGGTAATTAAGATGTCGGTATGCCCTGCAAATCGGTACTCAGGGTTGATCGGTCCGCCTTCGGTTAACAGGAAGATTGCGCCAAAGTTATTGAAGTTATGGGCAAACGTCATCACCAGAGAAGGAGCGACCTGATGCAACACCATCGGTAGGGTGATTTCCCTGAACTGCTGGAACTTGTTGGCGCCATCGACCTCACTAGCCTCATAAAGATCTTGAGGTATGTTGGTTAAGGCTCCTGAAATAAGCAGCATGAAGTAGGGAGCACCGACCCAGACGCTGACCGCTATCACCGTGACTTTCGCCATCCATGGATCGGAGAGAAAAGCAACGGAATCAAAGCCCCAGCTATTCAGGGTTGCATTGACCGGACCGACACCATTTAATAGCAGTCGGAACATCAGCAGAGTAACGAAAGCAGGAATCGCATAAGGTAAAATAAAAACGAAACGCCACGCTTTTTTCGCTTTGATGTTCTTGTTGGACAACGCCAGTGCCAGCACAAAACCAAAACCACAGGTACATATAGTCGCCAGAATCGCCCACATCACTGTCCAGGTTGCTACGCCAACAAAGGTATTCGACCAAATTCGCAGTTCAAACAGGGCGATAAAGTTCTTAAACCCGACCCAGTCAACCAAGTTCCTTGGCGGAATATGATGAGGCGCTGAGTAGTTGGTAAATGAGACCAGTACGGTGATGACAATCGGCATAATGATAAAGGCGATACTGGTTAACATTGCTGGAGAAAGCACCAGAAAAGCAAACTGTCGGTCATATATCGCTTTGATCTGCTCGGACGCTGACATCTGACACGGCTGGCAGGATTTGGCATCATTGATGTTAAGTGCATAAAGGCACAGAAAAACAAACACCGCGATCAGAGCAATCACACCTTCAACCAACAGGAAGACAGAGTGATCGCCCTGAATGATGGTGAAGCCTTCGCGTGTCTGAGCCACATCGCCAAGAGTAATGAGCTGCTTTAACGCCAGGCTAAGCTCTGGAATGCTAAAGATAAAAAGTAGCTGAATGAGCAACCAGACCAAGCCTTTTACCCAATGGCCCTGACGCATTTGCGTCAGGCCCATGATAAGAACTGAAGCGTTGATCATTGGTTGCATTCGAGTTTGAGACAACAACATCTCTTACTCCTGTAAACTGATCTGTTCTTTGATCACTGACTCAGCACGCTTTAACACCTTCTCTGGTGACTTGTCATTGACCCATAATGAAGTCATGGCACTTGCCATTGGTGACCACAAGTAACCCATTTCAGGAATTGACGGCATAGCATCGGCGAAGTAACCCTGACCAATGATCGCATAAGTCGCTTCATCAGCATCGACGATTATCTCCTCCATAACAGCCTGAACTGGCGGAATCGATTTCGTCATCTCGTAGCGTTTTTTAAGCATCTTGTCGCTACTTAGGTAGCTGGCAAACAGTTGAGCGGCTTTAGGGTAGTTGGTGAAAGAAGAAACGACCGCCAGACGAACTGTTGAGAAAGTTCGCGGTTGCTTGCCATCCAGAGTGGGAATTGGAATGACGCCATAGTTCACTCCAGAAGCCTCGTAGCCCTGAATTGCCCACGGGCCATCGATGATTGCTGCAACCTTACCTTCACTGAACAAACCTCGTCTTACCTGAGGGTTACGCATATCCATTGGGTTAGCACTGTTTGCAGCCTGTAGCTTTTTCATCGCTTGTAAGCCTTGCTGTGCTTGCTCCGAGGCGATGCCGATATCTTGGGCATTGGTGCCGTTATCGCCAAATTCGTAAGCTCCATATAGGGTCAGGAACATGCGTGATTCATAGTAATTCTGCACGTCCCAAAGCAGAGCATATTTGTGTTCTTTGTTGTCATTAAATGACTTAGAGAACTCAATGATCTGTTCAAAAGACTCGGGAGCCTGTGGAAGAAGATCCTTGTTGTAGAACAGAGCGGTTGTGGCAAAACTTACCGGGAAGCCGTAGCTTTTCCCCTCAGAATTTGCTGCGTTGACAGCACTTTGTAAGAAGTGAGCGTTGATGTGATCAGCAGAGACCAGATTTTCCATCGCACCACCAGCTACGACTAAGCGACCAAGCAGGTCATGCTCAATTTCAGCCACATCAGCGACTCGAGCTGAGCCTCCATCCTGGATTAATCGTGAAGCGGCATCAATCGGTGCCAGTCCACGGAAAGTGAACGCCACCTCATAACCCGAATCCTGATTGAACTGGTTGGCGGCGTACTTCATATAATCGACGGTTGTGTGATCGGTCCAGACTAACAGATTTGCACCTGGTTCCGGTTCAATCGGCTGTGCCATGGCAGTGGCGCTAACAAGAGTGGTGAGCAGTATTTGACTGGTCAATAACTTGGTTTTCATTGCTGCATCCAATTTAGTAGTTCACGATATACTACTAAATTGAGGCGAATGGAGATTTTAGTCAATTGAAAACTGCTTAAAATAGCGTCTAAATGTGATCTAAATCGACTAAATTGCTTATCTCACAACGAATTAAAGCCGGTTTCGGCTTGCTTACATTCTTATTGTTAGTTTTATTTTTAATGGCTATTAACTCGAATCAATCGCTGTTTTTAGTGACGCTCTTCAAATTATCACCCGAATTCGAGTGACCAAGATCTCATTTAAATCCCATTCAGCGAGCAAATAATATTCAGATACAGAACAATGACTAGGCGTTCAGGCTGAACTACTACTTTTAAATCCGATTAATATCAATAGAATCCACCTCTATGAGGTTAAGGAAACACTGTGAACAGGACTGTACTCTCGCTCAGTATTGCTTGCGCTCTGAGCTCTGCACCTGCTGCTTTTGCTGCGGAAAAAGGACCGGCTCCCCAACAAATGGGCGGTAATATTCTGACTCAAGCCTTAGATTTTGGCGGCCACGTTGGAACGTCGATTGAAATTGAAGACAAAGATATTACCAACTACAAAACCTGGGGTGGGCAAACAGAAAATGAACGCACTACCACCCATGAAGTGATTGGACTGTTTTATAAAAACGCCCACTGGAACTTCTCGTCTTTGTACGCTTTTAAGTTGACTGACCGTGTTAAACGCAGTCAGGATCGCTCGTACACGGAAACGGAAGATGGCTATAAGCACCTGATTTCAATTGATAAAAAGTTCTCATTACCGAACGGTTTTGAAACTGGCGTTATCTATGACCTTGAATACTCACTAGGTACTATTGCTACCACTGCTGGCGTGAGCAACCTGCGTACTACCAATGCAGAACACAGCATTCGCCCTTATCTCAACTTTTACAGCAATGAGTACGATGCAGGCTTCCAATCCAACCTTGAATACCTCTACAACGACGAAGATAAATCGGCGTGGGGCACTCGAGTTGAAGAAGGTTACTCGGTGTTAGTTAAGCCCTATAAACGTTTTGGTAACTGGGAGCTGGGTGTAGAGTTCTACTACCAGATTAAAGACAACAAAGCGCATAACAGTGATGGCTCAATTAACGAAATTAGTGACTTTACTGAAAAGTATGTTGAGCCAATCGTACAGTACAGCTTTGAAGATGCTGGTACCTTATACGTTCGTGCCCGTTACGGTGAAAACGAAACCAAACATACACAAGGTTGGGCTGCAGGAGAGCAGTACTTCAAAGATATTCGTAAAGCCACTATGGGTTACGAACAGTCTGTCGGTGATAACTGGTTGCTGAAAGGTGAGTACGAGTGGGCCAAAGATACTGAAACCTTCACTCAGCTTGCTGGAGAGGAGAAGGTCGTTGAGCAGAACACCTTCTTGCTCCAGGCTATTTACCGTCTGTAAAAATCGTTTATTTGCTTAAGGAAATCCTATGATCACAGTTTCAGAAATTGCCCAGTTAGTTGGCGGCCAGATAGATGGTGACCCGAGTTTAACTGTGGATACGATTGTGCCGCTGTATAGCCCTGATGAAGGGGGATTAGCTATCGTATTTTCTAAATCTGATCTCAAAATGATCGAAAGTTCAAAAGCGGATGTGATCATAGGACCTGATAGCATTTTAACCAGCAACGCCAGATGTAAGATAGTGATTGAGTCGCTTAAAGCGCAAACACTGAATGCCCTACTACGTTATTACAAAGTACATAAGTATCAACTGTTTGAGCAGGGTAATACCTCAGACAATCCCGATGTCTATATCGGCAAGCACTGCACTATTGGCAACAACTGCCACTTTATGCCTGGCGTAAAAATCATGAATGGTGTGACCATTGGCGACAATGTTGCAATTCATGCCAATACGGTGATTAAAGAGGGCACGGTGATTGGCAATAACGTTACTATCGACTCCAACAACGCCATCGGTAATTTCAGCTTCGAATATATGAATGGCCAACATGGCGAGTTCGAACGAGTGGAAAGTGTCGGACGAGTTATCATCGAGGACGATGTTGAGATCGGCTGTAACAACACTATAGACCGTGGCACTCTGGGAAATACCGTGATTGGCAAAGGGACTAAGATAGATAACCTAGTCCAGATTGGTCATGACTGTAAAGTGGGCCAACATTGTCTGCTGGTTTCTCAGGTAGGCTTAGCCGGACACACCGTTCTTGGCCAACATGTCATTGTTCACGGACAGGCTGGCACCGCTGGCCATATCACTATCGGTGACCACTCAGTCATCAAAGCTAAATCAGGCGTCAGCCAGTCATTTCCTGCTCATAGCGACCTATTTGGTTACCCAGCCAAAGATGCTCGTGCTTATTACAAAAACCTGGCGGTGCTTAACAAGCTTACCCGCCAGTTTGATAGCAAAAAACACTCTAAAACTACGCAAAAATCTGACCAGCCTAGCCACTGGCTTAAACGCTTATTCACTGGCTGTAAGGCCTAATTCAATCGTTAAGGATTTATGATGAAAAAAGTCATTCTACCTCTATTACTCAGTGCTCTTGCTGCTGGCTGTTCCAGCACCAGTGAAAATACCAACCAAGTTATCCCGACCAATGCGGATAGTCTGCTGGCGAAATGTGATTTGCCAACGGTTGAGGATCGCGGTCCGATTCGTCCGTCACTGTTTGTCGTCGGAACCTTTGATGAAGGTCAGTGGATTCACCTGGAAGACCGCGAAATGAGCCATAAGGGCGATGGCATCTATCAGGTTGTTCATCAAGAGAAAGCCGGTGTGGTTAATGTCCAGTTTGCAACTATGAACTGGAACCCGCAATTCACAGTGTCGGGACGCAAAATGGGCGTCAATCAGGAAATCGCTCTGAAGCGCGGTGGTTTTGCTAAAAACACCCGAGTCGAAATCCCTGCTGATGGCGAGTATGTCTGGTCAATTCAGATTGGCGAAGATAAAAAGCCAATTCGCGCCATGATTGCCACTTGTCAGTAATACCGTGCCGCCAGAGTTATTCTGGCGGCGTTAAGTTCATAGCTTAATGCACAAAGGTTGTGTCGTAAGTTATGAGTTTATAAAGCTTTATTTGGAGTACCCATGGCAACAGTTAGCCTAAAACAAGTAGAAAAACAGTATGACAACGGCTTCAAGGCGGTACAAGGGATTGATCTCGAGATTAATGAAGGCGAATTCATGGTGTTTGTCGGCCCATCAGGCTGCGCTAAATCGACCACACTAAGAATGATTGCTGGTCTTGAATCGATTTCATCTGGTGATGTTCATATTGGTGATCGCAGAGTCAACGATTTACCACCGAAAGATCGCGGAATCGCGATGGTGTTTCAAAACTACGCTCTTTACCCGCACAAGACAGTTTTCGACAACATGGCTTTCGGTCTAAAGATGGCGAAGAAACCCAAAGATGAAATTAAGAGAAGGGTTGAAGAAGCGGCAGAGAAATTAGAAATCACTGATCTCCTCTACCGTAAACCAAAAGAGATGTCTGGTGGTCAGCGTCAGCGTGTGGCGGTTGGTCGCGCTATTGTTCGTAAACCGGATGTATTTCTGTTCGATGAGCCACTATCGAATCTGGATGCCAAGCTGCGTGTCTCTATGCGGGTGAAAATCGCCCAACTTCATCAGTCTCTTAAGGATGAAGGCAATCCGGCAACCATGATTTATGTTACCCACGATCAGACTGAAGCTTTGACGCTCGGTGACCGTATCTGTGTTCTGAATCAGGGCAAGATCATGCAAGTTGATACGCCAGCGAACCTTTACAACTACCCAGCTAATCGTTTCGTTGCTAGCTTTATCGGCTCTCCGGCAATGAACCTAGTCGATACAGCGCTGCGTCGTGATGGTGAGAATCTTATCGTCGAAATTGCTCCGTCTGCCCGCATTCTGATCCCGAAAGCAATGCAAGCGGAGCTTGAGCAGTACGTCGACAACCCAGTCTGCTTTGGTATCCGTCCGGAGCATATCTCACTGGCACAAGAGGGTGAAACATTGAATACCTTCGAAGGCAAGCTGTCAGTCGTTGAAAATCTGGGGAACGAAAAATACCTCTATTTCACTGTTGGTGGCAAAGAGCTGATTGCCCGAGTGCAAGATCAGTCGATCACGACAGCAGATATTGGTCGAACTTTCCGTTTCAACCTCAATACTGAATTCTGCCATATCTTCGATTTTTACAATGAAAACAACCTAATTCACAGTCGACCCTACTCGGCTTAGTTAATGACAATAACGGGGAACCTCTAATGATAAAACGGACACTGATTTGCAGCGCTCTGCTTGCGACAATGGCCATCGGAGGCGGATTTTCTGCACCAGCAATAAGTGCAGAAACCGCGGCTGACAGTAGCTACGATTTCAGGCAGGAGACTATCTATTTCGTCTTCTTAGATCGATTTAGTGATGGCGATGCGACAAACAACAGTGGCAATAACCCGTTGACGTACGACCCTAACAACCTCAAAAAGTATGTGGGTGGTGACATTAGAGGTTTGATCAACAAGCTGCCGTATCTCAAATCTCTCGGTATCACGGCGATATGGATTACTCCGCCGGTAGATAATGCCGACAACCTTGATGTTAATGGTGGGGCTGGTTACCACGGCTACTGGGGTAAAGACTTCTTCCGCGTTGATGAGCACTTAGGCACCATGGACGACTTTAAAGAGTTGAGCCAGTTGATGCACAGCCCTGAATACAACATGAAGCTAGTACTGGATTATGCGCCAAACCACTCGAATGGTAACGATGAAAATGAGTACGGCGCCCTGTACCGTGACGGCCAGTACATTACTGATTACACCACTGACGTTGCTGCTGGCACCAACTGGTATCACCACAATGGCGGTGTAACCGACTGGAATAACTGGTATCAGGTTCGTAACCACAATCTATTTAACCTTTCTGACTTCAACCAGTCTAATGCTCAGGTTTACAACTACCTGTTGGATGGCGCTAAATTCTGGATTGATGCAGGTGTTGATGCCATTCGTATTGATGCGATTAAGCACATGGATAAAGCGTTTATCCAGCAATGGACAGGTGACATCTACAACTACGCATCGACTATTGGCCGCGATGGGTTTTACTTCTTCGGCGAGTGGTTTGGTGCCAGCGCAACGACAACCATAGGTATTGATGGTTATGCGATCGATTATGCCAATACTTCAGGTTCGGCACTGCTCGATTTTGGCTTCCGTGACACCTTAGAACGTGTGCTAGTTGGTCGCAGAGGCAACACCATGCAGACGTTAAACAGCTATCTGGAAACTCGCAGCAATGTGTTCACCAGCGATGACTGGCAGGTGGTATTTATGGACAACCATGATATGGCTCGTATCTCGACCGCGCTGCGTTCGACAGCCAGCACGTTCGGCCCAGGTAACAATGAAGAAGGGGGCGGCCTGTCAGAAGCGTTTGCCAAAAAACGCGTCGACCTGGGCTTGGTTGCGACTATGACGGTGCGTGGTATACCAGCCATCTACTACGGCACGGAACATTACAGCGCAAACTTCTCGACCAATGCGTTTGGTCAGGTTGGTAGCGATCCATACAACCGCGAAGTCATGCCAAGCTTCGCTCAGGACAGTGAAGCATTTAAGATCATTCAAGCTTTGACTGAGTTGAGAAAAACCAGTCCTGCGATTCAGCAAGGTAGCTACAGTCAGAAGTGGCTCAACGACGACATTCTGGTTTACGAACGTAAGTTTGAAGATGACGTTGTGCTAGTGGCTCTAAACCGAGGTGCTGCAACCTCAATTAATGTCTCTGCATTGTCTCTGGCGGACAACTACTACACCAGCCTGGTTGGTAGCGATGGTGTGACGGTATCTCAGTCTTCTGCGACGCTGAACCTTGACCAGAATGAAGCGATTGTCCTGCATGGCAAGACAACCAGTGGTGGCGGTAACACAGATCTTATCGACGTGACTTTCACTTGCAGTAACGGTTACACCCAGTGGGGACAAAACGTTTATGCAGTTGGCAGTGCTAGCCAGTTGGGTAGTTGGGCGCCAGCGCAAGCAGTGAAACTGGATCCAGCCGTTTACCCAACATGGCAAGCAACCATTCAGGTTCCAAGTGGCGAGTCCTTAGAATGGAAATGTCTGAAGCGTTCAGAAAGTGATAGCAGTGCGCTGATTGAGTGGCAATCGGGTGGCAACAATACGGTGAATACCAGCACACAAACTCAAACCAGCGGCGCATTTTAATTCATTGTTAACCAGTCTCGCTTCTAGGGACTCTATACCCAGCTAGGGGTATTTCAGGTAGCGACACGCTGCCACTTTAAGGCCTTAGGTAACTATCTAAGGCCTTTTTTATGAAGGCAGGAATGTTGCTCCTCCAATTCAAAGTTAAGCAACACAAATTCCGTACTTCGGCAGCACATCTCTGATAATCGTTAGCCTATAAGTTTTCAGTGCATCATGGAAAAGCTTCCAATCTGAATTTAAGAACGACTCTTTATATTTATACGTAACCAAATCCGCTGACTGAGGCGATGCCATAGCTTTGCCTCTGGCTATTTCTTTCCAGCTATTTTTTCCGCTCACCTCAAAAGTCAGTTCTACAGCAGGAAAACCAAACTCGCCACGAGAAATGCGTTTCAGCCATTCCTTATGACGATCTTCACCATCTTCATGTTTAATATCTTGAAATGCTGCCTTCAAAATGAGCTGCTTGTCATTGGGTAAATCCGCTTGAGCGTCAATATCCATGTTTTGATCTTCCTTGATAAAGCACTTAATTGCCTTGTACATTTGATTCGCCGCACTCAAGAAATCCTCAGTATTGTTTCTTGTAACCTTATCACCCCTCCCGTTAACATAACTCCACTCGGCATAAGGACGGTCAGGAAAAGAGAGTGCGGGACCATGACCCAGAGGAGAAATTGTAGAGATACTCCAGTTAACAATATTGTCTCTTACTCTAGCCAATAAGCTACTATCTGAATTTGATTCGATTTGTTCTACCTGGTTAATCTCATGACTTACGCCAGCAAACCCCTGATGAGCAAAGGTATCGGCGTAGACGTGCATTGCAATACCCATCATGTGCAGCCCAAAAGAAGAATTCCTATACGCTGCCACTGCTTTTAGCATATCTCGAGCTACTGGGCTGTCAGGTGTACAGACCAAACGCTGAATAAAACCACCCTCAGGAATAGTGTCAGAGGGTTTACCTTGATTACCTGGGAGGAAGTGAAAAGGAATCCATGCTAGGTGATTAGCAAGCTCATTGCCATTTCGATAATCGAGCATTTTATGAGCGGAAGAGATACGATTAAACATCGCCCCGTTATCAAACCGCACTGGATCTGAATTGGTTGCTTCGTCAACGTATTGAGCACAGTAAGCTAACTTTTCTGCATCGCTATGTGTCATTCCAGCGTATCTAGCAACAACATAAGTGAGTGAATGGTGTCCATCTATTTGCATTTTAGCGTCTCCCATTGAGCAATATTTGTTCAATATAACCTTTTATAAAATGGCGTTATTTTATATAGGTTGGAGTTTGGTAAATTTAGTTATGACGCTCAGCGTTAAACCCTAATTAAGTGATTCCAATCAATACACCATGCGAATGTTGAGTGCACAATATGTTCACACCAAGAATTTCTAATAAAACGAACGACAGGCCTGTTTATGCATCACCTCCTCATTGTCTTGTTGTCTCTCTCAGCTCTATTCGCCGAATCCGCGATTGCGGCAAGATATTGCACAGAGAAAAACTGGCAAACTGCCACTGATTATTACAAGAAACAAGAAGCGAGGTTCAACAGAAACATCAATGAGCTAAATGAAGTTACCGAGCTTTATAATGATTATGTGTTCCTTCAGGATCAATATCCTTCAGACGTGTTAGTTGGTATCTGGCGGAGCGATAACATTGAAGCTAAACGTGCTCTAGCTACACAGAAGGATTTATTCATCGAGGAAATATCAAAACTAGACCAGACAAAACAAACACTTCTCAAAACATTTTCAAAACTAAAAACAGCCAAAGAACTATGGGAAAAACTCGCAG
The DNA here is from genome assembly GCA_000775715.1 of Vibrio tubiashii. Taxonomy (GTDB): domain Bacteria; phylum Pseudomonadota; class Gammaproteobacteria; order Enterobacterales; family Vibrionaceae; genus Vibrio; species Vibrio tubiashii_A. Next base: position 528,644 of record JRWQ01000001.1, read on the forward strand.
ACTATTGCTATGACGAGGATAAATATCAGGATTACAAAACTGGTAGGGACAATATGCGCAAAGTCATTTCAGTCCAAAAGCGAAGCGATGAACTGTTATCAAAAATTGAGAGGATGAGGCTTAAATACGCTAGCGAGATTGAGCTCATCAATGACTCCAAGCGAAAGGCTAGTGCAGTGAAATAGCCACTTGTGTCTAAACGCCGCGATAGATATCAACTATGCAAGGATAACCAGCGTGAAGAAGAGCCGTGACTGGGCTTCAACCGTGCTGACGGCGTAAGTTATCCAAAATAATGCCCGTCGCCATCGCCACGTTTAACGATTCTGCGCCACCAAATGCAGGGATGGTTATTTTATCAGTTACGAACTTAGCAGCTTGCTCACGAATGCCATGAGATTCACTCCCCATCAGCAAAATGCCTTCAGGCGAAAACTGGGTGTTATGTACACTTTCACCGTCAAGGAATGCGCCATAAACTGGTAAGTTTGATTTCTCTAGGTAGCTTGGCAGATCAAGCTGAGTCACGGTGACACGACCAAAGCTGCCCATAGTGGCGCTAATGGTTTTTGGGTTGTAAGGATCGGCGCAGTCGCTGCTAGCGACAATGTGCTTAATACCATACCAATCAGCAACTCGGATGATGGTGCCAAGATTACCCGGATCAGAAACACCATCAAGCGCAATCATCAAACCTTGTGCTTTTGGCATCTCCGCACTTGGAATTTCAACCACCGCAATGGCAGCATTGTTGCTCACAAGCGTGCTTGCTTTGGTGAGATCATCTAAAGACGCTTCAATGCACTCAAAGTTGCCCAGCTCAGAACAATACTGGGCAAGAAATTCAGCCGTGGCAAAGACTTGCTTTACCGTTAATGAGCTATTCGCCAACTCAAGCACGTTCTTCTCTCCTTGCACCAAAAATAGCCCCTGCGCTTTACGCTGCTTCTTTTGGCCAAGTGCTCGAAGTTGTTTAAGTTGGTTTTTTGAAATCATAATCTTTCCACGATAAAGGGATAACCCAGATAAAAGCGCGGCAATTATAGAGTAAAGCCCAGTTGAGCTAAAGAGGCGAGTAAAGAATAGTCGTGTCGTAGGTGAATTATCTCATTTTGATAGCATCTGATTTTTGACCTTACTACAGGCCCCTCGTGCTAGAATACCCAAGGCAAATATAGCGGATAGAAAAATGCAGATTTTTGAACAATTTGAAGCTCAATTTTTGGAATTTATCAACACAGAGATGACCCAAGATCCGGCCCATGATCTTAGCCACGTAAAACGGGTGGTAAAAACAGCTAAAACGCTCTGCATACAAGAGAATGCCGAGTTGAACATCGTCGTGCCTGCTGCCTACCTTCACGACTGTTTTACTTTCGCCAAAGACCATCCTGAACGAGCCAAAAGCTCGGTTATAGCAGCAGATAAAGCGGTCAAACTTCTCGAATCAATAGGCTACCCAGAGAAATATTTCAGCGCCATTCATCACGCCATTATGACTCACAGTTACAGTGCGAATATCACTCCAGAAACTCTAGAAGCTCAAATCGTTCAAGATGCAGATCGCCTCGATTCACTTGGTGCCATTGGCATAGCCCGCTGTATACAAGTAAGTACTAGCTTCGGTTCAAGCCTCTACAACACCGAAGACCCATTCTGTGACAGTCGAGTGTTGAATGACAAGCGCTACACTATCGACCACTTCTACAACAAGCTATTCAAACTAGAAGCTTTAATGAACACTCAAGCCGCCAAAACAGAAGCGAACAAACGTACTCAATACATGCGAGCATTCTTAGCTCAACTAGAGTGTGAAATATACTAGCTATATAGGTTTTTAATCGTCTCTCTTAACCACTGAATTCTTGGGTTGCGGTTATTGCGTTTGTGCCAAATCATGGTGAATGGAATGTTCAGTTTTTCTTGCTGAACGTCATCCAATGGAATGGGTAGAGCCACCAAGTCTGGATGCAGTTGCTGACAATAGCGTTGGCAATATTTAGGAGCGGTTGTAATCATTTCATGGCCCGATTTTTCAGCAACAAACAGCGCCTGCTCGAACCCCGACATGGTCAAATTCACATTACGACTTAACCCAAGCTCGATCAATATTTCATCGAGTGCCCAGCTCTCGCTTTTCTCCCACGTCACATTGATATGCGGATAACTAAGGAACGTCTCTAAGCTCCACTCTCGTTGTAATGCAGGATGGTCTTTACGCAGATAGACCATTGGTAAATCGGTAAACAACACTTCATAGTTGATATAATACGGCAGCAAGTCGAGCGACTCTCGTGAGCGCGGATGGCTCTCTCTGCCTGTGAAGCCAATATCCACATCACCTCGGGCTATCGCCTCAAGTGAGTCGTAATCCCAGTTAATGAACTTAATCTTTGAATCTGGATAAGTTTGGTGGATTCGAGTAGTGAGTTCATCAACCATGATCAGTGACAATGGCGACTCTACTCCAAGGTTAAAATGCACACCCGATGGCGCTTCTCCGCCTCGCCTCGACACTATCTGACTACCGATTAGCAGCCAATCAGATAAGCTCTCTTCCATGCTGCTCGCAAGCGTCGTAGGCTGTAATCCTTGTGGCGTGTTAACAAACAAAGGATCATCAAACCAATCACGCAGTTTACTCAGTGATTTGCTAACTGTAGACGGCGTAACGTTAAGCTTTTTAGCCGCTTTGGTAACACTCTGTTCTTGCAGTAGCAATTGCAGAGTGAACAATAAATTCAGGTCAAGGCGTGCAAGAGACTTCTTCATTACTAACATTACGTGATTGATTTGAAACTAATAGTATTAGAGTGATGCCGATTGCGCCACCAGCAACGAGTGCGAACAACAACATATTTACCGCAGAGACACCAAGCCACGCCATAAACCAGATATACAAGGCTGAACCGCACACCTGTGAGATACCGAGTACCGAACTCGCCAAACCCGCTTTCTTCGAGAATGGGCTTAGTGCTTGGCTCATCGCAACACCAAACCCCATTGAAAAACCCATGCTAATCAAAGCAAAACCAAACATGTAAAGGGTCGAGCTATCGCCATGCAAGTGAGCCGCAAGGATGACGATAGCCGACGTTAACGTAATAATTTGGGAGCCAAGTAATAAAGTGCCTTGTTTAAAATATGACAGTGCCAATGGAGCAGAAAACGATGTCGACATCCCGACCATAGCCAAAAGAGCCATGGCCGTTGAATATTCGCCTCGGCTGAAGTTTAAAAGTTCCATCACTATCATAGGCGAGGTGTTTACATAGGTTAAAATAGCTATTACCCCTAAAGACGTAAACGCAACGCGAGACAAGAAATAGCGATTAAATAGCGACTCGTGCGAGTCAGAAATGTGACTGCCTGAAAAATCGTGAGTCTGTTTTGATAATGACTCTTGCAACACAAATGTTGCGATAATTAAAACCACTACCCCCATAGCCGCCATTGCACTAAACAGCACTGGCCAAGGAAACTTAAGCATAATCAGGTGACCAATCACAGGAGCTAGGACCGGAATCATACAAGTAATGCCGTTAAGCATAGACAGCACCTTAGCCCGCTTTTGGTCGTCTAACGTGTCACGTAAAATGGCAAACGCCACCACATAGCAACAGCCCGCGCCAACACCTTGGAAAAAGCGCATCAGTAAAAAGGCATTGCTGGTTTGCGCTTCACCACCAAGCCAAGAAGCAATGGCAAAAACAATAGCGCCTACTATCGCCACTGGTTTGCGGCCAAAGCGATCAGCAATCCGACCAACAAACAACATGGTCACAGCCATACCCGATAAGTAGATAGAAAACGCCATATGGAGCTGTGATTCTGTCGCTGCAAGGTCGGCCGCTATCTGAGGTAAACCGACTAAGTAAAGATCGATGGCTGTTGGATAGAGCAGCACAAAAGAAAATGCACATAGAAGATATCGGGACATAGCCACCTCACAAAAGAAATCGTTTGCGAAGATAGTATTCGAGAAGAGATCATTTAGCTTGTTGCCATTTTGACAACAAGCATTTCCATTTACGACACACTAAAGCAACAGGTTGTTAGCAACCGTTCATTAACACTATCAGCATCACTGAAATTCTGAGTAAACACTCATAATATGAGTAGTCTGGCTCAACTACTATCGACAACCACAATGCAAAACTTACTTTCAAAGGAGTGGAAGTCTATCGAATGGGTCTTAACTGACGTCGATGACACTCTTACTTGGCAAGGAAAACTTCCAACAGAAACACTAGTCGCGCTCAGCCAACTACAGCAACATGGAATTAAAGTTGTTGCCGTTACTGGAGCGTGCGCGGGTTGGTGCGACCATATTGCTCAACTGTGGCCGGTTGATGCTGTTCTAGGAGAAAATGGCGCGTTTACCATAGAAAACGGTTGCAAAGGAGTAACCCTCACGAGTTCAGTTCCAATTGATGAAATGCGGTCTCTACAAGCCAAACTCAAACATCAGGTGGAGGCGATACTCACCGAGTACCCAGATGTGAACCTTACTCTCGATCAAGCTTATCGCCTATGTGAAGTCGCCATTGACATTGGTCAGAACCGCGAACCTTTAGCAAGTGATGTGGTCGATCAAATAGTAAGAGAAATACACGCTTTAGGCGCACACGCGACAGCAAGCTCAATCCATATTAATGCGTGGTATGGCGCTCACTCTAAACGAGCTAGCACTTACTCGTTTCTCAAAAGTAAAGGGCTATTAGAGCAAGATATCTTGAATAAATGCTGTTATGTCGGTGATTCACTCAATGATCAGCAAATGTTTGAAACACTGCCATTTACCGTTGGAGTCGACAATATACGTCAATACTGGGATAAACTGACCCACAAGCCATCGAAAGTCATGTCACTACCCGGAGGGTTTGGTTTTGCTGAGTTTACCCGACAGTTACTGATACAAAAGGCGACATAGCAAGTTGGTCAGCTATGTCTCTTTTGCTTGATACCCCTTCACCCTTCGTCATCAGATATCGCCAATCGCTTATCTTTTAGATGAGTGTAGAGATGGGCCTGATTACGCTCAATCAGAACCATAGCCATAAGAGGGTTGAGTGCCCGTACTTCGCCTTTACGGTAGGGTACGGGAACATCCCACGAATTGTTCTGATACACACCCTCTTCATCAAACTGGACTAGAAACTCCATGCATACCTCCAGAGCAACATCATGTACCTCTTAAGTTTAGCCTAATTGACAAACCCATTAATAAAAACACGCATGCTGAAATACGGCTTGATCAAAAAAGGCAGATTTCTCTGCCTTTGATATTGAACGCTTGGAACTTTTTGAACATTAAATCAATTTCTTACGTACATGTACTACCAGCGCTTCGGCCAAAATAACGACCGCAAAAATGCTGACTAGAACCATCGACACCTTTTGCCACTCGAATAGGTTTTGTGCGTCGTTAAGCACCACACCAATGCCGCCAGCGCCCACTAAACCAAGTACTGCTGACTCACGTACATTAATGTCCCAACGGAACAACACAATCGAGAAAAAGGCTGGCATCACTTGCGGCCAGTACCCTTTGAACAAAATACTCATCCAAGGTGCGCCTGTTGCCTTTAGCGCTTCAATCGTTCCCATGTTCACTTCCGCAATCGCTTCTGCGAGTAGCTTGCCGACAAAGCCAACGCTTCGAACGGCAATCGCCATTATCCCAGCTAGAACACCCGGACCAAACAGCGCAATGAACAACAACGCCCATACCAGCGAGTTAACGGAGCGCGACGACACTAAAAAAAACTGTGCAATCCAGTTCAACGTTTTGCTCGGGGTAATATTCGGCGCATTCAGTAATGCCAATGGAATAGCCAGTCCCAATGTGAACAAAGTACCCAAAGTGGCAATATGCAGGGTTTCAATCATTGCTGCGTGAATGGTTTGTGGGTAAAACGCGTAGTCTAGCGGTACCATTCGACCAAACATATCTGCAAACTGAGCAGGTGCGTCATAAAGAAACTCTGGAATGATCTCAACAGTCTGCCAAGACCAAACAATCGCCGAAACAAAACACAAATAAGCAGCGAACCTCGCGAGACGCTCGTTGAACGTAAAACGTTGCCATTCTTTATCAATAGAAGCGGTTGTCATCAGAAGATTCTCCTTACTACATTAGACAAAAACTCACCGACAAGAATCAGCGCAATAATGGTGATCAGAATAGCTGCAACAAAGTCGTAATCAAAACGCTGAAATGCTGAGAACAGTGTGCCGCCCAAGCCCCCCGCACCTACGATGCCGACCATAGTTGAATTACGTAGATTCGAGTCTAACTGGTAGCTAGCAAAACCAATGAAGCGAGTGAAAACCTGCGGCATCACCGCAAACAAAATAACCCCAACAAAGCTTGCGCCAGTAGCTCTAATCGCTTCAACTTGCTTAAAAGAGATCTCTTCGATAGCTTCAGCAAACAGCTTGGCAATAAAGCCAATCGACGCAAACACTAAGGTCAAAATCCCTGCTAACGCTCCAAATCCCACCGCTTTAACAAATAAAATGGCGATAATCACTGGGTGAAATGAACGACACAGAGCAATAAAGCCACGCACTGGGCTAGATACCATTGAGGGCATCATATTTCTTGCCGCCAACAGGCCTAAAAACAAGGAGATGACAATACCAAAAAAACTCGAGATGATGGCTATCTGCAAACTCTCAGCTAAGCCGCTAAGAAGTAGGTTAGAGCGAGAAAAGTCCGGCGGGAACATCCTAGAAAGCAAGCGCTCACTTTCACCAAAACCTATAATTAAACGGTCAAAACTAAGATTGAGTGTCGAGAAGCTGTAAAACAGATACGCAATAACAGCAACGACTCCCAGTCGGCTCGCCCAGGAAGCTTTAAATGGATTTTCTACACTTGTCGATGTCGGGGATGAACTTAATCCAGCCATGATTCACCCCCATAGATAATCTTAAGATCTTCCTCACTGATTCCCTCAGGGCTACCATCGTAGTGAACTTTGCCGTTACACATACCTATGATGCGATTGGCGAAACGTTTAGCTAAGTTCACGTCATGAATATTGACTAGTACAGGGATCTGTTTGTCTTTGGCAAATGTCTCCATCAACTCCATGATTTCTACTGCTGTCTTAGGGTCAAGAGAAGAGGTTGGCTCATCGGCCAGTAAGATATATGGGTCTTGCATGACTGCACGCGCAATACCAACACGCTGACGCTGACCACCAGAAAGGCTATCTGCACGCTGATTAGCGAAATCCTGTAGCCCAACGAATTCCAGCAGTTCAAATGCTTTCTTTAGGTCTTCTGCCGAGTAATTACGTCGCCATGCGTTCCATGAAGACATGTAACCTAAACGCCCACTAAGTACGTTTTCAATCACCGTCAGCCTTTCGACCAAGTTGTACTCTTGGAAAACCATACCGATATGACGACGCTGTTTACGCAATGCTTGGCCTTGTAGCTTAGTTAGGTCTTCACCTTCAAATAAAATTTCCCCACTGGTTGGGTCATTCAAGCGGTTGATACAACGCAGTAAGGTACTTTTGCCTGTACCGGAAGGGCCAATGATGGCGATGATGCCCGGCTGATCGATATCAATATCGATGCCTTTAAGGATTGGCTTGCCTGCTACATATTCATGAAACAGGTTATTGATCTTTATTCCGTCGTATTTTGTTTCGTTACAGCTTGCTACGGCCATACTACTATTCCTTGTTTTCTTATATTGAGCCTGAATTTTGGGTGTACGGTGCCCTATGCCCTACACATAGGGCACCGTACTTCTGCCGTTGTTAGAGAGTTATTATTGGCTGGTTGCTTGCTTCGCTAGTTCAGCCGCTTTTTTCTTAGCACGCTTCGCTGCGTCTTTTTCAGCAAGCTTCTTCAGGCCAGTTTTGGTGTAAGCCGTGCCTGTTGCATGCGCGATATCGCGAATTACAGACCAGTCTTCTTGGTAAGTGATTGGAGAGAAACGATCCGCGCCTTTAAACGCTTGGCTCATTTCTGGAGTAAATCGGTAGCTAAAGAAAGCTTCATTAATTTTCTCTACCAACTCTGGTTTAAGGTTGTGTGCATAGCCAAATGCAGAAGTAGGGAAACGTGGACTGCGATAAATGATCTTAAGCTCAGAATCATCAACACGACCTGCGGCTACCATACGGTCATACACATCAGATGCAACTGGAGCTGCGTCGTAGTCTCCGTTATATACACCTAAAATAGATTGGTCATGTTTGCCTGAGTAAAGTACTTTATAGTCTTCATCAGGAACGAGACCTTGAGCAGGAAAGAGTGCACGCGGCGCTAAGTTACCTGAGTTGGATGAAGCAGAAGTATGAGCAACTCGCTTACCTTTAAGATCTGCCATATCGTTGATACCGCTATCTTTACGTACAATGGTCACTAGGTTATAGCCTTGGAAGCCCGCTTCATCACCTTTAACCGCAATTGGCACGTAGCCCGCTAAGTTTACGGCATATCCTGTAGGTCCAGTGGAGAAGCCTGCTACATGCAAACGACCTGAGCGCATTGCTTCAACCTGAGCAGAGTTTGAGTGAACCGTGTAGTAAATGACCTTTTTACCCGTGATCTTGCTTAGGTGTGCTTGAAAGTCAGCAAAAGCATCTTTATAAAGCGCTGGGTCTTCTACTGGTGTATAAGTAAATACTAGCGTACTTGGGTCTATCCATTCACTTGCATCTTTTGGTGCGTCAGCGACCAAGTCTTGGTTTTCATCACAGTATCTTTCATCCAGCACCCCGCGATTTGCACACTCACTTGCCATTACCATCGATGGAAGCAGCAAAGAGCCAGCGATTAACAATCCTTTTACACTGTTTTTCATATTAGAACCTTACATTCACGTTATTGTTGATGTTCACTCTTCGTATAGCAGGGGACGTGCCAATTATTTTAATTATTATTTTCAATAACTTACTCTACATACCACTCTCTTAGATTTCATTTGGGTCATTTCTGTCTAGCTGATGTGATTCTATTTGGGTCATTTCTGTCCCAGTACCTTTGATGCTCAAAAAAGGGCTCGAAAGCCCTTATATTATTTCGAAAAACATACGCGCTGAGACGTTGGTTCCTTTAGATATCCATACAGTTAGCGTAGTAAGTCACGGTAGAAGGCCAATCACTGAACACGCCCAGCACTCCAACATCTTGTGCCAAAACATCAAGTACGTTCATCATGTCACCATCTTGATTGATCTGTTCAGTCACCGTTTGATAGTACCAACCACCACCTTGCGCAAGCGGCCCTGAACGCTCCAACGTCCAAGCAATAATGTCGAGATCAGCTTGTTTTGCCAGCTTGGCGTACTCAGACGCGACAATCGAATTGTTATCATCAAGCTGTATCAACGCATAAAGTGGCGGAGCGATGATCTGCACGCCCTGTTTTGATAACGCTTTCATATTTTCTAAGGTTGCTGTGAAACCTTCTAAGTTGTACACGCGATCATCGAGATACACTGCTTGTTTGCCAAACTCAGGTTCATTGTTGATCCAGTACTTCACATCGTCGAGATTGAATGACTGAACATACGCATCTTTCGCAGAGAACCCTGCTGCTTTCAGCTCATCAACCAGTTTCTGAGCGTACATCTCTTGGCTAAAGCCTTGATAAGGCATCTCAACTTTTGCTGACTTAAGCTCTGGAGTGACCTTTACGCCATGCTTTTTGAATAGTTCAGCACTTTCTGCATGGGTCATTAACGTACCTGTCTGCGAGTACAAATCAGTTCGCCAACCAGGTGTGCCACTCATGTACTCTTCAATAGTGGTCGCTTTCGGGTTTGCGCCATCCATTTTACCTTTAAGAGTTTTAAACTCCGCCAAAGTAAAATCAGAAGTACGGCACTCAACTTGCGCATCTTCACCCGTTTCTGGGTTAGCTGGCTTAAATGGTACCGAGCATTTCTTCGCTAGCTCTGGGTGAGCAAGAACATCCGTGGTGGTATGCAAGTCACTTTGTGAATGACGACAGACAAGCTGTTTATCTTTAGTAAACGTAACATCGCACTCCAAAACCCCTGCCCCCATTGCAATCGCAGCCAAATAAGACTCCTTAGTATGCTCAGGAAATTGCATCGCCGCGCCGCGGTGGCCAATTGAAAAGTCACTGCGATAGAATGGGCCATCACTACAGCTTTCAAGCTTAGTTTTGAGCGGACTCTCTTCCATATCACTCACGAGATAGATAGGGCGAGGGCCAACCTGCGCCGGTTCATTACCCGCCATGGCTATTGCGCTAACACCTAACAATAGAGCGATACTACTGGTTAAGATATGCTTCATCTGTTGTTTCTCCTTGCAGCAAATAGTTATTAGTTTATGTCGCTCTGGCTTTATGAAGTTCTTACGCGTTAATGCAACTCCCTGACTTCTCGCCAGAACCATAAGCAATTTGCACGCAACGTGCCAAAAACTTTTCACTTACAATTCAATCAGATAAACATCACAGGATTATTTAACTTCTGTGATGGGTCAATTGTGTCTTGCGGTTTGCGACTTAAAACTGTCTTTGTCTAGTTGATGCTTTTTCATCTTTCGATACAGGGTTTTACGTGGCAGATTTAACCGCAGCGAAACCTCATTGATGTTGCCCGCAGTCTCAATCAGAGCTTCTGTTAGCACATTTAGCTCGTACTGCTCCATCTGCTGCTCAAAAGCAAACGCCTCACTGCCTTGAGTTGAAGGTGCTTGGAGGTCAAAACCCTCACCCACAATACCTAAGACGAATCGATCAGCAACGTTTCTTAGCTCTCGGACATTCCCCGGCCAGTCATGACGACATAACTGCTGAATTTGTTCAGCATAGAGTGTCGAAGCTCGCGTTTTATATTTTTGACTCGCTTGAACCACAAAATGCCTAAACAGAGATTGGATATCCTCTTTTCGCTGGCGCAAAGGCGGTAAATTCAAGCTAGCGATATTGAGTCGATAGAAGAGATCGGCCCTAAACTCTCCACGCTGACTTAACTCAGCTAAGTCAGCTTTGCTCGCGGCAACGACAACAATATCGACAGGAATGAGGGTATTGCCTCCCACACGTTCAATCACACGTTCTTGGATAACTCGCAGCAGTTTAATTTGCACCGAAATTGGCATGCTTTCTATTTCATCGAGGAATAGTGTGCCACCATGCGCTTGCTCAATTTTGCCAATTCGCTTCTTATTGGCGCTGGTAAATGACCCGGCCTCATGACCAAACAGTTCGCTCTCAATGATGCTCTCTGTCATACCACCGCAGTTGATGGCAACAAACGGTTTATCGCGGCGCATCGAGTAGCGATGTAAGGCACGCGCTATCACCTCTTTGCCCGTGCCAGTCTCTCCGTTGATGATGGTATCAACGCCGGTTCGAGCCAGAGCCAATACTTGACTGCGCACCATCTCCATCTGATTAGAGACACCAATAACGACATTCTCTATAGGTAGCTCAGGAGATTCCGAAGCCTGGCACGAAACACTCTGGACATGCGTCGAGGCTAAGTTGAGCTTTTCAAGTAACTCATCACTTTGCAATGGCTTCTCGATAAAATCAAAAGCACCCAACTTCATCGCTTCAATCGCCATGGGTATATCACCATGACCACTCATCAAAATAACTTCACAAGCAGGCGCACGGCTTTGAATCGCATCCAGCATTGATAATCCATCAAGCTGAGGCATACGAACATCGCAAAGCACAACTTGTTTGCTGTCGGGTACGAGCGACTTTAATCCCGCTTTAGGGTTGGTAAAGCTAGTTACGTGAAAGCCTTCAAGCTCTAACATTTCTCTCAGCGCCTCCACCACATCAAACTCATCGTCTATCAGGGTAACTTGCTTTTCCATTGTCATGATTTCACGCCTTTTAAATAAACTACAAACTCACTGCCCTGCTGTGGCTGCGAGCTCACCCGAATTGAACCGCCAAAATCCTTAATGATGTTAAAAGCGATAGAGAGCCCTAACCCCAAACCCTTGCCCACCTCTTTTCGGGTATAAAATGGGTCAAAAATATGGGGAATATCATCAGCTAAGATACCTTTGCCATTATCTTTGACCGCAATGGTGACTGACTCTTCCGATCGAGAAACGGAGACCGAAATAACAGGTTCAGGGGTCATCTCAACAGCATCAATCGCATTACTGATGAGATTCACCAACACTTGCTCTAAGCGGATTGGATTGGCGCGAACACTTTCATTTGCTGAAAGGTTGCAGTCTAGAACGATAGGAACTTGCTTATTGGCAAACAGTTCGATGGCGTCATTCACGACAGGCATTACCGCAACGGAAGAAATCTTCCCATCACTTTTACGTGAGAAAGCTTTCAAATGATGGGTTAACGCGGCCACCTTACCGAGTAAGGTTTCAATCTTATTTAAGTTATCGGTCGCTTTATCTAAACGATCTTGCTCCAACCACTTCTTCGCGCTGCGAGTATGGCTACTGATAGCAGTTAGAGGCTGATTTATTTCATGGGTGATACCAACACTCAACTGCCCCAACGCAGCCAGTTTCCCTGCCTGAACGAGCTCATCTTGCGTCACTCTCAATCTCTCTTCTGCCAATCTTCGCTCTACCACCTCTGCTTCAAGTTTTAAGTTAGTTTTCTTAACCGCTTTCGCCGTAGCCTGAAACACCTGTAACGACTTTGCCATCTGGGTAATCTCATCCTGCCCTTTCACAACAATGTTCGTATGTAAGTGCCCAGTGGAAATCGCGAACATATCGTCTTTAAGGTTGAGCAAACGCTCTAGTATATTTTTACGCACATAAAACCAAGCAATCGCGGCCGCCGCAATCAGACTGAGCATGGAAAGGACAAGTGAAAAGGTACGATTTGAAGCTAGTGACGCTTGTACATGAGCGATAGACGAGTCTATTTCTAAATTCACGTTAGACGTATTGCGCTCGATCTGAACCGAAAGTTGGTGCAAATACTTTCGGCTATTTTCTAGCAAAAATTCCTGTTGATAATGATGCTCCAACGCTTGATTTTTTAGTTGCACTAACCGACTTGAACGAGAGGCAAGGGTGTAAATAACCGAAAGCTTTTCATCCAATGCAGGTAAAGACTCCGCTAACCCACTGGCTAGCCACAAGTTAAACCAGTCTTGCCCAAGCTGCTCCAATCGATAAGTGGTGTAATCCAACTCATTAAAACTGCCATCGTTATACAGCTTTTCAACTAAACCTAACTGATAAAACAATAACGCTTTCAACTGACTATATTGCAGACGTGACTTTTGTTCTTCAGGTAGGCGATCTAGCTCTTCACTCACCTGCTGCAACAGAGGATAAAAACCTTCGAGCAAATTTCTTAGCTGCTTATTGAGCTCACGTGACTCTTCGCCACTTTGATAAAGCAAACTCAAACTGTTACTCACCTGCATGATCAGGTCTTTAAAGTAAGCGTGATACTCAGGAAAATGCGCAAGCACTCGGTTCATTTCATCGATGCTGTCTTCAATCCTCACCATAGAACTGCGCCTTTCAAGGTTTGAGTCCGCAGCCACAAGTTGAGAAGAGTCAGTAATCACCAAACGCACCATGTCATTCAATCTAGCGGCCTGCTCCAACGCAGGAATTTCGCGTTCTTTTAGCTCAACCAAAGCGCTTTCGAGCCTGTTATAGGTTGTGGAACTGAACAAAGCGAGAAGTAACGTCGTCATGGACAACATCGCCAAGGCCAAACCAAGCCGCACTTCAATCCCGCGCCATTTAAACTTTCCACGCAGGGGGCTGTTCATTTCTGAGCTTTTGATAGAAGCGGGAAACACTCCACCAAACATCTGATTCACCGGGACAATCCTAATAGCTTGAATAGAATGCGCCATTTAACAGCGCATGTTATTAACAAACCACATAAGACATCATTACATTTTATTAATAAAGTCAAACATACCAAAATTGTGGAATAGACGAGAGGAAATTTTTATAAAGCCACGAAGCACAGTGATGAAACCCTTGGTAAAGAAGAAGTTATCAAGACAAAAAAGGCAACTGTCCTGCAATTTAATTCCAAACCGTCTAGATACCCTCATACACGACTAGCAGAGCACCTTTTTCTGCTAGTCTAACTCTACTACTCCCCCCCACGGCATAACCTAACTGATACTCCACTTTTGGAGTTTAAGAGTGATTTACCCAAATTTATAGTCGCTTTCAGTAGGGCTTTCGCTATATTTCGCCTAGATTTATTGGAGTGAAGATTAGATTTTTAGCCAAGGGGTTGGCGTATGATTAAAACACTATTAGCTGGCTTAAGTTCCCTCTCCTCAACACAACAATCACTAATGCTCACTGTGATCGTTGCGCCCATTGCTGCGGTGCTTTTTCTCGCCCAATCTTGGCTTGGGCTCGCTATACTTAGCATTTATCACATACTTGCCCTTGCTGCGATAACATCCATGACGCGCGCACTGCACCAACTAAATCAAGCGGCAACCCATCTATCAGAAGGTGACCTCTCGGTTAGAATCGATACCGAGAGCAACTTAAATGCACCACTGTTAAAAAACTTCAATCGTATTGGCGAAGACACATCAAGAACCGTTCACGCTCTTCGTAAATCAACCGCCCGACTGGTTGAAGTCGCCACTAGAGTTCAAGAAGATTCCGAGCTATCTAAAACAGGCGCAATGAGCCAAAAGCAAGACATTGACCAAGCAAAAGCAACCGTCAACCAACTATCAGACATTACACAAAACGTTTCAACTTACTGTGAATCGACCGCAAGCCTTGCTAATCAAGCAAAATCTAAAGCCGACCAAGGTACACACGATATGGTGTCACTAGGTGAAGCACTAGATAATGCCAATCAGCACATCGATAACTCCAATCAACACTTTCAGTCTTTGATGGAAGAGACTGCGCAAATAAGCCAAGTAATGGAAACCATTGGTTCTATCGCTGAACAAACCAACCTATTAGCGTTAAACGCTGCAATTGAAAGTGCTCGCGCTGGAGAGCAAGGTCGGGGGTTTGCCGTAGTGGCTGATGAAGTCCGCTCTTTGTCATTAAGAACACAGGAAGCAACAGAAGAGATCCGCAGCAAGATCACCAACCTTCAAGCGAAGACAAATGATGTTTTAGCGACCATGCAAGAGAACAAGTCAAGTATGGAAAGTTCACTTAGCATAGCTTCCACCGCTGAACATACTTTCCAAGAACTCAACCAGCAAATCGAAGATCTACGCAGCTACGGCGAACAGATAGCTCAATCATCCGATCAGCAGCTTTCTCAAACGCATCAACTGCAATCTCGCTTAGAAAATATCGCTACAGAGTCTGACAATAATGTACGCACCACTCAAGAAACGTTGATCGCCAGTATTACCGTTCGTAACTTGTCGGGTGAAATAGATTCACTACTGCATCGCTTTGCTACCGACACACAGCAGATTGAAGCCGAAGAAGCCAAACGCGAAAAATTACTCGAATGGAATGCGCAGCTCGACATCGGTTTAGATGAAATCAATCGCCAACACCAAGCATTGCTTCATTTGATCAATGAACTGTACTACCTACTGAATCACAATTATGGGCTCTCTTCCATCAAAAGAGTCGTTCAAGGCTTAATCGACTACACCGCTAATCACTTCGCCTATGAAGAGATCCTATTCAGTCAGATTGCCTATGAGCAAACCGACGCACACGTAGCTAAGCACCACAAATTAGTCGAACAGGTGTTGGAGTTCCAGCGCCGTGTAGAGAGAGGTGAAGATATTGGTGACGAGTTGATGGCATTTCTTAAAAACTGGTTACAACAGCATATTATGCGAGAAGATAAAGCCTATGCTGACGCATTTAAAAACAACAACTTAAATTAATCGAATGACTAATTTTGAATACCAAATCTGCCAATCGGTTTTTTTACTGTGACGACAAAAAACCTGATTAGGTATCATCGTCTATTACTGCTTAAATCCATGCCGACAGATTAGTTCTATTGATTAACTTCAAGGTGTGTTCATGTTTGCAATTGATGATGTTGTTGTCGCAACTAAAGGCGTTGATTTCGGTAAAATGATGGTTGTAGGACTAAGCAGCGGTGGCTTCTACGTTCGAGTAACAGTAGATGGTATGACACTGACTTACCCAGCTAGAGACCTTCAAAAAGCGTAATCACGCGGTTAGTACACGATCGCATAAGGTAGCATTTCGCTACCTTTTTCATTTACTGCAGCTCTATCACGCAAACAGGCGCGTCGATGTGACACTGATGACCTGTCGACTCAAGTTCACCCGTTACCGGATTAAGACGAAAACTCGTGAGTGTACCAGAGTGCTGATTCGCCACGACGGCCCACTCGTTGCAAGCGCTGATCGCGAAATCTCGCGGGAATGCGCCACCACAATCCGTCGCACCTAGCCACTTCACAGAGTTTTGCGAGACATCAAAGCCACTTAGTGCATTTTGGTGGCGACACGAGACATAAATGAACTTTTCATCTGCTGACAACTTGATTGCCGCAGCAGCCTCTCCCTTGCTCGAACCTGGAATCAAATCCAACTGAGCAGTTAAATGCCAACTATCGTCAGTTTTGCTCAGCACTACCAAAGTTTCACTCAACTCACAAACCACATAAGCTGTGTCTTCTGCCTTGTTAAACACCAAATGACGGGGCCCACAACCTGGGGTTAGCTTGACGCTCTGCTGCAAGCTAAATACATCTTGCTCAAAACGATAAAAATGAACAGCATCACTGCCCAAATCAACATTCACCAGCACATCGTCATTGCGCTGAAATATCACTTGGTGTGCATGGGGTGAACCCTGTCTATCTGTATTTGGCCCTTTTCCCTCTTGATATAAGGTCGCAACTGGTTTTTCGGGCACTCCAGTGTTGCTATCTAGCAAATAAACGATGACATCTCCAGAGCCATAATTGGCAACTGCAAGGTATCGGTTATCAGCGGAGACATCTAGGTGGCAAGGGTAATCACCTTCTATTGGTAACGTGTGATTCAATCCATCACGCAGGCAAATCAGTTTGGCTCCCTCCTGCTGGGAGATTTCAGACACGCCATAAAGCGCGTGTTCAGTCTGGCACAGGTAAGACGGATTACGAACGGGGTAGAAATCATCAAGGCGAGTCAGTTCGCCCGTTTGTTGATTTAAGCTGACCAGAGCGATACCGATACTTCGGCTAGGCGAATCCGTATAGGTACCAACGAAGAATTGTATGTGACCGCTTACTTGCATTGAAAGATATCCAAATAAAAAGAGTTTGCCGCTAGCACCCACTAGCGGCAAATGATTTATCCATTGATTAATCGAAGTTTTCGTTCAGCTCGCAATTGGTTCATCAACCATGACAGTTGTTTCATCAACTGCAATCCGTACAAACTTGCCTAATCCACCGAACGGCTCAATCGTAGGCTCACTACCAAGCTTAACGCGCCAATCAAGTAGTAGCTAATTAGATAAACAGCACCCACATTAGCAAACGCATAAAATGGATTTCCACCAGCCATCAGTTCAAATGGTAACGCAGTGACCGCTTGCAAAAAATCGCTAATAAAATCCACACCCAGAAGGTTAGTCGACAGCAGTTTGATGACGTAAAAACCGATGATCATGACTAACAGCGGTGAACTGACTTTCTGCGAAATCGCTAGCGCCAAAGCGGCTAACGGAAGTAGTGCCATACCAACTAGCCACATACGGCCAATAAACTCCAACCAATGCGTAAACACATACAAGATCGACTCACCAGTGAAGAACAGTGGAAAGTTTTGCGACATAACAAGGTTAATTAGCCACATAACCAGATCAGCGGAGATGACAAGCATCGAGCAAATAATAGGTGTAACAAGTAAGCCAAAGCCTAGCTTAACCAAATGAATCGTCAGATCCGACACAGGCATACTGCGCCAAAACATCACACTGCCCTCTTGGCGCTCTTTGCGCAATGTTTTAGGGAAATAAAGCGTGGTAAGTAGGATCGAGAGTAAACCGGTGAAAGCAAAAGCTAATCCGCTTAGTTGCTTGCCCAATTCAAAACCAGACTCATGGCCGTCAATATTGTAGGTCAGCTCATACGTGACATTACTTTGAATGGTTGAGTTCATCAAAATAGAAAGCACAAGCAACACACCACACACCAGCAACACCAAAGGAATACGAGTAACGATCTTATGCTCTAGCCACTCTTTCTCTAGCATATAAAAATAAGGATTCATTACGCCGCCTCCTTTTGTAAAGCTAGGAACAGATCCGCCAGTTTTACATTGTAAATTTTATCGACATCATCAAGCTGTTCCGCTTGCTCAGATTGAATCAACCAACGAGTGCTACCTAAACCACGTTCACTCGATAACGGTTTCAGCGTCTCCATTTTCGCTCGCTGATCTTCATTGGTCTCTACGATCACGTAATCTTGCGCGACACTGTCCATCGACGCTTGGAGTACAGCCTGACCATGCTTGAGGATCAACACATCCGTTAACAGGTGTTCTATTTCAGACACTTCATGACTAGCAATGATCAGTGCACGCTCACCGTCATGGAACCACTCAAGCAAATGACGATAGAAAGTATCACGGTAAACAAGATCCAAACCTAAAGTAGGTTCATCTAAAATCAGCACCTTGGTATCGGTTGAAATAACAATCGCAAGGTGCAGTTGAACCTTCATGCCCTTAGAGAGAGACTTGATTTTACTGTGAAGCTTAATGTCGGTTTTCTCAATCACTGCGCGCGCTTTGTCAATATCGAAACTAGGATGAACGCCAGCGGTATAACGCAGAATTTGCTTCACGGTCATCCAATCAGGCAACACGTTAACATCTGAAATATAGGAAAGATGCTCCATCACTTTGGCACGCTGTAAAGTCGGCTCCAACCCTAACACTCGAATCTCACCTTGGTAATCATGGGCACCAAGTAAGCTCTTAATTAGAGTCGATTTACCTGCGCCATTATGACCTAATAGGCCGAGAACCTGCCCTGCTTTGAGCTCAAAACCGATGTTCTTAATCGCTTCGCTCTGCGCTTTATCTCGGCCAGAGTAATTTTTAGATACCTGACGCGCTTCAATTAATACGCTCATTGTTTACCCTCAACATGCAGCGTTAACTGCTCAATAAATTCTTGTAACGGGATGTCTAGCTGCTGCAATTTCACTGCAATAGAAGGAATTTGCTGCTGAATAAAGTCTTGTTTCTGTGTGGCTTTCAGTTGGATCAATGCACCTTCTGCCACAAACATTCCTTGACCACGCTTTTTTTCCACTAAACCTTCATCCACCAACAGCTGATAGCCTTTCATTACAGTAATGTGGTTGATTTTTAAATCCCCCGCTACGGTTCTGACCGAAGGCAGCGCTTGCCCTTCGAGCCAAGTTCCTTGCAGTATCTGCTCTGTAATTCGGTCTGCTAATTGACGAAAGATAGGCTGAGTTTCATTCCAGTCAGTCATGACGCTTGCCTTATCACATGTGCTTTAGTGTTATACATAGGTATAACACTAAAGCAATTGATGATATTTGCAACCACTATCTGAAACAATTTGTTCTGACACGAATTTATTGATGCAGATTAATAAAGCTTCAATCTGTTCTAGATCACACTTTCTAACCCCGTAAAATACTCAGCCTAATATGGCGAGCCAGAGACAAGTAGTGACACGCGATCAATTTGAGTTATTAGCACCGGGTGGGGATTTAGACTCTATCAAGGCGGCTATTGCGGCCGGGGCCGATGCCATCTATTGTGGTTTAGACCGCTTCAACGCGCGCAACCGAGCCACCAACCTAACCCTAGACAACTTGAATGGCGTGTTACAGCTCGCCCATCAGCACGAATGTAAGATATTCCTAACTCTGAACGTTCTGATCTTAGAGAGCGAAATCTCAGCCATAGTGAGGCTGCTTAGCCAGTTAAGCACCACCGCAATCGACGGCGTTATCGTTCAGGATCTTGGGCTGGCTTACATCGTTAAGAACTATTTCCCAGCTCTCGATGTTCATGCTTCAACTCAGCTTAACACCCACAATGAAGGGCAGATTTTATTTCTCAATCATCTGACTGCCAGCCGAGTGAATCTATCGCGTGAACTCAATATCGATGAGATCAAACATTTGGCTAAGTTTGGTCGTCAGCACGATGTCATGATGGAAGTGTTTGTTCACGGTTCATACTGCATTGGTTTCTCGGGTATTTGCTACATTAGCTCAGCACGCAACGGAGCTTCCGGTAACCGTGGACGCTGTAGCCAGCCTTGCCGTGAACAGTACGAGACAACCAAAACAGGCAATAACTACCCACTCAATATGAAAGACAACTCTGCATTTGGTGATCTACAAGCGCTTGCCGATGCGGGTGTTTACTCATTGAAAGTGGAAGGCCGCATTAAAAAATCCCACTACGTCTACACCGTGGTCGATAACTGGCGCAAGCAGATAGATCGTTTGTGTAAAGGGATAGAATTATCGAGTGATACAACAGAGTTATACACGGTGTTTAATCGCGACTTTTCCAATGCCTTCTTGCAGGGTGATTTCGGCAAAGCCATGTACATCGACAACCCTCGTGACCACGCGGTGAAGCACTTCTCTAAGATCTATAAATGCGAAACGGCACAGCAGATCCAAGGAATTAAGAAAAAGCTCTACGACGATAAAACGGCCATCATTGAGAACGTCTCTGAGAAGACTCAAGCATTCGAGCTCTCCACGACCCAAGCCTCAGGTAGTAGCTTGAAAGGTGCCATTGATGTCCCAAGCTTACCTGCGCTACCTCAGCCACAACAGCACTTAGGCACGCCTACGTTGTCAGTACTTATCTCTGCAGCGCAAGAAGCGAGCTTGTGCGAGTACAATAACGTCGATATCTACTACCAACTACCAATGGGTCTCGCCAGTGAACTTAGAACCATGGTTGAGCTATTTACCGCCAACCCTAAGCTAAAACCCTGGTTTCCGGCGATATTAATTGGTGATGATTACCAAGTAGCGCGTGAGTTTCTTCAAGCCATCAAGCCAGACCTATCTGTCACCAATAACTCGGGGGTAGCAATGCTTGCTCAGGAACTCGGATTAGGTTGGGTTGCAGGGCCGCAAATGAACACCGCGAACTCTTACGCATTGAAATGCCTTCAAGAAGAGTTTTCAGCCAGTGGTGCGTTTATCTCTAATGAACTGAACATGAAGCAAATGCGCCACATTAAACGTCCGCCAAACATGCGCAGCTATTACAGCATCTATCATCCAAATACGCTTCTCACCAGCCGTCAGTGTCTGTTCCAGCAAACCGAGGGGTGTCGAAAGATTAAAGTAAATAAAGGTTGCTTAAAACGCTGCGATAAACGTACCTCAATCATCAACCTCAAAGACAACCCATACGTGGTGCAAAAGCAAAAAGGCAGCCACAATGCTATCTACAGCGAGCACAATGTTCTCAACCTGCAGGTGCTGCAAGAGTTGCCACAACTGTTTACTGATGTATTGATCGACCTACGCGATATTCAAACGGAAACCAAGGTATCCGTAAGCAAACCAGAGTTGATTGATGCCTTTTTAGCACTACTGGCTCAGCATAAAGAAGAGAACGTTCAAGCCATAAACAACATGATTCAACCCACGGCTAATGCTCAGTACTTAAAAGGGTTGTAGGCATGATCAGCCGATATGCACCAAATAAAAAGTTCGCAAAAAAAAGAAATGGGAGCCTGACTAAGGGCTCCCAATAAATAACACCTATCGGGGGGAAAGGTGTTACTGCCTCACCTTACAAGAGCGTTAAAGCGAGGGAGAACTAAACGCGTTATAACTTACCGTCGCTGCCACACATATGAATCTTATCCATCACCACTTGTTTCATTGCGGCTTTACCTGGTGTGATGTATTTACGCGGGTCATTCGCATCTGGGTGTTCTGAAAAGTGCTGCTTAACCGCATTCGAGAACGCTATTTTCAATTCAGTTGCCACGTTAACTTTACACACACCTAACTCGATACAGCGACGTACCATCTCATCAGGCACACCAGACGCGCCATGTAACACAAGTGGAATATCGACCACAGAGCGAATTTTATCAAGGCGGTCAAAATCCAATTTTGGCTCTGCTTTATATAGGCCATGCGCAGTGCCAATGGCCACTGCTAACGAGTCAATGCCAGTGCGACGCACAAACTCCGCCGCTGAAGCCGGATCGGTCATCAACGCATCGGCGCTATCCACAACCAGATCATCTTCTTGACCACCTAATCGCCCTAGTTCCGCTTCAACGCTCGCATCAAAACGATTGCAATAATCGACGACAGAGCGAACGATTTCGATGTTTTGATCAAATGCGTGGTGAGAACCATCGATCATCACAGAGCGAATACCGTGATCGACCTTATTACGGATGTCTTGCAGATCTTCATGGTGATCTAGATGTAAAACAAGTGGGATAGAGTGCTTGTGCGCTGCTTCTTTACAGATGCTGATGAGATAATCAGTGCCTGCATAATCATAAGTACCCGGCGTACCAGCAAGAATAACGGGAGAGCCCATCTCAGATGCTGTCTCAACAATGACTTGTACGGTTTCTAGATTATGAATATTGAATGCAGGAACCGCATAGCCACCTTGCTGAGCACGTTTTAGCATTTCGCGTGAAGAGATTAGATACATAAAGCCTCCTGACTTGTTCGTGACTCGGCTTCAAAGACAAGGCAGCCGTTCACCCAAGTTTTTACAATTGAGAAATCTGATTGAATGGCGACCATAGAAGCGCGTTTACCCACTTCTAAGCTGCCTAATTGGTTGTGCAAACCGAGTGACTGAGCTGGAGTCAATGACGCCATTAGCCATGCTTGCTCAAGTGGCACATTGAGCCACTGCTGAATATTTTGTACTGCACGCGATAGGGTTAACGTGCTCCCCGCTAAACCTCCAGTGTCAGTGGTGACCACACCCTGTTTCATACACACTGTGTACTCACCAAGCATATAATCACCATCGGGCATTCCAGTGGCGCTCATCGCATCGGTGATTAAGGTCATGCGGTTACCACAACAGCGGTGCGCAACGTCGATCGCAGCCGGATGCACATGGTGACCATCGGCAATCATCTCGACATAACTTTTTGAGTTCACTAACCCTGCTCCGACAACGCCAGGGTCGCGATGATGAAGCCCACGCATCCCGTTGTAGCAGTGAACAATGCCACTTGCGCCTGCGTCCATCGCATGTTGCACTTGGTCATAGCTGGCATCAGTATGACCGAGCATCACCCGGATGCCCTGTTGATCTAAGTAACGAATCGCATCGAGTGCCCCTGCTTTTTCTGGTGCAAGAGCAACGGAAATCAATTGGTTGTCGCTGTAAGAAATCCAGCTATCCAGTTCTTCGACGGATAAACTGCGAAACCAGTTTGTTGGGTGGGCGCCGCGATTTTTTTCGGTGAAGTAAGGCCCTTCCAAATATGCCCCCAGGATTTCAGCTCCGGCGACGCCTTGGCGTTTACTTTTCGCCACTTGTTGGAGTGCAGCGCGGATTTTTGCCACTGGCGCTGTCACTGTGGTGGCGACAAAAGCGGTCACCCCAAGGCTGGCGAAATAACGCGACATGGTGTCCAAGCTGTCGTGGCTTGCATCCATCACATCACACCCTTTGGCGCCGTGAACATGACTATCAATTAAACCCGGTAGCAAGTTCACCGCGCCTAAATCAATCGAGCTGGCATGTAACTTGGAATTAAACGCTTCAATCGCGCAGATAATACCGTGCTCATCAACCTGAATGACCGCATCATCTAGCCAGGTTTCGCCGTGCAATATGCGCTGCGCTCGATAGCTGCATCGCGTCATGCTGTGCTCAGATCCCATCTTCTTCTACCACTTGTTTTGCTTTGTGCGCCATTTCAGCCGCCAATGAGGTGATACCGCGATGACCACATTCGACCGCTTGGTCACGAAACTCCATCAGGTTTAACTCATCACGCTCAAGCAACATTTCTGCTGCCATCTGCATGTTAGTTCCTGTTACGACTTCAACATCATCACGTTCTTGACTGATCAATGAAGCGGTGCGAAAAGGTGTGCCGCCTAAAAGATCGGTCAAAAATACAATCCCTTCGCCAGAATCAATTTCCGCCACCGCTTCACGCATCGCTGCTTCAAGCTGTGGTGTGGTCGCCTCTTCTGGAAAGTCGATAAACTTAAACTGTGGCTGTTCGCCAATCACTTGAAATACCGCTTTAGCTAAACCTGAAGCAAAACCGCCGTGACCTGATAAAATTACTGCAATCATTTGTGTTTCCTTATCGGGGCTGAGAATTCAGCCCCAGTGTTATGCTGTCGACAGTGAGGTTTATAGGAAGCCCATGAAGCGACCGACAATACCAAGTGACACTGTGATACCGATAAGTTTCAACGGACTCCAGCCTCGTTTCACCAGCGCGTACATCACAAGGGTGTAGACCAGTGGTAAGAAAGCTGGCATCAATTTGTCGATTACATCAGCTTGCAGTTTCACTACCGCATCACCAGCGGTGATCTCAGCCGTGGTAGAGAGGCGAACATAGGTTGCTACCAAGGCCCCGATTACCGTCATACCTACCATCGACGCTGCATGACCGACCTTCTTGGTATTAGCTTTAATCACAGGAATCGCAGCTACACCCATACGGTAGGCGTAGTGAGCAAGACCAAAACGTAGACCGAAATGCACCACGTTAAACAGCACGAAGAAGAACACCGCTCCCATGATGGAGCCTTGCAAAGCAAGGTCAGCACCGATACCACCACAAATAGGTAGCAGGGTTAGCCAGAACATCGCATCACCGATACCACCCATAGGTGCACCAACAGCAATTTTGGTACTTTGAATACTGTTGATGTTCTGCTTTGAACGCTCCATTGCTAGCACAATACCCATCACGAAGGTGACCAAGAACGGATGCGTATTGAAGAAGCCCATATGACCTTGCATCGCTTTAGAGAGATCCGCTTTGTTAGTGTGAATCTTCTTCAGCGCTGGCAATAGGCCATAGAGCCAACCTGACGCTTGCATACGTTCATAGTTGAACGAAGCTTGGAGCAATAGTGAGCGCCATGCCATACGGTTGATGTCTGACTTGGTAAGCTCAGCACCAATCTCTTTATTCTCGTATTCATCTTGAGCCACACCCGGAGCAGGTTGTACTTCAGCATTGTGGCTGCGAAGGTCGAGTTCGTTGCTTACATTAGATTCCATCTTCAAAGTCCTCAGCTGGAGCAGTTACAGGGGTTGGTTCCGTTTTGCGCATAAAATCGATGATCGCCATAGCGGTTGCTGCGGCCGCAATCGCTAGGATCGGTAGTTCAATCCACGCAGCAGCCACAAAGCCCAGGATGAAATAAGGAATGTAGGCATTTTTCATCATTATTTTCATCAGTACGGCAAAACCAATTGCAGGCATGATGCCGCCAGCAACACCTAAACCATCAATCAGATCTTTAGGTAGTACTTCGACAATTTTACCTGCGTGCTCAGCACCAAGGTAAACAGGCAAGAAAGCGCATAAGAAGTAGAAGGTGCCCAGAACAGCGAGTGCCATGTAGTTAACGCGTTCTATCCCACCAGTGTCTGCAGCTTGTGCGTACTCGTCACATTTAGACATGACCGCCGACATAGCAGAGAAAAGTAGAGTGATACCCATCTGTACCGCGACAGCGAAAGGTACTGCGACACCAACCGCGACATTAGGGTCAACTTGAGTGGTGATAGCGAAAGCCGTACCGACAATAGTACCGATGATAACGTTTGGTGGCTGAGCACCCGCTAATGGGGCAAGACCCATCCAAATCAGTTCTAGCGTACCGCCGACTAAGATACCGGTTTGCAAATCGCCTAAAATAAGGCCGACAAGCGGACCAAGCACCACTGGGCGGTGGAAGTGAGTAAGACCGTTAAATAAATCTAGGCCAGCTAAGAAGGCTAGGATGCCGAGCATCAACGCCTGTAAGAGTCCTATTTCCATGATTGGTGTCCTTTGTTAGATAAGAGTAAAGATGTCAGTTGCGCTTTCGGTGGGTACACCTTGGATAGTGCACGCCACCCCTAACGCTTTTAGTTGTTCAAATTCCGCCACGTCTTCAGCGTCAACTGAAACCGTTTTTGCAATTTGCTTTTTGCCGTCAACGTAGTGCATGTTTCCTACGTTGATATTGCTAATTGGTACGCCGCCTTGGACCAGTTGACGAAAGTCTTTTGGTGTACGACAAACCAATAGAATGCGTTGACGTTCAGAAGCTTTATGAATGGTTTCGATGGTCTTTTGTACTGACCAAAAGCGAATCGCGATACCATCAGCCAGCACCATTTCCATCAAGTTTTGTTGGATACTGTCTTCCGCCACCTCATCATTTACGACGACAATAATGTTGGCATCAGCAAAACCTACCCATTGCACACCTACTTGACCGTGCACTAGACGCTCATCAATACGACTTAAAACAATATTTGGCATGATCTAATTTCCTTATAAAATTCTTTACTGATTAAATGGGTAGATGGTGACGCCTTGAACCACGCGGTTAACTTCACCAGTCGGGCATGGATTGTCTGGCCCTAAACCAAGCTGGAGTGATTTTTCAAATGCCAACATTTGGCAGAACAAGATGTATGGGAAGCAAAGCCATTTATCGCCAAGGCCAAGTTGTCCTAGTTCGAAAACATCGTCTTCGCTCAATGCCGTTTCGCTGATAGCCACATGAGCCAACGCCTGCCTATCACTACGAATCTCATTGAACAGATCCATATCGTATTGGCGCGTGTAGCTTTCACTTGAGAGCAGTTGGATCACTAGTGCTTTTTCGTTGATAGTGAACTTAGGCCCATGGCGGAAACCAAGCGATGAATCAAATGCTGTCATCACTTTGCCCGCACTCAATTCAAGAGACTTGAGCGATGCTTCGCGCGCAAGACCTGCGAAACCGCCACTGCCAAGTACAATTAAGCGCTCATAAGGTTGCTGTGCGAGCTGTTTGACCGCTGTCGGCCACTGCTCTAACTTGCTGTCACAAAGCGTTGCGGTTGCTGCTATTTGTTCACGCCACTGGGCAGGAGTTTGACCACCGAGTAAGGTTAGCGTCGACATCAACATGCAGCTAAAACTTGATGTCATAGCGAAGCTCTTATCGTTCGAGCCTTCAGGCATCAACATGCAATATGCATTGCTCGCGGTATGCGCGTAGCGTGAAAGCTCACCTTCGCCGTTGCAGGTTAAAAATAGATGGTGACAATCACTCACCAATTGATCGACCAACTCAACCGCGGCCACGCTCTCCGGGCTATTCCCAGAGCGTGCATACGAGACCAACAAAGTTGGGCGACTCGGATCTAAATACTGTTCTGGATTCGAGACCAAGTCTGTGTTTGGAATCGACTCGACTTGGAAGCGCAGCCCTTGCTTGAGAAAAGGTGCGGCGGCATCACCAACAAATGCAGATGTGCCCGCGCCAGTTAAAATAATTCGTAAATCTGAGCGCTCTAGTAGCGGACTCAAAAACGCTGAAACATGCTCATATTGCTGCTCTAAAATCTCTGCCAGCGCACGCCATAATCGAGGTTGGTGGCAGATTTCTTGAGCAGTATGAACACCATTTTTTTGCTCTAACCAAGGTAACTCATAGCCTAAAACGGAACTCATTTGATTGTCTCCTTACATGCCACTGTGTTTGCATAACAGGCTTCGGAGTAAACTTGTGTTACTTCCATAATCTTGTGCATAACAATCTCAGCGGGCAGATTTTGAATTTGATGTTGAGAAATTGCCTTAGCCTGGTTCGGTAGATATTGGCTAAGGATGGTCACTGGCAGCGGGTTAGCAGTTAAATTGTCAAACAAAGCTTGCTGCGCTGCTTTCACTTCTGGATGAGTCCAGTAGTAACGAATGCGATCACTCAAGCTGTAGCTGCAATCAAGGTACTGTTGATGACCTTTACTTGAATAATGAGAACGCCAGTAATTTGGTTGTTCATGCATTACCTGCTCAATGGTGTCGCGCAAATGGGAAGCATGATGTGCCCCTAGCCACTCAGTCTCTGCACGTTCAAGGCCGTACAACGCTTCACGCAGAGCAAATGTTAAAGCTGGACCGACTTTTAAAATTGCAAAATGATCGCGAACCAATTGATGATATGAAGGCGGGTTCTGGTAGTCCGTTGAGTGCGCTTCAAACACTAAATTGGGCTGGCTATCAATCATTTGACTCAGCGTCTGAGCAGCAGTGCTGTTGTAGTGGTGAACACTGTGGTGGTCAAACTCCACACCCGGTTGCACAACTAAACCAATTACCCGTGGCCAAACATAGCCGAGTCCTAAATCGCTAAATGCTTGGTGATGGGCGTTTAACGTTGCAAGTGCTTGTTCAGGTTTGGTGACCTCAATGCCTTCTTCTTCTAGAGATTCAAGAGCACCGCCAGGCGTTGGGACTTCAGTTCCTACGACATAAACTGGCGCTTCACCCCCGACCTTTTTCCAAGCATCTTCAGCCACTAAACATAATTGTGCTGCACGCTGTGCCATGATTTCTTCACTTAGTGGTGTCACATCATCGGCACATGGCATTGAGCAATCGAGGTGAATTTTCTTAAATCCAGCACTGACATAGTCATGGATCATCTGCGCGGAATATTCCATCGCTTGGCTTGCTGGAAGGTTTTGCCAGCAGTTCGGGCCAAGGTGGTCGCCGCCAAGTACCACATTCTCTGCGGAGAAATTTAGACGCTCAGCAAGCGAAAATACGTGGTTAGCAAAATCTTGCGGTGTCATTCCCGTGTAGCCACCAAATTGATTCACTTGGTTTGAAGTGGCTTCTATCAACACGAGTTGCTTATCGTTTACTGCTTGTTTAAGTGCAGCTTCAAGCACTAACGGGTGTGCAGAACAGACAGAGTAGATGCCTGTTGCATGACCTTGTTTGTGTTGTTCGATAAGAGAAAGTAACGCTTTCATTTTAATTCCTAATTAACAGTTTGGTCAGCGAGAATGACTTCGACACCCATTTCAATCAGAGCTTGATGAGTGGCATGTGGAATTTTGCTATCTGTGACTAGAACGTCGATCTGATTCGCTGCTCGGATCATGCAAAAGCTTTTGCGACCGAACTTGCTTGAATCAGTCACGGCGATCACTTGACGAGCAACCTCGCACATGGCGCGGTTCACTTGAGCTTCATGGTTGTCGGGTGTCGTCACTCCCGCTTGCAGATCAAATCCATCGACACCTAAAAACAGCTTGTCGAACAAGTAAGAACGAATTTGTTGTTCACCATGATTGCCAATCAAAGAACAAGAGGCTCGGCGTAAGCTACCGCCTACGACATGAAGATCGATATTGTCGAATTGACTTAGTTGATAAGCCGTATTGAGAGCATTGGTCATTACCACCAGATGCTTCTTATTGGTTAAATACTGTGGCATCAGGCCAATCGTGGTGCCTGAATCTAAAATCACCGCTTCGCCGTCTTGAATAAGGCTCGCTGCTACTTGCGCTATCGATTGCTTAGCGCCGCGGTTAAGTTGGTCTTTGCGATAAAGTGGCTGATCGAAAGCAAAATTCGGATTAAGAGTTGCACCGCCATAGCAGCGGAAAACACAACCTTCTCTTTCCAATACATTCAGGTCATGGCGAATAGTGACCGCAGATACATTGTATTGCGCTACAAACTCATCCACTTTTCCTGAACCATGGCTACATATATGCGCCATGATTTTCTGTCTACGTTCTGCACTGGTCATTTACCAATCCTTCTTTCGCTACATTTCATTTCGAGCCTGAAATGTTTCGTTTTTCTTTTCATTGGTATTAAAGCAGGGTGAACAAAACAAAAGTGAAAGCCAGATCACACCCAAAAACCTTTCGATTTCGAGCTGAAAAACCTTTCGTTTAACAAACAACGAAAGATATTTCTTTCACTATTCAGCCAATACTCCATAGCGAAAGGGACATATTCACTAGCGTGGGCAATTTACAAAACGAAAGTCGGATGAAAACGGACTTAATTGGAAGGGTTTCGAACTGAGATCTGCGTAAGATCACAAAATAGGACAATGGTATTTATTCGCGTGCAATTAAAACAAAAAAACCAGCCTTTATTTGGCTGGTTTTACGCTCGAGTTACTGGAGCGAATTTAAGACATTTAAACGAATTAGTTAGTCGACAATTCTTACATCAACATTGAGATTCTCCAAATGGTCGACATACTCTTGAGGAATCCCACTGTCGGTGATCAGCATATCAATCTGCTCAGGACGCGCGATCAAACAAAAGCTCTGGCGATCAAACTTAGATGAATCTGTCACGGCAATCACGGTTTGAGCTGCTTCAAGCATCTTACGGTTAATATCTGCTTCTCCCTGATGAGGAGTAGTGACACCCACCGACTTATCAAATCCATCGACCCCTAAAAACAACTTGTTGAAACGAAAACCCGTTAAAAAGTCTTCGCCGCCCTGACCATGCACCGAATAGGAGTTTTCGCGCATCGTGCCACCTGCGACCATAACAGATACGTTACTTTGATTAGCCAGGTGATACGCGATATTAATGCCATTAGTCATTACAACTAAGTCATTCTTGTCACTGAAGTTGTAGGCGATTTGCTCTGTGGTTGAGCCAGAATCTAAAATGATTCGGTCACCATCCTCTATCAAGGATGCAGCGTAAGAACCAATTTTAGCTTTGACACTACTGTTAAGTCGTTTCTTGTCTTTAAGTGAGCGCTCAAATGCAAACTGGTTGTTGAGCAGTGCACCGCCATAGCAACGCTTGATGCATCCCTGCTTTTCTAAATGGTTAAGATCATTGCGAATAGTGACTTCAGAAACGTCATAGTATTGGGCGAAATAGCTGACTTCACCTCTGTCTTCATTCTGAATAAACTGCAATATCTCTTTTCGTCTTACACTTGTCTTCACTTTCATCTCAAATGACAACCAATAGTATTACTTTTCCCAATAAGCTAACGGGGCAACTATTCATATAATGCAACCATTCACCCATGCTAGCAATCTCATTTCAAGGGTAATTACCCAAGGTCTCATACATTTCTTGATCCCAATTTTCGCTGTGACTACAATGGCGCACATTCTTTATGGACTTCAAGGTCACAAATCATGACAGATACAGCTAAACCAGCTCTACCAGATCGCCTATCAGGTAACCCACGTAGCCCTTTCTTTGTGAAAGAGTGCTTCGATCACCAAATCGGTATTCGTTTCAAAGGCCAAGAGCGTACTGACGTTGAAGAGTACTGCGTTAGCGAAGGTTGGGTAAAAATTGCTTCTCCAAAAGCAAAAGACCGCTACGGCAACCCAATGCTAATCCAACTGAAAGGCGAAGTGGAAGCGTACTACGTTTAAGCGGACCTTTTAGATTCGAAAGCCACAATGCTCTTGCTTGTGGCTTTTTTATATCTGTCGGTTAACACGCAAATACATTAGAGGCACTTGTTTCATATTGATGATAGTGACATGCTATCTCGAATTTTGTGTATCAATTTTTCACGGACGAAACTATGAATATATCCCTCAGACCCGCTCTTGAGTCAGACATCGACTTTTTGATCAACCTACGTGACGCCACTATGCGTGACTACCTTGAACAAATGGATATGCCTGTAAGTTACGAAGATTATCTTGCCCGCATTGAATACAAATTTGATTGCGCGCAAATCATTACTTTAGATGAAATGCCAATTGGGCTATTCAAAGCCGAGCACCAAGCAGAAAACAAACTCTGGAACATCATTCAAATCCAAGTTCACCCTGCTTACCAAAACTCTAAAATTGGCAGCTATTTACTCAAAAGCGTGATTGAAAATGCGCGCTCTGCACGAGGCAAAGTTGGCCTAAGCGTGCTGAAATCCAATCCTGCTTATCAGCTATACCAACGACTTGGATTTAATAAAGTCAGCGAAGACCAGTATGAATATCAGCTAGAGTTGTGTGCATAGAGCGTGCAATAAAGCTATTTCAATCCTAGTAAGTCCAGTGCTAAACTCTGCCTCAATTCATACAATTGAAAAGGAAAAGTGATGAACCCTATTCTTGCATTGTTGAAAGAGAACAATATCAGCGATGAGAAAATCCATGAGCTATTTCAGGCGTTAACTCAAAACCCGTTAGCAGCAATGGCAACAATTGGACAGCTTGGTTTACCACAAGACAAATTACAGCTTCTGATGGCGCAAGTGATGCAAAACCCTGCTCTTATCAAAGAAGCGGTGGAAGAACTAGGATTAGACTTCTCAAAAGTTGAAGAAGCAAAAGAGAAGCTTCAGAGCCAAAACCAAGGCCAGTAACCTCTGTTTAATTAAAAACGCTGATCGGTGTTAACCAGATCAGCGTTTTTTTGTATCCCAATCACCTCCCCAAACCGAGCTAAGTTGTTCATTTCAGCGATGAGACAAACCGCCCATTTGACACTTACCTAACTGGAATAACACGCATAAATGGACCAGTTCGGTTGAAACTAAGTTAAGTTGCGGTACGCTTTTGACGCAGCTTGAGTAAGGAAGAGCAAACCATGCGGGTCGATTACCAAAAGCGATTAACGCCAGTTATTCGTTTTCTAGAAAAAAATTTTAACCAACCACTGAACTTGCCGGAGGTGGCTGCGCTAGCTAACCTATCTCCCTACCACTTTCACCGCACCTTTAAAGCGGTTCAAGGCGAAACGTTGGCTGACTTTATCAGGCGCTTGAGACTGCAATCGGCCGCTGATGACCTGTTTAAGTCGAAACAACCAATTTTAAACATCGCGTTGGAATATGGTTTCTCTTCCTCACAAAGTCTAGCGAAAGCCTTTCAACAGCACTATGGAGTAACGCCGAGTGCCTTTCGTGATTGCGAAAATTATCAGCAGTTTTCTGAGTTATCACGAAACAGCAAGATTGGACACACGCTGCGCAAGAATGGAAACGCGCACGCGACCAGCGATTCGTATACTGGCTCTGAACTAACAACGTGGAGCAACAAGATGGAAACGCAAAAATTTGCAGCAACAAAATTGGCTTATGTGCGAGTAACAGGGCCTTATGGTGTCGGTTACGAAGAACCCAGTGGTCGACTTTATCAGTGGGCAGGAATGAAGGGCTTAGCGGAAAACACATGTATCTTCATATACCACGATAACCCAGAGATCACCCCGAGTGATAAATGCCGTACCGACATCTGTATTATGGTTCCAGACGATACCGAGGTAATCAATGGAATTGAACTACAAGATTTCCCCGGCGGTGAATATGCAGTTATGCGCCAAATGATCACTGAAAATAGCCAATATGCGCAAGCTTGGGATGACTTAATGAACAAAACGATCGAGGCTGGGCTAGAGTGTGACGATCGCCCATGCTTTGAGCTTTATCATAGTTTCGACCCTCAAACTCAACATGCAGATGTCAGCTTCTGTACAGCAATCCAATAAAACACAAGAGCCTGTAGATTACAGGCTCTTTTCGCAACGCTGGATAGAACTTAATATCGTTCACGGTTAATTGCGCACCATCCTATGATCACTCCTTGAGAATCTGGAACGAAACTCTCGCGGAGTTAATCCCATGGTTTTAACGAAGACTTTTCGACATGCACTGGTATCTTCATAGCCAACCTGATTGGCGATACTCTCAAAAGAGATCTGTGTGCTTTCTAGCAAGTCACACGCCTTCTGCACTCGAAGACGCTGTAGATATTGATTAGGGTTATTACCCGTCGCTTTTAAGAAACGTCGCTGCATAGTACGTTCAGTGAGGTTGAACTTTGCTGCCAAAGCCTGAATCGATATTGATTTCGCGTAGTCCAAGTTCATAGTCTGTTGAATCGCAACAATCGCTGGGTCCCCATGTAAAAAAGACGGATTGAACTGCTGATAGAAACGCTGCTCCCTCAAAGCAGTATCGACAACAAGCATCTTACCGAGATGACGCATGACACTTAGAGAGGCATATTTCGCCACCAGCTCAAAACCTAAGTCTAGCCAAGACATCATTCCACCTGCGGTAATGATATCACCATGATCAATCAAGATCTCATTGGTATTCAGTGATAGATGAGGGAACCGCTCGTGAAACAGATCTGACAAGCCCCAATGCGTAGTCACAGACCTATCTTGTACAAGATCAGTTGCAGCGAGTATAAAAGCCCCAGCACAAGCAGAAGCTAAGATAGCACCTTGACGATGCTGTTTTTTAAGCCAATCAATAAGCTTTTGGTCAGGATTGAGATAGTAGTCACTAGGTGCGCTTGGAGGCAACAAGATAACCGCTAGTTCTTGGGGTAATTGCGTTAAGGTGTCAATGATTACAGGCTTGAACTCGACGTCTACCCCTTGCGCACTGCAAGCCCTGTTCGCCATCAATAGCATTTCTTCTAAGCCATAAATAGCTGACTTCAACGCATCCGGGTACTGACAGATACCTACCGAGACTCTTTTCATGAACTAAAACACACTTTGTCGCTTTTGACATTTTATATGTCATTTTAGACTCTTACTAGAATCGCGCAAGTTGACAATAATTCACTCATACCAAGACAACAAACCACCATTAGTGGAGAACTAAGATGAGCCAGAAAGCATTACTTGTTATCGATCTACAAAACGACTATTTCCCAGAAGGTAAGTATCCTCTTTGGAATACAGAGCAAACACTAAACAACATCCAAGTTGCGATCACTAAAGCGAACAGCGAAAACATTCCAGTGATTCTAGTTCAGCACATTGCTGACGAAGCGATGGGGATCGCACCATTTTTTAACCAAGGCACTGAAGGGGTTGAGATTCACCCTGATATATCAGCAATAGCGCCAATCTCTGAAATCGTAGTGAAAACCTACGCAGACAGCTTTGAGAAAACAAACCTAGAAGCAGTACTCGAGAAGTACAAAATTGATGAGATACTTATATGTGGAATGATGACGCAAAATTGCGTAACGCATACTGCCATTTCAAAAGCGGCAGAGAAATACAAGGTGTCGGTAATGATGGACTGCTGCACAACAGTGGATGAGATGATTCACAACATCGCTCTAAATGCCGTATCAACTCGCGTACCACTGGTGACAACAGAGCAAGTCCTTTAATACCGGCTTTCGTTTGACAAACCTGCATTCGCCTATTCTTTCAGTGCCGTCAATTATGTTGAACCTCGATATGTCTTATAATAGCAATACAGCAAAAATGACGGCGCAACGACAATAAGCCAAAAACTCAGCACGGTACTAAACACGTCACTGACACTATCTATGCCATCAGAATAAACGATTATCACGAAGATAGCAGCATGGAGTAAGGCAATCATGACCGTTATAATCAGTAATGTTCGACGAACCCATTTAGGCTGCTTACCATTGTTGAAATTTGAATCAGCCACATTCATTTCTGTTGAGCTAGGATCAAATGGCAAAATCGTTTGGATAACCAATGGATCGTCCGCCTCCTTGTTCTCTTTTAAGGGACATCCTAAGTGCTCAGTAATGGTTTTCTGTGTTTTTTTCGTATTTAACTGGTCAGGAATAATGAGTTTATGCGACATCAATCCTCCAATTCCCTATACATGCAACCTCTAGGCACGGCATACTATTCCAAACAAGAAGCGTAGTAAGATAGGTGTTCAAATAACTCGACCCACCTCTCATCATCTTATTAACGCAACCGTATTTTGATCCACTGATAACCTTATAAATCAAAATCGTTTGAAATTAAATCGCTAAATTTGTAACCACTTATACATCACATAGCTATCAACCAGACCGAGTTTCGCGTGATTGTAGGCCTTAGGGATGGTGCCTACGATGTCAAAACCCAACTTCTGCCATAGTTTAACTGCGACTTCATTGGTAGAAACTACGCTGTTGAATTGCATCGCCTTAAATCCGAGCTCCAAGGCCATAATCTGCGAATGTTCGCACATCTGGCGAGCAATGCCCTTTCCCCTCGCCTCATTAGAGACCATATAACCACAATTACAGATATGGTTACTCGGCCCCATTGCGTTTGGTTTGATGTAGTAAGTCCCTAAAATCATATCATTTTCAACAAAAGCGAATGCTTTCAATGGTGATTCGCACCACAGCGAAAATGCCTGTTCTAAGGTCATATCAGGGTCAAAGGCATAGGTTTCCTGGGCCTGAATAACGGCAGAGAATGTTGGCCAAAATACCTCAAAGTCTGCACGAGTGATTTCCCTAATCATATAAATTCCAATATCCGATTAAACTAAGTCTCTAATCCAACAGCCAATCTACTGCGGATTTGTAGTCTCCAAAGGACGACATCTCACCGGATACAAACCAACTGCCCACTTTGGCTGCCAAACTTTGCCAGTTCTTATCACCGTAAATAGCGACTTTCTCGAAGTTAAGTCCGATTTTAGCCCCTAACTGAAAGTCGTCCCAAGCCGCCCTAAGCTCCCAGCCAGAAAATTCTGTAATATCAACAAGCAGTTTTATCCGCTTTTGATCTAACCCCGTTATAGTTGAGTCTAGAATGGGTCCTATCACTTGGTAATCTTGGTGCGTAAGCTTTCCTCTCGCTTTAATTACCAACAGTGAATCTTCACCAAAACGCTCAATGCCTAGCGTAATCCCGTGGCGTTCTATATTCATTGCTGTCTACCTCTAAAGATAAATTACCCTATGAGTCTAGGCCTGGCAGATTGAAAAAGATGAGAGCTGATTTCCAGTTTGATTAAGTTTCTCCAATGAATAAACGCCAAATGTTTAGCATCAACACATGACATCAAGACCCACCTAATCAGGTACAACGATTAAACCTAGCTTTTCCAATAGTTGCTCTTGCTGCCATGCGCATATTTTAACGCCTGAAAGGTCTACTCGGCGCGGATCTAGGCCGTACAGCTCACAGTGGCTCAAATCACACCCTTGAACTCTAAACTGATCCCAGCAATCTTCAGAAAATACGCCTCGGCTCAAGTCTGAATCTTTAAATGAAGCACCGCGTAAGTTCGCCCCTATCCATCGATTTTCAAATAGTTCGCATTTCTCAATAAGTTGCTTTTCAAAATTCGCATAAGACAAGTTACAACCTGTGACATAGGCGGAGCAAAAATACATTTGATGTGATACGTGATTAACAAAGCTTGCTTGGCCAAAATTCGCCCCTTTGAGATCGCAATCTCTGAGCTCTATTCCAAAGCAGTTAGCACCTTTGAACTGAGACAATGCGACATTACAGTCTTTGAAGGAAGCGTCGCGCAAGTCGGCATAAGAAAAGTCACACCCTTCAAGGTCTCCCTGTTCAACAAAAATACAATCAACAAACTGCACGTCTCTTAAGTTTGTGCGCTTAAAACTACAGCGAAAAAACTTACAGTTCGAAAAAATGGCATTACTCAGGTCTTGAGATGAGAAGTCTATCTGCTCAAAAATCTGATTGGTTTTATCCATGTTTGGGTCCTCTAAATAACGAGAAATGAAGCCTAACATTTCTTGAGGAGTTCTCAACAAAAACAAACCCAATAAAAACAACACGTTAAAATCCCCTAAAATCGCCAATTTAAGACACCATATTGGCGATATAAGGGAGTTATTTTTGAGTTAAAGGATGAGGGCCAAATGAAAATAGTTTTAAACGACTAGGGCGCGTTCGGAAAGGATTTATTCAAAGGTATATACAGTCCGCCTATATTCGCTCTAGTCGTGTTGATTTTTGTTGTTCCAACTCAGTTATTTAAGCAACGGAGTCACTACATGCTCATAAGCAATCGTCAGAGAAACATAGACCAGCAGTGCTGCCATCAACCAATTAAACACTCTAAAGTAACTGGGATTAGAGATTCGTTTTCCAAGCACTAGCCCTGCAATCGAATAGCTAGTCGGAGCACCAAAAGCCAAAACAGCTAGGATGACTGACCACACGACGATCGCACTGCCAGTAATACCAACGCCTGGAAACTGAATGGTCGATATCGGCAACGTCGCGACTAACGCTTTGGGGTTGAGCAGTTGCATGAACAACCCATCTCGAAAACTCAATGACTTCAAACCACTCTCGCTGCCAGAAAGCTCGACGTTCGATCCCATAACTTTCCATGCAATATGCAAAATATACAGGCAGCCAGCTAAGCTAACGAAAGGAAGTAGTTGCGGATTCACAATCTTCAACCCAACAAACCCCAGCAAGACAAATAAAATGAACATCGCCATGCCAACGCCAGCAAAAAAGCCAAGATGTGCACTTGTTCTCCGGTTTAATCCACTGTGTAACCCTAAAAGATTAACTGGACCAGGGGTATACATAACCCCGATCGCGTAGGCGAAGATCTCTGACATTAATAACTCCAAAAAGAGCAGTAGACCGTTTTTTAGCGGCTTAACTGAAGTTGAAACTGTTTTGGTGTCATGCCAAACACACGCTTAAAGTTACGATTGAGATGACTGGCGTCAGCAAAACCTGAGGATACCGCAGCCAAAGTGGCACTGTGCCCTGCCAACAACTGTTTACGCGCGTAATTGATGCGACAATTCAAAACATACTGATGTGGAGTTATGCAAAAGTGCTCTCGGAAAGCACGAATGAAGTGAAACTTTGACATGCTAGCAGCCTCAGCAACATCATCTATCGAGAAGTCATGAGAAAGGTTTGCCAAAATATAATCTTTCCCTTTGACTAAGAGCTTATCAGCGCGAGTGCGATGTACAGGTATTTCAAGGCTACCATGTAGACGAGTCATTGATTGTGCCAACTGAAACAAACCCGCTTCGTGTTCAACCTTAGAGTATGACTCTCCCTGCAAACGCTGAGACATGCTATAAACTTGATGCCTTAGAAGCGGATCATCAGACAAAGTTTGACTTAACCTGAGAGTGGTATTTTTCTTGTGTCCTAAAGCTTCAAACAGAGGATGAAGCTCATTTGGATGGATGTAAAGCATGACGTATTCTAAGTTTTGCTCCACACCTGAATGGCCATCGTGAATATCTTCCGGATTAAACACCATTACACATCCAGGAGTACTTTTATAGAAAGCACTTCGACAAAAGAAGTCTTGTCTTCCCTTGAGAGTCAAACCGATAGAGTACTCTTCATGAGCATGCTTGGCGTAAGAAAAATCACTCATAGTTGCACACAGCATGGACACGTCGTCCTGCTGCGAGCTATTGGTATATATAAAGTGATTGTCTTTACCCACGCTCTCCTCCAAACAGCACTCTTTCACATAATTCCTCAGCTAAGGTACTCGATTCTTCGCCAGAAAAATTGAACAAAATTGCTCACCTGCGACCAATAGTAAAGCACTAATAGAGGGCTTTCATCCGTCTCCAGTTTAAGAAACTGCCAGCAAAAAATGACAATCTTTATGATGTTTTACAATGTAAATCAATTCAGTTGAGAACCTTGGTGAGAAGCCAAATATTTTATAGCCTGCGCTCTGCCCATGTACTTGCCAAGCGTTCGCACTGGAACCTTGGTTAAATCGACCACTATCAACCCATCTAAAGCAAAATTAAACGCTGGGTCAACATTAAAACAGACCAGCTTGCCATTCATTCCTAGGTACTGTCTCAATAACACTGGTAGCCCCATTCCTTGGTCAAGGCGACTCAGTACCTTCGACAGCAGTGGCAGTTTAGACAACGAACTCAACATATCCGGACGCCAAAACTCCTGACCACTTTTTTCTAATGGCGTCGTTGGCGATACCAACTTCGCTTTCTCATTATCATAGTAATGAACCGACATCACCGAAGCGATAAGCTGTCTCGCAACTGGGCTATAGTTATTACTGATGCTGACAGGGCCAAATAGATGGGTGTATTTTGGATTACGCTCGACGAAGCTAGCAATGCCTTTCCATAGTAACAGCAAAGAGTGCATATTGCGCTGATACGACTTAGCAACCACAGAACGTCCTAGCTCGATCGACTTGCCTAAGCTTTCAACAAAAGCTTCATCGTACTTGAACAAGCTTGTTGAGTAGAGAGAGTCAATGCCGCCTTTCGCCACTAGCTCGTCGACTAACCCTAAACGATACGCACCGACTAAGTCACGATTAGCTCGATTCCACACAAACAGCTGATAGTACTCTTGGTCAAACTGGTCAATGTCACAGCTTCGGCCACTCCCCTCACCGACCTCCCGAAAACTCTCTTCACGCACGCGACCAATCTCACGCATCATACTTGGCATTGTCGGTGTCGGGGCACAATAAACATCGAAGTCACCTTGCTCTAGCAGTTTGTATGACGCTAACCCTTTGAGTTCAATTTCCAGTACATCTATCGCAACAGGATCGATAATCGGCTCCGCATTTTCATTGGGCTGAGCTAGCAACTGTTCACTGCCCATGCTCCCCATCAAATAGGTATTTAAGCGGAAATATTGAGTGATATCGTCATCACTTTCAAAGTCTTTAACTTCGCTGTAAGGGATAGGATTGCCGACCGAAACAGAGATGATTTGACCATTTTTATTCAGCAACTCACGGCCAAGCAGCGCTGTTCTTAGTAGTGGATGAATACGCCCCGCTTGGTAAAACAGTTTGCTGTTCATGCCATTGATAAACAGTGGAACCGTTGTCGCCTCTGCATGCTTTACAAACTTAGCGACTGACTTACTCCAGGCTTTATCGGTGATTTTGTTTTCACTGGCTTGCCAAGAAGAGACTTCACCCGCAGGAAACAGGATCAACACTCCTCCCTGTTTCAGGTGTTGGTTCGCTTCGTTAATAGCTCGTCGATTGGTGCGTTTGGCTTTCTCTCCGCCAAACACATCAACACCAATAAACAGTTCATCTAACTCTGGGATACGCTTTAGCAACTCGTTAGCAAGCACTTTGACATCTTTGCGTACCTTAGAAATCAATGCTGCAAGAACAATCCCTTCAATACCACCAAAAGGATGATTAGCAACAATCAAAACCGAACCGTCACTAGGTATGTTTTCAAGACTACCGCGATCAACTCGATATTGAGTTCCAATTCGCTCTAGCGCCGCATGCATAAACTCAAAACTGTCTTGCGGCAACGCTTCTCGCCTGTAGAGCGAGTCTAAGGTTGTAAGACCAGTCGCCCACTCAACGACAGATTCACCGATGCCAAAGGGCGTTTTTCGCGGCAATCGAAAAGGACTATCCATCATACTAAGCTCCTTGTGCCTTACTGAATAAGGCTCGGCCAGTTTTTATCTGCCGCAGAAATATGACCTGCGCGATCTTCATCCCACCAGCTTTTTACATCGGCGTTATAGTTGAGGTATAGCTTGCCATCGACAATCGCCCACTGATTTGGATCAGATGAGGCAAAATCATTCTTCTCAGATATTGCCCACGCACAGTAACCACCGTATTGCGGTGCATACGCCTCAGGATTGGCTTTAAACTTGTTTAGGTTCTCTTGTGAGGAGAAGAGCCAATCTGCACCTTTGTACTCTGTCTGCCATTTGCTATCACCTTTGACAGGCTTGCCTTCAGTAAAGTAAGCCACCGTGTCATACCCACTGACGGCTTTGTTACTAAAAATTCCGGTATAAATTTCATCGGCAGCAAAGGTAGGAAAACTGAATAGCATGATGAGCAGGGCGAATAGCTTTTTCATTTGAAAACTCCTTGTTCAGCAACGTCGTTAGCCATGCAACTCAGGCTTGTTCTAAAGTCAACATTGCGGTGATTGTCAATAGATTGGTAATGCATCTCTTGTTTAGAACAAGACACAATAACCGAGGTAAAACTTACAGTTCGCGCATCATTTCTTGCCAGTAACGGCGAAAGATGAGGATAATTTGCATCATAGGTTTGATGAAATTGAGGCCCAATTTGATCATCCGCGGTGGTGGGAATCAGTGCATTAAACAGATCACGACGATAGCGACGCGCCTCTTCAAAATGCATTGCCGCCGAGACAATAGGCGCAAATGCATGTGAACGATGCAACTGTTGACCATCCCAAGTCCACATGACAGTTTCATTGGCTGTCCGTCTGGTATCAAAAGAAACTACCGTAAACGGTGCGAAGGCACTCAGATCCATGCCCAACAAGCGACTATCGACCGTAGAACTCGAACAGCTACTTGCTAGACGTTTAACGATGTTTCCTCTGCTACTTAACTCACCTTCTGGTGTCGTGCCTTGATAGTAATTGAGCAAACAGACTGTGACGCCATGCTCGTTGGTAGAAATCCAACTTCCACCGCCAACCGGGTCAATAGGCATCACACAATAAATACCATCAATCACCACACTTTGCGGCTCAAGGGCAGGCAACCGAGAACGTTGTTCATCTCGATTAAAGTAAACCTCGTAACAGTTATTGCCATGATAAAGCCAAGATAATGTACACATGACTACTGAGCCCTCTGATAGGTTGCCGTTGTCGGCGCGACGCCAAAACGACTGTCGGATTCCACACCACGCAAAGACGCCACCACCTTGGCCATTGCAAAGTGGTGCGTCGCATGCAGAGCGGCAAAAGTGATCTCACGGACAAAACTCGACGAGACCTCTTCGACATAGGTTTGCGATAACATGACTTCCGTTTCAACACTGACTGTTTGATGTAACTCATCAGCCGGAAACTCGCAAAGCCAGTCAATCAGCTCACAGATCTCTTGCTTTGCGATGTCCAAGTTACGCTCGACACTATGCCCACGGCGACGCACGTTATAATCAATTTTGCTCGGTTCGCGCCTAATGGCGTGGAACAGATCGAGCCAATGGCGAAAATGCTCACCAATAGAACTAGTAACATGAGGCTGAGCAACAAAGACATAGTCTTGTTGGTTGAGGGTTTCGAGAAACTCATAACCTTGATTGAGTGTTTCAATACAACCGGTCACAGCTTGAGAGTGTCGCGCCAATGTATTTGAAGCAAAACGTGTTGTTGTACTCTTCATATTTGATTCCTTCCCGTCACCATCAGTCCGTCATTGGGTAGTGTTGCGTTAGTTTTTTTTCTTCGCGCCAAGCCTGCAGTAAAGCGCCAAAAGTCGGCGTGCTATAGCCGCGTTTTTTATACTTGGAGCCAATCTGATAAAGCAGACGATACTGTTTCAATAGGGTGATAAAAATATGACTAAGAGGAGTATCGCTATCCCAAATATGCGCCGCTTCGCTACTCGCACCATTGATCTCCAAAATGTCGAAACACTCGCCATTCATTAACGCTTGAATGTCGCGGAATTTGATATCTAAACGCCCATAGTTAAAACCTTTAAAGTCACCAAGCACTTGGTCAAACTTCTCTTCAAGCGCAGTGGTAATGAACTGATTGCCATCACGAAAGATCGCGCCGCGAGAGTGACTGCCCGCAAATGCCAACTGAAATTCATCTCCATCCTCAACAACAAGATCAAGATGTTTACTATGACGAGGAAGATATAGCTGCTGTAACTTGCCCGCTCTTGGGCAGCGTTCAATAAGTTGTTTAAGTGTCGAGTGACCATCTCCAATCACTCGAGGTGAGTATTTCAGCGTGATTGAGATAATCTTCCCTTTTGTTTCTCCGGGTTGCTTGACATAGAACACACCCGCTTCAGCACTGTATGGCGACTTTTTCTGCAGTAAAAAACGACCCAATACAGGAAAGGTATCGATGTAGCTTTGTAACTGCTCGTCACACTGGATAAGTTTGACACCAACACCACGACAACCTATATCCGGCTTTGCGACCAGCGGATAAGTTAATTTTGCCTCTCGCAACTGCTTTTTTACTTCAGGTACGAGTTCCGCACTATGGGCTTGAGTTTTAGTCAAAGTGATAAACGGCAATATCCATGTATTGGTTTGTTTTCCCGCACAAGTAAAGATGTCGTGCTTTGACTCACCGACCATACCACTGAGTTTGATGGCAGGATTGGCAATCAACGGTAAAGCCCAATCTCTGTGGCGCAGGCTCAAAAATGCGCTTTGCAACACCACTGGCGTGTAGAAGAACCAAGTCGGTAAAAATTCAAATGGAGAGACGACTCGCTTCGGCTGGTGGAGAAGAGGCATACCCGCATTTACTCTTCCCTGTGGAATCATCTCTACATTAGCGAGCTGTGTCATAAGCGTCCCTTAAAAGTGTTCTAGTCATTATTTTGTTGAGCAGCAGCATGACGCACAGACCCAATGGAATGAGCGACCAACTAGAAAGGTTATGCTGCAGCCATTGCACATTGCCGAGCAGGAAGAATGAACCAAAAATAAGGGCGGTCCATAACCCTGTCGCCGCAACAACAGCGAACAAAAATTTGCTTGTTGGCACGTTGATAAACCCACTCAGAGTGAAACCAATTGTTCTCAGTCCGGGGATAAAACGTACGATGAATAAGTTGACAAAAGCCTGCTGTTGTAACTTGCGTTGTACTCTTCTCGTACGTTGGTGGCGCAGCAAGCGATAGCGTAGGTAACGAATTTTGTGCGCGGCTTTACCCAGCAGATATAAACCCAAGTCGCCACTAGCAATACCTACAAAAATTGCCATCAACGCAACAGTCGTCGGC
This sequence comes from Vibrio tubiashii, assembly GCA_000775715.1. Taxonomy (GTDB): domain Bacteria; phylum Pseudomonadota; class Gammaproteobacteria; order Enterobacterales; family Vibrionaceae; genus Vibrio; species Vibrio tubiashii_A. Next base: position 573,054 of record JRWQ01000001.1, read on the forward strand.
ATTACCTGTTCTACCGCCAAAGTTGCAGCGGTGACAATTGCTAAGTCTTCCAATAGGTAAGAAAGCACGACGATTCCAACAAACAGCATCGACAGAGATACACCGTCTTGCAACAGCCAGGATTCTATTGTTGCCGCTAGATCCATACTCAATCGCCCTAAATTGACCAGCTCAAATTACACGCTTTGTTCGTCGCGCTTACCTGTGTTGATGTCGAAGTTGCCCAATCAATAGATCAAACTCACACCACTTTGATAAGGATAGTGTCAACAACTGAAAAATTTCACTGACCATCGATTTTTAACCTCAGAGGCTCATTTGGTGTTGACAGGATTTATGAACCAAAATAAATTATGAGCCATTACATTAAATGAACCAGATCAACACATTATGGCAAACTACATCTACACGCGCTTTTCGCCAAAGAACAGAGCCTACCCAGAGCATCTCGCTAGGCTCGAGAACGAAGCAAGTGACAGTGAGCACTTACAAGATAAGGTTAGAGGTAACGTGCCTCCATTAGAGCGCGCTGCTTTTAAACAGCTCGTCGACAAGCTTCAACCCGGCGATACGGTCTACATATGGTGGCTAACAGTCTTCGGACGTGATTTTTCCCAAGCAAAAGCTACGCTGGAGTTACTTCTGGAAAAAGGTGTGATTGTTAGAGCCCTCTGCGAAGACATTACGCTAAAAAGCAACTGTCCACAGACCAAGGTTGTTCTCAGCTTGCTGTCAGGCTATGCAAAAGTGCAGATTCAACACCGACTGTTTGCCGCCGAGCTTGGACGTGAAGAACTGAAAGGTGACCCGCAGCGATGGAAAGAGAAGTTTCGTGGCCGACCAGCCGATAAGCAGCGACATCAACAAATTAAAGCCCTGTTACTTGAAGGTAAAACGATGCAAAGTGTCGCCACCGAGTGCGACGTCAGCCTATCGACCGTCAAGCGGGTTAAAGCCAAGCTCAACAAGCTTGACCAAGAGGGTTGCCTGCGCCGACGAGGTCACAACAGTGATACGACTGGTGAGATTGAATGAGCAAACCTATCCAATTTAGAACCATTCTACTGGCGTGTTTGATCATCAGTATTGGTCAGCTCAGTATGGGCTTGGTTTTCCCATCACTCCCTTGGATCGCAAAAGACTTTGCTATCTCTCTCGATCAAGCCCAGCTTTTAGTCAGTGTGTACTTACTAGGCTTTGGTCCCTCACAGTTTATTTACGGCCCTATCTCAGACGCTTTAGGACGCAAGAAAGTTCTTCTCACCGGTTTACTCATCGCGCTACTGGGGCTGTTACTGATCATCTGGCAAAGTGACTCATTTCACGGCATGGTTTTAGGCCGATTTTTACAAGGTTTGGGGACTGGGTGCTGCGCCGTTTTAGCGCGAGCCTCAACAAGAGACAGGTACAACGGAGCTCAGCTGCCTATTGCTCTTTCTTACATCGCAATGGCCGCCTCAATCACCCCACTCGTTGCCCCTGTCATCGGTGGCTTTATCAACTACCATTTCGGCTGGACTATGGTGTTCGTATCGCTACTAGGTTACGTATCTCTAGCCTGGGTGCTGCTGGCGTTTCGATTTGATGAAACCGTACCCGCTACCAGCAAAATCCCGTCTGCAAAACAGATGCTAGGGCAATATAAACAGCTGCTCACCTCTCGTTACTTTATGAGCTTTGCCAGCATTGGTTGGCTTAATTTCAGCTTGATGATTACTACCGTATCGGTAATGCCATTTATTATGCAAAACCAAATTGGCATGACATCTGACGAATACGCATTATGGGCGATTATTCCTGCCCTCGGCATGATTCTCGGTACCAGCATCTGTAATCGAGTTAGGCCAATCATTGGCAGCAAAAAGCTTCTTATTGTAACGCCTCTGTTGCACTTAACTTCGGCACTCTGGTTATTCTTATGCCCTCTTGAGCCTCTCTACTTGATGCTTGGACAGTTACTGATGATTCTTGGCAACGGTATTGCGCTCCCTTGTGCTCAAGCGATGGTGATGCAGCCGTACAAAAAACAAGCAGGTGCCGCTGCTGCCATGTCTGGAGGTGGGCAAATGATAGTGTCATCTATTGTCAGTATGGGTCTGGTACAATTCGGTCTTAGTCAGGCTTGGCATCTGTCCATCGTGATCGTTATTTTCGCGATGATTACCCTTAGCAATATCTTGCGTGGTTTTAACTCAGTACACGCCATGGAGCAACAAGGAACTCGTATCAGCACATGAAGTCACTCTCTCTATCTCAAGCACAAAAGCTCGCATTGCACGCTCAAGGATTACCATCATCCACAGCAAAAGGTAACGCCTATAGCAAAACGCTCAACACCTTCGAGCAACTCGGCTATGTGCAGATAGATACGATTTCTGTGGTGCAGCGCGCTCATCACCATACGTTATGGAGTCGCAATCCAAGCTATCGGCCTAAGCATCTCGATCAGTTAGTCGCTGATCGGAAGGTCTTTGAGTACTGGTCTCACGCTGCCGCTTATCTCCCTATGAGCAACTATCGCTATAGCTTGCCAAGAAAAGCTGCGATCAAATCTGGCACTCAGAAACATTGGTACGGCAATGATCATCAATTGATGAGCAGTGTTCTTAAGCGAATTGAAGCTGAAGGGCCTTTAATGGCAAAAGACTTTGATTCAAAAGCGCATAAAACCGATGGATGGCATACCAAACCCACCAAGCAAGCATTAGAGAACCTCTATATGCAAGGTGACCTAATGATTTCCGAGCGACGCGGATTTCACAAAGTTTACGATCTTACATCGCGGGTATTACCTAGCGGCATAGATATTTCAATGCCGACTCCTCAAGAGCACGCTCAATTCCTGGTAATGAACTATCTTAAAGCACACAGCTTCGGCACTGTGCCTGAAATGACCTATCTGCTTAAAGATGTAAAATCGCACGTAAAACAGGCTGTCGATGAACTTTTGCAGATGGGCGAGATTGAGCGGATTAAAATTGGTGAGTTGGAGTGCGTGGTCGACAGTAAAGCACTTAGTTTGCTAGACAAACGCATCAACCGAAAGCGAGCCAAGATACTCTCTCCATTCGATAACCTACTGATCCAAAGAAAGCGCGCTAACACAGTGTTCAACTTTGACTACCTCATCGAATGCTATGTGCCGCAAGCAAAGCGGCAGTTTGGCTACTTCTGTTTACCGATTCTGTGGGATGGAAGATTGGTTGCGCGAGCAGACTGTAAAGTGGATAAACAGAGCTCAACACTCAATGTCCTGCATCTTTTTACCGAGCCGTCATTGAGAAACAGAGACGCTTTCTTAACCGCACTCGAACAAGAGCTTCAAGCCTTTGCTAAGTTCAACCAATGCGAACATTTCGCCATCTTGAAGCTCTCTGAAAACTGCTAGTCTATCCTTCTAAGCTCAAAAGATAGTAAGCGCTCACAGTCAAATTAACGAATTTACTTAACCCAAGCGTAAGGCTTGAACATTTCGTCTACGGGTGTTTTCGCCACTCGGTTCACGTAGTTGCTGATCACCTTCTGGGAAAGGCCAAGAATCACTTCAAGAACTTGCTTTTGACCATAGCCCGCAGAGTAAAACGCTGCTAACTCCTGCTCTGACACGTTACCGCGATTGCGAGTAATGCTGAGAGTAAAATCGTGAAGCGCTTGTAGCTTCTCGGTCGGCATTGCTGAACCCGTTCTCAAAGCTTCTGTCAGGGCTGGATCAACCTTCATTGAATGTGCGATTGCGGTATGAGCTGGCACACAGTAGTGGCATTCGTGCTCTACGTTAATGGTTTGCCACACAACCGTCAGCTCCTCTGCATCAAACGATGATTGAGTAAAATGCTGATGCAATTGAGTGTAACCAGTCAGCGTTTCTGGTGACTCAGCCATCACCGAAAGCAGACCTGGAATTGCACCCATCTGCTTATGCGCGCCCGCTAAAATATCTTTGCTTGCATCTGGTGCGGTTTCAACAGTGTGTTTTATGAAATTGGTCATAATCTAGTTCCTATCAGGTTTCCTTCAAATACGCTTGCTGCGTTTTGCTTGGTATTTAATCTAGATCGACTTGAACGAACGTTCAAGTGTTATTTTGAACAATCGTTCAAAATAAAGGTTTACGCATTGATTTTTAATAGAATATTTATTTATGTTCATCACGGTAGCTTAAGGGTAATTTAGACTAGCTGATAAGTTCACCTTTACCCTCTTGCCATTGAGTTTTATAATTTGAACTATCGTTCAATTCGAAAATCGAGTGGTAGTGTGGGTAAAACAGCCAAATTTGATCGCCAGCAAGTGGTAGAAAAAGCGACAAACTTATACTGGGAAAAAGGGTTTCATGGAACCTCAATGAGAAATCTCCAAGATGTCATCGATATGAGGCCAGGTAGTATTTACGCCGCATTCGGTAGTAAAGATGGCCTATTCCACGAAGCACTAACCCGCTATACCGACAACGCCATTACCCATTTGAAAAACTGCCGCGCCGAAACCGATACGCCAATCAAAGCTCTAAAAATGTTCGTAAAGCAAGTCGTCATCGAGTCTCAGACCACAGACCCAAGTGGGATGTGCATGCTGACCAAAACGGTAGGCGAACTAACTCAAGAGCATCAAGAACTGCTGTCACATGCCAAAGCTTGTTTCAAGAAAATGGAGTCTGAGTTCGCTAAGTATATTTTTGAGGCTCAACAAGTTAGCGAAGTTGATGCTGACAAAGATCCACAACGTTTAGCTCAATATATTCAGATCCAAATCTCTGGACTGAGAACCTATGCGAAAGCCAATGATGGTCAAGTGCCACTCGATCAACTTATCGAAGATATGTTCAGCCACCACCCGTTTTAAGCCCTTAGCACCTTTGGAATCATCTATGTCATCTGCAAACTCTGTCATCGTTCTCGACTTCGAAACCACCGGCCTATCCCCAAATATGGGTGATCGAGCCATTGAAATCGGTGCGGTAAAACTCGTCAACGGCGAAGTGGTCGATACGTTTCAGCAATTAATGAACCCTGGTTTTAGAGTCAGTTCATTTATTGAGGGCTATACAGGCATCACCAATAACATGTTGGCCGATGCACCAAGCTGTGAAGAAGTCATGGCTGAATTCTGTGATTTTATCGGTGGGGACAATCTAGTCGCGCACAATGCTTCATTCGATAAGCGCTTCTTAGATGGCGAATTGGATAGGATTGGGCGCAGTTATCATGGTCAATTTGCCTGCTCTCTTTTGGTTTCTCGTCGTCTGAATCAAGAAGCACCAAGCCACAAACTAGGAGATTTAGTGCGGTTCAAAAACATCGACAACGATGGCGTATTTCACCGCGCGTTAGCTGATTCTGAAATGACAGCTAAACTCTGGCTGATCATGATTGACGAAATGGAGCAGCAAGGCATCCACCAGCCTTCATTCGACCTCATGCAGAAGATCAGTAAAACCAGCAAGAGTGCGGTTGGGAAGCTGCTTAGTCAGTACAGATAAAGCCTATGAATGATAACTCGCTACTAGAAAAAATTGCTCGCTTTACATCGATTGAACAAGCGTTGGATTACTTTGAAATTGGCTACGACAGTAAGTTTATCGATGAGCATAGAACCGAATTGGTCAAACGATTTAATGGCTACTTAATTCTTGAAAAACCAGACGACTGGTTTTCTGGTAGGCGCGCTCTCAAAAATGCATACTGCAAGGTTCAGAGAGGCCGCTTAGATAAAAACACCCGCTCAGCCTGTCGCGGGTGTACTTCATGCCAAAGACGCTAACTACAGCTCTTCTTCTTGACCTACATCCTCATCGCCAAGCATAGAGGAAAACTTAATTTCAAACTGATTGAAGCTGAAATAGCTCGGCCCATGTGAGCGCTTGGTGGTAACCTTTTCCTCACCAAACTGCACCGTCACGTGACTATAAACCTTATTCTTGGCCGTAATTTTAGTCTCCTCTAACGCGACTTCAAGCTCTTGCTCATGAGTATCGCGAGCGTTTTTGACCTTCTCAAGGTGAGCATTTGCAATGGCTTTTTCTGATTCAAGGTTCTCTTCCTGCTCAGGTGTTCGCTCAGACTTTGGAATCTTCTTAAACTCCAACTCTTTGCGCACCATCGCCATGGTCGACTCTTGAGCTTGGGTATACTGCTCTTTCAGTTTGGCTTGACGATCTTTAAAGGTTTGAAAGCGAGCAAATGCATGTACATGGGTAGGAGTATCACCTTCCACGCCTAAGTTAACACAGATGACGTTCTCTCCAACCTTAGCTCTACCTCCGCTGAGGGTGCCTTGCTTCTCACTAGAGTCACACACCACTAGATTATGCCCACAGCGCACTTCACTGTTCATACAATAAACGGCCAAGTGAATGTCATTTGCCGCTTGAAGTTCACTAAACTGAGCATAGTTGGCAGTGATTGTGCCGCCAGATTTAACCACGCAACTTCTATCTTCGTCCTCAGAAACGTTGTGACCAATAATGCCTTTTGCCACATTAATATCACCTTGAGCTTGCACATTCGCGGACTCAATAAACCCACCGACGGTCAACGAGCCAGTTGTTCTAACCACCATATCAGACTCGATGTTCCCTAGAACAACCACATTACCTTTAAACTTAACGTGACCGGTAGAGACACCGATCGTCGGTAAGCAGATCGCATCTTCAACTTCTGCGCCTTTATCTTTCAGCACCGGCATACCCGGCATTGCCGCCAAAAGAATATTTGGATCATCAGGAGAAATTTTTGTGCCCTTACCCGCTTTGAGAACAGCGTCTTTTCCAGGCTTAGGCACAATTGGCTTACCCTGCACCGTAATACCAGGCACACCTTTAGTTGCCGGAATACGCTTGAGCAGTGGCTCATTCTCTGCAACAGAGATGGTTTCACCTAAATTAAGCATATCCACTTTGCCACCTTCACTCGTCTCTTTGGGAGCCAAGATCTGCTTAGTCGGGTCTTCTACCAAAGGGACAAATTTAGCATCCGAACCTTGAATAGGATCTTTACCTTTAGCAACAGCTTGCGTGAAAGTTTCTCCCGGTTTGAGTTGATGGCTCAAAATCAGCACTTTTTTCAGCGCTAACTTATTAATACCTTTGGTGACATGGGCTTTAGCTAATGCATGGACAATTTGGGGGCCTTTAAGAGGTGCACCTTTGTGTGCTCCCGTCACGACCATACTTGCCAACATGTCGTGCTCTGAGAGTACAACTTCAACACTGGCGTCACGCACTTCCGCGATGGCAATTCCGACATAGGCTTCGCTTTTCATCTCTTTTGCAAGGGTGATAAATCGGGACACCTCACCTTCAAGCACGAACAGTTGGTCGGCACCAATCGCCGCCAAAGCCTCATCAAGACCTCGAGTATCAAAATTGTTGTCTACGGTAATGTCCGGTGACAACTTTGCAATCACCTGATCCTTGCCTTCCGAAAAAGCGACAAACTTATTCCACATGCCTTCAGCCCTATGTACATCCAAATTCAATTTTATCTAAGTTATTGAACTAAATGTATCAAATGTGTGACAAATTAAGGGCTACATCACTGTAAGAAAATTCTCCGAATGTAAATATTTATGTCGACTTTCTAATTCGAGCTCGGAAAATGATGAGTCGCCTCCAATGAGTACACTGCAATAACCCGACAACCGTGCTTGGAATATTCCAATGAATCACACAATTCCGAAGCAAGAATAATGCCTCGACCATGGGTTAAGTCTCTATCAACGGAGCCATGAGCCTTTTGATAGTCAAACCCCTCACCGTTATGCTCCACTTCAAAAGTGACTTTGCGCTGGACGGGATCATAATCCACACCAAGTTCAACCCATACGCTATCATCTAATTGTTTAATCTTCTCTTCGCGCATTTGATAGAAAAGGAAGAAGCCATCCGGTTGCTCTTTTATCGACGAGTCCAACTTAAGTAACCCGTGTTCTATCGCGTTGGCAAATAGCTCAGATAACACTGAACAAACCAGATCGAGATGAGCGCCACTATTAAGCACGCCAGCTAGAAATTTCCGCACTTCAGTCATGACGCTGACTTCACGTAAAACACTACCGTCAAGACGCAACTTTGAACGGGAAGGCACTCGATTGAATAATTCAGGTACTTTGGGAACATCTTGCGTATTCCCGTTTAGAATAGGGAACTTCATTGTTAGGATTGAAAGATCATCCCCTACCGACTTGCCAGCGAACTGACGAACAGATTCATACAATACAGGAATCACCGCTTGATCACTGCCAAAAGAGGCTTCTAAGCGGTCTTGGCCAAACTGTTCGCCATTGTCATCCATTGCCTCTATCACTCCATCGGTGTAGCAGACAATTTGCTGATCAGGCTCTAGCCTGAAGTGTGTAATACTCGACTCAAACTCATGCGATTTCAGCACGCCAAGAGGCATATGTGTGGACGTGAGTCTACGTACAACCTTGCCATCACTATCGATAAGGTATCCATCAGGAAGCCCGCCTCCCCACCACGACACTTCAAAACCATTGGCTCGCACCTCAAAAATGCTCGCTGCGAGCATCATTCCCATAGGTAAAAAACGAACCAACACATCATTGATTTCATTGGCAATTTCACCAAGAGACAACCCTTTTGCTGCCATAGAGAAGAAAGCACGAGTTGCAGGTATTGCTGAGATAGCTGCTGGCAAGCCGTGCCCAGTGGCATCAGCAATCATAACGTACACACCACCATGAGGACGATTAGCAACCACGATCAGATCGCCGTTAAATACGGTTGACGGTGTTGAGAGATAATTGATGCCATAGATGTTTTTAACCTGAGAGCTCATCTCGTGCATTAAATTTGAGAAGATCGATTCCGCTATCGCATAGTCATAACGCACCTGTTCATGAAAATGACGCAGCTCATCTCGCTGCTCTTTCACTTCATTGTGCATTCTAACTATGCGGCAATGAGCCTGAACTTTGGCAATTAATACGCTGCGCTCAACTGGCTTTAAAATAAAATCATCACCTACGGTTAAGCAACGCTCAAACGAGACACAATCATCAAGAACTGTTAGGAATATGATCGGGATATGTGCATCCGAAAACTCATGCTTTATCTCTTGTGCGGTAGTGAAACCATCCTTAATAGGCATCATAACATCCAGGAGTATCACATCAGGCAAGGTGTCCATCTTTTTCATTGCGTCGACCACCCCTTCACCATTTTCAAATGTGGTTACGGTTTCGACGATATGATTGAGCATGAAGCGGCACAACTCACGATTAGTCGCATGGTCATCAACGATCATTACATGCATGACAGACCTCCAAAGCTTTACTCAATAGAAAACTTTTTATCAAAGCGAGAAATCGTTAGGATTTTTCTAACTTGAGGCAAGGTATTAGTGATCTGAATAGCGCCATCATCTTGACCCAGATAGTTGTGCATGTTGAGCAACATCCCGAGTCCAGCACTATCTATGTAATCAACCTTGCGCAGATCGATGGTAAAGCGAAACTCTTGCCGATCGTTGTAGCAACGGCGAAACTCTTGCACGAGATTAAAGCCAAACGCCCCCTCAATCATGATCGTGATATGTTTGGATGCGGAATCAATCACTGTTTCTACTGTCATACTAGCCCCTTGTTTGCCTTTAGGCACATTGTCAGAACAACTCTACTTCACCTTCTTCGATACTCTCTTGCGAGGCTGCGGGCGCGCTTCGATTCTCAATTTGGCTTCTCAGATCTTTTACTCCCTCAGAAAAGCTATGCTGATCAATCTCTTTGTCTGCCCACTTTTCGCAAAGGTCGATAAAAACCTGTAAATAGTCGACCGATTGTTTAGCGTAGTCACCTTGTTGAACAATGATGTCTGCAAATTGCAGCGCTCGAATGCCATTATCGACTTGAGTGTGAAGACGATCACCACTCGCACGAATTTTCTGCACTTCATGTTCTACCGACTGGTTGACTTGTTGGACATTACGTAGCATTTCATCAACTTTTTCTTTCGATTCAATCGCTTCCGTCATATCAATCGAGGCCATCTCACCAACCGTTTGGTTCGCTTGTTTCACAGTCTGCTGGGCAACATTAATCTCTGCTTCAATTTTGTCATTGAGCCCTTTCGCTTTCACAGACAGATCTCGCACCTCTTGAGCCACAACAGCAAAACCTCGCCCAGCTTCTCCTGCTCGTGCCGCTTCGATAGCAGCATTGAGAGCGAGTAGGTTGGTTTGCTCTGACAACCCTCGCACCTGAGCTAACAACTTAAATACCGTATCTAGCTTGTCTGACATATCATGGATGCTGTGTACTGCCGAAATGCTGCGCTCTGATACACTAACTAAGGTATCGACAAATTGGCGTATAATGGCCTCGGTTTTTGGCAATACTTGGCTAATATCGCTATTTTGATCACGATTACCTAATAAGTTCTCAACCAGATCTGTGGTGATTTGATTCTGCTGTTCAGCAAGTTTTTGCAACTCAAAGTAGCTCTCGTTTAATGTCTCAACGGATTCATCCACCACGCTGCGCTGGTGGTCAAGCGGATCAACAAGCTGCCTAGAAAGCACATTGAGCATAGGCGGAACATGATCAAGAGAAGGTTGCCCCGAACTAAGCGGGTCGCGGGGTTGCACATTTTTATTGTTAATGTTGCTCGTGTGCTTAGGGATTACAAACCACGGAATCGCTGCGGCAAGGATAGTTAGGGCGACATTAATCATTGACGTCGACAAACTCATAGCAACACCTAACAATGTCACTTGTAAGCCCACGGCAATGACATATCGGACTCTAATACTGCTTTGTTGTGCTTTCATCATTCTTCCTTGAAGTCTGGTACCATTTCGTTACTTATCCGCCGATAAGTACTGGCATATCTGCCTTGGAATTTTGCTTAAATCGAGAACCGACAAAGCCGCATTCATCTCAACCGCCACTCGAGGCATGCCCCAAACCACAGAAGAGGCCTCATTTTGAGCTATGGTTTGCGCACCTGCGTTTTTCATCCGTAGCAAGCCTTGTGCGCCATCTTTTCCCATTCCAGTCAGGATCACTCCGATTGCATGGCGGCCAACCGTTTCTGCCACCGCATCAAACATCACATCCACTGAAGGCTTGTGCAAGTTCACCGCTTCTCTATCATCGAGCTCACAATACAAATGGTTATTGCGACGCACTACCACCAAGTGCTTATCTCCTGGCGCTACATATGCACAACCATTAACCAGAGGCGCTCGACTAGCACTAAGCTCCTGAACATTAATTTTGCTGTTGTCATTTAATCTCGCGGCAAAGGAGGCAGAAAACATCGCACTAATATGCTGCGTAATAATGATTGGCGGTAAACCAGCAGGTAAAGCAGATAAGACCTGATTAACCGCTTCAGTCCCTCCAGTAGAAGCACCAATTGCAATCACTTCTACTTGGTGGTTTCCTTTTGGTACCAATACAGGTTCAGCCGTTGCAGTTCCCGTTTGGCGAGCAACATTCGCACCTGCCGCCATTTTGATTTTCTCGTTCACCAACAGCTTGTAATTGACCATCTCTGCGGTATTTTCAACCGCGGGTTTAGGGAAGTAGTCCACTGCACCAAGCTCTAATGCTGCGAGCGTTGCCTCTGCGCCATGCTGGGTCAGCGTTGATATCATCACCACAGGCATTGGACGAAGACGCATTAAATTCTTTAAAAACTGAACGCCATTCATTTTCGGCATTTCAATATCGAGAGTAATCACATCCGGGTTGTGCTGTTTTATTAACTCGCGCGCTTCGAATGGGTCCTCTGCCATGGCAACCACTTGTAGTTCAGGGTCTGAATTAATCAGCTCAGACAACAAAGCTCTAAAAACTGGTGAGTCGTCAACAATAAGCACTTTTATCTTCTTCATTAGAAAAGCTCCACATCATCGTCATGAGGGCGATGAGTCTCTCTATCCAACTGATTGGCATATTTCTCTTCTTGGTGCTGTAAGTTATGCACTTCAGTAAATGGGATTCGCTTCAACCACGCTTTACCGCTGATAGGGTCAAACAACACTTTTCTAGGTTCCAAACCACCGAGGTCCTGAGCAACAACCCTAAGCCCTTCCTGCTCGACGTAATTCAAAATAAAGGCAATGTTCTTCTCACCAACCATGCTGTTTCTGCCTAGCATTTGCGCGCCGCCAAATAACTTCACTTGCAGGGCCGATCGTCTCGCTCCCCTTTCAATTAATCCATTGCAAAGCATCTCCATTGCATAGCTGCCATAACGAGACGCGGTTGATACCAACTCGTCTGGTTGCCATGATTTCAACTGGGTCTTGTTGTCAAACGGCAACAAGAAGTGATTCATCCCACCCACAGCCATTTCTTCATCCCACACGCAAGCGGCGATGCAAGAGCCTAGCCCAGTTGCGATAATTTCATCCTCTTCCTGACTGCAGTAAAGCCCACCAGGGAACACCTTCACTATATGCTTGTTCTTTAGTGGATGATAAAAACGGTCAAAGTGACTATTTTGGTATTTAGGTGTTTCTACTCTTGCCCAACTCATCATTGATACCTATTTCTTTACGTAAATGGTATGCCCTAGATGGTGGAAAATATCTCGATCCGTCGGCATTCCCTCTGAATGGCCAATAAAAAGCACCCCATTGGGTTTCAACTGCTGATGAAAACGTTGAATAAGCTTCTCTTGGGTTTGTCTATCAAAGTAGATCATCACATTACGACAGCAAATAAGGTCAAACTTCTCTGTAAATGACCAATCGTCTAACAAGTTCAAGCGCTCAAAATGAATACGTTGTTGTAAACCCGCCTTACACTTAATTTTGCCTTGATGCTGTCCCACTCCTTTGACAAAGCACGGCTTTAAATACTTCTTAGGAATACTAGATAGTGATTCATCGCTATAGATCCCCTCTTTTGCATGCGCTAACACCTTGGTATCAAGATCCGTGGCGGTAATACTCACATCGTCAAAAACGGATAGCGCATCCGCCCAATGAAGTGAAGCAATCAAACTATACGGCTCTTCCCCGGTAGAGCACCCAGCTGACCAAACCCTTAACTTTTTCAGCCCCTGCTGACGCCACTCTTGCATCAAGACTTTTTCGATAAACTCAAAGTGGTGATACTCGCGGAAGAACTGGGTCTTGTTGGTGGTTAAGCAGTTGATAAACTTCATCTGCTCAACATGATCTTGCTTAATAATTGCTTGGTAATCTTTAAAGCGCTTGAGGCCAAGCCGCCTAAGCTCACGACTTACTCGCCCATAAACCATTGTTTTCTTTCTATCTGAGAAGAAGATGCCAACGTGTTTATGCATAAACCACTGAATAAACTTAAAGTCTTTATCAGTAAGTTCAAACTCGCGTGTCTCAGACATCTGGTTCTCAGTTTGCGCTAGAATTCTTCCCATTCGTCTCCATCCTCTTCAAGCTTGAAGCTAGAATTGGCGACCTTTGGTTTGCGAATATCTCTTACATTGGTCTCTACACTGCTCTTTACAGATGGTGACGAATCAAACGTCGCCACATTACTGTCGGTCGCAAAGAAGTTCATTAGGTGCAGTAGCTCTTTGCCTTCGTTTTTGAGTGACTGGCTAGCTGCTGACGTTTGCTCTACCAAGGACGCATTTTGCTGCGTCATTTCATCCATGGTGCTAATGGCACGATTGATTTCATCAATCCCCGTCGATTGCTCGACACTCGACGAAGCGATCTGAGCAATCAGCTCTGTCACTTTTTGTACGGCTTCAACAATCTCGTTCAGCGTATCGCCAGATTCATCGACTAGGCGTGAGCCTTCATCCACTTTTTCAACACTGTCATTAATCAGACCTTTGATCTCTTTCGCAGCCGCAGCACTACGTTGTGCCAAGTTGCGCACTTCACCCGCGACCACAGCAAAGCCTCGGCCTTGCTCCCCGGCTCGCGCAGCCTCGACTGCTGCGTTAAGCGCAAGTAAGTTGGTTTGGAAGGCGATTTCATCAATCACGCCAATGATGTCAGCAATTTTCTTACTCGCCGTATTGATTTCAGCCATGGCAGAAACCGCCTGACCAACCACTTGACCACCTTTACTCGCTTTCTTCGCTGCATCATCAGAGAGCTCATTCGCCCCTTTAGCGTTATCAGCATTCTGACGAACCGTAGCGGTCATCTGCTCCATACTTGCCGCAGTTTCTTCTAAATTCGAAGCTTGAGCCTCTACACGCTGGCTAAGATCATTGTTCCCTTCAGCAATCTCTGTCGAGGCGGTAGCAACACGCGCTGAAGACTGTGTAATCTTGTCGACCATGTTTCTCAGATTGAGAATAGAGGTATTCACCGCATTGGATAGGCGTGCAAACTCACCAGTACTGTCTTCCGGCATAGTCGTATTGAGATTACCATCTGCGACCTGGCTCATGACATCAATACACTGGCCAATTGGCGCAACCATGGTATCGAGCAAGTTATTAATACCGTCACCAAGTTCCTTCATAAATCCGGTGTAGACGCTGGTATCAATGCGTTCGTTCAGATCGCCAGCGATGGCTTTTTGAATCAACGACTCCACTTGACGCTGACCATCTTGCTGCTCGGTAATATCAACCCACTGTAATGCTGGCCCTATGTAGTTGCCGTCTCCGTCGCGCATAGCGATACAAGTGAGGTTAAACTCAAGCCCACCTACCGCAATGTTCGAAGAAAAAGGTAACCGTTCTGGATTGGCGATAATGTTGCGCTGGTGACTTGGATTCTTATGGAAAACGTCAATGTTCTTGCCGACAAGATGACTCGCATCAAAGCCTGGCAGTACCTTTTTAAGATCACTCTCACGACTTTTGAGCAGAGTTTGCAGTGCAGGGTTTAGATACGTAATGATGCCATCCTTATCAGCCATCATTAAATTGGTTGTCATACCCGATACGGCTGAAGCAAGGCGACCGATTTCCTCTTCTTTGGCACGCTCTTCAGTGACATCGCGCCATTCTAATGTGTTACCAATATAATTGCCTCGTGCGTCATGTATGGCGGCGACATTGAGTTCAATTTTGAGTTCAGCAATGCTGATGTCCGTGCTATACGGTAGATTACTTGGGTCTGCTAGTAGTTGGCGTTGGTGATCAGGGTTGCGGTGAAACTCATCGATACAGCGCCCCATCAACCACTCTTCACTAGCGGTAAATCCGGACCAAACTGAGCGCATTGTCGCCTCATGTTTCTTAAACAGGTTGATGGTCTCTTGGTTGGCATAGGTAATTTGAAGCTCCCTATCAATCATTACCATCGCCGTTTGAGCTTGATCGACTGCAGCTTTGAGACGCGAAATTTCATTGTCAAGTTTGATACTTGCCGTTACATCAGACCATTCGAGCGTGTTACCCACATAGTTGCCCTGAGCATCTATAATGGCCCCCACATTGAGTTCAATCAGTACATCTTTGACGTTGATAGTCGTGCTATAAGGCAAATTGGCTGGATTGGAGAGCAACTGACGCTGGTGACTTGGGTTGGCGTGGAATAGGTCTATACAGTAACCCAACAAAAAGTCTTCCGTCGCTTGGAAGTTCGGCCAAACTGACTGAAACAACACCTCGTGGGTTTTAAGCAAATCAACCGATTTCTGATTGACATAAGTGATATTAAAATCACGATCTATCATCATCAAAGCGGTTTGCGCTGCATTCAAGGCTGAGAACAACTGCTCTTTGGTGATGCCTTGTTCCTGCTCGAAATCTTCAGTTAATGTATCTTGTGTCGGTGCTTCAAATTGAACTGAAGGCGTTGTTTTCCTATTCCAAAATGCCATGAGTTTTCCCTCACTGGTTGCTTCTGACGTATCTCACTAAACAAAAGGTGCTGTGCATATCTGCATTAAGCCCAACTCTCTTCCTCTTGGTTGGGAGTAGGGAGCGCTGCAATATCAAACAGCGCTTCCAAATGAATTAAAATTAGATGCCCATTGGCGACCGATGCGATGCCGCGTACGTAACTATGATCGACATTGCTCGATACATGTGGTGATGGTTTAATCTGTTCTTCAGTCAGTGGATATACCTCTGATACACCGTCAACGATAATTCCGAGTGGATGCTTGTGGGAGTCGTTCAATACAATCACCACTGTCGTTGCGTTGATCTCTGCGGGAGACAATCCAAAACGCATGCGTAAATCAACGATTGGTACATACTCCCCACGAATCTCAAGCACACCTTTCATATATTCGGGAGAGTTAGGCACCTGTCGCACCTCACTCCAGCCTCGTACCTCTCTCACATCTAAGATCGGCACACCGTACTCTTCATCCTCTAGAACAAAGCTGAGAAACTCTTGCGTCATGATCATTGTTCAGCCCTCAACATTCTGTCGATATTGAGTATTTCTTCCGTATCGAGCAGTGACATTACGTGATCGCCAACATTGATCAGTCCCTGAAGATAAGGCGTAACCAATGAATCCCCTACGGTGGGATAAAGCTCGTTGTTACCTCTGCTCACCACATCACTCACTGCATCCACAACCAGCCCCATTAAACGCTCTTGGTCTTGGTCGTAATAACGCAACACGATAACCACAGTTGTTGGTCGATAATCGCTAGTACCGATAGAAAAGCGTAATCTCAGGTCGATCACTGGCACTATCATGCCGCGTAAATTTATCACTCCGCGAACAAAATCAGGCGCCCTTGGAATCGGGGTTGGTCGCTCCCATACACGTATCTCTTCAACGTCTTTAATCTCTACCCCATACAATTCGTGGGCGAGCTTAAAGCTAAGGAAATCGGCACTTTCACTGACTTCACCGCTAACATTTTCAAACTGCCTCTCAGCTTGAGCTTCAATACTCTGCTTAGAAGAGTCTGATACGCTGTGAATGTCGATAATGTCATTACTCATACCTTAGCCTCCTACGCCGCGATGCCTTTATGAGGGTTCTCAGACGCTCGGTTTAAAAACTGAGTAATCAAACCCTGTATATCTAAGATAAGTGACACTGAACCATCACCTAAGATAGTCGCCCCTGAAATACCAGCCACCTTGGTATAGTTCGACTCCAAGCTCTTAATCACCACTTGCTGTTGATCAAGCAACTCGTCGAGCAACAATCCAACTCGATTCCCCGCAGCCTCAACAAAGCATAAAATACCGTTTTCGAGCCCTTCACTTTTCCCCATTTCCAACTCATCTTGCAGGCGGAGGATCGGAATGTTTTCCTCGCGCAGTCGATATAGCTCAACACCGCCTGACGCCAGTTTTATGCACTCGGGATCAATTTGAATCGATTCAACAATGGTGAGCAGCGGAATGACATAAACCTCTCCCGCCACGCGGACCAACTGACCATCAAGAATGGCTAAGGTAAGAGGTAAGTTGATAGTAAAACAGCTTCCCTTGCCGAGTTGAGACTCCACTTCAATATGGCCGCCAAGCTCTTCGATATTGCGTCGTACCACATCCATGCCCACGCCACGCCCTGAGATATCAGACACCTCTTCAGCAGTAGAGAAACCCGGGGCAAAAATCAGGTTCATGATCTGTTTATCGGCAAACTCTTCACGGCGAGAATCACTAGACAGCACGCCTTTCTCTATCGCTTTGTTCCATAACTTGTCGCAATCGAGGCCCGCACCATCGTCTTTAATTTCAATCACGATCGCTCCGCCTTGATGGTAGGCATTGAGTTCAATGGTTCCGACTTCACTCTTACCCGCCTCAACACGCTGCTGCGGCTGCTCTATTCCGTGGTCGATTCCGTTGCGAACTAAATGTACTAACGGGTCAACGATCCGCTCTAGGACCGTTTTATCTAGCTCAGTGTGCTCACCGACAATACGCAATTCGACCTGTTTATCTAAGCGGCCGGACAGGTCACGAACCAAGCGTGGGAAGCGACTAAATGCAAAGCTCATCGGCAGCATTCGAATGTTAAGTACGTTCTCTTGTAAGTCTTTGCTGTTTTGCAACAGTTGATCTAAACCGGCTTTGAGCTTTTCCAGCTTATCCATAGTGAAGTCGTTACCAATTTCGGTCAGCATCGATTGGGTAATAACGAGTTCCCCAACCAAATTGATCAAGCTATCCACTTTGTCGATATCAACACGAATTGAACTGACGCTTGACTCGGGTTTCACCATCTTGGTTGCTTTACTGGTGGGCTCTTTTTCTTTCTCAGCTTCAACCGCTAGTACTGTGGGTTCGTTTGTCACTTGTTCGATAGCAAGAGCATTTTCAGTGATTTCTTCACTGCCAGTAAGACCTTGTCCAGATTCTATTTCTAAGTCACACTCGTCTTCGACCCACTCAAACACTTCATGAATCAGATCCTTTTCAACACTGCCATCTAAAGTTGCTTTCCACGACAGAAAACACAGCTCCGCTTCAAGTGCATTAACGTCAGGTAACTGTTGTGTATCCACCTCAATCAAGCAGGAAGGATCTAAATCTTTAAGCTCTCTTAAGATACGCAGGGGGTCATTACCGCTAAAAAAGATTTCGGGATGAGGAGAGAATGTCACCTCCCAAGTTTGGTGAGGCAACGGTTTTTCTGCGCTTTCTGACGTGGCTAGGGCTTGGTCAACTTCGTTATTCTGTTCACCAAGTAGTTGCGAAAGTTGCTTTCCTACCAGCTCCTTTAACTCTAGGTTGACGTCACTCCCCTGCTCATGGCCTTCAAGCATGCTATGAATACAGTCTCCACTTTTTAGCAGCAGGTCGATAGTATCAGAGGTTAGAACACGCTCATGATTGCGCACGAGATCGAGATAGGCTTCGACATTGTGAGTAAATTCGCTGATATCAAGTAAATTAAAGGTTCCCGCTCCACCCTTGATTGAATGTGCAGCTCGAAAAATAGTATTGATCGACTCATCTTCTACATGAGCAGGGTCCAAATTGAGTAGAACATCTTCAAGTACATCAAGATTTTCACGACACTCCTCGTAAAACATCTTGCGCAGCTGTTCCATGTCTAAAGCCATATTGTCGCCTCACCAATTTACGTTGCTGTGAGATTAAACTACTAGATTACGCGTTTTAGTGTTTTTAGAAGCGTATCTGGGTTAAAGGGTTTCACTAACCAACCTGTCGCGCCAGCGGATTTTCCCTGCTGTTTTTTATCGATACTGGTCTCAGTAGTTAGCATCAAAATCGGGATAAATTTGTATTGAGGCTTTTCGCGCAATGCTTTCACCAACTCAAAACCACCCATGTTCGGCATATTGACGTCGGATATCACCACGTCAAATTTAGCAGTGTTTACTTTGCTTAATGCGTCTCGGCCATCATTGGCGGTTTCTACGTCATAGCCCGCATCACGCAAAGTATGACTCACCATTTGGCGAATAGAGACGGAATCATCCACGGCAAGAATTTTCGTCATATCACTGTTCTCCGGCTTCAGTATTGATATCAAACTGTAGATTCAGGCCAAGCGTATTGATGCCTTCGAGCAAAATTTCCGTCGGTTGCATCAATTGAATGTCTACCTGATTAGATTTGGCAGAAAGGAATAACGAAGTGAGGGCTTGTAAACCTGCGGCATCAACGCGCCCCACATGAGACGCATCCACATGCAACGGTTCACTCGTTGAAAGCCATTCTCCATACTGAGAAGCAGAGTCAAGCACAGTCGAAATATCTAACGACTCAGGCAATGAACAGTCCATGTTTCACCCTTAACTTATTAATTATTTTTCCTAGCCATATTAAGCAAGATGCTTAATACCAGTGTAGGAAGGATTCATTAATCCGCAAGGTGGCTCTTTTTGGAGACAAGAAAATTGGGTAATCGGGGTAGTAAATAACCTACTAGATTATCTTTATTTTTGAATAGATTAGGTGGAATTGTGTCATAGAGATGAAAACTGAACTTTTGTCCTAGCCTGCGAGTATATACGGGTCTATCTTGCTGATTTACAGTGTAAAAAACAGACTCATTTACACTGTAAACTGAAATCACTATTAAGCAATTTACAGTGTAAACAGGCCTATAAATGTTAGTGCTGTAGTAATTGATGGAGGTGCTGCTTAAATGCAAACTCAGTCTGTTTTTGCCCAGTGTAACCAAACTCGACTTGGCATCTCTCCCAACTCCAACGCTGAATGATTTTACGTATAAACAGCCCACTCACCTGGTCCACTCGGCGAGGCGAACTCTTCCACCAATTATCAATAAATGGAATCACTGCTTCATAACTAGAACCACCACTGCAGTAATTCATCAATAGGCTTCTAACGCTTGTATCATCAACGGAAGCATTAGTATTTACTATCAAACTACGGAGAAGTTCCGTTTCAATTTCATTGTGCAGTTCACTCACTGAATAGTGAAGTGAAAATGCAAAGTGACGGTTCGCTGTTTCAAGCCAACTAGACCTGCCATTGGCCATGACAATTGAGTATGTACCGCTAGCTTGATCTCGTTGGCTGCCAAGCTTAATCGGCGTAAATCCGCAGCTGTGCCAGAACTGGACCAACTCTTCTGTGGCACCAAAGCTAGTAGAGCAGTAACTATGATCATGATTGTTCATCAATTGGCTGACCATGGTGCTACCCAAGCCCGATCGCTGTCGCTCAGGGTGAACCGCAATTCGCATAATTCGAATACTCGACTCTGTTGCCGCCTCAGCGATACCAAACTGACCTGCCATCATGGTCGGAACCATGTGACCACGTGGTCGGCGCTTTCCAAGTAGAACCTGCTCTACCAACTCATCATCAAACTGTCCTTCGACCACAGTCAGCATACAACCCAAGCACTGGTTATTATCGAAAACTGCATGAAGCTGGATAGCCTCATCATCGAGTAATAACATTAGGTCGTTCGGTGACGTCTGATAATGCGCATTAACCAACAATGCAAAACAAGCTTCAAGAAGTGAAGGTTCGGCGAGTAATTGTTGTTTATCAATCTCGACCAACGGCGTATTAGTTTCAGTTCCTGCTAAGCTACCTAGTTCAGCGTTAAGTAGGAAGGTATCGAATAACCACTGTTCTAGCGGGTCAGACTGGCTCCATCGGATAGGCTGAGAAATATGAAGAAATTGAGCACCTGGTCGCTGCTGTTTGAGCCAAGATTGAAACTTAATCGTGAAGCCCCTTCCACACCCCTCGTAGCCGTGAATAGTGGTAGAGAATACTGCTCGATGGTGCACTTCTACCATATTCTGCAACATAGGAATAGGTATCGCCGATGCCTCATCAACAAACAAGCAGTCTCCTACTCGCCCGCTTCTTAACAGTTCATCTGGTGCGATGAATTCGACGACTGATTGCTGATACTCTAGCCTGCCCCTTTCTAAATTAGCTTGAGGCAAAAGCCGCTTAGCATGTTCGAAAACAGGTTGAATCGTTGCTAATGTTGGTGCCGTCACGACGATATGGATTGAACGTTGCTGGATAAGCTCTGCTGCCGCGATACCCAGAGCACTGCTTTTCCCTCTCCCTCTATCGGCTGTCAAAACTAACGGGCGTTTACGATGCCCTTCAACCACTTTGCGGATTTTAGCAATTGCGAGCGCTTGCTCGTCAAAGTTGGGATGAACGGTATCAGCAAAATAACTAGGTAGGATGAGCTCATTGCCCTGCTCTAGAGTAAGCAATTTTTGTAGCGCATTGTTGAGCCATGCTTGACCTAAAGTTGGGTGTGTCTGTTGACCGGTTAAAATAAGTACTAAGCCGCCACCAACCACACACCCCGTCGCTGCAGTAAAACTGTTAGCATCAAATCCGTCACGAAAGTCGCAACACAAGAGCTGGCACTCCTGACCAAGCAACTGTTGACCCTTGTTAAAACCAACACTTTTTCCTACCGGGTATGGAGCCTCACCACCTAGAAAAAATATCTTCTCATCAACAACAACAGACAATGCAACCTCTAAACATTGCTGCTGCCAATGCTGGTTCCCACGTACCACCACGCCA
Source organism: Vibrio tubiashii (assembly GCA_000775715.1). Classification (GTDB taxonomy): domain Bacteria; phylum Pseudomonadota; class Gammaproteobacteria; order Enterobacterales; family Vibrionaceae; genus Vibrio; species Vibrio tubiashii_A. Next base: position 594,916 of record JRWQ01000001.1, read on the forward strand.
ATACGGTGGTTGGATTTCGCAGCGATTTCGAGGAGTTGAGAAAAGTAGTCTTTAGTAACAGTCATGAACTAAGCAAACAGTAACAGAATCAATGTAGCGACATTATGGCATAAAAAAAGCCGCAGTTAGCGGCTTATTAATTGAATCAGTCAGGTGATCTAGTTGAGCTTGTTTGCAACCAAATCCAGCAATTCCTGCATTAACTCATCATCTATCTTTTTAAGGTTTAGCGTTAAGTTATTGCCTTTACGAGTGTAGCTCGCGCGACCTTTAACTAAATCAGTTTTAGCAACACCAACCTTTTTACTCGGTGACAACTCTTCAATCCAAGCTTCGATGGTTTCGGTCACCTCTTTGGTAATTCGAGCTACACCCTGCGATTGAGTACGCTGCCAAACAAAACCATGCTTAGAAACACATTTTTCAAGTAAGCTAGCCTGCTTTCCTGAATCAAGAGCGTTAAATTGCTTGTGCAGTTTAACGATGGTTGGACGACCAAGTTCAGCTACATTCGGATAAGCTTGAAGCAGTTCAAGAGGCAGATCCGCCGCTTTCAATGCACCACTGACCAGCGCCTCACTACATTGGAACATCTTAGCAAGCGCTTTCTGATCTTCTGCCTCACCGCTTTCCAATTTAGCCAACATCTCTTTGCCCTTCTCGTACAAAGAAAGAGGTTTGTGCGCATTCGCTACGTCGGATAGGAACTTGGCGTGTTCAGTGCTGATGTTCTCGCCAACGTAGATCATGAACTCTTTGTCAGACAGGATACAGGACATACGACGGCGACTGCCGTCTAACACTTCAATCTTGCCATCTTCACGGCGTCTACCAACCGCTGGATACTGCTGACCACGCTCTTTAAGCGTAACGAGCACATCCGATAGAGCATGCTCATTTAAGAATGATTGCTCACGAGCGTTCTCTGCAAACACAACAGTGTTCTGCTCAATTTGCTCAGCAGGAATACGAACAAGCTCGAACTGAACTTTTTCTTCGCCAGCAACAGCAAGTTCGATCACTTGTGCTTGTTCTTTAGCCGCTTGTTGCGCTTCTTGCGGTGTAGTGACATGGCGTTTATTTGCCTTGCCAAATAATCTTGCGTTTAAATCTGAAGTTTTAATAGCCATTTGTTAGTTTACCCCTGATTTAGTGCTGACCAGTGACCGTGTAGAACACGCTCTAATTCAAGTGCACTTTTTTGAACCGCATCTTGCGCTGTCGCTAGGGTTTTCTTACCCCCTTCAAAGTCACCAATAGTGAGGTCAAATACTGTGCTATAAGTGTCAGCACAGGTTTCAAATGCACGGCTTCTTGGTATTGTTGCCATCATTACCTGGTCGCCAAGTAAATAGTTCATCTCGGTTAATACCGCTACCTGCTTCTTGTTGTCATCTTCAAACATGGTTGGCATTAGGCGTACAAACTCAAGTCCTTGCCAATCTTCAGGGAACATTTCATATACCGTCGGAAGATGTTGAAAAAAGTTTACTGTCGAAGCCCAGTCTAGTCGCTTGGCCGCACATGGAATTAGCAGCGCATTAGAAGCGTACATCGCATTCCACACTAACGGATCAACGTGCGGACCCGTATCAATCATAATGACATCGAAATCGTCAGCGATCTTATCAATCAGTTTTTCTTTTAATAATTTAACGATATCTAGTGACTGATTTTGCGAAAGGTGCTGCCACGCTTCAGCGTTAAACATGGCATCTTCCGGGAATGCAGACACCGTCTTCAGGTTTGGATATTGAGTCGGAAGCAGGACGTTTTTATGTAGGAACTCATTATCTACGTCGACGCCATCAGGTACGTTATCCAACATTACGTCTACTGCAGAGTAGATATTGTCGTGGTCAGTCAAACTGATCTGTGGGTTCAAGAATAGACGTAAAGAGCCTTGTGGGTCTAAGTCAATAAGACAAATCCGGTAGCGCTTATCTAAATTTAGCGCCAAGCAAGCTGCAAGATGCACAGCCGTCATCGACTTACCTGTGCCACCCTTTTGGTTCTGAACATTGATGATCCACGGTTTATTTTCACCGTTGTTTTTGCGCTCATGAAATTTTGGAATGCCCGCAGCATCCATCAACATATGTGCTTCTTGTAACGATATTGAATAGTGGTTGGCGTTGTTTTTAGTGAACTGATGACCAGATGCTTCAAGCTTACCAATCGCATCATCCAACTTTCGTCTAGTTAAGCCAGAACGAGTTTCCATCAATGCTTTCGACATCGGCGGAAAATGTTCGTCACTGCGCTCTTCCAATACAATTTCAATACGGTCAGCTTGAACCTGAGCCGTTTTTTCCGCTAGCTGAATGAGACTCTCAATAGTGTGTTCTCGTTTCATTTGCCAAATTCCATTATTAGTAACTTGTGAATATTGTACAGCATTTAATGTAACTGACAATAAAAAGGTGAACATCCAATTATAGATATCAATCACATTAAATAGAATATCGTCACCTATTTTAATGAAATGGAGCAAAAATAAGTCAATTCAAAGTCAAAATAGTAGTGCAACTTAGGTCTAAAACTCCATTACTTTAAAAATGTTACAGCATCACTTATTTACATTGTAAACGAAGAAAGTAACAAAACCTGTCTCCCAATATTCGGAACGATTAAGAAAGTGCTCTAATTTACGGCAAGTGTGATTTCAACTTCATTTTAAGCTGAACAAAATAGACACGCGATAAAAACACTGGTGAAGAACCAAATCGACATAAATAGAAGAGGGCAATCAGGCGGAACAATGATCAAGGTAATTCTGGTGATCATGCTTTCGGGATTTTCTCCGCTATCAGGAACTATGATCAAGGTCATTCACGTTGTAATAGCACACGAGTCAAGCTCCAAATGAAATGATCAAAGATCGGAACAATGATCAAGTATCTCCTCATCTCGGAAGCATGAAAATTTCTCCTTAATTTACGGAAGAATGCAGATGGACTAGGAGCTAAGAGGATTTAAGCACTTACAAGAAATAAAATGAAATGGCAGCGTGATGGAATCAATTAATAGCGGCTATATCATGATCATGCTTTCGGGGTTCAAGTATCGATACTCTGTGGGAGAACTCAGGCAACTCAATTGCCATTCAATTGAGTTTACTGCCCATCATTTATCCAATTCTTACTGTTTACACCACTTCCTTGATCATCGTTTCGGTGGAAATACTCATTCAAAACAAAAATAACCTGGCCTAAGCGGAAGAGTTATCCTCGCACCTGTGGATAAAGTGTGTAGGAGCGATGATCATGCTTTCAGTGTTACTTTGATCAGTGATTCGTGTTCGTGATGATCATCGTTCAGACAATATTTGATCATGCTTTCAATAACTTAATGATCATGCTTTCGTATTCTTTATGATCATGCTTTCGACGAGATAAAAAAAATATTCTTTAATCACAGTAACTTATGGGCATTATTATGCTCGGATCAATAGATCATATAATCAATTAAGATCAGATTAATCAAAAAGATCAGTTATTTAAAAGCAATAAGTTTTTCTTTATTTATGATCTTTTTTTCTTTATTCTTTCGGAACTATAGCGATATTACGGCTAGTGTGACACGGATCTAATAATGAGCTCAGACGAAAAACTACTGATCAAAGCGCCAAGAAGCCACAAAGATGGACATTTATTTGAAGTGTCTGAAGTTGCTGTTAACTGGATTGAGCAGTACCAACACTTCAAAGGCGTTACAAAAAGTATCGTCGAACTTCTTAACTTAATCTCGTTACGAGGTTTTAGCAGCAAAGATGGTTTGGTCTCTACAACTGAGCTTATCGATGCGACTGATGGGCAAGTCACTCGAGCTGCAATTCAGCAAAGATTGCGAGCTGCAGTCAATATCGGCCTGTTTCAGCAGGTACCAGTGCGATTTGAAGAAGGCCTTGCAGGTAAAACGATGCTGCATCGCTTTGTTAACCCTAATCAGCTTATCTCAGTGTTAGGCGCAACTAGTCTAGTAACTGAATCAGTTAAACAAACTGAAAAGCAAAAACGTTCAAAAGCTCTAGCGCAAACGCAAGTTAACAAACGCTTATTAAATGAACATGGACTAAATACACCGCCAGCAATGAAAGACGAAGCTGATCAATTTGTCGTTTCGCCTACTAACTGGGCCGGTATCATTGACCAAGCGCTTGCTCCACCTAGAACTCGTAAAAGCTACCAAAAAAGTATGGTTTCGATCTCAGGTACACGTGCAGTGATCGAAACAAGATCATCGAAAAATATCATGACGGTTGATGATCTGATGACGCTGTTTGCCCTGTTTACGCTAACTGTGCAATACCATGAGCACCACCAGCATCAGTATCAACTTGACGGCACCCACGTTCCAAACAAAACTCCGTTGTACATTACCGATATTCTTTCTCTTCGTGGCAAGAAAGACAGCGGTCCTGCTCGCGATTCTATTCGTGACAGTATTGATCGTATTGAATTCACGGATTTCCAGCTTCACGAGCTTACGGGCCGATGGCTAAGTGAGAACATGCCAGAAGGCTTTAAGAGTGATCGTTTCCGTTTCTTAGCCAGAACTATTACTGCATCGGAAGAAGCCCCTACAGAGGGCGCTGACGGCGAAATTCGCATTAAACCGAACCTATACATCCTGGTGTGGGAACCATCGTTCTACGAAGAACTGCTGACTCGTGACTATTTCTTCCTGTTTCCGCCTGAAATTCTGAAGCAACACACACTCGTATTCCAACTTTACAGCTACTTCCGCAGCCGTATGTCGCGTCGCCATTCTGATGTGATGCTGCTAAGTGAGTTGAACCAAAAACTGGCGCGCAATATTGAGTGGCGCCGGTTCTCAATGGATCTTATTCGTGAGTTGAAAAGGCTTTCTGAAGGCAAAGGGACGGAAGATCTTTTCTTGGTCAATCTGTGGGGATACCACTTAACGATCACGACCATGATCGAAAATGGCAAAGTAAAAGATTATCAGGTCGATATTAAATGTGATGCGGAAGAAGTGTTGCGTTACTCTCGAGCTCGTACCACCAATGCAGGCAAACGCAACATGGCACCGACGCTGCCTAACCCACTGCGAAATGAGATGGTTTCGAAACAGCAACTTGAAGAGATGTCGCAAATCATTGACGGTGAGTTTGAGCCAATCCAACGCAAAGAGCGCTCTCCACGAGGAAAACTAGGCCGTCGCGTGAAGCAACGCAAGCACCTAGTTGAGATCAATGCTGATGAGATTACCATTACTCTATCTAAATATACCTCACCAGAGGCTCTAGAACGCTCTATAACGGCTTTAGCAGCGATGACAGGGCATTCCCATAGCTCAATCCAAGAAGAGTGTCTGGAGCTGATTGACAAGCTTGACTACCTAAGAGTGGGCGAAGAGATCATTCCATATGAGACGCTGAGCAAATTGATCGAGCTCTATAATGCTCAAAGTGAGAACAAACATTTGTCTATTGAGCGCTTAATTGCGGGCTTGGCAGTTCGACGTAAGGTATGTAAGCAAGTGTTTGAAGGGCATCTCGACGAAACCGTCTTCCGAGCCTTGGATGAGGTCGCGGTATAACCGTTTAGGACTTATAAGTTACTAGGCCAGTGCGATTACACTGGCTTTTTTGTTGCTTTGAAAACACCTTGTTACATTCTTCCAGTGATTAAACACAGCTACTACATTCCCCTGACAGAGCACTGACATTGGTTCAGCGTGAGTTGGATAATATTTATCCCGAATAGACAACCTTTTGTCCTTTCTGATGAATGAGGGATTGAATTATCCCTGATAGATTGGCTCATATTGTTACATTCATTCTGAATATTTTGCGAGTTCTCAGAGCTCGCTTTTTTTTTGCCCAAAATTCAGCTCAAAGGTCAACAGGCCCGATAAAAAACGGAAAGATGATCAAGGGGTTCAGCCTTGATCATCTTTCCGTTATTTGGCTATTTTCTTACCTGCGATTAATGGATTACCTTCACTGCCCCTTGATCATTGTTCCGTGACTCATTCCAAGCATGGACTGTCATAAACTGAACATGAGACTCGATAAGTTCAACCGACTCCGTCTGCCAACGGTGCTGAGCTTGCTGATTGCAAAACTCTAAACTGAGCACCGTCAGGTTTTGAATTCGTTTCATACACCAATCTTTTAACTCAATTTGGCTCTCTGGATTAGAGACTACCTGTTGAAGTTTGCTATAGGCGAGTTGTAAGAACTGATATGCCTTATCAGGATTGTCGTAACGCGAATGGTTGAAGATACGTAAGCAGCCATCTAACCAACAGGCAATCGCTTTGCTCTGTTGATCTGAAATCAATGGTCCCCAGACTTGATCGGGTGGCGATAGGATCAATGATTCAAGCTGATTGCCTTGATCATGCTTTCGATGTTGATACCAATGTCCGATCTGCTCTACCCACGTATCTAACTGATTCATGCTGCATTAACCCACTGTTTTACATAGTGATTAGGACCTACTTGATCAAACGCGTCGCTCACGACAGTACTCTGTTCACGGATCTGATCAGCGTCTACAGAATAGTTTGGTTCATTCTCGACTAAATTTCCAAATGGTAAATCTGGGTCTGGCACCGCAGAGATTAGCAGTTTGGTGTATGGGTGTTGTGGATTAGTGAGTATTGCTTGGGTATCCCCCCACTCAACGATTTGACCTTTGTACATTACCGCGGTCTCTTCTGCGATATAGTGCGCGGTTGCCAGATCATGGGTAATGTAGAGGAAACCGATTCCGAGCTCTTTTTTCATGCGCTGCATTAGGTTCAACACGCCTAAGCGAATCGAAACATCGAGCATCGACGTAGGTTCGTCAGCAAGAATGACCTCTGCACCGACTGCCAAGGCTCTTGCTAGGTTAACCCTTTGACGCTGGCCGCCACTAAGCTCATGTGGGTATTTCCCAAGTGTGTCAGGTGCTAGCTCAACTAGCTCGATCAACTCATTGAGCCTGGCAGGAATATCGGCATTACTTTTGACCTGCTTGTGAATCTTTAGCGGGCGGGTTAAGTGATGTGCGATGGTTTGAGTTGGGTTTAGCGAGCCAAACGGGTCTTGGAATACCATTTGTACTTTGCTGCGGTATTCAAGCAGTGCCTTTCTACTTATGATCTGATCAATATTCTGGCCTTCAAATAAGATCTCGCCGGAGGTGGTAGGGTAGACCTTAGTGATCAACCGTGCACAGGTGCTTTTACCACAGCCTGATTCTCCGACGAGTGCTAAAGTACGCCCTTTGTGTAAGTTAAGCGTGATGCCTTGTAGGGCTTTAAATCGATCGACAGAAGCAAAGCCACCACCAATCGTAAACTCTTTCACTACATTATTGAGTTGAATAATTGGTTGGCTCATGCGAACGCTCCTTGCTGTTGATGCTTACCTTCGTGGATATTGGGGAATGAAGCCCACAGTTTTTGTGTGTATGGATGCTGGGGGTTGCTACGGATCTGCTTTGCTTGATTGACTTCGACGATTTCGCCATGGCGCATGATCGCTATACGATCACACAATTGGCTCATTAGGGCTAAGTCGTGGGTAATGAACAGAACAGAAAAGCCAAACTCAACTCGAAGTTGATAGATTTGTTGTAAGATCTCGCGTTGTACTACCACGTCTAAGGCTGTGGTTGGCTCATCCATGATAATCAACTTAGGATTGAGTGACAGCGCGATAGCAATCACCAGTCGTTGCCTCATTCCGCCGCTGAATTGGTGAGGGTACTCAGTAAGACGTTCACGGGGAATATTGACTAAATCAAGTAATTTTTCGGCGCGGTCTTTCGCTTGTTCTTCACTCATCCCTTTGTGGTGTCTTAATACATCCGCAAATTGTTCTTGAATCGGTAGTACAGGATTGAGCGAGTTCATCGCACTTTGGAATACCATGGCGATTTGACTCCAGCGAATGACACCAATCTCTTGGTCTGACAGTCGAAGTAGATCTCTGCCTTGGAAATGGATTTGACCGCCGGAAATAAACGCGGGTGGCTTGTGTAGGCGATTTATTGCGAACGCGATGGTACTTTTGCCACAGCCAGACTCACCGGCAAGGCCAAATATTTCCCCTTTACCAATGTCGAAACTGACCGATTTTACTGCGTTGAAGTCGCCAGTGTCGGTAATGTAATCAACACACAAATCCCTAACCTGAATGATAGGGTCGCTATGAAAAGCATGGGCCTTATTTAGTTCACTCATAATCTTACTCAAAAATACAAAAGATAATGATTATCATTAACTCTTAATTCGAGAGTGAAAAGAAGTACAGTTTAAAACAGTGAAGTGACTCGAAGAATGCTTTAAGAGATAGGTAACAGGCTCAATAGTGAGAGGCGAAAACGAGAAGAAAAAATGAGACGGGGATCGACTTCATTTCTGTAGGGGTAATCTTTTAAATGTACTGTGCTGAAACGGGCTGCGCAAAGCTTATTTATAAAAAAAACAGCAAGAGTTTCTGAACTAATACCACAATCACAGAATCGAGCTAAAATTCTTAACAAGGGGCAAGTGAGTTTGCTACAGATTACCTGTCCCTAGCATGGTTTGTTCGGAGGTGATTATGTCCATTAATTCTATTGACCATGATGAAATGAGTAAAATTGCTGGCACGTGGGACTTCACGGAAGAAGTAGAGTCACAAAAGCCTTCTAAGAGTGTTAAATCTGCAGAAGCTCGTCGTCGCATTGAAGCGTTGAAAGAGATTCGTGAGAGTGGATTAACCATCGAAGAAGCAAAGGAACTAGGCATTCTGCACTAGTTGTGACACACAAATGCGATTACCTAAGGGTGGCAGAGAAAAGCCACCCTTTATTTTTGAGTATTTTTTGATCTAGCCCGCTACTCGTACTGCGAATCCCTCGCTACACCTACTCTTGGTGTGATATATTCCCATCCCATATTTTTACAGATTTGAACTTTGGTATGTCGATCAACCTGTCTACTCTTCCTGCAAGTGAGAAAAACAAAATTGAACTTGATAAACAAGCCTCGTTTTTGGTTTGGAAGCTTCGTGAAGCAAAAGCGGTGCCTGATGAGATTGATCAAGAGGCGGCCAAAATAGCCGATGAAGAAGAGAAAGCTTCATTCTTAGAATCCGTAGCTAAATATAAGCGAGTAATGGGTGTCGCGTAACGCAACCATTCCCTCAGCAAGGTGAGAAATTGAAATGTGCTCGCTTTTTGCTAAAATCCTTCGCGTTAAATTGAATTAGAGAGAACGTCCCGATGGGAAGAAGTTTTGAAGTGCGCAAAGCCTCAATGGCTAAAACTGCTGGCGCAAAAATTAAAGTTTATTCCAAATACGGTAAAGAAATTTACATGTGTGCGAAAAATGGCGGTGCAGACCCAGACATGAACTTGTCTCTTAAGCACCTGATCGCTAAAGCGAAAAAAGACCAAGTTCCTGCACACGTTATCGATAAAGCGATTGACAAAGCAAATGGTGGCGGCGGTGAAGATTACGTTCCTGCTCGTTACGAAGGCTTTGGCCCTGGCGGCACAAGCGTCATCGTTGACTGTTTAACTGACAACGGCAACCGTACTTTCCAAGATGTGCGTCAATGCTTTGTAAAGACCGGTGCGAAGATCGGTGTTGAGGGTTCAGTTTCTCACATGTTTGATCACCAAGCGGTATTCCAGTTCAAAGGCGACGATGATGAAATCATCCTAGAAACGCTAATGATGGACGACGTAGACGTGACAGACGTTGAACTTGAAGATGGCGTGATTACTGTATTTGCTCCTCACACAGAGTTCTTCAAAACTAAGACTGCTCTAAACGGTGCGTTCCCAGATCTGACTCTTGATGTAGAAGAGATCACTTTCGTACCGCAAACTCACACGCCAGTCGCGGGTGAAGATGCTGAGAAGTTCCAGAAGTTCCTCGACCTTCTAGATGACTGTGATGACGTTCAGCAGGTTTACCATAACGCTGAACTGTAATTGATTACAGAATAAAAAAACCGAGCGATTAACGCTCGGTTTTTTTATGCTTGAGAGATAGCGTCGGTACCCGCTAACCAGTTAGACAGCTTTCTAATTTGTGGTAAGACAGTCAAGTTAAGCGTTAAAGCGACGGGCCAGGCTAGAATGAAGCTGTCTAGCCAAATCGCTGGCCATTGATGATTGAAGCCCAATCGATAACCTGAAATCAATCCAGACATAATAATCGCCATGGTCAAAGACGAAAGTAGGGCGGTAATCCAAAAATGTTTGCGGCTCATAAATTCTCCTCTTTCTGTTGTTATTTTAATGATGTTCAGGATATAACTATCCAATAGTGAAAAAAATAAGCAGGTACAGAACTATGAATTCCATATTTGGAAACATGGATGATCTTTATTTGTTTTGTAGCGTGGTGGAAGAAGGCTCTTTGTTGTCGGCATCCAAAAAGCTTCAGCTTCCAGTCTCGACCATGTCACGTCGCCTATCTGCCCTTGAACAGCGCCTCAATACACGATTACTGGAAAAAAAGGGCAGAGAGCTAGTGGCGACACAAAGTGGCTCAGAGGCCTTTGAGCTGCTTAGAAGCGGCATTGAATCGGTCGAATCTGGTTTCGGGCAAATGCTTTCCGATACGCAGGAGGTGTCGGGCAAGATAAAACTCGCGATTCCGCACAACTTTTATCGCGCCTTTGTCGGAGACGTTGTTGAGCAGTTTTTGGTTGAATACCCCAAAGTATCACTCGACTTGGTGCTTAGCCAAGAGCAAGCTGTCCCGCAAACAGACAGGGACTTGCTGATCACCTTTGATTTAGCAGAGATGAATGACATGATCGCTAGATCTTTGTTTAAAGCTCGTCATGCCTTTTTTGCCAGTCCCGAATACTTATCCAAAGTCGGTGAGGTGAATGATCTTGAATCCTTGAGTCAGCTTGACTGGGTCAGCGTCGACCATGCTTTTGACATTTCAGTTTATCAACAAGAGCATCTGATTGATGTTATGAGCGTGAAGCCCAAGCTGATCGTCAATGATATTGTGGCGGTACGTGGCGCGGTAGAAAAAGGTTTGGGCGTGGCATCTTTACCTTTTCGACATGTACAAAAAGGGATGAATTTGGTTAGGGTATTGCCTCAGTATCAACGCAGTGTGAGACAAGCTTACTTAGTTTATAAGCAGAGGCGTTATCAACCCAAAGCCCTAAGCTTATTGGTCGAACGTCTAATTACTGGTGCCGAGAAGATGCAAGAGCCAACGGATTTTACACTGTAAAGTCACCTGTAGAACAACAGATAAGGAACGCAGATTACATGGACAAAGTGGTTATTGTGACAGGGGCGAGTCGGGGAATTGGTGCTGAAACTGCAAAGCTACTTGCGAGTCAGGGCTATGCCGTCGTTGTCAATTATCTTAAAAACCACCAGCGCGCTAATGAAGTGGTGGAGCAGATCGTTTCCGCGGGTGGAGATGCATTTTCGGTACAGGCTGATGTGTCAGACCAAGAGCAAGTAGAAGCTATGTTTGCTAAAGTGTCCCAGCGCTTTGGCACGGTCACTCACTTGGTGAACAATGCTGGTGTCCTGTTTACTCAATCGACGTTGAGTGAGATTGATTTACAACGATTTAAGAAAGTCATGGACGCCAATGTTGTGAGTTGTTTTTTATGTTGTAAGGCGTTTATCAATCAAATTGATCGAGATGGATCTATTGTTAATGTCTCCTCTGCGGCATCAAGAACAGGCGCTCCGTTTGAATATGTCGACTATGCAGCGTCTAAAGGTGCAATGGACTCGTTAACTAAAGGCCTGTCTTTGGAGTTGGCCTCACGTAATATTCGCGTTAATGGGGTTAGGCCGGGCTGTATCTACACTGAAATGCATGCTGATGGTGGAGAACCAGGACGCGTAGACAGGCTAGGACCTCAACTTCCGCTGGGTCGCGGAGGTAGCGCATTAGAAGTTGCGAACTCTATTGCTTGGCTACTGTCTGATGAGGCTTCGTTCGTCACGGGCTCTTTTATAGATATAGCGGGTGGTCGCTAGTGTGTTGACACTAGCGCGTAAATGAGGCCGGTGATTATTTTGTTATAAGAGCGAGATGTTTAAGACTCTTGTATGCCGCAGTTTGTGTCTCAATTGGCTTACAAATAGAGAGTAGGTCATCAATAAAGTGACCAAGAGCACGAGCTTCAACTTGACGGACACCACGTTGCTGAGCTTCAGTTAAGTAGCCATAGACTGACGCCGCACCAAAATCACCAAATATCATCTCACCCTGATCATTGATCAATACATTGTGGGCATAGAGGTCGCCATGACAAACCTTGTTGTCGTGTAGATGATTAAACACATCCATCATTTGTTCGACGATCTTATTGATCTGAGTGACCGATAGTGTGAAGTCTCGTTTAAACACATCTCGTGTACAGGTTTGCAATGTAGGCGGTAGGCCAAGGTTGAAGTAGCTATCTGGGATCAGTTCCATCACTAGCGCAAGATGATTGTCCTCGTTCACTTGCGCGATAGATTTCACTAGGTTGTTGTGGTGACCTGTTTGCAGGCAAGCTTGTAACTCATCTTGTGGGTAACCGTCGCTTGTCACTTCACCTTTGAATACTTTGACTGCTACGTTAGCAGGAAAGTCGAAATTTGCGTCTAGCCAATCGGCATGAGAAATGATCCCTGATGCGCCCTGACCGAGTATATGGTTGAGCTTGTAAGCGCTTGAATCGATTTGTGGCACACTCTCTTCAAGGCGAGTGCGCTCACAAAATGGGTTGCCTGAAAATGCCATCCAAGCCAGTTTTGGTAGCTCTAGTAAAGCCTCAGGAAAGCGCTCAAGTTGATTGGCAGAAAGCCGAACTAGCTCAAGGTTAACCAGTTGATTGAAGCTGTTAGGTAGGGCTGTGAGCTTGTTTCCGGCTAAGGCGAGCTTTTGTAGTCGTGGCCTATAACCTAACGACTCCGGTAGTTTAGTGATCTGGTTATCGGTCAGAATCAACCAACGTAGTTGTTCTGGCAGTGATTCTTCCGCAACGCGCACGATCTGGTTGCTTTTAAAACCAACCATTTCTAGCTTTTCACAGCGTCCGAGAACAAGTGGAAGGCGTGTGAAACGGTTATTGGAAGCAAAAACAATCTTGAGTTTTGGAAGCTCAACCAACCATTCCGGCAGTTCACTTAAAAGGTTATTAGAAACATCGAGAACTTCTAACGTCTCTGCTAAGGTTAGGATTTCATGCGGTAACTCGGTAAGTTGCTCGGAAAGCTGAAGACGCCCAACTCCCGCTAACTCACCACTTTTAAGTTGTTCTACATTGTGCAAACTGACTGCCTTTATCTGCTAGTGAAAGGTAAAAGAGCGCGTATTCTACGCAGGTTAGCTGTAAAAGGCGAGATGGGTGTGTTTGCGCCTATTAATAGGCGCAAATAGCTTTAGACTTGCGTTTGTTTTCTTAGCTGTCGATAGCTTAACAGGGACAACAAAGCGAAGAAGGCCGGATCGCTCCAACCGAAGCCGACAAAGATCCCCGTAAACCCAGCATAACTGGTTATCACAACGCCGAGAAGGTTGGTAACAAGCACTGCTTTGAGTAGTTGTCGCAGTGTCTCTTTGTGCTCAATTGTTCTTAGAAACAGGCTTACTGCCGCTACGCCTCCGAGAAAAATACTGGTGTGTTGTGATAGGAAGTAAGCGTACTTATCGTTAATCTCAATGCCATACATTGGCCACATCATGGTCGGTAGAAAAAACAGTGCGAATGCAAACACAGTGTAGATGCTGCCGTGTAAGGTTAAAAACAGTCTATTGGTCATAGCGGCTCCTTACAGATCTACGGGCCCACGATTAATTTCAGTCAGTGGCTGATTGATGTCAAAAATAACGCCACGTACTTTTTCTACTCCCATTTCTTTGAGTCTAGCAGCGTGCATGTCTAGGTAATTTTGTGCGCTGACCTCATCTTTGAAAAGATAGATACCACCACCTAGCTTTTCAGATTCATTTTCTGTCCAGATTTTCCAGATCATGCCGGGTTCTTGATTAATTGACTCCGCTAGACCAACTAATGCTAAAGACATCTCTGCGCCCATAGGGCCATGATAGTCAAAATCGACTTGTAGTAATTTCATCTTAGTTACTCCACTTGTTGTCTGTTATGAACGCATGTTTCCGTTCGATGGAGATATTGTTGTCTATATAAATTGAACAGAAAAGTTCATAATATTGTGTATAAATGTCTAAAAAACTGACAGGTCATATAATGAGGCTGAAAAGTACACTTGAGCAATGGGTCACGCTGAAGGAAGTTGATAAGGCGGGCAGTATTCAAGCCGCAGCTACGGCTTTAAACAAAAGCCATACAACCCTGATTTATTCGATAAAAAAGCTTGAAGATCAACTGGGCGTTAAGCTGGTGGAGGTTAAGGGAAGACGTGCTACAGTGACTGAGCATGGCCGTTCACTGCTAAGAAGAGCGAGTAGTATGCTTGAACAGGCAAGAGATCTGGAAGACTTAAGTCAACAAATTTCAGCGGGTGTCGAGTCAGAGATTATCGTTGCGATGGATCACCTCTGCGACCCGAGCCTGCTCTATCAACCGATGGCAGAATATCTTAGTCAAAACAGTACCACCTCGATTCAAGTGGTAGAGACTTCGCTATCTAAAACGGCAGAAATGGTGACCAGCGAGCAAGCGGATATTGCGATAATTACTTTGCCGGTGACCAACTATCCTGCCGAAGCTTTTTCGATGACGAGTATGTTGCCCGTTGTCTCAAGTAAGCACCCACTCGCAAGTCAAAGTCAGGTTTGTATGGCGGTTTTTGCCACTCATTGCCAAGTTGTCATTCGCGATCTGGGGGCGACTCAGGTTGAGAACAAAGAGCAAAATGTCGGTTGGTTAAAAGCGAATCAGCGGATAACCGTCGACAATTTTGACCATGCATTTCGAGCGGTTGAGCAAGGCGTCGGTTTTTGCCGTTTACCAGAGCACATCATCAAGTCAAGAAACACAGGCCAGCTAAAGGTGCTTAAAGTCGAGCACAATGAAAAGTATCAAGTGCCGCTGCATATCACCCTACCTAAGGGAGCGAAAACGGGCCCGGCTGCCAAATGCTTCTACGAATTGTTATTAGCAAAATCGGCAAAAGGCGAATCTTAACCTCTGAAAACATAACAGTGAGTCATTACTGACAACCCCCCGTTTACGTCGATATGACGCAGAAGGTGACCTATCACACGTCGTGTTAATTTAGTGATTTAATCTTTTTATAAGCCGACATTGGTATGCGATATTTCGACGGTAGTTTTAAGATTAACTGGTAAGTGATATGAGAAGTGAAAAAGAGAAAATGCTCGCAGGTGAGCCTTATGAAGCGTGGGACGAAGAACTATTCAACGAACGTATTGAGTGCCGTAAGGTGTTGCAAACACTAAACAATAGTATTCCAAATACCCCAGAGTGGCGAAGCGCTGTTGACCGTTTGATTCCGGATTCCGAGGGAGCGTATCTCGAGCCGCCATTTCGTTGTGATTACGGCTCGAACATAAAACTCGGCAAAAACTTCTATGCTAATTTTAACTGCGTAGTGCTTGATGTAGCAGAGGTACATATTGGTGACAATGTTCTGTTTGCACCCAACGTACAAATTTACACGGCAGGGCATCCATTGGATGTGAAAGGCCGTGTTGAAGAGGGTGTCGAGTTTGGTACGCCGATTACGATTGGTCATAACGTTTGGCTTGGTGGTGGTGTGATTGTCTGCCCTGGCGTAACGATTGGCGAAAATAGCGTCATCGGTGCTGGCAGTGTCGTAACCAAAGACGTACCAGCCAACGTGGTTGCTGCGGGTAACCCATGTCGCGTAATAAAGCTTATTGAACAGTAGTAGGCATATTTGCTCTAAACTTACAAAATGTGTGATGTGATAATTACCTAGATAACAGCGACTCTTCTATAGTTGTTATAGCTTAACAAGGAAAAACCACTGGAAAGTCAATCTCTTTTGTTTTCTGGTGATTGTTTGAAAAGGGATCCTCGACAAGTTATGAACAACGAAATTTCTATACCTAAAGACTCTTTCATCGTTTCTAAAACCGATACCCAAGGAAAGATTAAATACGCTAATCGTATGTTTATGCGTGTTTCTAACTTTTCTGAAGAGCAACTTCTCGGAAAAAATCACAACATTATTCGCCACGCAGATATGCCAAGGGGCGTATTTTACGGCTTGTGGAGCACGTTAAAACGAGAAGAAGAGTTTTTTGGTTTTGTTAAAAATAGTACAGCTGATGGAAACTATTATTGGGTCTTTGCTAACATCACCCCCGATTACGAGAATGGAAAGCTAATTGGTTATTACTCCGTTCGTCGACCTGCTCCAGAAAGAGCAAAGCAACAGATTCTCGCTGTCTACGCCGATATGCTTAAAACGGAGAGCAATGCTGAACGTAGTCAGGCGCCTGAGGCATCATGGAATAAAATGGTCGCTTGGGTAGAAGAACAACATGGCTTAAGTTATCCAGAGTTCATGATTCATTTATACAATTCTTGTATGGAGTCTTGAACATGTCAGAGAAACATATCAGTAAAAATATTCCATTTTTAAAAAACAAGTCACTGCTTGCGTGTGTGGTCTTTGTTCTGCTAATCATTATTTTATCTTCTGCACACATTATTCAAAACGGTATAACAGCTCTAGAGTTAGTTATCCCGGTTTTATCTATAGCGTTCGCGATCTTTTTCTATCTCGATCATCTTAAGTCCTTGGTTGTACTGAATAGAATCAATGAGGTATTGCTGGAAGCAAAAGATGGCAATACCCACGTAAGGATTACCCAAACGAAAGGCATGGGTGAAGTCGGCTATGTTGCGTGGGCACTTAACGACTTTTTGGATGTAATTGAAGTGTACTCGAGGGAGTTGGCGAATAGTTTCGAAGCGACCGGACAGAAGCGCTACTACCGACGAATGTTACCTGAAGGTATGCCGGGAAGTTTTAAAAAGCAAATCGCTGATGTCAATCTAGCGATTGAATCCATTCAAGAAGCGCATCTATTTTCACGTCAGAATAGCTTAAAAAGCGAGCTCCACAGGATAAACACGGGTAACTTGATTGATAACCTAAAAAATAATCAAGCCAATCTGACTAGTCTTGCAGAGGAAATGGATTCGGTGCTTAATTTTGCCAATGAAAACCAAGCTAGTGCAGAATCGAGCAGAGTGCTAATAGACAAAATTCTTTCTGCGTTAGAGACGATGTCATCTTGTATGCAAAGTATGGAAACCACAGCCAAAGCGCTCGGGGGAGAGAGTGAGCGTATCTCAGAAACTATCGACGTAATAACGGGGATAGCCGAGCAGACCAACCTGTTGGCACTTAATGCAGCGATAGAAGCTGCGCGTGCTGGCGAGGTGGGACGTGGATTTGCTGTGGTCGCTGATGAAGTTCGGTTATTGGCTGACAGAACGCGCGAGTCGACCAAGAGCATCAGTGATACCGTCAACTCAATTACCAGCCGGATCGATGAAGTAGTAGAACAAACGGCGAGTTTTTCTGAGCAAACAAGGGTTATCTCGCATGATGTAAATACGTTTAGCGAAGAGTTTGCCAAAGTCGCAGAGACATCCTCTTCGACAATTCGTATCGCTACTCTCGCGAAGGATATGTCTTTCGCTTCATTGGTGACGTTAGATCATATTGTCTATATGCAAAATAGCTATATAGCGCTTGAAAAAGGTGGTGAGGGACCAGAAGCAGATGCGGTTCGAGTTGACCATTTCAATTGTCGATTAGGTAAATGGTATTACGAAGGACGAGGGTATGAAGAGTTCCGCCAATATCCATCTTATCTACGTATGGAGTCTGCTCATAAAGATGTGCATTCAAATGTCCACAATGCGGTTGGTATGGTTAAATTAGATTGGCTCAATGACGAGGGTATTTTTAAGAACCTTATCAGCACCATTGAGTCAGCAGAGCATGCGAGTAAGGGGGTCGTTAGCGGAGTAACGGATCTGGTGGCTGAAAAAAATCACACGTAAGCTGATGTTAATTTATCAATGGGGGGAGTGAATAGCTTCCCTTTTTTTCTGATTGATAAAGTCGTATGAAATAAAAACTAAAAAAGTCCTTTACCTCAACCATACTTGAGGTTTTAGCATGTTCACTGTTGGCTAGGAAAGCATAAGGAGAAAGCTATGATTCAACTAGAGCACGTGAATTTGGTCGTTAAGGACATCCCTGAAATGTTGAAATTTTATCAAGCGGCATTTCCTCACTGGTATGTTCGTGATGAGGGGAAGGGAGAGTGGAGCGGCAAGCCTAGAAACTGGCTCCATTTTGGTGATGAATACCAGTATATTGCCTTGAGTGACCACGGCGAAGGACAGAACCGTGATTTGGCTGGACACCAAGTTGGGTTAGCGCACTTTGCTTATGTCACCAATAATATTGATGCGGTAATCAGTCGGCTGGTGGAAGCAGGGTTTCCAATTGCTAAGCCGGGTGCCGAAGAACCCTACCGAAAGAATATCTACTTTGTTGACCCTGCAGGCTTTGAAGTTGAGTTTGTAGAGTACCTAGCCGATGATCCGAAACTGCGTAATTTAACTAGCGAGTAGCCTTTAGTGCTATGGCTTGATTAGCGTTGAGAGATGATCACTACTCACGGGATACTTGTGTGACGTGTTGCTGCATCAACTGGAAGAATTTACCGACTAGTACAATCAGCAACGCTCCACTAATCACTGGGGTTGCGAGAAAGCCCCAGCTTTGGCCTGATAGCATGATCAGAATTGGATTCGCGCCCGCAGGTGGGTGGGTTGTTTTGGTTAGCAGCATTGCTGTGACACCAAGGCCTGTAGCAATGGCTAGGGTGGTTGCGTTAACTCCAACGTATTGCGTAAACAAAACACCGATAATCGCAGTGATTAAGTGTCCAAAAATAACATTTCTCGGTTGGGCTAATGGGCTGTTTGGCAGACCAAAAACTAACACCGCCGTTGCACCGAATGGTGCCATTATGAAGGTTAATTCGGCTAAAGAAGTATCGATGTAAGTCAATATACCTATCGCCATCGTTGCACCTATTCCTGCAATACAAGATACCAAGTTACTGTTCATATTAATCCTTTTTAACATAGAAAGTAGACCAATCTGTCTACTTTCTATGTTAGACAGATTGGTCTACTTTTGTCAAACTCTACTCATCCGTTGTAGAAAAGTGTGCATTATGAGTAAGAAACGCCAGTTGCTGATCGATACAGCATTAGACCTCTTTTACCAACATGGCATTAACGTGATAGGCATCAATGAGGTACTCAAGGTCTCAGGCGTGGCAAAGAGAACTTTGTATAACCATTTTGATAGCAAGGAAGCATTAGTTCTTGCTGCTCTGGAACAGAGGCACCATCAGTTTATGAGTTGGTTAGAGTCGGTTTTACATAAGTCTCAGTCAGATTTGGATGTCATCGAAAATTTGTTTGATGGCTTAGATTCTTGGTTTCAAGGCAAATCTGAAATTCTGGGAAGTTTTAGAGGGTGCTTTTTTATTAATACCGCAGCGGAGTATAGTCATCCAGACAGTAGCATCGTAAACTTTTGTGCGTTTCACAAACAAGAGGTCGCCAGGATCATCGCCGCGAAATTAAGTGGCCATTCTCCTCATCTTTTAGATGCAATCTGTATTATGAAAGAAGGGGTGATTACTACCGCGTATATGACTCACAAAGGTGAGCAAGCGTGTCATAAGTGCAAAGTTGTACTCAATGCTTTGGCGACACGCTGAGTGCTTGGTCGCGATAACAGTTAGGATTGGATTTTAATCATGGCTCGTCCGAAGAAACATAGAAATATTTGTGGCAATGCAGCGTATGCATTTTATAAACCCAATGGGGTTGGAATGAGTGAGCTAGAAACGGTAGAACTGTTGCCAGATGAGCTAGAAGCTTTGAGGTTAGCCGATCAAGAGGGGATGAACCAGATTGATGCTGCCGCACAAATGCAGGTTTCACGGCAGACATTTGGCAATATTATCAAAAGGGCGCGCTACAAAGTGGCGAATAGCCTTATCTCTGGTCACGCCCTTAAGTTAAAGTAATTAAGTTTGTCAGTGCTCACTTCGGTTCTTTTATCTGGTAGAGCTTACGTTGGTGCTCTACACATACCTCTTTGCAGTCACACTCCCGAGCTATTTTTAGTTTCGATAGTCCACCACAACTGCCTTGGATGGGTTGCCGCTGGAACATAACGCCTATTGCCATTAAGGCGATAAAGCTAACAAATATGCATACTGTGAGTAGCAACGTCATTGTTTAATCCTCCGTATTTCATGCCAGTTTGGTTGGCTTGGAGTCAAAAGGTGAGGTGGTGTTTTATGACCGCAACACTGTTTTTTGTTGGGTGACTTTTTCGCGTAATCCAAACTTTCAATTTGCGTCAACTGATCAAAGCAAAGGCTTTTGAGCTCTTGCTTTGCTGGGGCAGCGACTACTTTCACTTGAGATTGAAACAGGCTCTTAAGCATATTTTGGCCAATGTTTCTCACGACAACAACGTCTACTTTGTAACCAGTGATAACTTTCTGCCAGAGCTTTTTCACGCCACAGCGAGAGTCACATTGGTTGGTGGGAATAAGTTCAATGCGTTGAGAACTATCGTCGAACACTGCAATTTGCTGACATTTTGAGAAGTGATTGCTTAAGGTTGTGTCGTTACAAGGGATGGCATAGATCATATTGGCTCCAAACTAACTTGGTTGGTATGGAGCCAATATAGCAATTTATTACTGGCATATGCTAATAATAAATCTAATTTCTTGTTTATCTAAGATAGGAATTGATAATAAAAGCAGTCTAGCTTTCAAATGAAAGCTTGCCGCCAAATGCGTTTTTCCAGTCTTTATCAAACTGTTCAACAGCCGGTTGAACCGCAGGGTGGGCAAACATCTGCGCCGCGACATCGGTTGGTAGGGTTATAGCTTCGATACCCAGTTTCATCACTTCCATCGCTTGTTGTGTATTTTTGAAACTAGCGGCCAAAATCTTTGCTGATAACTGGTTTTGGTCGAGTAATAACTGCAGGTCCGCAACCACTTCAACCCCATTACCGTTGATTGCATCTATGCGGTTTACATAAGGTGCTAGGTAGTCTGCGCCGCAAAGGGCAGCCAGGAAGCCTTGTTGGGCTGAGTATATAGCGGTGGCTAGTACGTTAATTCCCTCGCTTTTCATTATCTTAATCGCAGCTAAACCAGTCTCGGTTGCAGGTACTTTTACTACCATATCGTAAGGCAACTCATTTAGCTGGTGTGCTTCTGCCACCATGTCCTTTACTGTCGAACTCACTACCTGAGCGTGAAAGCGTGGTGTACCACCAAGTGCTTGCTGCATACCTATTAGGGTTTCATTTAGCCCTTGCTTTGACTTGGCCAAAATACTTGGGTTTGTCGTTACCCCTTTAAGAGGAAGACACTGGTTAAAGCGCTCTACTTCTGCCACATCAGCAGTATCTAAATAAAGTTCAATCATGGTTTCTACCTTAAACAAAATCTCTGTTTTGATGATGGGATCACTATAGATCTGACTATCGAATCAGATCTTGATTTTGATCAATTGAAATTTCATTTGAAAGTATAATAATTTCATTAAATGAAAGTTAAGCGAAACTTGTGAACTCTCAAATGAAGCTTTTATTTGCGAAAAAGCAAAGTGGAGAACAAGTTCAGAGCGCGAACTAAGAGGCAAGCAGATGTATTTCAACATTCAACGATTCTCGACCCATGATGGTGATGGCATCCGTTCGATTCTTTTTCTCAAAGGGTGCAGCTTGGCTTGTCCTTGGTGTCAAAACCCTGAGAGTCGCAGTGAAAAGCATTCGCTACTGTTTGATCAGCGCAGCTGTATGGACGACTGCCAACTTTGCGTATCGGCATACAAAGAGACTTTGAATGGTGCGGTAGGAGATGGCATTCAACGCATCGAGGATCAAATCATCATCAACCGTAAATCGATAGAAGAAGACCAACTGATCGCGCTGCAAAATGTTTGCCCGACACAGGCACTGACTGTTTGTGGTCAAGAAGCGCAATCAGACATGCTGTTTGACACTCTGATGAAAGACAAGCCGTTCTACGACCAGAGCCAAGGTGGCGTAACCTTCTCTGGCGGAGAACCATTGATGCAAGCGGATTTGGTGGCAGAGCTTGCGCAGAGACTGCACGACAACCAAGTTTCGACAGCGATTGAGTCTTGCATGCATGTGCCGTGGAAGAATGTCGAAAAAGCGGCACCGCACATTGATTGTTGGCTCGCGGATCTCAAACACACTGATGAAGAAAAGTTCCTTAGCTGGGCCAAGGGCTCCCTAAAGCGCATCAAAGACAATTTTCGCAAGCTGGCACCGATTGCAAAAAGGATTGTGATTCGTGTTCCCGTTGTACCGGGTTTTAACGACACCATCGAAGAGTTGCAAGACATCATTGATTTTGCTGTTTCATTAGAAAGCTGCCAAGAACTTCACTTGTTGCCGTATCACACGCTCGGCATCAACAAATACCGTTTGCTCGATATGCCTTACCTGTGTTCTGACAAGCCATTAAACAAACCAGAACTGCTAGAAAGCGCTATGCAATACGCAAGCGACAACACCCAACTTAACGTGATTGTTAGAGGTTAACTATGAACCTGAACACCCTTCCAGAGCGCATCAAAGCGCACAAATTGGCACTGGTAAACATCGTGACACCGCCTGTCTGTACTGAGCGTGCAGAGGCATACACTCGTGCCTATCAAGCGAACGAAGATAAACCTGTCATTGTTCAACGTGCGTTAGCGCTGCAAGAACACTTACGCACTCGTACTATTTGGATTAAACACGATGAGCTGATTGTCGGTAACCAAGCGAGCAAGGTGCGTGCTGCGCCTATTTTCCCAGAGTACACAGTGCGTTGGATTGAGGCCGAGATTGATGATCTCGCTGACCGACCAGGAGCGGGTTTTGCGGTTACCGAAGAAGATAAACAGAGTATCCACGCCATCACCCCATACTGGCGCGGTAAAACGGTTCAAGATCGCTGTTATGGTCTATTTACTGATGAGCAGCAAGAGATATTAGCCAGTACTATCATCAAAGCAGAAGGCAATATGACTTCGGGTGATGCGCACCTTGCCGTCGATAACGAAAAGATCCTCAAGCTAGGTATGAATGGCCTGCTGGAAGAGGTTCGCCAACACCGCGCAAGCAATGATGTTGCAACGTATGAAGGTTTGCAGAAAGAGCAGTTCTATAAGTCGGTTGAGATCGTTTTAGTTGCTGTTCAGGACCACATAATAAGTTACGCAGAATTGGCTGAAAACATGGCTGCTGAAGAGATTCGTCCTGAGCGAAAAGCAGAACTTGAAAGCATTGCGGCTAACTGTCGTCATGTTGCTAGCCACGCACCGGAGAACTTCTGGCAAGCGCTGCAATTGAGCTATTTTGTTCAGTTGATGCTTCAAATTGAATCTAACGGTCACTCGGTCTCTTTTGGTCGTATGGACCAGTTCCTCAACGAATTTTATGTTAGTGATATCGAAAACGGCACGATTGAAAAAGACTTTGCACTAGAGCTTTTACAAAGCTGTTGGTTGAAGCTACTTGAAGTTAACAAGATCCGCTCTGGCGCACACTCTAAAGCTTCTGCAGGTTCACCTCTGTATCAAAACGTGTGTATCGGTGGTCAAAAGCTCAATGACAAGGGAGAACCAGAAGATGCAGTAAACCCACTCTCATGGGCTATTCTCGAGTCTTGTGGGCAACTGCGTTCAACTCAACCAAACTTGAGCGTGCGTTACCATGAAGGATTGAACCAAGAATTCTTGATGGGTTGTATTGAAGTGATTAAATGTGGCTTTGGTATGCCAGCGTTTAACAATGATGAGATTGTGATCCCCGAGTTCATCAAGCTTGGCGTAGAGAAAGAAGATGCCTACAACTACGCATCGATTGGCTGTATTGAAACCGCTGTTCCGGGCAAATGGGGTTACCGTTGTACCGGTATGAGCTTCATTAATTTTGCTCGTATTCTGCTTGCTGCACTAAACGAAGGAGTGGATGCGACAACGGGTAAAGCGTTCTTGCCACACGATAAATCCTTGGCAAAAGGCAACTTCGCTAACTTTGGGCAAGTGACGGCGACTTGGGCTGAGCAGATCCGCTACTACGCGCGTAAGTCGATTGAGATTGATACTGTGGTGGATACTGTTCTTGAGCAACAGGCGCAAGATATCTTCTGTTCAACACTGGTGGATGATTGTTTGGCGCGCGGTAAAACTGTGAAAGAAGGCGGTGCGAAATACGATTGGGTCTCAGGTTTACAAGTAGGGATCGCAAACTTGGGTAACAGCTTAGCGGCCATCAAACACCTGGTTTTTGATGACGCGCAGATCACTCAGCCGCAGCTAGCAAAAGCATTGGCTGAAGATTTTGATGGAAGTGAGAACGAGCAGCTTCGTCAGCGTTTAATCAACTTCGCGCCAAAATACGGTAACGATGATGATGCGGTCGACCAACTATTGGCTGATGCTTACCAAGTTTACATCGATGAGCTAGAGCAGTTCGTCAATACTCGTCATGGTCGTGGTCCAATTGGTGGCGGTTATTACGCAGGTACATCAAGTATTTCAGCAAACGTCCCATTTGGCGCGTCAACCATGGCAACACCAGACGGTCGTAAAGCGAAAACGCCGTTAGCAGAGGGGGCAAGCCCATCATCTGGCTCAGATCGTTTAGGTCCAACAGCGGTTTACAATTCTGTTGGTAAAATCCAAGCGAATAAGATCCTCGGTGGTGTACTGCTTAACCAGAAGTTAAGCCCAGCAGCAGTGGCGTCAGAAGGAGATAAACTCAAGCTGTCTATGTTGATTCGTACCTTCTTTAATCACCACAAAGGTTGGCACGTACAGTACAACATTGTTTCGCGCGATACCCTATTAGCGGCAAAAGAGAACCCAGAGCAATATCGTGACCTTGTTGTACGTGTTGCAGGCTACTCTGCGTTTTTCACCGCGCTTTCGCCAGATGCTCAGGATGACATCATTGCTCGTACTGAACATGAGTTATAATTGAGCCTTCATTTAGGTTTCAAATGAAAGAAAGAGACACTATAATGGTGTCTCTTTTCTATTTGAGTCAAAGACATGAACCCAAGGCAAAACGAAATCCTCCAGCTCGTGAATGATCGTAAACGTATTCAAGTGACTGAGCTTGTCGATGTGATCGGCGTGTCTGGGGTGACCATTCGTCAAGATTTGAACCTCTTAGAGCAAGAAGGTTACCTTAAGCGGGTTCATGGTGCGGCGATGGCGCTGCAAAGTGATGATCTTGATAGTCGCTTAGAAGTTCGTTTTGACATCAAGCAGTCACTGGCTAACAAGGCTGCCGATCTGGTCGCGCCGAATGAAACAGTGTTGATTGAAGGGGGCAGTGCTAACGCCTTGCTCGCTCGAACGTTAGCTGAACGTGGTGACGTAACCATCATTACTCCTTCGGCCTATATCGCGCATCTGATTCGCAATACTTCGGCCAACATTATTTTGCTGGGAGGTGTGTATCAGCATCAGGGTGAAAGTCTGGTTGGCCCACTCACTAAGCTCTGTATTGAGAACATCCATTTTAGTACGGCGTTTTTGGGCATTGATGGTTTCCACCAAGATACCGGCTTTACCAGTCGCGACATGATGCGCGCCGAGATCGCCGATACTATTTTGGCTAAGCAGCGTCGTAATATCATCCTGACCGATTCGAGTAAGTTTGGTCAGATTTTCCCATCGACAATTGGCACGACGAGTAATATCTCCATCTTGCTGACCGATGATTCAGCGCCTGAAGAAGATTTAGCCTACCTGAAATCGTCAGGTGTTGAAGTTGTTGTCGCTTAGAACGGTTGTCTAAGGTGCTAGTAGGGAACTATTGACCTAGTGCCACTCTCTCTGCTGCCCTCAATCCCATTTGATAGCCCGCCTCGAGTTTTGTCTTGTCTGTGGTTAAGCGTCCAACTTGAAAGCTGTCTTCTGGAGCAATAACGTGAATCGTGCAATCCGTGGGTGGGCTATTAATAAACTCTAACGTTTGATTGTAGCGCTCAGCCCTGTTAATTATGGCCTCAGCGAGGTTGGGAGTGCCTTTCATCATACGACGAACAAGCCAATGGGCTTTGGTCGGTTTCTTCTGATAGCCAAGTCTTTGTGAAAGAACCACAGTGATCGTTTTTGCTCCGCGTTTGTATGCCTCAATCACTGGAATCGAGTCAGATACTCCGCCATCTATCATACGTTTGCCACCCAATTTGAGGTGGTTTCGATACGCAAATGGTAAGGAGCACGAAGCCTTGGTTAGCTGTTCAAGGTTGCTCTCGTTACCTTGAATATAAATGGGCTTACCTGACTCAACATCAGTAGTCACAACGTGGAATGGCAGAGATTGCTGGTTGAAGGCTTGCATGTCATAAGGATTGTTTTTTGCGATGTGGTCCCAAAGCCAATCGAGATCGACCCAATGACCACCTTGGGTAAACTTTTTAAAATTGATGAAATCTGGCTGGCAAGAGTAATCCAAGATAATGGTATGAGTGCGGCCCCGTTGCTTTGAAAGCCACGAAGCAATATTGGTTGAACCTGCCGAGACACCAATACAAAAATCGAACGGGTTGTAGTTATGGTCAAGAAAGCCATCTAGTACCCCAGCAGCAAAGATACCTCGCATCGCTCCACCTTCAATGACTAAGGCGTGTTTATTGGCGTGAGTAGGCTTTGCTTGGTTTGGTTCACTTTGACTTGGATGGGCTTTATTTTCGAACGTCATAACTTCCTGTCACTCTCATGTTCGTGTTTTTGAGTATTAACACTAGTCTATAACTGTGACGCGAGCAATACAGTCGCTTTCTTGATATGACTAACTCTGTGTTATGTTACTGGGCGTGTGAGTAAAGCGTCATCACAAGGAAAAGAGATGCAATTGAACACTCTGATTGCTCGTCAAATCGTTGAGCGAGCGACTAAAATCATCCAGTTCCCTGTTAATGTGATGGATGAAAATGGGCAAATAATTGGATCAAGTGACCCATCTCGTTTGCATCGGACTCACGAAGGGGCTTTGCTTGCCATTCATGATAACCGCATTGTAGAAATCAATAAGACGGTTGCCAGTACATTGGTTGGTGTTAAGGAGGGGATCAACTTACCTATTTTGCACCAAGAGAGCGTGATTGGTGTGGTTGGCATATCTGGCCAGCCTGACGAGGTGAGAAGCTACGGTGAGCTGGTCAAAATGGCCGCTGAGCTGATTGTTGAACAAGAAGCACTAATGGCACAAATTCAGTGGAATAAGCGCCATAGGGAAGAGTTACTGCTTCAGCTTATTCAAGGCTCTACGCTTAACGAAAATCAGTTACTCTCAATTGCTGAAAGATTGGACTTAAACTTGTCCCAGCCAAGAGTCGCGGCGACGGTTAAGGTGATTCCTAAGCACGGTCAACCACTCACACAAGATCATCTGCAAAAACTGGTTCATTTGCTTGAGTATCCAGAGCGAGACAACATCGTTGGGGTAGTCTCCGTGTCTATGAATGAGGTAGTGGTACTTAAACCTATTTCGCTTATGAAAGGCACTTGGAGCCAAGAGGAGGAGCGAACTCGAGTTAAGAGATTGCTTAAACGAGTGACTAAAGAGACCGACTTCTCTATTCAAATTGCGATAGGCCAGTACTTTCCGGGCGTTGATGGCTTGTCGCGTTCTTACGAGACAGCTAAGGCGACTATGTCGCAAGTGAAAGACAGCAAGCAATCCATTTTGTTTTATCAAGATCACAAACTCGCCGTATTGGTTGGCGGCCTAAAGCAAGATCATTGGCGACGAGCCCAGTTGACCGATCCCTTACATAAATTGATGTTAACGGACACTAAAGGCGCACTTTTAAAAACGTTAGAGGTATATTTTGAGCAGGACTGCGATCTAGCTCAAACTTGTGCGGTACTCCATATTCATCGAAACACTCTCCGTTATCGATTAGAAAAGATTGAGCAATTTACCAGTTTAAAAATCAATGACTTAGATAGCAAGGTGCAGCTCTATCTGGCTATGAAATGCCTTTGATTAAGTGATGGTTATTGTGCAATGTGACAATTTATCGTGATTATGTAGAACTAAATTTGTCAATCTGCATAAAGGAATCTCGCCGTAATCTCTGAATAATAGCTCAGTTCTCTACACGATCTGATGATTTAAATAGTCAGACGAAACACAAAATAATAAACGGAGTTATCATGAGTCTAATCCTAATATTGCTGGGGGTAATAGCCTTTATCGTCCTCGCAACAACCAAGTTTAAATTACATCCCTTCCTCGCACTGATTGTCGCAGCTTTCCTCGCTGCGTTTGCTTATGGTCTGCCTGCTGGCAGTATCGCTAAGACCATTGCTTCTGGTTTTGGCGGCATTTTAGGTTATATCGGCCTAGTGATCGTGCTGGGTACTATTATCGGTGTCATTCTAGAAAAAAGTGGCGCCGCCATTACTATGGCAGATACGGTGATCAAGGTGCTAGGTGAGCGTTTCCCGACGCTAACCATGAGTATTATTGGCTACATTGTTTCTGTGCCAGTGTTTTGTGATTCAGGGTTTGTCATTCTGAACTCATTGAAAGAGTCGCTAGCGAATCGATTGAAAACTTCGAGCGTCGCGATGAGTGTCGCTTTGGCTACAGGTTTGTACGCCACGCATACTTTTGTTCCGCCAACGCCTGGCCCGATCGCGGCAGCAGGTAATTTGGGCTTAGAGTCAAACCTTGGTTTGGTCATCGGAGTCGGTGTTTTTGTTGCAGCGACAGCGGCCGTGGCCGGGATGTTGTGGGCAAATCGGTTTAAAGATGTTGAGCCAGATGGTGGTGACCAGTTAGAGGAAGTGAAGCAAGACTGGAAAGAGTTGAAGGCTTCATATGGGGAACTACCGACAGCGAGCCAAGCATTTGCTCCTATTTTTGTGCCAATTTTGCTTATTTGTTTTGGTTCAATCGCTAAGTTCCCAAGTTTACCTGTTGGTGACGGTGCACTGTATGAAGTGCTTTCATTCTTAGGGCAGCCTCTTACAGCATTAGTCATTGGCCTATTCCTCTCTGTCCGTCTACTAAAAAGCGACAACAAAGTTGAAGAGTTTAGTGAACGCATCAGCCAAGGTATTACGGCGGCTGCCCCAATTCTATTAATTACTGGTGCGGGCGGTGCATTTGGCGCGGTATTGAAAGCAACACCTCTAGGTGAGTATTTGGGTACAACCTTGTCAGCACTTGGTGTCGGGATCTTTATGCCATTTATTGTTGCCGCCGCGCTTAAGTCTGCACAAGGTTCGTCAACGGTTGCGCTTGTTACAACATCCGCGCTTGTTGCGCCTATGCTCGCTCAGCTAGGTCTAGATTCAGAGATGGGCCGCGTATTGACGGTTATGGCGATTGGCGCAGGTGCGATGACCGTATCTCACGCAAACGACAGCTTCTTCTGGGTAGTATCTCAGTTTAGCCGAATGTCAGTAGGGTTAGCTTATCGAGCGCAAACCATGGCAACTCTAGTCCAAGGTGTCACAGCTATGACTCTGGTCTACATTCTAAGTCTTGTTCTTCTTTAACGAGCTCAACTAAGGAGCCACTATGAAAGTCGTTATCGCCCCGGACTCTTACAAAGAGAGCTTAACTGCTATGGAAGTCGCTACCGCGATTGAAAATGGCTTTAAGCAGATTATGCCTGATGTTCAGTACGTCAAATTGCCGATGGCTGATGGTGGCGAAGGGACGGTTCAGTCGCTAGTTGATGCTACTGGAGGCAAGGTCGTTTCAGTTACGGTAACCGGACCTCTTGGGCAAGCTGTTGAGGGCTTTTGGGGTTTACTTGGTGACGGTTCAACCGCAGTGATCGAGATGGCGGCTGCATCAGGTTTGCACTTAGTTGAACCAAGTCAACGCAATCCAATGTTAACGACTTCATACGGCACTGGAGAGCTGGTCAAAGCGGCTCTGGATAAAGGGGTCAAACATATCATCATAGGTATAGGTGGCAGTGCGACCAACGATGGTGGTGTGGGAATGGCGCAGGCGTTAGGAGCAAAATTGCTTGATGAATATGGTAAAGATTTGGCTTTTGGGGGAGGCGCATTGGCTAATCTCGCGGCTATCGATTTATCTGAGCTCGACCCTCGTTTATCTAATGTTCAGCTAGAAGTCGCATGCGATGTTGATAATCCGCTATGTGGTTTAAAAGGAGCGTCGCATATCTTCGGTCCTCAGAAAGGCGCAACGCCTGAAATGGTTGAGCAGCTTGATAGCAATCTTGCCCACTATGCTGAGGTGATCCGCCAAACCACTGGTAAACACGTGATCAATCAAGCGGGAGCAGGCGCAGCTGGTGGGCTTGGCGCAGCGTTGCTTGGCTTGTTTGATGCCAGCTTGCGGCCAGGCATTAGCATAGTGATGGATGCAGTAAATCTATCAGAAGTGGTGAAAGACGCTGATTTAGTGATCACGGGTGAAGGGCGTATCGATAGCCAAACGATTCACGGCAAAACTCCCATAGGAGTGGCGCGTGTGGCCAAACAATACGAACTACCTGTGATTGGTATTGCAGGCAGTATTGCCAAAGATTGCGCGGTGGTACATGAGCAGGGTATTGATGCAGTTTACAGTGTTGTTTTGGGAGCTACTGACTTACCAACTGCTCTTAAAGAAGCGGCGTTTAATGTTGAAATGACGTCACGCAATGTTGCTGCCGCATTGGCACTCTCACTTTAATAACCAACCCCTTTACACTGTAAACGGCCGCTTATCAGCGGCCGTTTTTTTTGAACAAACAAACTTGCGTTATTTGTTGGAGAAATAAATCGTTCACTAAAGATAAATGCAAACGAAACAAAAATGTCACCTAATCGGTGAAAAATGGCTGCGAAACGAAACAAACGAACTCCGTAAGAAACTAAACGAAACCTCAATACTAAGGAAAGGAATGATGAAACACTTATGGATTACCGGAATGCTTTCAGCGGCTGTATCTGGTTCAGCACTCGCAGCAACGGAAGTAACATGGTGGCATGCAATGGGCGGTCAGCTTGGCGAAACCGTGAACAAAATTGCGACTGATTTCAACGCATCTCAAGATGACTACAAATTAGTTCCTGTTTACAAGGGCTCTTACACAGAGACACTAACGGCAGGTATTGCGGCTTTCCGTGCGAACGAAGCGCCAAACATTCTTCAGGTGTTTGATGCAGGTGCTGCAACCATCATGAATGCAAAAGGTGTGGCTAAGCCAGTGCAAGACATCATGGTAGATTCTGGTTACAGCTTTAACTCTAAAGATTACCTAGCAGGTGTGCGTAACTTCTATGCAGACAGCCAAGGTAAGATGGTTGGCATGCCATTCAACAGCTCAACGCCTGTACTTTACTTCAACCGCGACATGCTTGCAGAAGCGGGTGTTGAAGCACCTAAGACTTATGAAGAGATGGAAGTTGTTGCGCAAAAGCTAAAAGCCAAAGGCCACGCGGCATTTTCTCAGTCTCACACTCCTTGGATCTTCTTTGAGAACTTCAAATCTCGCCATAACCAACAGCTCGCTGACAAAAACAATGGTTATGATGCGCCTGCAACCAAAGTTATGTACAGCACTAAGAACCTACAGATGCACTTCACTAAGATGAAAGAGTGGGCAGATAAGGGTTACTACAAGTACTACGGTAAAGACTGGGCAGCGAACCAAACGCCATTCGAACGCAAAGAAGTTGCAATGTGGATTGGCTCTTCGGGTTCATTTGGTGGCCTGCGTGACCGCGTTGACTTCAAGCTAGGCACAACATTCCTTCCTTACTGGGAATCGGTCGATAAGAACGCTGGCGTGACCTTTATTGGTGGTGCGGCGCTGTTTGCTCTGTCTGGTCATGACAAAGCGCAAGACAAAGGTGTTGCGGCATTCTTTAACTACCTAACTAGCCCTGAAGTTCAAATGCAGTGGCACAAAACAACGGGTTACGTTCCTGTCACTAACGCGGCTTATGAGCTAACTAAAAAATCTGGCTACTACAAAGAGAGCCCAGATGCGGAAGTGGGTGTTCAGCAATTGAGCCTACCTGGTGGTGAGTGGACTAAAGGTTACCGCCTTGGCTTCTACCCTCAGATTCGTGAAGTAATGTACCGTGAAACGGATAAGATCTTTGCAGGTGAGTCAAAAGTTCCGGCTAGCCTTGAGAAGATCGATATTGAAGCACAACAGCTTCTAAAGCGCTTCGCACGCACTGTTCAGTAAATTACGACCTTAAGCCTCACCTTTAGGGGTGGGGCTTTCTTTTATCTCATATTTCTACTTTTTGGAGTCCACGTGGAACGTCGTCAACAATTCCGGCACTCTCCTTTGCCTTATGTGTTTCTGGCTCCGCAGATTTTAATTATTGCGATATTTTTTATCTACCCGGCAGCTCAAGCGGTTTACCTATCCTTTATGTTGGAAGACCCTTGGGGACTGTCATCCACCTTTGTCTGGTTTGAAAACTACACAATCCTTTTTGAATCAGAGGAATATTTGAAGTCTGTCGGGTTTACCCTGTATTACTCGCTGTTGGTGTCTTTCTTTTCATTGGCATTGGCGTTATTGCTCGCAGTAAAAGCGAATAACGTCCTTCATGGCCAAAGCACCTATCGAGTCACACTCACTTGGGTATACGCGGTAGCCCCTGCGGTGGCAGGTATGATGGGCACTTTCTTGTTCAGCCCTCACCTAGGTGTGTTTGTCGATCTATTTAAAGCCCTAGAGATCAACTTTAGTTTTCAAACTGACTCGAATGACGCCATTATCGCGCTTGTCGTTGTCTCGGTGTGGAAGCAGATCTCGGTAAACTTTGTCTACTTCTTGGCTGGGCTTCAGTCTATTCCAACTTCGGTTAAAGAAGCGTCGATGCTCGACTGTATTAGCGATACCAGGCGTTTCTGGACTATCACCTTTCCGCTTCTTGCCCCAACCGGCTTTTTCTTGTTGGTGATTAACCTGACCTATGCCTTCTTCGATACTTTCGGTGTTATCGACATGATGACGGGCGGTGGACCGGGCGGCTCAACCACAACCTTAGTGTACAAGGTGTTTACTGACGGGTTTGTCGGCGCAGACCTTGGTGGTAGCTCAGCTCAATCGGTAGTGCTACTGATTATGGTGCTTGGTCTTACCTATCTTCAGTTCCGTTTTATTGAAAAACGTGTTCATTATTAAGGGAGCTAAGACAATGAAAAACAATAGAATTAGCGATCATATTATTCTTATCTTGGGTGCGGCTTTTATGCTGTTCCCTATCTGGCTTATCTTCGCCAGCTCCACTCATGATTCAGCCACCATTCTTACGGAAGGCTTACAGTGGCTGCCAGGTGATCATTTTATTGAGGTCTATGATAAGGCGTGGAACACCGACCAAGGCTTCACTACTGACGTTACGGCTAAGACAATGATCATCAACTCTTTGATCATGGGGTTAGGGTTCGCCATCGGTAAGATAATCATATCTCTTTGCGCAGCCTATGCTTTGGTCTACTTCAGGCTGCCCTATGCCAGTGCTTGGTTCTGGCTAATCTTCGTGACCCTGCTGCTTCCTCTTGAAGTGCGCATCATGCCTTCTTATGAAGTGGTGTCTAAGCTGGGCATGCTGAACAGCTATTCCGGTCTTATCGTACCGCTAATTGCGTCGGCAACGGCGACCTTCTTCTTTCGTCAGTTCTTTAAAACCATACCTGATGAACTGCTTGAGGCGGCACAGCTAGACAATGCAGGGCCACTGCGTTTTATCGTCGATATCTTACTACCACTTTCACGAACCATGATGGCGGCGATTTTCATCATCATGTTTGTGGTTGGTTGGAACCAGTACTTATGGCCGATCATGATGACCACAGTCGAAAGCTACAACACCATAGTGATGGGTATTAAGCAGATACTGGCCAACATCAACGAGACGCCAGACCCAAGATACAACTATGCCTTTGCCATGGTGATCCTCGCCATGCTGCCGCCAGTGCTGGTGGTGATTATCTTCCAACGCTGGTTCGTTAAAGGACTGGTCGAGAGCGAAAAATAGAATCTAGAGCGAATAAAACAATGTTAGAAATTAAGCAATTGGTAAAAACCTACGAAAATGGCCATCAGGCAGTCAAAGGCGTCAATCTGGATACCACCAACGGTGAATTTATCGTTCTTGTTGGCCCTTCAGGCTGTGGGAAGTCTTCTATTTTGCGTTCTATCGCTGGCTTAGAGTCGATCTCAGGTGGCGAAATCTACCTCAACAACCGACGTGTTGACACTGAAAAGCCTGCGTCACGCGATATCGCGATGGTATTCCAAAACTATGCGCTCTATCCACATATGACGGTATACAACAATCTTGCTTACGGCCTAAAAAATCGTGGCGTAGATAAGGCCGTGATTGATGAGAAAATTCAAAACGTCGCCAAGACACTCAAGATTGAAGAGTACTTAGATCGCAAACCGGCGAAACTCTCTGGAGGCCAAAGACAGCGTGTCGCGATGGGCAGGGCGATCGTTCGTGATCCGCAGCTATTCTTGTTTGATGAGCCGCTATCAAACCTCGATGCTTCACTGCGCGCCCACATGCGCCTCAAGATCAAGAAGTTGCAGCGTGAGTTAGGCGTGACGAGTGTGTACGTTACACATGATCAAGTTGAAGCTATGACCCTAGCTGATCGCATTGTTGTACTCAATCAGGGTCAAATAGAGCAAGTCGGCACACCGTCTGAAGTTTACCACTGGCCGGCCAGCCGCTTTGTAGCGAGTTTTATGGGCAGCCCGGCGATGAACTTTTTGCAAGCGACGCTCCAAGATGGCGTTCTCTCCGTCGCAGGTCATGATATTCCAGTGCCTGAATATAACGGTATTAATCAGGAAGTCACTCTGGGTATCCGCCCTGAACATGCCGAGACAAAGGCGCTAGACAACGCTCTGAACTTTGTACTGAACATCAGTGTGATTGAACCGTTGGGCCCGAATCAGCTGGTGCACGGTAAGGTGGATGGGCAAGCTTTTATCGCGGTGACACCTGAAACGGAATTTGACGTAGCAGTGCCGCTGAGCCTTTATGTTGATCGCGGTAACCTCCACCTATTTGATGCGCAGGGAAAGCGCATTGAGCCAATTAAGTTGCAATAACAGATACCAACCCCAGATAAGGACATTACGGTGACTCTATCTTTAAGACAAAAAGAGATTCTTAGCTATCTACAGCGCAGCAATGGTGTTCTATCCAGTGCTCTGCTGTCAGAGACATTCAACATATCGGTTCAGACCATTCGTAAGGATATGAATGATTTGAGCGATAAAGGGCTTGTTCGGCGCGTACATGGCGGGATTACTCTGCCAAGTGCTAATGATAACTTATCGTTTACCAATCGAGATTTGCTGAATGTCTCAGCTAAGCAGCGCATAGCGAAAAAAGTGGCTAGCGAAATCCCAGAGGGGTGCAGTATTTTCCTCGGTATAGGGACCACACCTAAGCATGTGGCGACGGCTCTGTTGGATCACCCAGGCTTAACCGTGGTCACTAACAATATAAATGCGGCTCTTACGCTAAGTCGAAATTCTAATATTTCTACTTATCTTGCGGGGGGAGCGGTCAGAATTTCAGATGAAGATACAGTTGGTGAGGCGACGACACGCTTTTATCGCCAATTTAATATCAAGATTGGTATCTTTGGTATTGGTGGTTTAGGAGACCAGGGGGAGCTTCTGGATTTTACTCCGGAAGAGGCTAATCTCACTAGAGCCATCATTGAGCAGAGCCGCCAGTGTTGGCTGATTGCTGATAAAACCAAACCGGGCAGATACGCGCCAGTTGTCAGCGCGCAGCTTTCCGAAATGGATCGTTTGTTTGTAGATGATGCAGTACCAGAGTTTCAATCACTATGTAGAATCAATCAGGTAGAGCTGGTTGTCGCAGATTAAGGAATAATAATGAGACCAATAATTGTCGGTCATAGAGGGGTGTCAGGCCACTATCCTGAGAACACAAAAGCCAGTATAGAGGCGGCGATTTCTATGGGTTTGGAATGGATAGAGGTCGATGTTCAGCCGACCAAAGATCGCCAGCTTGTGATCTGCCATGATCATACGCTTGATAGATGCAGCAATGGTGAAGGGCGTGTCGACCAACACACGCTTGAAGAGTTAAAACAGCTTGATTTCGGTTCGTGGTTCTCTTCAGACTTTGCTAGCGAAGAGATCTTAACCCTAGGTGAGTTGTTTGCCATTGTTAAGGTAAGCAACATTAAGCTCAATCTAGAGATTAAGCTCGATACTGATTGTGCGGAAGAGGTGGTTACTAGCGTTGCGCAGTTGCTGAGTGAGCATCAGATAGATGATGAATCGATAATCCTTTCAAGCTTCAATCCGCAAGTGATGAGAGCCCTCGGAGAGCAGTGCAGTGAGTACAAGCTCGGAGTCATTTGCGACGAGCTAAGCAGTGATGTTCTCGCTCTGTTTAAAACCATCAATGCCTATAGCTGCCATTTGAACTATAAGCACATTACCGAAGCAGATCTCAACCAACTTGCAGAGATAGGCTGCGCTGTATGGTGCTTTACGGTTAATGAACCCGTGAGCTTCCCGTTGCTCGATAAAGTGGATGCGATCTTTAGTGATTATCCTGAGCGGTTTTTGTAGAAGTAGTTCACAAAATAACCACAACAAGCTTTCTAACTAGTCTTCTTATTTGCTAATTTATCTTCAAAATAATGAAGATTTAAATTTATGTCAGTTCAATACATTAGCAAAGAAGGCGCAGCGATCATGAATATCGCTCAATACCTAATGACCACAAACGAAGGTGATCGGTTAAGAACTATCGACTCGCTCTCAGAGGAGTTTGCGGTCTCGGTAGGCTTTATTCAAAAAGCGCTAACCACCATAGAGCAGCGTGGTGCCGTAGTGTTATCAAAACAGGGACGCAACGGTACTTTTATCAGCCAGTTAAACTATCAAGAATTGGTTGCATGCGCTGGGATCAGCAATGTCGTTTGTGCTATGCCACTTCCCTATACTCGTCATTATGAAGGGTTGGCAAGCGGTCTAAAAGCGCAACTTGGTGGTCTTCCGCTCTACTTTGCCCATATGCGCGGTGCAAGCGTACGTGCCGAATGTTTGAGAAATGGCACCTATGATGTGGCAATTATGTCGAAGTTGGCAGCGAAAGAGTTGGCATCTGGGTTGATTACGGCCATTGATTTGGGGCCAAGGACTTATTCTCACGAACACCGTTTAATCTTTCGTCAGGGAGAGTTTGAGCAAATCAAACGTGTCGGTGTCGATCCCGATTCTCCAGACCAAAAAATCCTCACTAGTCAGGCATTTGAAGACAAGGAAATCGAAATTGTCGAAATACACTACGGTGAAAGTTTAAATCACCTGACCAATGGTGATATTGACGCAGTCGTTTGGCTTCCAGAAGCCATTGATATGGAGAAATATGGCTTAGCAGAGCAATCGCTTAGCCACCTACCAGCGTGCCAGCAAGCATCAGAAGCTGTTATGTTGGTCAATGGCAACGAGCAGCACATTACTACCTTGCTGCGTAAATTACTGAAACTTTCACCGCTACTGATCCATCAACAAGCGGTGGTGAAAGGTGAACTCACACCAAGCTATTAAAGGTGACATATGGAAGAGCGACTCGAGCTGCTGCTGCAAGCCAATGTGATTAGCTCAAAAGCGCAACAAGGCTGTTTACGAGCAATTGATATCATCGATAAGCAACTGCCTGTGCGGCACGACAATGAACAGTATCAAATGGCGATCACTCATTTGGCAAGAGCGGCGGATCGTATTTGGCAAAATGAAGCCGTAGTAGAGGGATTGGACCAAGACATTCTCGATGAGATTTCTGCTGATGAATGTTATTCCGACACACTCGCACTACATCAAGATGTATTGGGTGCGATGCAGCTTCACACTGTACCGAGTAGTGAGGAGGGGTTTATGCTAGCCAATATCTATTCATTGATTCAGACCTCTCTTGAGGAGACAAAATGATGATTGATGCTACGGGTTATACCTACTGCCATGAGCACTTGCACATCGACTTATCACCACAAAAACACACTCTTGATTGTCGATTGGATCAATACCAGCTGCTGTGTGAAGAGATGCGTGACGTTCAAAAACGTGGAGTACGTAACATCGTAGAAGTGACCAACTCTTTTATGGGAAGAAATCCTCAATTTATTGAAAATTTAATTAATGACACCGGTATCAACGTCTTGCTCTCTACTGGTTTCTATATTGAAGGATTCTTTCCCGCTGGTTTGTACGACGCAAGTGTCGAGCAAATTGCCCAAGGAATGATCAATGAGATAGAAGTTGGTATTGATGGCTCTTGCTTAAAAGCAAGCGTGATTGGTGAAATTGGCAGTAGCGAAGATCAGTTTAGTCCAACCGAGCAAAAAGTCTTTCAAGCCGCAGCAATCGCCCATCTTGAAACGGGTCGTCCAATCTCAACTCACCAATCAATGAGCACGATGGGCAGACAACAAATTGAACTACTAAAACAGTGCGGCGTTGAAATGGAAAACGTCACCATTGGGCACTGTGACCTGCGCGATAACTTTGAGCACATTGTTTGGATGCTCGATCAAGGCTGCTATGTGCAGTTCGACACCATTGGCAAAAACAGTTACTACCCAGACGAAAAACGTGCAGCCTCCCTCGCCGAGCTATGCCGACGTGGCTACGAAAAACAGATCATGCTCTCGATGGACATTACCCGTCGATCGCACTTGAAAGCCAACGGTGGCCTAGGTTTTAGCTACCTAATTGACAAATTTGTGCCCTTGCTTAAACACCATGGGGTTAGTGATCACCAAATAAGCACCCTACTAAAAACCAACCCTGCTCGCTTATTTGGCTAGAGAGCGTCCGCGCTCAAAAATATAAGGATAGAACATGAAAAAAATCGCGATTGCTGGTTTGCAGCGTGAGCAAATCAAACAGCAAATTGAGACAACCATGCCTGACACCTTTGAGTGCCATATCCTCACCGATATGGATGCGGCGATGAAGGTTAAGTCAGGAGAAATTGACTACTTTATTGGCTGTTGCAATACCGGTGCTGGTGGCGCATTAGCTATGGCTATTGCCATTATTGGCTTTGGTCAAAGTTGCACTATTGCAAAGCCTTCAATTCAAGCAAAGCAAGATGAGGTTCAGCAGTTTATAGATAAAGGTTGTGTCGCGTTTGGTTTATCGATTGAACATGTCGAGCATGCCGTTCCGATGCTAACAAAACTACTCGCAGAGAAGTAAGGAGTCCATCATGGATATTATGCACATTGGATTGGTTGCTGCACTCTGCGCCATGACCGCATTGATTGCCAACATGAGTGCCGCCGTCTTCCATGACGGCATCCGCCCTGTCTTGCCACAATTATTCGAAGGTAATATGACTCGCCGAGATGCGGGGTCTGTTGCGTTCGGTCTTTCTATTGGTTTCGTTGCTTCAGTGGGTATTTCATTTACCTTATCGACTGGGCTACTTAACCCTTGGTTACTCTTTTTACCTACCGATATTCTTGGGGTTATGATTGGTAGCCGCATACTTGCGGCGCTCGCTGGTGGGTTATGGGGAGTGTTAGTTGTAACTTCTTTAGCCGGTGTGAATGCTGTTTTAACTGGCCTACCGATTGATGCTCTTGGCGCGCTTGGTGAACTCGGTACACCGGTAATGTCAGCCTTTGCACTCTTCCCTCTATTGGCCATTTTCTATCAGTTTGGCTGGAAAGCAGGGGCAATTGCAGCCGGTGTGATTTTGCTTTCTCGCTTAATGATCATCAAGTTCACAGGCATCTACCCAGAATCCATTCAAATCTTTGTCGGTATGCTAATGCTGGTTTTCTTTGCGGTTCGTAAAGACTTAGCGGATCGTAAAGCAGGTATGCAGGCTCCAGATATGTCTGGCCTACACAGCATTTTCGAAGAACGAACCAAGCGTATTGTTAAACACTTACCTTTCTTGGCTGTGACAGGAGCACTGATTGCGGCGGTCTCCAACGGGGGTATTTTTGCCGGTTCCGAAGTTTCAATCTATTCACTTGCTGATGCACTAAAAATTGCTGATCCTGAAGCTCAAGATGCGGCCATGAAGCAAGTGGCGCTATCTGAGTTTATGCGTGGCTTAGGTTTTATTCCACTGATTGCTACTACAGCGCTCGCAACCGGTGTTTATGGCGTGGTGGGCATGACCTTCGTGTTTGTCGTTGGCTATCTATCCCCCAATATGGCAGTCGCAGCAGCATTAGGTGCCGTCACTATTTGCCTAGAAGTTTATTTATTGCGTGGCATTGGCCGTTTCTTAGAACAGTTCCCTTCAATTCGGAACGCTTCAGACAATATTCGCAACTCAATGAACACGCTAATGGAGTTCGCACTTCTTATCGGTGGTGTTCTCGCTGTGATGAAAATGGGTTCCACCACAGGATTTACTATCTTTGCGATGTTGTTCTACCTCAACGAAGTTATGGGTCGCCCAGTATTGAAGATTGCAGCTCCAGCCGTAGCCGCCATTCTCACTGGTGTCATCTTAAACCTTCTTCACGTGGTTGGACTGTTCGCCATCTAAAAATAAATAGCCGAGCTGATCACTGGCTTAAATTACTCAATTAGATCAATTGGTATCGTTATTTAACCAGCGCTACAGAGATGTTAGTGCCGGATCAGCTCATTCCTAAAAAGGGGAGAAAATGTTTTTAAAAGCCTTAGAAAAGCAAAATCCCGACTTAGTACAAGCCGCGTTAAGCTTATTTAATCAAGGTTTATTGATGCCGGATACAACCGTCATTGATGTAGACCAGTTTATTAACAACGCCCAAAATATACGCCAACAGGCAGATAGATATGGACTGAAATTATTTGCCATGACCAAGCAAGTAGGTCGTAATCCTTTACTCGCTAAAATCCTAATCGAGCAATGTCAATTTGATGGAATTGTCTGTGTCGACTTTAAAGAGGCGCGATTAATGGCAAAGTATGGGTTGCCAGTTGCGAATGTAGGTCATTTAGTCCAGCCTCCCACTAATATGATTGACAGCCTGATTAGAGAAATTCAGCCTCAGGTGATTACGGTTTACAGTCTCGATAAAGCCAAACAGATCTCAAATGCTGCACAGAAGTATCAGCGTCAACAAGGCCTGCTGCTGAAGTTCTATCACGAGCGCGATCAACTTTATACGAACCAAGAATCTGGTTTTCCAATCGAAGAGCTGGATGAGATTGTCGCAGAAATTGCAGCGATGCCAAACGTGCATATTGAGGGCGTCACCCATTTCCCTTGTTTTCTATATGATAAAAAAAGTCACAAAACCCAGCCTACGGCAAACTTAACTACCCTTATTGAGGCAAAGCAGAGGTTAGAGCAACTGGGCGTGGAGTGCCGTCAAGTCAATGCGCCTTCAGCAACTTGTATTGAAACCTTACCGATACTAGCAGAGTTTGGTTGTACGCATGGTGAGCCTGGGCACGCATTGACTGGCACAGTGCCTGCCAATGCCACCACTATCCAAAGCGAAAAAATCGCGATGCTATACCTTAGTGAGGTGTCTCACCATTATGGTTCAGACAGTTACTGCTTTGCTGGTGGTTACTATCGTAGGGGGAGTCTAGAGAACTGTTTGGTATTCGATAACGACAAGCGCTATCTCACCTGTATCTACAATGATGATCGCGATAGCATCGATTATCATCTGCGTATATCTGGATTGTTTCCTATCGGCTCACCAGTAATCATGGCGTATCGCACTCAAGTCTTTGTCACCAGAAGTGATGTTGCTTTAGTCTCCGGAATTAGCAGTGGCAAGCCACATCTTATGGCCGTTTATGACGCATTGGGAAATCCACTTAACACCAGTGAGGTGCATCATGGCTAGATTTATTGTCGTGGTTCTTGATGGCTTTGGCGTAGGTGAAATGCCGGATGTGCCTCAAGTGAGACCACAAGACTGTGGTGCAAACACTGCCAACAAATTGCTGTCTCACTTTGCTCTCAAACGACTACCCACTCTGGAAAAATTGGGGCTACAGAATGTGGTCGGTAACTCTGAGTCACTGATGAAGCCCAACCCAGATGCCAATACAGGTTCAGCTTGGCTTGCTCATGAAGGTGGAGACACGTTTATGGGACACCAAGAAATCATGGGCACAAAGCCAAAGCCACCATTAGTTCAACCCTTTCAACAAGCGCTGGCAAAGATTGAGTCAGCAGTGATCGAGACAGGTTATCACGTTGAAAGAATTACCCAGCAAGGGTTGTCATTGCTGCAAATTGAACACGGAGTCATTGTCGGCGATAACTTAGAGGCAGATTTAGGACAAGTCTATAACTTAACATGCAATTTCAATGTAGTGCCGTTTGAAAAACTGCTTGAGATTGCCAGTGTCGTGCGGGCCAATAACCCAGTAAGTCGCAATATCGCTTTTGGTGGCAATATTGAGTCAGAGAACGGCATACCTAGTATGCAACGCGTCTATAACGCTATTGAAGTAAAAAACGACCACCAAGGGCAACCCACTTATATTGGTATCAACGCACCAGATAGCGGCGCGTATGAGTGTGGTTTTCAAGTGGCTCACTTAGGCTTCGGTGTGGATGCACTGACTCAGGCACCTTATCTGCTCCATCAACAAGGTATTAAAACCTGGTTATATGGCAAAGTCGCAGACATCGTGCAAAATCCTAATGGTCAATCCTACTTGTCGGTTGTGGATACCGATGCAGTATTTCGCTTGCTAACCCAAGATTTAGCCACGCAAACGCAAGGGTTCTTCTGCGCCAATGTACAAGAAACGGACCTTTCTGGGCACCAGCAAGATCCCAAACAGTATTGGCGTGTTCTTGAACGAGCAGATAGAGGGTTGAGCCAAGTGATCGAAAAAATGGCCGAGCAAGACGTGCTCATCGTTATGGCTGATCATGGTAATGATCCGTTTATTGGCCACACCAAACATACAAGGGAGAAAGTACCACTCCTGGCGATGAAAAAAGGTCGTCAAGCCCTCGCTCTCGGTGAGCGTGAAACATTGTCAGATGTAGGAGCGACGGTCTGCAACTTTTTTGCCGCACAGGCACCAGAAAACGGATCACCTATTACCAGTTTGTTAAACTAGTTTTAAGCCTAAACAGAGTTAATTCAAGATATTATGATTCTTGTTTAGTTGTTATAGCCTCCTAGTCTCCCCCCTGCGCTAAGAGGCTTTTCTTTACGCTGCGCTATCGCGACTCGATAAAGTCGATGCAATCTTTAATGATTATCTATAACGGTTTGCATAAGGTAAAAGCGATAGAGTTGCTCTTCTTAGCTATCAACCGAGTAACACTGAAAGCAAAAGTGTTATAAATCAGTCGGCAATTGAGGAGGAAGGGCTAAAGACATTAGTCCTGATTTAAAGCTTGTAGCTGGCTATTGTTATTGTTCGATTGATACAAGCGATATATGGTCAGTAAGTTGGTGATGATAAAGGTACTCTCGACCAATGAACCCCCGATCGACCCAAGCCAAATATTGTGGCTCACCCAACAAAAAGAATTGAACAGAATTAAGCTGCGAAGTGTGATACCTCGTTTGGAAAAGAGTGCCCAAGTGGCGACGGACGATCCTATCACCGTGAGGAGCTCAAAAAAGTGAGTGATGTTTGGTAGGGTCATTAGCCACATTAGCGCAATGAAGAACCACATCACTTTGCGTGATTGGGTTTTGATTGAGGCGAAGCTGCGAATGCCATTAATGATCACGCCAATGGCAGCGACGGTTGCACCCATTAGGGTAAAGTGAATCCCCATGATGAAACAAAACGCCATCATCTGATAGCGAAAGCGCATATCATCTTTCTGCCAGAATGCCATCACGCCAACCATAAACGCGATGCCACCAACGCCTTGTGCTAACCAGTTTTCCATTTTTCCCCTAGAGTGTTGTTTTTTGAGCCAAGCTTTGAACGAATCAACCCTCCATATAGGGAGGGCTGGGCACCATATCTAATTCGCTAAGGGATTACCCAAGAGCCTTGAGGCTACTTACGAATCATTACTCATTTACAAGCGCTACTGCTTCGCGAGTTAGGCGTGCAAGCTCTTCCCAGTTGCCTGCTTCGATAAGTTTCTTGTCTACCATCCACGTACCACCACATGCCAATACACGCGGGATAGCTAGATAATCTTTGATGTTCGCAGGGTTAATGCCACCAGTAGGCATTAGTTCGATGTTAGTGTATGGCGCGAGCAGAGATTTCACCATGTTGATGCCGCCAGAAGCTTCGGCGGGGAAGAACTTCAAGGTGGTTAATCCCATTTCCAGTGCGGCTTCAACTGTGCTTGGGTTGTTTACACCCGGTACGATATCAATTCCGATCGCTTGGCACGCTTTAACGGTATTTGGGTTAAAGCCAGGCGAAACGATAAAGGTTGCGCCTGCTTCTTTTGCTGCAAGTGCTTGCTCGCGGTTCAACACCGTTCCTGCGCCAATCAGCATGTC
This sequence comes from Vibrio tubiashii, assembly GCA_000775715.1. GTDB lineage: Bacteria > Pseudomonadota > Gammaproteobacteria > Enterobacterales > Vibrionaceae > Vibrio > Vibrio tubiashii_A. The sequence goes on from JRWQ01000001.1 coordinate 639,432, forward strand.
TGGTTGGCTTTCACGCAGTAGACGAATCGCTTCTACAGCGGCTGCGGAACGGAAGGTGATCTCAGCCGCTGGGAGTCCGTTTTCTGCCAGTACTTTACCCAGTGGGACAATGTCTTCTGCTTTATCTATGGCGATAACAGGGATGACTTTCAGAGCTTTCAATTGTTCTTTAATACTAGACATGAGTGTTCCTTAAACGACGTCAAGCGCCGGTTGTGTGAATGCTTTGGGAATGATGGCACCGCGATGTTGAATCACAGCACCTGCCAGTGCGTTACCTCTTTGACATGAGGTCGCGAGATCGGCGCCAGCAAGGTATGCCGATAAAAAGCCACCATTGAATGAGTCGCCCGCCGATGTGGTATCCACCACTTGAGCGACAGGTTGGGTTGGCACGGCTTGTGGAGCCAAAGCCGCGCTCGAATCCTGATTTGTTGAGTTTTGAACTAAGCAGCCATCTGAACCAAGTTTGACGATGCATTTGCCCACGCCAAGAGAGGTAAGGCGTTCAATGGTTTGCTCTGGAGTTTCGTCGCCCCAGATCAATTGCTCATCATCAAAAGTCACCAAGGCGACGTCCGTCAGTTGATAAATGGCTTGGTAAACGTTTTTGACGGTTTGATTATCGTCTTGAGGCCATAACGCTGGGCGGAAGTTACTATCAAATGCGATTTCAACGCCTTGGGCTTTAAGCTCGACCAATAGGTTGAGCAGTGAAATTCGGTCTTCTTCTGGCAAGATGGCTAGAGAGATACCGCTGAGAAACACCGCATCCACATGAGTTAATGCTTGCTTAACCAGACCAAAGTTAGGGTGTTGAAGTAAGTGACGTGCTGCTGATTGATTGCGCCAATATAGAAACGTACGCTCGCCTTGATCATCAAGCTGAATCAAGTACAAGCCCGGCGTGCGAGTTTCATCGCGTAGCACCAAATCTGTTGAGACGCCTTCGTCTTCCCAGCGAGTTAGCATGCCCGAGCTGATTGGGTCATTGCCAAGCGCCGTAACGTAAGAGACTTTAACTTCATCAGGTTTGCTATTGGCTTCGCAGCCGCGGCTCAAATAAACCGCAGCGTTGAGCGTATCCCCACCAAATGTTTGATGCATTGAGCCGAACGGTTTTCCATTTAGCTCAATCATACATTCACCAATAATGGCGATGTGCTTCATTGGTTACGCCCTCTCTTCAAAGTAGCGTTTTGCGTTACCAAAACAGATGTCTTCAACCATAGGACCAAGCAACGATAGGTCATTTGGAATTTCGCCGTTCTCTGCCCAACGACCGACCATGTCACACAAGATGCGGCGGAAGTATTCGTGACGGGTGTAAGACAAGAAGCTGCGCGAGTCCGTTAGCATACCGACGAATTGGCTGAGCAAACCAAGTTGAGAAAGTTGCTCCATTTGGCGTTGCATGCCGTCTTTCTGGTCGTTGAACCACCAACCTGAACCAAACTGCACTTTGCCCGCGATACCGCCACCTTGGAAGTTTCCAATCATGGTCGCCATCATTTCGTTATCACGAGGGTTCAAACAGTAAAGAATGGTGCGAGGCAGTTCGTTGGTTTGGTCCATTTCATCCAACAGGTGTGCCAGTTCAAAGGCAAATGGGCGATCGCCAATCGAGTCAAAGCCAGCATCGGCACCTAACAGTTGGAACATGCGTGTGCTGTTGTTGCGCTGCGCGCCAATATGAAGCTGCATGACCCAGCCCAATTTCGCGTAGCGTTTGCCGAGCCAAACTTGAACTGCGGTAGAGAACTGCGCACATTCAAGATCTGACAATACTTCGCCATTCAAACGACGGGTCAGCAACGCATCTAAATCAGCCTCGCTTGGGATCGGTGCGTAACGGACGATCTCAATGCCGTGGTCTGCTGCACGACATCCATGTGCATCGAAGTGTGCCAAACGTTTATCAAGCGCACTCAATAAATCATCAAAGCGGCGAATTTCAATGTCTGCTATTTCACCCAATTTGTGGATGTAATCCGCAAACACGTCCAATTCAATCTTGAACGCTTTATCCGGACGCCAGCTCGGCAGCACTTTAACGTTAAATGTGTCGTCTTCTGCGATCGCTTTGTGGTGCTCTAGTGAATCGATAGGATCATCGGTTGTGCCCGCCATGACGACGTTCATTTGCTGCATGATGCCACGAGCCGTAAATTCAGGTGTCGCCAGTAGCTCATTACATTGATGCCAAATTTGGTCAGCGGTGTCTGGGCTAAACAGCGTATTGGTAAGGCCGAATGGGCGACGCAGTTCTAAGTGCGTCCAGTGGTAAAGCGGGTTGCCCAAGGTTTGAGGAACCGTCTTCGCCCACGCCATGTATTTGTCGTAATCGCTCGCGTCACCCGTAATCAAATTCTCTTCAATGCCTGCCGAGCGCATGCCACGCCATTTGTAGTGATCGCCTTCAAGCCAGATTTGACTCAAGTTATCGAACTGACGATTTTGCGCCACTTCCGCTGGGTTTAGATGGCAGTGGTAATCATAAATTGGCTGGTGGAACGCATGCTCATGGTACAAGCGACATGCAGTTTCGTTTGAGAGTAAAAAGTCTTCACACAAGAAATTCTTCATCGTTAACTCCTATTACAGCGCAGCTACAGTGGCACGAGCGCCGTGATCAATCAGCGATTGGTAAGCGCTGCTCACCGCATCAATCACTTGTGGGTTTTGCCCAAGCTCTGCAGGGAAGATGGCTTCAACTGCGAGCAACGCAGGTACCACAGAAACGTTCAAGCCGTGTTGGTCGCAAATCTGACGCAGTGTCTCTGCCATTGGATCGCGAACATCAATGTCGTTGCCTTGCTCGTCCACGCCAGATACGTAGCGCATCCAACCTGCAATTGCTGTTGCCAACCATGAGAAGTTAGAACCTTGAGCAAGATGGAATCGCAAGCTGCCATCCATACGTTGTGGGATCTTCTGGCTGCCATCCATCGCGATTTGCCAGGTTTTGTGTTTCAAGCTTGGGTTAGTGAAGCGCTCGATAAGCAGCTTAGCGTAGCCTTCTAAATCGGTGCCTTCTGGCATGGTCAGCGAAGGAGCTTGCGCTTGCATCATCATGTCGAATGCCGCTTTGCGGTAGCCTTCGTCTGTCATGGTGTCAGAGATGTGCGCGTAACCGCCAAGGTAGCCTAGGTAGGCTAGGAACGAGTGGCTACCATTTAGCATGCGCAGTTTCATTTCTTCGTAAGGCACAACGTCGGCAACAAACTCTGCGCCAGCCACGCTCCAATCCGGGCGACCTGCCACGAAGTTATCCTCGATAACCCATTGGCGGAAAGGTTCACAAGCGATACCACATGGATCTTCACAGCCAAGTAGCTCAGCGATTTCGGTCAGCGTCTCTTCGGTTGCTGCTGGCACAATGCGGTCAACCATGGTGCAAGGGAAGGTAACATTGGTTTCAATCCAGTCGCGTAATTCTGGATCGAGTAGTTGAGCGAACTCAAGTACCGCTGCTTTTGCTACGTGACCGTTCTCTTGCACGTTGTCGCAAGACATCACGGTAAATGGCGTCAGACCGCGCTCACGGCGCATTTTTAGTGCTTGCACGATGTAACCCAATGCCGATTTTGGCTCCGTTGGGTTGGCAAGGTCAGCAATGACTAGCGGGTTGTTTTTATCAAGCGTGCCCGTTGCTGGGTCGGCGCAGTAGCCTTTCTCGGTAATCGTCATTGAAACGATCGCCACTTGTGGCTCTGTCATTTTTTCTAACACCGCTGGAATGCTGTCGAGGCTTGGGTGGAGTGATTCGGTCACTGAGCCAATCACTTTTACCTCAGTCGATTCTGCGCCTTTCTCTGCCACTGTATAGAGGTGATCTTGTGCGCGCAGCGATTGAATTAAGTCTTCACCACCAAATAGGTTGATTTCGCAAATGCCCCAATTCGAGCCTGTTTTACTTAGCATTTCATTGGTGAATAGAGCTTGGTGCGCTCGGTGGAATGCACCGAAACCAAGGTGAACAATACGGCTTGTAAGTGTTGAACGGTCGTAGTCCGGTAGCAGAGCGTGGTCATTTAGAGTGGAATTCGAAATAGTCTTCATTTTGGTATCCCTTTTCCCGCAAGCGTACCTGCGGGATGGTCTGTTTTAATCATTCGTAATCTAGAGCTTATAACCTAGCGTTTAGTAGCCAAGTACAAGGTTAGGCAAGAAAAGGCTTAGCTGAGGAATAAAGGTCACTGCCATTAGTGCTGCAATCAGTGCAACATAGAATGGCAGCAGAGGCTTAATCACTTTGTCGATGGCAACGTTTGCCACAGAACAACCAATGAACAACGCACTACCTACTGGTGGGGTACAGATACCGATAGCTAAGTTGAAGGTCATCATGATGCCAAAGTGTACCGGGTCGATACCCATATCCAGTGCGATTGGCAGGAAGATAGGCGTGAAGATCAGTACCGCTGGCGTCATATCCATGAAGATGCCGACAATCAGCAGAATGATGTTGATGATGAGTAGAATCATCAGTGGGTTATCTGAGATTGCTAATAAGCCATCCGCGATCATGTAAGGAATATCGGCGTTCGCCATTGCCCAAGACATGCCCATGGAAGCGCCTACGAGCAGTAAGACGATAGAAGTGGTGACCGCAGACTCTAAGATGATTTTAGGTAGATCGCGCCATTTTACTTCTCGGTAAATCAGTACCGCGAGGGTGAAGGTGTACACTACCGCGATAGCAGAGGCCTCTGTCGCCGTAAAAATACCGCCAATGATGCCACCCATGATGATCACAATCAGTGCCAGAGACGGCGCTGCTTTTATGAAGGTATCCCAGATCAAGGCGATTGAAGGGCGTGCTGCTACTGGGTAACCACGGCGTTTTGCAATGATACCTGCTACCACCATAATACTGAGCCCCATGAGTAAGCCAGGAATGTAACCGGCCAAGAACAGAGCCGCGATAGACGTGCCACCAGAGACCAACGAAAATACGATAAGCGTGTTGCTTGGTGGGATTAACAAGCCTGAAGGGCAGGATGTGATGTTCACAGCAGCAGAGAAATTATCATCGTAGCCATCTTTCTTTTGCAGAGGAGACATGGTGCCACCCACAGCCGCCGCAGATGCTACTGCTGAGCCAGAAATTGATCCAAACATCATGTTAGCCATCACATTTACGTGAGCTAGCGACCCTGGGAGACGACCACCTAACACCTTCGCGAAGTTTATCAATCGTAGTGCGATACCACCTTGGTTCATAATATTACCCGCCAAGATAAAGAACGGGATTGCTAAAAGTGCGAAGTTGTCTAGGCCTGCAGCCATGCGCTGAGCCACTACTGCGATTGCAGGCTCGAGCGGGAGCCCCATTAAAATAGTCGCCAGAGAAGACAGACCGATAGCAAATGAGACCGGAACACCAATCGCAAGTAAGAGTGCGAAGCTACCGAATAATGTGAGAATTAGTTGCCATTCCATTTTGGAACCCTCTATTAATCAAGTTGTGTGTCGGTGAGTAGATCTTCACCAGACATCAATTGTTTTATGCGGTCAAAAGCGAAAACTGCAGAGTAGAAAATCATCAGTGCGCCACTAATTGGAAGGCAGAAATAGATGTAGCCCATCTCTAACCCAAGTGCCGGCGTTAGTTGACCCATGGAGAGTGTTTTGAGCGCTAGCTGGGTACCGCCATGCACCAGAACCACATACGAAAACAGAGCAATAGAGAATTGAATTACAATTTCATTCACCAGCTTTTTCTTACCTGTGAGTTTCATCGTCAAAAGGTCAATCGCGAGGTGACGTTTAAGACCAGTGGTGTAAGCGGCACCGATAAGGGCTACCCACATAAAGAGATAGCGAGCCAATTCATCTGTGACGGTGCTTGGTTTACCCAGTACGTAGCGTGAAAGCACCTGCCAAACCACGCAGAAGACAAGAAAGGTCGAAAGAGAGACAGTGAATGCTGCCAACCCCCTGTTGATATACGTGACCAATTTATTCATTTTCATTTCCTTAAAGTAAATACGCTGACTGTATAACAATTGGTTTACCAATGTAGCGAGCGTATTTGAGTAGGGTCTCAAATCATGCATGTTGTTTTGATGGGATTATAATTTAGGTGAGTTGGTTGTCACGTGAGCAGGCTCACAAATGAATTGGTTGACCAATATATGGGTTAATAGTGTGATTTTGGTCAATCAATTTGGTTTTTTGTTTTGACGATGGGTTTTTTGATCGCCAATAATGACCTCGAAACAAGAAATACTATGAAAACTTAAACTACCCTACATATTGGACAACCAATCCATGGAGAATAAAACAATGATGATGCGTAAGACTTTTTTAAGCGCTGTAGTTGGTGCTGCAATGACCTTCGGTGCGACGGCTTCTGCGTATGCTGCGACCACTTTGAAGCTGAGTCACAACCACCCTCGAGACCATGCGGTGCATAAAGCTATGGACTTTATGGCAAAAGAAGTTCGAGAGATGACCGATGGCGAGGTTCGTATTCGAATTTACCCTGATGCACAGCTAGGCACTCAACGTGAATCCATGGAGTTAATGCAAAACGGTGCTCTAGATATGGTGAAGAGCAATGCGGCAGAATTGGAAGCTTTTTCTCCTGCTTATGCAGCATTTAACATGCCTTACTTGTTCCGCGATAAAGATCATTACTACAAAGTGACTGACGGTGAAGTTGGTCGTGAAATCCTAAATTCTTCAGCGGATAGCGGCTTTGTTGGGGTGACATATTACGATGCTGGTGCTCGTAGCTTCTACACCAACAAACCAATCAATACGCCTGAAGATCTAAAAGGTTTGAAAGTGCGAGTACAGCCAAGCCCATCAGCGATTGCGATGGTAAAAGCGCTAGGTGGTAACCCGACACCTTTGGCATATGGTGAGCTATACACAGCCTTACAACAAGGCGTAGTCGATGCAGCCGAAAACAACATTCCGTCGTTTAGTTTGAGTCGCCATAGTGAAGTATCAAAGTACTTCAGCTTAGACGAGCACACCATGGTGCCAGACGTATTGGTCATCTCGACTAAAATGTACGAAAAGCTAACCCCAGAACAGCAAAAAGCACTGATGAAAGCAGCAGCAGACTCTTCGGAATATATGAAGAAGCTTTGGGCAGAGTCAGAAGCAAAAGAGCGTACAAAAGCTGAGAAGATGGGCGTAACTTTTGTTGAACCAAATAAAGCAGCATTCGTTGAAGCAGTTCAACCGATGTATGCGGACCTAGAGAAGACAAATACTGAATTAAATGAACTGGTTGAGAAGATCAAAGCGGTTAAGTAATTCTTAAACTATTTAGTGAGAAATAGTCGAAAACAAGGTGTTACCACATTCTGGTACATAGAGGTTGACCAATTTCTATTGGTCGTTATGATGGCGTGAGAAGTTAGATGGAATACAGTGATAATATCATCATGATGCCTTTTGAACCGAAAAGACCGTATCAAGAGATCGGTTTAGTCCTTAGACAAGAACTTATCAATGGCCGTTATGTGGTCGGAGATAGATTGCCGCCTGAGCGTGATATCGCAGAACGTCTCGACGTTAGTCGCACTGTTGTGCGTGAAGCGATCATCATGCTTGAGTTGGAAAACCTTGTCGAAGTGAAGAAAGGTTCTGGGGTGTATGTCATCAATATTCCATCTCAACCGAACTCTCGCGAGAACGTGATCAGCGATGATGCAGGTCCGTTTGAGATGCTCCAAGCTCGCCAGTTACTTGAAAGCAACATTGCTGAATTTGCAGCGATGCAAGTAACGCCAGGCGACATCGTGAAAATGCGTTCAGCCCTTGAGCTAGAGAGAGAAGAGCTCGCCAGTGGCACAGCAGATTGTAACGGTGATGAGAACTTCCATATGTGCATTGCAGAGGCAACTCAAAACTCTGTGCTGGTGGACATGTTGAAGCAATCCTGGGAGCGACGTGAGAGCAGCCCAATGTGGAGTAAACTTCACTCTCATATTGCAGGTCAAGACTACCGTGAAGAGTGGTTAGACGATCACGCCAAAATCCTCGCCGCATTGCAGCGTAAAGATCCTATCGCTGCAAAAAATGCCATGTGGCAACACCTAGAAAACGTTAAACAGCGCCTGTTGGAGCTGTCTGATGTCGATGACCCAAATTTTGATGGTTACTTATTCAGTTCAAACCCTGTCATTCTGTAGGGTACTGAAAACGGTTAATCACATTGCCGGCTTCGGCCGGATCTAGTCAGTGTAGCTGCACTATCGTGGCTGCATATTATGAAGTCGTTGTGCACTTAGCTTGATAAATGCGAGCGGGTTAAGTGCGTCTTAAAGAAGGTGAGTGTCATGGAACAAACTTGGCGTTGGTACGGTCCAAATGACCCTGTGTCGCTAGACGATATTCGTCAAGCAGGCGCAACAGGCATCGTGAATGCCTTACACCACATTCCAAATGGTGAAGTGTGGTCAAAAGAAGAGATTTTAAAACGCAAAGCCATCATCGAAGAGAAGGGCTTAACGTGGTCAGTGGTTGAAAGCGTACCAGTTCATGAAGAAATCAAAACTCAGACGGGTAACTTCCAACAATGGATCGACAACTACAAACAAACGTTGCGTAACCTTGCAGAGTGCGGCGTAGATACGGTCTGCTATAACTTCATGCCAGTACTTGACTGGACACGTACAGACCTAGAATTTGAAATGCCGGATGGATCTAAAGCGCTACGTTTTGACCAAATCGCCTTTGCGGCATTTGAATTACATATTCTTAAGCGCCCTGGCGCCGAAGCAGATTATACCGAAGAAGAACAAGCACAGGCTTTGGAATACTTCAATAACATGACAGCGGAGCAAATCCAGCAACTGACAAGTAACATCATTGCAGGACTACCGGGGGCTGAAGAAGGTTACACGCTGGAAGAGTTCCAAGCACAATTAGACCGCTACTTGGGTATCAGCAAAGACAAGCTTCGTGAGCACATGGCGCACTTTTTGACTGAGCTCATGCCAGTGTGTGAAGCGTATGGTTTGAAGCTAGCGGTACACCCAGACGATCCCCCGCGTCCAATTCTTGGCTTGCCGCGCATTGTTTCAACCATCGACGACATTGATTGGTTGACCGATAGAGTCCCAAGCAAAATGAACGGTTTAACCATGTGTACAGGTTCTTACGGTGTACGTGGTGATAACGACCTAGTGAATATGATCAAAAAGCATGGTGACCGAATTTACTTCACTCACTTGCGTTCAACCAAGCGTGAAGAAAGCAATCCGATGACGTTCCACGAAGCAGCGCATCTTGATGGTGATGTGGATATGTACAACGTGGTGATGGCGATTTTGGATGAAGAACAACGCCGCGCAGAAGTGGGCGATCACCGTTTAATTCCAATGCGTCCTGACCACGGTCACCAAATGTTGGACGACTTGAAGAAGAAGACCAACCCTGGCTACTCTGCGATTGGCCGTTTGAAAGGTTTAGCTGAAGTGCGTGGTATGGAAATGGCTCTGAAGCGAGCTTTTTATACCAAATAGAGATTCACTATGTAGAAGAGTAATCGAAAGCGCGGACTATGAGATCTGTGCTTTCGATACAAACTTACAAGGCCCACCCCCCATACTACAGATGTACTAATTCAGACCTGAT
>JRWQ01000010.1 GCA_000775715.1 Vibrio tubiashii
ATCCCGCATCCCGCATCCCGTTTCTCGTTTCTGGCCACTTCCCGACATATTCCATTCATATCTCTTTAAAACTTACCAATTAAACTGTGACGCCTAGCACGCTTTATTCCCATCTGTTTATATTTTGTAATTGGTCAGACCATTTGGATTGCTGTTTTAATCATCTAATGTTGTCAAAGTGTTGCTGTATGTCTTGTTCTATGATTTAGGTCAATTTTTGTCTGGAACTTGCGTTTTAATTATGTTAATTTTCTTGCCAACTTGAAATTGGTAATACCAATTGACTGCAAAACGAGTAGAAGAAATATAAATATGGCTTATCAAAGGATTCGTCAGCCAAAACTTTCTGATGTGATTGAACAGGAGTTAGAAAGGCTGATTGTGGAAGGAACATTGTCTCCGGGGCAGCAACTGCCTCCCGAGCGTGAGCTAGCTAAGCAGTTCGATGTCTCCCGCCCGTCAATCCGAGAGGCCATTCAGCGCCTCGAAGCAAAACGTCTTCTTACTCGTCGTCAGGGTGGTGGCACGTTTGTTAGTGAGAGTATCTGGACCAGCTTTTCAGATCCTCTGCTAAATTTACTGTCGAGCCATTCGGAAACTCAGCTGGATTTGCTCGAAACTCGCCATGCGATGGAAGGTATTGCCGCTTACTTTGCAGCCGTTCGTGGTACCGATGAAGATTTTGCGCGTATTCAAGCTTGCTTGAAAAACATTAGCGAAGAGCAGACAAAAAAGAACGTTGAAGCTGAGGCCGCTGCTGTCATGCAGTTTCTTATTGCTCTAACGGAAGCCGCTCACAACGTGGTACTGCTTCATATTGTTCGTAGTCTTGCTCCTTTGCTTGAGCAAAATGTTTTACAGAATTTAAATCTCTTACATCGCCGCGACGAAGTGGTAGAGAAAGTAAGTAAACATCGAGCCAATATTGTGGATGCAATCGTTTCTGGTCAGCCTGAAAAGGCGCGAGAGATGTCTCACTCACACTTGGCTTATATCGAAGAAACATTGTTGGATTTGACACGTGAAGAGTCTCGTCGAGAGCGCTCTTTGCGTCGAATTCAGCAAGGTAATGACTCGTAAGAGCGTTACTTAAAATAACAAGATCCAACCAACAGAAGGAAAGATCGCCATGTCTGATATGAAGCATGACGTAGACGCACTGGAAACTCAAGATTGGCTACAAGCCCTTGAGTCAGTTGTACGTGAAGAGGGTGTAGAACGTGCTCAGTTTCTACTAGAAACTGTTTTAGAAAAAGCGCGTTTAGATGGCGTTGATATGCCAACTGGCATTACGACTAACTACATCAACACGATTCCAGCCGATCAAGAACCAGCTTACCCAGGCGATACAACGCTTGAGCGCCGTATTCGTTCCATCATTCGTTGGAATGCAATCATGATCGTTCTACGTGCCTCTAAGAAAGATCTTGAACTGGGTGGCCACATGGCATCTTTCCAGTCTTCAGCGGCTTTCTACGAAGTCTGCTTCAACCACTTCTTCCGTGCACCAAACGAGACGGACGGTGGCGATCTGGTTTACTACCAAGGTCACATTTCACCAGGTATCTACTCTCGTGCATTCGTTGAAGGTCGTCTAACTGAAGATCAGCTAGATAACTTCCGTCAAGAGGTGGATGGCAAAGGTATTCCATCATACCCACACCCTAAATTGATGCCTGAGTTCTGGCAGTTCCCAACGGTATCTATGGGTCTAGGCCCAATTTCAGCGATCTACCAGGCGCGTTTCCTTAAGTACTTAGACGGTCGTGGTATGAAAGATACTTCGGCTCAACGCGTATACGCATTCCTAGGTGACGGTGAAATGGATGAGCCAGAATCACGTGGTTCACTTTCTTTCGCTGCGCGTGAGAAGCTAGACAACTTATGTTTCCTAATTAACTGTAACCTACAGCGTCTAGATGGCCCTGTAATGGGTAACGGTAGCATCATCCAAGAGCTAGAGGGTCTATTCAAAGGCGCTGGCTGGAATGTTGTTAAGGTTATCTGGGGCAACAACTGGGATGCACTACTGGCGAAAGACACGTCAGGTAAACTTCTACAGCTAATGAACGAAACTGTAGATGGCGACTACCAAACATTTAAATCTAAAGATGGCGCATACGTACGTGAGCACTTCTTTGGTAAGTACCCAGAAACAGCTGCACTGGTTGCAGACATGACTGACGACGAAATTTTCGCACTTAAGCGTGGTGGTCACGATTCTTCTAAACTGTACGCAGCTTACAAGAACGCAGCAGAAACGAAAGGTCGTCCAACAGTAATCCTAGCGAAGACTGTTAAAGGTTACGGCATGGGTGAAGCGGCTGAAGGTAAGAACATCGCGCACCAAGTTAAGAAGATGGACATGACTCACGTACTGCACCTACGTGATCGTCTAGGTCTTCAAGACATCCTAACTGACGAAGCGGTGAAAGAGCTTCCGTACTTGAAGCTTGAAGAAGGTTCTGCGGAATACGAATACCTACACGCTCGTCGTAAAGCACTGAAAGGCTACACGCCACAGCGTCTACCTAAGTTCACTCAAGAATTCAAAGTGCCTGAGCTAGAAGAGTTTGCGCCGCTACTAAGTGAGCAGAAGCGTGATATCTCTACAACAATGGCTTACGTTCGTACTCTTAACATCCTGCTTAAGAACAAGAACATTGGTAAGAACATCGTTCCTATCATCTGTGACGAAGCTCGTACGTTCGGTATGGAAGGTCTATTCCGTCAGATCGGTATTTACAACCCGCACGGTCAGAACTACACACCTCAAGATCGCGACATCGTTTCTTACTACAAAGAAGCAACGTCAGGTCAGGTTCTACAAGAAGGTATCAACGAACTAGGTTCAATGGCATCTTGGGTTGCAGCTGCGACTTCATACAGCACCAACGATCTGCCAATGATCCCGTTCTACATCTACTACTCTATGTTCGGTTTCCAACGTGTTGGCGACATGGCGTGGATGGCTGGTGACCAACAAGCTCGCGGTTTCCTACTAGGTGCTACTGCAGGTCGTACAACGCTAAACGGTGAAGGTCTACAGCACGAAGACGGTCACTCGCACATCATGGCGAACACGGTTCCTAACTGTATTTCTTACGACCCAACATTCGCATACGAAGTTGCAGTAATCATGCAAGACGGTATCCGTCGCATGTACGGTGAGAACCAAGAGAACGTGTTCTACTACCTAACTGTAATGAACGAAAACTACGCAATGCCAGCAATGCCAGAAGGCGCTGAAGAAGGCATCCGTAAGGGTATCTACAAGCTTGAGTCTTACGCAGGTGACAAGTCTAAAGTTCAGCTAATGGGCTCTGGTACTATCATGAACGAAGTACGTAAAGCAGCGACTATCCTGAGCGAAGAGTACGGCATCGCATCTGACGTGTTCTCTGTAACATCGTTCAACGAGCTAACTCGTGACGGTCAAGACGCAGAGCGTTACAACATGCTTCACCCAGAAGCAGAAGCAAAAGTACCTTACATTGCACAAGTAATGGGTACTGAGCCAGCAATCGCAGCGACTGACTACATGAAGAACTACTCTGAGCAAGTTCGAGCGTTCATGCCTTCTGAGTCTTACAAAGTACTGGGTACGGATGGTTACGGTCGTTCTGATAGCCGTGAGAACCTACGTCGTCACTTCGAAGTTAACGCGGGCTACGTAGTTGTTGCAGCTCTTACTGAGCTAGCGAAACGTGGTGATGTTGAGAAGTCAGTCGTCGTTGAAGCGATTGCTAAGTTCGACATCGACACTGAAAAAACAAACCCACTTTACGCTTAATACAGCGCTTAACTAGAAGGTAAATAAGCAATGGCAATCGAAATTAATGTACCTGACATCGGTGCGGATGAGGTTGAAGTTACTGAGATTCTTGTAAGCGTTGGCGACAAGGTTGAAGAAGAGCAGTCTCTTATCACTGTTGAAGGCGACAAAGCTTCTATGGAAGTTCCAGCGTCTCAAGCAGGTATCGTTAAAGAAATCAAAGTAGCGGAAGGTGACTCTGTTTCTACTGGTTCTCTAATCATGCTGTTCGTTGAAGAGAATGTCGAAGCCGAGGGTGCAGTTGATGCTGCACCTGCCCCTGCGGCAGAAGCGGCTCCAGCAGCAGCGGCAGAGCTTAAAGAAGTTCACGTACCAGATATTGGTGGCGATGAAGTCGAAGTGACTGAAATCATGGTTGCAGTTGGCGACGCAGTAGAAGAAGAGCAATCTCTGCTAACTGTTGAAGGCGACAAAGCTTCTATGGAAGTACCTGCCCCATTCGCAGGTACGCTAAAAGAGATTAAAGTAGCAGCAGGCGACAAAGTTACGACTGGCTCGCTAATCATGGTATTCGAAGTAGCAGGCTCTGGCGCTCCGGCGGCACCTGCAGCAGTAGAAGCTCCAGTGGCAGCAGCTCCAGCAACATCAGCAGCGAAAGACGTTAACGTTCCTGATATCGGTGGTGATGAAGTTGAAGTCACTGAGATCATGGTTGCAGTTGGCGATACTGTTGAAGAAGAGCAGTCTCTAATCACGGTTGAAGGTGACAAAGCTTCAATGGAAGTTCCAGCTCCATTCTCTGGTACGGTAAAAGAAATCAAGATTGCAGCTGGCGATAAAGTAACGACTGGCTCTCTAATCATGGTATTTGAAGTGGCGGGGGCAGCTCCGGCTCCGGCAGCAGCTCCAGCTCCAGCTCCAGTTCAAGCAGCGGCACCTGCTGCTAATGCAGAAGCTCCAGCAGCGCCTGCATCGACAGGTGATTTCAAAGAGAATCACGAGTATGCACATGCGTCTCCAGTAGTGCGTCGTCTAGCTCGTGAGTTTGGCGTTAACCTATCTAAGGTAAAAGGTTCTGGTCGTAAGAGCCGTATCTTGAAAGAAGACGTTCAGGCTTACGTTAAAGATGCACTTAAGCGTCTTGAGTCTGGTGCTGCAGCATCAGGTAGCGGTGACGGTAGCGCGCTTGGTCTGCTTCCTTGGCCTAAAGTTGATTTCAGCAAGTTTGGTGAAACTGAAGTCCAGAAACTTTCTAAGATCAAGAAGATTTCTGGTGCTAACCTGCACCGTAACTGGGTGATGATCCCTCACGTTACACAGTGGGATAACGCTGATATCACAGAGCTAGAAGCATTCCGTAAAGAGCAGAATGCTATCGAAGCGAAGAAAGATTCAGGTATGAAGATCACGCCACTCGTGTTCATCATGAAAGCAGTAGCGAAAGCGCTAGAAGCATTCCCTGCGTTTAACTCTTCACTATCCGAAGATGGCGAAAGCATCATTCTTAAGAAGTATGTGAACGTTGGTATCGCAGTAGATACGCCAAATGGTCTAGTTGTTCCTGTATTTAAAGACGTGAACAAGAAGGGCATTTACGAGCTATCTGAAGAGCTAATGGCCGTTTCTAAGAAAGCACGTGCAGGTAAACTAACTGCTGCTGACATGCAAGGCGGCTGTTTCACTATCTCTAGCCTAGGCGGTATCGGTGGTACGGCGTTTACACCAATTGTGAACGCGCCAGAAGTTGGTATCCTAGGTGTATCAAAGTCTGAAATGAAGCCGGTGTGGAATGGCAAAGAGTTCGAACCACGTCTACAGCTTCCACTATCTCTGTCATACGATCACCGTGTGATTGATGGTGCTGAAGGTGCGCGATTCATTACGTTCTTGAATGCTGCGCTATCAGATATTCGTCGTCTAGTTCTTTAATTAAAGATTGGATGATTTAGAGGCGGCATTAGAGCCGCCTCTACTACTAATAATTATCAGGCAATTTGTTTTCAGAGCTTAAATTATCTAGGTTTTTCTCAAACGAATTGTTGTCTAGCTCACAGGCTAAATTGATTTACTTTTCACACCATTAACATCTCTGTAAACTGTTAGCGGTCTGAATATAACTGTTTAAAATAAACTGACTTGAACAAATAGAATCAATACCCACTCAGCCTGTTAGGGATAATGACTACAAGAGGTCAAAATGAGCAAAGAAATTAAAGCCCAAGTTGTAGTACTTGGTGCAGGTCCTGCCGGTTACTCTGCCGCTTTCCGTTGTGCAGACTTAGGCTTAGAAACTGTTCTTATCGAGCGTTATAGCACTCTTGGTGGTGTGTGTCTGAATGTGGGTTGTATCCCATCTAAAGCACTACTTCACGTTTCTAAAGTTATCGAAGAAGCAAAAGCTCTTGCTGAACACGGTATCGTATTTGGTGAGCCACAAACCGACATCGACAAAATCCGTAAATGGAAAGAGAAAGTTATTAACCAACTAACTGGCGGTCTTGGCGGTATGGCTAAGATGCGTAAAGTAACTGTGGTTAACGGTTTTGGTAAGTTCACTGGCGCTAACACTATTGAGGTGGACGGCGAAGAGGGCAAAACGGTTGTTAACTTTGACAACGCTATTGTTGCTGCAGGTTCTCGCCCAATTAAACTGCCATTTATCCCGCATGAAGACCCTCGCATTTGGGACTCAACTGACGCGCTAGAGCTGAAGGAAGTTCCAGGAAAACTGCTAATCATGGGTGGTGGCATCATCGGTCTAGAGATGGGCACGGTTTACCACTCGCTAGGTTCTCAAATCGATGTAGTTGAAATGTTCGACCAAGTTATCCCAGCAGCGGATAAAGATATCGTTAAGGTTTACACCAAGCGTATCAAGAACAAGTTCAATCTAATGCTTGAAACCAAAGTGACGGCTGTTGAAGCAAAAGAAGATGGTATCTACGTTTCAATGGAAGGCAAGAAAGCACCTGCAGAAGCAGAGCGCTACGATGCTGTTCTAGTTGCTATTGGTCGTGTACCAAATGGTCAACTTCTTGATGCAGAAAAAGCAGGTCTAGAAGTTGATGAGCGTGGCTTCATTAACGTTGATAAGCAGATGCGTACTAACGTTCCTCACATCTTCGCTATCGGTGATATCGTTGGCCAACCAATGCTTGCTCACAAAGGTGTGCATGAAGGCCACGTTGCTGCAGAAGTTATTGCTGGTAAGAAGCACTACTTTGACCCGAAAGTTATTCCTTCAATTGCTTACACTGAGCCAGAAGTGGCATGGGTTGGTAAGACTGAGAAAGAAGCGAAAGCTGAAGGCATCAACTACGAAACGGCTACTTTCCCATGGGCGGCTTCAGGTCGTGCAATCGCGTCTGACTGTGCCGACGGTATGACTAAATTAATCTTTGATAAAGAGACTCATCGAGTGATTGGTGGTGCGATTGTTGGTACTAACGGTGGTGAGCTTCTTGGTGAAATCGGCCTAGCAATTGAAATGGGCTGTGATGCAGAAGATATCGCTCTAACTATCCACGCTCACCCAACGTTACATGAGTCTGTTGGTCTAGCGGCTGAGGTGTTTGAGGGTACTATCACTGACCTGCCAAACCCGAAAGCGAAAAAGAAGAAGTAATTGAACACTTTTCGCTAAATGATAAAAGCCGCTGTTTTCAGCGGTTTTTTTTGTGTAACGACTAATAAAAAAGGCTGACGTTGAAGCGTCAGCCTTTCAACTTTTTGTACTACTACGATTAGTCGTTATGTTTGTAAATACACAACATATCAAGATAGCTAGCCGTTAGTCTCTCCATACCCGCTTGGTCTTGAGTACGGTTTGCTTGCACAAACAGTGAGTAGAAAATACCGTGGAAAAGCGTCGCCAATTCAGAAGGGTGGTGGTGATCACACACTTCACCACGCTCAATCGCTTTAGCGAACATGTTCTGAACCAGTAGCTGATTAGTGCGGTTAGTTGATACAAATAGAGGCCATACTTCGTCACGAGTAGAGGCGCTCCATTCGAACCATACTTTTAGCCAATGGCAGTCATTGATAACCAGTTCGACCATTGCCGATGTCAGGTTGTTGAGGTTCTCTTTTGCGTGAATATCGAGGTCAATGTTGTCTGATAGAAAGTTAGAGAATTGACGCACAACATAGTTGAGTACGTCATCAACTAAGTCTTCACGAGTTGGAAAGTAGTTGAATACCGTAGCAACCGATACTTGAGCGATCTCTGCGATGTCCGCATGCCCTCCACGGCCGATGCCACGGCGAGCAAACACTTCCAGTGCGATTTCCATTAATTGTTGCTTACGCTTTTGCGGAGAGAGGCGCGTGCGCGCTCTTTTTGCAATAGTGTCCATAGTTAATTTCCTTGCCAATTGAGTTGTTTTCGTATTGTGGGCTTGTGCCCAATTTATTTAATTTATAATTTGCTGACGCTCTATGAGTGTAATGGTGCATATGCGAAAGTCAACGCTTTCAGATTGTTTTATAATCAGTTTTGTTAATATAGTACAAAAATCACTCTAAAATGATGGGGTAAAAAGATCAATTTTTTAGGCAAACGTTTCTCCTCGAGGCTTGCTGGTGGTAAACTACGCGCCTAATTTTGAGCGACTAAAGGTCAACAGACCCTAGCTACGCTCTATAGAGATAACGTGAATAACGAGATTGGTATGAAACATACAGTAGAAGTAATGATTTCTGAGCAGGAAGTCAGTGAACGTGTGAACGAGTTAGGCCAGCAAATTAGCGAGCACTACAAAGGTAGCGAAGATCTAGTCTTAGTTGGCCTTTTACGCGGTTCATTTGTGTTTATGGCTGATTTAGCTCGCGCTATTGATCTGACCCACCAAGTAGATTTCATGACTGCATCGAGTTATGGCAATACTATGGAAAGCTCGCGTGATGTTCGTATTCTTAAAGATCTTGATGATGATATTAAGGGTAAAGATGTTTTACTTGTTGAAGACATCATCGATACTGGTAACACGCTGAATAAGGTAAAAGAGATCCTTAGTCTCCGCGAACCAAAGTCAATTGAGATCTGCACCTTGCTGGATAAGCCTTCTCGTCGCGAAGTGGATGTTGATGTGAAGTGGATTGGGTTTGAAATCCCAGATGAGTTTGTGGTTGGTGTGGGTATCGACTACGCGCAGAAATATCGTCATTTACCTTACATTGGTAAAGTCGTTCCTCAAGAGTAACTGGGTTAACACGCTCTAAACACTGGATGTAACAATGCCCGCTTCGGTAAAGCGGGCATTTTTGTCTCTCAATGGTGGTTTAGCGACACAAAAGCTTGTGTTCTGGGTTGAGGACACTCGCCATCGCGGTTTGATAGGCTTTGTCTACTTTATCGCCTGAATCTGAGCGAACGCCTAAATACTCTAGCTTCCCATCACCAATTCCGTACACCACGCCGTGAATCTCTATGTCTTGACCACGTTCCCAAGCGTTCTGCATGATGGTTGAGTTCGCTAAGTTGTAGACTTGTTCAACAACGTTAATCTCACCCAGTTTATCAGCACGGTCTTCTTCTGGCATCGCTTCTAAGTAGGTGCGATGTTTAAAGTAAAGATCGCGAATGTGTAGTAACCAGTTGTTGATAAGGCCAAGTTGAGGATTATCGATCGCTGCGTTGACACCACCACAACCATAGTGACCACACACAATAATGTGTTTTACTTTAAGTACGTCTACCGCATATTGTACTACGGAAAGACAGTTGAGGTCGGTATGGATGACTTGGTTGGCGACATTTCGATGAACGAACAGTTCACCAGAATACAACCCAGTTAATCGTTCTGCGGGGACTCGACTATCCGAACAACCAATCCACAGAAAGCCAGGATTCTGACCCTCTTCTAGCTTGGTAAAGTACTCTGGGCGTTCCGCTTTGATCGACTCTGACCATTTTGAGTTGTTCTCAAACAACTGTTTTATCTCTGGCATTCTATTCGCAACTCTTTAAAAAATACTTGCATCACTATACACAATGTTACAATTTGCTTCCCGTTAAAATTAGCTAAAACAGCACTCATCTGACGTCTTAAAGCGGTAAAAATCATAAACTTGGTCGTTATCCTAACCAATGGTTATAACCTATGAGCGATGAGATGGAATTAACGCTTATCTCTCTTGGTTAACATTTGTTAGAGTTATGATGTTGGTGGTGTTTTGCAGCAATTTGGCTACATTTTTTCTGCTATTTAGTTACAAAATTGAGGGTGGTATCTTTTTTGCCTCTTTCGCCAACTAGAATATCCTAAAACTAGTATGTTGTGATTATGCCCAGAGCTCGTGTTTTGATGATGAAACTCAGTCGAGTGCGAGCAAATCTTGGCAGCGAGCATTGATAACTTGGAGTAACATTGTGTTTACTAGTCGTTTTGAAGACATGAATCTCAAAGGAGATTTATTTGGTGGTGTCACCACGGCTATTATCTCATTGCCCCTAGCGTTAGCTTTTGGTGTGGCTTCTGGAGCAGGAGCTGAAGCGGGTTTATGGGGCGCGATCATGGTCGGCTTGTTCGCCGCTCTGTTTGGTGGCTCAAATACGCTGATTTCAGAGCCTACCGGTCCTATGACGGTTATTATGACCGCCGTTCTTACGAGTATGATGGCCAAGTACCCTGAAACGGGCATGGCAATGACCTTCACCGTTGTGATGATGGCGGGTGCATTTCAGGTTTTGCTCGGAACACTTAAATTAGGAAAATATGTTACTTTGATGCCATATAGCGTGATCTCCGGCTTTATGTCGGGAATAGGCGTCATTTTAATTATCTTGCAGATCTCTCCGTTACTCGGGCAAGCCGCTCCTTCAGGCGGTGTAACAGGGACCTTGTCAGCAATTCCAGACATCCTCGCAAATATGAAGTTTAGTGAGTTGTTTTTAGGGCTTATGACGTTAGGTATCCTATTCTTTTTTCCGAAACAGTATCGTCGTTACGTGCCAGCCCAATTGGTTGCATTGGTCGCGGTGACTCTACTGTCTGTGATTTTGTTTGATACTGACTCTATTCGTCGCATTGGTGAAATTCCTGCGGGATTACCGTCGCTTGTTATTCCTCATATTGATCCAGCTATGTTCACCGAGATGGTGATTGATGCATTAGTACTTGGCACGCTAGGTTGTATCGATACCTTACTAACTGCCGTTATTGGTGACTCTTTGACACGTAAAGAGCATGATTCGGATAAAGAACTACGCGGTCAGGGTTTGGCGAACATTATTTCTGGATTGTTCGGTGCACTGCCCGGTGCGGGAGCAACGATGGGAACCGTGACGAACATTCAAGTTGGGGCACGCTCACCATTGTCAGGAGTGGTTCGTGCTCTGATGCTCGCGTTGGTCGTTCTAGTTGCAGGTGGGTTAACCGAACCGATCCCAATGGCAGTACTTGCCGGTATTGCGGTCTATGTTGGTTTCAATATTCTTGACTGGAGCTTTATTCAGCGCGCACACAGAGTCAGCTTTGCTGGTATGGCGGTGATGTACGGGGTAATGCTACTAACAGTATTTGTTGACTTAATTGTCGCCGTTGGTCTTGGGGTGTTTATCTCGAATATCATTATTATCGAGCGCTTGAGTCGTGAACAGGAGCGTCAGGTAAAAGCGATCAGTGACGCCGATGATGATGATGTCCCCTTGTCGGATAGTGAACGTGGCCTACTTGATATGGCCAATGGTAAAGTACTGTTCTTCTACCTGTCGGGGCCGATGATTTTTAGTGTATCTAAAGCGATCTCTCGTCAGCACACTAGTATCGCAGATTATGAGGTGATGATTCTCGATTTGACTGATGTGCCGATGATCGACGTGACGGTAGGTCTGGCGTTAGAAAACGCGATTAAAGATGCCAAGGATGCTAACTGCCAAGTTTACTTACTGTGTCCGAATGATAAAACGCGCCAGCAGTTAGAGAAGTTTCATGTTATTGACTTGGTACCACAAAGCAATACGTTTAAGTTTCGCTATGAAGCACTCAAAGCGGCGATAAAACATGTCGACGGTGATGCGCCGCAAACTCAAATAGTTTCAGATCACTAGCCCATATTTGGTCCCCAAATACCTTGACAGTATTTCACTAAGCCATTGAATCCAAATTCAATGGCTTTCTTATCTTTTTATTTCTAATTTATTCGAAAGGTTTAATTGTAATCATCGTCATTCAACGATAAACTCATGTTCAATAAGATGAGTAATGGCAATATAATTTATGTATGCACTCGAAATTGAGCAGCTTCGAAAAACCTACGCTGGTGGTTTTGAAGCGCTAAAAGGTATCAGTTTGAACGTTGAGAAAGGCGATTTTTATGCACTTCTCGGCCCAAACGGTGCGGGTAAATCGACCACTATCGGAGTGATCTCTTCGTTGGTGAATAAGACATCTGGTCAGGTAAAGGTGTTTGGTTATGACATCGATAAAGACCTTGAACTGGCTAAGCAAAATCTCGGCTTAGTACCTCAAGAGTTCAACTTCAACCAATTCGAAACGGTCGAGCAAATTGTTCTACAGCAAGCAGGCTACTATGGTGTGCCTAAGAACGTGGCAAAGGAAAGGGCTGAAAAGTATCTAACTAAGCTCGATCTGTGGGAGAAGCGCAGCGAGCGTGCACGAAATCTATCTGGTGGTATGAAGCGCCGTTTGATGATCGCGCGCGCGTTGATGCATGAGCCGCAACTGTTGATCCTTGATGAACCCACCGCTGGAGTGGACATTGAGTTGCGTCGTTCGATGTGGCAGTTCTTAAAGGAAATCAATGCTCAGCAAGGCATTACTATCATTTTGACCACGCATTACCTTGAAGAAGCAGAGATGCTGTGTCGTAACATCGGCATCATCAACAAAGGCGAATTGATTGAAAATACCACGATGAAGAACTTGCTCGGAAAGCTCAGTGTGGAAACCTTCATTCTCGATCTGGAAGAGGGCTGTCCAGAGCCTGTTCTGTCTGGGGTGAACAGTCAAACGTTCAGCAATGGCTCTTTAGAGATCGAAATTGATAAGAGTCAGGGGCTGAATGATATTTTTGTTCAACTGACCAATCAGGGCGTGAAAGTGCTGTCGATGCGCAATAAAGCTAATCGATTAGAAGAGCTGTTTGTGAGTATTGTCCGTGAAGAGGGTAAGTAACATGTACCAGATGTATTGGGTTGCCTTTCGCAGCTTACTAGGAAAAGAGGTGACGCGTTTCACTCGAATTTGGGTTCAAACGCTTTTACCGCCAGCGATCACGATGACACTCTATTTCATTATTTTTGGCAGTTTGATTGGTTCTCGAATTGGTCAAATGAATGGCTTTAGCTACATGGAATACATTGTCCCAGGGCTGATCATGATGTCAGTGATCACCAACTCTTACTCTAACGTCGCGTCGTCGTTCTTCAGTGCAAAGTTACAAAAAAACATTGAAGAGTTACTCGTCGCACCAGTACCCAACTATGTGATCATTGCTGGCTATGTGATGGGTGGAGTTACTCGTGGCCTGCTGGTTGGCACTATTGTGACCTTTGTTTCTCTCCTGTTTGTCGATCTGCAAGTCGAGCATTGGGGGGTGATTATTGCCACGGTGTTTATGACATCGGTCGTTTTTGCTTTAGGTGGGCTTATCAATGCCGTATACGCTAAAACCTTTGATGATATCTCGATTATTCCAACCTTTGTATTGACGCCCCTTACCTATCTTGGTGGAGTCTTTTATTCCATCAGTTTGTTACCGGAGTTTTGGCAGGGAGTCTCAAAGATAAACCCTATCGTGTATATGGTGAATGCGTTCCGCTATGGCTTTTTAGGTGTGTCTGATGTGGGTATTGTGACTTCGTTTAGCGTGCTTGGCGTGTTTGTCGTTGCTCTGTATTCGGTAGCTCACTACTTAGTGACCCGTGGGATCGGTTTGCGTAGTTAGCAACGGACTGCGTTCTAAAGATCGGGCTGCGCCCTTCGAGAACACTGCGTTTCGAGACTCGAGACCGGACTTCGTTCTTCGAGAGTTATTCGCTCCCGAACCCCAAATCCATAGCGAAGCGTTCCTAAATAAAAAGGGTTGGCACTAAGTGCCAACCCTTAAAACTATTCTCGCTTCTCGCTTCTCGCTTCTCGCTTCTCGCTTCTCGCTTCTCGCTATTCAGCGCTTTCTGAAGGTGCTTGCGTTTCATCTTCTTTCGCTTCAACTGCCATCTCAACCACTTGGTTATCGATTAAGCGAGCTTTGCCCAAGAATGCAGACATTAGGATGACTACTTGAGTGGTCTCTTCTGTCACTGCTTGCAGAGTACGAGCATCACGAATGAAAATTTCGTCAGGTTGTAAGCCCGCAGCTCGTAGTTGATCGTTTGCATCTTCAACCACTGAAGCATAGTCATCACGACCACCACGAATAGCACTGCTAATCCAGCGCATGGTGCGTGCAAGTACTGGTGCTCTTTGGCGCTCGTCGATGGTCAGTAGACCGTTGCGCGAACTCATGGCTAAGCCATCCATCTCGCGTACGGTTGGTACGCCAACGATTTCGATGTCTAGTGCTAAATCTTCCGTCATCTTGCGGATAACGGCTAGCTGCTGGAAGTCTTTCTCACCAAAACAGGCGACATCAGGTTGAACGATGTTGAATAGCTTGGTGACTACGGTAGCAACACCACGGAAGTGGCCTGGGCGAGAGGCGCCTTCAAGGATATTAGATAGTCCTGGCACTTCTACAGAGCTTTGATTTTCTACGCCGTTCGGGTAGATGATCTCTGGCGTTGGTGTGAAGACAATTTCAACGTTTTCAGCACTTAGCTTGCTTAGATCATCTTCTAAAGTACGTGGGTAGTTGTTTAAATCGTCAGCACGATCAAACTGCATTGGGTTAACAAAGATGCTAACCACAACGACATCGGCATTTTCACGTGCTTTACGTACTAATGTCAGGTGACCTTCATGTAGATTACCCATGGTTGGGACAAATGCGACTTTACGACCATCACGTTTGAACTGTTTGATTTGCTCTCTAAGAGCAGCAATCTCAGCAAAAGTTTCCATGTTCAAATCCTTACGCGATTGTATGTGCTTCGTCTGGGAAGGCGCCACTTTCTACATCTTGCTTGTATTTTGCGACTGCTTTACGCATATCACCTGTCTCAGCAAGGAAGTTTTTCGAGAATTTTGGCATGTAGTTCGCTGCAATTCCAAACATATCGTGCATAACTAGGATTTGACCATCGGTAACATTACCAGCACCAATGCCGATCACTGGTACGTCACACTTTTCTGTGATTCGTGCTGCCAGCTCTTGTGGTACACACTCAAGTAGAATGATCTGTGCGCCAGCTTCTTGTAGTGCCAGTGCATCACGAACCATACGGTCTGCTTTATCTTGTTCACGACCTTGAACTTTAAAACCACCAAAGATGTTGACCGACTGTGGTGTTAAACCTAAGTGAGCACAGACAGGGACTGCACGCTCTGTAAGCATTTTCACTGTGTCGACTAGCCAGTCGCCACCTTCAATTTTTACCATGTTCGCGCCAGCACGCATTAGGGTTGCAGCGTTCTCACACGCTTGCTCTGGCGTCGCGTAGCTCATAAATGGCATATCAGCCATTAGTAGACAATTCGGGCTACCAGAGCGCACACAGCGCGTGTGGTAAGCCATATCTTCAATTGTCACTGGCAAAGTCGACGACTCACCTTGAAGAACCATACCTAGTGAATCACCAACAAGCAGCACAGGCATCTCTTGGCTTTCGAACAGTTGAGCAAAGCTCGCGTCGTAAGCGGTTGAGGTTGCGAATTTACGCCCTTCTTGCTTCCATTGCATTAGGTCATTGATAGAAATTTTTTTCATGATTTTTCCTTACAGGAGTTGGCTATGATTGCCAAATACGCAGACCATTTTGCTCAACGACGTTAAGCAAGTCTTCTAGTCTGGTCCCACATGGGAGGGTTAAATTTGGTGCGATTTCTGCGAGCGGGTAGAGCACAAACTCACGTTGCTTCATTCCGTAGTGCGGAACGACTAGACGCTCGGAATCAATCACCTCATTGCCATAAAGAATAATATCTAGATCTAGGGTTCTTGGGCCCCAACGCTCTTCTTTACGGACACGCCCTTGTTCCAGCTCAATTGCTTGGGTGCAATCGAGCAGTTCAAGCGGCGTTAATTCGGTTTTTACTTCCACGACGGCATTGATGTAGTCCGGCTGGTTTTGCGGGCCCATCGGTGTACTGCTGTACAGTGATGAACTAACGATGAACTCAGACTTAGGGAGCTGTTTTATTGCATCAATAGCCGCGTTGGCTTGCGAGACAGGATCACTAAGATTACTGCCTACTGCGATGTACACCGTGTTCATGACGATGCCTTAGGTTTCTTCTTGCGGTAGTTCTTACGGCGGCGCTGTTTAGGCTGTCCTTCCATTGAAGAGTCAAGATCTGCAACCATAGCTTGGCGCATATTGCGTCCTGCGTTCTGGAAGGTTTCCCACCATTTGGCAAGTAATTGAGTATCGCCTTGCTCGACTTCTCCGCGCATCTCTAGGAAATCGAAACCTGCGCGGAATTTGTTTAACTCCATTAGACGGAAAGCACGTTTTCCATTTCGACGTGGCATGCGCAATTGTAGCTGCCAAATCTCACGAATCGTAGCGGTATGACGGCGAGGGATGGCAATAGTACGAACTTGATCGTCCAGTACGTAATTACTCGCTTCCATGATGGCGTCATAGTATGCGAGGTTTCGCTTCTCCATCAGCTGCTTAGCTTTTTCTTGCAGTGGGTACCACAACATAGCAGCAAACATAAACGCTGGGTTAATGCGTTTGCCTTCTTCAATGCGCTGGTCGGTCGAGTCTAGAACAAGGTCTAGCATCTGCTCTGTTTGCGAAGAGTAATCTTCAGTGAAAAACTCAGCGATTATTGGGAACAGCTGTTGGAATAGGTTGTACTCACGCATCAGGTGGTAAGTCTCTAAACCATGACCTGATTGCAGCATCTTTAATGACTCTTCATAAAGACGTGCAGCTGGGATGTCTTGCAGTAAGGTAGCAAGCTCTTCAATTGGCTCCGCGGTGTCTTCTTCAATGTCGAAGTCGAGTTTTACTGCAAAACGAATTGCGCGCAGCATACGTACCGGGTCTTCACGGTAGCGGGTTTCTGGATCGCCAAGTAAGCGAATGAGCTTATCTTCTAAATCCTCGATACCACCTGCGTAATCGTGAATCGAGTAGTCACCAATGTTGTAGTACATCGCGTTGACGGTAAAGTCGCGACGCTCTGCATCTTCATCAATCGTGCCATAAACGTTATCTCTTAGTAGCATGCCTTCTTTAGACTGCTGAGAAACGTTTTTACTTGGTTCTTGGTGGTGGCCTCGGAATGTTGCCACTTCAATGATGTCGCGGCCAAACATTATGTGGGCTAGGCGGAATCGACGACCAATCAAACGGCAGTTTTTAAATAACTGCCTGATCTGTTCTGGAGTGGCGTTGGTCGCGATGTCGAAGTCTTTAGGCGCTTGACCAAGTAGTAGATCGCGGACGCCGCCGCCAACAAGATATGCGTCGAAGCCTGCACCATGAAGACGGTATAGCACCTTCAATGCATTATCACTGATCTTTTTGCGCGAGATATTATGCTCTTGGCGAGTAACAATATTTAATGCGAGCTCAGTAAAAGCTGGCGCTTCGCTTGGTGTATAGTCGTTTTTATTCATGTGCATATGGCAATAATTGGTCAAACCAATCTTGCTTGAGTTTAGTTTTTTTAGGCCCGCAAGGGGCGAATTTGCGGCTAATAATAGCTTACAGCGAGCGGTTTGAGAATATTGGTGTGATCTCAGTGGTTGAAGGCAACTGAGCAACATGCCAATTCTGTACGCCCCATCGAATGATCTCTTCGATGTCCGCTTGGTAGATTTCTTTTTTAATATCAAACCCTAAGAACTGCATCGCGTCGAGCAATGCAGGTTTTGGGTTGGCGTTATCAATTGCTTGTGCGTGGTTCTGTTTGGACAGTTTATGACCATTATTATCAAGAGCTAACGGCAGATGTAAATACTCAATTGGACTCTTTCCTAGCATTTGATACAAACTGATCTGGCGACCTGTCGGTTCAATTAAGTCTGCGCCTCTCACCACTTCAGTAATTCCTTGGTCAATGTCGTCCAATACTACGGCAAGATTATAAGCAAATAACCCATCGCGACGTTTTATAATAAAATCTTCATCTGCCAATGAAGAAGGGATGGTTAACGTACCATGGCGCTTGTCTTCAAATTCATAGACGGGCTTTGTCATTCGTAGACGAATTGCACATTGCTCTGTGTGGCTTAGCCCAAGGTCACGGCATGTGCCTGTGTAGTAGCCGCCGAGTGCTTTGATCTGTTTGCGAGTACATTGGCAGTAGTAGGCTTGCCCTGTCTTAAGCCAACGTTCAATTTGCTCTTGATACAAATCGTGCCTTTGGCTCTGGTAAACCACCTCTCCATCCCAATGTAAATAGTACGCTTCTAAAGTTTGTAAGATCAAACTCGCAGCCCCTGGCATTTCACGCGGAGGGTCTAGGTCTTCAATTCTCACTAGCCATTGACCTTGCTGAGCCCTGGCTTGGAAATAGCTGCCTAGGGCGGCGATCAAGGAGCCAAAATGCAAGGGGCCAGATGGGGATGGGGCAAAGCGGCCGATATAACTCATAGTTTTTTGCATCAGTTAACAAAACAAAAAGGGAGCATAAGCTCCCTTCAATCGTCAGTGCAATGGTTTCATTAACCTTGCATTTGCTTCTCTTTGATTTCTGCAAGTGTCTTACAGTCAATACAAAGGTCTGCAGTTGGTCGAGCTTCAAGGCGACGAATGCCAATCTCGACGCCACAAGATTCACAGAAACCAAAATCGTCTTCTTCAATCTTGTTTAGTGTTTTTTCGATCTTCTTAATCAGTCGACGTTCACGGTCGCGGTTGCGAAGTTCTAAGCTGAACTCTTCCTCTTGAGATGCACGGTCAACGGGATCTGGGAAATTGGCTGCTTCGTCCTGCATATGGTGTACAGTGCGATCAACTTCTTCCCTGAGCTGGTTGCGCCACGCTGATAGAATTTTTGTAAAATGAGCCATTTGCTCAGGTGACATGTACTCTTCACCTGCTTTCTCTTGGTATGGCTCAACCCCTGCAATGGCTAGGATGCCTAGCGCTTTTTTCTTTGAGTCTGGCATGCAGCATCTCCTACTAACACCTAGTCAACTGCGCTCGCAGTTTTTTATAAGGCGGGTATCTATAGCAAAAAGAATCTATGGAGGCAAATACTTGAGACTAAACTTAACGTCATTGTGAAGGTTCCGTCACTTTTGACTATTTATGGCTAAAATCTAGCGACTTAACCAGCTTAATCTCGCGGCTTGAAAGCTCCGCTTTGTAGCACAGCACTTCCACTCCCTGTTCTTGAGCAATTTTCAGTAATTGTGAATATTTGGCGTCTATATGGAGTGCTGGAGCGACTTTTTCAATCCCTGAGTGTAAAACAGTGAATAAAAGTACTGCTCTGCTTCCAGTTTGCGCCATTTCTGTGAGTTCTCTCAGATGCTTTTGACCTCTCGTGGTCACGGCATCAGGGAAATACCCTTGGCCTTGCAATTCCTCATCTAATAAGGTGACGCTTTTTACCTCTATATAGCATTTTGGTTTATTTTCTGAATTGAGCAAGATATCAATTCGGCTATTTTCATTACCATATTTTACTTCTGTTTGAAGTTGCTCGTATCCTTGCAGCTCTTCAATCACGCCAGCCTCAATCGCTTCGACCGTAAGTTGATTCGCTCGGGCAGTATTGACGCAGATGTGGTGACCTTGACTTGTTTCTGCAAGCTCCCAACTGTTGGGGTACTTTCTTTTTGGGTTGTCAGAGGTTGAAAACCACACTCTGTTGCCCGGTGTCGCACAGCCTGTCATCGCTCCAGTGTTGGCGCAGTGAATGGTGCGCTCGCTGCCGTCGAGCAGAGTAATATCGGCGAGAAAGCGTTTATAGCGTTTGATCAGTTGGCCTGATTCTAAAGCGGGTTCGAACTTCATTTAGCACTGTTTTTATGTACAATAGTTGCCACTATTACAGCACAAGGTTTACCCATTGTCACAACTGCCTATTGAAGGCGTGATGCCAGAGCTTATTTCTGGTGTCCGCACTCGCTCTCAATTGATTCTTAAAGCCGCCCCCGGCGCGGGCAAGTCGACCTTTTTCCCACTGCAATTGATTAAGCAGCAAGTGGTTCAGGGGAAGATCATTATCCTTGAGCCAAGGCGACTCGCCGCACGTAACATTGCTCGTTATCTGGCTCAGCAGTTGGGAGAGAGCGTTGGTCAGCGCATCGGCTATCGAGTTCGTGGCGACAACAAAACCAGTCAACACACTCAACTAGAAGTGGTGACTGAAGGGGTTTTGACACGAATGATTCAGAATGATCCTGAGCTTAACGGTATCGATCTGATCATCTTTGATGAGTTTCACGAGCGCAGCATTCACGCTGATACAGCTCTGGCGTTCTGCCTTGAGATCCAAGAAGCATTACGTGACGATCTTAAGCTGGTGGTTATGTCAGCAACATTAGATCAGCAAGCACTGTCTCGTTTGATGCCCGCAGCCGATTATGTTGAATCACAGGGCCGCAGTTACCCTGTTGAGCATCGCTATGTGCCTGCAAAACCTAATCAGCGCTTGGAAGATCAAATGGCTAAGCAGATTAGCATTTTGATGGAAACGGAGTCGGGTTCGTTATTAGCATTTCTTCCCGGTGTAGCGGCGATTAAGCGCGTTGAAGAGCGCTTGCAGAACCTTGCTAGTGATATTCAAATTTGTCCCCTTTATGGTCAGTTGGATTTCTCCCAACAGCAAGCGGCGATACAGCCTGCTCAAGCTGGCCAGCGTAAAGTGGTGTTAGCGACCAATATTGCTGAAACCTCTTTGACGATTGAAGGGATCCGCTTGGTGGTGGATTCTGGCTACGAGCGCGTTGCTAAGTTTGATTTAAAAAGTGGTGTCACTCGCTTAGAGCAGACTCGAATCGCCCAATCTTCGGCTGAGCAGAGAGCGGGGCGCGCTGGACGTATTGAGCCGGGAATTTGTGTTCGCCTGTATTCGGAAGGGCAATTGGGACAGCAGCCATATGTGCCGGTACCTGAGATTCTTCACTCGGATCTGTCGAACCTAGTATTGGAGTTAACTCAGTGGGGCGCGAGCAGCCCGCAAGATCTAACTTGGCTTGATGTTCCGCCAACGAGCGCTATTCAACAAGCGAAAGGGCTGCTGTGTCAGTTAGGCTTGTTAGACCACAAGGGACAGTTAACGGAAGCTGGTCAGTTAGCCTCACAGTTAGGTTTAGAGCCAAGATCATGTGCGATGTTGGCCAAAGCACAACATTCACTAGAGACTGCGGCAGTAATCATCGCTTTGCTTGAAGAACCAGAACGAAACACGCTTGATTTTATGCATAGTGTCCATCGGCTCAAGCTAGGTAAACACAGTAAACAGAAACTGGTGGTTGAGAGAGCCAAAGCTATCGCGAGAAGAGCGAAAATTGATTTCTCTTTAGCCAAGGTTGATGAGTCGCAAGTTGCCCCGCTGATAGCGATGGCTTTTCCCGAGCGTATTGCTCAAGCTCGGACAAATCAGCTCGGTCGTTTTTTGCTTGCCAATGGGCATGGCGTCATGGTGCAAGACAGTGAAAAACTTGCCGCCAGTGAATACCTAGTGGTGATTGATCTTATGCGCAGCCACTCTGAGTCATCCAACGTTTTTTCTGCGCTAGAGTTAGATATCCATGAGTTGCAACAACAGTCACCTGAGCTGTTTATCGAGCAAGAGACTGTGGACTGGGATGAGCAAAAAGGGCGCCTTATAGCTGAACGTCAGAGTAGAATTGGCCGTTTAGTTATCGAGAGAAAAGCGTTACCGGAACCGCCGCGCGAAAAAATGACTCAAGCTTTACTTAGTTTCGTTCAACGTAAAGGACTTTCAGTATTAAACTGGACTCCGCAAGCCGTTGAACTTCTAGAGCGAATGCGTTGTGGCCAAGATTGGTTGCCAGAACAACCATGGCCTGAGCTATCTGAAAGTGACTTATTGAGCAATCTTGCAGTTTGGCTTGAGCCCTATTTAGTCGGTATAAACTCGGCCAAAGCGTTGATTAAAGTGGATGTAGAGGCGGCACTGTTGGCCTATTTAGGTTGGCCTCTCAATCAAGAGATCGACCAGTGGCTGCCGATTCATTATCAAGTTCCAACCGGGAGCCGAAAGAAAATTCGATATCAACAGGGGCAAGAGCCTGTGTTGTCTGTGCGAATGCAAGAAGTGTTTGGTGAGCAAGTGTCACCAGAAATAGCGTTAGGTAGAAAGCGTTTAGTGATGGAGTTACTCTCTCCGGCGCAAAGGCCACTTCAAGTGACGAGAGATCTCGCCAGTTTTTGGACGGGCGCTTACAAAGACGTTCAAAAAGAGATGAAAGGTCGATACCCAAAACACGTATGGCCAGATGACCCTGCTACTCATGTAGCGACAACAAAAACTAAGCGACAACTTAACTCATGACCAAGAGAAAGACTTCAACCACTGCTAAAAGTACGCCGAAAAAGCCAGCGCGTAAACGTAGCAATAAATCCCCCCAGCGCGGAGCTAAGAAAAAGCCGCAGCGGTCATGGCTAACAGCGATTTGGAGCTTGAGTTGGAAGCTTGGCCTTGCAGGCTTGGCTGTGTTATTGGTGGTGGGAATTTACCTCGATACATTGGTTAAACAGCGCTTTGAGGGCCAACTGTTTGACTTACCAACGGTTGTTTATGCTCGTATTCTAAACTTAGCACCTGGTGATTCCATCACGATTCAAGAGGTGCGCAATGAGCTAGATGTGCTGAATTACCGTAAGGTACGCCAGCCACGCTATCCCGGCGAGTACTCTTCTTCATCAACAAAAATTGAGCTGATTCGTCGTCCGTTTGAATTTAGTGATGGCCCAGAGCCGGATCGCCATGTAATGCTCTATTTTTCGTCAGGCAGTCTAGACCGCATCCAGTCTTTGGAGCGAAATGGCGATCTTGGTTATTTGCGAGTTGAGCCAAAAATGCTGGGCATGCTGGAAAAGAATCAAGATGAGCAACGACTTTTCGTTAAGCGTGAGCAGTTCCCAGAAGTGATGGTCGATGCCTTGCTGGTGACTGAAGACCGTAATTTTTATCAGCATGATGGCGTTTCTCCGTTCGCAATTGTTCGTGCTTTGGTGGCAAACGTCAAAGCGGGTCGAACAGTACAAGGAGGGAGCACCCTGACTCAGCAGTTAGCGAAAAACATCTTTTTATCCAGTGACCGAACCTTGTGGCGCAAGATCCGCGAAGCTTATATCGCGTTAATTTTAGATCACCGTTACAGCAAAGATCGTATTCTAGAGGCCTACCTTAATGAGGTTTACCTAGGACAGAGTCGTGGCCAGGCGATCCACGGGTTTGGCTTAGCCGCGAGGCTCTATTTTGGTCAGCCAATCCAAGAGCTGCGAATTGATCAACTTGCTCTGTTAGTCGGCATGGTAAAAGGGCCTTCTTATTACAACCCGGTGCGTTACCCTGAGCGAGCAAAACAGCGCCGTGATTTAGTGCTGCGTTTGATGATGCAGCACGATATTTTGACGGCCCGTGAATATGACATGGCAGCGAGCCGACCATTAGATATTCAAGATAACCCTCAGATTGCGAGCCGTCAGCCTGCCTACTTCCAGCAGTTAAAAATCGAACTTAAGGATAAAGTCGGTGAAGCATTCCAATCTGATGTGGGGTTGAAAGTCTTTACCTCTTTAGACCCCGTATCTCAGCATGAGCTTGAAAAAGCGATTGCAAAGAAGATCCCACAGCTTGCCTCAGTGGCAGGGAAGTCGTTAGAAGGTGCGGCGGTCGCGGTCGATCGCCATAGTGGTGAAATTCGCGCCATGGTCGGGGGTAAACGAACGGGGTATGACGGTTTTAACCGAGCACTTAATGCGAGCCGTCAGATTGGTTCTTTGGCAAAGCCTGCGGTCTATCTTACTGCTTTGGAACAGCCAGATAAATATAACCTTGCTACTACCTTGCATGATAAACCGATAAGTCTAAAGGGCAGTAAAGGTAATGTTTGGTCGCCGCGCAACTACGATCGTCAGTTTCGCGGAGATGTCCCGCTTTACACTGCTCTGGCGAAATCTCTCAATGTGCCAACAGTGGAGCTCGGTATGCAGGTTGGGATCCCGAATGTGGTTAAAACACTAGAGAAGCTTGGGGTCGATAAGAGTGAAATCCGTCCCGTACCTTCTATGTTTTTAGGTTCATTTACGTTAACACCATTTCAGGTCGCTCAGATGTACCAAACCTTGACCAATTCGGGCAAGCAAGCGAGGTTGTCGGCTCTGCGCTCAGTCATTGATTTAGATGGTAATGTTTTGTATCAGTCATTGCCTAGAGTCGCTCAGACTGTCGACCAGCAAGCGGCTTGGCTCACAACCTATGCAATGAAACGTGGAGTATTGGAAGGGACAGGTCGTTACCTTAATAACCAGTTCGCTTGGGCCGCATTGGCGGGTAAAACTGGAACCAGTAATGATACTCGCGACAGTTGGTTTGTTGGTGTTGATGGTCGAGAAGTTACGACCATTTGGCTTGGTCGGGATGATAATAAGCCGACCAAACTGACGGGCTCAAGTGGTGCGTTACGTGTTTATGCTGAATACCTTCAGCATCGCATTCCTGAAAAACTGACTCTTCCTTGGCCAAAAGGGATTACTACTTTAGGCTTTGCTCAAACCGCTCAGGGCACGTTGGATATAGACTGCTCGAATGATTTTAAACTGCCAGTGTGGGACTCAAGCGGAGAGTTGCGAAAGCGGTGTGAGAATCAGCCCAAGCAATGGATAAAAAATCTATTTAGTTGGTAGTAGTCATTGTGTTGAATATTAAAGCTTTACGATATCTGGGACAGCCAGTATAAACATGGCATAAGTGTTAAAAAGGAATGCACATTGTGAGGAAATTCATTAGCTTCCTAATTTGTCTTGTTGGAAGTGTTTCATTTGGTGCTGCTGCTCAGTCAGAGACTGTGCACGGTGAGCGGCCTAAGGTTGCGCTAGTACTTGCCGGCGGTGGTGCGAAAGGCGCCGCTCATGTCGGTGTCTTAAAAGCGCTTGAAGAGATGAAAGTGCCGGTTGATATTATTACTGGCACCAGCATGGGCTCTTACTTTGGTGGTCTTTATGCGACAGGGATGAGCGCTGATGAAATCGAGTCTTTTATTAGCACTGTTGATTGGAACAGCGGGTATCGCGACCGAGTTAGTCGTAGCCAACGCAAAGTACAAGATAAAGAGTACGAAGACAGATATCAATTGACTACAGATCTCGGCCTGAAATGGGGTGAAATACACGCAGCCAGAGGTGTGGTGCAAGGGCAGGGGATGCTAAAGATCCTGCGTGAAACTACGGGCAACTTGCCTCCATTTGACTCTTTTGATGATCTGGCCATTTCTTATCGTTCAGTAGCGACCGATATCATCGAATTAGAACCCGTGGTGATTGGCCAGGGCTATTTGGTCGATGCCATGATGGCGAGTATGTCGGTTCCTGGCGCATTACCGCCCTATAAGCTTGATGGAAGACTACTGGTCGATGGTGGTGTGACCAACAATATGCCCGTTGATGTCGCAAGAGAACTAGGGGCAGACATCGTGATTGCGGTCGATATTAGTACTGATTACAAAGACAAAGAAGACTTCACCTCTCTATTTACCGTCGCAGATCAAATCTCGAACTACTTAGTGAGGAACACCACTAATCAGCAAGCTAAACTGCTGACAGAGAATGACCTCTACCTTCATCCTGAAGTTGGAGGGATGGAAACAACTGATTTCGATAAGATGCCAGAGGCCTATGACAAGGGCTATCAGGCGGCGATGGAAAACAAAGACCAGCTAAGCAAAATTAGCCTTAGTTCAGCCGATTACCAAACTTACATTGACAACAAACAAGAGGCACGTCGCCGCTTGCGCTATGGCGATGAAGTCACGGTT
The DNA here is from genome assembly GCA_000775715.1 of Vibrio tubiashii. Taxonomy (GTDB): domain Bacteria; phylum Pseudomonadota; class Gammaproteobacteria; order Enterobacterales; family Vibrionaceae; genus Vibrio; species Vibrio tubiashii_A. The sequence continues at coordinate 25,820 of JRWQ01000010.1, forward strand.
CACAATCTACAGATTAACAATAATGCGCACTACGACGATGAGTTATTGATAAAACGATTAAATTTGGAGGTGGGTAACCAGTATAGCTTGGCGCAAGTGGAGAGCAGTGTTCAAGAACTGTATGCACTAGATCGCTTTGAATTGGTGACTTACCGTTACGATGTGGTGGATGGACAAGATACTCTTGTCGTTGATGTCAATGAGAAGTCTTGGGGGCCTAACTATGTTAACTTCCGCTTCTTTATCGAAGATGATTTTAGTTCCGATAGTCAGTACTCGATTGGCGTGTCGGCTAATTTCACTGGTCTAAGTGACTATGGCGCTGAGTTAAGAACCAACTTTGAAATCGGCACGGATAAGTTGTTTGAAGCTGAGCTTTACTCGCCCTTTTTTTCCAGTCAAAAGACTTTTACTACCTTTGGCATTTCGTATAGCTATGAAAAACGCAATGCCCCTGTAACCGGGTTTGATGACACAACCTTGTCTGCAACTAAGAACTTCCTTCCAATCAATTTTGAAGAGGCCAAAGCAGAATGGGCGATCGGTTATCAGGATACGCTTTGGCGTCGTTTCAAAATAGGTGCACGTTATGTTGACGGGGAAGGCGAGTTTTCTACATTGCCATCCTATGGCGATGTGTCATTTACTCGTCTAGGTGTGTTTGCTAACTATCGTATTGATACTCTCGATAGCTACAGTTTGCCTCGTGAGGGTGTTTATCTTGATCTCGACTATTTGATTTCTCATGACGAAGGTGTGGGGGAGTCTAGCTTGGTTGACCTTAATTCTGATAATCAGGCAACAGAAGATACCGCCTATGAGCTTGGGGCTAAGTTAATCGCCGCACATTCATTTTCTCGCCATACTTTGGTCGCAAATGCCGACCTCGGATTTGTATACAATAAGAACTCTTCTGTGCCTATCGATCCAAAAGAGATTGGCGGCTTTTTAAATTTATCGGGTATTCCGCGAAACAGCTTGATTGGACAAAACAAAGTACTTACCAGCTTAGTTTACCGTTATCGCTGGTTTGACAATGACTTCGGGTTGTTTACCTCGCCTTTTTACGTCGGGGCATCGCTTGAGTACGGCGGAGTTTGGTCAGATCCAGATCTAGATATCGATGAGGCTCCTCTATATACTGCAGGTTCGGTGTTCGCTGGGGTTGACTCACCTATTGGGCCTATAATGTTTGGCTATGGCCGTACCGAGCAGAACTTTGACTCGGTATATCTGATTATAGGCACTGCGTTTAAGTAACATTTTCCGCCATGAACACCACAATATCCCATTCGCACTGGGTGGGATACTGGCGAATTTAGTGTGAATAATCATAGAACTTTAGTCTTAAGTTGCTATGTTGGTCAAAATGATGAGATTTTAATTTAACGTTAAATTTGCTATTCTACTGCCCACAGTTTGGCCTCTCTGGCACTGTTTATCAGTCAGCATTGAATGAAAAATATGGCAAGGAGAGCCAAGTTTCCAAGGATGTTCACTCCCTTATTCTTTGAATAAATAGCATAAGAGGGAGGAACCGCAATGAGAGGAAAAAGTCGTGCTTGAAGCCTACCGTAAACACGTCGAAGAGCGTGCTGCTGAAGGAGTTGTTCCTAAACCACTAGATGCCGAGCAAGTTGCTGGCTTAGTTGAACTCCTCAAAACCCCACCTCAAGGTGAAGAAGCATTTATTCTTGACCTACTAGAGAATCGTATCCCACCGGGTGTTGATGAAGCTGCTTATGTAAAAGCAGGTTTCCTTACGGCTATTACTAAAGGTGAAGTGGAATCGCCGCTAGTGAGTCGTGAAAAAGCAGCACAGCTACTTGGTACAATGCAGGGCGGTTACAACATCGCTCCACTTGTTGATTTGCTAGATGATAACGCTCTAGCCCCAATCGCTGTTACAGCACTATCGCACACACTACTGATGTTTGATGCTTTCTACGACGTAGAAGAGAAAGCAAAAGCTGGCAATGAATATGCTAAGCAAGTTCTTCAGTCGTGGGCGGATGCTGAGTGGTTTACTTCGAAAGAGAAAGTCGCTGAAAAAATCACGGTTAAAGTATTTAAAGTGACGGGTGAAACTAACACCGATGACTTATCTCCAGCACCAGATGCATGGTCTCGTCCTGACATCCCTGTTCACGCGAAAGCAATGCTTAAGATGGAGCGTGACGGTATCAACCCTGACGAAGCGGGTAGTGTTGGTCCTATCAAACAGATCGAAGAGCTGCAAAAAGACGGTATCCCACTCGCTTATGTGGGTGACGTTGTAGGTACAGGTTCTTCACGTAAGTCTGCGACTAACTCAGTGCTTTGGTTTATGGGTGAAGACATCCCTTACGTACCAAACAAGCGCACCGGTGGTATCTGTCTAGGTGGTAAGATCGCGCCTATCTTCTACAACACAATGGAAGATTCAGGTGCATTACCAATCGAGCTAAACGTTCAAGACATGAACATGGGTGATGTGATTGACATCTACCCATATGAGGGTGTTGTACGTAAAGATGGCGCAGAAATCTCAAGCTTCGAACTAAGCAAAGTATTGCTTGATGAAGTTCGAGCTGGTGGTCGTATCCCACTTATCATCGGTCGTGGCTTAACAAGTCGTGCACGTACTTCTCTAGGTCTGGGCGAGACGGACCTATTCGCAAAACCTGTTGACCCTTCTGCTTCTGATAAAGGCTACACGCTTGCACAGAAGATGGTAGGTAAAGCATGTGGCGTTGAAGGTGTTCGTGCAGGTCAATACTGTGAGCCTAAAATGACAACGGTGGGTTCTCAGGATACCACGGGTCCTATGACGCGTGATGAACTAAAAGATTTAGCGTGTCTTGGCTTCTCGGCAGATTTAGTGATGCAGTCATTCTGTCACACTTCTGCTTATCCAAAACCTGTCGATGTGAACACTCACCACACGCTACCTGACTTCATTATGAACCGTGGTGGTGTGTCACTGCGTCCAGGTGATGGTGTTATTCACTCATGGCTGAACCGTATGCTTCTTCCTGATACGGTAGGTACAGGTGGAGACTCTCATACTCGTTTCCCACTAGGTATTTCATTCCCTGCAGGTTCTGGCCTGGTTGCGTTTGCTGCAGCAACAGGGGTGATGCCGCTTGATATGCCGGAATCAATCTTGGTTCGCTTTAAAGGTGAAATGCAACCTGGTATCACGTTACGTGATTTGGTTCATGCCATCCCTTACTACGCGATTCAGCAAGGTCTATTGACGGTTGAGAAAGCAGGTAAGATCAATGAATTCTCTGGTCGCGTGCTGGAAATTGAAGGTGTTGAGCATCTAACTGTTGAGCAAGCGTTTGAGCTGTCAGATGCATCAGCAGAGCGTTCAGCTGCGGGCTGTACGGTTAAGCTATCTCAAGAGTCTATCGAAGAGTACCTAAACTCGAACATCACTATGCTTAAGTGGATGATCTCGGAAGGTTACGGTGACCGCCGTACCATCGAGCGTCGTATTACAGCGATGCAAGAGTGGCTAGCGAACCCAGAGTTGATGGAAGCGGATGCGGACGCAGAGTACGCGCACGTGATTGAAATTGACTTGGCAGAAATCGATCAGCCAATTCTATGTGCACCAAACGATCCAGATGACGCACGTCTGCTATCTGAAGTTCAAGGTACAAACATCGATGAAGTGTTCATCGGTTCATGTATGACGAACATTGGTCACTTCCGTGCTGCAGGTAAACTGTTAGAGCAATATGGTGGTCAGCTTGATACTCGTCTGTGGGTTGCTCCACCGACTAAGATGGACCGTGATCAGCTCACTGAAGAAGGCTATTACGGTATTTATGGTCGTGCAGGTGTTCGTATTGAAACTCCTGGTTGTTCACTATGTATGGGTAACCAAGCGCGCGTTGCTGATAAAGCGACAGTAATGTCTACCTCAACACGTAACTTCCCGAACCGTCTAGGTACTGGTGCAAACGTGTACCTCGCATCCGCTGAGCTGTCAGCAGTAGGTGCTATTCTAGGTAAGATTCCGACTAAGGAAGAGTACTTAGAGTATGCTAAGCAGATCGATGCGACAGCCGCTGATACTTACCGTTACTTGAATTTCCATACTATGGAACAGTACACCAACAAGGCTGACAAGGTTATCTTTCAAGAACCCGCTTAGGTCTTGAAGGCTTATTAGCTATTATGCGAGCGCCCACCAGTTGGTGGGCGCTTTTTTTGTGGGGGCGCGAACGGACTTCGTCCTATGGAGAGCGGGAGCGCTTCGCTTTTGGAAAACGAGAACGGGCTTCGCCCTTCGGGAGGTGGGATTACTGATTTATCAAAAGCGGTTTACAGCATCGGTTCTCCAAGGGGATAAAATCTTCCCGCATCCCGCATCCCGCATCCCGCATCCCGCATCCCAAATCTCGACCCTCGATTCCTGACCCTGTATACTCCCCGGCCATTAAGTTAGAGTTAGAGTTAAACACATTCGCAAGAGGCGCCCTATGGAATTTGAGTTTATTAGAAACACATTGATGGGTGAATATTACGTAAAGTCCAGTATGGGGCATGAAATTGTAGCGCGTTGGCTACAAGAAGAAGTCGGCAAAGATTGGCAGAAAATCGAGCGAGTTGAGCAGTTAGTTCGCTGTGCTCGAGCGAATCCTCAACAAGAAAATCTTCTTGAAGGAACAGAAATTTCGCTAACAATTCAAGGTGATGAAGTGACGGTTCAGGAAAACGTTCTGGCTCATGGACAAGAAATGGAAGCCGATAGCGAGTTTGATTTCTATAACAGTGAAAGCCTTGCAAACTGTGGTATCGACGACTTTGAAGATCTTATTATGCAATGGAAAAGTTTCCTAACGACGAAATAATGCACTGCTATGGTGAGCTATTCTAAGCTTGCTTCAATATTGTGAATAAGGCGCACCTATTTGGTGCGCTTTATTCGTTTGTAACACTCCTATTATGTATTGTTATCAATTAAATCAATAGGTTAATAAGTTGGCACGTACCTTGGATTACCTATAAGCAAAAGGATGACAGCTTCAGAGAGGATGCGATGAAACTTATTAATGCGATTATCAAACCATTTAAATTAGATGATGTACGTGAGGCCCTAGCCGATGTTGGTATCGAAGGGATGACAGTATCAGAGGTCAAAGGTTTTGGCCGTCAGAAAGGTCACACTGAGCTATACCGTGGTGCTGAGTACCAAGTTGACTTCTTGCCGAAGGTAAAACTTGAAATAGCGACTCAGGCAGAAAACGTTGACCGAGTGATTGAGGCAGTTTCAAAAGCTGCGCACACTGGAAAGATCGGTGACGGCAAAATTTTCGTGTATGACCTTAGCCAAGCGGTACGTATCCGTACTGGCGAAATGGACACTGAAGCACTTTAAGAATTCAAAGGATTGGAGACAATAAAGATGGAATTAACAACTACAGTAACAGAATTACGTTACGCACTAGACACCTTTTTCTTCCTCATTTCGGGTGCGTTAGTTATGTGGATGGCGGCAGGTTTTGCCATGCTAGAAGCTGGTCTAGTTCGCTCTAAAAACACCACGGAAATATTAACTAAAAACTTCTGTCTATACGCGATTGCTTGTACGACATTCTTAGTAGTGGGTTACAACATAATGTATGTAGATAACAGCGAAGGCGGTTGGCTACCATCATTAGGTGCGCTGATTGGTACCCAAGGCGAGGGGGCTGACCATTCGCTAGAGTCTGACTTCTTCTTCCAAGTTGTGTTTGTTGCAACTGCGATGTCTGTAGTGTCAGGTGCCGTGGCAGAGCGTATGAAGCTTTGGTCTTTCCTTATCTTTGCAGTCGTACTAACAGCCTTCATCTACCCAGTAGAAGGTTACTGGACTTGGGGCGGTGGTTTCCTTTCAGAAGCTGGCTTCAGTGACTTCGCTGGTTCAGGTATCGTGCACATGGCAGGTGCAGCAGCAGCTCTAGCAGGTGTACTACTACTTGGCGCTCGTAAAGGCAAATACGGGAAAAACGGTGAAATTTACCCAATTCCTGGGTCAAACATGCCTTTAGCGACATTAGGTACATTCATTCTATGGTTCGGTTGGTTCGGCTTCAACGGTGGTTCTCAGCTAATGGTTTCTGACTTCGAGAACGCAACAGCAGTAGGTCAAATCTTCCTTAACACAAACGCAGCAGCAGCAGCTGGTGCAATTGCAGCGCTTCTTGTATGTAAAACAACTTGGGGTAAAGCGGATTTAACTATGATTCTTAACGGTGCGTTAGCAGGTCTTGTCGCTATCACTGCTGACCCTCTGTCACCATCGCCACTAGCAGCAGTAAGCGTGGGTGCGGTTTCAGGTGCACTAGTCGTATTCAGCATCATTGGCCTTGATAAGCTTAAGATTGATGATCCAGTAGGTGCGATTTCTGTTCATGGTGTGTGTGGCTTCTTTGGCCTAATGGTTGTGCCACTAAGTAACGGTGATGCATCATTCGGTTCTCAGCTTCTTGGTGCAGCAGTAATCTTCGCTTGGGTATTTGGTGCTAGCTTAGTGGTATGGGCAATCCTTAAAGCGACAATCGGTATCCGTGTTACTGAAGATGAAGAGATGGAAGGTATGGATATGCATGACTGTGGCGTAGGCGCTTACCCAGAGTTCGTTACCGTTAAATAAGTGACTGACTACTTGAAGTAACATAAAGTTACAAATAAACATGACAAAAACCTGCTCTGATGAGTGGGTTTTTGCGTTTTTGTCCGTTGTTTTCTAAACTTTGATGAATATAATAACGAAACTGATAAACGTTATCATTACCACGTTAAAGGATTCAATCGATGAAAAAACTGCTGACTCTTTCTGCATTAGCTTGTGCGACAATCGCACCGACAGCGGCAATCGCTGCAGAGGAAGTGAACGTATACTCTTACCGTCAACCATTTTTAGTTGAACCAATGTTCAACGAGTTCACGAAAGAGACGGGTATTAAAGTAAACGTTAAGTTTGCGAAGAAAGGTCTCGCAGAGAAGCTGGCTCAAGAGGGAGAATACAGCCCTGCTGATGTAATTCTAACTGTGGATATCAGCCGTCTATCTGAACTCACTAAGAAAAACCTAGTTCAAGCGGTTGAGAGCGAAGTTCTTGAGAAGAATATTCCGGCTCAGTACCAAGACACAAACAACGAGTGGTTTGCCCTAACAACACGTACGCGTAGCGTTTACTCTTCACGTGACCGTGTTGGTCGCCTAGGTGAAGATTTCACTTACGCTGATCTTGCTAAGCCTGAGTTCAAAGGCAAAATCTGTACTCGTAGCGGTAAGCACCCATACAACGTTTCTTTAGTTTCAGCAATGATTGCTCATGAAGGCGAAGCTGCGACAAAAGAGTGGCTAGAAGGTGTGAAAGCGAATCTGGCTCGTAAGCCTCAAGGTAATGACCGCGCGCAAGTTAAAGCAATCAAAGAAGGTCTATGTGACGTTTCTCTGGGTAACAGCTACTACTTAGGTAAGATGGTTAACGACGCTGAGCAAAAAGCTTGGGCAGATGCTGTATACATTAACTTCCCTAACCAGAAGTCGACGGGTACACACGTAAACATCTCTGGTATGGCAATGGCTAAATACTCTCCAAACAAAGAGAATGCGGTTAAGCTAATGGAGTTCCTATCAGGTGATGCAGCACAAAGTATGTACGCTGAAGTGAACTACGAATACCCTGTTAAAGATGGTGTTAAGCGTTCTGAGTTAGTGGCGTCTTGGGGTGACTTCCGTCCAGACACTATTTCTTTAGATGAGATCGCTGACCATCATGAAGCGGCAATTAAACTTCTAGACGAAGTTAAGTTCGACCTATAATAGTTTATGGCGAGTCATTGACTTGCTGTATTGAACACAGCCTCAAGTCGCTCTTTTTGTTGAGTAGCTTGAGGTTGTTTGTTTATAAGGGTATAAATACCCTAAACTATTAAAGGGATATGAGATGTATTTGCAACCGCATTTATTTTGCATTGATCCCATTTGTATGTAGGCGATGAAAGAAAAAAACTCTTTATGGAAAACCAGTAGTGGAGCGCTTGCTGTACTACTGGTTTTGCCGATCTTAGCGATATTTATCACCGCTGTTGGTGAAACCAATGAGCTTTTCGCTCATTTGATGTCAACGGTGATGCCAACCTACGCATACAATACTTTAGTGCTAGTAGCAGGCACTATGGCACTGTCTTTGGTATTTGGCGTACCATCGGCTTGGATTATGGCCATGTGCCGAATTCCGGGTGAGCGCGTTTTACAATGGGCATTGGTTCTTCCTCTTGCTATGCCGGGCTATATCGTTGGGTATATTTTTACTGACTGGTTTGATTTTGCCGGACCAGTGCAGATCTTACTGCGCGATTTGACGGGGTGGGGGCCTGGTGATTATTGGTTCCCTGATATTCGCACCTTGACTGGAGCGATCATCGTTTTAGCGTTAGTTTTCTACCCTTATGTCTACCTTCTTTGTCGCGCGGCATTTATGGAGCAGAATGTCTCGTTACTTCAGTCAGCAAGGCTGTTGAAGTGTTCTCCACTTGAGAGTTTCCGCCGTATCTCCTTGCCGTTGGTTCGACCGTCAATCGCGGTGGGCTTATCCTTAGTCGCAATGGAAACCATCGGCGATTTTGGTACTGTAAGCTACTTTGCCGTCAACACATTAACAACAGCGGTCTATGACACTTGGCTTGGTTACTCAAGTCTGACGGCTGCAGCTAAGATCTCAGCGATTATGCTTGTTGTGGTGATTTTATTGCTCAGTGCCGAGCGGTACAGTCGACGTAAACAGAAACTATTTCAAAGTCAATTTAGTAGCCGAGAAGACTTTCGCTACGAGCTAAGCGGCTGGAAAAAATGGGCAGCGGTGCTTTGGTGCTGGGGGCTTGTTTGTGTGGCGTTTATCTTTCCACTCGGGCAACTAATCATCTACGCTTATAAGTACTTCGCTCAGAGTTGGACTGTCGAGTTTCGTCAGTATGCGCTCAACAGCCTCTATGTTTCGCTATCCGCAGCAGTGTTAGGGGTGTTGGTCGCTTTAGTGGTCAACTTTTGCCAACGAGTTAATCCGGGTCGGAGTAGCTTAGCCTTTATGCGCCTCTCTTCAATGGGCTATGCCGTTCCGGGAACTGTGCTAGCTATTGGCGTGATGGTTCCTGTTCTGTTTATGGATCACTTAGTCAATGATATTGCCAAAGCGATGGAGTGGGGAAGACCAGGGCTAATACTCTCCGGTTCTATGTTTGCCATTATCTTTGCTATGGTGGTGCGCTTTTCTGCCGTCGCGATAGGCAGTATTGAGAGTAGCCTGAGTAAAGTCTCTCCTTCACTAGATATGGCATCGAGAACCATGGGCTGCGGTGCGAACACTATGTTGTGGCGGGTGCATCTTCCGCTAGTTCGCCGTGGAGCATTAATTGCGGGATTACTGGTCTTTATTGAATCAATGAAAGAGCTCAATGCGGCTTTGTTGCTGCGTCCGTTTAATTTTGAAACATTAGCCACTTACGTCTATAACTTTGCCTCTGATGAACACTTAGAGCTGGCTGCGCTTCCCGCTGTATTGTTGGTTTTGGTTGGCTTAGTGCCTTTAGTTATCGTTAACCGTTCTCTGGAGCATTCCCACTAATGAGCTGTGCATTATCAATTAAAGACTTAACCTGTAAATACGATGAGCAAACCACGGTGTTAGAGGCTTTGTCACTCGAAGTTGAACAGGGTGAGATTGTCTGCTTGCTCGGAGCAAGTGGTTGCGGAAAAACCACCCTGCTTAAAGCGATTGCAGGTCTGTTACCGCTCAGCTCAGGGGTAATGAGTCTTAACTGTATGACCATTGATGATGGTGCGAACTGGCTTCCTCCTGAGCAGCGTAATATAGGCATGATCTTTCAAGACTACGCACTGTTTCCACACTTAACTGTGGCTGAAAATATTGCATTTGGTCTGCGCAAACTGCCACAAGCTGAGCAATCGGAAAAAGTCAATGAGATGCTTGATCTGGTTCACTTAGATGGTTACGGCGATCGCTATCCTCATCAACTCTCTGGCGGTCAGCAGCAGCGAGTTGCCATTGCACGTTCCCTCGCTTATAAGCCTGATCTGTTACTGCTTGATGAGCCGTTTTCTAATATCGATACCCAAGTTCGCCATGAGTTGATCGCTGAGATCCGTAAGATCTTTAAAAAGCAGGGTGTGACGGCAATTTTCGTGACTCATAGCCGTGAAGAGGCGTTTGCCTTTGCGGACAAGATGGCGGTGATGAATCATGGTGTGATTGAGCAATACGGCACGGCCAGTGAGCTTTATTATCAGCCATCGAGTAAGTTTGTTGCTGACTTCTTAGGTGGCGGTAGTTACCTAACTGCGAAACGTTCATCTCAGTCTGAATTTGAAACGGATCTAGGTGTAGTAGAGGCTATTACTCAGCATGAGATTCAAATCGGCGCGAGTTGCGAACTTTTGCTTAGACCACAGCATGTTCAGATTAGTGCGGCTGAAGAGAGTAGTGTAAAGGTGCTCGAACAGCAGTTTATGGGTGACCATTGTCGCTACGTGATTGATGCTGGTGGCCATCGTTTACTTGCAAGTTCCGCAGAGCCGCTATCTATCGGTCAGCAAGTTGCGGTCAAAATCGAAACTCAGGGTGTGTTGGCTTTTTAGAACAAGTTAGTCACTTACTTTGGTTTGCTCTATCTTATGCAGAGTGCTACGGAAATAACCACACATAGTCCCAACGAAGGGGTTAGACGATAACAAGGAAGTGAAATGAAACTGTACGAAACCGCCATGACACCAAGCTGCAAGCGCGTTAATCTCTTTCTCAAGGAAATCGGTGGAGAGGTCGAGCGAGTTGCGCTCAATGTTCGTGAAGGCGATAACCTAGCTGATGGGTTTAAATCGAAAAGTGTTAACGGAAAAGTGCCTCTGTTAGAGCTTGAAGATGGTACAACGCTTTGTGAGAGTGTCGCAATTTGCCGTTATTTTGATGAAATGTTTACCAACAATCTTGCCCTGTTTGGTTCCAATCCGCTTGAACGTGCCCAAGTGGAAATGTGGCATCGTGTGGTTGAGTTCCAAGGCTTGTACACTGCTTTTCAAGCGTTTCGCAATATCACCGCGATATACAAGGATCGTGAAAACTGTGTCACGGCGTGGGGAGAGGAATCTAAATCACGTGTGAGTGAGTTTCTTCCTGTGTTGGAGAGCAGGCTTGCCGAAAGTGGGTATATTGCAACCAATGATTTTACTATCGTCGACATTACCGGGTACATTTTTGTAGGTTTTGCTATCAATGGGCTTCAAATTGAGGTGTTAGAGCGCTATCCGAATATCGCTCGTTGGTTTGAAAAACTGTCGCAGCGAGAGGCGTTTCAAAGCTAACTCTTGCTACAGAGCAAAAAAAGCCCGGCTATACGGCCGGGCAAATACATCCACCTATAGGGTAGTGAATCAAGCAAATTAGAGTTGTAAAAACTCTTTCACTTGCAGTACAACCTTCTCTGCAGTTTCTTTATCTGCCATTTCGGCAAAAATACGCAAAAGTGGTTCGGTTCCTGAGAAACGGGCAATCACCCATCCGCCATTCTTGAAGTAAACCTTAGCGCCATCTTCGTAGCTGACTTTATCTATCTCGTAGTCAAACTCAGGCAATTGTTTTTCAACGTAGATGCGATTGTAGAGCACCTCTTTCTGCGCCGGTTTGAAGGTGCAGTCGCCTTCGGCCGTGTAAGCATAACCGTACTTCGCGTAGATCTCATCGAGTAGCTCAGAAAGCTTCTTACCGGTTACTGAAATCATTTCTACCAGTAGGCTAGAGGCAAATACGCCATCTTTACCTTTGATATGACCTCGGATTGTCAAACCACCAGAGCTTTCACCGCCGATCAGCGAGTCGTCTGCTTCCATCTGCGAGCTGATATGTTTGAATCCAACCGGGACTTCAAACGATTTCTCACCATGATCTTCAGCGATCTTATCAAGAATATGGGTGGTGGCGATGTTACGAACCACAGAGCCTTTCCAGCCTTTGTATTCAAGCAGGTAGTAGTAGAGTAGGATCAACACTTCGTTAGGGTGAATGAAGTTGCCTTTCTCGTCGATGATACCGAGACGGTCCGCATCGCCATCGGTGCCGATACCAATGTCATAACCTTCGGCAGCAACTAGATGCTTGAGCAGGTAAAGCGTTGCGGCACTTGGTGAAGGCATTAAGCCACCAAAGTCTGGGTTTTTACCATCGTTAATTACGTCAACGTCACAGCGACCATTGATCAGTACGGTTTGTAGCGCGTTTTTCGCTACGCCAAACATAGGGTCGATGAGAACGCGTAAGTTCGCTTTTTTGATCGCCTCAATGTCGATAAAGTCGATGATCGAGTCAACGAACTCATTCATTGGGTTGATCACATCGATCAGCTTATCTTCCACGGCTTGGTCGAAATCAACCGACTTAACCTGTTCAGCCGAAAGTTGACTAATTTGAGTCTCTATTTTCTCGGTAATGATTTCGTCAGCGTCGCGTCCACCTTCGATAAACACCTTGATGCCATTGTAGTCGGCAGGGTTGTGTGAGGCTGTGATACACGCTGAGTAGGCGCAGCCCATCTCTTTTGCTTTGAACATCACAATTGGAGTTGGGACAAACTTGTCGATAAAGCTGACTGGAATGCCGTTGGCTGCGAGAACTTCAGTAAACCAACGGCCTGCTTTGTCGGATAAGAAGCGACGGTCATAACCAACGACAAACCCTTTCTCAGCGACTTGTTCGTTGTTGATGATATTCGCCAGTGCTTGAGCCACTAGGCAGACGTTATCCTTGGTGAACTCTTCACCGATAAATGCGCGCCAGCCGCCTGTTCCAAATTTAATCATAACGATAATCCTTTGATTAAAGAGCCTCTCGAAAGAGGCTCATTGCTAGCGTTTAGCCAAGAACAACCACAACGTCATTGACGCTGCCTTCTGCTTGGACCGGCACAACGTCAGTGACAGGCTGACCATTCACAGTAATCGACTTCACGCCTTTGCTCACTGAGTTCGGGTTCTCAACCTTGATGTTGTAAGTTGCTCCTAGCCATTGGCGAGTCACTTCAAATCCAGGCCACTCGGTTGGGATACAAGGGTCGATAGTTAGGCCATCAAAACCAACACGTACACCTAAGATGAAGTTAGTCACTGCAAAGTAAGCCCAACCTGAAGTACCCGTTAACCATGGGTGGTTTGCACGGCCATGATCTTGGTGGTCACGACCCATGATGAACTGAACGTATGAGTATGGTTCAGCAACACGTTTTTCGATGATGTCGTTTTGGTTGTATGGGTTAAGTGCGTCGTAGAACTTCATCGCTCGGTCACCACGGCCTAGCTTAGCTTCTGCCACCCAAGCCCATGGGTTAGGGTGTGAGAAGATTGCGCCGTTCTCTTTAACGCCTTGGTATACGCGAGTAACAAAGCCGATATCGTCGTTTGGTGTTGCAAATGATGGCGAGTTTAGGTGTAGGCCGTATTCAGAGAATAGATTCTCATCAACCGCATCCATCGCTTTCTCACCGCGCTCTTGAGATACAGCGCCTGATAGTACCGCAAGCGTATTCGACTCTAGGTGAACTCGACCTTCAGCTTGTTGAGCTGTACCAATCTTGTCGCCATCTTTAGTTAGACCACGGATGTACCAACCGCCTTCGTCGTCCCATAGGTGTGTTTCACACGCTTCACGAACGTTGGCTGCCATCTCTGTGTACTTTTCAACATCGTCTTGTTTGCCAAGGAACTTAGCTAGGTCGATAAACTCTTGTAGCGCCCAGAAATGTAGGAAAGACACCATTGAAGACTCGCCACCACCTAGGTTTAGACAGTCATTCCAGTCAGCGCGTAGGCCTTTACAGATACCAGTTTGGCCCACGTATTCTGCTGAGAAGTCTAGCGCAGCCTTCATATGGTCATAGACAGACGCGTCGCCGCCATCTGCGTAAGGAATCACTTCATCGAAGAAGCTGTGCTCACCCGTTTCCATCACATACTTACAGATGGTAGGTACTAGCCATAAGTGGTCATCAGAACAGGTGTCCTCGATGCCGTGGATCTTATCGTCATCCGATGGTGTTGGAACAACTGTTGGTGATTTAGATGGAGCGACATCCGCTTTCTCTGGATCGAACCAATCTGGATCGAATAGGTGTAGACCGTAACCGGCTTTAACCTGACCGCGCAGTAGATCAACGATGCGCTTGCGCGTCATGGCTGGGTTGGCATGAGGCACTGAAATTGCGTCTTGGGCTGTATCACGATAGCCAAGACCTGTACGTCCGCCCACTTCGATAAACGAAGCAAAACGAGACCAAACCACACAGGTTTCTGCTTGGTATAGTGTCCAAGCGTTAATCATGGTGTCTAGGCCTTCGTTTGGTGATTTTACTTGGAACTTGTCACAACGCTCGTTCCAGTGCTGTTTAATGCCAGCGAATGCTGCATCTACGTTAGCAAGGTCTTGGTATTTCTCACGTAGGCGCTCACCGTTGCCTTTACCGATACCTAGGATGTAAGCAAAGCGAACCTCTTCACCCGGCTGGATAGTGAACTGCTTGTGCAGGGAACCACAATGGTTGTAACAAGTTTGCGCTGTGTTCGAACACTTACCTTGCTCTACTGCGATCGGGTTTGCTTCATCTCGGTATAGACCTAAGAAGCTATCACGTTGGCCGTCGTATGAATCTGGGTCAAACGTTGAAGCTAGGTAGTAGAAACCTTCGAAATCGTTGGTGTTGTAGTACAAGTCGTACTCAATCACGCCATCTTTATACTCAGTGCCAGCAGAGTATAGAGACATCTGGTGGTTCTGGTTATCTGACTGAATGTGGCTGAAAGAGAACTCAACAAATGAAAACGCGCTAATAGTGCGTGGTTTGTCAGATGTGTTCTTGATGACAACATCCCATACTTCAGCATCTTCACCTTTAGGTACGAAGAGCGTCTTGGTTGCTTCGATACCGTTGTAATCACACTTAAATTTAGAGTAAGACAAGCCATGACGAACTTCGTAGCTCGCTTCATCCAGGCTCTTAGCGACTGGTTGCCAAGAGATTGACCAGTAGTCGCCAGTTTGATCGTCGCGCAAGTAGACATAGTGTCCTGGGCGGTCGAACGTCGCATTTGGGCGGAACTTGGTAACACGGTTATATTCAGGTGAGTTGTAGAATGAGTACCCCCCTGCATTGTGTGAGATGACAGTACAGAACTTTTCTGTGCCCAAGTAGTTGGTCCATGGCGCAGGTACGTCTGGTCGAGTGATGACGTATTCACGATTGTCGTTATCGAAATAGCCGTATTTCATGTTGATTTCCTTTTTACCAAGCTGCCACTGTAGCAGCCAAAAATATTAAGCTAGTGAAAACCGCGAATGCTCATCATTCGCTCTTGTGTATTACTTCCAAGGTGTTCGGTATTGAATACCTTGCTTTTGTAGCAAAGGAAGGTGCCCCTTCAGCCTTGCTAAATAATCTATCCAATCTCGTTGGGATTTCTCAGTCCAACACGCTTCTGCCATAGCAGTGAGGCGAGGGAACGTCATGTAATCCATACGCTCTTGCTCTGTGATGATTTCGCTCCACAGCGCACACTGAATACCAAGAATTCGTTTGCGGACTGGATCTGAGTCAGGAATTTGTTCCAAAGGCTCATAGCGATAGGCATTTTCGAGTGGAATAACCGCAGCCCAGTCCACCCCAGGCTCCTTGGGGCTGTAGTCTTGGGTCATATCTAAGTAGGTCGATTGCGCTGGTTGCAAAACGACATCGAAGCCTTGCTTAGCACAGTTGAGAGCCGCCTCCTCACTTAGCCATGAGTAAATCACCGTATCTTTGCTTACTTTGTTGCCATGTTGTGCCTCTTCCCAGCCGACCATTCGTTTACCTAGTGAACGAAGTTTCTGCTCGGCATAGCGGAGCAGGTGGCCTTGAAGCTCTTTCGGGCTGTTGTAGCCTTGTTCTTCCATCAATTTCTGACAAGAAGGACTACCAAGCCATACACCATCAGGAACTTCATCCGCTCCGATATGAACCCAGGGAGATGGGAAGAGCTCTGCTACCTCTTCAAGCACGAGATCGAGAAACTGATAGGTGCCTTTAAGTGCAGGGGATAGCACATTATCGTTGTAGTGCTGAATACTGCGGAATTGAGAACGATCATCAGGATCTTGTAACAACTCAGGTAGTGATTTAATGGCAGCACGGCAATGGCCAGGAATGTCAATTTCTGGAATGATGTTGATACCGCGTTCTTCAGCGTAGGCAATGACCTCTTTGACTTCTTCTTGGCTGTAGTAACCGCCATAAACGTTAGCCAAATGACTGAATTGAGGTTCTAGCTGCGTGCCGGTACCACGGTAGCTACCTACTTCAGTTAATGCTGGTAGCGCTTTGATTTCTAAGCGCCAGCCTTCATCATCGGTCAGGTGCCAGTGGAAAGTATTGAATTTGTAATGCGCTAACTGGTTAATGAGCCGTTTTACTCGCTCGACTGAGTAAAAGTGACGCGCGCAATCAAGCATCATGCCTCGGTATTTAAAGCGTGGAGCATCGACAACTTTTATATAGGGAACAGTTAGATTCTGCTGTTCGTCCTGCTTAACTAATTGTAAAAAAGTCGCGCTAGCGTGAACAAAACCAGAGCGTGAACCTGCCTCAAATCTGACTCCAGAGGCACTCACGGTTAGTTGGTACTCACCTTCATCAAGGGTCGGGTTATTACGATAGACAATATCGCTATGACCTATGGTTTGAGCGCTAAAGTCATACAGTCTTTCTAACTCCGATTGTAGCCAAGTTGCCGCTTTTTCTGCCAGTGTTGCTTGCAGAGTAATTTGGCTAGATTGAGTTAATTGAAACGCGCCTTCAAAACGTTCAAGCTTGTTTGGTTTTGGAATCACAGCGAGCTCTTGCGCTTCAACTTGTGGTAGTTCCGTTCGATCACGAAATGGAGATGCGAGAGCTATTGGCGTTAGGACAACTGGGTGTTTAACCTCGCCATTATTAGCAATAATCAGTGCATCTTTTAATCCATCGGTGTAAAAGCGCAGTGGAGCTGTGTTGATACTAAATTCGCAGTAATAGTGCTGATTCGCTTCTAGGGTACCGATATCCGGCGTTACCGAGCAGTAGCTACCAACCTGAGTTATCTCGCCGTGGGTAAAACTGTCCGGCAAGATAAAGCGGTCGATGATGAACTCTAGTTTCCAATTATTCAGTGCCTGATCGGTCAGGTTATGCAGTGTTAAACCAAAACGACAGAACTGTTTTTGCTCGGAAAGGACGGCTAATTCTACGCGAAAGCTCATAATGTCACCGTTAGTAAAGGTTGTGCTTAGGTTGTCCCGCGATCATGATTGCGCCTTCAATAGCGTCAAATTGCGGTTCAACGATCCAAGACTGAACTGGAGGGGACAGCCAAGCTTTGATACGCTCAGCAATACTGCCCATTAAGCAGATACGTGCTGCGCCTTTACGGTTTAGTGCGATAAGGAACATTTCGATATCTGCAGCCGTTTGTTGGAGCATGTCTAGACCTAGACGATCGCCTTTATAAGCGTGTTCGAATATCGCTGGAGAAAACTGACCGTAGTCACGCGGTAGTGCTGATTTCGACCACTCGACAATTTGGTCAACATCGTGATTGAAATGAGCGAGTACATGCTGTGCTAGCGGTGTTTTTTCGACGATGCCATCTTCAGCAAGCAGTACTTGTTGAATCAAACGTAGCCCCATGACTGCGCCGCCGCCTTGGTCTGAAATAGGGAACTCGCGTCCGCCCACAACATGCTGTTCACCGTTGGCGAGATAGATTCCGCAAGAACCTGTACCGGCGATCATAATCGCACCGTCATCGCCATTGTGTGCACCAACGCAAGCACCATATGCGTCAGTATTTAGTACCATTGAGGCGAATGGGTGAGGTAACTCCATGAATTTGTTCCACGACCCTTTATGCTCTGCTCCGGCGAGTGCTAGCCCCACATGCATACGCGAAAAATCATTGTTTGAAAGATCGCCTTGCTGTGCAGCTTCAGTAATCGCTTTCACTATCGAAGCCATTGCAACGTCGGCACCAAGCATGATGTTAGCGCTGCCACTTTTGGCCTCACCAATCAAGTTACCTTGCTCATCTCGAATACGAGCTCGGCAAGAGGTACCTCCGCCATCGATACCCACATATAGGTTACTCATTGACTGTCTCCTTTACTGTATTGAAATAAGCGAATTGTGTGAGAACAGCGAGTAAGTACCATGCGCCGTGAGGAATCCATTGTTCCCCCCAACGCCAGTTTTGCAGCATGTCGTCTTTTTGTTTTGGCGGATTGAAAGCAATGTCGTTTTCATCGTCAAAGCCTGCGGTAATACCATTACAGATACCGCCCTTGGCATTGAAGAAGCCGAGATTAGGTAGATAGTCAGGGTTGTTGAAGCCGTGGCCGTCTAGCATACACATGTGATATGGGTTTAATCCCAACACCCAGTTAAGGCTGTTCTGTGCGTAAGCGAGAAGCTGTTGGCGAAGGGTTGCATCTTCAATATGTGGTAATGCTAAGAACGCCATGCTACTCAAAGAGCCAAGACGAGCATTTTCACCTTGCCACCAATATCCACTTTCATTGTTCTGTGCAACAAAGAACGAATCACGTTTGTCACCATCGACTGCTTTTACGTACTGGCGCGGATAGCCAAATGGATTGGCGACTTTATTGGTAATCTCTAGTTCAAACTTAACTGCTTGATTGATGATCTGGATTAGGTGTGTTTGTCGTTCACAATCCGGTTCGATACTTAAGTATTCGCATAGGCTAATGACAGGCAAACCCGCTTCCGCTGCGTGGTAGTATGGGCGACTTCCATCATTGTTGGCAGACCAGAAATCAACAAAGTGGTCATCAGTTTGTTGGCGAGCGATAAGTTTGTC
The DNA here is from genome assembly GCA_000775715.1 of Vibrio tubiashii. Classification (GTDB taxonomy): domain Bacteria; phylum Pseudomonadota; class Gammaproteobacteria; order Enterobacterales; family Vibrionaceae; genus Vibrio; species Vibrio tubiashii_A. Next base: position 44,747 of record JRWQ01000010.1, read on the forward strand.
GCTCCAATAGCGACACTCTTGCAAGTACTCGGTATTGCTGGTGGTGCGGTATAGTTCAGTGACCGCGAGTAGGGCGCAGTATTCATCGATGATGTTTTCTACACCATCATTAAGGTATTGGCCGTTGTGTTCTTTTAAATGCCAGTAGCCCTTTTCAGCGGCCGCTAGGTACTCTTGATTGGTAAATGAGCCGCACTCGTCCAAGCGGGCTGCGTTAGCGAGGGCCGCGATTGAAACGCCGCCACCTTGTCGAAAACCTGCTTGATAGTCTTCAGACTTATGTCCGTCTTGAGTCGCGTAGGCACAGATTTCACGCTGTGTGATATCTTTTGACCACTTATCAAATACTGTCATATAGAAGTAGCCTGCGTCACTTTGCATGCGTACTAGGAAATCAGCGCCAAATAGAGCCTCTTCAACTAAACGAATTTTAGTGAAGATAGGTAGTTGTTGTTGATTATTTGCAAGCTCGAGCCCTTTAAGCATGTTCCATACAACCATTGGTGTTTGCTGAGGGTTTAAGTAGTTGGCATAGGATAGGTGGCTTAGATACTTACTCACGTCACCGGATGCGTCATACCAACCACCTTGAACGTCGGTGGTTTTATCGCTGCCAAAAATAGGAACTTGTTTGTCTTGCTTTTCAAAACGACCGCCGCAGCGTTGCGATTTGAAGTAGTGAAGAACATCAGAGAAAGTGGTATTGAGAAGCAGACCACTGTCGATAGTGAAAATTTCAGAGCGGACGTTATCGACACGGAGGTAGTAACGACCCAGATGTTCAAAATCAGAGAATTCAATACGAAAAAAATTCCCTTGGTGCCAATTGGCGACACTTGTGCCTTTCTCAATAGCAAGTTGTGCCACAGTTTGATGACTGTCTGCACAAACTAACAACGCAGTGGTAGTTGAAAGTCGTGTCTTGCGAGTCATTAAAACAGCCTGCTTTGGCCCAAGGGCTTCATAACCAATATGGTTAGTAAGTAGCAGCATTAAAATCTCCGAAAATTCAATATTGTTATAAGTTGAGCCAAGACAGTGCTTGGCTCTTTAGGTTTTAGTTTTCGTATAGGTAACAGCGAACAAAGTGGTTTTCAGATAGCTGGGTTACTTCTGGTAGTTGTTCGCGACATTTGTCTGATGCATGTTGGCAGCGGCCTGCAAATGGACATCCAGCTGAAGCCGGTGTCCAAAGTGGGATTTCCCCTTTGTTACCTTTTAGCTTCTCGTGAATCGATTTGCTTGGATCTGGAACCGCTGAAACCAATAGTTGCGTATATGGGTGCTGAGGATTATGAATGATCTCCTCAGTGTCACCCCATTCAACCATATGACCGACATACATAACGGCTAAGTCTTCTGCGATGTAGCGAGCTGTAGCGATATCATGGGTGATGTAAAGTAGAGACATTTGCTTCTCAAACTTCATCTCTTCCATCAGGTTGAGTACACCTGCACGAATCGATACATCAAGCATCGAGGTTGGCTCATCGGCGAGAACCACTTCCGCACCTACAGCGATGTTGCGCGCTAAGTTAACGCGTTGACGTTGACCACCAGAAAGCTGGTGTGGGAATTTTTGCGCCGTCTCTTTAGGCGGAATAAGGCCCACTTGTTCGAGTAAGTCATATACACGCTCTTCCTGTTCCTTTTTGTTGCGAGGATCGACTTTTTTGTGGATCAGCAACGGACGTAGGATGTGGTGGAAAATGTTGTGTGTTGGATTTAGCGAGCCAAATGGGTCTTGCCATACCATCTGCACACCTTCGCGGTAGGCCATTAGGTCTGAACGCGAGTCAATTGTCTGGATATCTCGACCTTTGTACTCGATAACGCCGTCGGTTGGTGCGTACATTTTGGCGATCATTTTCGCTGTGGTTGATTTACCTGAACCAGATTCACCCACCACTGCCAAGCCGCGGCTTTTGTACATTTTGAATGATACGTCGTTAATCGCGCGCATCATTGGCTGTTGTAATGAGTTACTGTTGATCGGGAAATCCTTTACCAGGTTTTTTCCCTCTACCAGTAGCTCGCCAAGTTCTTTGCTCATAATTGTCTCCAGTAATCTTTATAGTTATTTCTCAATGGCTCGCTAGAGTTTGCTTTGAGCAATCGGTTCACCATAAAGGTGACAGTTTGAGAAACGATTTGGCTCGATTTGTCTAAGCTGTGTTTGTACTTGAGTACAGGTTTCATGGACGCGATCGCATCGCGCTTGGAAGCGACAACCTTGTGGAATTTCCAGTAGGTTGAGCGGGTTTCCAGGAATACCGGTTAGCTTAGTTTTTGGCCCAGTTAGTGGAGGGAAAGAACTACCTAGCCCTTTGGTATAAGGATGGTAAGGACTTTCAAGAATTTGTTTTGATGGCGCGACTTCAATCAGTTCACCTGAATACATGATGCCGATGCGATCTGAGAACTCAACCATCAAAGAAATATCGTGCGTAATAAACAAGATAGAGAAACCAAACTCTTCTTTAAGCGCGTAAATTTTTTGTAGAATTTCACGTTGAACTACCACATCCAGTGCCGTGGTTGGTTCATCCATGATGATCATTTTAGGGTTTAAAGCGAGTGCAATCGCAATCACCAAGCGCTGGCGCATACCACCAGAGAACTGGTGTGGGTAGTCGTTTAGACGGCTTGGGTGAATATCAACGATCTCCAACAGGCCCTCTGCACGTTTCAGTGCTTGTTCTCGGGTCATGTTGGTGTGACGCATGATAACGTCACAGAACTGTTCTGCCATTGTGAGTACTGGGTTCAATGCATTCATGGCACTTTGGAATACCATTGACATTTCACTCCAGCGGAACGCTTGCATGCGTTCATCGCTGTATTGAAGGATATCTTCGCCGTTGAAGATAACCTCACCACCAGTAATAAATGCTGGCGGCTTGTGCAGACGCATTAGCGAGAATGCAACCGTTGATTTACCACAGCCAGATTCACCAGCTAGGCCGAATACTTCGCCTGGGGCGATATCAAAGCTGACATTGTTACAAGCGCGAACATCGCCAGCATCTGTAATGTAATCTACGCAAAGATTGCGGATAGAAATAAGTGGTGCAGTCATAATTATTTATCTCCGCTCCAAAGTGCATTTTGAGGTGGTAGGTCTGGCGTACGTTCTTTCTTGTCTTGCTCAGCAAGTTTCTTCCAACGCTTCATACCTTTGTGTGAACGAAGTTGCGGGTTAGCAATTTCATCAACTGCGAAGTTAAGCAGAGCTAGGCCTGTCACCAATACTGTTAGTGCTAAACAAGGAGCCAGTACTTCCCACCAAGCGCCGATTAGCATTGCAGATGATGTTTGTACGTTGTACAGCATAATGCCCCAACTGATAGTACTTGGGTCGCCAAGACCTAAGAATGAGATAATGGATTCCATACCAATTGCGTACATAACCGAACCGATGAAGCTTGCGCCGACAATTGGGATTAGGTTTGGCAGAATTTCCACAAAGATGATGCGGATAGACGACTCACCCAGAACTTCTGCTGCTTTAACAAACTCTTTTTCACGCAGGGCTAGAGTCTGTGAACGGATTACCCTCGCCCCCCACGCCCAGGAGGTACAACCGATAATGATGGCAATGGTCAGTGGCCCTGCCTCACCAATAAATGCGGCTAATACAAATAGCAGTGGGTACTGTGGAATAACCAGCATGATGTTCATCGCTGCAGTGAGTATGTCATCAACGCGACCACCAAAGTAACCGGCTGAAATACCGATGACCGTAGCTAGGAAACAAACCGTAATACCTGCGCCAAAACCGACACCCAGAGAGATACGTGCACCGTGAACAAGTTGCGACCAAATATCACGACCCATACGGCTAGTACCTAGAACGTGGTCCGCTTTTTTAGACATGATCATGGTACGACGGTCAGTTGCTAGGTTTTGCGCGACCCAACCATCAGGGCTTGCTTGGGCTGATTTAACGACAAAGCCTGGGTATTCATGTGGGTTACCTGTTCTCTTATCCGGAGCATGCTTTGAAAGCAATGGCGCAAAAATGGCCATGAATAAGAAAAGAGAAACAATTATTAGACCGATACGAGCGTAGGCATTGCCTAAAATTAACTGAAATAGTTGTTTCATAATTATTTACCTCCCTTGCGCAGGCGAGGGTCTAGAACGACATAAGCCATATCTGCAATTAAGTTAAATGACAGCATGAACAGTGTCATAATGATCAATTGGCCTTGAAGAACCTGATAGTCACGAGCATGAATCGCGTTTAGAAGAACCGTACCAAGACCTGGGTAGTTGAAGATGATTTCAACGATAAGCTGACCACCGATTGCCATACCTAGTGACATAGAAAGTGCAGTCACACTTGGTAGAAGCGCGTTTCGTGCTGCGTAGTTGAAAACAACGCGGTTTTCGCTGAGGCCCTTACCTTTCGCCATAGTGATGTAGTCTTCAGCAAGAAGGTTGATCATGTTGTTACGCATGTTAACCAAGAAGCCACCGATCTGAACGATAGACGCACAGAACAAAGGAAGCGCGGCGTGGTAGGCAACATCTTTAATAAATGCCCAGCTTGTCCAATCAGGCACAGTACCTGCTGTGTAAGCGTAACCTGTTGGGAACCATTTCAAGCCAATTGCGAAGATAAATAGCGCTAGCATTGCAATTACAACTTGAGGAACCGCCTGAATAATCAGCATGCCTGGGGTGATAAACGCATCGTATTTGCTACCACGTTTCCATGCTGCGAAGATACCTAGAATAGAGCCTAGCGAGAATGACAGCATAACCGCTGTACCTGCTAAGAATAGCGACCAACCGAAGGCACCACCAAGCAGTTTGTTAACCGACAAAGGGTAAAACTGAATTGACGTACCTAGCTCCCAGCTTAGAACATTCTTCATGTAGGCAATGTATTGAACAAATAGGCCGCCATCAACGAAACCCAACAGTTCTTTCATTGCAGCGATACGTTCCGGTGTTACCTGTACCGAAGCGTTGGCAAACATCATGGTGACTGGGTCACCCGGCATTGCACGAGGAATAATAAAGTTTAACGTCGCAGCAACTAATAATGCGACCAAGTAGAACGACAAACGTCTTAAAAAATAACCCATAACTTACACCTTACTCACCCAGATTTTCCCTGTTTCTGGTTTCAGGTCGCCCTAGCGAAAACGAATTTTAGAGCGAACAATCCCCTGACGACGGGCGCCACATAACAACTAACGATAGATTGGGGGGATTTGGCGGCATACGGAATGTATGCCGCACAGTTAGAACAACTACTTACTTAACTGGTTTTAGGTCCAGTACGTGTAGTAGACGCTCTGGGATACCAGCCCAAATGTTTGGACGGCCTTTCGGATTTTCTTCGTTCCACCAACCAGTGAATCGAGTTGTATTGTATTGGTACATGTAAGCACCAGACATTACAGGGATCGTAACTTGGTCAGCAGCAATGATTTGCTGGATGCCGTGAGCGATATCTAGCTGCTCTTGCTTATCAGCTGTCTTGTAGAAGCTGTTTAGAAGACCATCTAGCTTTTCGTTCTTGTAGAAGTGCATCGCGAAACGAGGCATACCGTCACCAGACTGAAGTGCAGAGTTGTATGCACTGTTCCAGTAAGTGTGTGGATCTGCACCGTGGAAGTAGTTTGTGTAAGCTACGTCGTACGTACCTTCAAGCATTGCTTGGTTGTACACAGAGAAATCTGGAGTACGAGCTTTTGCTTTGATGCCTACTTCTGCAAGTTGCTCAACTGCAAGTTGAACTGTGTTGTTGAAGTCTGTCCAGCCGTTTGGCGATTGGATTAGAAGCTCGAAAGATTTACCTGATGGAGTGTCAACGAAGCCGTCTTTGTTGACGTCTTTGAAGCCCGCTTTCTTAAGTAGCTCTTTAGCACCATCAACGTTGTACGTGTTGAAACCTTTGTACTGGTTGTGAGTTTTTTCGTCAGACCAAGTTTCGAATGCGTAACCTAGACCTGATGCGAAGTCATTCACTGTACCGCCACCGTAGAACGCGATGTCGATAATGGTTTGACGGTCAAGAGCCATAGAGAATGCACGACGGAAATCAACGTTAGTTAGCGCTTCGTTCTTCGCTGCATCTGGGTTCTTAAAGTTAACCACGAATGCTTGAGTACCTGCTGGCGGGTACCAGTACTGGTGGTTAGGGCTAGCCGCTGCGTAAGTGCGGTCAATGTCAGGAATGAATGATGAAGTCCAGTCCATTTCGCCATTTACAACTTTACCTAGGAATTGGTCGTTGTTCGCGATTTGTGGAACACGTAGACAGTCAACATCTAGGTTGTCTGCATCCCAGTAGTTCGGGTTTGCACACTGGATGTAAAGTTGTGCTGTAAACGTGTCGATCTCTGTGAAAGGACCTGAACCTACAGGGTTTTCATTGGTGAATGTCGCTGGATCTTTGATGTCTTTCCATACGTGCTCAGGTACAACAGGTACTTTTGCAATTTCGTAAGGAACATTAGAGTTCGCTTCAGTCAGACGGAATTTAACTTGGTAGTCGTTTACTTTTTCTACACCAGTTACCCAAGAGTTGATACCACTTTGGTCAAGCTCTGGTTTTTCCTTAACAAGGTTGAAAGAGTATACTACATCGTTTGCATCAAACGTTTGGCCATCAGACCATTTCACGCCCTTACGAATATCGAAAGTTACGCTCATTAGGTCATCAGACATCTTGAAGTTTTCAGCAAGACGGAATACAGGCGTGTTACCGTGCATTTCGTTGAAAACAACAAGCGGCTCGTAGATGAAGTCCGTAGTAGTGTGTAGGTTCGTTGCACCCAAGAATGGGTTAAAGTTACGAACGAAGGTTGTAAACTCTTTAGGGTGTACAGTCAGTTCGCTGCGCTCAGCTGCAGTCGCTACTGAAGCGAATCCAGTTGTTGCTGTAGCAATAATTGCTGTTGCTAGTGCTGTTTTTTTAATGTTGGCAAGCATAGCTGTTCCTTACTATTTGCTTTCATTTCACTTAATGGATGGAATGTCATCAATTGATAAACACTCACTAAGGCCCACCTCTATTTGCTAATTTCTTACCGGAGGAGGCGAGAAATTAAGAGTGGCCTGTAGGCCTTAGGCACAGTAAGAAAACACTGTTACGTCAATTTTCGCAATTGCAATTCCCGTTAAAATCGTCAAAACCACCATTACCAACGTTAATAATGTCAAAATCAACCAGAGTGATGGCTTTTTAAACGGAAATTGTGATTTGAAGTGTGTCGCAAAAATCCTTGGTTAGTGTTTGTGTTGTTAGTGATTACTTACCTTTTGAGCCTTTATTTAGGTGTTATTTTTGATGCCTCTTAGTTATGGAGATCTCTATCACGCACAAGTTGTGGTGTTATTTTTTCTCGATAATTAAAAACTGCCGTCTTGTTGTGATTGACATCGCAATATGGAGTAAATTTGTCCATTTTTGGGGTTGATAGGCTTGTTTGAGTGTGTTTGTTAGCAGAGAGATAGACTAATTATCGTTAATTTATTAGGTTGTTTTACGCAGCGTAATAATGCTATTTGACATCAAAAGTCGGACTATTCAGTGGCAATTAAAAAAGCCTGCATGTGCAGGCTTTCGAGTGGAGGAGTTAAGCCAACTAACTGGTTAGCAAGTGCTGCAGTTTGTCACGTAGTGCTTCGATATGGCTTCGCTCTGGGCTCTGTTCATTGCAGTGTTCTAGTATGTATTCCAAAGAGCTCAATACGGTTCGCCAACGAGGTGTTTTCGGTAGCGTTTCAGTGCGTAGGTATTTGTCTAACGTCCGTGTCTGCAGGGTGCTTCTATCAAGATAGACACGCCACAAGCCACTCTGCTCAGCAAATGCAAACTTAGTTTGGCCAGTAACCGACTCCCAATACTCGAGAGCACTTGTCATTGCATCTACGAGCACCTCGCGCATTACTTCCTGTTTCGACTTATTATCACTCGTCACTTTATCTGCAAGGCGAGTAAACTCTCCCCCAAGCTCTTTGAGCTCTTGAAGCTTGGCTTTGTCGCCGTCGAAGGCAAAGCTAGAAAGCGCTTCAATCGCTGTTTCGAGGTTGTTAATTCTAGTGGCATTCACGCCACCACCGACGTTGAAAATGTACATTGAGCGTAACCCTGCGCCCTCTGGTAGACGTAACACATCAGCAGAGAGGCGTTGTCTGACATCTTCTACATAGATATCAATATTGCCGCAGTAATGCTCTTGTTCTACGTTAAGAAACTTAGGTGCAATGATTTCATCAGCTGTCGATCGTTTGAGCTGTTCTGTTGAACGTTTGAATAATCGGGATGCGGCGTCATTGGCAAAACGAATCTTATTGTCTTCGCGAACGCAGACTATCGCCTCTGGCGCTGTTTCAAGTTGCTCTAAAAGTCGACCCTGGGTTTCAAGTAGACTCGCTTCAACGGCGGCCCTCTGTTTTAGCTCTAGTTGCAGTTGTTGATTTTCAACTCGACGTATCTCTGCCTTGCTCGCTGATAGATGAGCGACAATTCGCGCTGCCAGTTCCTGTTTATTGAAAGGCTTAGATAAGTAGTCATTCGCCCCAGCGTTGAAGCCACGTACACGGTCATCTGTCTGGCTAAGTGCCGTTAACATAATGATAGGTAACTCGGCGTGATCGTAGGTTTCACGTAGGGTCTCACAAACTTGATAGCCGCTCATGCCCGGCATCATTATATCCAGTAATACCAGCTCGGGTTTCTCATTGCTGATGGATGCTAAAGCCTCGTGACCATCTTTTGCTGTGCGAACACGGTAGCCTTCTAAGCGGAGGAAACTGTCCAATACGCGTAGGTTTACAGGTTCATCATCGACAACCAACAGGATCGGGCCTTCAGGATTTTCCGGTAAACTTGCTGTATCAGGTAGCTCGACTTCACCGCTGCTTGGAGCCGTAAAGTGAGCGGACTCGTAGTGATTGGCTTGCTCAATCTGCTCAGCACTTGCGATAGGAAGGGTAAAGCTGAATGTAGTGCCGACCATAGGTTGACTGCTGACGTAGAGAGTACCGTTCATCAGCTCAATCAATTGGCGACTGATAGACAATCCTAAACCCGCTCCTTGACGGTATCGACTTGAGTCGCTACCCGCTTGGATTAGTGGCTCGAAGATATGATCGAGTTGGTCAGCCGGTATACCTTGGCCAGTATCAACCACTTGTACACGAATACTGTCATCAACAACGCTAGTGGAGATGACGATTTTGCCTTCACTGGTATATTTTATCGCGTTGCCAACCAAGTTATATAGCACCTGTTCAAGTCGCTGTGGATCGGCACAGACCCATACAGGCTCATCGGGTACTTGGTTGATAATACGTAGCGGTTTAGAGCCAAGAAGGTGTGAGGAGAGTTCCAACACGAGGCGGGTTGACCCTGAAAGATCGACTGCACTGGTTTCGATGTCAAGGTGTCCGTAACGCATCTTGTGGTAGTCGAGTAGATCATCTACCAAGGTAGTTAGGCGCTGGCCGCTGTTGATGATGATATCAAGCTGATACTTGTGCTCTGACGTGACAGGTCCGTTAGCTCCAGAGGCGAGTGCTTCTGCGATACCGACCATCCCATGTAGCGGAGTGCGCAGTTCGTGGGAGGTCGTAGCAAGAAACTCATCTTTCAGTTTGTTTGCTAATTGTAATTCGTCGTTTTGCTTTTGAATGAGTTTGAGGTTGCTCTCTAACTCTTCATTCTGTTTTCTAATTAGCTGAATTTTCTCGCGAATAGAGCGCTGCATACGCTCGAAGCTGATAGCCAATCGGCCAATCTCATCTTTACGTTGGGTATTATTCATATCCGCATCAAGGTCGCCAGCCGAGACTTTCTCTGCTGCCCAGGTCAATTGCAGCAGAGGCGAAGTTATAAAGTTAGATAAATAGTGGGAAGCCATGACCACCAGCAAGATCGCTGACAGCATCGCAAAGATAAATAGGGTTTCAAGCTGATGGACGCGGGCAAATGCGACGCTTTCAGGAACTTCAACAACAATCGCCCAATCAATGCTATTGAAGGAAATAGGGCTGTATGCTGCGATCGTTGCCTCGTCTTCAGTGTTGGTATAGGTGCCTACCTCATTAGAACCTGCAAGTGCTAAGTCAACGACTTCCCTGCTCTTATCAATATCCTCTTGTTGATAAGCGAGAGTTCGAGACTTGTGGTCTGAACCTACCAGCAAAGTTTTCATTGAATTGTTAGAGTTGTCAGCAATCAGTTTGGTGATCCCATTGTTCGGCAATCTGAACATGGCGTAACTGTGCAGGTAACCTTGCTGAATGATCGGCGCACCTAACCATGCCACTGCTTTGCCTTGCTCGGTTGAAAAGTCAGAAATGATTAACGGAGTATAGTCTTCGTTGTCTTTGCGTTTAGCGCTGACGGTCTCTCTCAGTTTGGCAAAGGTTTTACCTAGGTTTGCGTCTTTGTACTTTCCGTTGAGTAGGTTAGTGCCAAAGTTGTCATGTTTATATATCGAATAGGTCACGTTACCTTCTCTATCAACCAAGAGAATATCGTCAAAATCAGAGCGTTTGAGTAGCTCTAGATAGGCCCAGTGATAACGTTTGTGTAGCAGTCGATAGCGCTCCGTCCCGTTAAAAACGTTAGATTGAGGCAGGATCGAGGTTTTAATTTGGTCACCTGAACCCGGAATGTACCGGCGTTGGGCATATTCGCGAGCTTGCTCGATATCGAGTCCGAGGTTCCCAAAGGCATTGACCAGCCCATAGAATCGGCCGCCACTCGCATAAGCGAGTTCTGAGCGAACGAACGCCATAACTTCTGACTCTTTCGCATACAGATAGTCGATCACTTGTTGGCGCTTACTATCCCTAACCGAAATGAGATGAGAGGTACTCTGCTCTTGGAGATCTTGTGTGTGGGAGTGGAGGAAAAAGATCGCGATAATCGTCAGAGGAGTAATGCTTAGCACCAAAAATGCGAGCATTAACGTGTTCTGAAGGCGTTTAAATTTCTGTTTTCGATACAACTTGAACATGGTCAGAATAAAATTTCCGTGAGAAAACAGCTCATCAAGGACAGGGACCCTAATAAGCGAGAAAAAACGTTATTTTGATAATAATGACAAAATTAACGAGTTTTTTTACTTTGACAAGTAAGTTGCAGGGAAAGCGTGGAGAGAGGCGCAATTTTTGCGTGCATGGTGTTGGAATCGCCCAATCTCGGTAGAGACTGGGCGATTAATTTAGATTTTAGCGTGGTAGATAGCGAATTTATTGGTCTTATTTAGTGTCTCGCAATTACCATAAGCTTGCTCGATGATTGGTGGGTATTTCAAGAAACTGTTGGCGACGATGAAAAGTTGGCCTCTGTCTGAGCTCTGTTTTGGTGCCTGTTCTAGTAGTGTTTCTGTGGCGCCGTAGCTAGTATCAAGCCCAGCATGGAAAGGCGGGTTACTGATAATAAAGTCGTAGTCTTTGCTAGTGTCCGAATAGACATCAGAAGCAAATACGTTAGCCGATAAGCCGTTAGCTGCGAGAGTGGCTTTGCTCGACTCGACTGCTAAGGCGCTAATATCACACATATCAAGCTCTATTCCAGGATTGAGTTGCGCCATCACGCTGCCAATAACTCCTGCGCCACAACCAAAGTCGAGTACCTTGCCGTTTAGTTGTGGGAGTGTGTCTAGTAGTAATTTACTACCAATATCAAACTCACCGTGACTAAATACGCCAGGTAAGCTCTTAATCGTAAGGGAGGTTTGCTGATATTCGACGTGATAAGTTTTGAACCAAGCTTGAAGATCAAAAGGGGCTGGTGTTTGTGTGCATTGTCCCCAATAGAAGGAACAACGGCGCGCTGAGTCATACTTGGTGATCAACCCGTAGGGTTTGAACATCTTTTCAATGCTTTTTACCCCAGATCTATTTTCACCGACAACAACAATCTCGGTGTTTTCACCCAACTTTGCCATCAACATTGCAAGCAGATACTCAGCTTCCGCTTTGGCTTTAGGCCAATAGAGCAGCACTAAGTCAGCTTCTGTGGGTTGATTAAACTCGGCAGCAAATACACTTGTGACTTGCGAGTAACCACTTAGTTGACGGTAATAGCCATAGTTGGTGGTAAAGACAGTCACGGATTGACAGTGTTTCGTTAGCTCAACAGGAAATAGATCTTCAGCTTCTCCTGCGACTAATACATGCTTGCCCTCAAAATAGGCGAACTGTCTTTCAGCGATTTGGCTTGGTGCGATATAAGCAGACATAGCAAACCCAGTGTAAAAAATGAGGGAGGATTTTCGCATAATCCTCCCTCATCTTGAAGTCATTCTAAGCAGAATAAAAGCGTATTGCTTGCTAGCTGCGATCTTGTCTATTCAGGAAGCCTTGGAACTCTTCTTCGTAGATATTAAATAGCACCATAGTCACGGCGAAAATGATCGGGCCATAGATCAGACCGATTAAACCGAACAAGTGCAGACCACCTAATAGAGAGAAGAAAATCATTAAGGTGTTCATGCCAGCACTGCCTTGCATCAGCAGTGGGCGGAGCAGATTATCAATCGATCCGACAATCGCTATACTCCAAACCGTAAGAACAATCGCCCAAGTCGTGTCACCGGTCAAGAATAGATAGATAGCGGCTGGTACCCAAATTAGCGCGGTGCCAACAACTGGAATGAAAGAGGCGAACCCCATCATAGTGCCCCAAAATAGCCCCGGAAAGCCTGCAATCCACATACCAAAACCACCGGCGAAACCTTGCGCGATAGCGGTTAGAAACGACCCCATTACCGCTGATTTCGCCACTTGCTCAACTTCATCTAGCAATTTATCTTCTTGGCTACGAGAAAGTGGCAGAATATGGCGAATTGCGCCAATGATCTTATCGTGATCGCGTAGCAGGAAGAACAGCACGAATAGCATTAAGAAGAAATCCATTAGGAAGCTAGTCGCATCACCTAAGATTTTTGCGCTAATACCGACTAGGTTGCTACCAAATGATGTAGCGAATTGCGCGACTTTTTGGCCAATTTCTTGTGGACTGATGGCATCGAACGGCAGGTAGGTATTGATGAAACCAAGACCGTTAACCACCCATGGGTGCCCAAAAATGGTTTGAATTCCACCATGAGTGACCCATTGATAGACGTTTTGTGAAAAGGCTGAACCTTGTTGGACAATGGCTGCAAACACAAACAATAGTGGAAATACGATAATGAAAGTCAGCACAACACATGAAAGCAGAGACGCTAAGTTGGTATGCTTTGGCATGCGTTTTTCTATCCATTCATGAATTGGAAACATCAGTAGTGAGATGATAAACGCCATGACAATGGAGTTGATGTACGGTTCAACGAGCAAGAAACAGGCGAACCCTGCTGCGAGTAATGCAACAATCAATACCCAATGACTAGAAGTTAGTTTGATTTTATCTGACACGTTTATTGTCCATGAAATCTAATTCGTAGCTGTATAATGGCGGTAATTGTCTGAGTGTTCAACGCAAATTGAGCATGTTATTCGCGGAGTGGTTGGTTATGAGCTGTTGTGGAAAAGAGAAGTGCAGTGGCAAAAGGAACAAGCCTAAACGGAATATACCTTGGTTTTTTCTGTTTATGTTCGGTCTCACTATTTTGGCTGTGGTGAACTGGAAATAACTGAGGCTGCCATTGGCAGCCTCTATTTTATAGAAAGTCTGTTACGATTCCTGAGCGATGATGGCGAAACAGCGATCAGCTGCTTCTAGTGTTGCTTCAATCTCTTTGCTACCGTGAGCTAAAGAGGTAAAGCTCGCTTCAAATGCTGATGGCGCTAGGTAAACACCGTGTTCTAACATTAGGTGGAAGAAGCGTTTAAAGCGTTCAATATCACACTTAGTTACTTCTTCGTAGCTTGTTACGCTCTCTTGGTCCGTGAAGAAGAAACCGAACATACCACCAACTTGGTTAACGACGAGTGGAATGTTGTGGTTATCAGCAAGCTCTTTAAAGCCATCAGCAAGTTGCTTGGTTTTTGAAGCCAGACGCTTTTCATTGCCTTCTTCTTTTAGAAGGTTTAAACAAGCGAAGCCCGCCGCCATTGCAACAGGGTTACCCGAAAGGGTACCAGCTTGATACACCGGACCAGTAGGAGCGATGTGCTGCATTACCTCTTTACGGCCACCAAATGCGCCAACTGGCATGCCGCCACCGATAACTTTTCCTAGTGTGGTTAGGTCTGGCTTAATGTTGTAATAGCCCTGTGCACCGCCAAGAGCAACGCGGAAGCCGGTCATTACTTCATCAAAGATCAGTAGCGCACCCTCTTCATCACAGATTTGACGTAGACCTTGATGGAAGCCTTCCACAGGTGGAATACAGTTCATGTTGCCCGCTACTGGCTCAACGATGATACACGCGATTTCGCCTTTGTTCGCTGCAAATAGCTCGCGAACAGAGTCTAGGTCGTTAAATGTCGCTGTTAGGGTATACTTAGCAAAATCAGCCGGAACACCAGGTGAGCTAGGTTGGCCAAGCGTCAATGCTCCTGAACCTGCTTTAACCAATAGGCTGTCTGCATGGCCGTGGTAACAACCTTCAAACTTCATGATCTTATCGCGGCCAGTGAAGCCACGTGCAAGACGAATTGCACTCATGGTTGCTTCGGTACCCGAGCTCACCATGCGAACTTGTTCCATTGATGGAACAAGTTCAGAGACAAGCTCAGCCATGGCGATTTCCATTTCCGTTGGTGCGCCAAAACTCAATCCGCGTTGTGCTGCATCGATAACAGCTTCGCGAATAACTGCATGGTTGTGACCGAGAATCATTGGCCCCCATGAACCTACATAATCAATGTAAGCTTTACCGTCAGCATCAAAAATCAGTGGGCCATCGGCACGTTCTACAAAGATTGGAGCGCCGCCAACGCCATTAAAAGCACGCACTGGTGAGTTAACGCCACCAGGGATGGTCTGCTGTGCTTTCTCGAATAGATCTGCTGATTTGGTCATGGGATATCCTCTTTATGATTGCTCGGACCAATTTGGTTCGCATTGTACTCGTCCTTTTGCATTCAATAAAACGCTTTGCACCACATTCTGGATACTTTGACAGCAAATAAACGTTGATTTGTGTAAAAAATGCGTCGGAAGTTGGTGAATACTTGAACGTTTCACTCGGGTATTAGATAATCGCTCAATATTAAAAGATAAAATGCCAGCTGGTTTTGCCTTCTGGATGCAGAAGACTGAGAGAGGTCATCGTGAGCGAAGTAAATATTCCATTAACATTTTCAGATGCAGCGGCTCAGCGAGTAGGCGCCTTAATCGCTGAGGAAGAGAATCCCAATCTAAAGTTACGTGTATACATTACTGGTGGCGGCTGTAGCGGTTTTCAGTACGGATTCACGTTTGATGAGAGCGTCAATGAAGGGGATACGACCATAGAAAATAGCGGTGTTACGCTGGTGGTCGATCCTATGAGCTTGCAATATCTAGTTGGTGGTCAAGTGGATTACACAGAAGGGTTAGAAGGTTCTCGTTTCTTCGTTAACAACCCAAATGCAACCACTACTTGCGGATGCGGCGCTTCATTCAGCGTTTAATTTTAAATAGACTACAACAAAGGCCGTATATTATGCGGCCTTTGTTGTATCTGTATGACATTTCTAGAAACTGAGACCTGACCTATAATACTGCTTAACTCTATTTTCTTTTTAACTGGTTAGTTTATATCCTGTGTCTATCTTCTCGCTTGTTGACATTGCGAGCCCCTATATCATCTGCGGCTTATCTATTACTGAATGAGTGGTTGTAAATTTCGGTAAATTTAGAGGCGATATAGAATCACTAAGGATAGTTATGGCTAGAATTTCTCCTCTGCGCTTTATTGCGACCAGACCTTATCTTGTATCTCTGTTTTTGATCATCGCACTGACACTGTGGCTTGGTGTTGGAATGTTGAATGCAGAAGATGATACCCCACAGCATAGTGAGAATAAGATCCCGTTAGCTAAAGTGGCGTTTACCTCTTTTGTTGCTAACCCTACTCATCAAACCATTGACCTTTACGGTCGTACCGCACCGAATAAACAAGCAAAGCTTGGCGCGGAGATTGCTGGAAAGATCATTCAACTCAAAGTGAACAAAGGGGATAGCGTTAAGCAAGGGCAGGTTATCGCTCTGATTGATAAAGGAGATCTCGAAATTCAGCTAGAGCGCGCCCAGGCGATGCTTAAAGTGAAAGAGAAAGAGTTTAAAGCTGCGAAATCACTGCAAAGCAAAGGCTTGCAGGGAGAGGTGGCTTTTACTAACGCACAAGCCGGGCTAGTTGAAGCGAAAGCTATGGTGAGTAACGCCAAAATAGCGTTAAGAAACACCTCAGTAAGTGCACCGTTTACGGGGGTAGTTGATCATCTGTTTATTGAAAAAGGCGATTTCGTCGGTGTAGGCGACCCGGTTGCAAGCCTACTTGACCTAAGCAAAATCGTTATTGATGCGGACGTTAGCGAAAGACACATCCAAGACCTAGAGCTTGGGCAGCAAGCGAGAGTTCGCTTTATCAATGGGCAAGAGGCCGAAGGTAAAGTACGTTACATCGCAAGAGTTTCGTCTGCTGCAACCAACACCTTCCCAATTGAGGTCGAACTGCCCAATCCACAGCAGCGGATTCCGGCTGGTATTAGTAGTGAAGTCTCCCTGAACCTACAAAGCCAATTGGCGATTAAAGTGACTCCTGCCATGCTTGCGCTAGATGAGGACGGCAATTTAGGTGTGAAAACCTTAGTCGTCGATCGGATAAAATTTGTCCCTATTCAGTTAGTGAAAGCTGAGCAAGATGGTGTGTGGCTAACCGGCTTAGGTGAGCAAGTTGATATTGTCACCACTGGTCAAGGGTTTGTGCGCGATGGCGATCAAGTGATCGCTGTAGAGCAGCAATAACAAGGAGATACAGTTATGTTCGCCTTAATTGATGCTGCACTTTCTCGCACGCGCACCATGATGGTGTTACTGGTGTTTATTCTCTTGGCTGGTGCAGGGACTTATGTCGCGATTCCGAAAGAGTCTAGCCCAGACATTACCATCCCGATTATCTATGTATCGGTGGGACACCAAGGGATCTCGCCAACGGATGCGGAAAGGTTACTCGTTCGCCCTATTGAACAAGAACTGAGGTCGATTGAAGGGGTAAAAGAGATGACCTCGACTGCTGCAGAAGGGCATGCTTCAGTGATGCTTGAGTTCAGTGTTGGTGTCGATCTCAATAAAGCCATGGCTGACGTTCGTGAAGCGGTAGATATAGCCAAACCTAAGTTGCCTAGTGACAGTGATGAACCGACAGTAAACGAGGTGACTCTAGCTTCCGAAGAACCTGTGCTTTCAATTGTTCTCTACGGCACAGTGCCTGAACGCACCATTGTTCATATTGCTCGCCAGCTACGTGACAAGCTTGAGAGTTATCGCCAAGTACTTGAGGTCGACATTGCGGGTGATCGCGAGGATATTGTTGAGATCATTGTTGATCCGTTACTGATGGAAAGCTACGGGCTCGATCAAGGCGATATCTATAACTTGATTGCCCTCAATAACAAGGTGGTTGCAGCGGGTTTTGTTGATACTGGCTATGGGCGTTTTTCTGTCAAAGTCCCTTCAGTGTTTGATTCATTAAAGGATGTTCTTGAGCTACCAGTGAAAGTTGAAGGCAAGCAAGTCATTACCTTTGGTGATGTGGCGACGGTGCGCAGAGCGTTTCGTGACCCTGAAAGCTACGCTCGACTTGATGGTAAATCCGCCGTGGTACTCGATGTTAAAAAGCGTGCGGGTGAGAACATTATTGAAACTGTTGCTTTGGTTAAAGAGGTGTTAGCCCAAGCGCAGGGTCGTGATGATTGGCCGAATAACTTGTTGGTGAAATACACCTGGGATCAATCCAAAGACGTTAAGATGATGCTTAACGATCTGCAGAACAATATCTTGTCTGCGATTATTTTGGTGGTGATTGTCATCATCGCTATTCTTGGGGTAAGAACCGCCTTGCTGGTGGGGATTTCGATCCCGGGATCATTCCTGACGGGACTTCTTGTGCTGTCAGTCTTTGGTTTGACCGTGAACATTATCGTGCTGTTTTCGATGATTATGGCGGTGGGTATGCTGGTTGATGGTGCCATTGTCGTGACCGAGTTTGCCGACCGAAGAATGCAAGAGGGCACACCAAGGCGCGAAGCATATCGTGATGCGGCGAAACGTATGGCTTGGCCGATCACAGCGTCAACTGCGACGACATTAGCCGCATTTGCTCCTCTACTGTTCTGGCCTGATGTTACCGGTGAGTTTATGAGGTACTTACCTTTAACGTTGATCGCGACGTTAACCGCCTCGTTAGCTATGGCTTTATTGCTTGTACCAGTACTGGGCAGTTTGATTGGTCGACCTCAACACGTCACTAAGTCGCAACGCGAGAAAATGGTTGCGCTGCACGATGGTGACTTTTCCAAGGCTACAGGCATTACTAAGCTCTATTACCATACTCTCGACATCGCAATTCGCCATCCATTAAAGATCCTATTGAGTGCAATACTGTTGGCAATTGGTGTTGGTTTTACTTACGCCAAAGCAGGGTTAGGTGCTGAATTTTTCCCTGAGGTTGATCCACCATTTTTTACTGTGAAAGTGCGCTCTTATGGTGATCTTTCGCTCGATGAGAAAGATGTGATCATGACTGACATTGAATCCGTCATGCTTGGTCATAAAGAGTTCGAAAGTGTGTATACCAAGACGGGCGGTGATGATGAGATAGGCCAAATCCAAATTACCCCTTTGGACTGGCAATACCGTAGAAAAGTAAAAGACATTATTGAAGAGCTTAAGCTGCAGACGGATCAATATGCCGGAGTTGAGATAGAGTACAAGTTCCCCGATGCAGGTCCCCCTGTCGCTCATGACTTAGTGATCGAAATGTCAGCGCGTGTGCCTAGCGAGTTAGATGGTGCGGCTAAGATGGTGAGGCAGTGGGCAGATAACTACCCGGCGTTTACTAACCTTAGTGACTCCTCAAGCAAAGATGGGATTGACTGGCAGATTGATATTCGCCGTGATGATGCCTCAAGGTTTGCTGCCGATGCGACTCTGGTGGGTAATACTGTTCAGTTTGTGACTAACGGGCTTAAGATTGGTGATTATCTTCCTGATGATTCTACGGAAGAGGTGGATATCCTTGTTCGTTATCCAGAAGAGAAACGTGATATCGGCAGGTTTGATCAACTGCGGGTTAAAACGCCTGCGGGTCTTGTCCCCATTACCAATTTTGCCAATATTGTCCCTGAGCACAAGCAAGATACCATTCGTCGTATTGACGGACATCGCGTGATCAACATTATGGCAGACATGAAAGAGGGCTATAACCTCGCGTTGGAGTTGCCTAAGATCAGTGAGGCGGTTTCACAGCTGAACTTGCCACCGAGTGTCGAGTTTAGAATTCGAGGTCAGAACGAAGAGCAGGAAAATTCGTCGGCATTTTTGCAGAATGCTTTCTTGGTCGCTTTAGTGGTGATGGCGCTAATTCTAATCACTCAGTTCAATAGCTTCTATCAAGCCTTCTTGATCTTAAGTGCGGTACTGTTCTCAACCGTTGGAGTGTTTGTTGGCTTGCTAGTGTTTCAGAAGCCATTTGGCATCATCATGTCGGGGATCGGTGTGATCGCTTTGGCGGGGATTGTGGTCAACAACAATATTGTGTTGATTGACACTTACAATCAATTGTTGCGAAGAGGGCTTGATAAACGTGAAGCGATTCTACGTACTGGTGTACAACGTTTAAGACCCGTTATGCTGACTACGGTAACCACCATTTTAGGTTTGCTGCCGATGGTGCTAGAAATGAACGTCGATCTGATCAATCAGAAGATCGAGTTTGGTGCACCAAGTACCCAGTGGTGGTCACAGTTGGCGACTGCCGTTGCTGGTGGATTGGCATTTGCGACTGTGTTGACACTAGTCCTGACCCCATGTCTTCTGATGCTCGGAAGAGTACACAAAGTCGAAGAAGAGGCCAATCAGGTGATTGAAGCTGAATAGCACTTTGGCTTGATGTAAGAAGACCCGCCTTGGCGGGTCTTCTTTTATGGCGTAGCGAGTAACTGACCGTAGCGCTCTAGCTTTTCTAATCTTAACTTAGCGTTGGCGATATACGTGATCTTCGCTTTTCCTGTCAGAGATTTAGACTGTGGTAGCTTTACGGTACGAGGATTTTTATGTACCCCATGGACTAAGAATTCATAGTGCAAGTGAGGGCCTGTGACTCGACCTGTGCCCCCTAATGTACCTATGGTCTGTCCCTGTTTTACACGCTGTCCGGTTTTCACTTTGCGTCTCTGTAGGTGAAGATACTTGGTGATGTAAGTATTGCTGTGCTTAATAAACACATAGTTACCGTTGAACTGGTTGTAGCTCGACTTCATCACCGTCCCGTCACCGGCAGCCCATATTGGGGTACCCACGGGCGCTGCGTAGTCAGTGCCACGGTGAGCGCGAACTTTGCCGGTTACTGGGTGGCGTCGGCTTGGGTTGAAGTTTGAACTTACGCGACGAAAATCAAGTGGTGAGCGTAGGAAGGCTTTTTTCATCGCTCGACCATTTTCATCGTAGTAGTTACCCGTTTTGTCGTCGATAATGGCTTTAAAGGTGTCACCTTGGTTTTCAAAAATAGCCGCGATGATCTTTCCTCGACCAGCGACCTCGCCTTCTACGACTTTCTCTTGATAAAGAATCTTAAACTTGTCACCACTACGAATATCTAACGCAAAGTCGATATCCCAGCCAAAGATGCCGGCCAGCTCCATAATTTGGTTCGCAGTTAAACCAGCATTGACTCCAGCATTCCAAAAATTAGAGGTGATGTCCGCTTCGGCATAGTTGTATTGGTAGTGGATCTCTTTCTTATCAAGCTCAGAGGTATAGCCGTCATCTGATTTAGTGATCAGGAAGGTTTCGAATGGGTTGATGACTCTTTTGAGCTGAATCAGTTGGTTGTTTGAGTCAAAGCCAAGCTCGAAAGAGTCGCCGGGTCTGACTCTGGTTAGTTGCTTTTCTATCTCTTTGTTGCTCGAAGTGAGTTGGTATAGTAACCGAGACGAAAGCCCAGCGCGTTGGAACAGTAGCGCCATGCTATCGCCCGAACCAACAGTGTGTTTTTCCCATCTAAGTACGGCATGTCGGGCGGGGGACTCTTGCAAGGCTAGCTGCTCGATATCAATCGCTAAAGGGTAGGCTTTACCTACTTGATAGATAGTCTCTTCTTGGCGAAGATCGTTGGGCGCAGGTAAAAACAATACAATGACGATTAATGCGCTAAATAGGGTGATAAGGGCTCGGTGAATCCATGGTAAGCGAGCGAAAAGAGACAACATCTTATGTCCGTTCTAAAAAAATCATTAAAAAAGCTTAGCTGTTTAGTCTAACTGGTTTCAAAAAGCATCGCTATTCAAGTAAGATGACCAACTAACAAATTTTTGCCAAATCTGTGGGAGTGAACAAGAATGGCGAGCATTGAAGCTGCACTAGCCGAGATTAAGCGCGGTGTTGAAGAACTGATTCCAGAAGAAGAACTGATTGCTAAGTTGAAAGAGGGGCGTCCTCTTCGAATTAAATTAGGTGCCGATCCTACTGCGCCGGATATCCACCTTGGCCACACAGTGATTTTCAACAAGCTTCGTGCTTTTCAGGAACTAGGTCACGACGTGACTTTCCTAATCGGTGATTTTACCGCAATGGTTGGTGATCCAACAGGTAAGAATAACACTCGCCCTCCGTTAAGCCGTGAAGACGTATTGCGTAACGCTGAAACGTATAAAGAGCAGGTATTTAAAATCCTTGATCCAGCGAAGACCAAAATTCAGTTCAACTCTGAATGGCTGTCTGAGCTTGGTGCGGAAGGAATGATCCGTCTTGCTGCCAATCAAACAGTGGCACGTATGCTTGAGCGTGATGACTTTAAGAAGCGTTATGCGGGTGGTCAGCCGATTGCCATTCATGAATTTATGTACCCACTATTACAAGGGTATGATTCAGTCGCAATGGAAACTGACGTAGAGCTTGGTGGTACTGACCAGAAGTTCAACCTACTAATGGGTCGTGAACTACAGAAGTCGAACGGTCAGAAGCCTCAGGTTGTACTAATGATGCCGCTTCTTGTTGGTCTTGACGGCGAGAAGAAGATGTCTAAGTCAGCGAACAACTACATTGGTATCAGTGAAGCACCAAGCGAAATGTTCGGTAAGATCATGTCGATCTCTGATGACCTAATGTGGAACTACTACGATTTGCTATCTTTCCGTCCGCTTGAAGAAGTGGCGAAGCTCAAAGCGGATGTAGAGGCGGGTCAAAACCCACGTGATGTGAAAGTGGCTTTGGCAAAAGAGATTATTGCGCGTTTCCACTCACAAGCTGATGCTGATGCGGCAGAGCAGGAGTTCGTTAACCGTTTTGCTAAGAATCAGATTCCTGATGAAATGCCAGAATTTGAATTTGCTGCAGGTCTACCGGTAAGCAACCTTCTAAAAGAAGCGGGCCTATGTGCGTCTACTTCTGAAGCTATGCGCATGGTTAAGCAAGGCGCCGCTAAGATTGATGGTGAGAAAGTGGCAGACTCTAAGTTTGCTCCTGAAGCAGGCACTTACGTGTTCCAAGTTGGTAAGCGTAAATTCGCGCGTATCACGATTAAGTAATCGCTGAGCGTTACAAATACCATTTAAAAAGCGTCTTTTTAGGCGCTTTTTTGTTGCCTACAATCTCATGGTCAACAATCCGCTCACAAGGTCGACAAATCCCCTTCATTTGCTAAAAAATCGGCTGATCTCTCTAGTGACTTTTGTTATCATCCTCGCGCTGCCAATCTGGCAGTTTATTCGGAGACTTTTATGAACAATATCGACCATCCTCCTAGTATCAAAGGGGAAAAATAACTCGCTTCGGTATTGTCGTCTCACGCCTCTACCTTTGCGGTAGGAGGTGACTCATCTCTTTGTCAACCCTCACGTTTTTCTCCTTTAATTTCTAGAATCTAATACAACGACTCTGACCATCAGCGCATGGACAAATATGTCTGTTTGTCACAATCAGTCAGTGTTGTATTTGATGGTCGTTACCTATTGCCAATCGGGAGATTCGCCATGACGGTAATGAGCAATACTTACATTGAAAACACCCCGCACTTTTCTCAAGAAGAGATTGGTGCTGCTCGCAATGCATTTTTGCAGTACGAGCAAACCCAGCAAGTTCACTTACTCACTGTGATGCCTGTAGAAGAGGCGGTTGCCATCTTGCAACACTGTTCGGTGGGCTATGTACAGCAATTAATTGCGGCATTGGAGCTTGAAGGAAATGAAAAACTAGCGCGTCATTATGCGCATCAATTGGGCTTTATTCATTCTGAAGTAGAACCGTCTAGTGGCTACTTAGATACCTCGGTTGTTGAGCATGTCAAACAGCGTATTGGCTGGATTATCGCCCTTGCGTTACTAGGGATAGTCTCAGGTCTTATTATCGCCCAATACGAAGATACACTGAGCCAGCTAGTATTACTGGCGGTTTACATGCCAGTCATTGCGGCGGCAGGTGGCAACACCGGAACCCAAGCGGCGACTTTGGTGATACGCGCTTTAGCCACTGGAGAGCTGCGTAAGCGTCAATGGCTTGATGTGATGTGGAAAGAGAGCCGCGTTGCCATCTGTTTAGCTTTTGCGATTGCCTTGGTGATGATTGGACGCATTATGCTGTTTAGTGACGGAAGCAGTAGCGGAGGATTTGCCCTAAGCACAATCGCACTAGCGATTGCTGTTGCCCTGTTTATTCAGGTGACGATGTCGACAACCCTTGGTGGCGTGCTACCGATTTTAGCGCGTGCTTTTCAGCTCGACCCTGCGGTACTGGTGAGCCCGGTACTGGCCTCGATCGTTGATATTTCTGGTATGTGGATTTACTTTACTGTGGTCAACTACTTCTTAGGGATTGCCTGACTGAACTTAACAATATCTTGGTAGAACAGGGTTTCAAATTTAGTAATTGGGGTGGTGACCGGCTTGGCATCACCCTTTACTTTAGGTGGATGGTAATCAGTGACAAATTGGACAAACAGCGCACTAGGTTGGCCCGATTTATCTAACCCATATCCGGCCATATTATAGCTGCCATAAACAGAGCCGCTTTTAGCAATTAGCTCACCTTTGATTGGGTCTTTACGCATGCTGCGGCGATATTTTAGAGTGCCATTGGTGCCTGACTTTGGCATCAATGCAATCAGCCCTAGTTGATTATCGTGCTGCCAGATATAGCGCAACACTGCCGCCATATTCTTCGCGGTAAAGCGGTTGTTACGTGACAGACCAGAGCCGTCAGCCATTGGTGTATGTTCTATATCAATGCCAGTATGTGAAAACAGGATCTGCTTGATCGCTTTCGTGCCATTACCAAAGCTCCCTGCTTGAACAAAAAATTTGGCACCTAAGGTCTTAGTGAGGTTGTCGGCGATAAGGTTGTCCGACTTTCTAAGCATCCGTTTTAATAGCACAGGTAAAGGATCAGAATAGTGGCGAGCCACAACAGAGCCTTGCGCTGGAGCGCCAATTTTAATCGAACCATCGAGTTTAATATTCAGCTGTGAGAGTAGGGTATTGATCACTCGTTGGGTATACAGCGCTGGATCTTGAACGGCAAACTTGAGAGGCAGAGGCTTAGCACGCTTCTGCAGGCATCCTTGCAGTTGGTAGTGATTATCAGGCGATGACAGCAATTCTAAACTGCATTGGGTGCTCTCTTGCTCAACCTTAGTGACGGATTGGGCATGAGAGGTGACATAGATAGGTTGATGCTTAGGTACATGAACACGTGTACGTCCATCCGCTTGAGTATAAATAGAGGCTTGCACGCAGTTGTGGTCCAAAGAGATGGCACTGGCCGGCGCGCTATAGCAGACACCAAGAATATCCCATGGCCAGCCTACAGCGCGGTCATAACCGGTAAAGGCGCTGTTATCTAACCACAGATCACCATGAATATGATGGGTTCCAGCATTTTTTAATCCGCTCAGCAGTTGTCTGAGGTTTTCTGTTGTTAGAGTGGGGTCGCCACTAAAGCGCAGCACAACATCTCGTTCTGTCTGCTCAATCTTGGTTTCATACTTAAACTCATCACCTAGCTCGAGTTTGGCTGCTAGCGCTGTGACAATTTTAAGGGTACTTGCGGGGGGAAATAGCTGGTCTTGGTTGTCGGTCTTT
This sequence comes from Vibrio tubiashii, assembly GCA_000775715.1. Classification (GTDB taxonomy): domain Bacteria; phylum Pseudomonadota; class Gammaproteobacteria; order Enterobacterales; family Vibrionaceae; genus Vibrio; species Vibrio tubiashii_A. The sequence goes on from JRWQ01000010.1 coordinate 69,953, forward strand.
TGATAGTCTGCTTGCCCTTGGAGCCCCTCAATAGTAAGAGCGGCACGGCTGCCTGATGGAAGTTCATTGAGCGGGCTATACGCCCAAGATGAACTGGTCACTAGAGATAATATCCAGATAAAGCTAGGAAGATAACGAACGCGTGGCATAAGGATTCTCTAGTGGAAGATAAGAGTGGTCAGTATAGCGGGTAAAAAAAACGCCTGCTAGAGAGCAGGCGTGTTAGATTCATGACTTAATGTCAGGAAATTAGAAGTCGTAACGTAGACCTAGCGCTAGTTCGTCTTCAGCGCCTCGTTTACCTACAGTACCTGTTTCAGCCTTATCGTTTTCATCAAGTAGGTTGAAATTGTAAGAGATGTAAGTACGGAAGTTAGGCTTGAAGTAGTACGTCGCATCGATAGCGATGTTGTCAGCTGCATCGTACGTAGTACCTGAAGCTTTCTCTTCTAGCTTGTTGTATGTCGTAGTAAATGCAACTTTGTCCATTTTGTAAGCAGCTGCAAATTCGTAACCTGTCTTATCAGTTTTGCTTGAACCGTCTTTTTCTTCACCGTCAACGAATGTACCTGCGAAGTAGAAGTCGCTGATCTGGTAAGAAGCAGCAAGCATGTACTGGTTTTCAGATAGAGTTGTGTTTGAATCTTGATCTGCGTAACCCGCACCTAGCTTAACGCCAGTGTCGCCAAGAGTATAAATTGCTGATAGAGAGTAGCCGTCGAAGCTGTTGTCAGTGTAACCGCCAGTCGTTGTATCATCGATACGGTCAGCGAAACGGTAACTTGCTTTAACACCTAGGTCAGCAAATTGGCCTTTGTAAGACAGCATGTTGTCAGTACGGTCTGCAATCGCAACTTTGTAAGCTGCAGAGTTACCGTGGTAAGACATGATATCAGTGAAATCAGTGATTACGCCTAGCGCACCATCGTTTTTACCGTAAGTTACTTCACCGAAGTTACCGCCGATACCTGCGTAAGTGTAACGATGATCGATATCGTTGCTGTTACCAACGTTGTCATTCGCGTTGTACTCTGCTTCGTAGAAACCAAGGCCGTATAGGCTGTCAGTGATTTGAGTTTTACCTAGGAAGTTTAGACGTACGCGAGTTTGGTCATCAGCTTTACCGTCTTTAACAGACATACGAGCTTCAGCACGACCGCCGATCTCTAGAGAGTTGCCGTTTGCGCTGTATACAGAAGTACCTTCGATACCACCAGCTTGAATACCGTCAGCCGATGCATTTGCACCAGTAGCGATTGCAGCAGCAGATACTGCTAGAGCGATCAGAGTTTTGTTCATCTTATAAGTCCTAATTTACTGTCCATAAATAGTTGCATAGCGAGAAACGCATCTACTAGAGGGCGATTCTCTTTATTACATCAGTGCTATTAATCCAGACTCATATCCGTACTTTATGAACGAACTCTGAGCGATAAGGACCAACCCCACTGATTAGGTCAGTTAAGTTTTTAACCCAAAGTTCCTTGATGAGTTAGTAAAATGATATAAATCCAACTTATGAACGGTGTTTTATTGGTTGTAAATAAATATCAAATCATTGTTTTGTATTGGTTTATTCTGGTTATGTGTAGGTGGACTTACATTTTAACTTTTAGTATTTTTTATGCAGTGATGTGCTTACTACGCGATCAATTTCAAAAAATGCGTCGATTTTTCAATTTGTTATGACGCTTAATTTGCGAGCTGGATCACGCTAGATTAATTTGAGTGATTTAGACGCAAAGTTTGTTTAAACTAGAGGAAATGAATTTTGTTGCAACATCTACCTAGTCCACTGGATTGGGTAGTTTTGTTTTGTCCAAAGATTGCTTTGGAATGAGGTAAATAATGGAAAAAGTGCCAATGACACTGCGTGGTGAACAAAAGCTACGTGAAGAACTCGATCGACTATTAAAGCTTCGCCCACAGATTTCTGAAGCCATTGCAGAGGCTCGTGAGCTAGGCGATCTTAAAGAGAATGCAGAATACCACGCAGCTCGCGAAGAACAGGGGATCTGTGAAGCTCAAATTCGTGATATCGAGTACAAACTATCTGTTGCTCAGGTTATCGACGTAACTAAGATGGATAACTCGGGTAAGGTTATCTTTGGTTCGACAGTCACTCTGATTGACTGTGATACAGAGGAAGAGAAAACTTACCAAATCGTTGGTGATGATGAAGCTGACATCAAAGCGGGACGTATTTCGGTGAGTTCACCAATAGCTCGTGGCCTAATCGGCAAGATGGAAGGTGATGAAGTGGTTATCTCGACTCCAGGTGGAGATCGTGACTTTGAAATCGATCGCGTAGAGTACATCTAAGCTAATATTTAAACACCAAATATCAAAAAAGGTCGCATCGGCGACCTTTTTTCTTGCTCATGAAAGTAATGTTACTTACGTGGCAACTCGATTTTACGCTCTTCCGATTGGCGGAATAGAACTAAAGTTTTACCGATTACTTGTACCTTCTCTGCACGAGTTTCACGTACAATAGCTTCAATAATCAGGGTCTTAGTTTCGCGATCTTCAGACGCTACTTTAATTTTGATTAGCTCGTGGTGATCAAGAGCAATTTCAATTTCCGCTAGAACAGCTTCAGTTAGTCCATTTGCGCCCATAAGCACAACAGGTTTTAGACTGTGCGCTAGGCCTTTTAGATGCTGCTTTTGTTTGGTGCTTAGGTTCATTACGCGGCCAATTTTCTTTACTATAAGGGTTGAAAAATACCATTTTAACGCCATCTAACCCTGAAGACTATAATTTATTGGGTTAGTTGTTCTCTCTATCTATTAGGTAACAAATGAGTAAACAAAAACATTCTGCTAGCTCAGGGCGCTGGTTGAAAGAACATTTTGATGATAAATACGCCAACGAAGCACGTAAAAAGGGCTACCGTTCGCGTGCATATTTCAAGATGGAAGAGATTCAAACTAAGGATAAACTGCTTAAACCTGGCATGACGGTTGTCGATTTAGGTGCTGCTCCCGGTGGTTGGTCTCAATATGCTGCTAAGATAGTAGGAGAGGGTGGGCAAATCATTGCATGTGATTTGCTACCGATGGACCCAATTGCCGGTGTGAGTTTCCTACAAGGTGATTTTCGCGATGACGCTGTGTTAGAAGCTCTGCTTGATCGTATTCAACCTTCTATGGTTGATGTGGTTATGTCAGATATGGCACCTAACATTGCAGGCAATAATTCGGTCGATCAACCTCGAGCAATGTATTTAGTAGAATTGGCTTTAGATATGTGTCGACAAGTTCTAGCCCCTAATGGTAGCTTTGTCGTTAAAGTGTTTCAGGGCGAAGGCTTTGATCAATTCGTAAAAGAAATCCGAAACACGTTTAAAGTCGTAAAAATCAGAAAACCAGACTCTTCGCGAGCTCGCTCAAGAGAAGTCTTTGTTGTAGCCACTGGTTACAAAGGTTAACTATTTGCCCCTTGATGGGCTAGTTAACACTATAGCTACAGGTTATAAACTGTAGTACCCTACCTTTAATTACAATTAGTTATCGAGAGGCTGACACCTTGAGTGACATGGCAAAAAATTTAATTCTGTGGCTTGTTATCGCTGTCGTATTGATGTCGGTTTTCCAGAGCTTTGGCCCTGGGGAGAGCAATGGCAGAGCGGTGGACTACACCACATTTGTACAGGAAGTTGGCCAAGGCCAGATTCAGGAAGCAACTTTTAAAGACGGTGAAATTACCTTCACTCGTCGTGGCGGCGGCTCGCGTTATGTAACTTACATGCCAGTCTACGACCAGAAGCTACTTGATGACTTAATTAACCAAAATGTGAAAGTACAGGGCACACCTCCAGAAGAGCAAAGCCTGCTAGGTACAATCTTTATTTCTTGGTTCCCAATGATCTTACTGATTGGTGTATGGATTTTCTTCATGCGTCAAATGCAAGGCGGCGGCGGTAAAGGCGCAATGTCTTTCGGTAAGAGTAAAGCTCGCATGATGAGCGAAGAACAAATTAAAACCACCTTTGCTGACGTTGCTGGTTGTGACGAAGCAAAAGAGGACGTAAAAGAGCTAGTAGATTACCTACGTGATCCAAGCCGTTTCCAAAAACTAGGCGGTAAGATCCCAACCGGTGTGCTAATGGTTGGCCCTCCTGGTACAGGTAAAACGCTTCTTGCGAAGGCGATTGCTGGTGAAGCGAAAGTACCGTTCTTTACTATTTCAGGTTCTGACTTCGTTGAAATGTTTGTGGGTGTCGGTGCATCGCGTGTACGTGACATGTTCGAGCAAGCGAAAAAAGCCGCACCTTGTATCATCTTTATCGATGAAATCGATGCGGTAGGTCGCCAACGTGGCGCTGGTGTTGGTGGTGGTCACGATGAACGTGAGCAAACCCTTAACCAAATGCTGGTTGAAATGGATGGTTTCGAAGGTAACGAAGGTATCATTGTTATCGCAGCAACTAACCGCCCAGACGTACTTGACCCAGCACTACTTCGTCCTGGTCGTTTTGACCGTCAAGTTGTGGTTGGTCTACCAGACGTTCGTGGTCGTGAGCAGATCCTTAAAGTACACATGCGTAAAGTGCCTCTTGCGGGTGACGTCGAGCCTTCTCTGATCGCTCGTGGTACGCCTGGCTTCTCAGGTGCGGATCTCGCTAACCTAGTTAACGAAGCGGCACTATTTGCTGCACGCGGTAACAAGCGCAATGTTTCTATGGTTGAGTTCGAACTAGCGAAAGACAAGATCATGATGGGTGCAGAGCGCCGCTCTATGGTGATGTCGGAAGAGACAAAAGAGTCAACGGCATACCACGAAGCAGGTCACGCCATCGTTGGTCGTTTGGTTCCTGAGCACGATCCTGTGTACAAGGTATCAATCATTCCACGTGGTCGCGCACTCGGTGTGACTATGTACCTGCCTGAGCAAGATCGCGTAAGTATGTCTCGCCAGCATCTAGAGTCTATGATTTCTAGCCTGTACGGTGGCCGTTTAGCTGAAGAGTTGATTTACGGTGCAGACAAAGTATCGACAGGCGCTTCGAACGATATCGAGCGTGCGACAGATATTGCTCGTAAGATGGTGACTCAGTGGGGCTTCTCAGAAAAACTTGGTCCTCTTCTGTATGCTGAAGATGAAGGTGAAGTGTTCCTTGGTCGTAGTGTAACTCAGACTAAACATATGTCTGACGATACAGCTAAGCTTATCGATGACGAAGTTCGTCACTTAATCGATACTAACTATGCTCGTGCGAAGCAGATCCTTGAAGATAACATGGATATCATGCACGCAATGAAAGATGCATTAATGAAGTACGAAACCATTGATGCGGGTCAGATTGATGACCTAATGGAGCGTAAATCGGATATTCGTGAACCTGCTGGTTGGGGGGATAACCCAAGCAATAAATCGGACGCAAAACCTGACGATAGCTCAGAAGGTAAGGCTGAAGAGAAAGCGCCAGCAACGGAAGCAAAAGCAGAAGTACCAGCCTCTTCACAAGAGAGTACTTCAGCGGAAGCAACTGAGAAGAAAGACTCAGAATAGTTGATTTAATTAAGAGAAACCCCGAGCAAACTCGGGGTTTTTGTGTTTATGATTCTACAAGCAAATAATAAAATCCTCGATTTATCCCAGCCGCAAGTCATGGGGATTCTTAATGTGACACCTGACTCTTTCTCCGATGGAGGTAAGTTTAACTCGTTGGAAGATGCGCTAAGCCAAGCGCAGAGAATGATTGAATCTGGCGTGACGATTATTGATATTGGTGGCGAGTCAACCCGACCTGGTGCACCTGATGTGGCGTTAGAAGAAGAGCTGCAGCGCACTATCCCGGTAATTAAAGCGATTCGTGCTCAATCTGATGTGTGGATCTCCATCGACACCAGTAAAGCTGAAGTGATGCGCCAAGCGGCGGAAGCTGGGGCAGATATCATCAATGATGTACGTGCGTTGCAAGAGCCAGGAGCACTAGAGGTGGCCGCGGCAACTGGACTACCTATCTGTTTAATGCACATGCAGGGTCAGCCGCGTACAATGCAAGCTAACCCACATTATGATTATCTACTCAAAGAAGTCGGTGAGTTTCTTCAAGAGCGCATTGCCGCATGTGAAGAGGTAGGTATCGGGCGTGAAAAATTGATCCTAGACCCGGGCTTTGGCTTTGGTAAAACCCTTGAGCACAACTATCATATGTTGTCTCACCTAGAAGAATTTCACCAATTCGGACTGCCAATCCTTGCAGGGATGTCGAGAAAATCTATGATCTTCAAGCTTCTTGATAAAGCGCCTGCTGAGTGTGTGGCGGCGAGCGTAAGTTGCGCTACAATCGCAGCAATGAAAGGGGCACAAATTATCCGTGTTCACGATTTTGAACAAACGCTTGATGCAGTAAAAATTGTCTCAATGGTCAGAGAGAACCATTGAGCGTTATAAAAAGATAAAGGAATGATCATGTCTAACAAAAGACGTTATTTTGGTACTGATGGTGTACGTGGCAAAGTTGGGCAATACCCAATTACTCCAGATTTTGTACTTAAACTTGGCTGGGCTGCGGGGCGCGTATTGGCTAAGCAAGGTACAAAGAAAGTCATTATTGGTAAGGATACGCGTATTTCAGGCTATATGCTTGAATCTGCCTTAGAGGCAGGTCTAGCAGCTGCTGGCCTGAAAGCAACATTCACGGGTCCAATGCCGACGCCAGCGGTCGCTTACCTTACACAAACTTTTCGTGCAGAAGCGGGTATCGTGATTTCAGCTTCGCACAACCCATACTACGACAACGGCATTAAGTTCTTCTCATCAGAGGGTACAAAACTGCCAGATGATATCGAACTCGCGATTGAAGCAGAGCTTGATAAAGACATTGAGTGTGTGGAGTCGGCATTACTCGGTAAAGCTAGCCGTCTGAATGATGCGACTGGCCGTTACATTGAATTTTGTAAGAGCACCTTTCCATCAGAGCTTAGCTTAGCCGGCAGAAAAATCGTGGTAGATTGTGCCCACGGTGCTACTTATCACATTGCCCCTGCGGTATTTAGCGAGCTTGGTGCTGACGTTATTGCAATGGGCGTTGATCCTGATGGTACCAATATCAATGCTGAAGTCGGCGCGACTGATGTGCGTGCTTTACAAAAACGAGTTGTTGAAGAGGGGGCAGAGCTTGGCTTAGCTTTCGATGGTGACGGCGACCGTATCATCATGGTTGACCACTTAGGCAATAAAGTAGATGGCGACCAAATTGCTTACATCATCGCTCGTGATGCGCTACGTCGCGGCGAATTGAAAGGTGGTGTGGTTGGCACGTTAATGACGAACTTAGGTATGGAGAACGGCCTTAAACAGCTAGGGATTCCGTTTGTGCGTGCTGCGGTAGGTGATCGCTACGTCATGGAGCAATTGCTAGAAAAAGGCTGGAAAATCGGCGCTGAGAATTCAGGTCACGTCATTCTACTCGATAAAGTTACAACGGGTGATGCGATTGTGGCGGCACTTCAGGTGCTTGCATCGGTAGTGGGTAGTGATATGACGTTGAACGAACTTTCACAAGGTATGACGCTGTACCCGCAGGTCCTGGAAAATGTCCGTTTCTCTGGTGAGTCAAATCCACTTGACGCTGATGCGGTGAAAGCATCTGTTGTGGAAGTTGAAGCTGAGCTTGGTGACAAAGGTCGCGTTCTGCTACGTAAGTCAGGCACAGAGCCTTTGATTCGCGTCATGGTTGAAGGTGAAGACGCCGAGTTAGTTCAGTCTTCTGCACTGAAAATTGCTGAGGCGGTGAAGTCGAGCTTTTAATTACAGGCCGAACTTCTAGCAAGCGCCGCCTTTGGGTGGCGCTTTTTGTTTACTTCTAGAGCACTGCTCAATTGTTCGCTTTTGGCGGCGAATTTTATGATACGATGAGTGCGGTTTTTAAGGTGATGATTTGATATGTCGCAGCAACAGTACTTACAAGAAATGGGAATAGAGTGCTACCAATTGGCGTACCCTGAAAGGTTATTGGGTTACCAAATACCACCATTGAACTTGCCAGAAAGCTGTAAATTGTTGCTTGTGTCCCCACATTTTCCCCAAGGTCGAACTGCGGAGATGTTTGAGCGCGTGTTGAAAAGCATCAAGTTGTCACTGGATAGTGCTCTGCATATCTACCCAGAGCAGCTTAGCCAAATTGAACAGCACTCTCTTCAGTGGGTTTGGTATGCAGGTTGTGAACCAACTCGTGAATTGGAGGCTAAGGCACTGAACTCACCACTTCTGTCACAAATCGACGGTAATAATGAACAGCGCCGCCTACTGTGGCAGCAGATCTGTTCTTATCAGTAATTCGCTCTAACTTTATTAAATACCATGACTCAAACTTCACTCTTACCCCTGTCCGAAGAGCATCTTGATCAAGTTTGGAGGATTGAGCGCCGTGCGCACACTCATCCTTGGTCGGAAAAGATGATTCGCGATGTTAATAGCCGTGGCGCATGTCATCATGTACTGGTTATCAATGGCGAAGTTGTTGGTTACTTTTACGCGCAAAATATTGTCGGCGAAGTGACGCTACTTAATATCGCTGTTAACCCTAGCCAACAGGGCAAAGGTTATGGCAAACAGTTGATGCAGGCTTTTCTTGAGTGGTGTGAAAGCAATAAAGCGGAAAGTGCTTGGCTAGAGGTCAGAGAAAGCAATCACAGTGCATTTGGCTTGTATGAGTCGATTGGCTTTAATGAAGTCGATAGGCGCATCAACTACTACCCGACAGTTTCAGGTAAAGAAGATGCGATCATCATGAGCTACATTTTTTTCTGAATGCAGTGAACAATACCTAGTTCTGAATCACCTTTACCGCCGAGACATCTTCGATTGGGTAGAAGTTCTTTTCAAATCGTTCAATGAGTTCAGAAGCAGGCAATGGTTTATCGAACAGGTAGCCTTGGAACTGAGCACAACCTAGCTCTTTAAGCGTTTTAAGCTCATTGGCATCCTCTACCCCTTCAGCGATAACTTCTAAGTTAAGCTTACGTGCTGTCATTATAATGGTATCGACGATAGCTTGGTCACTCTGATCCAGATGAAGTTGGGTAACAAATGAGCGGTCTATCTTGAGTACATCGACCGACAAGTGCTTGAGGTAGCGCAATGACGAATAACCAGTACCAAAATCATCAATTGATGTTTTGAGCTTGTATTCTTTTAACTCAGCGATTTTTTGAATCGCAGCGTCAACGTTTTCAAGTAACAAGTTTTCGGTAATTTCCAGTTCAATCAGCTCGCCATCAATCTCAGCTTGTGCTAATGAGTCCACGATATGCTCTACAAACGTCGGTTGTGAAAATTGCAGCGGGCTGATGTTAATCGCCAATCTATGGAATGAGTCTGGTAGAACCCCTTGTTTCTTCCATGCTGATAACTGATAGCATGCTTGTTCGATGATCCAGTTACCGATCTGTATTATCTGCCCGGTTTCTTCCGCTATCGGCATAAACACACCTGGAGGAAGAACGCCTTTTTCGGGGTGGTTCCAACGTATTAATGCTTCGACGCCAATGACCTTGTGTTGATCATCGACCTGAGGTTGGTAATAGAGCTCTAATTGACCCTTACTCAGCGCTTCGTGTAAGCCTTTTTCGACTTCGAGGAAAGACTCCACCTGCGCTTGCATCTCTGGTTCATAGAACATGTATTTGTTTTTGCCTGATACTTTCGCACGATAGAGTGCTGTATCTGCTTGTCTAAGTATATCTATGTTAGTGCTGCCTACCGATGGAAAAACGGCAATACCGACACTGACTGAACAGTAGAGTTGGTGGTCATCAATAGAGTATGGGTTAGAGACGAGAGCCAGCAGTTGTTGAGCAAGTTCTCGCGCTTTCTCTGCGCTGGTATTAGGGAGAAGAATGGCGAACTCATCACCACCAATTCTAGCCGCAGTAAAGTCTTCCTGAATCCAAGCTTCAATTCGTTTGGCTATCGCTTTCAGTAGGTTGTCGCCAATGGTATGGCCCAATGAGTCATTGATGGTTTTAAATCGGTCCAAATCAAGGTAGAACAAGGCGCCAGCCTGGTTTGCATTGTTTGACTCTTCGATAGAGTTCTTGAGCATCTGCATTAACAGGCTTCGGTTTGAGAGGCCAGTTAGAGAGTCGTAGTACGCCAGTTGATTAAGCTGCACCGAAGCTGCCTCTCGTTCAATCCAAAGGGTGTGAATCGTTTTGGCTAGCTGTCCAATCTCATCGCCTTGGTTTAAAGCAGAAGGTGGTAAATCGGCTTTAGTATTTTGTAGTGAACGAACCCATTCCATCAAAGTGACGAGGGGCTTTGACAGTTTTTGGTAGAAGAACATCAACAATATCGAAGTTAAAATGATGTTCCTAAGCAGGTCAAACAGCAATATTTTACTTGTTCTAGAGATGAAATCTTTGGCGATGTTAGCGCCATTAACAGAGAAGCTCAGCGTACCGACAACCACGTGTGAGTTAGGTTGATGCAGCTCTGTGGTGTAGACTGGCGAAGTTGGGGTCAAATATCCTGATAGAGCTTCGGCAAATCCGCTTTGCAGTTGCACATTGCGCTCTTTTTCCGTCAAGGTATCGCCAAAGTCATCGACGATATGTACTTTGTATATCGCAGGATCCATCATTAAACTTGAAGCGACTTGTTCTGCGAGAAGTTGATTGAGGTGGTAGGCGGCTTGGCTAGCGTTAGAGTAGTTTTGCAAGAGCTTAAATTGGTAGTACTCGCCGATTCGTTTCTGTTCCTGATGAAAATCCACCACAATATGATACAAACTAAAACACATCCCTAGTATTACTGAAACTAGAAATACGGTTTTGGCTTGTCGGATCGCTAATGAGTTAATTTTATGGCTTTCAGGCATAGTCTAAATCGCTTCACTCTACTTCTTTAGTTATAGCGCAAAATCTCTAATATTTTAATTTACTGATAAATTGATAGCCAATTTCCCTCTATATTGGCTGATGAAGTTGCCCCTTAATCGAATATAAGCGAAAATACCGCGCAAAATTGAATCGACTCATTTACGCTAGAGATTCGCTAATCCTCTCTAGCGCATAGACAGAAGAAGAACCTTTCATGTCAAATACTCCATTTGTTGGCGAAGTGTCTAAACGTAGAACTTTCGCTATCATCTCGCACCCAGATGCGGGTAAAACCACAATTACAGAAAAAGTACTATTATTCGGACGCGCAATCCAAACTGCGGGTACTGTTAAAGGTCGTGGCTCTGCTCAGCATGCAAAGTCTGACTGGATGGAGATGGAGAAAGAGCGTGGTATCTCAGTAACAACTTCTGTTATGCAGTTCCCATACAACGAGTGTTTGGTAAACCTGCTTGATACTCCGGGGCACGAAGACTTCTCGGAGGATACCTACCGTACCTTGACTGCCGTTGACTCTTGTTTGATGGTAATTGACGCGGCAAAGGGTGTCGAGGACCGGACTCGCAAATTGATGGAAGTAACACGTTTACGCGATACTCCGATTGTTACCTTCATGAATAAATTAGACCGCGACATTCGTGATCCGATGGAATTGTTGGATGAGGTTGAAAGCGAGCTTAACATGGCGTGTGCGCCAATTTCATGGCCAATCGGTTGTGGTAAAGAGTTTAAAGGTGTTTACCACATCCACCGTGATGAGACGATTCTGTACAACACAGGTCAGGGCCACACCATACAAGATTCGCGCATCATTAAAGGCTTAGATAACCCAGAACTAGACGAAGCGGTTGGCGAAGAGCTAGCAGAACAATTACGTGAAGAGCTTGAGCTTGTGATTGGCGCATGTCCGGAATATGACCAAGAGCTTTTCCTTGCTGGTGAACTAACGCCAGTTTACTTTGGTACGGCACTGGGTAACTTTGGTGTTGACCATATGCTAGATGGCTTGACTGAGTGGGCGCCAGCCCCAATGCCGCGTCAAGCAAACGAGCGTGAAGTCGAAGCCAACGAAGAGAACTTTTCTGGTTTCGTGTTTAAGATCCAGGCCAATATGGACCCTAAACACCGTGACCGTATTGCCTTTATGCGTATTGTATCAGGTACCTACAAGCAGGGTATGAAGATGAATCATGTACGCATCGGCAAACAGATCAATATCTCTGATGCGGTAACCTTTATGGCGGGTGACCGCGCACGTGCAGAAAACGCCTACGCAGGTGACATCATTGGTCTGCATAACCACGGCACGATTCAAATCGGTGATACCTTTACTCAAGGTGAATCGCTGAAGTTCTCGGGTATTCCAAACTTTGCCCCAGAACTATTCCGCCGTATTCGTCTACGTGATCCTCTTAAGCAGAAGCAACTGCTGAAAGGTCTGGTACAGCTTTCTGAAGAAGGGGCGGTTCAGGTGTTCCGTCCTCTGCAGAACAATGATCTAATCGTAGGTGCGGTCGGTGTGCTGCAGTTTGATGTGGTTGTGGCGCGCCTAAAAGCGGAATACAACGTAGAAGCAATCTACGAGAGCGTCAACGTAGCAACAGCACGCTGGGTTGAATGTGAAGATGGTAAGAAACTGGATGAGTTCCAGCGTAAGAATCAGGCTAACCTAGCACTCGATGGTGGTGATAACCTAACCTACATTGCGCCAACTATGGTTAATCTGAATTTAGCGAAAGAGCGTTTTCCAGAAGTGGAGTTCCGCGCGACCCGCGAACACTAATCTTCTTCGCCTTTGACACGATAACGGCGTTGACTGTGTAAACTCACCTTAGTCACGTAGCGGACTACGCTCCCAAGGTTGAGTTTACTTGTCGCCTTGTTCTAGTGCCAAACGCTTTGAAGATGTGAGAGTGAAGCCGAACGTATTTTACGTTCGGCTTTTTTGTTAGACTCACAATAGTCGCGATCAATGAGGTGATTATGTTTGACCTTAACCTTGTTAAACCTTTTTTGTCTGTCTACCAATTTAACTCGATCACAAAAGCGTCAGAGTCTTTAGGGCAAACTCAGCCCGCCGTGAGTGCTGCTATAAAACGTTTTGAAAAAGCGGTGGGATATCCGTTGTTTGTCAGGACGGGACGTTCAATAGAACCCACCTCAATGGCCCACAAGTTAGCGCGTCAGTTAAGTGAGGCGCTGGAGCTAATGGAGGGAGCGGTTGTTGGCAAGAGAGATTTCGTCGTTTATGTGCCAGCTAATTTGTTACACAAGTTGCCCATGATGGACGGTGTATTGTTGGTTGAATCACCAGTTTCAGTTGATGAAATCATTGAAGATATTCATATGAACCGCGTTGATCTTGTGATTGACTCCGGGATTCCAAGGCAGACTGCATTTTGCTTTGAGCAAGTAGTAGTCGATAGGGTGGTATTTGTTACTGACCCAGAGGTGAGTAATTATGCTGATGTAATTACGATGGATGAATACATAGCAGCTAAACACGTCACATTGAAATTACTTCGCCAAGAAGTACCTATGGTCGATTTATTGTCAGGTAAAAGTTTAGCTCGTGATGTGGCCATTGAAGTTAGGAGTATTACTAACCTAATTCTTGCTTTGAAGGGCACGAGCTATATAGCTGCTTGGCCTACGACTATGCTTCATCTTGCCAAAATGATGAACCTTAAGATACATCAGCCACCTTTCGATCTTAATCCCGTCGAATTTGAAATGGTCTTCCATAAGAAGTATCTAACGAATATTCATCACCAAGAACTTCGGGAAAAAGTTCGTGGTTATCTAAACAGTTAAAAATCAAAAGCTAGTCCAAATTCTATATAGTTTCTGTCTCTATTTTCGGAAAAATGTGTATAAGTAATTGATGGTTTTAAATATCCAATATTGATAAAAGTGACGAACTCATAGTATTGGTGATTGGTTTTGTCTCTAGCTCGTTCGATTTCAGAGCTATCTATAAAGTACAAGTTTTCTTTAATACCTAACTCTTGATTGTATTTCACTAGTAGATCTGTGTATTTAATTGGGCTCCACATTAAACCTGCACTGTATTCAATAGAATCTGAAGGGGCGCAGGTTAGATGCTGAAAGTCAAAGCACTGCTTTAGTTCAAATTTGTAGTTGTAATTAATATCGCCAATTAGTGTCCAATTTTCATGCAGTAACTTAGCTGCAAAAATACCTGTCGTGATTTTTTCTTCACTAGCTTTCAGGGTATTTTCCGTATAGTAGGTTTGTCCCTGCCAAAATGAATAGCCAGCTCCTACTTCCCAGTCTACGTTGGTATCAATATCGCCAAAAATGCGGAAATTGTCTGTGATTTTGTAGTTAGCGTCTAAAGTCGCGACAGTGTCTTCTTCTACTTTTGAAAAACTGATGCCGAAGATATCGGTGAAGCGCTCGATAGATTCTGCAAGAGTGTCATTAGCTAAAGATGGAAAAGAGATAAGGGGGAGAACAATCAGAAGGCGTTTCATTACTTAAGTTCCTGAAGCGCTTTCCTTAGCGGGGTTAAGAGTTGGAGAAAGCGCCCAATAACAGTAAAGTGCTATTATTGGGTGCAAGGGCTAACTTACTTGAGTCTAGATCTAGCTACCGATACGCTGCTGAATAACGGATTTAGCTCGTTGCAGTTTCGATGAATCGATATTTTGTAGTTTGCTACGATTGATTTTTGACCCATCGAAAACACGGTCATGTTTCTTGGTTTGAACACGTATACCATTCTCTACTTTCGAAACGGTTGCCACCCATTGGCCGTTGCCTTTGACTAAGGCAAATTGGTCCGAATTAATATCACCTTCTACTTTAAGAAGCGTTTTTTGGAAATCACCATTACCAATAAATACAAGTTCGCCATCTTTAGGTTGAACTGTACCTACCCATTCACTGGTGTTTGCATCAATGATGTGGATTTCACCGTTGATGATTTTAACAGTAAAGTCGCGCTCTTCCATTTCTGGACGGTCACCGCCAAACTCAAGCGCCCATCGTGGAGTATCATCTGGGTCTATGTCTGGGTGAGCAGGGGAAGTTGGTAAGTTAGGGCGAGGGCTGTTAACAACTATCGTTCCATTTTTACCCGTAAGTTCAAAACCGTTGTCGACACGCTCAATCGTGGCAACCCACTCACCGTTACCTTTAACGATCGCAGCAGAGCCGTTAGCTTCTAAATCACCTTCTACTTTCAGAAGTGTTTTTTGGAAATCACCATTGCCAATAAATACAAGTTCGCCATCTTTAGGTTGAACTGTACCTACCCATTCACTGGTGTTTGCATCAATGATGTGGATTTCACCGTTGATGATTTTAACGGTAAAGTCGCGCTCTTCCATTTCTGGACGGTCATCACCAAACTCAGGCGCCCATCGTGGAGTATCATCTGGGTCTATGTCTGGGTGAGCAGGGGAAGCTGGTAAGCTAGGGCGAGGGCTGTTAACAACTATCGTTCCATTTTTACCCGTAAGTTCAAAACCGTTGTCGACACGCTCAATCGTGGCAACCCACTCACCGTTACTTTTAACGATCGCAGCAGAGCCGTTAGCTTCTAAATCACCTTCTACTTTCAGAAGTGTTTTTTGGAAATCACCATTGCCAATAAATACAAGTTCGCCATCTTTAGGTTGAACTGTACCTACCCATTCACTGGTGTTTGCATCAATGATGTGGATTTCACCGTTGTTAATTTTAACAGTAAAGTCGCGTTCTTCCATTTCTGGACGGTCACTGCCAAACTCAGGAGCTTCTACTTCAGGGTGCTCTACTTGGTCTACCCAATAGAAAGTGTCACCATTAATACCTACTGTAAGTTTTTTGTCATCGACAGTGATCGTTGCTGTGCCGTTGCCGTTATCGACAACATTCTCCGCGCTAACATAAATGCTTTCTCCAGCAACAGTCATAACATAGCCGCTGCCATTGCTGTCAGTTTCCCATGCGCCTAAATGATCCATTGCAAGTAAATCTGATGACAGTACTGGTGGGATGTTGCTGTCATCATTGTTGCTCGAGGACGATGATGAACTCAACAATCCAGCAATTAACGTAGCAGAAACGCCGCCAATTGCTGCCCAAGTGCCGTTTGATTGTTTCTCGTAAACAACGTCTTCAACAACCGTAGTTGTACCTACCGCAGCATGAGCATATTGAGCGTTAAGTTGAGCTTGAACTGAAGCATTAATGTCATTCAATTGCTCGTTAATGATTTGGTTTGTGTAAGAGTTTGCAAGCTCTACATCAACTTTCGCTGATGAGGCCAAGACTTGTGTTGAAATGAGTGAAGAGATTGTAACCGCTAGAATAGAAGCTTTCATTTATGAGTTCTCGTTAGATAAATGGGGCATCTTGCGAAGTGGTGCCTCCTGGCTAATGAGAACATTATGTTTATTGCCCAGTTTATGAACAATATAGCTAGCTAGTGTTTAAGTATAAATATGATTTATGGTTGCTATTGGTGTATGACTACGCAGGTTTCGATAAGTTATAGAAAAACATAAATAAAAGCCGAAGTTGTGGTCTCTTCGGCCTAATTATCTTTACTATTTAAAAATACAATTTATGTTAATGGGTAATGAGATTGTTTACTTCTTCATTTTCGCCGGAGTTCTCTTTTTGCCCTTAGCGGCCGTTTTTTTCTTGTCGTCTTTCTTTTTATTCTTTTTCTTAAACACGGGTTTCTTGTGCTTAGGGCGAAGTTCTTTGATAAAGCGCTCTTTGATCTCTTCTTTTACGTAGCGCGCTACACGGTCCATCATTGGTTGGTCGTGCGCTTCTACTAGTGAGATAGCGTTACCTTTCTTACCAGCGCGAGCGGTGCGACCAATACGGTGTAGGTAGACATCAGCGCTGCGTGGCATATCGTAATTAATGACGTGGCTAACGTCTGGAAGGTCGATACCACGAGCAGCAACGTCGGTAGCAAGAAGAACGTTGACGCTGCCATCGCGGAAACGAGCGATGGCGTTGTTACGGCGATCTTGAGGCATCTCGCCTTGAATCCATGCACAAGGGATTTGCGCTTTTTCTAGTTCGACTCGCAGTTCTGCTAGACGCTCACGAGTTTTAAGGAAAACAATTGAACGTTCCGCTTGATCAGTGATGATCGTCTTCAATAACTCTAGCTTGTGCTCCATGTCATCAGCGCGGTGATACCATTGGGCAATCTTCTTACGTTCACGGCGTGATGGCTCAGCATCGATCTCTGCGGGCTCTTTAAGGAGATCGGCGGTGAAACCTTCAACCCCTTTACCCTCTAGTGTTGCCGAGAAAAGCAAAGTCTGCTTGCGCCAGCGACACTCTGAAGAGAGACGATCAACGGTTGGGCCAAAGCCCATATCAAGCATGCGGTCCGCCTCATCAAGGATCAGCCATTCGATCGCACGACAATCAAAGCGCTCAGCTTCGATGTATTCCATTAATCGACCTGGAGTCGCCACCACGATATCTTGGGTTGTCGCTAGAATGTTTGCATGTTCTTGATACTGCACGCCACCAGTAATGGTGAAGATGTTCAACTGAGTATGCTTAGCTAGCTCACGTGCTTGGTCGGCAACCTGCATTGCGAGTTCGCGAGTTGGCGTTAGGATCAGCACACGTGCTGGCCCCGGCTTGCGGCGTGGAAAATCTTGTAGAAATTGCAGTGCTGGCAGGACGAATGCGGCTGTTTTACCTGTCCCAGTAGGAGCAGATGCCAAGATGTCACGTCCATCTAAAGCTTGTGGGATGGCTTCAGCTTGAATTTGTGTCGGGCGGTCGTAACCCATTTCTTCGATTGCGAGGAGTAGGTTCGGGTCTAACTCTAATTCAGCAAAGTTTCTGATCACTTGATGTCTCCACAAGCCAGTTGGTGTGAACAATAAATTTAAGGGGACGTATTATAGAGTGATCGGTGACAAGGATCACACGTTATTTTCTACATCTTTAGATAAAAATCTTTGGTTAGGGCAATAAAGTCTACACTGTAGCCGTTATCACTATGGATAGTGAGTGACTCACTGATTGTTTCAGTCGGTTTTTTCTGTAGTTCAATCAAAAGCCTAGTGACCTGTTTTCGTTCGGTAGGTTTAACCTGACATAGTCTGCTTAAATGCCAACCTTGCTTTTGAGCCAATTGTATAAATTGCTCGCCTTCCACTAATGGTAGAACAAAGCTGGCTTTGCCACTGTCGCTTAAGAGCTGCTTGCAACTAGCAAGAAGATCATTATGGGTTAAGCAATTGGTATGCCTAGCGGTAGCTCGTGATTGGTTAGTCGCCTGCTCACCATTATTGAAATAGGGAGGGTTGCAGATGATGCGATCAAACTTATTTGTGAACGAGTATTCAATCACGTTGCCATGATGCAATGTTAACCGCGCCTGCCAAGGTGAATGAGAAAAATTAACTTGTGCAGCCTCTATAGCGTGGTCATCAATATCTATTGCCTGAATTTTAAGCATGGGATTGCGCTGAGCACACATCAGACTAAGTAGCCCAGTTCCTGTCCCTATGTCTAGCACCACTTGTGCTCCTCTCATATCGACCCAAGCTCCAAGCAGAACTCCGTCTGTACTCACTGGCATTCCTGAGTGGCCACCGTAAATTCTAAATTGTTTGAATTCGAAGTCTTTTGTCTTTTTCATATTATTTATGTAAGTCGGAGTTTGGGGGTATTTTAAGTTAAATGATCTAATGTTACGTTGTTGTGTGGTTTTTTATTCTATTTGTGTTGCTTGTGTGGATGAAATTGACTAGTTAGATTAACTTGTTTTTGTTCTTAAACTAGTGATATATGCTGCTTATTTGCTTCTGTAATAAATTTTTATGGCGTTTTTATCTTGAAGCTTGCTAGCTGATGAGTATTTCGTCATTATGCGCGGCTCAAATTTATAGAGTGAACGGATTTTCGTATCACTCAGCATACACAACATCTATCAAATTATAATTAAAGGGTCGACAGTGAATCAGACTTTAAAACTATCAGATATTATTGCGGTAGGCTTTATGCTTTTCGCATTCTTTTTAGGTGCAGGTAATATCATTTTTCCTCCTCTGGCAGGTCAATTAGCGGGTGATAATTTGCTGCCTGCGATGATGGGCTTTCTTGTTACAGCGGTTGGTCTTCCTCTACTGACTATTATCGCTATTGCAGTTGCTGGTGGCTCTTGGGCACATTTAACTCAAGACCTACCTAAGCGTGCGGCGATGATCATGGCGGTGCTGATTTTTATCATTATCGGCCCTGCATTTGCAGCGCCACGTACTGGCCTAGTTGCTTACGAGATGGCGGTTAAACCATTTTTCGTTGATGCCGTTCAGTCTCATTTAACTATCTTCTCAATTTTATTCTTTGCTGTAGCGATGTTTTTTGCTTGGTCTCAGGGCAAGTTGATTGATGTGATTGGTAAAGTGCTGACTCCTGTTTTGTTTGTCGGTTTAATTGTGCTTGCTCTAGCGGTATTTATTGATCCTCAAGGTAGCGTTATTGCTGCACAAGGAGAGTATTTAACTCACCCACTGCAGAAAGGTATTCTTGAAGGTTACAACACTATGGATACGTTTGGCGCCCTGATGTTTGGTGTGTTGATTGTTGATGCTCTGCGTAATAAAGGTATTACTGAGCAAAAAGCGACGGCAAAGTATCTGATTAGTGCGGCATGTATCGCTGCTGCGGGTCTGGCATTTGTTTACGTATCTCTGTTTTATTTAGGGGCAACAAGTGCAGCGGTTGCATCGGGCGCAGATAATGGTGGAGTAGTACTGAGCTTGTATGTTCAATCTCTGTTTGGACCTTATGGCCAAATTGTACTGTCTGTGATTGTTTTGCTGGCGTGTTTAACCACTGCAATCGGCCTTATCTCGGCATGTTCTGATTACTTTAGCTCTTTAACACCAATCTCTTACAAAACTTGGGTGATCATTAATGGCGTAGCGTGTGCGGTTGTTGCTAACGTTGGTCTTTCTCAGCTCATTGCTTTGTCTGTCCCTGTTCTGTTCGCTCTTTACCCGGTGGCTATTGCTCTGGTGGTACTGACTTTCCTGCGCAAGAAACTGCCTAACCCGCAAGTGGCTTACCGTGTTGTTATCTTAGTGTCACTTCTGTTCGCCTTGGTTGATGCAGCAAAAGTGGCGGGGGTAGACGTATCTGCACTAAGCATGTTACCGCTGTTTAATGTCGGCATGGGTTGGTTATTGCCAACGGCCGTGGCAATGGTATGTATGTTTTTTATCGGTAAATCAGAGCCACAAACGCTAACAGAAGAAGCTGCATAATAAAGCAGGTTTTATGAATCAAAGATCCCCTGTCGCGCAAGGCGTGGCAGGGGATTTTTCCTATTCAAGCATTTTTATTCTTCCATAAAATTTTCCTGTATCTTCGTCACATTTTTCAGTAGAATTCTTCGGTTAAATTCTACTCATAAATGTTGAGCAAACATGTTTGAAATCAATCCTATTAAAAACCGCCTAAAGGACGTGTCTGAGCGCACTAATGTCCTGAGGGGGTACCTTTGACTATGACGCCAAGCAAGAGCGTCTAGAAGAAGTTAATGCAGAACTCGAACAGCCGGATGTGTGGAACGAGCCTGAACGTGCCCAAGCGTTAGGTAAAGAGCGTTCTTCACTAGAAGCGGTTGTTGAAACCATTGATCAGCTTGACCAAGGTGTAGAGGACGTTGAAGGTCTTCTAGAGCTGGCGGTTGAAGAAGAAGATCAAGAGACGTTTGACGAGATCGAACCAGAGCTTGCTGAACTTGAAGCTAAGCTTGAGAAGCTTGAGTTCCGTCGTATGTTTTCTGGCGACCATGATTCATCTGATTGTTACATTGATTTGCAGTCGGGTTCTGGTGGTACAGAGGCGCAAGACTGGACTTCAATGATGCTGCGTATGTACCTACGTTGGGCTGAAGCAAAAGGCTTCAAGACTGAGGTTATCGAAGTATCAGAAGGTGAAGTGGCTGGCCTGAAAGGCGCAACGGTACGCATCTCGGGTGAGTACGCTTACGGTTGGTTGCGCACAGAAACGGGCGTTCACCGTTTGGTTCGTAAGTCACCATTCGATTCTAGTGGTCGTCGTCATACTTCGTTTGCTTCTGCATTTATCTATCCAGAGATTGATGACAACATTCAGATCGACATTAACCCTTCCGATCTTCGTATCGACGTATACCGAGCATCTGGTGCGGGTGGTCAGCACGTAAACACTACTGAATCTGCGGTACGTATTACCCACGTTCCAACCAATACTGTGGTGCAGTGTCAGAACGATCGTTCTCAGCATAAGAACAAAGACCAAGCGATGAAGCAGCTTCGTGCGAAACTATTTGAATTAGAGATTCAAAAGCAAAACGCAGAGAAGCAAGCGAATGAAGATGCCAAGTCTGACATCGGTTGGGGTAGCCAGATTCGTTCTTACGTTCTGGATGACTCACGTATTAAAGATTTACGTACTGGCGTCGAAAACCGTAACACCCAAGCGGTGCTTGACGGCGACTTAGACAAATTTATCGAAGCTAGCCTGAAATCAGGTCTTTAAGCTTTATCACCGACACAAAAAGAAACAGGATACATCGAAAATGACTGATGCTGTTCAAAACGAAAACGCACAAGAAGAAAATAAGCTGATTGCTGAGCGTCGCGCTAAGCTGGACCATATCCGCCAGTCGTGCAAAGCAAACGGCCACCCAAATGATTTCCGTCGTGAGCACCTAGCGGGTGACTTGCAAGCGGAGTTCGGTGATAAGACAAAAGAAGAGCTTGAAGAGCTAAACCACGTAGTAGCAATCGCTGGTCGTGTAATGGCGAAACGTGGTCCGTTCCTAGCCATTCAAGAGACTTCTGGCCGCATCCAAGCATACGCTGCAAAAGATGTACAAAAAGAGCTTAAAGAGAAGTACCAAGGCCTAGATATCGGTGACATCATCGGTGTGAAAGGTGCGCTGCACAAGTCTGGTAAAGGCGATCTATACGTAAATATGGAGTCTTACGAGCTGCTAACTAAAGCGCTTCGTCCACTTCCTGAGAAGTTCCACGGCCTAACGGACCAAGAGATGCGTTACCGTCAGCGTTACGTTGATCTGATCGTGAATGAAGACTCTCGCCAAGCATTCATCATTCGCTCTAAGTTGGTTTCTTCTATCCGTAACTTTATGAGTTCAAAAGGTTACCTAGAAGTTGAAACGCCGATGATGCACGTGATCCCTGGTGGTGCAACAGCTCGTCCATTCATCACTCACCACAACGCACTCGACATCGACATGTACCTACGTGTTGCACCAGAGCTATACCTGAAGCGTCTAGTGGTCGGTGGTTTTGACCGTGTATTCGAGATCAACCGTAACTTCCGTAACGAAGGTCTTTCTCCACGCCACAACCCAGAATTCACTATGATGGAATTCTACCAAGCGTATGCTGACTATAAAGATCTGATGGATCTAACTGAAGAGATGCTAAGCACAGTAGCGATGGACGTTCTAGGCTCAACCTCAATGCCATACGGTGAAGAGACGGTTGAATTTGGTGGTACATACGCGCGTATGAGCATGTTTGAAGCGATCAAGCACTACAACCCAGACCACGCTGAAATCCAAGCACTAACAGAAGCGGACCTAACAGACCGTGAAAAGATGGTTGCGATTGCGAAGTCTGTACACGTTGAAGTGGAGTCTTTCTGGACATGTGGTCAGCTTTTAGAAGAGATTTTTGGTGAAACGGCTGAGCCTCAGCTAATTCAACCAACCTTCATCACTGGCTACCCAGCGGATATCTCGCCACTAGCGCGTCGTAGCGATGACAACCCATTCTTCACTGACCGTTTCGAGTTCTTTATCGGTGGTCGTGAAGTAGCAAACGGCTTCTCAGAGCTTAACGATGCAGAAGACCAAGATGCACGCTTTAAAGCGCAGGTTGACGCGAAAGACGCAGGTGATGATGAAGCAATGTACTACGATGCAGATTACATCACAGCACTTGAGCATGGCCTGCCGCCAACAGCGGGTCAAGGTATCGGTATCGACCGTCTAGCGATGTTGTTCACAAACACGCACACAATCCGTGACGTAATCCTATTCCCAGCGATGCGTCCTCAAGCTTAAGACTGTAAGTCTTTATCAATTAAGTAAAAAAGTCACCTTCGGGTGACTTTTCTTATATCTGGAACAAGCGAAAATTCGACTACCGTCTGCTTTTGAGACGAAGTTATCTTTGGGATTTTGTGCGGTAACTAGTTGAGTTATCTAGGAAAGACCTAGTTTTTCGAGCAGAATCTCACTCTATGTGGAAAAAATGTGATTACTCCTCTAGTCTCAATATTAAGACAGACTAACTGTTCAAGTCTCTATAATGTAACCACATATATTTTTGAATGTGTGTTTGAGTGCACACTATTTGTTTTATCAATAAGAAGGAACTAGCTTCATGGGTAGTCAATTCCGGATGGATTCCGTTCCAGGATCGTTGGTTGTAGTGGGAGGAACCTATGAACCGTGGTTGTCAGTTTTAGAGCAAGTGGGGTGGAGATGTACCCAGTGTGGTGACTTGCGTAAAGCAGACGCACTGTTTACGGAAACTGGGCCTTGTATCGGTATCGTTGACTTAAGCCATGATGAGTTTAGCCTTAATGGCATTGCGAACCTGGTAAGTAAGCATAAGCAAGTTCGTTGGTTGGCTTTTATTCGCGAGTCTCAACTGAGTTCAGATACGATCTGCCAATTTATCGTTAACTTCTGTATCGACTTCTTCACTGCGCCAATCCCTGATGCACAACTGCTCAGTACTATTGGTCACCAACTCGGTATGCTTAAACTTGAGAAGAAAGTATGGCCGCACTATGGCAATCAGAGTGATATGGGACTGATTGGTGATTCGATCCCTGTTAAACGACTTCGTGACCAGATCAAGCGCATTGGGCCAACAGATGTGAGCATATTGATCTACGGTGAGAGCGGTACAGGTAAAGAGACTGTTGCAAGAGCGGTGCATCGTACATCCGCTCGTGCAAACAAAGAGTTCATTTCAGTGAACTGCCGAGCTATGTCTGAGCGCCGTATTGAGAGTGATCTATTCGGAATTAATCGAGAAGATCCAACTGTGGCGTCTATTCTAGAAAAAGCGCATGGTGGTACGATTCTTCTCAACGACATTCTTACTTTGCCTAAATCCCAGCAGTTTAACTTATTGCGTTTCCTTCAAGAGGGAATGGTCGATACTGAGTCTGGCCGTAAGGAGGTCGATGTTCGTGTGTTAGCGGCGAATTCTGCTGACATAGAGAAGGCGCTTATTGATGGAGACTTCAATGAGGAGCTATACCATTACATTAATGT
Source organism: Vibrio tubiashii (assembly GCA_000775715.1). GTDB lineage: Bacteria > Pseudomonadota > Gammaproteobacteria > Enterobacterales > Vibrionaceae > Vibrio > Vibrio tubiashii_A. The sequence continues at coordinate 94,124 of JRWQ01000010.1, forward strand.
GCTGCGTATTAATGTACCGAGCTTGAAAGAGCGTGCTGGTGATATCTCTTTGCTGGCAAGACATTTCTTGCAGGAGTATTCAAAAGAGTACAATGCTCAAGCGCGTAGTTTTACTGAAGAGGCGGCACGAGCACTGACTCGCTATCATTGGCCAGGCAACGTCCGTGAGCTGATGAATCAGATCAAACGCATTGTATTGATGTCAGACACCGTGATGTTAGATGAATCGGATCTAGATTTACCAAAACGAAGCGATAGCCGCCGAAGCTTGAAGAGTATTAGAGAGAGAAGCGAAAGAGACGCTCTACTGCTTGTGTTGGAATCTCATTCAGGGCAAGTATCGATGGCTGCTAAAGAATTGGGTGTTTCGCGTGCAACAATGTATCGATTGTTGAACAAACACAATTTAATCTCCGATGTTCCGGTGTAGTTGATTGATTTATCGATATAAAAGGCCGGTCAATAAATTGCCCGGCCTTTTATATGCCTGGTGTTATCTATGGAGAAGTATATATTCTCTAGTTGAATATCTTATATGCAAAACTGGGGTGGGGTAGTTTTCAGGTTAATAAATTGTTTTAAAATTTTATGTTACAAAGTGGTTGAAATGTAATCTGTAATGCATAGAATTTAACCATGAGCTCAGGCTCAAACCCATCAGATAAATTTGGATTATTACATTAGCTAGGAGGCGCACAATGAAACATTTCACTGTTAAATCATTTATTTGTGCCTCTGTCGATCACGCCATCTCTGCGATGGATGCTATCAAACGCAACACGTTTATGGCCGATCGAAAACTAGATAAAACCATGTAATTAATCCGTATCCTATTTTTAATTGGCTGCGGAAAAGCAGCGAATTAAAACACCTTTGATCTATCGATTCGTTGATCTTTTCCCAGCTTCTAACTCAACTGGAGAAAACTCATGAGTCATTCTGTATACCTAACCCTAGCCACCTTACTAGTAAAAGCGGATCTTCGCCGAGAAGAGCGTCAATGGAAACGCAAACTACGCCGCAGTGCCTTCGATATTCCTTGGGACAATGCGCATTTGTTACGAGACATTGGACTTGAAAAAGATGGCCGTCCAGTCGGATTTACTGAGCCTGATAGCGTCAAAGCCGAACGTCGAGTTCGTCATCTTCGTCGTGTATTAAGTGCTCGAATAACAACGTAAAATAGCGGGGCAGTCGCTTCACCTGCCCCGCTATTTCTGTAACGAAAGATTATGGACAAGGGTTGGAGTAAGTCGTCCCAATCTCTTGAATTCCTTGAAGCAATTCATCACTTAGCACGACATCTAAACTATCAATATTTGATTTAAGCTGTTCCAAGTTTGTCGCACCAATTATATTGGATGCGACAAACGGCCTCTGGTTAACAAAGGCCAATGCCATCTGTGCTGGATCTAACCCATGTTGGCGAGCTAAATCGACGTAAGCTTGCGTTGCCTGCTCTCCTTGTGGAGTAAAGTAGCGAACAAAGCGTTCAAACAATGAGCATCGAGCCCCTTGTGGACGCGCCCCATTAAGATACTTGCCGCTTAAGCAACCAAACGCGAGCGGTGAATACGCGAGTAGTTGTACACCCTCATAGTGACTAATTTCAGACAACCCGACCTCAAAACTGCGATTGAGCAGGTTATATGGGTTTTGAATCGAGACGATTCGAGGTAGCTCATGTTTCTCAGCTAGCCTAAGAAGAGTCATTAGACCCCAAGGCGTTTCATTGGAAACACCGATATAGCGCACCTTACCCGCTTTTATCAATTCCGCCAGCGCTTCCAGAGTCTCAATCAGAGTGACCTCTTCTTGCTCGTTGGGATATGGGTAGTTGAGTTGACCAAAGCAGTTGGTCTGTCTTTGCGGCCAGTGCAGTTGATAAAGGTCCACATAGTCCGTTTGTAAGCGTTTCAAGCTATCATCAATTGCTAGATGAATGTTTCTTCGATCTAAGCTCATGTTGTCACGAATATGCGGGACATTTCTCGGCCCAGCCACTTTAGTCGCCAGAACAACTTTCTCTCGTTTACCGGATTTAGCTAACCAGTTGCCAATGTACTGCTCGGTCAGGCCTTGAGTATTGGCTTTAGGTGGAACCGGGTACATTTCCGCAGTATCAATAAAGTTCACTCCACGCTCAAGGGCGTAATCGAGCTGGCTGAAAGCTTCTTGCTCACTATTTTGTTCACCATAGGTCATGGTGCCAAGACAGATCTTACTCACTTCCAAAGTGGAGTGGGGTAACTTGTTGTATTGCATCGATCTTCCTTGTCGTTACGGGGATGTGATCCCACTATAGGGGAATTGAGTATGATTAGAAAAGAGCCAGTGACGACAAATTCGCAAATTTTTTAAACTTGGCTAATACTGATTTATGGAGGTGCACTATGCAAAAAAGTCAGTTAGATAAATGGATTCATGGTCAGCATAAAGACAGCTACCAACCACCCAAGGTGTTTATTATTGGTTGTGCAGACCTATCCCAATATCTTTTAGCCGTCGAATATAAACACAAAGTAGAGCCGGTCAAAATTGATGATGAGCCGATGCACTTTGATTCGCTTGAGTTGGTGAAAGAGGAACTTGTACGACTTGGTGTGGAAAGAGCTTACCTACGCTTGCATAATGCCTACGATGAGTGTGGGGCGGGTGATGGCCCCCTTTATTATGACTTAGAGATGTCGCTCATTACCCATTAAACGTAGTTGTTCTCGAGAATACGTGCTGTGAATTGGGTCCTTAAGTAGAATCCTCTTGGCAGCGTTTTTATTGGCTTACCACTTGAACCATAGGCTTCGGTTAACACTCGGCTGTTGGCTGCCTTAGGACGGAGTTGCAAATACTCACCATGGCGAGCATTAATTTGTTCAACCTGACCTAACACGATCATCTCCATCAACTCTTCCCAGTCGGCTTTTAGTTGCTGCTCTTCTTGTTCACTTGGAGACCAAATAAGAGGCGAGCCTACACACCGTTCTGCAAGTGGGATCTCTCTTTCGCCTTCGACAGGAATCCACAGTACACGTGAGAGTTTATTACGTACATGGCTTGTATCCCATGTGAGACCATGGACCCCGATCAATGGAGCAACACAGACAAAGGTGGTTTCCAATGGCTTACCTGAGTAGCCAATCGGAATGGTTTTTAGCTCGATGCCTAGCTTTTCAAAGTCTTGGGTTGGTTTGCTTCCTGCTGAAGCGCCCAGATGCCACTCTAAAAGTTGTCCTACCCAGCCCTTATCGCGACGAAGATCTGGCGGAACATCAATGTTAGCTTCTTGGGCAAGATCGGCAAAATTAACACCTGCGATGCTTTTGGCTCGCTCAAGTAGCTCTTGTTCTGAAGTAGGCTCGGGCTTCATCACTAATGTAGAAGAGTGGATCGTCAGCACATTGTAACGAATTAAGTGAGAATTACGACCTTAGAGTGAATGATCGTTATGGATAAAAGATCATCATTTGTTAGTTATCCACAGTTTGTGTAGGAAAAATAATAAATTTCTATACATATGTATGAATTAACAGGCTTTTGACGGCAAAAAAAGCTTGAATTTTTAGGCTTACGCTCGAATTGGCTTTGTCTTGTGTGGATAACGTAAGGGCTGATTGATCTTTGACCGATCTGTGTTGGTTAAGAAAATTGGATAGCTTGGAGAGTATTTGAAGTGGCTGTTGTTATTTAAGTTTATGTTTTTATTGGGTTGTAATTTTTAGGTAGTATCGGGTAGGGCTAAAAACAGTTTCATAAATGAGCGACTTGATCAGTTTCGCATTTATTTTTCACACAGTTATGCACAGAAAAGGTGAATAAATGTGGTCTATGTCTCATTGGGGTGTGAGTAACCTTAAGTTTGGCTAAAAGTTATTCAATAAGGCGTGAGAGATTAATAATTTCCGCCTTAGTCACACTAGTAAGTTTGCTCCGGCTGGGGATATGTGGAAAAATCACTGTAATTAAGAATTTATTAGAGGTTGGCCAGTGATAGATGGCGATGGTTACCGCTTAAATGTGGGAATTGTAATCTGTAACAGCCATGGTCAGGTCTTCTGGGCTAAACGATACGGACAACACTCTTGGCAGTTTCCTCAAGGGGGAATTGATGAAGGTGAAACCCCTGAGCAGGCAATGTTTAGGGAGTTGTATGAAGAGGTAGGTCTTACTAAGAAAGACGTAAAGATCGTTGCGACAAGTCGTCATTGGTTAAGATATAAGTTACCAAAGCGCCTTGTTCGTTGGGATTCAAAACCTGTTTGTATCGGTCAGAAACAGAAATGGTTTCTGCTGCGACTCGATTGTGATGAATCACGAATCGATATGATGCGTGGCAGTTCCCCTGAGTTTGATGGCTGGCGTTGGGTAAGTTATTGGTATCCCGTCAGACAAGTGGTTTCTTTCAAGCGTGACGTTTACCGTCGTGCAATGAAGGAGTTTGCATCAATGGCGATGCCATTTAAACAACGCAAAGTAAAAGGCAAACGTAAACACCGAAGAGGATAGACATGCTTTCTCAACTAAGGGAAATAGTTGAACAGGTTTCTAAGGTCGAAGAGGTTCATCAAGCCTTAGACATCTTGGTAAAACAGACATGTAGTGCGATGAGCACTGAATGTTGTACTGTCTATCTAGCTAATGAAGAGATGCAACGCCTTGAGTTAATGGCAACTCAGGGCTTGCGCTTTAAAGGCGATAAAATCCACATTGGCTTTAACGAAGGCTTAGTTGGCCTTGTAAAGCGTAGTGCTGAGCCGCTTAACCTAGCGGAAGCATCTAAACATCCTAACTTTAAGTATTTCTCTGAACTTGGTGAAGAAGTTTACCAAAGTTTCCTTGGCACTCCGATTATCCACCGTAAGCAAGTATTGGGTGTACTTGTTGTCCAACAAAAGACTCCGCGTCAATTTGATGAGATGGAAGAGTCTTTCCTCGTCACTCTCGCAGCGCAGTTGGCGGTAATTATTGCTCATGCGCAAACTCAAGGCCATTGGCGATTGGAGAAAAAGCAGCAAGCAATTCGGGGTGTTCCTGCCTCTTCTGGTGTGGCTATTGGTGAATTTTGGTGGGACGACACACAACCTGATCTTAGCAATGTTTATCCTGCCTCCACTCTTGATATTGAACGTGAGCAAGAGTGGCTATTGCTTGCGATTGAAGAGGCGCTGAGTGATTTCCGCCGCATGCGTAAAAAGCTCGATAGCGAGATCAACAAAGACGCGTTAGCGATATTTGACCTATTTACTCACTTACTTAACGATCCTATGCTGCGTAAGGATCTGAAGGCTCAGATACAGAAAGGGGATCGAGCTGATTGGGCACTGCGCCAAGTGGTCGAGTCTTATTCCAATCGCTTTGCTCGCATGTCGGATGTTTACCTGCGTGAACGGGCGCAAGACATTCGTGAGTTAGGCCAGCGGTTACTGTTTTTTTTGCACAATACTGAGCAAGAAAAGCAAATCATTGATAAGCCGGTCATCCTTGTGGTGCGAGAGCTCACCGCGACGTTATTAGCATCGATTCCCAAAGAGAAGCTGCTGGCTGTTATTTCTCTTGAAGGGGCAGCTAATTCACATGCGGCTATTTTGTCACGCGCTTTAGGCATTCCCGCCGTGATGGGAGTGACGCTTAACCTTAAGGCTATCAATGGCAAGCGAGGTATCGTCGACGGTTATAGCGGTAAGATTTTGGTTTCACCAAACCGTCAGGTGCTGCGTGCCTACCGACAGCTCGCTAATGAAGAGCGTGAACTGGCCAATATGGTCAATCAGCGCATTGAAGAACCCGCATTTACTAAAGATGGTCAACGCATTGAGGTTATGCTCAATGCGGGTTTGAGCGCCGATACCAATATTGCCATTAACCAAGGTGTTGACGGCGTTGGTCTATATCGCACAGAAATCTCTTTTTTGCTGCAACATAGATTCCCTTCCGAAGAAGAGCAGACTCAACAGTACCAAGCGGTTTTAGGGAGTTATCCAAGCAAACGTGTGGTAATGCGCACTCTTGATGTAGGCGGTGACAAAGCGCTACCTTATCTACCCATCGAAGAAGATAACCCCTTTTTAGGTTGGCGCGGAATCCGCTTTACGTTAGACCACCCTGACATCTTTTTAATGCAGATCCGCGCTATGATGCGTGCCAGTTCTAAGCACGACAACTTGAGTATCTTACTGCCAATGGTGTCCGGCGCTCAGGAACTGGATGATGCCATTGAACTTATCGAGCGAGCGTATGCAGAAGTTGCTGAACTCGATGCACAAATCTCGATGCCCCAAATTGGCGTGATGATAGAAGTACCATCAATGATCTATCTGTTGCCGTTAATCGCCAGTAAGGTAGATTTCGTCTCAATTGGTACCAACGACCTTACTCAGTACCTACTTGCGGTGGATCGAAACAATGCCCGAGTTGCCGATGTCTACGAGTCAATGCACCCGTCAGTCATAATGGCACTCAGCCATATTCATCAAACGTGCCAGCAGCTCAACCTTCCTGTTTGTATTTGTGGTGAGCTTGCTGGTGATCCTATTGGGGCGCTGTTGGCTGTCGGCTTGGGGTATCGTAGCCTAAGTATGAATACCTCCAATGTCGCTAAAGTGAAATACCTATTGCGACACACTGAAGTTGAAGAGCTGCGTTTACTTGCTGATAAAGCACTTAAGCAGCCTTACGGTCAAAATATTTATGCTATGATGCAGGACTTTTTTGAGAACAAAGGCTTTGCTGGCTTTATCCGAGCGGGCAAAAAATAGGGATTGCTGTGTCAATAGAGTTACTTTTTTCACTCCTGCTGCTTGGTGCTTTTGTCGGAGTAATGGCGGGGTTGTTGGGGATTGGTGGTGGCTTGATTGTCGTCCCTGCTTTACTGTTCCTATTACCTATGGCTGGCATAGATGCCGACATTAGCATGCACATTGCGCTTGCCACTTCTCTTGCATCAATTATTGCCACCTCTGCCTCTTCAGCAGTCAATCATTTCAAACTGGGCAACGTGGACGTGTTTGTTGTTAAGTGGCTGATGCCCGGTGTCGTTGTGGGAGGTTTCCTGGGCGCGAATGTCGCCGAGTGGATACCGACACAATATTTGCCCAAAGTGTTTGGCGTGATAGTGTTATTGCTTGCGATTCAAATGCTATTTTCTATTCGTGCTCAATCACAAAGAAGCATGCCGGGGAGCGCTGCTACGATAGCATATGGAACAGGTATCGGTGTGGTATCTAGCTTAGCGGGCATTGGTGGCGGTTCCTTGTCTGTTCCGTTCCTAAATAGTCATGGAATCGAGATGCGTAAAGCCGTTGGTTCATCATCTGTTTGTGGATGTTTGATCGCGATTTCAGGAATGATTGGTTTCATACTGCATGGTTATCAAGTGGAAGCATTACCCGCCTACAGTGTTGGCTATGTTTATTTACCTGCGTTGATCGCTATTGCTTCGACCTCGATGTTGACTACTCGCATTGGAGCTAAGTTAGCAACATCGCTGCCGACTCCAACATTGAAAAAAGTATTTGCGGTATTTTTAATGTTCGTTGCAGGAACTATGTTGTTATAGTGCACTCTCATCAATAATTACCTTAATTCGTCAGTTTTTTTAAAAGAGTAGTCCTTCTATGTCTCAGGGATATTTAACCTTTCCAACTATCGACCCCATTCTAGTCTCTATTGGTCCTTTATCTATTCGCTGGTATGGACTTATGTACCTTGTAGGGTTCGTTTTTGCCCTTTGGTTGGCCAATCGTCGTGCAGACAAGCCAAATAGCGGCTGGACTCGTGAACAAGTCTCAGACCTTCTATTCGCTGGCTTTTTAGGCGTCGTGATAGGTGGCCGTGTCGGCTACGTGTTGTTCTACCATTTTGACCTATTCCTTGCTGACCCTCTGTACTTGTTTAAGGTATGGACAGGCGGAATGTCTTTCCACGGTGGTTTGCTTGGTGTGATTACTGCCATGTTCTGGTATGCGAAGAAAAACGGTCGCACCTTCTTTGGTGTGGCTGACTTTATCGCACCATTGGTGCCATTTGGCTTAGGTATGGGCCGTGTCGGTAACTTTATGAATGATGAGCTTTGGGGGCGTGTGACTGACGTGCCTTGGGCTGTAATGTTCCCAAGTGGTGGCTATTTACCGCGTCATCCATCGCAGCTCTATGAAGCCTTCCTTGAAGGTATTGTGTTGTTCTTTATCCTCAACTGGTTTATCAAGCGCCCTCGACCTGCAGGCGCTGTTTCAGGGTTATTTTTGGCTGGATATGGTACATTCCGCTTCATCGTCGAATACTTCCGTGAACCAGATGCGCACTTAGGGCTATTTGGTGACTTTATCTCGATGGGACAAATTCTATCGCTACCAATGGTAATTGGTGGTGCGCTAATGGTCGCCTGGGCATATAAATTCAACAGTAAGACCGTCGCAAGCAACTAAGGAAAATAGAGTGAAACAGTATTTAGAACTTTGTCAGCGTATCGTTGACCAAGGCGAATGGGTTGAAAACGAACGTACAGGTAAACGTTGCTTGACGGTTATCAATGCGGATCTTTGTTACGATGTGGCTCGCAATCAGTTCCCGTTGGTGACAACGCGTAAAAGTTTCTGGAAGGCTGCCGTAGCTGAGTTACTTGGTTATATCCGAGGCTACGATAGTGCAGAAGATTTCCGTAAGCTTGGTACGAAAACATGGGATGCTAACGCAAATCTAAATGATGCGTGGCTTAACAACCCTCACCGTAAGGGTGAAGATGACATGGGCCGTGTGTATGGCGTTCAAGGCCGTGCTTGGGCGAAGCCGGACGGTGGCCATGTCGACCAACTGCGTAAAATTGTTGATGATCTAACACGTGGCGTTGATGATCGTGGGGAGATCCTAAACTTTTATAATCCGGGTGAGTTCCACATGGGCTGCTTGCGTCCTTGCATGTACAGCCATCATTTCTCGCTGCTGGGGGATACTCTGTATTTAAACAGTACCCAACGCTCGTGTGATGTGCCCCTTGGCTTGAACTTCAATATGGTTCAAGTGTATGTGTTCCTAGCGATTATGGCCCAGATCACTGGTAAGAAAGCAGGCCAGGCATATCATAAGATTGTTAATGCGCACATCTATGAAGATCAGCTAGAACTGATGCGTGATGTTCAATTGAAACGTGAACCTCTAAAAGCGGCGACTTTCCATATCAACCCAGAGATTAAGTCTCTAGAAGACTTAGAAACTTGGGTGACGTTAGATGACTTTTGGATTGAAGGCTACGAGCACCACGACCCGATTAAGTATCCTTTCTCGGTTTAAGAATTCAACATAGTCGATGCAAAGCGCTGGTTTAAACTGGCGCTTTTTTGTTATTGGGAGAGCGGTAACCTGTATAGCTATTGCTTACCAAGTCGCTTGAGGTGATTTTAGCCGTTAAATAAGCACTAAGCTATTTCTGCGCATACTTGTCGCAATAGCCACACAGGTCACTTCATCAGATATGTTTTGGCAGAGTAATGACGTTTCTATAGCAAAATCCACCTTCTTTACTAGAGCACAGGCTAGACATGAACGTTGCTTCTAGCATTACAGATATTTTGCGGCAGAAACGTTCTTACTCTGTTTTAAACAAGAGATACAAAAAAGCCCGCAACCTTAGTTGCGGGCTTTGTAATAAGCGATGGACTTTATATTAAGCTGTTAGTGCTAGGATTATGCCTGGCAGTGCAACGAACACTGTGAATAGATAACCTGCTACAACCGCTTTGTTCTTCACAGCCATGTCAGAGATAAGGTCAGCGCCTTTCACTGGTAGTTCACGTAGGAACGGAATACCGTAGATGAATACTGTTGCCATGATGTTGAACACTAGGTGTACTAGGGCAATTTGCAAAGCAAATACCGCGAACTCACCTGAAACGGCTGTTGCAGCAAGAAGTGCAGTAATACATGTACCAATGTTGGCACCTAGAGTGAACGGGTAAACATCACGAACTTTAAGAACACCTGAACCTACGAGTGGAACCATTAAACTTGTTGTCGTAGAAGAAGACTGCACAAGTACTGTTACAATAGAACCAGATAAGATACCGTGGATAGGGCCACGACCGATTGCATTCTTTAGAATCTCACGTGCACGGCCAACCATTAGGCTCTTCATTAGTTTGCCCATGACAGTGATAGCAACGAAGATAGTTGCAATACCTAGAACGATTAACAAAATACCGCCAACTTGGTCACCGAATGTCGCTAGTGGCTCTTTCACTGCGCTTACTACTGGCTTAGTTAGAGGCTTGATAAAGTTCAGGCCTTTAATGCTCATGTCACCAGTCGCTAGGAATGGAGAGACCAACCAGTGAGAGATCTTATCCAGGATGCCAAACATCATTTCGATAGGCAGGAAGATAGCAACCGCTAACAAGTTAAAGAAGTCGTGGATGGTTGCACTGGCAAAAGCGCGTTTAAACTCTTCTTTACAGCGCACATGGCCAAGAGAAACAAGAGTGTTAGTAACGGTTGTACCGATGTTTGCACCCATTACCATTGGAATAGCTGTTTCTACGGGAAGACCGCCGGCTACAAGGCCTACGATAATCGAGGTTACAGTACTAGAGGATTGGATAAGTGCAGTTGCGACTAGACCAATCATCAAACCTGCTACAGGGTGAGATGCGAATTCAAATAGAACTTTAGCTTGGTCGCCAGTTGCCCATTTGAAACCACTACCTACCATAGATACTGCAAGAAGCAGCAGATATAACATGAATGCCAAGTTAGCCCAGCGCAACCAACGAGTCGTGCTCGAAATTGGCGCTGCTGTAGTAGTAGCTTGGTTCATAATCATTTTCTCCGTGGACCGTTTAAATCTTAGTTTTGGTCTGTTGTTGAATCTGAAGGCGATGTTAGAGGGGAAATATTTCAGTAATATTACAGTTCTGTGTAAGCAATTTTTTTTTGCTGAGGTCTGCTGATATCTGTTGTAATTATATTTTTACGAGTTAATTAAGTGTTTGTTTTCATGGTGTTTATTCGGTTTTGTTTGCCAGATTTCTTGATGTGATTGAAATCGAAAAAATGGCAAATAAAATCACATGACTCGCTGCTTTATGACAGTTCGTTGTCATATTGGAAATAAATTATTCGGTAAAAATGTTGTTTTTGGTATTTATAGTAGGTTTTGTCGAACTATTGTTGTCATGGGCAGGTTTTGCTATAACCAGAGCACAACAATTAAAAGAGTTACGCTATATGTCACACTTAAACTACAACCACCTCTACTATTTCTGGATGGTGTGTAAACAGGGTTCTGTTACCAAAGCTGCCGATGCCTTATTCCTCACTCCTCAGACTGTGACTGGTCAGATAAAAGCGTTAGAAGAACGAATGGATGGCAAACTGACCAAGCGCAATGGGCGTAGTGTCGAGCCTACTGAATTAGGTCAGTTAGTCTTTAAGTATGCAGATAGAATGTTCGGTTTGAGCTATGAAATGCTCGATATCGTTAACTACAGTCAACGGTCTAATATTCTATTTGATGTTGGTGTCGCGGATGCGCTATCAAAACGGTTGGTTAGTAAAATTTTGCTGACCACGGTACCAGATGATAACAGCATTCATCTTCGCTGTTTTGAATCGACTCATGAAATGCTATTGGAGCAACTTGCTCAACATAAGCTTGATATGATTTTGTCTGACTGCCCTGTCGACTCGAGTCAAAGCCCAGGCCTATATAGTAAGAAGCTAGGTGAAAGTGATATGAGCTTTTTTTGTTCTGGTAATGTTGATGATGCCAGTTTCCCTGCCATATTAGAGCAACGAAAATTGCTGATTCCTGGTAGCCGCACTGCAATGGGACGTAAGGTGCTTGAATGGTTTGATCGACAAGGATTACAGCCTAATATTCTAGGAGAGTTTGATGATGTTGCGTTAATGAAGTCATTTGCACGTTATCATCATGATGTCATCTTTCTCGCACCTTCACTCTATATGTCTGAAGTGGAGAGCGATCTGCCACTGCAATTGATTGGTCGTATTGATGAACTAAAGGAAGAGTACTATGTCATATTTGCTGAGCGTATGATTCAGCATCCTGCAGTGAAGAATGTTTGCGATGCAGATTTCACTAGCCTATTTAATTAGGTATTAAATTATTTGGATTATTACATAGTCTGTTACAATCTGATTAATAGTTGACATAATCCACGCTCATCAAAATGTACGTGATGAAATTCGTGGTTAATTTGAAGTGTAGTAAAGAGGTAGTCGTCGATGGATCTGCAAGATATGGAAAAGAATTCTGCTCAGGCGGTGGTGTTGCTTAAGGCGATGGCCAATGAGAGGCGTCTTCAAATCTTGTGTCTCCTGCATAATCAAGAGCTATCAGTCGGAGAATTATCAAGTAAGCTAGAGCTAAGTCAATCGGCATTGTCTCAACATTTAGCTTGGTTGCGCCGAGACGGCTTGGTAAATACTCGCAAAGAAGCCCAAACGGTTTATTACACTTTGAGCAGTGAAGAAGTGAAAGCAATGATCCAACTATTGCATAATCTATATTGCTCTTAAAACGGCAGTAATGCTTTTTGAGTTGTCTCTGCTCATTTTTCAGACATAAAAAAACCGGCATTTGCCGGTTTTTTCTTTCACTGAGAAATCAAAATTCTATTAAAGAGCTTTAATTGCAGCAGAGAAACGAGACTTATGACGTGCAGCTTTATTCTTGTGAATAAGGCCTTTAGTCGCCATGCGGTCTAGGATTGGTGTAACTGTAGCAAATGCTTCAGTTGCAGCAGCTTTGTCGCCTGCTTCGATAGCAGCAACAGTTTTCTTCATGTAAGTACGCATCATTGAGCGACGGCTAGCGTTGTGCTGACGACGTTTCTCAGCCTGGATAGCGCGCTTCTTAGCAGATTTACTATTTGCCAAGGGTCTAACTCCCAAAAACTTAGTTCAGTGACAATTTAAGGGCGAGGAATATCCCTCATTTGCGCTTAAATGTCAAATAATTTGTGCAAAAACCCATCGAGCCAAAGTAATTTTGGTTTGAAAGGTATTCACGGTTAAGATGGCGGGGATTCTAACAGTATTTTTTTTTCAATGCTAATACTAATCTGCTCCAGATATGACATTACTGTTGTAAAGTAGAGCAAAATTTTCGATTCCCGAGGTAAATGTGAGTAAACGTCTGCTCAAGTCTGGCATGATCGTGAGTGCTATGACCTTGATCTCTCGAGTTTTAGGCTTAGTTCGAGATGTTGTTGTGGCGAACCTAATGGGGGCAGGAGCAAGTGCTGATGTCTTCTTCTTTGCTAATAAAATTCCTAACTTTTTAAGACGACTATTCGCAGAAGGGGCGTTTTCTCAAGCCTTTGTACCTGTTTTGACTGAGTACCATGCCGCCGGAGATATGGATAAAACTCGTCAGTTGATTGCACGGGCAGCGGGTACGTTAGGGGTGATTGTCTCTATTGTTACTCTATTAGGCGTCTTGGGCTCTGGTGTTGTCACGGCTCTATTTGGTTTTGGCTGGTTCCTTGATTGGTTCAATGGCGGGCCGTCAGCAGAGAAATTTGAGCTGGCGAGCTTTATGCTTAAAATCACTTTTCCTTACTTGTGGTTTATTACCTTTGTCGCTCTATCAGGCGCAATTCTCAATACCTTGGGTAAATTTGCCGTTTCTTCTTTTACTCCTGTCTTTCTTAACGTGATGATCATTTTGTCGGCGTGGTTTATTGCGCCTCAGTTGTCACAGCCTGAAATTGGTCTAGCCATTGGGGTATTCCTTGGCGGCTTGGTCCAGTTTTTATTTCAAATCCCTTTTCTTATTAAAGCAGGGGTAATGGTTAAACCTCAGTGGGGATGGCGCGATCCTGGTGTCATTAAGATCCGCACGCTAATGATCCCTGCTCTGTTTGGTGTATCAGTGAGTCAGATTAACTTGCTGTTCGATACCTTTATCGCCAGTTTTCTGCAAACTGGTTCAATCAGCTGGCTTTACTATTCTGATCGCTTGCTAGAGTTTCCTTTGGGTTTGTTTGGGATTGCCATAGCCACGGTTATTCTACCTGCTCTTTCTCGTAAACATGTTGACGCCCATAGTGATGGCTTTGCTCAAACCATGGATTGGGGAGTGCGTATGGTGATGCTGCTCGGTATCCCTGCCATGCTCGGCTTGATGGTTTTGGCTAAACCTATGCTGATGGTACTGTTTATGCGTGGTGAGTTTACTCCGCAGGATGTGACTTTCGCTTCTATGTCTTTAGTTGCCTATGCTTCTGGCCTGTTGAACTTCATGCTAATTAAGGTGCTTGCTCCGGGTTACTACTCACGTCAAGACACTAAGACTCCGGTTAAATACGGCATTATAGCTATGGTGACTAACATGGTCTTTAACGCGATATTTGCCTGGTTCTACGGCTATGTCGGTCTTGCTATCGCGACGGCGCTCTCTGCCTTTGTAAACATGTCTCTTCTATATAGAGGGTTGCACATCGCAGGGGTTTACCAGTTAACCTCAAAAACCCTGATGTTTGTCGCCAAGTTGGTTGTGGCTGGTGGCATCATGGTTGGTGCGGTTTTATGGCAACTTGAAGATATGAGTGTATGGCTGACTTGGAGCCTGTTTGAACGTGTCATAGCTCTAACGACTTTGATCGGTTTAGGGGCTGGTGCCTACTTAGTGACGGTCTATCTTCTGGGCGTACGTTTAAAAGACTTAAAAGCAGCGACAGACTAAGCATAATTGGTATATAATCCGTCGGTTTCACGCAACGTTAATTCTTATTTAGAGAATTTGTAACCTATAAACAAGTTTTAGTAGTCTTCAATGGAATTGATTCGAGGTATTCATAACATCAAGCCACACCACCAAGGGTGTGTGTTGACGATCGGAAACTTCGACGGTGTCCACCTCGGGCATCAGGAAGTGTTAAACCAAGTGTCTGCGCAAGCGAAAAAGCTAGGTTTACCGTCTACGGTAATGACATTTGATCCTCAGCCATTGGAGTTGTTTGCTAAAGATAGAGCGCCAGCGCGATTAACTCGCCTCAGAGACAAATATGTTCAGCTGAGCAAATTAGAGTTAGAGAGATTACTGTGTGTAAACTTTAATCATCAGTTCGCCAATCAAAGTGCTGACGAGTTTATTGCTGACTTGTTGGTGAAGCGTTTGGGTGTTAAGTTTCTTGTCGTAGGTGATGACTTTTGCTTCGGTCGCGGTCGTAAAGGCAACTTTGCGATGCTGCAAGACGCGGGCAAAAAGTATGGTTTTGAGGTAGTCAGTACTCATAGCTTTTGTTTACAGCAGTTACGCGTGAGTAGCACTGCAATTAGAGAAGCGTTAGCGCAAGACAACTTATTACAAGCAAAACAGATGCTTGGGCGTGATTACAGCATTAGTGGCCGAGTGTCACATGGCCGAAAATTGGGTAGGACCATTGGTTTTCCTACGGCTAACATCCCACTAAAACGCTGTGTATCGCCAGTCTCTGGTGTCTTTACCGTTCAGGCTTTAGGCTTGGGCGATGAACCGATTGGAGGCGTTGCCAATATTGGTAACAGACCAACGGTGAATGGTGTACGCCAACAATTAGAAGTACATTTATTTGACTTTAAGGCCAATTTATATGGTAAACAGTTAGAAATTGTACTTTTAGATAAGATTCGTGATGAGCACAAATTTGATTCATTCGAAGCTTTAAAACAACAAATTGAATTGGATGCTGAGGCAGCAAGGGTGTGGCTGCGTCAGTATAAAGCCCAAGCGGTTTAGTTCGCTGCTTGGCATAATGTCTAACTGTCACCCAACACAACGGAATTAAGAATCGATGAGTGAGTATAAAGATACCCTGAACCTTCCTGAAACAGGGTTTCCGATGCGTGGCAATCTGGCAAATCGTGAGCCAGAAATGCTTAAGCGTTGGTATAAAGAAGACCTTTACGGCGAAATCCGTAAAGCGAAGAAAGGCAAAAAATCTTTCGTTCTACATGATGGCCCTCCATATGCGAATGGTGACATTCACATTGGTCACGCACTAAACAAGATTCTTAAAGACATTATTATTAAATCCAAAACACTTTCTGGTTTTGATGCACCGTACATTCCTGGTTGGGACTGTCACGGCCTACCAATTGAACTAATGGTAGAGAAAAAGAAAGGCAAGCCAGGCCAAAAAATTTCTGCGGCTGAGTTCCGTGAAGAGTGTCGTAAGTACGCTGAAGGTCAGGTAGAAGGTCAAAAAGAGAGCTTTAAACGTCTTGGTATCATGGGTGAGTGGGACAAGCCTTACCGCACTATGGATTTTGCGACTGAAGCAAACATCATCCGTGCCCTAGGTAAGATTGCTGATAACGGTCATCTACTAAAAGGCTTTAAACCAGTTCACTGGTGTACAGACTGTGGCTCGGCACTTGCTGAAGCAGAAGTTGAGTACAAAGATAAAGTTTCTCCATCTATTGATGTTCGCTTTAAAGCGGCTGATGAAGCGGCACTTCTGTCTAAGTTCGCACTGAACGAAGGCCACGAAGGTGAAGGCGATATCTCTATCGTTATTTGGACTACGACACCTTGGACACTGCCTGCAAACCGCGCAGTATGTCTACGTGATGATCTAGAGTACGTTCTTATCCAAGTTGAAGGTGAGTCGAAAGAGCGTATCATCGTTGCTTCTGAACTGGCGAAAGACGTAATGGACCGCGCAGGTATCGAGCACTTCCATAACCTTGGTTTTGCTAAAGGTAGCGACCTTGAGCTGTCTCAGTTCAACCACCCATTCTACGATTTTACCGTTCCAGCGATCCTTGGCGATCACGTAACTACGGAATCTGGTACAGGTGTGGTTCACACAGCTCCTGGTCACGGTCAAGAAGACTTCGCGGTAGGTAACAAGTACGGTCTTGAAGTGGCTAACCCAGTTGGCTCAAATGGCGTTTATTTACCAGATACTGAGCTATTTGCAGGCCAGCACGTATTTAAAGCCAATGATGCAGTGGTTGAAACGTTAAAAGAGAAAGGTGCGCTTCTTCATCACCACGCTTATGAGCACAGCTACCCACACTGCTGGAGACACAAAACGCCAATCATTTTCCGTGCAACACCACAATGGTTCGTGTCTATGGACCAGGCTGGCCTACGTGCAAAAGCACTGGAGTCAATCAAAGGTGTTGAGTGGATGCCTGAGTGGGGTCAAAGCCGCATCGAAGGTATGATCGAAGGTCGCCCTGAGTGGTGTATCTCTCGTCAACGTACTTGGGGTGTGCCAATCGCTCTATTCGTTCACAAAGAGACAGCAGAGCTGCATCCAAACACAATTGAACTAGTAGAGAAAGTTGCTCAGCTAGTTGAACAAAAAGGCATTCAAGCTTGGTGGGATCTGGAGATTTCTGACCTACTAGGCGAAGAAGCAGACAAATACGAAAAGGTACTCGATACGCTAGACGTATGGTTCGACTCAGGTGTAACTCACTACTCAGTGGTTGATGCTCGTGAAGAGTACAACGGTGCGTCAGCAGACCTATACCTAGAAGGTTCTGACCAACACCGTGGTTGGTTCCAATCGTCACTCATTTCATCGATCGCGATGAAAGACGAAGCGCCATACAAGCAAGTGCTTACTCACGGTTTCGTGGTTGACGGTCAAGGACGTAAGATGTCGAAATCTATCGGTAACGTCGTTGCGCCAAAAGATGTAACGAACAAGCTAGGTGCGGATATCCTGCGTTTATGGGTAGCTTCAACTGATTACACAGGTGAAGTTGCGGTTTCTGATGAAATCCTAAAACGCTCTGCAGATGCGTACCGTCGTATTCGTAACACAGCACGTTTCTTCCTAGCAAACCTAAGTGGTTTCAACCCAGCAACGGATCTTGTTCCTGCGGAAGAGATGGTTGCTCTAGATCGTTGGGCTGTAGGTCGTGCACTGGCTGCTCAAGAAGAGATCGTTAAAGCTTACGGTGAGTACAACACTCACGCAGTAACTCAGCGTCTAATGCAGTTCTGTTCGATTGAAATGGGCTCATTCTACCTAGACGTAATTAAAGACCGTCAGTACACAGCGAAGCTTGGTGGCCACGCTCAACGCAGCTGTCAGACTGCGCTTTACTACATCGTAGAAGCTCTTGTTCGTTGGATGGCGCCAATCATGTCATTCACTGCAGACGAGATCTGGAACGAGATGCCAGCTTCCCTTCCTACAGGTGAAGGCCGTGATAAGTTTGTTTTCACTGGCGAATGGTATGAAGGTCTATTCGGTCTAGCAGAAGGCGAAGAGCTGAACAACGAATTCTGGGCTGAAATCCAAGCCGTTCGTGGTGGAGTGAACAAGCTACTAGAAGATGCTCGTAAAGAGAAAACCATCGGTGGTTCACTACAAGCTGAAGTGACTCTGTTTGCTGATGACGCACTAGCAACGAAATTAGGTAAGCTAGAAGATGAGCTACGCTTTGCGCTACTGACTTCAGCTGCAGTTGTTAAGCCGCTGAGCGACAAGACAGATGCTGCACAAGCAACAGATGTAGAAGGTCTGTTTGTTGAAGTGAAAGCAACAGAGAACGAGAAGTGTGACCGTTGTTGGCACCACACTCCAGACGTAGGCACAATTGAAGGTCACGAGAAGATCTGTGGTCGTTGTGTGTCGAACGTTGATGGGGAAGGTGAAGTTCGCAAGTTCGCGTAATTGCTCGGAACTTTATTGAAATAACATAGCCCCAGTATCTACTGGGGTTATTTTTAGGATTCAATTCTTTAGGGGATAAAATGTCAAACATTCCACTAAAACAATCTGGTGTACGCTGGCTTTGGCTTGCGATCGTGATCTTCTTTGCTGATATAGGCATCAAACTTGTTGTTATGGATAACATGGGTTATGGCTGGGCAAATCGTATTGAAGTGCTGCCTTTCTTTAATCTGCTGTACGTACACAACTATGGGGCGGCATTCAGCTTCTTGAGTGACCAAGCAGGTTGGCAGCGCTGGCTATTTACTGGCATCGCCTTTGTGGTTACTGCAATGCTGACCTACTGGATGAGCAAGCTTCCAGCTAAGGAGAAGTGGAATAATATCGCTTATGCCATGATTATTGGTGGTGCTGTGGGTAACGTGTTTGACCGCGTTGTCCATGGTTTTGTCGTTGATTACCTCGATTTCTTTTGGGGCAATTATCACTGGCCTGCTTTCAACCTGGCTGACTCAACCATCTGTATTGGTGCGGCAATGATCATTCTCGATGGCTTTCGCAATAAACAAGATGCTAAAGCTTAAATCGAATAACCCTAAGCGCTGTCGGTTGATTCCGGTAGCTATACCCGTCATATTTGAAGCCGCAACTCCAACTATTTAGGGTATAAGAATAATGACCTCAAGGAAGCAGTAACGTGACGACAATAGCCCAAGATTCAGCGGTAACCCTACATTTTACAATAAAAATGAAAGACGGCTCGGTAGCCGATAGCACTCATAACATGGGCAAACCGGCTAAATTAGTGATTGGCGATGGTAGCCTGAGTGAAAATTTTGAACAGTGCCTGTTAGGGCTGACGACTGGTGACAACAAAGCGATTGAGCTTAAAGCTGAAGACGCATTTGGTATGCCAAACCCTGATAACGTGCACTACATGGATCGCGCGAAGTTTGTCGGTGATGCGGAAGTGGAGGTTGGCACTGTTATGGCGTTCTCAGGCCCTGATGGGATGGAAATTCCGGGAATTATTAAAGAAATTGCTGGTGATTCGGTGACCGTTGATTTTAACCACCCATTAGCTGGGCAAGATGTCACTTTTGAAGTCGAAATTTTGTCAGTAGAATAGCGAGCCAAAGCGAAAATATAACCATCATGAGCAATGAAATGAAAATTAAGTTAGCAAACCCACGTGGCTTCTGTGCTGGTGTTGATCGCGCGATCAGCATTGTAGAGCGAGCACTAGAGTTATACCAACCGCCAATCTATGTACGCCATGAGGTAGTACACAATCGTTTTGTGGTTGAAGGGTTAAAACAACGTGGTGCTATCTTTGTTGAAGAACTGAGTGAAGTGCCAGATGGCAACATCGTTATATTTTCGGCTCATGGTGTCTCTCAGGCAGTGCGCAATGAAGCGAAACAGCGTGATCTAACGGTCTTTGATGCCACTTGTCCATTGGTGACTAAGGTTCATATGGAAGTGGCGCGTGCAAGTCGTAAGCATATGGAAGTCGTACTGATTGGTCATGCAGGTCACCCGGAAGTCGAAGGCACAATGGGCCAGTATTCTAGTGACGAGGGTGGTATGTATCTGGTTGAAAGACCAGAAGATGTCATTGAGCTTAAAGCGAAGATAAAAGACCCTAGCCATCTGCACTATGTTAGCCAAACGACCTTGTCAGTCGATGAGACGGCCGATGTCATTGACGAGCTTCGTCGAGTGTTCCCCGATATTCAAGGCCCGCGTAAAGATGATATTTGCTACGCGACCCAAAACCGACAAGATGCGGTGCGAGAAATGGCGGCTGACGTTGATGTAGTGATTGTGGTCGGCTCAAAGAATTCGTCGAACTCAACTCGCCTAAAAGAGTTGGCAGAAAAATTGGGCACGCCAGGTTACCTGACAGACTGCCCCGAAGATATCAAACCTGAATGGTTTGATGGAAAGGTTAAAGTTGGCGTAACGGCAGGGGCTTCTGCCCCCGAAGAGTTGGTCAATAAAATCTTAGACACAATTAAACAGATTGTCGGTTCTCAAGCTGTAGAAGAGATCCAAGGCCGTGAAGAAAATATGTTCTTTGAAGTACCAAAAGAGCTTCAGATTAAGCAAGTAGATTAGATCTCTACAAAGAAGATAAGCCCTTAACTCTTTGAAGAGTTAAGGGCTTTTTTGTTTCATTGTGTGAAAGTGTCAGTATTTAGCTGACACTTATACAAGTTTCAAATTTTAGTGCTTTGCTTCGCACTTTCAATGCACTTAGATTGGCTGTTGCACATTTTTTGAAGCCAAAAAGCTATAGTGCTCCAAGTATTTGAACTAGGAGCTGTTCATGAAAGTTGTAACACAATGGCTTTTCCCCTTATTAATTCTATTTAGTGTCGGTTGTAACTCTGAGTTAGACAAACCCATACCTGAAGACGCAAACTGGAGTCAACATCAACTCGATAATGGATTGCGTTATCACCTCTATCCGACGGATGATGAAGAGATCTCTATCCGTCTTATTATTCATGCTGGCTCTCTGCAAGAGTCAAGCGAGCAACGCGGTTACGCCCACTTTGTAGAGCATATGGCTTTCAATGGTAGCCGAAACTTTACCGGTAATGACGTTATTAAGATGTTCGAGAAAACCGGTGGTAGTTTTGGCGCCGATATCAATGCCTTTACTGGCTATCAGATGACGGCCTACAAAATGGATTTAGCAGACAAAGAGCATTTACCTTTAGCCTTAACTTGGATGAGAGATGTCGCTGATGGCATTGAGTTTGATCCTGAGCAAGTAGAGCGAGAAAAGGGGGTAATTCTTGGCGAGTTTCGTTTGTCGCGCCCAGAGAATGAGTCGCTAGCGACAAAAGCGTATCTGGCTGCTATTCAAGGCTCAATCTTAGAAAACCGTGACCCGCTTGGTACTGAGGATGCGGTGCAACAAGCGACCTCCCAAGGTTTAATTGACTACTATCATACTTGGTATCAGCCACAGAATGCAGAGTTAGTTATTGCTGGCAATATTAACTCTAAAGAGCTTTCAATGTTGATTGCTGAGCAGTTCTCAAGCTGGAAAAGTAATGGACAACCTGCGGTCGAGAAGCAGCGTACAGTCTCTATTGACTCTAGCTCTCGTTCACTGCCAGTCGGAAATATGGAGTCGCCGAGTTTACACATGATTGTCGATAGAGGCCCTATCGCCATCAACAAGTACAAGCAGCAGTATCAGTTCTGGCTAGATGACATTGCTCAACAGTTGATTACTCAGCGTCTTAACGCTGCACTGAATGATGCCGCCATAGCGGTTCAGTATTCGGGCAGTTATACACAGTGGCTAGGCTACAATCGTCTCTCTGTAACTGAGATTGCATTTGCTTCTGGTCAACGCGATGCGACTCAAGAGACGTTATTGTCAACGCTACGATCTTTGCGCGACCACGGCGTGAGTCAAGACGAATTGGACAGCATTATGGCTAGCTATACCAGTGCACTTGAAAACCTCGATAGTGACTGGGATAAGCGCAAGCCGTTGCAGATCGTAGAAGAGAAGTTACTTGCGATCGAACAAGCAATGCCGGTGCAAAGTCGTGAGTTTAAACAATCAAGTCTGAACGATTTTATTACCCACGTAGACTTAACTCGAGTAAATAAAAACCTTAATGACCTATTGTCGTCCGACATTACTTGGTTGCAAGGTTCTAGTGCCAATGAGTCGTCAAGCGATTTAGACAGCGCGTTGGCAAAAATATCACAAGAGTATCAACAGCAAGGAAGCAAGCCTTTAGCTCTTCAGGCTGTAACGTCGGAGATACTGCAACCTAAAGCATCTGGTGAGATAGTATCACGAGTCGATAAGGAGCGAGATCTCACGGTATGGCAACTTGGTAATGGCATTGAGGTTTGGTATCAACGAGATGAAAAAGCAGGTAAGAGAGCACATCTGGTTTATGCTAGCCAAGGTGGTAAATCTGCATTGACACCAGATCTATATGCAGCAGCAAATCTGCTTGTACCAACGGCCGCTCGCAGTGGCTTGGGAGAATTTAATGGCTCCCAGTTTGATAGCTTCCTACGCAAGAAAGATATTGCTGTGTCTCCATTCGTCGGCTTTACTGCCCACGGTGTTGAGATAAACAGTGCCGCTAAAGAGTTGTCCCTCGCGCTCAATGTTATTTTCAATATCTCGCAAGAGGTAAAGGTAGAGTCACGTCAGCTTGAAGCAGTGAAACAGGAAATTTACGAAGATAACAATGCTTTCTTTGCCTCGCCTGAGGGGCAATGGTACAAGGCAATCAATGCTATTACTTATCAGCCTAGCAGTCGTCACCGTTTTATATTGAACTCTGATATAGCTACAGTGACACCAGAGCAACTACTCAGTGCTCATAATCAGCTATTTAGCTACAACCGTGACAACAAGTTAGTCATCATTGCTGACTTAGAGTCAAATCAAGTAGCGGCAATGCTGCGTAAGTACATTGCTCCAATAGCCTTCAACTCGCAGCAGGCGTCATCGCTTAACTTTGATAATGGCTACAACCCTAATCTGACTCAACAGCTTGATGTGGCAGAGAGCCAAGAGAAGGGAACGGCTGTCCTCACTCGATTGATTAATACGCAAACACAACCCAAAACAGCTAAAGACCTGTTTGCTGAAGATGCCTTGCAACGTATTGCAAGTGCACGACTGCTCGATGAAGTGCGAGAAAAGCGTGGCTTAGATTACTCTCCAGAAGTGTTTCCTGTCACTCAAGACGGCGAGTTAGTATCGGATTGGTTTGTCAATGTCAAAGTGGCTGCAAAAGATGTCAAAGAGGTACAGCAGGCCTTAAGCACTCTATTCGAAGGTCTCGCTAGTTCGATTACAGAGCAGGAGAAAAGTACTGCACTTAAGCAACTTACCAATGGGCTAAAGCCACTTGATGAAGACCCTGCTCAGCGTGCTTGGTTTTATAGTCGCTATTTGATTCATGGCTATGGAATTGACGCGCTGTTGAATATCGAAGCAACCGCGAACAGTATAAACTTAAGTGATATTCAGCAAAGAGCGACTTGGACATTTGGTGCCAACAGCCAAAAAATAACCGCGACCTTATCACCGAAAAAGTAACTGGATGAACGAAAAAGCCCAGTTGCATTTGGTTTAGTTATAAGAAAGGCTCCCGAGGGAGCCTTTTGTTTTGCAAGCAAAGATATCAGCGTTATACCGTTTCCGTCGCGGTGGTTGGTTTTTCTTCATCCGCTAATTCTGTTTCGCCTTTACCTTTAGAAGTTTTAATCACGTAAGCGGTAATCGCTAGAGCAAACAAGATGCCAGATACGGTTGAAACTTCAATTGGCAAGCCAAAGCCTAGTGTGCTGTTGTTTAGAATGAAGGTCGCACATACCGTCGTCATGAAGATAGCTGGTACAGTAGTAATCCAGTGCAGCTTATTGTGGCGAAGTAGGTATGCTGACGCAGTCCACAACATCATTACTGCTGTTGATTGGTTAGCAAAGCCGAAGTAACGCCAGATCACACCGAAGTCTACTTGAGTTAAGATGCCACCGATAACAAACAGTGGAATAGCCATCATTAGGCGGTTACGCAGTGCTTTTTGGTCAACCTTGAAGTACTCAGCTAGAATCAAACGGCTAGAGCGGAATGCCGTGTCCCCTGAAGTGATAGGCAGAATAACCACACCTAGGAAAGCCAGAATACCACCAAATACGCCCAGTAGACCGAAGCTTGCACTGTATACTACATTACCCGGACCGCCATTCTTAACGGCTTCTGCAAGGCCGTCCACTGTACCGAAGAACGAGAGTGCAAGTGCACACCAGATTAGAGCGATAACACCCTCACCAATCATTGCACCGTAGAAGACGAAACGACCGTTCTTCTCGTTCTCCATACAACGTGCCATCAGTGGTGACTGAGTAGCATGGAAACCAGAGATTGCACCACACGCAATAGTGATAAATAGCGCTGGCCATAGAGGCATGTCATTCGGGTTTAAGTTAGTGAACATATCGCTCACTTGGAACTCACCCATAACAGTGTGTTCGCTCGATAGAGCTACCGCAGTCATTAGGCCAACAGACATGAAGATCAGAAGGGCGCCGAACAATGGGTAGAAGCGGCCGATGATTTTATCGACAGGAACAATCGTCGCGATGATGTAGTAAGCAAAGATCACCACAACCATAGTCGTCATACTAACTGTTAGGTCTGTTTGATCGTTAATTAGGTTAGTGATCATACCTGCAGGTGCAGAAACGAACACAACACCAACGAGCAGCAGCAGAACAATGGCAAAGATATTCATAAAGTGTTTTGCGCCATTGCCTAAGTAGCGTCCAGTAATGGTAGGAACGGAAGCTCCGCCGTTTCGCACTGACAACATACCCGAGAAGTAGTCATGTACAGCACCTGCGAAAATACAGCCGATCACAATCCACAGCATAGCCGCAGGGCCATATAGTGCCCCCATGATTGGACCAAAGATAGGGCCAACACCAGCGATGTTAAGTAACTGAACTAGGTAAACTTTTTTGGTCGACATTGGCACGTAGTCAACGCCATCCGCTTTGGTATGCGCGGGGGTTTGACGCTTTTCGTTAATGCCGAAGACTTTTTCTACAAAAGCCCCATAAATAAAGTATCCGCCGATTAGGGCTGCAACACAGGTTAGAAACCACAACATAGCACTTGTCCTTAATAATTAAGCTCACTATGCATATTATGCGTATGCTGAGCTATCTTCATTCGCTTCTTGAGTGAGTGGTCATATAACAAAATGAGTGGCGGATTGAGAAAATAAACGGTTTTTTCTGGTGGCGAGTGGCATTTATTGGTTTTTAGTGGTTTGATTAATAGTAGGCGTGCAATTCTGCTGTTATATCAATAACTAGGGTCAATAGACCCTAAGAACACGCCTTCAATTATCTGCATAAACAAGGATAAAAAATGAAAAAAATCGTTATCGCAGCGTTAGTGTCAGTCTTGGTAGCATGTAGTAGTACCCCGGAAGAGTTAGCCAAGCAAGGTGATTGGTATCAAATTGGATATCAAGATGGCATTACTGGACACACTCAACGTTCTTACAATGACTTGGCAAGTTTAGGTAGTGCTAAACATTCTGATTATGAGCAGGGCTATTTTGAAGGAATTAGCGAGTATTGTAACCCAGACTTCGCATACCAAATTGGTCTATCAGGTCAGTACTATGAAGGTGTTTGTGAGGGAACGGAAACGGCACAGAAATTCCGCATGGAGTGGCAGCGTGGTTGGAATGAGTATCAGAACTAGTTACTCAATGAAACAACACAGGGAGAAAGCGCGCTTTCTCCCTTTTTGCTACCCAATCAAAGGCTAGTCTGTTTGATGATCTTGAACTGCTCTACGTAAGAAGCCATCTTGCTTTTCAAGCTGGGCCTTCGCTTGGGTTAGATCCATGCCTGTGAGTAGCATTAAGATGGAAAGCTTGACGTCATAATCAGTCAACTTTAGTGTTTCCGTTGCTTGGTTTTTATCGCAATCGGTCGCCTGCATTACAATTCTCGCTGCACGGGCGACGAGCTTTTTATTGGTCGCCTTCACATCAACCATTAAGTTCTGATAGCTCTTGCCCAAACGGATCATACTCGCTGTTGTCAGCATATTGAGTACAAGCTTTTGTGCCGTACCGGATTTCAAGCGTGTTGAGCCTGTCAATGCTTCTGGGCCAACCACAGGGCTAATGGCAATTTGAGCGATATCTGCAATCGTGGAGTTCGGGTTACAAGAGAGCGCTACCGTTGTTGCGCCAAGGTCGTTGGCGTATTGAAGAGCGCCTATGACATAAGGGGTTCTGCCACTTGCTGCAATACCCACCACAACATCATTAACGCTAAAGTTTATCGATTTAAGATCTTCTACCCCAAGTTCAGGTGAGTCTTCGGCGCCCTCTTTGGCTTTTAATATCGCTTCAGGTCCACCGGCGATGAGGCCAATAACCATCTTGTCTGACACGCCAAAAGTAGGCGGACATTCTGAGGCATCGAGAACGCCTAAACGGCCACTGGTCCCAGCCCCCATATAGACGAGTCGGCCACCTTTTTTGAACGCAGAGGTGATTTTATCGACGGCGTGAGCGATCTCTGGTAGGACTCTTTCTACCGCCAATGGGACTTGCTGGTCTTGCTGGTTGATTCGTTGAACGATTTCGAGCGAAGGAAGAAGATCAATATCCATCGTCTCTGGATTTCGGCCCTCAGACACTAAATGAGAAAGCGCAGCAATTAGCGCATCGTTAGTCATAATTATCCCTACTTATCAGCAAAATACATTACACCAAGGGAGACGGCTTTGCTTGCTCCGGTGACTTCAGGCAGATTGCTTGGCAAATTGTGAATGCGGCGATAAGCGAGCCAAGCAAAGGCTATTGCTTCCATGTTGTTGCTATCGATGCCTTTGTCGTCAGTGAGCAATACATGCCAACTTGGCAGATATTCCTTAAGTCGTTCCATGAGTAGCGGATTCCGTGCGCCGCCACCACAAACTAGAAGCTCTGGTGCATCACCTTGAGTGAACTTATTGATTTCATTAGCGATGGTACACGCAGTATATTCGCATAAAGTACGTTGTATATCTTCAACGGAGGTATCTAATTTGCAGATAATTGACTCAAGCCAAGCGAGGTTGAACAGCTCTCGTCCGGTACTTTTGGGCGGGTTAAGGGCAAGGTATGGCTCTTGGAGCAGTGTTGCTAACAAGTTTTGATTTACTTGTCCACCTTGTGCCAATGCTGCATCTTTGTCATAAGCCTTGCTAGTATGCTTGTGACACCAAGCATCCATCAACATATTCCCTGGACCTGTGTCGTAGCCAATCACTGCTTGCTCAGGTCTTAATACCGAAATATTGGCAATCCCGCCAATATTAAGCACTACGACACTGGAATCGGTTGATCTGAAAATCGATTGATGAAAGGCAGGGACTAGCGGTGCACCTTGTCCGCCAAGGGCGATGTCTTTGCGTCTAAAATCAGCAATAGTATCAATTCCGGTCAATACCGCGATGATATTGGCGTCGCCGAGTTGAATGGTGAAGGGCGTGTCGCCAGTAGGCTGATGGAAAACGGTTTGACCGTGGTTACCAATAGCGGTGATTTGATCCGTAGAGTAACCGGTTTTCTCCAGTAATGCTTTAACTGCCTGTGCGTACAGCTTACCAAGCAGATGATCGAGTTGTCCTATCTCAACTAAGTTGGTGGATTGGCCAAGGCTGACCTTCAATAACCTCTGTTTAAGTGGCTCGGGTATCGGGTAGTCATTGCTGCCAAGCAGCTTTGCTTTGCCAGCTTCCATCTCGACGAGTGCAGTATCAACTCCATCAAGGCTAGTGCCAGACATGATGCCAATGTATAACTCTTTCTGATCCATGGATATTTTCGGTTACAGTACAGTTTTAGCCATTGTAAACCGAGAATAATCAGAATACTCTCGTTAACTTAGCGAATTTCAGATTGATGTGGAGAAAGCATGGGACCGTTATGGGTAGATGTTGCTGGTTATGAGTTAACGGCTGAAGACAGAGAGATTCTCGAGCATCCGACAGTGGGTGGGGTGATCTTATTTTCGCGCAACTATCATGACAGTAAGCAGTTACTTGCGTTGAACAAAGCAGTTCGCCAAGCGGCAAAACGGCCAATCCTTATCGGCGTAGACCAAGAAGGTGGACGTGTACAGCGATTCAGGGAAGGTTTCTCACTGATTCCAGCGGCTCAGAAGTATGCTCAGTTTGACAACGGAGAGCAGTTAGCAGAGCAAGGTGGTTGGTTGATGGCTGCAGAGCTTATTGCACATGACATTGATTTAAGCTTCGCACCAGTTTTAGACAAAGGCTTTGATTGCAAAGCGATTGGTAACCGTGCGTTTGGTGACGATGCTGACACTATTATTCGTCATAGCCTAGCGTATATGAAGGGTATGAAGTCAGTAGGAATGGCAACCACAGGTAAGCACTTTCCAGGGCACGGTGGCGTGATTGCTGATTCTCACCTAGAAACCCCATTTGATGATCGTGACAACATTTTTGAGCAAGATATGGCGGTATTTAAAGCGCAGATAGAGTCAGGCATTTTAGACGCTATGATGCCCGCCCATGTCGTCTTCCCTCATTATGATAGCCAGCCTGCAAGCGGTTCAGAGTATTGGCTCAAGCAGATCCTACGTGAAAAGCTTGGCTTTAAAGGCATTGTTTTCTCTGATGATCTGACCATGGAAGGAGCATCGATCATGGGTGGCCCTGCTGAACGTTCACATCAGGCACTGGTCGCTGGCTGCGATATGATTTTGGTCTGCAATAAGCGAGACGCACAAATTGAGGTACTCGATAATCTGCCGGTAATGGAAACGCCGCAAGCAGATTCATTGCTAAAAACTCAAAGCTTCTCGCTATCGGATTTGCAGCGCAGCGAACAGTGGAAGCAAGCTTCTGAGGCAATGAAACGAATCGTCGAGGCTTAACTCAAGGGTTGTAAGCAGTGAACAAAGCCGCAGCATATTGCGGCTTTGTGGTATCAATGGAAACCTAACATCTCTTTTAGTGTTTTTAAGTAGCGGCGGCTGACTGGTAGTGGGTGTTCGCTGACCGTGATGATCTCTGCCAATCCATTCTCAAGTAGCTTTATCTCTTTGATTGCTTTGATATTAACCAAAAACTGGCGATGGCAACGCACTAAAGGTGTTTTCTCTTCGAGGATCTTTAAGGTGAGTTGTGAGGTCGCTTTCTGTTCGTGGGTTTGGACGTGGACACCGCTAATGTCACTGTAGGCAAACTCAACATCATGCGTTGGAATGATTACGATACGATTTAAGCCAATACAAGGCACCTGATCTAGGTTTTGCGGTGTGATAGTCGCTAGTTTTTCTACTGTAGTTGGCTGAGACTTGAGCAGACGTTTCACGGTCTTTTCTAGGCGGCATGTATCAACCGGCTTAAGCAGGTAATCAAACGCATTGTCTTCAAACGCTTGAACGGCAAACTCATCATAGGCAGTGACAAACACAACATTCGGCATGGTTTCAGGGTCAAGCATCGCTAGGAGTTCAATTCCCGTGATTTGTGGCATCTGGATATCGAGAAACACCACATCAGGCTTAAGTTGATTGATTTTCTTTAGCCCTTCAATGGCATTGCTTGCTTGTGCAATCACTTCGATGTGACCCGTCTCTTCCAGTAGCTCGGTCAATTCCTCGCGAGCGAAAAGTTCGTCATCTATAACTAATGCCGACAGCATGATAAGACCCTATAACGTGTTCTTGTTAGGTATGATAAAACTCATTCTAGTGTAGTGGTTGGGTTCGACTTCAATATTGAGAGCCGAAACGCGACCAAATTTGTTACTTAATCTTTTATCAACGATTTGCATGCCGAGCCCAACATGGTCATCCGCTGGTGGGGTGTAACTGCCGGCATTGTCTTCTACCACCACTTTAAATCCAGCCTCTGTTTCTTGGCTGTAGATGTGCACTTTTCCACCTTCGAGTAGGTTTGATATGCCGTGTTTGATTGCATTCTCTACCAGTGGCTGAAGTGTAAAAGTCGGTACTCGGCGTGACAATAGGGCTTCATCGATATCAATCGTCACTTCTAAACGGTCAGTGAAGCGAGCTTTTTCAATCGAGAGGTAAGCATTGACATGGGCAAGCTCCTCTTTGAGCGTCACGGTCGCGCTGTCTTGCTTGAGGTTACTACGGAAAAAGTGCGATAGCTGTTGGATAAGTTCACGAGCCTTGGGTGGATCACGCCTGACGATAGCACTAATGGTGTTGAGAGCATTGAAAAGAAAATGCGGATTGACCTGAGCATGCAGCAGCTTAATTTCTGCTTGAGATAAAAGCACCTGTTTCTGCTGATAGTCCCCAAATAGAATCTGACTTGAGAGTAGTTGAGCAATCCCTTCTGCCATTGACATATTGATGGTAGAGAAGAGTTTTCTTTTCGGCTCATAAAGCTTGATCGTACCAATGACTTTATCACCAGTGCGCAGTGGAATAATCAGTGCAGAACCGAGTTTGCAGTCAGCAGACAGCGAACATTGGTAAGGCTTTTCTGTTCCGTCTAGATAGATGATGTCATCTTGTTGAATCGCATCTAAAGTACTCTGTGAAGAGATGGGTGTGTTCGGCTTATGGTGATCATCACCTATGCCAACAAAAGCGAGAATTTTCTCATCATCGGTAATCGATACCGCGCCAACATTGGTCTCTTCATAGACGATACGGGCAATTTTCTCGGCATTCTCTGTATTGAAACCAGAAGCCCATATACCGACAGAGCGTTCGGCGATGTTTAGCGCACGACGAGAGAAGGTTGCTGAGTACTCTTCAAAAATGGTTTTCCTATCTTGCAAAATACTCATAAACAGCGCAGCACCAACCGAGTTGGCAATGATCATCGGCGCAGCAATCGCGGAGACCAGTGAATAGGCTTGATCGAAAGGTTTGGCTACGATCAATATGATCAGCATCTGGACGATTTCAGCAACCAAGGTAATAGCAAATACCACACTTGCGCTAAATAACTGTTCTGATTTGTTTTTACGCACAAAGTAAACGTGACACAAACCACCGATTAACCCTTCGGCGGTGGTTGAAATTGCACAGGCTAAATCAGTGAAACCGCCTAAAGTATAGCGATGAAGGCCGCCCGTTAGGCCGACAAAGAATCCCACAACCGGCCCGCCAAATAGCCCTCCCATAACGGCGCCAATTGCTCGAGTGTTGGCGATGGCATCGTTAATCTGTAAACCAAAGTAGGTGCCCATAATGCAAAAAAGAGAGAACAGCACATAAACACTGAGTTTGTGACTAGGGCGGTTAGAGATATTAAGCAGTGGCAAAAAAATCGGTGTCTTGCTTAGCATATAAGCTAACACTAGATAGACACACATCTGCTGGAGAAGAGAGAGGATTAGATCCATAGTCATTTAACTTGCGGGATTTAGGCTTATTTTAGTGAACAATCTCGCTAGAAAACATGCTTATCTCATGTTTTGGTAATTAAGATAGATAAAATTTAGAGTGTAAATATATTTTTACGTTCGTGTTTTTTATTATTTACACCTTGAAATCTAAATTAAGCCTGTTATTTTATGATTATTCCAGCCTAGTAAACACGGATATAGCTAGGTGTAAGAAATAATATACAGGTTAGGGTTATGCAAAAAAGTGAATTGAGCAATATTAACATTAGTGACGAACAAGTTCTGATTACACCTGAAGAACTAAAAGTGAAGCTGCCATTGAGTGACAAGGCTCGTCGCTTCATTCAAGAGTCGCGTCAAACGGTTGCTAACATCATTCATAAGAAAGATCATCGTTTGCTTGTTGTGTGTGGCCCTTGTTCAATTCACGATATTGACGCTGCAAAGGAGTATGCAAAGCGTCTTAAACAACTGTCTGAGCAATTGAGCGACCAACTGTATATTGTTATGCGTGTTTACTTTGAGAAGCCTCGCACCACGGTGGGCTGGAAAGGTCTGATTAATGACCCACATTTAGATGGTTCATTTGATATCGAGCATGGTCTGCATGTTGGTCGTGAACTTTTGGTTGAGCTAGCTGAAATGGAAATCCCATTAGCAACAGAAGCGCTTGACCCAATTAGCCCGCAATACCTTGCTGATACGTTCAGCTGGGCAGCGATTGGTGCGCGTACGACAGAATCACAAACACACCGTGAAATGGCCAGTGGTCTCTCTATGCCTATCGGCTTTAAAAACGGTACCGATGGTAGCCTAGCAACGGCGATCAATGCGATGCAAGCCGCGTCTTCAAGTCACCGTTTCATGGGTATCAACCGTGAAGGTCAAGTTGCATTACTCACGACACAAGGCAACCCTAATGGCCATGTGATCCTGCGTGGTGGTAAGCAAACTAACTACGACTCTGTGTCTGTTACTGAGTGTGAGCAAGACATGGCTAAGCATGGTCTAGATGCGTCATTGATGGTGGACTGTAGTCACGCCAACTCGCGTAAAGACTTCCGCCGTCAGCCGCTGGTTGCAGAAGATGTGATTCATCAAATTCGTGAAGGCAACAAGTCGATTATTGGTTTGATGATTGAAAGCCACATTAATGAAGGTAACCAAGCATCAGATATTCCTCTTAGTGAGATGGAATATGGCGTATCTATCACCGATGCGTGTATCAATTGGGACACAACTGAGGCACTATTACGTCATGCACATGAAGAGCTAGTTCCTTTCCTAGAAAATCGCTTGAAAGGATAAGTAGAGAGCACAAGGAATATCAATGGCAGTTGAATTGAATGAATTGCGTGATCAGATAGACGCAGTTGATAAGCAGATTCTTGATTTATTAGCTCAACGCCTCTCTTTAGTAGAGAAAGTTGGCGAGGTGAAAAGTGAGCATGGTTTGCCAATCTATGCTCCCGATCGCGAGGCCGCAATGTTGGCCTCTCGTCGTGAAGAAGCGGCGAAGAAAGGTGTACCACCACAGCTAATTGAAGACATCTTACGTCGCACCATGCGTGAGTCATATGCTAGCGAGAAGGATTCGGGCTTTAAGTGCCTCAATCCAGAACTACGCTCGGTGGTAATTGTTGGTGGTAAAGGGCAGCTTGGTGGCCTATTTGGCCGCATGTTCACCCTATCTGGCTATGACGTGAAAGTGCTTGGTAGTAAAGACTGGCATCGCGCAGATGAATTGCTAGACAACGCTGGTATGGTGGTAGTGACGGTGCCGATTCACCTAACACAAGGTGTGATTGAGAAGCTAGCAAACCTAGCAGAAGATTGTATTCTGTGTGATTTAACCTCGATTAAATCTAAGCCACTGCAAGCTATGCTTAATGTGCATAGAGGTCCGGTTGTCGGCTTACACCCTATGTTTGGCCCAGATGTTCCAAGCTTGGCTAAGCAGGTGATTGTTTACTGTGATGGGCGTGGTGAAGAGCAATATCAGTGGCTGTTAAAGCAGTTCTCCATTTGGGGAGCAAGTTTATGTCAGATCGATGCGAGTGAGCACGACCATGGCATGACCTTAATCCAGGCGCTACGCCACTTTACCTCGTTTGCTTACGGTCTACACCTAAGTCGAGAGAACCCAAATATTGATAAGCTACTTCAGCTTAGCTCGCCAATCTACCGCTTAGAGCTTGCGATGGTTGGTCGTCTGTTTGGCCAAGATCCTAACCTGTACGGAGATATCATTCTCTCTTCTCAAGAGAACATTGATATGATCAAGCGTTTCCACCGCTGCTTTGGTGAAGCGTTAGAGATTCTAGATGGTAAAGATAAGCAGGCGTTTGTTGAAAGCTTTGACAGAGTAAGTGATTGGTTTGGTGATTACTCAAAGCAGTTCCTTGATGAGAGCCAAAACTTGCTCAAGCAAGCCAATGACTCAATCCATCGTGGCTAGGGGCAATAGACCCTAATTAGTCCAAATGAATAGAACAAGAGCGACCTAGTTAGTCGCTCTTTTGTTATCTGGATTGTTTATTGCGTCGTTACTTCACCTACCGACTGTTCTTGCTCAGCTTTCACTGTGTCCACCGAACTGTCTTGGTAAGGGTTGTTGGTCAGGTTGACTTGTAGCCTCACCGTGTCATCAATTAGTTTAACTAGCGGTGCCCACTTAACCTTTTTCTCTTTCTCGAACAAATAGTTAAAGCTATCTGGCGTCCAGTCCATCGTATATTGTGGATTAAGCGCACGACCTAAGAATCGCACTTCATAGTGGAGGTGAGGTCCGGTTGAGTTCCCCGAGTTGCCACAAGTCGCAATCAGATCACCCTTACTGACAAACTGGCCGCTGCGGACTTTAAATCTTTGTAGGTGGGCGTAAGAGCTCATAAAACCATAGGAGTGGCGAACGGTTAAGAAGTTGCCGAAGCCTTTCTTACTTGGTCGAACCGTTTCAACCACACCATCCGCAGGAGCATAGATCTCTTCGCCACGCTTACAGGTTAAGTCGATTCCTGTATGAGAGTGCTTTTTACCCGTAATAGGGTTAGTACGCCAACCAAATGAAGATGAAATGCGCTCATAGTTCAACGGTGAGTCATTGGGGATCATCCGAAACAGGGTAGCACGTACGGCAGAGTCAACAGCGGCAGCGTCGAGGCGATTTTCTAAGCTCGTATCATCAACTGCTTCATCGGCTAAACCGAGAACCGACTCCACATCGTAAACTCTTTTACCTAGCACATGGATTTGATTGCGCTTTTCTTCGAGCTCTTGGGATAAAGAGTGGGTGGTATCGAGTTGCTCCTCGTAGAGCACTTCAAGGCGGCTGAACTGATCGGCAAGCACGTCGTACTTTGCTTGGTTCGATTGTGCCTGTTGCCATTGCTGATAGCTATAAGCTAATCCAGAGGCTAAAACGCTCGCCCCAATGATAATCGAAGCCAACAGTGATTTTTTTGAAACGGTAAAACTTTCTATTCCTGATGATGTAGGAATAGAAATGGTAATTTTTTTCGACATAAACTAGTTAGTTTAGGTGTACTCACCTAGGTCAGAAAGGTGCTCGATGTCTCGGTGTAAAAGCTCATCGTCACCTACATTTAACTCAACTAATCGCTTTAAATGCCCGATACTCTCAATATCAATATGATCAATGCTCAGACGAATCACATTGTTATTAAGCCCAACAATGTTTCCTACAAGTTGGATCGTGACATCACTTCCTGCAAGCGAAAACTCAACATCTACTTGTTTATCTGTATCTAACATATCTGATTGTTCGCTCGTAGCTAACAGGCCATGCAGTGATAAATCACAGACCAAGGCATTAACCGTTGTTGAGTCTTGAACCAGTGTTGCTTGTGCTTGATAAACAATGCGCGAAAAACGACGACGTTCGATCATAATCTTCTCTCTATATTCCGACTCGTAAGAGTAACAAAAGTATAGTGGCTACTATGCGCGGCTGTTCGCATTCTTCGCTTTAATCAATACGGAGACTTATCCGTATTGTGATCTATATAAGCTCTGTATAAGAAAGGCCGCTAATAATAGCGGCCTTTGAACAAAGATCAAGCGTATTTACTTAGCGATACGTTTGTACTTAATACGATGTGGTTCCGCTGCTTCTGGACCAAGAGTCTTCTTCAGCCACTCCATGTACTCAGTATAGTTACCTTCGTAGAAGTTAACTTGGCCTTCATCGCGGTAGTCAATGATGTGAGTCGCGATACGGTCTAGGAACCAACGGTCGTGCGAGATAACCATGGCACAGCCAGGGAATTCAAGCAGGGCTTCTTCTAGTGCACGCAGTGTTTCTACGTCTAGATCGTTGGTTGGTTCATCGAGTAGCAGTACGTTGCCGCCAGCTTTAAGTAGCTTAGCTAGGTGTACACGGTTGCGCTCACCACCAGAAAGCTCACCGATGATCTTCTGTTGATCGCTGCCTTTGAAGTTAAAGCGCGAACAGTAAGCACGGGCAGGGATTTCAAAGTTGTTGATCTTGATGATGTCAGCGCCTTCTGAGATCTCTTGGTAAACCGTCTTGGTATCGTCCATTGAATCACGGAATTGATCCACAGACGCTAGCTTAACAGTGTCACCCATATCGATAGTGCCTGAGTCTGGTTGCTCAGTGCCGCTTAGCATCTTAAACAGAGTCGACTTACCTGCACCGTTGGCACCGATAATGCCAACGATAGCGCCCTTAGGCATGCTGAATGATAGGTCATCAATCAGTACGCGGCCGTCGAATGACTTGCTTAGGTTATTCACTTCAATAACCTTATCACCTAGACGCTCACCTGGTGGGATGAATAGTTCGTTAGTTTCGTTACGTTTCTGACGATCGCCGCTTTGCAGTTCTTCGAAACGAGCCATACGTGCTTTAGATTTAGACTGACGACCTTTCGGGTTTTGACGAACCCACTCAAGTTCTTTCTCAATCGTCTTCTGACGAGCTTTTTCTTGAGATGCTTCTTGTTGTAGACGCGCATCTTTTTGCTCTAGCCAAGAGGTGTAGTTGCCTTGCCATGGAATACCTTCACCACGGTCAAGCTCTAGAATCCAGCCCGCAGCGTTATCAAGGAAGTAACGGTCGTGGGTAATCGCCACAACAGTACCTGTGTAATCGACAAGGAAACGTTCTAGCCAGGCAACAGATTCAGCATCCAGGTGGTTAGTTGGTTCGTCGAGTAGCAGCATGTCTGGCTTAGAAAGAAGCAGGCGACAGATTGCTACTCGGCGGCGTTCACCACCAGATAGGTGTTCGATTTTCTGGTCCCATTCAGGCAGACGCAATGCATCCGCAGCGCGCTCCAGAGCGTTTTCTAGGTTGTGACCTTCTTTAGCTTGGATTAGCGCTTCAAGCTCACCTTGCTCTTTTGCTAATGCATCAAAGTCAGCGTCAGGTTCTGCGTAAGCTGCGTATACTTCATCAAGACGCTTCATTGCACCCGCAACATCAGAAACGGCCTCTTCAACAATTTCACGAACCGTTTTAGATTCGTCTAGAACCGGTTCCTGAGGGAGATAGCCAACGTTTAATCCTGGTTGTGGACGCGCTTCCCCATCAATGTCGGTATCGATACCTGCCATGATGCGAAGAAGAGTTGATTTACCTGCACCGTTCAAGCCTAGAACACCAATTTTAGCGCCAGGGAAGAAGCTCAGAGAGATGTCTTTAAGAATTTGTCGCTTTGGTGGCACAATCTTGCTCACTCGCGACATGGTATATACGTATTCAGCCATTGCCGATCGTTCCTAAATAGTCAATTCACGTAAAAGACTATTTTATACTAACAGAGCGCAGTTTGTTACCCGATAAAGCGCGTGTGTTCCGACTGATTTGCTTTAGTGATAATTTACAACCTAACAATTAGCCCCAGTTACGTGGAATGTCACAGTTGTGTGAATTTATTATTATTTACATCTACGGCCTTTACAGCGCCGTTTACAATGAGCATAAATAGAAACACATAGCATTCAAATCTCAGGATGAGACTCTTATGGCGCTGACTTTTCCCAAGTCGCTGCATCGCATTCCTTCATCGTTTTTATTGGTTACTTCGATGGTATGCAGCGCAAGTTTTACCACATCCGCACTGGCCGTCGATCTGCAAAAACAGCGAGATTTGTACGATCAAGCTCAAACCTTACTGGATGACAATAAGGTCGCTGAGTATGAAAAAATACGACCACAAATTGCTGAGTATCCATTAACTCCTTACGTCGATTATCGTAGCTTTCTGGTTGATATTGGCAGCCGTCAACCTAGCGAAGTAGAGCAGTTTATTGTCGAACACCGTACTTTCCCTTTCTCTAATCGAATACGCGCTCCTTACATAGATGCTCTAGCGACAAAAGGAAAGTGGCAGACTCTACTTGAGTTTCAAACTAAGGAGCCGAGAGGAGAGACCTACCAGTGCCACTACTACAATGCCCATGTAAAAGCGGGAGACAAGAAGCTTGCTTTTGAAGGCGCGCAAAAACTTTGGCTCTCTGGCCGTAGTATTGATGATGCTTGTGACTCGCTGTTCGCCGCTTGGGATAAAGCAGGGTTAAAAACCGAACAGCTTATCCTTGAACGTATGTTGCTTGCGTTTGAAGCTCGCAACGGTAGCTTGATGAGCTATCTGAAAAAGCAAATTAGATCTGAACAAGTAAAGCGTCAAGCTGATGAGATGAAAGCGTTGTTTAGTAAACCTGAGTCGGTTGCAACGTTTGCCAAAAAGCACAAGGTTAGCGAGTTTTACCAAACTCAAACGAAATTGGCCTTAAAAAAGCTAGCACGTAAAGACCCAGAGTTGGCTCAAAAGCAGTTTGCCAAGGTAGTGAAAGGACAGCACTTTGATAAGGCCACGGCGCAGCATCTTGCCGATTACATTTCGTTTCGTTTGATCAATACCGAATCTGAGTCGCTGGCAAAGTGGCGTGATGGAAAAATGGTTACGTCATCCAGTGTCCCTCTCCTAGAACGTCGTGTACGTTTAGCGATTCAACATACGGATTGGCAAGGAGTAGAGTTCTGGATTGAAAAATTGCCACCAGATAGTCAACAGAGCCTGCGTTGGCAGTACTGGCTAGGACGCAGTGAAATGGCTCTGGGTAAATATAGTGCGGGCCAAAAACGTATGCAGGCTATAATTGGTCAACGTAACTTTTATAGTGTCGCCGCAGCAAAAGAACTCAAGCGTTCTATTGAGTACCCAACGTCAGTGATTGCGCTTGACCAACAACAAGTTAAGCCCTATCAGACAGAACTTGTTCGTATCGAAGAACTGATTGACCGAGATAAAATTGCTGCGGCAAAAAGTGAGTGGCGCTGGCTGTTAGAAAGAGCAGATAGATCGCAGAAAGAGATGTTGGCAGCTTTTGCCTCATTTAAGGGATGGCATAACTTAACAGTGACGGCGAGCATCAAGGCGAAAATGTGGGACAATTTAGAGATTCGTTTCCCTGTTGCTCATCGCTGGTGGTTTAACTTTTATGGCGATAAACACAGCATAGATCCGATCACACTGATGTCTCTCGCGAGACAAGAGAGTGCACTCGACATCGAAGCGCGATCGCCTGTAGGAGCGCGTGGCATCATGCAAATTATGCCTTCAACGGCAAAGTACACCGCCAAGAAATACAAGATTGAATACCAGGGCTATCAAGACCTCTACCAAGTAGGGAAGAACATAGAAATTGGTAGTCACTACTTGGATAGTTTGCTTAAGCGCTACGATAACAATCGAATTTTCGCATTAGCGGCGTATAATGCAGGGCCCCATCGAGTAAAAACTTGGCGTGAAAGAACGCAAGGAAAACTCGATGCTTATGCCTTTATAGAAGCGATACCATTTAAAG
The DNA here is from genome assembly GCA_000775715.1 of Vibrio tubiashii. Lineage (GTDB taxonomy): Bacteria > Pseudomonadota > Gammaproteobacteria > Enterobacterales > Vibrionaceae > Vibrio > Vibrio tubiashii_A. Next base: position 133,554 of record JRWQ01000010.1, read on the forward strand.
AAACTCGCGGATATGTACAAAATATCCTGATGTTTGAAACCTACTATCGAGAGGTATTAGGGGTTGATGGTGCTTTCTTAAATCCCCATGAGTTGAACGCGAAATATTAGCGAGTATTCAATAGATGTCTTTGGAACCAGAATATAAAGATTGGCAACAGATAGTCGAGCTGATTGAGGACAGTACTAAGTCAAGTCAACACCAGATGTTGCTGACGATGCTGATGACGCCTGATGAACGTGACGCGTTGGTGGCGAGAGTCAATATCTTCCGCGAGCTACTCAAAGGTGAGCTGTCTCAGCGGCAGATTAGCCAGATGTTGGGTGTTGGTATTGCGACCATTACTCGTGGCTCAAACGAGCTCAAGTCTAAAAGTGATGACGAAAAGCAACAGATAGCCGCGCTTCTGGAAAAAAATAAGGATGCGTAAGCATCCTTATTTTTATCAATATCTACAAGTTGCTAGGAAAATGCTCCGGATTAGCGAACGGGATTAATGCCAAAATTAGTGCTTGGTGATAAACCGAACTGCGTGTCAGTAGGTCATGAGTAAGCAGACTGATTGCGCCGCCTTTTTGTTTTATATTATCGGTGCCAAACACTTCATCCATCACATCACCCAGTTCGTTAGCATCCTGAAGTTTCTCAACCACTACTGGCGGAAGCATTAAACTTGCCGAGCGAGACTCGCCTCTTTGAGTCTGTGACTCAATAACCATCCATGCAAAAGTCACCGAATCTTCTATTCCAGCTTCTAAGCCAACGTAGTAGTCGGCATTGGTATGCGCGGCTTTGGCATTCGCGACACGGTTAAGTGCGCCTAAGTGGGTCTCGTGATCAGACATGGGTTGGTCCGCTACGCCACTATCGACGCTTACCCCAATGAATTCAAAACTCTGTAGAGGAAATCTTGCGTCAAAAGCACTTTTGACTGCATTGATTTTTGCTGGATTAAGCGACGCTACAATAACCGTTTTTGCCGACATTGATGTTTCCTTTCGGTTCGTTGTTCCCAGAACTTAATTGTGACATAGAGAGGGGAGGCGACAAATAGTAACCTTGCATATAGTCACATTTGTTGTCAGCCAGCCAATCGTGCATCGCTTGCGACTCGATGCCTTCAGCCGTTACTAGCATAGATTGCGAGTGACAAAGGTCCACCAATGGTTTCACAACCTGTCGATTATCGGTTTTAATCAGAGTTTCTAGGAATTCACGGTCAAATTTAATTTTTTGTACTGGGTACTCTACCAATTGAGTGATAGACGTATAGCCTGAACCAAAGTCATCTATAGTTAGCTTAAAGCCCATCTGTGCCAACTCGTGTAACAGAAGGTAGCTTTGCGAATCAGAAGCAAAAGTCTCGGTAATTTCAAAGTCAATTAAGTGTGGCTGAACTGGGTGTAACTCCATCAATGATTGAATATCAATGGCTAACTGCAATGAGTCGAGCTCGGCTGACGAGAGGTTTATCGACAGCTGAATTGGGCTATCAAAACATTTTTGTAGCTTAGGAAAATCGATAAAGGCTTGTTTAATTACCCAGCGGTCAATCGTGCCAAACAGGCCGATTTGTTCTGAAATGGGGATAAACTCGCTTGGGGTTACTTTGCCAAGTTTTGGCGAATCCCAGCGAAGTAGCGCTTCCACACCTTTAATCACTTTACCAGTCACATCGTAGTAAGGCTGATAGAGTAAGGTAAATTCATTCTTTAGATCACCGTTACGTAGGGCGCGCTCTACTTGCGTTCGGCGGCGTACGATCTCATCGAGCTCTTTGGAGTAGTGCGCAACTTGGTTTTTGCCTGCTCGTTTAGCTTGGTACATGGCGGTATCCGCGTGAGATAGCAGCCTTGCTAAATCCATTCCGTCTTCTGGATAAGAGGCAATGCCAATACTTGCGGTAATTGGGAAGCTCCCAATAGACGCATTGGTATGATTCTGGATTGGGTCTAACACCAAGTGGGCGAGTGATTCAGCAAAGCTACCTGGTTGGTTAGAGGCAATAAATATAGCAAACTCATCCCCCGACAAACGCGATGCCAATGACTTTATTCCATAGTTGCGTTCACTCTCGAGGCTGATTCGTTTGATATGCTCAGCAAAGTTGACCAACAGTGAATCCCCAACATGGTGACCATACTTGTCATTGACGTACTTAAAGTTGTCTAGGTCTATGTATAGAATCCAGGCATAGCTGTAGTTGAGCTTATTGGCCAAAACACGCTCAACATAGACTTGGAATTGATATCGGTTTGCTAGTTGTGTGAGGTGGTCATTCTCTGCCATTGCCTTGGTTTTCTGATAGCTAGAGTTGAGCTCTTTGTACATGAAGTAAAAACGTGCAGACAAGCGACCGATCTCGTTGTTGCACTCTAGTCTTTCAATGTTAGAACGCTTGCGTAGCTCAACTTCTTTTAACTGGCGGTCTAGTGTTGTAATCGGCTGAATTACATGTCGGTAGAGCAGAAAAAGCAAAATTAATACGGTAACTAACGATGAAAGACCAAACGAGAACATGAGGCGCTGTTCGATTTTGGCTAGTTTTTGTGTCGTCAGATATGGAGCTGGATCGAGAACGGCATATAAATCGGGTTTTAGTTCGACTGATTGAGTGAGGCCCGATTTGAATACCGGCTCAGGGGAGAAAAAGATACTGCTGTCGTTATCAAATTCTAAGATGTGTTTGAGCTGGTCGAATTTTTCAAGAGAGAGTGACACAACGATAAAAAAGATTTGATCTTTGTTGTAGCTCAATGGGGAGTCTAGCGTGCTTCCATCCAGAACATCATAACGAATAAGAATGCTTTGTCCCTGATAGCTTTTAGCGTAACCAGTATGACTCAGTTCGCCGGTGGTTTGGTAAGTCTGCTTTACATACTGTCGAATATTTTCATCTAAAGCAGAGAAGGGGTCACTTTGGTTGTCCGCATAGAAACGTACTTGGTGCTGACTGTCGACAATAGCAACAGCAATATCGTTCTGCTTACTGGGTTGCAGATTTTCAATGGTTGCTTGCAAATTACCAATCAGTTTCATCTCTCTGTAGGGGTTCTCAGGTTGACGAAAATAATTACTAATAATATCGCTTTTAGTTAAGGTCAAAGAGTAGCTATTGATCAGCGCCATTGATTGGCGAAAATGACCAGCTAGCTTTTCCATAGAGAGCTGAATATAGCTTTGCTCGCGCTTGATAAGCGTATCTTTTTGATTGAAGTAGATGCTATAGCTAGAGATAACAGCACTCAATAAGATTACAGGCGCAACAAGCAGTAGAACCCTAGTGTTTAGCTTCATGACGTTTAAGAATTTGGTTAATTACTTTAGCTCTTAGGCTTATATTTTCTGCCGAGAGTTCGCTATCTATATGTGCGTTTTTAATTCGTTCGGCAGATGGGAATAATGATGCATCATTTAGATACCAATCGGGCAGTAGTTTTAGTGCACTTAAGTTAGGAGTAGCGGCTTTGATATCTGTTGCATTTTTTGCAGCAACCTTGGGATGCATGAGGTATTCGAGAAACGCTTTTGCTTCTTGCTTGTGCTCTGAATGACTCGTCACCGCTAGACAGTCTACCCAAACAAACAGTTCCCCATCAGGAATGATGAAATCCCAGTTATCACCACCGAAGGTACGATTCAGAGAATATTGATCACCGCTGTAAGCGAGTGTCATTGCCATTGGGTTGATGGATTCTTGGCTACGAACATAACTCAAAATGTACTCATAGGTGAGGACTTTTTCGCTAAACAGCATCATCGCAGGGAAGGCACTTTTGAGCTCTTGAGGATTTTCGGTGGTGGGAGAGAGCCCTAAGCTATATAGAACAGGTAAGAAGCTCTCTACGCTATCGTTAATCATTCCAATCTTACCAGACAGCTCTGGTGGTGGATTAACAAAGGCCTGCCAAGTTTTCGGTGGATGACTGATCTTATCCTTACGATAGGCGATACCCACAGTCCCCCAAAAGTAAGGTACAGCATAAGGGCCACAGGTTTGATTCCATTTAGCTTCATTATGTTGTCGGTTATTGAGTGATGATAGATCTTCAAAGGCGCCGAGCCGACCATAAATTTGAGCTGAGACGTTGTCTACGACCACTACATCAAAGGGAAGCTGAACGCTCTTCATCATCAATAAACTGCGCTCGTCGTCGTTGTCAAAGTGCGAAAGTTTTAAACTTACACCAGACTCTTTCTCCCACTCAGATTGAACATAGGGGGAGAGTGTATCTTCCCACATGTAAACATTTAGGCTGGTTTCTTGAGCTGTGGTAACGGAACTGAGCAGAGTTAATAGCAATATGTACGAAGCTCTCATACTGACTGTTAGGTCCCTTTATCGATAAATCAGGAAAGTACTGCTAATCAGAGTCAGTTTGAAACGCGCTGACACAACACTAATATGCAACTAAATAGAGCGTGATAGTAAGAATATTAGTGAGTGGTGTCAGCTATTAAGTGACAATTATTTGACCTATGTAGATATATTTACAGAAGTTTTACCTGAGTTGGTTTTACGTTTTCACTTGGATAGCAGCCAAGAACTTTTAAGTGTTTGGTGATTTTAGTCAGTTCATTGAGCGCTTGCTGCATTGGTTGCGAGTCTAGGTGAGCCTCTAGGTCAACGTAGAACATCTCTTCCCAAGGATTGCCCATGATTGGACGAGACTCTAGCTTGGTCATGTTGATGCCATATCGCTGCAGTACTAACAAAGTTTCTACCAATGAACCTGCTGCTTGCGAGGTTGACATGATGAGAGTGCTCTTGGCAGGAATTTGTGCAGATACCTCTACAGGCTTACGCGCGACAATAATAAAGCGAGTATGGTTTTCGGTTTGGTTCGCAATATTACTCTGAATAGGCTGTAGGCCATAGAGCTTCCCACTCGAAGCATTGCCAATCGCTGCGACATCTGAGCGATTCATCTGCTTCACTTTTTGCATTGCGTCGGCGGTGCTTGCACATGACTCAAGCTTGACACCTTCTAACTTGCTTAAAAATTCACTGCATTGAGCGTGCGGTTGAGGGTGAGAGTAAAGTGTTTTAAGTTCTTCTAAACGAATGTCAGAGGTTGCAACCAAGCAGTGTTCGATAGGCAACGTCAATTCTCCGACAATATATAGTGTGGTATGTTGCAGCAGATCGTAGACTTCGTTGATCGAGCCAGAACTGGTGTTTTCGATTGGCAATACGCCATAGTCAGCATGGCCAGACTCAACGGTACGGGTTACTTCTCTAAAGTGTTCGCAATTGAGTTCAATCAGTTCAGTATTTTTTCGGCTGAAATACTCGCGGCTAGCAAGATGAGAATATGAACCTTTCGAACCTAAGAATGCGACACGAGCAAGTGGTTTCCGGCTCAGTTCTGGATTCGCCAAGTTTTGCAGATAGGACTGTTGAAGGAGAACCGAGTCTTCAATAATGGTATGAAAAAGCTTCGTGATGTATTGAGCATCGAGTTGATATTTTTGGTGACCATTGTTGATCAATTTGACCAAAAGCTGTTGTTCACGTTCAGCATCGCGGACTGGCTTTGACGTTTGTACTTTGCTTTTCGCTACCTCAATACTCATTTGACGACGCTCTGAGAGTAACTGGAGTAACTGATCATCCAGTTCATTTAAACGCAGTCGTATTTCATCAAGTGAGTATTTTTGGTCAGTCATCCTGGTATTCCTTATAAAAAAAGCCTCCCTGTGGGAGGCTTTCTGTTCGTTTTTGACTTATCTTTCGAAAACGAGAGAGCCTCCAATTTAGTGGAGAAAAAAGAAGTCAAAAAAGAACAGAGTGTTTAGGTGCATAATTATTTAGTAAGTAGTGAACTCTTAAACACAATAAGCAACACGCTATAGGGCGTCAAGCAAAAAAATAGCGCCAATTGGCGCTATTTTTATGATCCTCTTATACTGAATTGTCTATTCTACTTCTTCTTCAAGCTCCGGCTTGTCAGTACGACGTGCCTCAGGTTTGTGGCGAAGTTTGTTTAGCTGGCGTTCTAGTTTTTGTTCTACCTCGTTTACGGCAGCGTATAAGTCTTCGTGAGTGGCGGATGCGATAAGTTGTCCTTTAGGTACGGTAATGACAGCTTCAAACTTTTTCTGTTTGTTTGGCTCCTCGCTGAAGGTTGCTTGACAACCGATGATGTCTACTTGCCACTTTTCTAGTTTTTGAAACTTACTCTCAATGTGATTTCGGATTGCAGAGGTGATGTCGATATTCTTACCAGTGATGTTTACTTTCATAGATGTTTTCCTCTGTTTCATCCCTCATGGGTTAACTCCAGATTACTTATCCAATGACAAAATAATGTGACATATATCACTATTTTATGGGCGTTTTTCAGTGTTGAATTCAAACGTGATCTAACTCAAATAGTCTATTGAAAGAGGGGCGAAAAAACTTGTGTCGGTAGAAAAAGTCATTAGATTGGAAGAGGTAACAGGCTAAAATTCTACGGTTTTTTAGGGACCTTTTGCGACCTAACGAAATAGTCTGCTTGTGAATTAACCAGTTCAAAAATGTGAATTAAATTCCATTACTTTTTGTTTAGCTACTCAGCCTTCCTCTCTATCTAAATTTCAACCTAGTGTTACTTCGCAAGATTAATTTTTGCTGCTTGTTGCTCTCTTAGTTCTCTCAATGAGTTAAGTTGTTTGTAGATAATGAAGTAGCGATTAATGTTTGCAACGTAGTGAACAGGTTCGCGGCCTATATTGCGCCGAGCCATGATTTCAACATTGCGGAACCACTTGTTGGGGTCGTAACCATTTTTCTCTGCAAGACGGCGCATTTTACGAATGTTGGCTGGGCCTGCGTTGTATGCAGCGAGAGCGAAGTAGACCTGATCGTCAGGTGAAATATCTTGCTCGTTGAAATAGCGATCTTTGATAAATCGCATGTATTTAACTCCCGCGTGGATATTATTTTCCACTTGATAGATATCCGGAATATTGACATTAGGATCTTTAGCGGTGCTGGGTAAAACCTGCATGACGCCTACAGCGCCTTTATGCGATACCTTGGTTTGGTCGAGTCCGGATTCTTGGTAACCTTGGGCTGAGATCATCAAAGAGTCGAAACTATATTGGTCCGAATATGTTTCAAATAATGGGGCGAGCGATTTTAGTTTACTGGTATGGTTGGGGTTCAAGATACGCTTTAGCCACTGGGTATTACCAAGGTACTTGTTGTAGATAACATTACCTAGCAGAGTGCCAGAACGGTAGTCTTTTAAATAGCCATTAACAAAAGCTTTTAACTCGGGGCTCTCTTTGCGCATTGCCCAAGCGATTTGTCCATCTTCCCTTATTGGCACATCTGAGTGTACGCGAATGTTCTCCATTAGCTTGAGCCACAACTCTGTTTTATGACTGTCGAGTATGGTGGCGGGGATGTGGCCTTGATTGACCATCTCAACCAGTTCGTAATCTTGTAGGGTTTCTTCAATAAACCTTAATGTCACTGGTTGTAGAGATTGGCTATCCAAAGTTCGGTTAATTGTTTGCAGACTCTCAAAATAGCTTGAGCTTGCCCTGATCCAAATTTCTTTGCCACTTAACTGCTTGAGTGAGGTTAATGGATTAATGGAGTGATGAGTTACTAGCAACTCTTGAATGTTAGTTAAAACAGGCGCACTAAAGTCTATCTGTTCTTTCCTAGGTTCAGTGATGGTCAAGTTTGCGACAATCAAATCTCCGTAGCCTTGCTGTAGAGAGGGGATCAATTCATCTCGATGGACAGGAATGACCTGTAAATTGAAGTAAGACGAACGTTGGCGTAACTCTTTTTCAAAGTGGTAAAGAAGCTCGGCAAGTATGCCTTTGGGTTTGCCATCTTCGATGTAGTAAAACCCCAGATCTGCGGACACCAAAACTCTAATCACCCCTTTTTTCTCTAGCTGAGCAAGATCGCCAAAATATGGCTGCTTTTGCAGCGGAGAGAGTGATAGCGCGTAGGCGCTTTGAATCGAAATTAGCAGTAAAAGAACAACAGTGCGCAGCATGACATACCTCTAAACCACATTGATTAAAATGTAGTTGCAAAGTCGTTGGTGTGCAAAGTCACAAACAAAAAACGCCTTCAAATATGAAGGCGCTTTTTTCTACAATATTAGTAAGTTACTCAGGATTGAGTGCAATCAGTTCTTGGGTTCTTTTCACCGCATCTTCAAGGCCTAATTGCTGATACGCCTCTAGTTGAATTTCTAGAGATTTGCGTGCCGCTTCAGTATTTGGAAAGGTTTTTTGTAGCTCTTGCGTACGGTTGATGGCAGCGACCCAAGCTTCACGTCGAAGGTAGAAGTCTGCCGTCGCCAAATCGTAGTTTGCTAGTCGGTTTTTAAGCGCGAACATACGTTGTCTAGCATCGTTCGAGTATGGGCTAGTAGGGTAGCGCTCTAGCAGGCGTTTAAAGTCCGCAAAAGCTTTCTTTACTGGCTCAGGGTCACGATCGCTACGATCCATATTAAACATGCTATGCATAAAGTTACGGTCTTGCGCCATGTGGGTTAAGCCACGCATGTAAAGAACCCAGTCAAGTTTTTCGTGAGTTGGGTTAAGGCGCATAAAGCGTTCAATGGTCGCTAAACCAAGTGTTAGGTCATCATTTTTGTAGTAGGCATAGATCAGATCAAGTTGGACTTGCTCTGAGTAAGCACCGAAAGGGTAACGAGAGTCGAGTGCTTCGAGTTTACCAATCGCTGTTAGCCAGTTGCCACTTTGAAGCGAAACCTGTGCTTCTGAGTAAAGCTCAGATGGTGGCACATCCGGTACAACTTCTTCGCTGCTAGAGCAGCCTACCAGTACGGATAATGCTAACAAGCCAGATAAAGTATGCTTTTTCATGTCAGGATTCGATTCCTTGAGATAAATATTTCTGTTGCTTCCGTTACTTTCTATCCGGTAACAGATACAATGTCCAATAGTATATTTTTCCACAGTAGTGACAATTAGTCTCACGGTTTTTAAAAAAGTTCGATATGGCTCAGCAGATTGAATTAACAAATACAGTAAAAGATAGCCAATTAGGTCAACGTTTAGACCAAGCTATCGCCGAATTATTCGCCGATTTCTCGCGTTCACGCCTAAAAGAGTGGCTGTTAGCCGGTAAGGTTCAAGTGGATGGAGAGGTTATAACTAAGCCACGCACTAAAGTAATGGGTGGTGAAGAAATCACGCTGCAAGCGGAACTTGAAGATGAAGAGCGTTGGGAAGCGCAAGATATTCCTCTAGATATCGTTTATGAAGATGATGACATAATGGTAATCAACAAACCACGCGGTTTGGTTGTTCACCCGGGTGCAGGTACGCCAGATGGAACCGTACTGAATGCCTTGTTGCACCATTACCCTGATATCGCTGAAGTACCGCGTGCGGGTATCGTCCATCGTCTAGATAAAGACACAACAGGTTTGATGGTGGTGGCGAAAACCGTACCGGCTCAGACACGTTTGGTTCGTGCTTTGCAGAAAAAACGTAACTTTGTACGTGAGTATGAAGCGATTGCGATTGGTCGCATGACCGCTGGTGGTCGTGTTGAACAGCCGATTGGTCGTCACTCAACTAAGCGTACACTGATGGCGGTTAGCCCTATGGGTAAGCCAGCAATCACTCACTATCGAGTGGCAGAACATTTCCGCGAGCACACTCGCATCCGCCTGCGCCTAGAAACTGGACGTACCCACCAGATCCGTGTCCACATGTCTTATCTGCAGCATCCGCTATTAGGTGATACTGCATATGGCGGCCGTGCGCGTATCCCTAGCGGTGCGACGGAAGAGTTAGCAGAACAGATCCGCGCATTTGATCGTCAAGCACTACATGCGGTAATGCTTAAGTTCGAGCACCCAATTACTGGTGAAGAGGTTGAGTTCCACGCACCCGTTCCAGATGATATGGTCGAAATGGCAGAGGCACTTCGCCAAGATACTCGTGAACATGGCTTAGAAGACGAGTACTAATCGTATGGAAATGATCGTTCCCAACTGGCCAGCAGCAAAACAGATCAAGGCGTTTTCATCGACGCGAATTGGTGGTTTTTCTGGCGGGGCGTATCAAGGTTTGAACCTCGGTACTCACGTTGGGGACGAGTTAACAAAGGTTGAGCAAAACCGTTGCTGGCTGACGCAGCAAGCCCAAATGCCGAGCGCACCGGTATGGCTCAATCAAACCCACTCAACCGTTGTAGCAGAAGTTAATACTCCTACTGAGCAAGTGTTGGACGCCGATGGTCTCTTCACGCAAAGGCGTGGGGTTGTCTGCTCCGCCATGACAGCCGATTGTTTACCTGTTTTACTGACAAATGTTCAAGGCACTCAAGTTGCAGCGGTACATGCAGGGTGGCGTGGATTAGTCAATGGTATTGTTGAACAAGCGGTGGCTAAGTTTGATGGTGAAGTGATGGCTTGGATTGGTCCTGCTATCGGTGCTCGAGCTTTTGAAGTAGGTAAAGACGTTGTCGATGCATTTGTAAAAGCTGACTCGCAAGCTGTATCTGCATTTATTCCGCGCCAGCAGCAAGGAAAATGGCTTGCGAATATGAACCAACTGGTTACCCAAAGATTGAATAGTGTTGGGGTGACGCAGGTTTATTATAGTGAGCTATGCACGTTCGAAGATTCTACTCGCTTTTATTCTTATCGTCGTGATGGTGTGACAGGTCGACAGGCAACATTTATCTGGATCGAAAATTAATCCGCTATTTTTTTCCGGTTCGAATCAATATTTCTCCCCTTGAAAATCTCGCTTCGCGTATCCATCTTTCATACTGAATAGTTAATTTTTCTCAGTTTAAGTAGGAAGGTAAGCATGCGTCTTGACAGATTTACCAGTAAATTCCAAATCGCTATATCTGACGCCCAATCATTGGCTTTAGGCAGAGACCATCAATATATTGAGCCAGTGCACCTTATGGTGGCACTAATGGATCAAAATGGCAGCCCGATTCGCCCGCTTTTGACCATGCTGGATGTTGATGTTACCCACTTAAGATCGAAGTTAAGTGAGATACTTGACCGACTGCCCAAAGTGAGTGGCATTGGTGGAGATGTTCAGTTATCAAGTGCGATGGGTACCTTGTTTAATCTTTGCGATAAAGTCGCGCAGAAACGTCAAGATGCGTATATCTCTTCTGAAGTATTCCTACTTGCTGCGCTAGAAGACAAAGGTCCGCTTGGAGCGCTGTTAAAAGAATTGGGTTTAACGGAAGCAAAATTATCTGAAGCGATTGATAAAGTGCGAGGTGGTCAGAAGGTCAATGACCCAAACGCGGAAGATCTTCGTCAAGCACTAGAAAAATTTACCATAGACCTAACCGAGCGTGCCGAACAGGGTAAACTCGACCCGGTAATTGGCCGTGATGATGAAATCCGCCGCACTATTCAAGTATTGCAACGTCGTACCAAAAATAACCCCGTGATCATTGGCGAGCCGGGTGTGGGCAAAACCGCTATCGTTGAAGGTCTTGCTCAACGCATCATTAACAATGAAGTACCTGAAGGTCTGCGTGGGCGTCGCGTGCTCTCTCTTGATATGGGGGCGCTGGTCGCCGGCGCTAAATACCGTGGTGAGTTTGAAGAGCGGCTCAAATCAGTATTGAATGAACTATCTAAAGAAGAGGGCAATGTGATTCTCTTCATTGACGAGATTCATACCATGGTCGGTGCGGGGAAAGGTGAAGGTTCAATGGATGCCGGCAACATGCTTAAACCAGCTCTCGCTCGTGGCGAACTTCACTGTGTTGGTGCCACCACGTTGGATGAATATCGCCAATATATAGAGAAAGACCCAGCACTGGAACGTCGTTTCCAAAAAGTGATTGTTGATGAGCCAAGTGTTGAAGATACGGTTGCTATTCTTCGCGGCCTAAAAGAACGTTATGAGCTTCATCACCACGTTGAAATTACCGATCCAGCGATTGTTGCAGCGGCAAGTTTGTCTCATCGTTATGTTTCTGACCGTCAATTACCAGATAAAGCGATCGACCTTATTGATGAAGCAGCTTCAAGTATCCGCATGCAGATCGACTCCAAACCAGAGTCTCTTGATAAGTTAGAGCGTAAAATCATCCAGCTTAAGATTGAACAGCAAGCGCTGACCAATGAACATGATGATGCCAGTGAAAAGCGTTTAACCATACTAAATGACGAACTATCAGATAAAGAGAGAGAGTTTGCAGAGCTTGAAGAGGTATGGAATGCTGAAAAAGCAGCCTTGTCAGGTACGCAACATATCAAGTCTGAGTTAGAGCAAGCGCGAATGGACATGGAGTTTGCGCGTCGTGCGGGCGATCTCAATAGAATGTCTGAGCTTCAATATGGTCGTATCCCTGAATTGGAAAAGCAGCTCGATTTAGCCACTCAAGCAGAAATGCAAGAGATGACGTTGTTGAAGAATAAAGTGACAGACAACGAAATCGCAGATGTACTTTCAAAGCAAACTGGTATCCCGGTGTCTAAGATGCTTGAAGCGGAGAAAGAGAAGCTACTGCGCATGGAAGATGTATTGCACCAGCGTGTAATTGGTCAAACTGAAGCAGTCGAGGTCGTCGCTAATGCTATCCGCCGCAGTCGCGCCGGGCTATCGGATCCAAATCAACCTATTGGTTCGTTCCTTTTCTTAGGTCCAACAGGCGTGGGCAAAACGGAACTATGTAAAACGTTAGCGAGTTTTATGTTCGATAGTGAAGATGCCATGGTACGTATCGATATGTCTGAGTTTATGGAGAAACACTCCGTGGCTCGACTAGTTGGTGCACCTCCAGGCTATGTTGGTTATGAAGAAGGTGGTTACTTGACAGAAGCTGTTCGTCGTAAACCTTATTCAGTTATTTTACTTGATGAGGTAGAGAAAGCGCATCCGGACGTATTCAATATCCTTCTTCAAGTACTTGATGATGGCCGCTTAACAGACGGGCAGGGGAGAACCGTTGATTTCCGTAATACCGTAGTGATTATGACTTCAAACTTAGGCTCGACTCGAATCCAAGAGAGCTTCGGTTCGGTTGACTATCTAGGTATGAAAGAACAAGTCATGGATGTGGTAAGTAAACACTTCCGTCCTGAGTTTCTTAACCGAGTAGATGAAAGCGTGGTGTTCCACCCTCTAGGACAAGATCACATCAAGTCTATCGCTTCAATTCAGTTAGAGCGTCTATCTAAGCGAATGGAAGAGAAAGGGTATTCGTTAGAGGTATCTGATAAAGCATTAGACCTAATCGCTCAGGTTGGTTTCGATCCTGTATATGGAGCAAGGCCTTTGAAACGAGCTATTCAGCAGAGTGTGGAGAATCCACTGGCTAAAGCAATATTGTCAGGAAAAGTGATTCCAGATAAACCGGTTAAATTGCTGGTAAACAATGATCAAGTTATTGCCCACCAATAATTTCGTTCGCTAAATAGTAAAAAGAGCCCTAATTAGGGCTCTTTTGCTTTCTTTTTATGCTTATTGCTCGTTTGGTGAGCGAACGGACTAAAGTTGGCAGTTTTTTTTAATTTAGGGCTTGTGATTAGAAGTGAACTCTCTATAATGCGCCTCCGTTGCCACGGGATACCGAGCTGAAAAGCATAGGCAACAGCGGCGGTGAAAGTTAAGCATTAACTTTCGAAGATATAACGAAAAAAGTGTTTGACACTGAAAGTTATCTCGATAAAATGGCCGTCCGTTTTGAGCAGAGCCCAAAACGAAGTTCTTTAACAATATAAACCTATCAATCTGTGTGGGCACTCGTTGATGATAATCCAAATAGTTTCTTCGGAAACAATTTAGGTTTCAATGATACGAAGTGACCATTGAGTCTTCGGACTCAGCACAGTCAATTCAAACATTACTTATGTAATGTTCAGTATTCATTGAGCCGA
>JRWQ01000011.1 GCA_000775715.1 Vibrio tubiashii
AACTCGAAACTCGAAACTATTTAGCTTCTTCTTCCATCTGCGCGTTATCCACTACGTGGTTTTCACCCAAATCTTGAGGCAAGATTAGGTTAAGTAGGATCGCAACAATACCACACAAGCTCACGCCTTGTAGGCTGAACTCGCCAATACCGAAAGCCATACCGCCAATACCGAATACGAGCGTAATCGCCACAATCACTAGGTTGCGTGATTTATGTAAGTCGACATTGTTCTTAATTAGCGTGTTTAAGCCAACGGTAGCGATTGAACCAAACAGAAGGATCATGATGCCGCCCATCACTGGCATCGGGATAGTTTGTAGCGTTGCGCCTAGCTTACCCACTAAAGCGAGAACAATCGCACAAACTGCCGCCCATGTCATGATTACAGGGTTGAAGGCTTTGGTTAGCATTACCGCGCCCGTTACTTCCGAATAGGTAGTGTTTGGCGGCGCGCCGACCATGGATGCAGCGATCGTTGCAACCCCGTCACCAGTGATAGTGCGGTGTAAGCCTGGTTTCTTAACGTAGTTCTTACCTGTTACGTTCGAAATAGCCAACATATCACCAACGTGCTCTACTGCAGGTGCAATCGCAACAGGGATCATAAATAGAATGGCGTTAATATTGAACTCTGGGAAGGTAAAGCTAGGCAGTGCAAACCAAGCGGCTTGCTCAACAGGCGTGAAGTCAACAATGCCGTAACCAAGACTTAGTGCGTAACCAACAACGATGCCGCCCAGGATAGGTGTTAGCTTTAAGAATCCTTTTGCGAACACACTAAGAATGATGGTAGTGAGTAGAGAAGCTACCGAAATAACCAGTGACGCATTAGCATCAATCACTTGAGCACCGTCTACTTTTCCTAGTGCCATATTTACCGCAACAGGAGCAAGACCTAAACCAATAACCATAATAACCGGGCCTACAACAACAGGTGGTAGCAGTTTATGGATTATTTCAACGCCACGAATTTTAATCAGTGCGCCCATTACTACATAAACACAGCCTGCAGCCATTAGGCCGCCCATGGTTGCTGGGATCCCCCAAGTTTGAACACCGTATAAAATTGGCGCAATAAAGGCGAACGATGAAGCAAGGAAGATAGGAACAGAGCGACGAGTAATAAGTTGAAACAGAAGTGTACCGATACCTGCACCGAATAGGGCAACACTAGGATCTAGGCCGGTCAGCAATGGGACTAGTACTAGCGCCCCGAATGCGACAAACAGCATTTGTGCACCTTGAATGGCGTTTTTCATGGGTTATTCCTTAACGTAGCTAAGTAAAGAGTAATTACTCTTCAATCAAACAAATTCGCAGGATTCTATCATTAAGGCAAACGTTTGCAATCTGAAATAGATCAAATAATTGATGATCCACTCATCGGCTATCCAAATAGATTAACTCGCTTTGAACCTCATAACCTAGACCGATAGTTGCTCACCACTCGATAGTTGCTTATCATCGACGTTTAACGTGTGAGAAACTGATCTTAGGAAGTGTATGCGCCATCTAGCTTTGTTCATTTGGGGACTGGTTGCTTTACCGGCATTTGCGTTGACCAATGTCGATTTGTACCAAACTGAAGTTGTATTAGACCAAACGGCTGATAACGCCGATGCCCAAGCACGTGTAGAAGGCATGAAACAGGTGATAGTGAGAGCTTCTGGTGACCGTAATTCGGTGTCCAATGAGGTCGTACGAAAAGCGCTTAGTCAGAGCAGCCAATATGTGGCGCAGCTTAGTTATGGTCAAGTCAATGATGCACAATCTCTGCGTATGGTATTTAGTGCTCCGCATATCCGTTCGCTACTTAGCCAAGCTCAATTGCCTATCTGGCCAGCGGCTCGTGCCAATTTATTGGTGTGGTTAGTTGAAGAGAGTCAAGCTGACCGTACTATTGTTTGGGAACATTCGCCTTCTTTTATCTTGAATCAGATGAAGCAAGAAGCTGAGGTGCGTGGTTTGCCACTGACAGTACCGGTTGGTGACTTTGATGATATAACCGGTGTAGCAGTATCTGATTTATGGGGCGGTTTTATTCAGCCAGTCGGTCAAGCTAGCCAACGTTATCCTGTCGATGGCGTGTTGGTCGTTCGTGCTCAACCAAACAGTCTAAGATGGACACTGTATGATCAAAAGCCTTCAAGCATAGGTATTACTCGCCAAGCTCCGCTTTCAGGTTCTAACAATGGCGCTGATGCGGCGAGTAAAATGATTAACCAAATCAGTGATTACTATGCGAAAAAGAGTGCAGTTGTGGTTGCGAGCGAATCTTCAGAGTCGGTGAAAGTTCGTTTTACTGAGCTTAATGATGCGGTGAGTTTCTTTACTTTAGAAAATCAACTGAAGAAGCTAAGCTCGGTCGCTTCACTGGATATTCTCAAGATCAAAGGTAATCAGGTCACGTTTGAAGTGCACTTATTGGCCTCTCAGCATGAGTTTGAGCAACAAGTTGATCGACTGCGTGATGTTGTTCAGTTGGAGAGCGTGACAGAGCAAGCGCCAGTTGTTATGCCTGAAGTCGTTGTACCTCATGAGAATCTTGCTGCACCACAGGATGAACTCAGTGGCGCGCCACTAGCGATTGAGACTCAAGAACCTACACCAGAAGTGGTGCCTGCTGAGATGGTTATGGTTTTTGAGTGGCAAGGCCAGCCGTACGTGTACGTTGCTCCTGTGGAAGAGGATGTTCAAGGCGACCCTATTACCGAAGAAGGTGTAGCAGAAACAACGGAAATTATTGAGCATTAACAGTGAAAAAGGTCTGGAAATCCAGACCTTTTTTTATTCAGACTCGAAACGTGCTTTCTCTTCTTTCTCGACCTTAGACAATCTTTTCAGCTTCATTCCCAGTTCTTTTCCTCTGGCTCTTGCGTAAAGAATATTACCAAAGAATGCCATTGTGGTTAGCACAAGCTCAACCGCAGCCAACCAGCGTTCTCCGTCGTCGACATAGAGGATGGTGAAAGCGTGCAAAAAGTACAGCATTAAAACAAAGTTTGCCCACGCATGGGTATAGGGTTTACCTGCGAGAATACCAGGCAGAGGCAGTAACAAGGGTACTGCCCAAGCGATGGCCAATGTGGTGTTGTTAATGTGTGGGTGCGGTGACAATGAGAGTTGCCAAATCATTATCCACGCGAGTAAAGCAAGATTGCCAAAGAGTGCTAACAAGCGGTACATCTTGGTTGTTGATTGCATCTCTTGCATTGTTAGTGATCCTTCAATTTGACTGCAGTTTGCGCTAGACGTTTGCCCAGTTGTTGTGACAGCTCAATTTCATCTTCGGTTAGCGCTGTGCTATGAGCATTTACTGATGTTGCACCATAAGGCGTACCGCCGCTAACTGTAGTGTGAAGCTTAGGCTGTGAGTAAGGTATGCCCAGCACCATCATACCGTGATGTAATAGTGGCAGCATCATGCTTTGCAGTGTGGTTTCTTGCCCGCCATGCATGCTTGATGATGAAGTAAAAACACAGGCTGGCTTATCGATCAGATCACCGGATATCCATGCCGAAGTGCTTTTGTCCCAAAAATGCTTAAGCGGTGCCGCCATATTGCCGAACCAGACCGGACTTCCCATCGCTAACCCATCACACAGTTTTAGATCTTCGAGAGTGATGATAGGATCGTCTGCGTTATCTACGGCACCGATTTCATCAACAGTACGTAGGATCGCTTCACACTGTGGCACTGACTCAACCCCACGAGCAATTTGACGAGCTATTGCGCGTGTCGAACCGTGGCGGCTGTAATAGAGGATGATGACACGGCAAATCATAAAATTTCTAAGACTTGCTCCGGTGGTCGACCGTGTTTGGCTTTGCCATTAGCGACAACAATAGGGCGCTCAATCAGTTTTGGATTCTCAGCCATCGCTTTGAATAATGTCTCATCATCCACCGACTGCAATTCAAGCTCTTTGTAGATATCCTCTTTAGTTCGCATCATGTCGCGCACTTCTGAGAGTTCGAGCTGATCCTTTAATGTTTTTAGCTCTTCGATGCTTGGTGGTGTATCGAGATATTTGATGATCTCTGGTTGAATGTTCTGCTCTTCTAGCAGTGCAAGAGTTTGACGGCTTTTAGAGCAACGTGGGTTGTGATAAATCACGACTGACATAGAGTTTTCTCCATTTATTATTGTAAGGCTAAGAAACGATCTCTTTCGACCATTAACTGATCAATACGGGCATCATACCTTGCTTGCTTTAGGCTTCCTAGCTCAGCAATTTGGCTAGCTTGAGTATAGTATTGAATCGCTTTGTTCCAATTGGCTTTTAGTGCCAGAATCTCTGCACGAGCTGCTAAATCTTCGTCACTGACGCCAAGGTGAATATTGGCTTCCGACAGCAAGTGCCAGCCATTGACATCTTTCGGATTATCATGGGTATAGCGTTGCAAGACGCGAACTGCCTGTTCGTTTTTGTCCTGTTCCATCAATACGTTGGCATAGTTGATAGTTAAAACTGCGTTGTTTGGCGCTTCTTTTAGCGCGTGACTGAGCATCGCTTCGGCTTTGTCGGCTTGCTTCATCGCTAGGTAAGTATCAGCCATTGCATCCAAGTAAAAGCGGTTATCTGGGTTGAATTTAAGTAACTCTAGCAGTATGGCGCTAGCCTCTTCGGCTTTTTTTGTGTCTAAATAGATTAACGCTTTTCCGTACTGGAACGAGGCTCTAATACTTTCAGATGCGCGTTTTTCGTTACGTTCCATCCAGTCTAACGCCGCTTTGCCGTCTATACCTGCGTGACGCGCAACAATGCGTGCTCTCGCTAGATGATAATCCAACGAAGGGTCGATACGTCGCGCAGGGTAGCTTTGAGCGCGAGCGCGACTATCAGTAATACGGTCTTCAGGTAGTGGGTGAGTTAACAGCATCGGCGGTGGTTTACTCGCGTAGCGGAACTCATCGGCCAGTCGACCGAAAAAGCGTGGCATAGCATTGACATCAAATCCTGCTTTAGCCAGGGTGCTGATACCAAATCGGTCAGCTTCTTTTTCATTACTACGGGTGTAGTTGATTTGGCCTTGCATGCTCCCTGCTGTTGTTGCTGTCATTGCTGCAATACCTGCTTGTGGTGAAGCGATGGCAAGCAGCAGTGATCCTGCTAGAGCAGCTAAGGTTGCCGGAGAGCGCCGAGCTTGCTCTTCCATACTCCGTGCTAGGTGACGCTGAGTCACGTGGGCAATTTCGTGGGCAACCACTGAAGCAAGTTCACTTTCGCTTTGGGCATGCAGGAATAGACCCGAATGTAGCGCTACGTATCCGCCAAAAAAGGCAAAGGCGTTAATGTTACGGTCGCGAATCATGAAGAACGTGAACGGCGTTTTTACATCGGCTGAACTGGCAACTAGGCGATGACCCAAGCTATCAATATACTCATTAAGAACGGGATCGTTCACAATCGGTGAGCTAGCTCGGAGCATACGCATGTATGCGTCTCCGTATCTAAGTTCTTGTGCGATGGTTAAAGTTCCACTCGCCGCTGTACCTATATCGGGCAGATTTAGGCTATTTGCATGCGTGGTGGTAGGGGTACTTAAAGCAGTCGCTATACAAAGGCAAACAAGTGAACGCGTGTGTTTAAGCATATTTGGCAGATGGAACTCCATAGATGTATTGATCCTTGCTGAGCGTATATTAGCAAGATAGGTATACGGTTGGACACTATATCGCAGCGATGGTTTCCAATTTGTTAACTCACTCAGTTCCGCAGCTAACAAATTCTCAATTAGAGTACGATCAGAACTCTTGGACATACCACTATTATTTGCACTGACGCCTACAAAAAAACACTATACAATACTTACCCGTAATAATATGCATCGAGCTAAAAAATGGAACCAAAAATCTTGGACTTGCGTCAGGAGCGCTGTCCTATGGCATTGTTGCTTGCGAAACGGCATGTAAAAGGTTTGTCCGTTGACGAGCATGTCATCATTCTTGTTTCCGATTCCAGTTCATTTGCTGATATTACCCAGTATCTTCGCCAGAACTGCTATGAATTAGTCTGTGAAGAGAAAGATGGTTATCATCGTATGCAAGTCTGTCGAATAATAAAACCACAGGAACTATGTTGAATGTTTGAAATGGTAAGTCGTTGGTATAAGCGACGTTTCTCTGATCCACACGCTGTCAGTCTCGTTGCGATTCTTCTGTTCGGCTTCATTACCATCTATTTCTTTGGCAATCTAATCGCGCCTCTGCTTGTCGCGATTGTCCTTGCTTACTTACTTGAATGGCCCGTGGTTCAGCTATGCCGAATAGGACTGCCAAGAACGTTAGCAGTGATATTTGTTATTTTGAGCTTTATTAGCCTGATGCTTGTCGCTATTTTTGGCTTGATTCCGACCATCTGGGAGCAAGTCGGCAACTTAGTGAATGACATACCTTCTATGTATGGTGGTCTACAAGCCTACATTGCCGAGTTGCCACATCGTTACCCAGAGTTAGAGAACTTTCAAATTGTAGAGTCACTGGTTTCCAATGCTAAAAACCAAGTGATAGTGATGGGGGAAACGGTAGTAAAAGGTTCTCTTGCTTCATTAGTCAGCTTGGCGACTCTTGGGGTTTATTTAATTCTTGTCCCACTACTGGTTTTCTTCTTACTTAAAGATAAAGATGAGATGATGGACATGACTCGTGGTGTGTTGCCTCGCAATCGCCGTCTCGCGACCAAAGTGTGGGTCGAGATGAACGAACAAATCTCTAATTACATTCGTGGTAAGGTGATGGAGATATTGATTGTTGGTGGTGTGAGTTATGTGACTTTCGCTATTTTGGATCTGCGCTACTCGGTACTGCTCGCGGTCGCGGTTGGTTTTTCGGTACTGATTCCTTATATCGGTGCAGCAGCAGTGACAATACCTGTTGCTATTGTTGGCCTTTTCCAGTGGGGGCTGACTCCTCAATTCTATTGGCTTCTAATCGCCTACGGTATTATTCAAGCGCTTGATGGCAATGTTTTAGTTCCAGTTTTGTTCTCTGAAGCTGTTAATTTACACCCAGTTGCTATCATTGTGGCGGTGTTGGTATTTGGTGGTTTATGGGGATTCTGGGGGGTGTTTTTCGCCATACCGTTGGCAACGTTAGTTAAGGCGGTTTGGCATGCATTGCCTAGCCAAGAAGACGAAGTCAGGAACTAATACCAACTTTACAAGCAGGTAAACGTTTGCTCATTGAGCCCCAAAATGTGATTTTTGGGGCTTTTTTGTACACCTTTATTTGGTGTGTTTATCAACAATGACTGATATTTACGTTATAGTTGTAACATAATTCTTAAGCAATCGTTGTGTTGGTCGATAAAGTATTAAATATCATAATAATAAAGCTTGCAGAGTAATTGAGGGAATATATGAAATTTAGCCAGAAGATAGTTGCGGCTTCATCAGCCCTGTTGCTGGTAACTGTTGCATTGTTGTCTGTTCAACAGCTAAACACAGTAAAACAGGAAGTTGAAGCCCTTGTTGATACTAGCCTGACCGAGATGGTCAAAGGTGTAAAAAATACCGTTGTCTCTGAAATGGAAAGTAAAAAGTCTTTTGCTCAGACGACAACTGAAGTGATTGAAATCGATCCACAAAATAGAGCATTAGTGAGTCAAATTCTCGAAAAACCTAAATTGAAAGAGAGCTTCTTGGCTGTGGGTTTTGGTTACGAGGTGGATGGATTTGTTGTCGAAAACGATGACGGTTGGGAAGCGGGGCCTGATTACGACCCACGAGTGAGACCTTGGTATAGAGACGCTAAAGCACAAGGTAAACTGGTCGTTACTGACCCATACGTGGACGTTTCGACTAAGAAGGTGATTATCTCTATTGGTACTCCAGTTAAGGAAAATGGTCAGTTCATCGCAGGTATGTTCTATGACATGGAACTGGGTGGCTTGGCTGATTTGGTCAACAGCGTAAACCTACATGATGCAGGTTACCTATTTATAGTGACCGCCGATGGAACGACCATTGCACACCCACAAGCGGAGTATAATGGCGAGAATATTTCCAAGTACTTACCTCAAGCGAATGTCGGTGATGGAAAGCAAAGATTCGAACAAGATGGCAAGAACTATCTAGTGAGATTTGAGAAAGTGCCTTCAGAGAATTGGTATATTGGCGCTATCGTGGATGAAGATATTGCGTTCGCTACCATCGATAAAATGCGCAATAGCTCAATAATCTATGTCGTGATAGGCGTGATTCTCA
The DNA here is from genome assembly GCA_000775715.1 of Vibrio tubiashii. Lineage (GTDB taxonomy): Bacteria > Pseudomonadota > Gammaproteobacteria > Enterobacterales > Vibrionaceae > Vibrio > Vibrio tubiashii_A. The sequence continues at coordinate 8,211 of JRWQ01000011.1, forward strand.
GTGTGGTGATTTTGAGTTTCTTGATCAAAGTGCTAATGAAACCTTTGGCAACACTCAATGATGCGATTAAAGATGTTGCTTCTGGGCAAGGAGATTTAACCAAACGCCTAGATACTAACACTGACCAAGAGTTTGCTGAGCTCGCGGAAGGCTTTAACACCTTTACTGAAACGCTACAGAAGCAAATCCAGCAATCGAAAGCGATTGGTGCAGAGATTTTGCGTGGTACTGAGATGACGGTAATCGGTGCTGAGCACTCTGCACAAGCAATGCGTAGCCAGTTGCAAGAGCTTGAACAGCTCGCGACTGCCATGAATGAAATGGCTGTTACTGCTACAGAAGTCGCAAATAACGCTCAAGGTGCGGCTTCGGCAGCAAAAGAGGCGGATGAAGCAACACAAGGTGGCTCAGCAGTTGTAAGTGAAACTACCCAATCCATAGACACTCTTTCTGCACGCATTGATCAAGCTGTAGAAGAGGTTCAAGGTCTTGAGTCAGCAACCGCTAACATCGAAACTATCTTGAAGGTAATTAACGATATTGCCGACCAGACTAACCTACTGGCGCTAAACGCCGCTATTGAGGCTGCTCGTGCTGGTGAGTCTGGACGTGGTTTTGCCGTGGTTGCAGATGAGGTACGTACTCTAGCGCAGCGTACACAAGAGTCGACAACTGAAATTCGTAGTATGATAGAACAGCTTCAATCAGGGGCGAGCTCAGTGTCTGCGGCGATGCATGAAAGTAAGAACACGGCAGTAGACGCTGTTGATAAGGCACAAGCGGCCAATGGTGCGCTGCAACTTATTCGTGAGGCGATTCAACGTATTACTGATATGACCATGCAAATTGCTTCGGCGGCAGAAGAGCAAAGCCTAGTTGCAGAAGAGATCAATAGCAATACAGTGAAGATCAAAGATCTGTCAACCCAAGTCGCCGACTCTGCAGAAGAGTCGAATATGGCAATGCAAGTTCAGACAGAGAACGTTCGTGAGCAAGATGCAATTCTAAATAAGTTTATTGTGTAACCATGTATCGTGAAGAGTAAATAAAAATGCCAGCGACTAAGCTGGCATTTTTATTTGAGCAACCAATTACTTGTTTTCGTTTAAGTAGTCTAATACTACTTCGTGGTGAGTCTTGGTCTTGAACTTATTAAACACGTGTTCAATCACGCCTTCTTCATTGATCAAGAAGCTAATTCGGTGCAGACCATCGTAGACCTTACCCATAAATTTCTTCTCTCCCCATACTCCGAATTGCTCAGCAACGGCATGGTCTTCATCTGAAAGAAGGGTGAAGTTTAATTCATCGCGCTCGATAAATTTACCAAGACGTTTAACTGGGTCAATACTTACACCGAGTACCACAACGTTGTGGGCATCGAGCTCGGCCTTAACATCGCGGAGCCCTTGAGCTTGTACAGTACAACCAGGAGTCATGGCTTTAGGATAGAAGTAAAATAGAACTTTCTTGCCTTTGAAATCGTCTAGAGTGACGGTCTCGCCATTTTGGTCAAGTAATGAGAACGCTGGCGCTGGTGCACCGGCTGTGAGCGTGTTCATGGGTATTCCTTTTTATTGACTGTTTTTTAAGAAATTTAGTGAGCCTTGTACGGCTAATTTTTGACAAATCGCGTCGAACTCTTCCTGCAACTGCATAAGGTTGCAATCAGAATCCACCGATGCAGAGATGGCGATATGGAACTGGTCTTGCTCAGCATCAATCTTGTCTTTATTAATGGTTTGCGCGCTTAGCGAGGAAAGACCGATGTTCTTCTCTGCAAAAAAGTTAGTGAATTTTTCCGTGAGTCCCGGTTTGTCATCTGACTCGACAAACACTTCTAAGGTATAGGCGTTGTCTATGTACGAGTGTGAAGATGTACGTTTCATGATTGTAATTAGATCATGTTCTTGACCGAGAAGTGGCAAGGTAGTCTCGACACGTGTAATGGCAGCATTGTTCCCTGTTAATAACATGATGAGGGTAAATTCGTTGCCGAAAAGGGCAATACGACTGTCAACAATATTGCATCCAGACTGAGTGACCAGGTGTACTACTTGATTGCATACGCCTGGGCGGTCTGTTCCTACCGCAGTAATCACCAGATGTTGAGTCATAAGGTCACTTCTATCAATGTTAAAGTTATTAATGAGATAGCTTAGCACAGATGGATGCAGAAAAATGGTCAAGGTATACTTTTCTAATTCGCTGAGAACAGTTTTTCATCTAACTCGTTCTATTCGAATGATTCCTAACTCAGGACTGACATCAATTGAGTTGAATCGAGTAAGTTGCCAGAGTTCTAACATCTGATAAATATTCATTCATTTAGGTGATTTAAGCGGGCTTAATCGCTTGTCTTTATCAATCGCCTTACAGTACCATGCGATTAGGATTTAAATTAGGGAGAAAGACATGTTTTCAGGAAGTATAGTAGCGTTAATCACACCGTTTAATCTTGATGGCGAGGTTGACTATGTGAGCCTGAAGAAGCTGGTGGATTACCATGTAGAAGCAGGCAGTGATGGTATCGTTGCTGTGGGCACTACTGGTGAGTCAGCAACGCTTACAGTTGAAGAGCATGTCAAAGTAGTAATGAAAACGGTCGAGTTTGCCGAAGGGCGCATTCCAGTTATTGCTGGCACAGGCGCAAATGCAACTCATGAATCCGTTACCTTTAGCCGTTTACTGAACAACTCCGGTATTGCGGGTTGTCTAAGTGTGACTCCTTATTACAACAAGCCGACTCAAGAAGGCTTGTACTTGCACTATAAAGCAATTGCAGAAGAGAGTGATGTACCACAGATTTTGTACAACGTGCCGGGCAGAACTGCGGTAGACTTACTGCCAGAAACTGTGGCTCGTCTTGCTGAAATAGAAAATATCGTTGCGTTGAAAGATGCGACTGGAGACTTAAGCCGAATTGCAATTCATCGTGAACTTTGTGGCGAAGATTTTATCTTACTAAGTGGTGATGATTCGTCTGGCCTTGATTTTGTGAAACAAGGTGGTAACGGTGTCATCTCTGTGACCAACAATATTGCAGCAGCAGACATGGCTAAAATGTTCAGACTGGCGCGTGAAGGTAAGTTTGAAGGCGCTGAAGTTATCAATCAGCGTCTAATGACGTTACATAAAAATCTATTCGTTGAGTCAAGCCCGATCCCTGTTAAATGGGCTGCGCATAAACTTGGGCTGATTGAACACGGTGGCTTACGCTTGCCACTGACCGAGTTGTCTGAAAATGCTCGCCCAATAGTGGCTCAAGCAATGACGGAAGCTTGCATTTACTAAATTTAATATGGATTGCCGAAGTGTGGACTTCGGCAAGTATGTATCAGGAGTTTTAATGAAATTGTCTCACCAGCTAGTCGTCAGTTCACTAGCTGTTTTTGTTTTAAGTGCATGTTCTGGTAGCGCCGCTCAGCGTCGTCAGGCAAAAGATGACTTTGAATATCTGAACACGCCACCAATGAAAGAGTGGCAGTTGGCCGATGGTGCAACTCCAGAATTCTATCCCGACTACAACATTCCTCAAGGTGAGTTCGTTGGTGGAATCGGTAGTGAGGTCGATATTCGTTCCCCGCAACAGGTTCTTGAGTTGATCCCTGGTGCACGAGCGGAGCGCAAGCAGGGGGAAGTAACTCTTTGGTTACTTCGCGAAGATGAGCTAGATAAAGTATGGCAAACTGCACTGAAGATGCTTCAAGAACAGCAAATGCTAGTTCGTGAGCAGACTGATACTCGTATCGAAACAGACTGGGTTTCTTGGACTGACCAAGACGAAGATATTGAAGTTGGATCTCGTTATGCGATCGAGCGAATCGTCGTTGGTGGCCGTCATGGGTTTAAGATTTCGCTGATTGACTGGCGTGAAAATGGCAAACAGGTGCCTGTCACTGAGACCAACAAAGAGCGTTATAACGCGCTAATGACGAATTTAGTTACCGCGCGTTACGACCTAGATATTCGTGAAGAAGCTGCACGCAAAGCTGAGCAACTCGTTAAGCAAATCCCTGTATCGATGGGCTCAGACCGAAGCGGACTTCCGGTTATTATTGCTCGCACGCCATATAACGTGTTGTGGCTTCGTATACCGACATTACTACCTGAAATGGGCTTTACCATTGAAGAGCGTAATCAGTCTCAAGGTACAGTGAAAGCCAAGTACGCAGCGCCAGATGATGAGTTTTGGACCGAAATTGGCGTTAAACCGATTGAGCTTCCCCAAGGCACATACACCTTTTTGTTGGGTGACCTTGGTAACCGTACTTCTATTAATGTCACGGACTCAAATGGTAAGCCGGTTGAAGAGGCAATGCTTCAAGACATGGTACCTATTATTGCTGCAATTGCCGAAAGGCAAACTAACCAGTAATCATTCGATAAAAAAAGCTGACATCATGTCAGCTTTTTTTTGTTCGTATTATTAAGTAGTAGCAGTTAAAAATATCGTGTCCTCGTTTTTCCAGACTGCTACTAATTATCGGCTTATAGAACCATTGCAGCGATCCAACCGAATACAATCAGTGGGATGTTATAGTGAATGAAAGTAGGAACAACTGTTTCCCAAATGTGTTCGTGTTGACCATCTGCATTTAGGCCAGATGTAGGACCAAGCGTTGAGTCTGAGGCAGGTGATCCTGCATCACCAAGAGCCGCTGCTGTACCGACTAGAGCGATTGTTGCCATTGGCGAGAAGCCAAACGCGGCCGCTAGTGGTACATAGATTGTCGCTAGAATAGGAATGGTCGAGAAAGAAGAGCCAATTCCCATCGTCACCAACAGACCAACGACTAGCATTAATAGAGCAGCCAGTGGTTTATTGTCACCAATGCTGGTTGATAGCGCTTCTACTAGCGATTCTACACCGCCAGTTTGCTTCATTACCGCTGCGAAGCCGGCTGCTGCGATCATGATAAAGCCGATCATCGCCATCATGTGTACGCCCTTGGTAAACACATCGTGCGTCTCTTTCCAAGCAATGACACCACCAAAGGTAAACACCATAAAGCCTGCAAGACCACCAATGATCATTGAGCCTGTAGATAGCTGCACCCCCAGTGCCGCAACGATGCCTGCCGCTGCGACAAGGATGTTCTTTTTGTTAATTGACTTTGGGTTCTCTTCTACGTGAGTCAGCTCAGTCTCTTTGTACTGGCGAGGCTTACGGTAGCTAAAGAAAATTGCGGTGAGTAGACCAAAAATCATACCAGCTGCAGGAAGTATCATAGCCACTGGAACTTGGCTGGCGACCACGTTATCTAAGCCGTTCTCGTGTAGGTTCTTTAGCAGGATATTGTTAAGGAAAATGCCACCAAAACCGATAGGCAGAACCATATAAGGTGTAACCAAGCCGAAGGTTAGCACACAGGCAATCATCCGGCGGTCTAGGTTAAGTTTTGCAAATACGCCCAATAAAGGTGGAATAAGAATTGGGATAAAGGCGATATGGACTGGAATGACGTTTTGTGAAGACATAGTTACCAATGTTAGAGCAACTAAAACAGCGTACTTTAGGCCAGTCGATGCTGAGGCGTTCTCTTTACCGTGAATTCGTTTGATGACGCTATTGGCTAGCAAATCGGTGATTCCAGAACGTGAGATAGCGACAGCGAATGTGCCAAGCATGGCATAGCTAAGTGCGATCGTTGCACCACCACCAAGTCCGCTTTCAAAAGCAGCGACCGCTTCATTAAGTTCCATACCTGAAACCAAACCACCAACGATGGCGCTGAATGTCAGTGCGACGACGACATTTACACGCATCAGTGCTAAGGCAAGCATGACACATACAGAAATGACAACAGGGTTCATAATTTACTCTTGAGTTGTGTTTACGGTTATTATTTTGTTTCGTCTTGTGACTCATTAACTAGCGGCCAACCACCTAGGGCCTTCCACTTATTAACGATGCCACAAAAAAGCTCTGCCGTTTTTTGAGTATCATATAGGGCAGAGTGGGCTTCTTTATTGTCAAATTCCATCCCAGCGGTTTTACACGCCTTTGCTAACACAGTTTGACCATAAGCTAAACCACTTAGTGTAGCGGTATCAAACGTTGCGAAGGGGTGGAAAGGGACTCGTTTTAGTTTGCTACGCTCGCTCGCTTCCATCACAAAGCTGTGATCGAAATTTGCATTGTGAGCAACCATGATGGCACGACTACAATCAGCGGCTTTTTGCTCTTTGCGTACCAACTTATAGATCTCTTTGAGGGCTTCTGATTCAGAGACTGCGCCGCGTAATGGGCTAAATGGGTCGTGAATACCAGTAAACTCTAGAGCTTCTTTCTCTAGATTTGCACCTTCAAACGGCTCAACATGAAAATGAATAGTAGAGGCAGGGACAAGATCGCCGTTTTCGTCCATTTTTAAGGTCACGGCACATATTTCGAGTAGCGCATCTGTCTTTGCGTTGAATCCAGCTGTTTCTACGTCGATAACAACGGGAAAATAGCCGCGAAATCGTTTTTTGAGCGTCAATGCTTCGTTTTCAATAGTCATGTGTGCTTAAAATAGTGTGACAGGGCAGGCATTATTGCAGATTATTTAGGCGAGAAAAACCGTTAATCCTGATTGAAAACGATTGATTGGTAATTTGTCCTATACAAATTGGTTGGCGAGGTTTTTGCATTAGTCCAATTGAAGCAAGTTGGGTGGCAAAATTGGCGGCCCAAATCGAGTGAAGAGATGAAGTATTGTATGAAGAAGTTATTGGCGAGCAGTATTGCAATAGCAAGCACAGTGTTTACTTACAATGTAGCGGCATTGGAGAAACACTATGTAGCTAAACCACAGCAATCTATGTGGCAAATGGTTGCCAATACGCCACTAGAATGCCGCTTAGTTCATCCGATCCCTAATTTTGGTGATGCGGTATTCTCTTCGTACGCGAGCAAAAAAATTAATTTAGATTTTGAACTGAAGATGAAACGCCCTATGGGTCAAACACGTGATGTTAGTTTGATCTCTATGCCACCAGCATGGCGACCGGGGGATAGCGCAGATCGTTTGACAACTATTCGCTTCTTCCAACAGTTTGATGGCTACGTTGGTGGACAAACAGCGTGGAGCATTCTTGGTGAGCTTGAAAAGGGGCGTTATCCAACCTTTAGTTATCAAGAATGGCAAAGTCGTGATCAACGTGTTGAAGTTGCACTCTCTTCTGTGCTTTTTCAACAGTCGTACAATGTATTCAGCGACTGCATTGCTAATCTTTTGCCATACAGTTTCGAAGACATTGCCTTTACTATCCTTCACTATGATCGTAGCAGTGTCGAACTGAACAAGCAGTCACAGAAGCGTTTAGCTCAGATTGCTGAATATATTCGACATAACCAAGATATTGACCTTGTACTGGTATCAACCTATACCGATGCAGAAGATAGCAAAAGTGTTAGCCAAAACCTCTCAGAGAGACGCGCTGAGGTGCTAGAAGAATATTTTAAATCGCTAGGACTACCCGAAGACCGAATTCAAGTGCAAGGCTACGGGAGGCGCAGACCAATTGATGATAACTCATCTCCTATCGGCAAGGACCGTAACCGACGCGTTGTTATCTCTCTAGGTAGAACGCAGGTTTAAGTAGCGAAGTCGAAAATCCCAGATATGAAAAAGGCCAGAGAAACTGGCCTTTTGCGTTTGCATAGTGAGCTTAGTTCAAACGGAATTTAGCAATCAGGTTACAGTTGGTTGCGGTATCAATATCTTGTACCAATTGGGCAATTTTGGGATTGGGGTGCCTTTTCATAAACTCTATGAGTGCTTTTTTACAGCAACCCATGGAGTCAATAAAGGCGTCACATTGAGTATTCGGACATTGCGGGACAAGGGTGAGAACCTTTTCTGACGCAAGTTGGAGATATTTAAGCTCGTAGGCTACATCACCGATATTTCGCCAGAACATTGCCAGGTTGTGGCATGAAATCACCGAAATCATCAGGCGGTCTTCGACTTCAATCTCTTCACTGTCGCTAATTCTTTCACTCAAAGTCAGTGCTTGCTGATAGTGGAGAATACCACGTAGATGGTCATCATCACTCATTGCTATATCAGCAAGTAATGTGTGTTTTTCCCACTCTTGAATACCCATTATCATTATCTCCAGCTATAGATCAGGCTTGAGATTAAGTGATAATTATTATCAAGTAAAGTTAAAAAAATGGGACAGTGTGTCACTGTCCCATTTTCAGATTGATAACAAGAGCGATTTAACCTTCTAATCCGGCTGATGCTTGCTTGTTTTGAATCAGTTCAATCATGTATCCGTCAGGATCTTTAACGAAAGCAATATGAGTGCTACCGCCTTTGACCGGTCCTGGCTCGCGAGTGACATTGCCACCTGCAGCTTTAATTGCATCACATGTGGCGTAGATATCATCAAAACCAATCGCAACGTGGCCAAACGCAGATCCCAGGTCATATTCGCTGGTACCCCAGTTGTATGTGAGTTCAATCACAGCACCTTGCGACTCGTCACCAAAACCAATAAAAGCGAGAGTGTACTCATACTCTTTGTTTTCATTGGTACGAAGTAGTTTCATACCCATGACTTCGGTGTAGAACTTGATTGATTTATCTAGATCTCCCACACGAAGCATAGTGTGAAGAATGCGTCCATTTGACATTGTTATGCTCTCCTAATTATCGGGATATACTTTTTCTTTAAACTCACAAAGGTCTTCTATTATGCAGCTACCGCAGCGTGGCTTACGCGCAATACATGTGTAGCGTCCGTGCAAAATCAGCCAGTGGTGCACATCTAACTTAAATTCTTTCGGTACAACTTTAAGTAGTTTCTCTTCTACCTGATCGACGTTCTTACCCATGGCGAGTTTAGTGCGGTTGGATACACGGAAAATATGGGTGTCGACAGCGATGGTAGGCCAGCCAAAAGCCGTGTTGAGAACGACGTTTGCGGTTTTTCGACCGACTCCTGGAAGCGCTTCAAGAGCTTCACGGTTTTCTGGTACTTCACCACCATGTAGGTCGAGCAGGATCTTACATGTTTTAATGACGTTCTCGGCTTTTGAGTTAAACAGACCTATGGTCCTGATGTACTCTCTAACACCGTCGACACCTAAGTCCAGAAGACCTTGTGGCGTATTCGCTACCGGATACAGCTTATCGGTTGCTTTGTTAACGCTCACATCGGTTGCTTGTGCTGAGAGGAGCACGGCAATCAGTAGCTCAAATGGTGTGCTCCAGTTTAACTCGGTTTGTGGATTAGGGTTGTTCTCCCGCAAACGCTCCAGTATTAATCTTCGTTTATCTTTGTTCATTTAAGGCTGCTTTCCAATGCTCCGTTTGATGCCGTTAGCTCAAACTGTTTTAATTTGTTACGCGAGCTCGTTCGATGGTCTGCTTTTGTTGTTTTGGCTGTCGAGCTTCAAGTTGCTTGTCTATAATATTCTTGACGGCAATCAGTAATCCAACGCCAATAAAGGCCCCTGGGGGAAGCAGTGCAAGCAAGAAGCTGTTGTCGAACTGGAACACTTCGATACGTAAGGAAGTTGCCCATTCACCAAGTAGGAGGTCAGCACCATCAAACAGAGTGCCGTTACCAATCACTTCTCGCATCGCGCCCAAAACAACCAGGACGCTGGTCATACCAAGCCCCATCCAGAAGCCATCTTGAACTGATGGCAATACATCGTTTTTTGAAGCAAAGGCTTCAGCGCGGCCGATGATGATACAGTTAGTCACGATTAGCGGAATAAAGATACCTAACGAAAGATATAGGCCGTAAGCATACGCATTCATCAGCAGTTGTACGCATGTTACTAGTGCGGCAATGATCATAACGAAAACAGGGATACGGACTTCTTTTGGCACATAGTCACGAACGAGAGATACGGTGACATTTGAGCCGACTAAAACAAGTAAGGTCGCAATACCTAGGCCAAGCGCATTCGTGACAGTGGACGAAACCGCAAGCAGCGGACACAAGCCCAGCAGTTGAACCAGAGCAGGGTTGTTGTCCCACATGCCGTTCTTGATTAGAGTTTTATGATCACTCATGATTGCCTCCACAGTTTAGTGGTTGTGCCAATATTTGATCTCGATGGGTGTTGACATATTGAACGGTATTTTTCACGGCTTTTACCACTGCTCGAGGAGTAATAGTTGCGCCAGTAAATTGGTCAAATTGACCACCGTCTTTACGTACTTTCCAGTCTGAAAGGTTACTTTCAGTCACTTTTTTCCCTGTAAAGCCAAGAATCCAGTCTGTGATTCGTAGATCAATTTTATCACCTAGTCCGGGCGTTTCCTTATGGCTTAATACACGTGTACCTGTAATCGTACCATCTTGCTTAATACCAATGATGATCTTGATTGTGCCATTGTAGCCGTCAGGAGCAATCGCTTCGATCGCTAACGCAGACGGTTCATCTTTGATTGTCGCTAAGTAAACAGGCATTGGTGAGTCTGTTCCCAATGCTGGATCGCTGACTAGAGTACAGGCTCGATAGAGATCGTTATCGTGCATGTCATGGGGGATGACTTGATTAAGTACAGATAAAAGCTGCTTTTGTTCCTGAAGTTGGATTTGGTCTTTGGTCAGGTAGTTGGTTAGTGCTACTACTCCTGTCGATGCACAGGCGAAGATTGCAAGAACAGCCCCGTTTTTTCTAATCGCATTTAACATAATGAAACCTTAGTGACCGTACGTTCTTGGTTTGGTGTAGTAGTCGATAAGCGGCACGCACATATTACCGAGTAAGACCGCGAACGCTACGCCATCAGGGAAACCGCCCCAACTGCGAATGATGAACACCATCGCACCGATAAAAGCGCCGAATATCAGACGACCTTTAACTGTGGTGGAAGCCGATACTGGGTCTGTGGCGATAAAGAAAGCGCCAAGCATTGTCGCTCCAGAAAGTAGATGTACCAATGGTGAAGCTGTTGTGCCGGGCGTCAAAATCATGAACAGGCTGCTGATTAGCGTCAAACTGACTAGAAAGGCAACCGGGATGTGCCAGTTGATCACTCTAACTTTAATGAGTATTAATCCGCCAATTAGGTAAGCGAGATTAACCCACTCCCAACCAATGCCTGCGAGGCTGCCAAACTGTGGTTGAGCCATAGCTTCACTTGCTGTGTTGCCTGTCGTCAGCGCGGTTTTGAATGCATCTAGCGGCGTAGCCATAGTGACACCATCGATACCAGCTCGGATTTGCTGAAGAGATAATCCTTCGAGATTAAACCCAGTAAAGATCAGCGAGAAAGCATCACCGCTTGAGATCGCATTGGCTTGTAGCTCGTTTGGTGAAATCCAACTGGTCATCTGCACGGGAAACGAGATAAGCAGTACAACATAAGCCACCATCGCTGGGTTAAATAGATTCTGACCAATACCGCCGTATAGATGCTTGGCGATGACAATTGCGAATATTAAGCCTATGGTAACGATCCACCAAGGCGATAGCGGTGGAATAGCGATAGCCAGCAGCCAAGCAGTAACCAATGCACTGTTGTCGCGTAGCGCAGACATTGGATGACGCTTTCTGGCGAGCATGACTAACGCTTCTAAACCTAAGCCGATAACTAAGGCTAGGACAAGCTGGATAATGGTGCCCCAGCCAAAGAAATAGGTTTGCGCGGCTAAGCCTGGAACAGCACACAGTGCCACCCATCTCATTAGATCAGGAGTGCTTCTGCGACTATGCGCATGGGGTGAGCTGGCAATGAAGAAGGACACTACTCTTTCTCCTCAGATTGTTTTTGTTGTTCTTTCTCAGCTTTTCGTGCTTTAGCTCGGGCGATAGCAGCGGCAACGGCGGCCTTTTTTGGATCTTCTTGGCTAGAATCGGCTTGTTGGGCCTCTTCAACTGGTTCAGGTTTAGCTTGTTGCTCGGCTTTGCGCGCTTTTGCGCGGGCAATAGCGGCGGCAACGGCGGCCTTTTTCGGATCTTCTTGGCTAGAATCGGCTTGTTGGGCCTCTTCAACTGGTTCAGATTTAGCTTGTTGCTCAGCTTTGCGCGCTTTTGCGCGGGCAATAGCGGCGGCAACGGCAGCTTTCTTCGGATCTTCTTGGCTAGAATCGGCTTGTTGGGCCTCTTCAACTGGTTCAGATTTAGCTTGTTGCTCTGCTTTGCGTGCTTTTGCGCGGGCAATAGCGGCGGCAATGGCAGCTTTCTTCGGATCTTCTTTGCTAGAGTTGGCTTGTTGGGCCTCTTCAACTGGTTCAGACTTCGCTTGTTGCTCCGCTTTACGTGCTTTTGCGCGGGCAATAGCGGCGGCAACAGCAGCTTTCTTCGGATCTTCTTGGCTAGAATCGGCTTGTTGGGCCTCTTCAGCTGGTTCAGACTTCGTTTGTTGCTCCGCTTTACGTGCTTTTGCGCGGGCAATAGCGGCGGCCACAGCAGCTTTCTTTGGATCTTCTGCGCTAGAACCGGCTTGTTGGGCCTCCTCGACGGGTTCAGATTTAGCCTGCTGCCCAGCTTTACGTGCTTTAGCTCGGGCGATAGCAGCAGCGACAGCCGCTTTTTTATCTTCAGCTGGTGGCGTTTGTTCCGCACTATCGGCCTCCGCTTTGTTAGCTTTGGCTCTGGCAATAGCTGCCGCGACTGCGGCCTTCTTATCGCCTTCTGAGCTGCCCTCAGTTTGCTGTGCTTTCTCAGCCTTACGTTCGCGTGCTTGGCGCTTGCGCTCTTCACGTAGCTTAGCCATCTCGCTGTTATCTGGTTCAGACTGACCGCTTTGTATCGCAGCAGCTTGCTTCGCTTTTGCTTTAGCGATTGCCGCAGCGACAGCTGGCTTCACTGCTTTCTCTTCAGTCGTAGACTCTGATTTTTGTGCTTTAACACGAGCAATAGCGGCGGCAATTGCATCGTCACCACCGCTGGATTTCATCTCTTTACGACGTTCATCGGCGGCTTTCTTAAAGCGATTTTCTCGCGCGGCTTTATCTCGCTCTAGACGCGCCTTTTTCTCTTCAAAACGGATTTTAGCCCGCTCAGCGGCTTCCGCTTCTTCTTTGCGAGTGCGGATCTCTGCTTTGGCTTGACGGTAGTATTGGACAAGCGGGATTTCACTTGGGCAGACAAAAGCACAAGCACCACACTCAATACAGTCCTTAATGTTTAGCTCTTCGCACTTATCTAACTCTTCTGCTTTAGAGTGCCAATAGAGCTGTTGTGGAAGTAGAGATGCAGGACAAGCCTCTGCACATTGACCACAGCGGATACACGCCATTTCATACTGGTTTGGCGAAATCTCCTTGCGAGTTGGTGCAAGAATACAGTTTGAGGTTTTGGTGATCGGTACCTGCGCGTGAGGCAGGGTAAAGCCCATCATAGGCCCGCCCATAATAAGGCGTGGTAGCTTTTTGTCCGCTTGGTAATCGAACTCTTCCAGAAGCGCTTGCACAGGCGTCCCTAGCAAGGCCCAAACGTTTCTCGGTTGCTTGAAGGTGTTACCCGTTAAGGTGACAATCCGATCGACTAATGCTTCGCCATCGCACACGGCGCGTTTTATCGCATAAAGTGAACCGACGTTTTGCACTAGAACACCAATATCAGCAGGAATGCCACCATTTGGTACTTCTTTATTGGTCAGAATCTTGATTAGCTGCTTTTCACCGCCAGATGGATACTTAGTCGGGATCACCCGGATGACAATATCTTTGTGCTCAGCAGCTTGCTGCAAGGCTTGTACCGCTTGCGGCTTGTTGTCTTCAATGCCGATGACAGTCAGCTTTGGCTTTAAAATGTGCTCAATAATTTCAATGCCTTGAATGATCTCATCCGCATGCTCTCGCATTAACATATCGTCGGCAGTGATGTATGGCTCACACTCAGCCGCATTGACGACCAAAATCTCGGTTTTTGCCAAGCCAGATTGGATTTTTTTCGCGGTAGGAAAACCCGCTCCACCCATACCAGAAACACCCGCTTGGCGAATCTTTTCAATCAGTTCATCAGGCGCTTTTTGAGTAAAGTCGCTCCATGATTCACGATCACCCCATTGGTCAGCCATGTCAGGCTGAATCACAATACAAGTTTCGCTCAGGCCGGAAGGGTGTGCGGTGGTTCTTGGCTCAATGGCAATCACAGTACCTGAGGTTGGCGCATGTACAGGAAGCATAAAGCTGGTGTCGTATTTAGTCAGTGGCTGGCCTTTAAGAACCTGCTGACCAATTTCCACGGTAATCGTACCGGGTTTACCTATATGTTGTTTAACTGGCAGAACAATTTCATTTGGGATCGACGCTCGGGTGAGCGTTTTTGATACCGATTGCGATTTGTTTTCTGCTGGATGGACTCCTCCGGGGAAAGTCCATAGCGAGCCAGATTTAATTTGTTCTATGAGTGACAGCATACCAGTCCTTAACTCCCGCTTTTCTGCTGACTTGCAGAATCGGTAATATCAACAACAGGAATGGCGTCCATTTGCCACTTCCAGCTCGCTGTAGTCGTTTCTACAGGAATCATTTCAATACAATCGGTTGGGCATGGAGCAACGCACAAATCACAACCGGTACATTCATCTTTAATAACGGTGTGGAGTGCTTTGGTGCCGCCCACTATCGCGTCCACAGGGCAGGCCTGAATACACTTGGTACAGCCTATACACATATCTTCGTGGATGAAGGCCACGGTTTTCACTGTATTTTCGAGATCGTGTGCCGAGTCAGTCGCTTCAACGCCCATTAAGTCTGCCAGTTTCTCGATGGTAGCCTGGCCACCAGGAGGGCACTTATTAATGTCGTCGCCATTTGCAATCGCTTCTGCATATGGTCGGCAACCCGGATAACCACACTGGCCACACTGGGTCTGAGGTAAAATGTTGTCAATTTGGTCAACGATAGGGTCTGCTTCAACTTTAAAGCGAATTGAAGCGAAACCAAGCATCGCGCCAAAAATAGCGGCAAGTGCAACAATGGCGATGATTGCGATTAGAATTGAGCTCATTACAACTTCACCAACCCTGTAAAGCCCATGAAGGCTAAAGACATAAGTCCTGCGGTGATCATCGCAATCGAAGCGCCTTTGAATGGCATAGGTACATCCGCCGCTGCAATGCGTTCACGCATTGAGGCGAACAGAATCAGCACTAACGAGAAGCCAACCGCCGCGCCAAAGCCGTATACAATCGACTCAATAAAGTTGTGGTTTTCGTTGATGTTCAGCAGTGCAACGCCTAAAACCGCACAGTTGGTAGTGATTAGGGGTAAGAAGATTCCTAGTAGGCGATACAGAGTAGGGCTGGTTTTGTGTACTACCATCTCTGTGAATTGAACCACCACGGCGATCACCAAGATAAAGCTCATGGTGCGCAAATATTGCAAGTTGAGCGGGTCTAGGATGTAGTTTTCTACTAGGTACGCGCACACGGAAGCTAAGGTCAAAACGAACGTTGTCGCTAACCCCATTCCGATAGCGGTTTCTAGCTTTTTAGAAACACCCATAAATGGACATAAGCCCAGAAACTTCACCAGTACAAAGTTATTGACCAGCACAGTGCCGACCAACAACAAAAGATATTCGGTCATAGTTATATAATTTAGAAATTCCGATCCCGACATTATCCTGCTTTGCTTGGGTAATAACAACCAAGGAAAGATAAGGTTTTATATTGTTGCATAAAAATTATACGAGATTGCGTTGGAAAAATTGAATAAATACGACCAGCTAAGGGAAATCTGGTGTTCAGTGTCGTATGGAAAATGCTCTCGGGTAAGAGATATCGGAAAATTAATCTTAAGTGAGAGAGTGAGCGCTCTATCCAAAAGGCGAACGCTCAGATTGATTCTATTAGCTTGTTAGCTTCATCACACAGTACTTACCATCTAGGTAGTTGATATGAAGAAGCGTCCCTCGCTTGGATGCAATAAACTGGTTGATGACGTAAAGCGACTTGGTTTCATAGAAGTCGCATTCAATCTCAAATAGTTCCAGTTGTGGGTGTCTGCTGATGGCTGTGCGTAGTGAATCATCTACCCTGTCGGAAACTGCGACGTAACAAGGCTCATCTACTGAGTCCAAATAATGCTGTAGACCATCCAAAGTGATTGTAGCGGAGACATCGACAATTTGAGCTAATGCACCACTTTCCACTTGATTGAGTAGCAGCCAGCTTGAACCTTCCCCTATCTGCACCTCATCGTTTAAACCTAGGTAATTAAGAGGAGAAGTTGTGTCGTCTGGGCGTTCATCGATTCCGCCAAGCAAGATTTGCTTATCTCGATCAAGATTTAATTTCGCTTGTGCAAGGCGTAAGGCATTTTCAACCACAAAACCGTGATGAGATAAGTTTAAGTTCTCACTATCTAAGCCAAGATATTTACTCAGGTAGAAGCCTGCGGTGTTGCTTAAAGAGTTAATAAAATCAACCGGCTTTGGTGGGGTTTTTTCGATATATCTCTGTTCACACGAACGATTAAAAACCGCTAGGTCCCCTTGACCTGATACGAGGTAAAGTGCGGTGTGACTCGCTAGATTACCAATCTCTGAAACACCTAGAATCCCTAGTTGGATGAAACGGTCTGTTCGCCGAATATAGTTAGGGGCGACTTTCTTACACGCTTGTTTAATATCAACCGTTGAGTCTCGGTGAGTGTAATAAGCAGATATTTGATGGATAAACATCAAGCCTCTCTCTTTTCGATGACTAAGGCGTTGTTGTTACCACCGAAGCCAAAACAGTTGACTAAAAATATACCTTGCTCGCAAGGTATTGATTCCCTCGTTGGAGACCAACTCACCTCAGGATCAATACTGGAGAAGTTTGGTGTTGGGGGAATAAAGCCTTTATCGATGGCACTCATCATCAGAACCAGTTCACTTGTCCCACAGCTACCCAGTGTATGTCCTATGTATGGTTTTAGTGAAAAAAATGGCGGGGGAGTACCAAAAATAGTTTTCATCCCATTGATTTCTGCTAAGTCACTTAAGTGACTTGCTGTGCCATGAGCTTTAATAGCAGCGATATCCTGAGCGCAGACCTGGGCATTGTCTAGGGCTTTACCTATGACTGAAGCGATACCTGAACCGTCAGGGTTTACACCCGTGACACTGTGTGTTTCGCAACGGCTGTCTCCCCCAAGTAAATGCCAAGGGGAATCTTTGATATCTTGGCGACTCATTAACACGACACTGAGTGCCTCTCCTAATAGCAACCCATCTCGGCAAGCGTCAAAAGGATTACAGCTTTCGGTTGCGAGAAGCTGCATAGAGACAAAACCCTCAACAGAGTGTTCAGCAAAGGTCTCAACACCTACGACAAGCGCATAATCAAGTACATGGCTTTCAAGCATAGCCGCAGCGCCTAAAATAGCATTTGAGCTAGACGTGCAGGCGGTATTGTAGGTAAGGCTAATATCACTTAACCCAAAGTGGCGGCAGAGTCTTTCTGCATATCGACCGTTGCCTACCCTTTGTTTTTCAATGGTTAGTGTTTGTTGCTGTTTGATGCTTTCTCCAAGTGGAACCGAGAGGGAAAGATCATTGGACGCACATCCTACAAATACGCCACATCGTGCACGCTCTTCGGGAGAGATATCCTGCTGTTCAAATATGGAATCAATTAATTGTTTTAAGTAGGGAACTGGGTCAAATAGGGCTTCGAAACTGCCTTTGTTCCTTATCGCATAGTAAGGGATGGTTCGTTGCTGTTCGAAATACGGTATCGTCCTGTTTTGAGTGACAAACGTGCCTTTTTGCAATGATTCTAGCTGATGTTGCTTATCGCCAAGTGCACTGAGAACTTCTCCGGCTAATAAAGTGATCATAAACTTATTCTGGTTGAAGGTGATCGGCGAGGTGGTTTATTGTGGTGACGATGCGGCGGAACTCTTTTGGATCCACCAAGCGTAAGTTGAAGTGGCGTTGAAGAAGCATCGAAATTTGCAAACCATCCACTGAGTCAAATTCGAGTTCACTCTCTGGCGAAAATAACATCACATCGTCAGATAGCTCAGAAGCACTAATTTCATCACGATCGCACTCTTCAAGAATCATTGTTTTTAGTTTTAGTTTAAATTCATTGTCTAAAGAGCCTTTCATGCTTCTTTCCTTTTCTTTAATGTAAATACAGCTGCTGATAAACAAAGGGTTACAACGCCAAATAGAGTTAAGGCTCCGGCCTCGGGTAGGATGTCGCGTACTTCGCCACCACGTAAGAAAATATCTAAGTAGCCTTCTAGCCCCCATGACATTGGCGAGATATTGCTTAGAGTTTGCATCGACTCTGGCATCACCATTTTTGGTACCATGACGCCACCGATAGCGCCTAGCAGAATATTAATAATGCCTCCTATGGTGGTTGCCTGCTCCACACTGTCGACGCAAGTTGCGATGAGGATAGACAGGCCGATCGCCGAGATACTTAAAGCTAACGAAACTAGTATTAACCCAAGCAAAGAGCCTGAAATTGCCAATGGCGCTGCGCCAAAATAAGGCACTATGTACATCCCAACACCAATCATCAGCCAAACTTGGATTTGGTTAATCAACATATAGGGAATGATCTTTCCCGCAAACAAGTTGAGGATACTGACATTCATTGTCAAAAGGCGCGTTAGTGTGTTTTGCTTTTTCTCATTAATGAAGATTGTCGACATGGGAATAATGACAAAAAACAAGCCAAACACTATCCAAGAAGGCACGCTTTGTTGAGTTGAGGTAGGCTTTTCATTGTCTGCGAACTTAGCGTAACTGACTTCAATCAGGTCATCATCGAAAGACGTGAGCTTGTCTTGCTCTGTTGAACCAAATCGTGCGTGATTTGCTGCACTGAGAGAGAGTAATTGCTCCCTCATTCTGATCATAGACAGCTGATTTTTGAAAAGGCTCAACAGCGATGGTGAGGTATCGGCGGCCACCGTCAAGTTGATTTGGGCGAGGTTACTTTCATATCCGTTGGGAATATCTAGGATGAATTGCACCCCTTCCTCTTCGGGTGACTGGTAGGTCTCTTGGTCATACTCGCGCTGTGTAAAAGTGGGGCTTTCAGCAAGTTGACTTAACAATGTTTGGCTGGCAGTTGTCTGGTCTTTATCAATCGCGATATAGCTGATTAAAGATTTGTCTTCATTCATGACATCTTTTAAAGCGATAGACATGATCAAGATGAATACCGAAGGCATAATAAACAGCGCGGCTAAAGCGTGTTTATCTCGACCAATCAATAAGAATTCTTTAGTAAGCATCGCCTTAAACATCACGACGCTCCTTTGAAGTAAGCTGGATAAACATCGACTCTAAAGTTGTGGTTCCGTAGCGGACATTTCTAACCTTGAGTTTATTTTGCGCCAATTTGTTGAGAACATCGCCGATGATCAAAGCATCGGTAGTATCTATCAACAGAGTTTGGTTGTTAATGACTCGAACGGTATCGGGAAATGCAGACAGCTCGTTGATTGAATGGGTTTGAGGGTATAGCTCAACGATCACTTGTTGTGACTCATGATTATTTACCATCTCGTCGATGGTTCCTTGCTTGAGGATTTTCCCTTCATTAATGATCGCAATCTCATCGCAGATTTTCTCGATTTCAGGCATGTAATGAGACGTATAGATAATGGTTTTATTGTCCTTGGCATAATCTTTAATACTGTCAAGAATATCGTTGCGTGATTCGGGATCAATACCGACGGTGGGCTCATCAAAAAACAGGACGTCAGGATTATTGAGGAGGCCAATCGCGATATTTAATCTGCGTTTTTGTCCTCCGGACAACGTGGATGCTTTTCGTCCCAACATCGTAGTTAACCGATTAGTTTCAACAGCATATAAAAAGTTCTCATCAAAAGCTTGTGCCTTAATACCTTGGACACCAGCAAAAAACTTCAAATTCTCTTTGACGGTAAGGTGATCGTAAAAAGCAAGGCTTTGCGGAATTAACGAACAACGTTGGCGAATCGCGTTGAGGTTCTGTGATAAAGGTTGACCAAAGAAGAGGATATTACCTTGGTCATAATTTAATAAGCCATTCAATATCGACATTAACGTGGTTTTACCCGCGCCATTTGGCCCGAGTAAACCAAAAATAGAGTTAGATGGTATCGTCAAAGATAAGTTATCTAACGCTTTGACTTGGTTGTAAGATTTTGACAGTGCCTCTATTTGGATCATCAAAAGGCTCTCAGCAGTGATTGATATAGATGTTTTTCTTGGTCAGCAATTGACTCTAGTTTTGACGCTATCGCCGAGAAATCAATCGCTTGCTTGTTCCTTGGTCGGATCGCTTTGGCAATCAACAGCGCAAACTCTCGCCATTCATCACCAATTTGAGTCATTTCGGTGGAAGCCTGCGCTAAGTGTGGATTATTAATCAAAGTGGCGGATTCTTGTAAAAATGAAGCGTAAATATATCTAAACCCGGCGCCGCCTGTACCAATTTCTTCTTGCATGCGAATGATATGGCCTAAAAACAGCTTGGCATAGTGGGCGTCTTTGCTTTCTAACCTGCGGATATGCTTGGCTAGAAAATGCATCCCTTTTAGTCCCGCAATGGGAACAGGGGTTTTTAACATAGATTTCGCTGTTTTCTTGATACTCTTCTCGATGACTTTAGCGTAATCAATCGATGTGGGTACGTGGGTCGGATAATACAGAGCCCCTTTCGGCGCCATGACACCTTTAACAAAACGAGCTTTTTGCAAGGCACTTTCATCTGACGAAACGAGATGTTCGAAAACCGGGTCACTGATGGTGTAAGTCGTGTCTTCTTTACCCACGACGACGAGATTATGCGCATTAAAGTGAAAACGCATTTCCTCTGGAAAGTAAGGAAGCCAAAAGACCGAGGTTTGTGCCCCGACGATTTTACCTTGTGCTAAGAGAGAATCGAGTCGCTGAGTGCCTTTTTCTGGGGTAGAAAAGGTTTCCACTTTCATTTTCACCCCCAAGGCTCTCTGCACACCTTTAATGATAGATTTAGGCATCGAGCGGTAGGCAATCAATGGCATACCACTAAGCTTAACAAAAGGCAGATAGGCGAAGGTCAGAGCGCTCGAAAGGCCAAACACCATAGGTTCCGATAACGGCAGACCTTGGTGGGTCAAGATTGAAGACATCACGCCACTTTCACAGTGGGCGTGGTGTTGGTGAGAAAAACCGTTATTGGTCATGATTGTTTTCCTCTAAGTTGAGCTCGGGTAGGGTAGACAACTGTTCAATGCTGATTCCTAGAGCTTCACTGTATTTGTGGAGCTTGTTTTCAGAAAGTTTGGCAAACACCTTAGGGGTCATATGACGCTTCACCCGCCACTGTAACCAACCGACCGATTGAGCCAGCACCATTAGATCCATTCGTTGCGCGAACATATGGTAGTAGAGTGGAGACTTCTGTCCCTTCTTTACTAATTCATATGCGGCATGAGCTTGACGCTCAAACTCGTTCAGCGCCTGTTTAGTCACCAGCTCTTCGGCTTCCCAGCCAGAGGAGGTAACGACGGAATACTCGCCAGTTTCGCTCGTTGCATACATTGCCTTAACGTTATTGGCATAGGTAGAGGATTGATCTTGAGGGACCTTTTTCGCTTCCATTACACCACCTTGAGCTGCATAAATGCGGTTGAAAACCGTCCGCTTTCAGGAACGTAACACAGCAGGGTATCACCCACTTTCAATCTCCCAGAATGGAATAGCTCTTCCAAAATGATATAGATGGAGGCAGACCCGGTGTTTCCTTTCGAAGACAAATTGGTAAACCAGCGCTCTTGAGGAATGTCGCACTCTGCTTCCAACATGCCTTGGTATAAACGGTCACGGAAGTACCCAGAAGAGTAGTGAGGGAGGAAATAAGTGACGTCATTCGGGTTCACTTTTCCGTGATGGATCAGCTCTTTCAGCGGTCGCGTTACGGTATATTCTACGATGTTATCGTTGAGCTGCTTTACGTCTTGTTTAACAGAAAAAATCGATTGTTCTAGCCAAACCTGAGTAGAGTGTTCCCTCCAACCTTTTAAGCTGCCATCTGCCAGTTTTTCCGCACCAGCGTACATGCAAGCGTCAAGCTCATTAGCATAAGACTTTTGTTCAATCCATTCGATCTCAAGGGAAATTCCCGTTTCATTTTTTTCAGAGCTGAGCAGGGCAGCGCCCGCACCATCACTTAACATCCAGCGTAAGAAATCTTTTTCGAACGCGATTTCTGGCTGTCGCTCAAGCTCTTCAAGCTTACTTGATACTTCGGCTTCGAATTGGCTTGCGCGCATCATGGCAGACGCATTCTCTGAACCAGTCACAACGGCATTATTACTTTGCCCGCTTAGTACTGACATATAGCCGTACTTTAGGGACATGGTTCCTGCTAAACAGATCCCCGCAGTGGCGACGACCTCACAACTCGGGATGGCTAACTCGCCATGTACCATTAGCCCGTGGTTTGGTAAAAGTTGATCTGCGATGGTAGTACCACAGGCTAGTAGTTCTATTTGGTCGATACTAAAAGCTTTCGAATTGAGCTTGCGAATTGCTTCTGCGGTTAGCTGAGTGTTGGTATGGGTTGTATCCCCTGTTTCTGGATCAATAGCATAGTAGCGTTGTTTGATTTGGTTAGAGCGTAATATAAGGTTCTTTGCCCTTGAAGGTCGATCGCCAACTTGACCTAAAACATGTTCTATATGCTTGTTATCTACCGCTTCGTTCGGCAAAAAAGCTTGGACATCGTTTATGTATACTCTTTTGTTCATGTTATCGTCCGGACGGTTTTTCATAGTATTCAGTGCTTTTCTCAATTGATTTTTTCATCAATGGAGAGATAAGTTTTTTAGCCAACAAATTAATTGGGACCAGAGTGAAAATCATGGTCATGAGAAAAATAACGTAGATGGTGATGACTACCTTACGCGAAAAATCGCCAGGTTTTCCTGAGCGCTGGATTAGCTTTCCCCAAATCATAAACGAGCGAGTTGCTATTTTTTCGGAACCGACTAACTTGCCGTTGACTTTGACTGCATTCAAGTTGGTAAGTAGAGGTTTTCTTTCTTTTTCTAAGTTTTGAGATAACCCCGATGCCAGACGCTCTCCGAATCGGGCGCTCTCTGCTATATCTTTTTCGGAAACTCCCGCTGCTGGGAATATCCCGAATGCATCTTTTTTGCCAGTTAACATCCAGCGAGGTGTGGTAACAAACGAATAAATCGTGCCACTCTGGTCGGTTAAAACTGCATTGTCAATTAAGTGCCCGCCACAATCGTCAATTAGAGACTTCATTTTCTCTTGAGCCATTACCCACATATCTCGGCAAGCAATGAGGGTGACTACGGGTTTATCCTGTAACAGTCGCTTCGCTTGATCTGTTTTCAAAAAACCAGTAATTGGAATCGAAGGGGCTAAAAACCAAACCGTGTAGCCAATAATAATCAGGTCATAGTCTTCTGCTAGATGTGGTGCTGGTTTTAAATCACAGCCATTCATATAGATTGCTTCAGGGAAAGCATCAAAAAATGAATAAAATGTCCAAGGATATGGATAAGGCGTGACTGGTTCTAAAATGTGGTGATCAACTTGTATATCATCACTTTGACTAAGCGGCTCTGTCGCTGATTTAACAAATTGGGAAAGTTGTCCACTCTGAGAGTAAGAAATGACTAGAACTTTTTTCATATGAAGACTTAGATTGGTTACTGGCTAGCAATTGAATTTAAAGGCGAAACAACCCGCAGGCAAGAGACGAAAGACTATCATCAATCTCATAACATGTGTGGAGATATCAGCGTAAATATAATTTATTAGAGACATAGCTCACAAGGGAAGCCGAGTATAACCCATTGAGCCTAAGAAAGGTCTGACCATATAAAGTTGGGTGTATATAGACTGATTGATATAACCAGCAGCATCAGATACGAAAAAGCCGCGTCTAACGACACGGCTTTATCTGAATTTGGCTCCCCCTGCGGGACTCGAACCTGCGACATACGGATTAACAGTCCGCCGTTCTACCAACTGAACTAAGGGGGAATTGCTTTAAGCGGAGCGAATATTAGCTAGCGTCAGCGTTAGTGTCAACATGAACAATGCGATTCTAACGAAAAAAAACACATAAAAAATACTTTACTTTCTTGTAGCCCTTATCAAATAAGGGGTACATTTACTTATCCACTAAAATTGTGGATAACTGTGTGGGTGAAATTTTAGTAAGTCAGAAATAGGTAAAAAGTGTCTTCAACACTGTAATTTCAATAGGCGTGGTTTTTTATTTAATTTGTTGTTATAGCTGACTTTGTTACTGGGGTTGGGCAAAAACTAGAATTTAGTTAAAGGTTGGATTTCTGTGGATAAAAGCGAAAATATAGGAAAAGTGTGAATAAGCTGTGAGTTTATTTTGCTAAATTTAGGGGAGAGATCGCTAGCAGGGCGAAAGATAATATCAGGATTAAAGCAATTGATCTAGCGGCAAAATGCCACTTTATGCAAAACAGAGATTTATTTTTTCGTATAAGCTTGAGTCTGTATATATATACAGCCACAATAGTGGCTTGTGAGTTTGACTACGCAGAGATGAAATATGAGTAAAGTTTTCGATTTAGTATCTGATTACAAGCCTTCAGGCGATCAGCCCACTGCCATTGAGCAGTTGCTTGAGGGGCTTGACTCTGGTTTAGCACACCAGACTTTACTTGGTGTGACAGGGTCAGGTAAAACGTTCACTTTAGCTAATGTCATCGCGAGTGCTCAGCGACCTGCGATATTGCTTGCGCCGAACAAAACTCTTGCCGCTCAACTTTATGGAGAGATGAAATCTTTCTTCCCGAATAACGCAGTTGAGTATTTTGTCTCTTACTACGATTACTACCAACCTGAAGCCTACGTACCGACTACAGACACTTTTATTGAGAAAGATGCGTCGGTCAACGCGCATATTGAACAGATGCGTCTCTCCGCTACCAAGGCGTTACTGGAACGCAAAGATGCGATTATTGTTGCTTCAGTTTCTGCTATCTATGGTCTGGGTGATCCGGAGTCTTACCTACAGATGATGCTCCACATCCGGCGTGGTGACGTGATGGATCAACGTGATATCTTACGCCGTTTGGCCGAACTTCAATATAGTCGAAACGATGTTGCTTTTGAGCGCGGTCAGTTCCGTGTTCGTGGCGAAGTGATTGATATTTTCCCGGCTGAATCGGATCAAGACGCAGTTCGTATAGAGATGTTTGATGATGAGATAGATTGCATCAGCATTTTTGATCCACTGACAGGGGTGGTCAAACAGCGTGATTTAGCACGTTACACCATCTACCCGAAAACTCACTACGTTACCCCTCGTGACCGAATTCTCGATGCGATCGAAAAAATCAAAGTGGAACTTGAAGAGCGCAAAAAGTATCTCCTCGATAATAATAAGTTACTTGAAGAGCAGCGAATTTCACAGCGTACCCAGTTTGATATCGAAATGATGAACGAGCTAGGTTTCTGTTCGGGTATCGAGAACTACTCGCGTTACCTCAGTGGCCGTAGTGAAGGCGAGCCGCCACCTACCTTGTTTGACTATCTTCCTCATGACGGTCTGCTGATCATTGATGAGTCTCACGTTACCGTTCCACAAATTGGTGCGATGTATAAAGGCGACCGTTCTCGCAAGGAAACGCTGGTGGAGTTTGGCTTCCGCTTACCTTCGGCGCTAGACAATCGACCAATGAAATTTGAGGAGTTTGAGTCAATTGCACCGCAGACCATATTTGTTTCAGCGACACCTGGTAACTATGAAATGGAGAAGTCGGATGGTGAAATTGCCGATCAGGTGGTTCGTCCGACAGGCCTCCTTGACCCAGTATTAGAAGTTCGTCCAGTCGCGACTCAAGTTGATGATCTGCTTTCTGAGATACGAATTCGTGCGGCTAAAGATGAACGTGTTTTGGTGACGACTTTAACCAAGCGTATGGCTGAGGATTTGACCGAGTATTTGACAGAACATGACGTTAAGGTTCGTTATCTCCACTCCGATATTGATACGGTTGAACGCGTCGAAATTATCCGTGATTTGCGCCTTGGTGAGTTTGATGTTCTAGTCGGCATCAACTTATTGCGCGAGGGTCTGGACATGCCAGAGGTTTCGCTAGTCGCGATTCTTGATGCAGATAAAGAAGGATTCTTACGTTCAGAGCGTTCTCTTATCCAGACTATTGGTCGTGCTGCTCGTAATGTTGAGGGTAAGGCGATTCTATATGCGGATAGCATTACTAAATCGATGGATAAGGCGATGGGCGAAACCAACCGCCGCCGTGAGAAGCAGCAAGCCTACAATGAGAAGATGGGTATAGTGCCACAAGCTCTAAAGCGTAATATTAAAGATATTATGGAACTTGGTGACATTACTAAGAGTAAGAAGCAGCGCGCGAGTAAAACGGTGCCTCTGTCTAAAGTCGCTGAACCTTCACAAAGCTATGACGTATTGACACCTCAGCAGCTTGAAAAAGAGATCAGTAAACTTGAAGCTCAAATGTATCAACACGCGCAAGATCTTGAATTTGAACAGGCCGCTCAGAAACGCGACGAAATTGAAAAATTGCGTGAACAATTTATCGTTAATAGCTGACTTGGGTTTAAGGCGAAAAAAAGCCAGTAGAAACAGGGTTCTACTGGCTATAATTTGTGAATACTAAGTTCACTAACAACGTCAGTTGGCTAGGTGACCCCTCAGGGTCTCTTTTTGTCTTGCATATAACGTGCCACAGTTACAGGGTGATATGCGCGTGATCTGTCACTCATTTTGAGGGTTTTTCTACAATTAATTTGCATAATGCAAAGCGCAATGCGATTCTTTACATAAATGCGACGAAACCTTGGCTAGGTTATGCAATATACGACACAAACTCGAAACTCAAAATATTTACTGATGGTAGAGGATACCGCGTCCGTGGCGGCCTTGTATCGCTCTTACCTGACTCCACTACAAATTGATATCAATATTGTCGGCACTGGCCGGGATGCGATTGAAAGTCTTAGTTTCAGAACCCCAGATTTGATTCTTCTCGATCTGCGCCTGCCGGATATGACAGGGATGGATGTTCTTCATGCTGTTAAAGAGAAAAACCCAGATGTACCCGTGATCTTTATGACTGCCCATGGCTCAATCGATACTGCAGTTGAAGCCATGCGTCACGGGGCTCAAGACTTCTTGATCAAACCGTGTGAAGCGGATCGCCTTCGTGTAACCGTGAACAACGCTCTGCGCAAAGCGACGAAAGCTAAGACTGACGGCGATAATCAAGGCAGTCAAGGGTACCAAGGTTTCATTGGAAGCAGCCAAACCATGCAAGCGGTTTATCGTACTATCGACTCAGCGGCAAGCAGTAAGGCGAGTATCTTCATCACTGGGGAAAGTGGTACTGGTAAAGAGGTGTGCGCGGAAGCGATTCACGCGACGAGTAAACGTGGTGATAAACCATTTATTGCGATCAATTGTGCGGCAATTCCAAAAGATTTAATTGAGAGTGAGCTGTTTGGTCACGTGAAAGGAGCCTTCACGGGAGCCGCTACGGATCGTCAAGGCGCGGCGGAACTGGCCGATGGTGGGACGCTGTTTCTCGATGAATTGTGTGAAATGGACTTAGATTTGCAGACTAAACTACTGCGCTTTATCCAAACAGGTACGTTCCAAAAAGTTGGCTCGTCAAAAATGAAAAATGTGGATGTGCGATTTGTTTGCGCGACCAATAAAGATCCATGGAAAGAGGTTGAAGAGGGACGTTTCCGTGAAGACTTATACTACCGCCTATACGTAATCCCGCTTCATTTACCGCCTCTTCGTGAGCGTGGTGATGATATTATTGAGATCGCCTACTCACTACTGGGCTTTATGTCTAAGGAAGAGGGAAAGGATTTTATCCGTTTAGCACCTGAGGTGGTAGAACGCTTCTCCCGTTATGAATGGCCAGGTAACGTGCGTCAGTTGCAGAATGTGTTGCGTAACGTGGTGGTGCTTAACAATGGCCGAGAAATTGACTTAGCTATGTTGCCACCACCACTCAACCAGCCTTCAAAAAACGAAATTCGAGTGACAAGGCCGCAAAGCGAAGCCATCACGGTTCAGGATATTTTTCCTTTGTGGCTCACTGAGAAAAATGCCATTGAGCAGGCGATCAAAGCCTGTGATGGCAACATACCTAAAGCTGCTGGCTATTTGGATGTGAGTCCATCAACCATATACAGAAAGCTACAATCTTGGAATGCGAAGGAAGTGCAATAGTGGATATTTTAGACCAAAGTAAAATCGACAGATTGGCGAGTGAAATTGGTGAAGAAAATGTTCCTGTGCTGCTCGAGATCTTTCTTGGTGAGTTAAAAATGTACATTGACCAGCTCTCTCAGCTAGAGAGTAGTGAGCAAGAAGATTACCTGAAAGAGATTAGCCACGCGCTAAAAAGCAGTGCGGCGAGCTTTGGTGCTGAGGCATTACGAACTTACTCGGTTGAAGTGGATTCGGTGGCTAAGTCTGGTGTTAATCTCAACTCTGATGAGTACAAAGAGAACATGTTATCTCTGCTGAGTGAAACCCAACAGAGATACCAAACACTATTTGACAAGTAGCCGCTCTACCGCATGTTGTAACTTCGCTCGGTCATGACGCCAGTCGCGATTGGGTGAAGCTAACGGCGTTGTCATACAGTTCCATTCCTCCAGTTCAGGATGTGGCTCCTCTCCTAATACAATATCGATTTTTCGCCCTTGGCATGAGCGCTCACACCATTCCAACTTCTCCCGTAAAGTCATCTTCCCAGCAGGGCCATACTCAGGCGAGAGGTTTTCGACGAAGATAAGCTTGGCTTTTTTATTGTTTGCGATGGCGCGCCCTACTTCTGGTAGTAGAAGTGGCGGCATAATACTGGTCAGAAAGCTTCCTGGGCCAAGAATTATGGCGTCAGCTTGTTCAATGGCAAGCACCGCTTCTTTAGTAGCCGGTACTTCTGGCTCGAGATCAAGCCTGATCAACTTATCCGGCATCTCATCAACACTGGTTTCGCCAGTGACCCATCGGCCATTGGTCGCGAGGGCTTTTAAGTCTGACGGATGCTCAGACATCGGGATAATATTCACATCGACTTTGAGCATGTTACGAATAAGGTTAGTGGCTTCAAGAGGACGAACGGATAGGTTATCGAGGGCGGTTAACATTAGATTGCCCAAGTTGTGGCCATCGAGTTCACCAGAACCTTTGAAACGGTATTCGAACATCATCGAGCTTATCGAAGGTTCAGTAATAAGTTGGTTGATACAGTTGCGAGTATCTCCCCAAGCGATTCCCCCTTGGCAATCGCGGATGCGTCCAGTTGAACCGCCGTTATCTGTGGTGGCGACGATTCCTGTCGCGTTGGACCCAAAATCTTTGAGTGCAGCGAGCATCCGCCCGAGACCATGACCGCCGCCGACTGCGACAACTTTCTTGCTAGCGTAAATTGACATTGTGACGTTCTTTTTATTAATAACTAACTACAATTTAGATTATTGCATTAATAACCAATACCCAATATTAGGTAAATTGAGCTCTAAGCACGATTTTTTCGTACTCAGGCTGGAATCACTTACAGATATTAAGTATTTTATTCGCTAGCTGCTACCGCAATTGTCAGGTAGTTGCCATAACTCCGAGCTTTATAAGCTAAGTCCTCAGGATAAGCCTATTGAGCCAGTGACGTGTTGTCACAAGGGCATATTTGGAAATGAATATGCCTCCCGTGTTTGGAAAGGTGTTCCGTGGCGCAACAATTCGAAGATAGATTTCATCGCAAGTTTTATTACTTGCGACTGTCCGTTACAGATGTCTGTAACTTCAAGTGTACATACTGTTTACCTGATGGCTATAAGCCTTCGGGTCAAAAAAACTCGTCTTTTTTAACTGTCCCAGAAATTAAGCGTGTCGTGCGAGCATTTGCCGATTGTGGTACATCAAAAGTACGTATTACGGGGGGGGAGCCGAGCCTACGCAAAGATTTCAATGATATTATTCATACCGTTTCCACGACCCAAGGCATAGATAAAGTTGCAACCACGACCAATGGCTACCGAATGGAAAAGCAAGTGGCGAGTTGGAAAGAGGCCGGATTAACTCATATCAATGTCAGCGTAGATAGTCTCGACTCACGTATGTTTCACCAAATCACTGGCGAGAACAAGTTTTCTCAAGTGATGTCGGGCATCGACCGAGCGTTTGAAGTTGGTTATGACCAGGTAAAAGTCAATGTGGTACTAATGAAAGACCTCAATGCTCACGAGTTACCTGCCTTTCTAAATTGGATCAAAGATCGTCCGATTCAACTGCGGTTCATTGAGTTAATGAAAACCGGCGAAATGGACGAGCTTTTTCAACGTCATCATGTTTCTGGGGTTGCGATTCGCAATCAACTTATTGCTAATGGTTGGTTGCTCAAAGTACGCGCCAAGAATGATGGTCCTGCGCAAGTATTTGTTCATCCAGACTATCAGGGCGAGATCGGTTTGATCATGCCCTATGAAAAAGACTTCTGTGAAAGCTGTAACCGCTTACGTGTCTCCGCTATGGGTAAACTTCATCTCTGCCTGTTTGGCGATCATGGTGTTGAGTTGCGTGATTTGCTTGAAGATGATGGACAAGAAACCGCATTGATAGAACGAATTCAGAACCAGCTGCAAACTAAGTCGGTTAGCCATTTCCTGCATGATGGAAATTCGGGCATGACACCGCACTTGGCCTCTATCGGCGGCTGATACCGATCATAAATTACATTGCATGCTTGTCGGACAAATAAGTGTGTAGATGACTTTGACAAATATAAAGGTGAACAAATGGGTCACGCAGAAAGCAAATTTCAACCAGCAAATATCGCGGTACTAACCGTTTCAGATACTCGTACAGAAGAGAACGATACTTCGGGTGGCTACTTAGTCGAAAGCGCTAAAGAAGCGGGTCACAATGTGGTTGATAAGAAAATTGTTATCGACGACATGTATAAGATTCGCGCTATCGTATCGCAGTGGATCGCAGATGAAAGTGTTCAAGCCGTGATGATTACCGGTGGCACTGGCTTTACTTCGCGTGATAGCACTCCTGAAGCATTGAAACCCCTATTCGATAAAGAAGTAGAAGGTTTTGGTGAACTCTTCCGCATGGTTTCGTACGAAGAGATCGGTACATCAACCATTCAATCTCGTGCAATCGCTGGTTTTGCGAACCACACAGTGATTTTCGCCATGCCAGGCTCAACAGGTGCGTGTCGTACAGGTTGGACTAAGATCATCAAGCAACAGCTCGATGCTAGTCACCGTCCATGCAACTTTATGCCTCACCTAGCGGTTTAATTTAGGAGCGGTTGATGAGCGAATTTACTCATATCAATGCTTCTGGTGAAGCAAATATGGTCGATGTTTCTGCTAAAGCAGAAACAGTGCGTGAAGCGCGTGCTGAAGCTTTTGTTCACATGGCACCTGAAACCTTGCAATTGATTGTTTCGGGTTCGCATCATAAAGGTGATGTGTTTGCTACGGCGCGTATTGCCGGTATTCAAGCGGCAAAGAAAACCTGGGATTTAATTCCACTTTGCCATCCCCTATTACTGTCAAAAGTCGAAGTGCAACTTGAGGCGATTGAAGCTGAAAACATGGTTCGTATTGAGTCAGTATGTAAGCTGGCTGGTAAAACTGGGGTTGAGATGGAAGCGCTAACTGCAGCGTCTGTAGCGGCGTTAACTATCTACGATATGTGTAAAGCAGTTCAAAAAGACATGGTGATTGGCCAAGTTCGTTTGCTTGAGAAAACGGGTGGAAAGTCCGGTCACTTTAAGGCGGAATCATGATTAAAGTTCTATTTTTTGCTCAGACTCGAGAACTCGTCGGTACTGACGAACTTCAGCTTGAAGGTGAATTCTCAACTGTAGAAGATGTTCGCAGCCATCTCGTTCAGCAAAAGGGTAAATGGGATCTTGCGTTAGAGCCAGGAAAATTGCTTGCTGCCGTCAATCAGTCAATAGTGCCATTAGAACACGCGATCAAAGCGGGTGATGAAGTGGCGTTTTTCCCTCCGGTAACGGGTGGTTAACCATGGGCAAGCGCGTATCAGTTCAGTTCGAAGATTTCTCAGTCGGCGATGAGTACGAAGCACTTGCTGAGGGCACATCAGCCGGTGCGGTAGTGACCTTTAGCGGTAAAGTGCGAGACATGAACCTTGGCGACAGCGTGACAGGTTTGTCTCTTGAGCACTATCCGGGCATGACAGAAAAAGCGTTAGCTGAAATATGTGATGAAGCTGAGCAACGCTGGCCGCTGCTAAATATCCGTGTAATTCATCGTGTTGGAGATTTGGATATCGGCGATCAAATTGTATTTGTCGGTGTTTCAAGTGCTCACCGTGGCGCGGCATTTGAAGCGTGTGAGTTTGTCATGGACTACCTAAAAACTAAGGCTCCGTTCTGGAAGAAAGAGCGAACCACAGAATCAACCCGATGGGTCGATTCCAGAGATTCAGATGCCAAAGCAGCAGAGCGCTGGCAGTAATTGAAAAGCTCTTACTGGCAGGAGCTTTTTTTATCTCCGTTGAGTTGATGGATAGAGCCTCTTTGCCGTCCTTTGGCGAAGAACAGTGCTTTGTCTGCAATGGCAATAAAC
Source organism: Vibrio tubiashii (assembly GCA_000775715.1). GTDB lineage: Bacteria > Pseudomonadota > Gammaproteobacteria > Enterobacterales > Vibrionaceae > Vibrio > Vibrio tubiashii_A. Next base: position 40,747 of record JRWQ01000011.1, read on the forward strand.
CTTTCAGCATTCATCTCTTGCGGAACAAACTGACAGTGCTGAATACCAATAGTGATAGACAGCTTATCGCTAACCTGTGAGCAGGGGTGGGGAACGGCGAGATGTTTTACTACCTCTTGCAGTAGCTCGGCGCGCGCGACACTTTGCTCCTCGTTAATATTGGGCATAAATATCAGTATTTCATCTCCCCCATAGCGGAAGCAGAGGTCTTCTTTTCTCGCCCAAGCGCGAATGGTCTGGCTGAGTACTTTGAGTGCTTGGTCTCCTTGTAAATGACCCAAACGGTCGTTGTACTCCTTGAAACAGTCAATATCAATCATCATTACCGCGGAACCGACTAGTTGCGCTTTTGCCATTTCGATTGCTTCTGGTAGGAGGATGTCGAGAGCATACCGGTTATAGAGTTGGGTTAAATGATCTGTGTAGGTTAAACGTTCAAGGGTAAGTTGCTGTTCTGCTAACTTGTCGAGTGCCTTTTTAAACTCTGTGATGTTGCGTACCGTCCACAGTACTAGTTCGGTATTAGGTAGGGGGATAACAAGGGCGCTAAAATACTGAATTTGGTTGGGGCCTTCAATTCCGTCAAAGCAGCGCAGGCTTTTGGGGTCTAAACTGTATTCAAGCTCTGACGGAGTTTGGTTATCTATAACGTCAACGATAAGCTGGCTAAACCAAATGGCTTTGTCTGCAGGAAGGACCTCGTATTGATTTAATCCGACTAGAGAAGCTGGATTGTGGTGGCGTTTACTATCTCTTCCTCCCCAGGCTTCTACATAGGTGCCGGTTTTATCGATGAGAAATGTAGGCTCAGGGAGAGACTCGAACACTACATGCATCATATCCGGGTTATTAAGAAGTTCAGCTGAGAAAATTGAGTCCACTTTAAATCCCTCCCAATGTCCTTATTACAGTTTAGTCAGTTAATCGCGAAGCGCACTTTAGTAAAGGAATATTGATGAATTACACCCTGATTAAACGGGCAATTGTGATTGCTCTGGCTGTCGGAACCTTGCTTAACATCATCAATCAATATGACGCTATTATTGGTTCGATAGGCATCAACTGGCTGAAAGCTGGCTTAACCTATGCGGTGCCGTTTTGTGTTTCACTTTTGAGTAGTTGGCTTACCCGTCGCGATGCCAAGGCGCAGAGAAGATAAATAGCGTTTTTGATAGTTGGATAGGCTGTGCCTATTATAAAAATCGTCATTTTCCATTTAGTAAAATCAAGAAATTAGACAACACTTAAGTTATGCAGCATGGCTTGCACGTTAAGGAGACATAAATGGAATCATTGAAAGTGAAAGACTACATGACATTGCAAGCGGTTACGTTTACGCCAGAAATGTCACTCAGTGCCGCGTTAGATAAGGTCATGAATTCAAAGTACCTAGGTGGTCCAGTACTCAACGATAAAAAGGAAGTAATTGGCTTTCTATCTGGACAGGACTTACTCGATAAGTTGATTAAGGTCAGTTACTACTGCCAAGATACGCACATTGTCGCCGATTGTATGCACCCGGAAGTGTTGTCTGTGACTTCTGATACTTCAATCATAGAGCTGGCCGAAATGATGACAGTAGGGCGGCCAAAGGTTTATCCGGTGATCGATGGAGGTAAATTAGTCGGTATTATTACCCGCCGCGACGTGTTAAGGGCGATTGGTAAAAATATCGCAGATTGCTTTAAACATCCGGTATAGATATTAACGATTTCGTTTCAGCTATAGAAGTTATTGTAATAAGCAGCAGAAAGAGTTTGACCTTGGAGTAGGCTCCAAGGTTTAAACTCACAGTGTACAGTGAATGGAGATAAACATATGTGCACTAAACACCAAGCATGCCGTTCAAACAAAGTAGCGGTTAATCCTTCTCAAGTGGGCTCTTGCTCTAGCCCTAAAATATCAACCATTAAAATGGCGGAGGCTGCCAGTGCTGAATCGAGTTGTTGTAGTTCAAACAGCTGTAGCAGTGGCGCTGACCCGTCTGACGAAGAGGGCGAACCCAGTTCCTCTTCACGTTATACCTATAGTTGGATAATTGAAGGGATGGATTGCCCCGCCTGCGCTCGAAAAGTGGAAAAAGCGGTCAATCGAGTAGATGGAATCATTGAGGCTAAAGTTCTTTTTGCTACTGAAAAGTTGATCATTACTGCTGATAAGATGGGCGTTGCCCAACTCGTTGAACAGACGATCCTAGATACTGGATTCACTTTTTCCCGCCCTCATTCAAAGTCTTCAAAACAAGTTATCACTGGTTGGAAGTCTGTGTTGCAGCAGAATGCGCAGATTATGGCTATTGCATCTGCGATGACGATTGCCGCCGCAATTAAGCCAGCACTTCCTCAAGTTAGTGAGTGGATGTTTGTTATTACCTGCTTAGCTGGTTTATACCCCATCGGTAAGAAGGCGATAAGCCTTGCTCGATCAGGTACTCCTTTTGCTATAGAAACCTTGATGAGCATTGCTGCTCTTGGCGCGTTGTATTTGGGAGAAACGATAGAGGCGGCAATGGTGTTATTGCTGTTCTTAATTGGTGAGCGATTAGAAGCGTTTGCAACCTCTCGCGCTCGAAGTGGTGTGCAAGCCTTGATGGCGTTAGTTCCAGAGCATGCGACTAAGATCGTTGATGGGCAACGGGTTGAAGTTTCAGCAAGTGAACTACATCCCGGCGATTTGATCGAAGTTTCTCCCGGTGCACGACTACCTGCTGACGGCCAGTTGCTCGATGAAGTTGCGAGCTTTGATGAAAGCGCGCTTACTGGCGAATCGCTCCCTGTTGAACGTTATCAAGGTGAGTCTGTAATGGCAGGTGCCGTTGTGGTCGATAAAGTTGTGCGGTTTACCATTACCTCAAAGCAAGGCGAGAACGCCATAGATAGAATTTTACATCTGATTGAAGACGCTGAGTCTCGTAAAGCGCCGCTAGAACGATTCCTGGATAAGTTCAGTCGCTGGTACACGCCGCTGATGATGTTGGTTTCATTGCTAGTCATTGTTACTCCCCCATTATTGTTTGCTCAACCTTGGGAAACTTGGGTTTATCGTGGGTTAGCACTGCTTTTAATTGCTTGTCCTTGCGCTCTAGTGATCTCTACGCCAGCCGCGATTACTTCTGGATTAGCAGCAGCGGCTCGAAGAGGTGCCTTGATTAAGGGGGGAGCCGCGTTAGAACAATTGGGACGAGTAGACACTATAGCCTTTGATAAAACCGGCACTTTAACCAATGGTAAACCTGAAGTAACAGATGTGATTGCTCTCGATGGTTGGACAGAGCGGTTGCTACTAGAGAAGATTGCTGCAATTGAAGTGGGCTCAAGCCACCCACTGGCGGTTTCTTTAGTCAATAAAGCCAAACAACTTGAGCTAGAGGTTGTTGAGGCGCAAGAGAAACAAGCGCTGGTGGGCAGTGGTGTTCGTGGTGTAGTCGCAGGGGTTGAGTATCAGGTCTGTGCACCTAGTAGAGCGGATGTGGTTTTGCCGAGTTCTTTGCTTGATACTATTGAACAGCTCGAGGAACAAGGCAAAACCGTTGTCGTTGCTATTGAAGCGAAGAACCAGGTTATTGGCCTCATTGCTTGGCAAGATACGCTAAGAGAAGACTCGGTAAAAGCTGTTAAAGCGTTGAGTGGTCTTGGTATTCACTCAATAATGCTGACTGGAGACAATCCACGCAGTGCGCTAGCGATTAGTTCCATAATTGGTATTGATTACAAGGCGAGCCTGTTACCCCAAGATAAAGTTCGCTACGTTGAGCAACTGTCAGCAACAGCGAGTGTGGCGATGGTCGGAGACGGGATCAATGATGCTCCTGCGATGAAGGCTTCCAGCATTGGTATTGCCATGGGGGGAGGGACGGATGTCGCGCTAGAGGCTGCCGATGCCGCTATTACTCATAATCGCTTGGTTGAGCTTGCGGGGGTGATTGAACTGTCGCGTGCGACACTGAACAACATTCGTCAGAATATTGCTTTAGCTCTTGGGTTAAAGGGAGTGTTCTTGGTGACAAGCTTATTAGGCATTACTGGTCTTTGGGTGGCGGTATTAGCCGACAGTGGTGCAACGGCGATTGTTACATTAAATGCTTTAAGGCTACTTAAGTTTAAACCTAGACAGGTTTAGCCTATAGATATAGCCCCCAGCATTGTGGATGCAGGGGCTATTTTTTATGCAACCACGGTTCTTTCTCACTTAAAAGTGTGATGTAAACCGTTTTTATGTGCAATTTCACTCCTTGTTGCGCCTGTAGTTGTGAGTTGTGTCACTTCAAAGTTAAGGGGAGTTGGTTAGAGTAACTCTTGTACCCGATGAATTTATAGAGCGTACTCGTCAACAATCTACTGACAGACTGCGCCACAAAAGGAGCCCCCTATGTCTCAAGCTGTATTCCACCTTGGTGTTACTGAATCTGATCTTGCTGGTGCTACACTGGCGATTATTCCTGGCGACCCAGCACGTGTACAAAAAATTGCCGAAGAGATGGAAAATCCGGTTTTCCTAGCAAGTCACCGTGAATATACGCTTTACCGCGCAGAGCTTGAAGGCAAGCCTGTTGTCGTTTGTTCAACTGGTATCGGTGGTCCTTCAACTTCAATTGCAGTGGAAGAGCTAGCGCAACTTGGCGTTCGTACTTTCCTTCGTGTAGGTACAACAGGCGCAATTCAACCACATGTAAATGTGGGAGATATGATTGTGTCGACTGGCTCAGTTCGTCTAGATGGTGCAAGTCTACACTTCGCTCCTATGGAGTTCCCTGCAGTAGCGGATTTTGAAGTTGCGACTGCAATGAAAGCCGCAGTAGAAGAGTCTGGTGCTACTGTGCATATGGGTGTTACTGCTTCAAGTGATACTTTCTACCCAGGTCAAGAGCGTTACGATACCTTCTCAGGTCGCGTTGTTAAGCGTTTCCAAGGCTCTATGCAGGAGTGGCAAGACATGGGCGTGCTTAACTTCGAAATGGAGTCAGCAACGCTACTTACTATGTGTGCAAGTTCTGGCCTAAAAGCGGGCTGTGTTGCTGGTGTTATTATCAACCGTACTCAGAAAGAGATCCCGGATCACTCGACATTAAAAGAGACAGAAGCTCGCTCTATCAAAGTCGTGGTTGAAGCTGCGCGTAAAATGCTTTAATAGCAATGATTTAAGTTCTGCTTAAACATAAGGCCTCAATACTAAGGTATTGAGGCCTTATAGTTTTTAAATTGCCCTAGGCGACAAACTCTTCAGAGTCAGGGCGATGGGTAAACTGTACAGCATTTAGAAATTCGCACAGAAGTGCATCTTCACACACTTTGTAGTTTTTGTTGTTTGGTTTACGGAAATAGGCGCCAAGCTCATACTTGCTTAAACTGACACCAACGACTTCAAGCACATCTAGTACATCTTCAGCTTTCATGTTCAACGCAATTCGTAGCTTCATGAAGATCATGTTGTTGGTTAGTTTCTGTTCTGGCTTAGGCTGCTCACCTTCCTTTTTGCCGCGTTTCAAGTTGATGAAACCATTTAGAAACAGGGCTAGCTCTTTGTCCTTCATCTTAGTGACAGACTTGTCTGAATCTGCTTTAAGCCAGTCATTGACTTGGTTGGGAGCAACCGAGATCTCAACTTGTTCAAATGCCTTAATGATTTGAGTATTTTTTAAGTTAAGTGAGTGCTGGATACGTCGTAAGGTTTCATTGTTAGTCACGGGATCTGCTCTTTATTGGAGGTCGAGATTGATAAGTAATTTCGAGGGCGACTCTAGCAGAGATGAGACGTAGGTAACAGAATTAAAGTAGTGAGAATCAGAGTGTCTATGCTCAAGTCGAATTAACTTATATGAATACGGGCACTTGAGCGTGCCCGTGTTCGGATAAGCTTTATGCTAGTACGGTTTTTGGTAACGGTTGGTACAGACTTTCCGTCATGTCTGACAGCATTTGATCGTAGACTTGAGAAATGATCAGAGAAATGTCGGTGGTCAGTTGGTAAAGCTCTTCACTGGTCATTTCTATCTCTTCGCTGGCATTAATTTCAGTTAACGCATGCATGGCTTTAGAACTCAGAGGCGATGCAACAGACAACGGGCTAATTAATGACAACTGGTTTAGTTTACGTCGCGTCTTATCACAATAATACTTTACTCGTAACATACCTTCAGGGTAGTGAAGATCTTGGATAGAGATTCTCAACTGCGTTAATCCTTCCATGCTATCGAGCACTTGCTGCCAGTTCATGTGGTACTCGTCGCTGATATCTTCTCGGCCCGACTCGATTAACCATGCAATAGCGATCTCATCCATTAAGAACATACAGTGTCTGATGGTTTTGCCATGAATAACCTGGTTGCGGGCAATCGTTCTATGTTCCCACTCTTTATGCAGTTTCTTTAGTTTCAACTGGAGAATACGGTACATGGGCTTGTTTTCGAACTGTGCCTGAGTAATGAGTTCGTTTGAGCGATCCATCATTGAATCGTAGATTTCCTCTAATTGACTCTGATGCATGTCAAAGTGATGGCTCGTTAATGCTTGATGAGTAATGGCTCTGTGCTGTCGGCTAAGCAGCATAAGTTGGCGCAGTAGAACAAGTATTTCAAACTTACGCTCTAGGCCTGTGTGGCGCTTTTTAGAAAAGTAGAATATCGCCGTCAGTACGGCACATGAAATAATTAATGAAATGAGCACAAACATAACCAACTCCTTGTTATGGCTTACCTATAAAGTGGTAGAGCAGATTTGGTGCCAAGAATTAAATTATTAATTTTCAATGACTTATGTTTATGTCTGACTGTTGATTGAACCAATGTGGTGCAAAATGGCACTGAAAGCGTGAATGAGCGCACAAAAAAAGCCCCGCTGAATTCAGCAGGGCTTTCGATTATTGTGCTGTTATTTACATCACACGCATACCAGGTTGTGCGCCTTCGTGCGGCTCAAGAATCCATAGGTCACTGCCACCTGGGCCAGCGGCTAGGATCATGCCTTCAGACATACCAAATTTCATCTTACGAGGTTTTAGGTTAGCAACCATCACAGTTAGCTTGCCTTCTAGCTCTTCAGGTTTGTACGCTGACTTGATGCCAGAGAATACCTGACGAGTTTCACCGCCGATGTCCAATTGGAATTTAAGCAGTTTGTTTGCTTTTGGCACTTCTTCACAAGAGATGATACGTGCAATACGCATATCAACGGCTGCGAAAGCGTCAAATTCAATTTCATCAGCAATTGGATCTTTGTCGAGCTCAGTTTGGCTTGCCTTGTTCTTAGCCGCTTCTGCTGCTTCTTTTGCTGCAACTTCTGCCGCCGCATCTTCTTTAGAAGCTTCAACCATTGCTTTTACCTTCTTAGGATCGATGCGGTTGAACAGCGCTTTGAACTTAGTAATTTCGTGACCAGTTAGTGGCGCTGCAATGCCTTCCCAAGTCAGTTCTTGATTCAAGAATGCCTCTGTACGTGCAGCAAGTTCCGGCATGACTGGTTTTAGGTAAGTCATCAGCACGCGGAATAGGTTGATACCAACAGAACAGATGTCTTGCAGCTCTTGATCTTTGCCTTCTTCTTTGGCTACTACCCACGGTGCTTTCTCATCAACGTATTGGTTTGCCTTATCAGCTAGCGCAGTGATCTCACGGATAGCGCGGCCAAATTCACGCGTTTCATACAGCTCAGCAATGCGGTCAGCCGCTGCTGCAAACTCGTTGTATAGCTCAGGCTCTGCGAACTCTGAAGATAGCTTGCCTTCAAAACGCTTGGTGATGAAGCCCGCGTTGCGAGAAGCTAGGTTAACAATCTTGTTCACAACGTCTGCGTTTACACGCTGAGTGAAATCTTCAAGGTTAAGATCTAGGTCATCGATACGGCTGTTTAGTTTCGCTGCGTAGTAGTAACGTAGACACTCTGGGTCTAGGTGATTTAGGTAAGTCGCGGCTTTAATGAAAGTGCCTTTCGACTTAGACATCTTAGCGCCATTTACCGTAACGTAGCCGTGAACGAATACGTTGTTTGGCTTACGGAAGCCAGAGCCTTCTAGCATTGCAGGCCAGAATAGGGAGTGGAAGTAAACAATGTCTTTACCAATGAAGTGGTACAGCTCAGTGGTGCTGTCCTTTTTCCAGTACTCATCGAAGTCTAGGTCGTCACGCTTGTCACATAGGTTTTTAAATGAACCCATGTAGCCGATAGGTGCATCTAGCCAAACGTAGAAGAATTTGTCTTTTTCGCCCGGAATTTCGAAGCCAAAGTAAGGGGCGTCACGAGAGATGTCCCACTGTTGCAGACCAGACTCAAACCACTCTTGCATCTTGTTTGCAGTTTCAGCTTGAAGTGAGCCAGATCGTGTCCACTCTTGTAGCATGCTTTCAAATTGAGGCAGATCGAAGAAGAAGTGTTCAGAGTCTTTCATTACTGGAGTTGCGCCAGATACCGCTGATTTTGGATCAATCAGTTCAGTTGGGCTGTAAGTCTCACCACAGTTGTCGCAGTTGTCACCATATTGGTCTTCAGACTTACACTTAGGACAAGTACCTTTTACGAAACGGTCCGGTAGGAACATCTCTTTTTCAGGATCGAAAAGCTGAGAAATCGTGCGACTAGAGATAAAGCCATTCTTTTTCAGCTCAAGGTAGATGTGCGACGCTAACTCACGGTTCTCTTCTGAGTGGGTGCTGTGATAGTTATCGAAGCTAATATCGAAGCCAGCGAAGTCCTTTTGGTGCTCTTCACTTACAGCAGCGATCATCTCTTCTGGCGTAATTCCCATCTGTTGTGCTTTTAGCATGATTGGCGTGCCGTGAGCATCGTCAGCACAGATGAAGTTTACAGTGTTGCCACGTAGGCGTTGGTAGCGAACCCAGATGTCAGCTTGAATGTGCTCAAGCATATGACCTAGGTGAATCGAACCGTTAGCGTACGGAAGGGCACAAGTGACCAGTAGTTTTCTTGGATCGTTTGCCATACTTAATAATCGCTTCTTAGGTGTATAAAAAATAGAGAGTAATACTACCTTATCCCACCAATGACTCCAAGGCTCCAAATGTGGGAAACCCCCAGTTTTTTCAGGGTTCAGTCTAGACGAGGGGAGTGTTACGATTAGATGCATAAGGAGGACCTATGCGTCAGTTCACTTCAAAACAAGATTTCTGTGATTGGTTGAACCAGTTTGAACACCCTAACCTAGCTCAAAATTGGGCATCGACTATGGGAATTGTTTCTATTGAATCGAGCCGTTTTAAGATCGAAATTCCATTTGCTGCCAATGCGTTAGTTGATGATCTAACGGCTTGGGTCCAAACCGCTCAAGAGAGTGGAGAGGTTGCGTCATTCTCTTACGATGTGTCGGTTGCGGCTAAGCCTCTAGAGACTCATGTTGCGGCTACCGTTAAGGGGGTAAAAAACGTCATAGCGGTGACCTCGGCAAAAGGTGGCGTAGGGAAGTCGACAACCTCAGTGAATTTGGCTCTGGCTCTTGCTAAGTCCGGGGCAAAAGTCGGGCTACTCGATGCCGACATTTATGGTCCTTCGGTACCACTGATGTTAGGTCAGACGAATGCGCAGCCTGAAGTTCGAGACAACAAATGGATGCAACCCATCTCTGCGCACGGTATTTATACCCATTCAATCGGCTATCTAGTCTCGAAAGATGAAGCGGCAATTTGGCGTGGACCTATGGCGGCCAAAGCGCTTGCACAGCTTTTAAACGAGACGGAATGGCCGGATCTCGATTACCTAGTGATTGATATGCCTCCAGGTACGGGGGATATCCAACTGACTCTGGCGCAACAAGTTCCGGTAACAGGCGCTGTTATTGTGACTACACCGCAAGATCTGGCATTGGCTGATGCACGTAAAGGTGCGGCAATGTTCAATAAAGTAGACGTTCCTGTTGTGGGTGTGGTGGAAAATATGAGTTATCACATTTGTAGCCATTGTGGAGAGAAGGAACACATCTTTGGAGCAGGTGGCGCAGAGAAAATGGCCAGTGAGTATGGCCTAGATCTATTGGCTCAAATACCACTGCATATTCAAATGCGCGAAGACATTGATAACGGTACGCCAACTGTCGCGGCAAGACCGGATTCTGAGCATGGCAAACAATACCTAGCTTTGGCTGAAGCGGTGAGTTCACGCTTGTATTGGTATGGCAAAACTAAACCGGATTCGATCATGTTCACCATGGTAGAATAAACACTTAATTGCACTGCAATAAGAGCGCATGGATGACGCTCTTTTTATTCTTATTCAATGTAATCGTTTGCGCTGAAATCTTTTATTCCATTTAGCCGATTCGGACCAATCCTGACTAGCAACCAATGGCTGAACTCCCTATAATCAGGCGGTTTATCTAAATTTATACTAATACGCAGAGCTCACCTCGATGAGCACTGCTAGTATTAGCATATGACACCAATCTAAATCATCGGGTGCAAGAATAATGTCTGATAATAATCAATGCGTCATCGTAGGTATTGCTGGCGCGTCTGCTTCTGGAAAAAGTTTAATCGCGAGCACTATTTACAACGAACTACGTGAAAAAGTGGGCGATCATCAAATTGGTGTGATTACGGAAGATTGCTACTACAACGATCAAGGCCATCTAAGTATGGATGAGCGTGTAAAAACCAACTATGACCACCCAAGCGCACTGGACCACGATCTTCTGTGCGACCATCTAGAGCAGTTAGTTAAGGGACAAGCAGTAGAAGTACCTGAGTACAGCTACACCGACCACACCCGTACAGAGAATACGACCTCAATGACGCCGAAGAAGGTGATTATTCTTGAAGGTATCTTGCTCCTTACTGATCCCCGCCTACGTGACTTGATGCACGCGACTGTGTTTATGGACACACCGCTTGATATTTGTTTACTACGCCGTGTTAAGCGTGACGTAGAAGAACGTGGTCGTACTATGGATTCGGTACTTAAACAGTACCAAGAGACGGTTCGTCCAATGTTTATGCAGTTTATCGAGCCATCGAAGCAGTATGCAGACATTATTGTTCCACGTGGTGGTAAAAACCGTATCGCGATTGATGTATTGAAAGCTCACATTGCAAAACTTCTGAAATCTTAACGTTTAAAAGACGCTTAAGACTTTATTTTATCTTTGATAAGTGGCACTTTTAGTGCCACTTTCTTTTTATGGCTCTCATAAAAAATTAACTGTTCATTTATACTTGGAGCTAGCGCTGTACCCAAAAGGCGTGCTCACCAAGCAAGGAAAATGTTGATGAAGAAACTGCTTCTAATCGTAGCAATCCCATTGGTTGCTATTGTCGGTGCTCTGATTGCACTGGTTACCTTAGTCAATCCTAACCAATTTAAACCGCTCATCGTAGAACAAGCCAAAACGCATACTGGGCTCGAGCTTGTGATTGATGGTGATATCAGCTGGCAATTTTTCCCGTCGATTGGTTTTGAACTCGGCCAAACTCAGCTACGTAACCCTCAGGGTTTTGAACAGATGAATATGTTCAAGGTTGATACGGTAGGTATTGATGTTTCTGTTATGCCTTTGTTTAGTCAGCAGTTGGAGATCGGCAATATCACTTTAGATGGTGCGGCTTTCTCACTAGAGACGTTGCCAGACGGAACTAAAAACATTGATGCCCTGACTCAAGCACAGTCCGCGCAAGCACAGCAAGCTACAGCGCCAGCTGCGTCAGAGTCTGCTTCGCAAGTTTCAGAGCCTGCAGCAGAACAAACAACCGATACCGCTTCTGCTTGGTCGATTAACTTGGCAGGTGTAACGATTTCCAATGCGTCGGTAGAAATTCAAGATAAACAGGCAGGCTCCTTTACTAAGCTCTATGACGTTTCGTTAAACCTTTCTCAGTTTGCGGTTGATACTTGGACTAAAGCGGATTTTGCTGCCAAAGGTGAAGCGAATCAGCAGAAATTTACTGCTAAAGGTGATGCTGAGTTTAAGCTAGCTAAAGGCTTTAAAGAGTATGCACTGCGTAACATTAATTTAGACGCGACCTTTAGCGATCCTGCAACCCAGATCGATAGTGCAAAAATCGGTTTAGAAACATTCGAGTTTGATAAAGCCAATGCTTTAACGTATGCAGTGGTGGGTAACGCGGCTGGGTTAAACATTGACATGAAAGGCTCAGCTTCGTTATTGGTTGATCAAGCGATCAGTAATGTGCTGCTGAACAAAATGATGCTAGATGCCACATTCAAAGGTGACTCGCTTCCTCAGTCACCAATGAAGGTAGATATGGCATCTGATTTGTCGTTTGACCTGACTGAGAGCCACCTAAGTTTTGTGCTCGAAAAGTTAACTGCGAATGCATTGGCATTTGATGGTAAAGCTGATGTGACGTTAGGCGATATTCCTAAGGTTCGATTTGCTTTGCATAGTCCGAACATCGACTTGGATGAGTTTTTGGGCTTAGATAAACCAAATGCAGGTGAGGCTTCGCCGCAAAGCGATACGCCGCCGGCTGAAACGCCAGAGCAAAAGCCTGCTCCGACGTCACCACAAAAACCTGCCCAAGAGGTGGAGCCTGATCTGTCTGCACTAAAAACGTTGGACGTAAAAGGTATTATTACAATTGATAAGTTCAAAGCGAACAATGCCAAAATGCAGAACGTTAAGGCGAGCTTCTCAGTTAATCGTGGTGTCGTAGATTTGACTTCATTTACATCCAACCTGTATCAAGGCTCTATTTCTGCTACAGCTCGTCTCGATACACGTAAGTCCCCGGTAAGTTACACAGCGAAAAAACGCATCAAAGGGGTAAAAGTTCAGCCTCTACTGGTTGATGTTGCTGACAACGATATGCTTGAAGGAACGGGTAACATTGATGTTGATGTCAAAGGTAGTAGCTTGACACCAACTGGTATTAAGAAAAACCTTGTCGGTACCGTAGTGATTAACTTTGCTGATGGTGCTGTGAATGGTATCAATGTCGCGCAATTGATCAGGGAGAACTACGCCAAGATTAAAGGTGAAAAGTATGATGACGTTGACGGCGTACAGAAAACCGATTTTAGCGCAATGAAAGCGACGCTGAAGCTGAATAAAGGTAACGTAACAACGGATGATCTTACTATGCAATCGCCACTGCTGCGCATTCGTGGCAATGGTAGCGCGAACTACATCGACGAAACTGTCGACTTTACTGTTAGCACTTCTATCGTTGGTTCGCTAAAAGGGCAAGGTGGAAAAGATATTGATGAGCTAAAAGATGTGACGATACCAATTAATATCTCTGGCGCATGGGCTGAGCCAAAGTTCAAGCTAGTGTTTGATGATGTGTTGAAGCAGAAAGCTGAGAAAGAACTTGACCGCGGTCTGAAGAAGTTGGATGAGAAGCTTGGTGACAAAATCAAAGATGAGAAGACGCGAGACGCCGTTAACAGCTTGATTAAAGGGTTGTTTAACTGATCGGTTAGCCGACGAACGTTGCCAAACAACAGCAAGCCCTCAAGGATAGAAAATTCTATCTATCTTTGAGGGCTTTTATTTGTATGCTTGTTAATTAGAGACGGTGTAGCGTTTTCGGATTGCTTGGTACTCTGAGGTACGTTGAAACTCTTCTAAGGCTTGTTGCCATTGATGAAGAATTTTTGGATTAGTCCCCTTTGAAAAGGCGATGTATAGGTCAATATCGAATAAATTGATTTCCGAGCGCACGATTTCATCCCGATTGATGCCTTCAGCATCGAGTAAACTAGGCATAGCGAATTCACCAGCTACCATTGCAGTCACCCGGTCGTAGCTGAGTAGCCGTGCGTTTTCTCGCGGCTGGTTTGTCACCCAAAGGTTATCGAAGCCTAAGTCAATTAATGTTTGATGCTCTGGATAGTTGGCTGTAACCGCAATGCTTTGCCATTGCCTTGCGCTGTTGATGTTTTCTGACGACGAGTCAAAACGACGGCTATGATACAGATACACTCCGTCAGAGAGTATAGGACCGACCCAATCAAACTTGCCGTCTCTAGCTGGGGTTCTGGCTACACAAAAGAGGGCTCTATTGGGTAACAGCTCTAGCTGTTTTATTGCACGTGACCATGGTAGGACTTGGATTTCATCCTTTAAGTCTAATCGCTTCATCACGTGCTGGACAATTTCGACGCCGATGCCTGTCAGTTGTCCGTTTGAATCGTAAAAACCAAAGGGAGCGAAATCCTCGGTCATCATGGTAATTTTGGCGTTAACTGGCAGTGTTAAAACGCAGCACACTAGCAATAATGCAGATTTCAATTTAAGCATGTTGTCTCTCTGTGGTTATTGATAGTTCACATAACAAGCTTAGTTGAAAAGGCCAAAATGTGACCTCTTTACCTTTATGTTTTGAACTCATCAACCTGTCGGTTGAGTTCATCACTTTCCGCACCTAACTGTCCGCATAGCTGGTCAGCGTGATTCAGCATTTGAACCATTTCACTACTGTTTGACGCGATCTGCTGGATGTTTTGATTAATTTCCCCACTTACTGCCGATTGCTGGGTTGCAGCAGCAGCGATTTCAGTATTCATTTGGTTAATTTGTTCGATTGAATCGCGAATGATATCTAACGATTGCGAAGCCGAGTTCGCGATAGCAATGGTTTTTTGACTACTGGTCTGACTCGACTGCATCGCACCGACAGCACTTTGTGCACCTGACTGTAGTCGCTCTATCATAGTTTGGATTTCACCTGTACTTTGTTGAGTGCGTCCTGCTAAAGAGCGTACTTCGTCAGCCACTACGGCAAAGCCTCTACCTTGCTCACCGGCACGTGCAGCTTCAATCGCCGCATTTAAAGCCAACAAGTTTGTCTGATCAGCAATGTCACGGATAACATCAAGCACGGAAGCAATATTGTTTACATCCGTATCCAGCAAGTTAACCACTTCACTAGCTTGACTTATTTGCTCAGACAGCTCCCCGATTGAGTCAAGTGCTTGTGTTATCGTTAGATGAATAGTCTCTGTTTCATTACTTGCTTGATGGCTAAACTGAGCAGCCTCGCTCGCATGTTGACTGACACTGAGACTGGTTGCTTGCATTTCATTGACCGCTGTTGCCGCCGCTTCACTCTCTCTGTGCTGAGATTGGCTAAACTCTGTCGTACTCGCAGTCGCTTGTTTTAAACCATTCGCCATGTTTTTCACTTTGTCAGAACAATCCATAACATGCGTGACGGTTTGCTGAATTTTAGCGACAAACACATTGAACGAAGTGGCTAACGAACCAAGCTCATCGCGACTGACCACTTCTAATCTGCGTGATAGGTCACCTTCACCTTGGGCAATGTCCGCCATTGCATTGCTTATGCGATTGATAGGGCGAACCACAAACCTCATTGTCGTCCAGATGGTGACTAACACGGTAAGTAGCGTGACTATCATCGAAATAATCACAACGCGCTCGTTAGTTGCGATGGATTCCTCGACCTGCTGCTTTAGCATCAGTTGCTGCTCATCAATGGAATTACTAATGGTTTTTAGCTGTTTACGAATCACTTTAAACTGGCTGCTGAACTCCGCTGCCTTGTTTTCATAGTAACGAGCGGCCATTTCTGGCTGATCAATCATAGGCTCATATAAGCTAACCCAAGAGCGTGTTGCACTCAGCAGGGTATCTAGGTCTGCATACAGGCTATCTGGCAATATTTTGTGTTCAAATAGGGTTTTAAGCTTTGCCATTCTTGGCTCAGCTCGATACGCGTTATCAGCGAACTCGTTTTGATGATAGTTTATTTCTGCTTGAGTTTGCGCTTGAGCGACGCCATTGGCCGCAACCATTACTTGGTACAAATCTCGATAAGCATCTTGCAAACTATCAATAGAGGGTTGCACAACATTGTTCAATTGAGCATTAAGATAAGCTTGTTTGTTGCTTTGCAAATATGAAACGGTGGAGCTAGCCACTACGCTGGTAAGAATAACCATCATGGGCAGCAGCATCTTTTTAGATATAGATAACTGGATCATCAATAGACCTTATTACATCACGGGAACGACAAGTGATTAGCGTAACCATGTAGGTCATTGAGCAAAAGAGACGGAATGTGACTGCCTATCCGTCTTTTTGATGTGGATATTTATAGTTGGGTCATATCTGACCCACAACCATGTTTTATGTAATTTAGTCGATATCTTTGTGCTTTGAAAATGATTACCAATCAACGCCTTTCAATGCTTTAACACCGGATTCAAAAGCGTGTTTTACATTGCGAACTTCGGATACGGTATCTGCCATTTCAATCAGCGTTCGATGTGCGCCGCGACCGGTAATGATCACAGATTGCATTTTGGGGCGATTCTTTAGCGCTTCAACGACTTCGTCGAGTTCGATATAGCCTAGTTTCTATCTGATAAATAGATTGGGTATTAATATGACTCTGTGTGCATATTTTTGTAATTGATATGTTAGTAACAAGCTTGGACTAGATTGCTTACTCGAAATAGCCGCTAGTCTTCATTCACTTCTTAGCTGCCACTTGTATCTTAGCTGTAAATTATTAATTTCTGAATATCAGAGGATTGCCATGGAAGGTGAGTCTATTTCATTTTATAACAGCCGAATTACTGGATGTTCCTATGGCGCACTATCAAAAGCTGAAGTAACACATGAACTTGGCCAATTTATTGAAATAATGGTGAAGAGTAAGACACGCCAAAAAATCAACATAGCTTCATTCCTCCACTGGATAAAACCGGCGGTAATTCACAGGCAATATAAGTTTCTAAAATTATCTAGCGATGTTGGGTTCACTGGATACGTTATATGGGCTTGGGTGGACGATTTAACGTTATCGAATTATATGACTCAGCCTAGATTCTCACTTAAACCAATGAACTGGAATGAAGGTAATAATTTAGTTGTTGTTGACTGGTTTGTCGAAAAAAACAGAGTAAGTCAGTTGAAAGAGCTATATAAGCATGTCGCTTCCTCTACGAAAATACGTAGGGGTGAAATCAATATGTGCATTAGAGACGAACAAGGCAATGTTATTAAAACAAATAAGCGGAGTATATATGGGTTCTAATCTCCTTAAAACGCATAAGTGTGCTGGGGAAGATAATACTCCTTATGTTGATAAATATCTCCCTAAAGAATCCTTTGTTCTGTTTAATACTTATAAACTGAAAGATAGTGAAGTCGTTTGGATTAATAAAGAGTTAATTCAACAGTACGGAATTGAACTTGATGAAGACATGATCAAAAGGGAATTAATCGAAAACTTTAGCTATGTTTCTAAGGGCTATGCCAAGAAAACACGAATTATTACTAACGACAAAAAGCAATTTTTGGCAGACCAATACGGCTCCCGACATGAAATATGCAATGGCGGTAGCGCAAGGTGTGGAACAAATGGTCATTTTCAAATCAAGGGGATTGGGCGTAATCCGCTAGTAGCTTCAAATATGTCTGAAAGTCATTCACACGGTAAGTTGTTTATCGATGAAGCGATCAGTGAAGCAATTTGGGGAGAAATCTGCCACAAGCATTTGCCTTACGGGTCTATACGAACACTCGCCATAATCAAGACCAACGTAAAGCATAAGTTTGGATACTTAGATGATGCACCCAATAAACACTGTGCCCTAGCAATAAGGGAAGTATCTGTGCGCCCTGCTCATTTTGAGCGTTGCACCTTCTTTTGGCCAGAGGAAGAGTACAGTTACCTTCGTGATGATGATGCAAATCGAGTAAGGAAGGTTGCGCCCTATCTCTCCAAATTGTTGTTAGGTGGAAATCAAAATGCATTTCTAGAAGATGCACTAAATATAGTGATCGATCGACTTGCTTGCCAGATTGCAGCCTCAAGAGTCAAAGGAATCCCACATGGTTCTTTAACGAGCTCAAATATTTCGGTTGATGGTCGGTTCTTAGATTTTGGCACAATAACAGCAGTGCCCGATTTCGGGAACTATGTTCTGGCAAATGGTGTTGGCGCCGTATGGGATGATCATGAGCTTATTGAAGCGTGGATAGTTAATTTCATTGATACACTTAATCACTACTCGGAAAGTGGATTGACATTTAGCCAAATAATGGACTACTCGTCGGAGTTTTCGAAATTACTTGATGAGTACGAGAACAAATTTTTGTTATCTGAATTAGGTATTGGGGAACACTCAATATCGAATCTCAATAAAGTAGGCCTATTAAAAGAGCGCCTAAAAAGCGAGGAGCGAAGGTTTATTACTCGCTTTAATGATGAAGACTTTCGTAAGAACGTTCTGTTCGAAGCGAAAGCACTCGGTCTCGATGTTAAGTCTGTAGGGTTCCCCTTACGAAAGGCTAAATATTCATCTTTTTCCATGCTCCAGAGGCACTTGCATACACTGTACGACTATCAATCTGTTAGTCACCTTATTAACGATTATTTATCTTAAGTGAGATGATCATGATTGATGTAATAGAAATAATTTTAATTGCAACGTCTTTATTGTCATTTGTGACAACACTAGTTTTGTTCGTATGTTATAAGCTCAGAAAGTTAAAGCGCTCAAATCGAGTTGACCCAAAAGTTTCGGTATTCTTGCCCTTTTATAATGAAAATGAACAGCACTTAATCTGTGCATTAAACAAGCTAAATGAACAAGAGTATTCAAGTCGTATTCAGGTTATTGTTATTGATGATGGCTCGACAAATGATGCAATAGTTGGTGTTAAGGAATGGATTGCAAATACTGAGGTTGACCATGACTTCCAGATTGTTGAAAGGGAAACTAATGGTGGTAGGAAAGGATTCGCTTTAGACCATGTCTTAGAGCTTGGGGTTGCTACTGGCGATGTGTACGTCGTGGTAGACAGTGATACCTATATTGAACATAACGGTATCTATGAACTGGTTACTAAACTTTGGTCTGATGACAAATATGCTGCCGTTTGTGGCTATATTACACCGGAAAATCATAGAGACAGTTTCATAGGTAAATTGCAACACTACGAACATATTAGCTTTTATGGTGCAATCAGAGCCGCACAAGACAAACTTGGTTGTGTTCCCGTATTGGCCGGCGCATTTGTGGCTCACCGAGCTTCAGTAGTCGAAAAGTTAGGAGGCTGGAGCGAGTGGTTAGTCGAAGACATTGCTTGGTGCTGGAAGGCAATATCAAACGGCTATCGAACAGGTTATGCACCCAAAGCCAAGGCAACTACGCAGTGTCCAACTGATGCTAAGGGTTTGTTTAATCAACGCCGGCGTTGGGCTAGGGGGAGAGTTGAAGCTTATACCGAAGCATGGAAGACACATTGGGTAGCAGGCTTGTGCGCATCTCCTTGGTTTCTATTGACCGCAGCACAATACATATTTCCATCGAGCATTATTTTACTTGGATTTATGGTCGCAATGGGAATTTGGATTCCAATCTTAATCGGCGTAGCCAATATAATTGTCTATTTCTTACTGGTTAAGTCTTATGTTAGAGATTTTGATTTGTCTAGCGACTTGTCAAATAATCAGGTTTTCAAAGCACCAATATATTCAGCTTTGTTGGAGTCCATTACATGGCTGCCAAACTTACTTGGATATTCTGATGAAATTTTGGGTAAGAAAAAAGGTTGGTTAACAAGATAGTTTCTATGAGCGCAGTACTCTTTTACTGTGATTTAAATATAAGGAAATAACTTATGTATAACTTAAGTGTTGATGAAATTTCAATGGTTGATGGTGGTGGTGATGGTAGTAAAAGTGATGGCTTTATTAAGAGTAGCTTAAAAGGGTTTATATTTGAGAGAGGTCTTGGATATATTAATGACTTTCTAGGTGGGAATAATAATTATAGTGATAATTCAGGCGTTGGTATAGGCACTAATCAGAGTTACGGTGCTTATGGTCTTGATTCAGGAGGTGGAATGATGCAAGCTGGTGGCTCTAGAGGTGGGTACGGGTACTAGTTAGTTATATATGGGCAAGTTGACTATGCTTGCCCTTTGAAATTAGGGATTTAATTTGAGTGAAAGATTAATTAGTGTGTTTAAAACTGGTTTCTATATTTCAGTGTTGACTATTGTTATCGCCATGTTAGTCCAAGTTTTTGTAAATGTTACTTCCAATGGACTTCATTACGCGGATAATGTTACTAACCATGATTTTTATCTGTTTGTATTAGTCTCACCAGCTTTGGAGAGTATGCTGTCTATATTTTTTTTAGGCTTGTGTTCAGCTTTTATTAGTCAATATTCTTCATGTATAGCACTAGGTTTTGTTTGGGCTATGTTACACGCAACAATGGGCTCTGAAGTGTCAATCTATATTGGTTTATGGCTAGTATCTTTTATCTCATTTTCTCTTTATGGTTTGTTTTATTTTAGATACCGTTATTCTAAATTTCAAATCAATGTACTTTTGATTACATTTCCTCATTCACTTCACAATCTATATGTTTACCTTTTGTTGAGTTGAAATTTATATTTAACCCTTGGTAAAGGATTTTTAAAGTATTTATCAATAGGATGGTATAAATATGATGGTAGCAACTAAGTCTAATGATGCCTGTTTTTTGGTAAATTGGGCATTGATGAATGCCTGCAACTACAAATGTAACTATTGCCATACAGAATTAAATAGCGGATCTATTGAAGCACCATCGTATGAGATATTAGTTAAGTTCATTAGGGTAATGTTCGAGCACTCTAATAGAGTTGAGATGAAACCATATTTTGAATTTGGTGGTGGTGAAGTAACCCTTTTAAGGTACTTTGGAAAATTAGTAAAATACATCAATGTACATGGTGGTTTAGTAACAATTGTTTCCAATGGCTCCAAAAAGTTAGCTTGGTGGCAAGACAACGCTCCGTACTTTTCTGGTGTGAGCCTCAGTTACCATATTAATGATATCAAGAATGAATCTCATTTTATGGAGGTGGCTAAAATCCTTGAGGCTTCTGAATCCACCCGTTTTCATGTCAACATTATGATGGTTCCCGAGCGCTTTGATGACTGTTTACAGTTCGCAAAGAGGTTGAAACAGGAAGTTCGGTGTTCGATTGCTTTACAACCACTTTTTGAAGGCTTCGGCCACGGCGGAATTACTAAGAAGTATCCGTATACTCCTGAACAAGAGCAGATAATGAAAGACTTTCGCGGCCGACCGGAGCTTAAAACACTTCCGCCATCAATGGCTGAATTAGAAGTGAATTATGCAGATGGTACAACCAAGAATCTGTCGACTTTCGATCTGATTGCTAATGACCAAACCAATTTTGTTGGTTGGGACTGTTACGCTGGTATCGATAGTTTAGTTGTTACATTTAGTGGTGACATATACCGTTCTTGGTGCATGCAGGATGGTCCGATTGGCTCCATCTATGACGAAAACATTGAACTTCCAACGCACCCTACAAAATGCAGAACTAAGATCTGTCAATGTGGTGTCGATTTGTCGGCCAAAAAAGTAAATACAAAGCTAGAGTCAAGTAAGCAACAAAGAATTGCAGTGACGCAACTTTAGTTCTGTTTGTTTAGGGAAAGGATCCCCCGTGGTAGCAAGAGCCAAACATTTATATCGCCCCGAGTATTTTGAGGCGCAGAAGTCAGACCATCACGGTTCGATTTTAATCGATGCTTCATTGAATCAACATTTGTTCGTAGCCGCATCTGTATTTGTTCTGGTAACTATCATTTTCTTTGTTGTTTTTGCTGAACACACCCGTAGAGATACCCTAAATGGTGTGGTTAGCCCTATTGGTGGTATTGTCAAAGTGCAGGCTAATGATGAAGGATATGCCGAAAAAGTCTTTGTAAGTGAAGGTCAAAAAGTACTTGCTGGTGACCCGTTGTATGAGATAAAAACTGAGCGATATGACGAGTTTGGTCAAGGTGTTAAACGGCGAATTGTCTCCACTATTGAAAATCAAATTGTTCTCTTAAATCATCGCCGAAACAAAGAAGTAGAAAAATCGCAACACCAGCTAGAGGTTATCGATGATGACCTGGTACGTTTATCTGAAGAGGCTGGCATTCTCGACGTAGTGGTTGAACTATCTGAACAGGAGTTAAGCCTTGCTCAAAGTTTGGTTGATAAACAGCAAGTGTTAGTCAACAAGCAGTTCATATCCACTATTGAACTGCAAAGGCAAAGGCTTGAGTTAATAACACTAGAAGCTAAGGTACAAACTCAGCGTTTAAGTTTACAGCGCTTGGTGAGAGAAAAAGCCAAACTAGAAGACACGAAAGACACTCTCCAGCTAGAGCTTGACATCGCCTTGCAAGAAATAGATCGCCAGCTCCAACAAATCGCTCAAAACAAAATAGAATATTTTTATCAAACGGATACTCAGGTGGTATCACCAATAGATGGGGTGATCGCATCGATTTTTGTAAAAGAAGGCCACTCAGTCAATAAAGGACAACCTTTACTCGTGGTAATTCCTGAGGGTGAAGAGCCTGTAGTGGTTGAGCTTTATGCTCCGAGTCGCAGCATAGGTTTTATTCAAGAAGGTCAAGATGTCCGTCTACGGTTTGATGCGTTTCCTTACGAAAAGTTTGGCGTTCAGCAAGGCGTTGTTTCATCTATCTCAAAATCTGCCGTTTCTGCCGAGATGTTACCCAATAGCCCATTATTACGAAGCCAGCTTTCGAGTACTCATGGTGGCGTAGGTTTGTACCAAGTCAGAGTCAAATTAGATAAACCCACAATTACGGTTTATGGAGAGGAGCAAATGTTTGTTCCTGGAATGACATTGACCGCAGATATTGAATTGGATACGCGTAAGGTCTACGAGTGGCTGTTAGAGCCTCTGTATACCATTAAAGGGCGAATGTGACCATGCACACAGAAGGGTTAATAGATTGGGGATGGGTAAAGAAGCTTCCTTTAATCCGACAAACAGAAAAGGCGGAATGTGGTATTGCATGCCTCGTGATGGTTGCTGATTGGCATGGTTACAAAACTGACCTGCGATCGCTAAGAGCAAAGTGCGGTATTACCCAGCATGGGATGTCATTCGCAAGGCTAATTGAGTGCGGTGCACTTCTTAAGCTTTCGGGTCGCGCAGTACGCTTAGATCTACATGAATTGGGACAACTATCCACACCTTGTATTTTGCACTGGAATCTAAATCATTTCGTTGTCCTAAAAAAAGTGAGTGGCAAGAAAATTGAAATTCACGATCCAGCCAATGGTGCACTGACACTCAGTTATGATGAGGTCAACAAACATTTCACTGGAATCGCACTTGAACTAACACCCACCCACGACTTTGAAGAAAAAGTTGAAAGTAAGGCTGTTCGGCTATCAACTCTAATTGGTAAAACCGTTGGCCTTAAAGGAGCATTGGGTCGAATTTTTGTGTTCGCATTGGTATTGGAGGTACTAGCTCTTACCTTGCCCATCTTTAATCAGATTGTGATTGATGAAGTGTTGGTTGGGTACGACAAAAATCTCCTCGTACTTGTCATTGGAGCCATACTCATGGTAACAGCGACACAAACTCTAATCGGCCTTGCTCAGCAATGGGCGACAATCAAGCTATCCGTGAATTTCAACATGCAGTGGGCGGCAAATGTTTTTCATCATTTGTTTCGATTACCTATAGATTGGTTTGAAAAGAGGGATATCGGGAGCATTAGTGCTAAGTTCTCTGCTGTGGATGTCATTCAACAAACGTTAACGACTAGCGCTATTCAGGCCTTACTCGACTTAGTGTTAGTTGTTGGCACAATGTCGGTTATGTTGGTTTACAGTCCTCAGCTATCATTCATTGCTATCGCTGCAGCGTTAGGTTATATCGTTCTCAGGTTCGCGTGGTTTGGTGCTTTTAAACGCGCAGAGGAAAATACTTGGGAGGCCAGTACTCAAGAAGAAAGCTACTTTATAGAGACAGTTCGCGGTGTATTGAGCTTAAGAGTTAACGGGACGTTATCATGGCGCGAGTCTTCTTGGCGGAACCTTAATATTAATCGTAGGAATGCCCAGCTACACGAGCAAAAGCTTGGGATGATCTACAACACAATGAATGTGACGATTGTCAGTGTTGTTTCGGCGACGGTTCTCTGGTTCGGTGCAAACTTAGTGTTGGACGGACTGTTTACAATCGGCATGCTAATGGCTTTTCTTTCATATCAAGGTCGATTTTCTGCCAGCATTAGTTCATTAATAGATAAGTACTTCGAGTTTAAGATGTTATCTGTGTACAACGAGCGTTTAGCGGATATCGTCTTGACTGAGAAAGAAACGGAAAGTGTTCCTGATGCCTTGGGGCTGCCTGTTGTCACCAAAAATCCAAGCGATACTGTTATCGAGTTTGACGATGTTTTCTTTTCCTACGGAAAAGATCAGCCTCCAATTCTTAACGGTGCCAGTTTCAGTGTAAAAAGTAGCGAGATTGTTGCGTTAGTTGGGCCGTCTGGTTGTGGTAAGTCAACTATTTCTAAACTGCTATTGGGTATTTATTCCGTTATGTCGGGCAGCATTTACTATTTTGGTAATAGGTCTACAGCCTCCAAATCTCTTAGACATCAGGTCGGTGCGGTATTGCAAGAAGACCAACTGTTTAGCGGTTCAATTATCGAAAATATAACTTTTTTCGCTAGCGATCTAGATGAAGAGTGGCTTGTTGAGTGTGCTCGTAGGGCTGGTGTTCATGATGACATTGAACGTCTCAACATGGGCTACCACACTCTGGTTGGCGAGATGGGGTCTAGCCTTTCTGGAGGCCAAAAACAAAGAATTCTTATTGCGAGAGCGCTGTATAAAAAACCTAAGTTTCTAGTGTTGGACGAAGCGACAAGTAGCCTAGACATCTATACGGAGTCGTTTGTTTGTCAGATGTTTAAAGAGATCAATATCCCTATTTTAATGATTGCTCACCGTCCAGAGACGATAGCATCTGCTGATCGAGTGCTACTCATGGAAGGTGGTCTAGTTCAAGAAATTCCAAATAACTTTAAGCAGGAAGCTCAAGATGTATCACCATAAAAGAATACTCTGTCCAGATAACCATTCAGCGTTATCTGAAGTTGAATTGATGGAACAATATGGCAAATATTTTGGTGCCGACAATTGGGTAACGTTTTCTGGTTGCCCTTCGATAACTTTGACTAAAGTCGGCTCAAATGGGTTTGAGTATTTGGAGAATGGAAGAGAAGCTATCTCAATTGATTCAGGATGTTACATAGAATCATCTCATTTCCCTGCCTTTCCTTCTGGTGTTACCAAACTGACCAATGTTTCTGTTAACGACAGGCCGTTTGGAAAAATAGTCATTGGTAAAGGATGTGTGCTCCAAGGTACTTCCATTTGTGCTTATGACAAAGTATCAATAGGAAACAATGTGATTTTTGGTCCTAATACCGTGATTATGGATTGCAGCGGCCATGCGCTCACAAAGCGAGGCCACCCGGATGAACTTGATAGGCTCCACGCTGAGCCAGTCACCATTGGCAACGACGTTTGGATCGGTTACGGTTGTATTGTTCTTCCTGGAGTTAAGATTGGTGACGGTGCGGTTATTGGAGCTGGTAGCGTCGTGACGAAAGACATTCCTGCCAACTGCATGGCTGCTGGCAATCCATGTATTGTTAAGAAAGCAGAACTAGACTAGGCAGAAGCTCTAATCTAATGTATGTGTAACCCAGTTATAGCCACTAGATTGTACAATCTAGTGGCTGCCAAACCGTTTACCAATCAACGCCTTTCAATGCTTTAACACCGGACTCAAAAGCGTGTTTTACATTGCGAACTTCGGATACGGTGTCTGCCATTTCAATCAGCGTTCGATGTGCGCCGCGACCGGTAATGATCACAGATTGCATTTTGGGGCGATTATCTAGCGCTTCAACGACTTCGTCGAGTTCGATATAGCCGTAACTGACCATGTAGGTCAGTTCATCAAATAGCACCACATCAATCGACTCGTCACGCAGCATACGTTTACACTCTTGCCATACTGTTTGAGCGGCCTCTGTGTCGGCTTTTTTGTCTTGGGTATCCCACGTAAAGCCGGTAGCCATAACTTGAAATTCAACCCCTAGCTTTTCTAGTAGGTTACGTTCGCCATTGTCCCATGTACCTTTAATGAACTGAGCTACTGAACATTTTAAGCCATGTCCAACCGCACGAGCGACAGTACCAAAACCAGAGGTAGATTTACCTTTACCGTTGCCAGTTATTATAAGTAGCAGTCCTTTTTCTTCTTGTGCAGCTGCGACACGAGCATCAACTTGCTCTTTGACTTTTTGCTGTCTCTCTTTGTGACGTGCTTCTTTATTGGTTTCGGAGGTCATGGTAAATCCTTTTTAATTTCATAATTCTGTGTCTATGATAGCGTATTCACAGTAGTGCAAAAACCTATGATTTTTATGGAAATGAATTAGGTAAAAGGGCTGGATAGGCAATGAAAAAAATATTAGTGGTATGTATGGGCAACATCTGTCGCTCTCCGACGGGCGAAGCGATTTTGCGTGCGAAATCCCAGCAACTTGGCATTCCGGTTGAAGTCGACTCGGCTGGAACCATAGGTTACCACCAAGGCAACCCACCTGACTCACGAGCAAAAGCGGCGGGTGAACAACGTGGTTATTCATTTAAAGGGATACGGGCGAGAAAGGTAGTCGAAAGTGATTTCGATGAATTTGATCTGATTTTGGCGGCAGATAAGGATAATTTGTCCGACCTGATTGCTCAGTGCCCTCAACACCTGCAATATAAGTTAAAGCTGTTTTTAGAGTTTTCGGATGCAGATTATGATGAAATCCCTGACCCTTATTATGGGGGAGATAGTGGCTTTGAACTGGTTTTAGACTTGATTGAAGACGCTGCGGAAAAAGTGCTTAAAACACTCTAAGTGTGGGGGGATGGCTAAGCGTTACGCTGCCATCACCCGACCGCTGAAATAGTCGTTCGAAATAATATATTCTGTGTTGCGGATCAGTTCGTCTTTGACCTCTGCCCAATGTGAGTTGTCGTGTTCTGTTGCGGGCACGACACCACCTACACGGATATTAAATGGGTTAAGCTCTTTGGCCCAGCTCTGGGTAAACCCAGCCACCATGGAGGTAGCGTTATCAAATCCAGAGAGATCCTGATAGTGCGGGTGGGAGATAACGTTGACGATCACACCATTTTTCTTCTCTTTGCGCATGCGCTCTGCCGTCGCTTGACCAAAACTAAATAGTGTCGCCGCCATCATCGACAGTCGTTGAGTAAATAGATCGCTGCCTTGGTGATCAAATAAATTAGGCATTGCCTCAGCAGTTAGCGTGTTGATCAGTACATCAGGTGAGCGTTGCAACGTATTGTCGATAAAGGAGAATAGATGCTGAATAGAGCTCAGAGAATGATCATCAATCGGGCATTGATAAACCGAATCAGAAATTTCTTGGCATACTTGATAGGTTTGCGCTAGTTGCGGTGTTTTTCTATCACACAGAACTAATGTAGCGCCGAGTGAAGCAAAATGATATGCCAGTGTACTACCGATTTGTGAACCGGCAGCAGTGACTAAAACGACAGCGTTTTTGATATCCATTGGCTTCCTCCTATAAGCGTTACGTGCTCAAAAAGTTGTCCACATAGCATGGTAGATTAACTGTGGTTTAGTTGTGAATAGCGTCAAATAACTTTGTCGTGAACATGACAATGTTCAATAATTTGGCTTTATTCACATTATGAAGGGCATTTGTTTCGTATGTCCGAAAAATGCGACAGTGAAAGTGTGATCAAGGTGAGGATCTATACCTGTGCTTGGATCTGGAAGGTACGCTGAGCTTTAATCAGTCTATTGTAAAGGTCTATAGGTATCAACTGTTTAGGTTCTTTTTCGCTCATAGAACGACGCTGGTGTCCTGACAAGTTGTGGTAGATCTCTTCAGGTAGATCGTGTGTATCTTCAGGTAGATAGCTCAAAGCGTCCGGACACAAATAGTGACTGAGCTTGGTGCTCGCCATTCCTGCATTGTGGAACAAAGAAGCTTGCTTGGCAGAAATATCGTAAGAGCTCTGGTCGGAACGAAGCTGTTGCGGTTGTTGTAGCTCAAACCGTTTGCGTAGTGCTTGCTCACTGGTGTCGATCTCGTCGACTTTCTCTAGTGGGGTATTGTCGCGAACATCATCGGAAAACATAGACAAAATAAGCGCGAAGTCAGCTCGGCGTCCTTCATGCACGGCATTATTAATACCCGTGCCAAACTGAAGCTCGCTGATTATAGCCGCTTTGTCTAACGTATGAATTTTCATGATGTTCCTCTCGTGTTGCTTTTATAGCGACTTCGCCCTGAGAAACTTTAGGAATATCATAGTGGAAATAGCAAAAAAGCCAGCAAAATGCTGGCTTTAAAATGACTAAATTTTAAATCCTAGGGGAGAGGATTATTTTGCTAGGTTTTCTGCAACGAAGTCCCAATTAACTAGTGCCCAGAAACCATTCATGTAATCTGGACGAACGTTACGGTAATCGATGTAGTAAGCATGTTCCCATAGGTCAACAGTAAGAAGTGGTGTAACACCTTCTTCTGTTAGAGGAGTTGCTGCGTTAGACGTGTTAACGATGTCTAGTGAGCCGTCTGCTTTTTTAACTAGCCAAGTCCAAGAAGAACCAAAGTTGTTGATTGCAGAATCAGTGAACTTTGCTTTGAACTCTTCGAAAGAACCAAATGCCGCGTTGATTGCGTCTGCAACTGCACCTGTAGGTTCGCCGCCAGCGTTAGGCGCTAGACAGTGCCAGTAAAACGTGTGGTTCCAAATTTGTGCTGCGTTGTTGAATACACCACCCGTTGAAGTCTTAACGATTTCTTCTAGAGATTTGCCTTCAAACTCAGTGCCAGGGATAAGACCGTTTAGCTTAACAACATAAGTGTTGTGGTGCTTACCGTGGTGGAAATCTAGAGTTTCAGCTGAGATATGTGGTTCTAGTGCGTCTTTCGCGTAAGGAAGAGCTGGTAGTTCAAATGCCATTGCTCGATTCTCCATTTATATGAAAGGGTTGCCCCTCTCGATTGCTTCCAGTGATATTTATAATACATGGCTCGCAAGTGCCAACCATGGTCGTTTTGCTGACTTGCGCTATAGTTTAGCAAGTTTTTACTTTATTAAAAGCCTGGCCTCGACATTCTACGATGAAATTTTTCTATTAACCTCATCTAATTAATCGTTGAGACGGTATAACCATACAGATAATGGGCTTTATATTCTGTGCTAATGGTTTAGAATGTTGACAATATTTGCCGTAACTCCATTAAGAGGAAGCAATGGAAACCATCGATAAAATCAAACAGCAAATCGCAGAAAACTCGATCCTTTTGTACATGAAAGGCTCACCTAAACTACCTAGCTGCGGTTTCTCTTCACAAGCGGCACAAGCACTAATGGCTTGTGGTGAAAAGTTTGCATATGTAGATATTCTACAAAACCCTGATATCCGTGCTGAGCTGCCAGCTTATGCACAGTGGCCAACTTTCCCACAACTTTGGGTTGAAGGTGAGCTAATCGGTGGTTGTGACATCATCATCGAAATGTTCCAAAAAGGTGAACTTCAGCCGCTAGTAAAAGAAGCCGCTGAACGCGCAGGAACAAGCGAAGAGTAATCGCT
This sequence comes from Vibrio tubiashii, assembly GCA_000775715.1. Classification (GTDB taxonomy): domain Bacteria; phylum Pseudomonadota; class Gammaproteobacteria; order Enterobacterales; family Vibrionaceae; genus Vibrio; species Vibrio tubiashii_A. Next base: position 70,204 of record JRWQ01000011.1, read on the forward strand.
AACAAAAATACTGTTTAAATTTACAGTTTTTCTTGATTTCTAAGGGCCACATTCGTAATGTGGCCCTTATTGTATCTGTCTGATTCTATTTTATGTCTCGTCTCTTTATTGCCGAAAAACCGAGCCTTGGTCGTGCTATCGCAGCTGCATTACCTGGGCCGAAGAAAAATGACCAAGGTTTTATTCGTTGCGGTAATGGTGATGTGGTGACTTGGTGTATTGGTCATTTACTCGAACAGGTTGAACCTGACGCCTATGATGAGCGGTATAAAAAGTGGAATCTTGCTGATCTGCCTATTGTCCCACTGCAGTGGCAACTCAGGCCACGAAAGTCAGCCAGTAAGCAGCTCTCCGTAGTCAGAAAGCTACTTAAAGAGTCGAACCAAATAGTCCATGCCGGAGACCCAGATAGAGAAGGGCAGTTGCTGGTGGATGAAGTATTGGATTATTGCAAAGTGAGCAAAAGCAAAAAAGAGGCGACTCAGCGTCTTTTAATCAGCGATTTGAACTTGCCTGCAGTGAAACGTGCGTTGAATCAGATGCGCAGCAATCGAGATTTTATCCCTTTATCGGTATCTGCTTTGGCACGTTCACGCGCGGATTGGTTATACGGTATGAACATGTCGCGTGCTTATACCCTACTTGGGCAAAAGGCTGGCTACCAAGGCGTGTTATCGGTTGGGCGGGTACAAACTCCTGTACTGGGTTTAGTGGTTCGTCGCGATGAAGAGATAGAGAACTTTATTCCTCGTGATTACTTTACTCTCCATGCTCTAATTCCATACCAAGACGGCGGTAGTTCATTTGATATTCGAGCCCGCTGGAAGCCGAGTGAGGCATGTAAACCATGGCAAGACGAAGAGGGTCGAGTACTTAATCGTAAACTGGTTGAGAATGTTGCTAATCGAATCGCTAATCAACCTGCTGAAGTGGTTGAATCGGAGCAGAAACAAACCAAGCAGTCCGCACCATTGCCTTATTCATTATCAGCCTTGCAGATAGACGCGGCGAAGCGATTTGGTATGAGTGCGCAGCAGGTGCTCGATACCTGTCAGTCACTGTATGAAAAACACAAACTGATTACTTATCCACGTTCAGACTGCCGTTACTTGCCACTGGAGCACTACAGCCAAGCGAATAGTGTATGTGATGCGATAGGGAACAATGCCAAAGAGCTAGCCAAGGCTGTCTCGGGTGCAGATCTCGGTATTAAATCTAAAGCGTGGAATGATAAAAAAGTCGATGCCCATCATGCGATCATCCCTACACCGAAAAAGGCCTCTGTCAATGCGCTGTCGGGTAACGAGATGAAAATCTATCAGCAGATCGCTCGCCAGTACCTGATGCAGTTCTACCCTGCTGCTGTCTACGCAGAAGCTAAGCTGATATTTGATATCGCTGGTGGCACCTTTATCGCCAAAGGCCGTCAGCTTGTCTCGGCTGGTTGGAAAGAGCTAATGGGCAAAGTCGATGACGAGGACGCGAGCGTGGATGCGGTTCCTCCTTTACCTGAAGGTAGCGTTCTAACATGCCGCGAAGGCGAAATTAAAGACCGAAAAACCGAGCCACCAAAGTATTTTACCGAAGCAACGCTGCTTCAGGCCATGACTGGCATTGCTCGTTTTGTTGCGGATAAAGAGCTGAAAAAAATACTCAAAGAGACCGATGGTTTGGGCACTGAAGCGACACGTGCCGGTATTCTCGACACACTTTTTAAACGTCAGCTACTGCAACGGCAAGGTAAGTCTATTTTAAGTACGCCTGCTGGAAGAGGTTTGATCCATGCGCTGCCAACAGAGTCGACATTCCCAGATATGACTGCCAATTGGGAGCACCAGTTGCAAGGAATGGCGGAGCGTAACCAAGCCTATCAGCCGTTTATGCAAGCTCTACAACAGCGTATTGACGGGCTGATGACTCAAGTTCGTAGTGGAGAAATTCCAGCATCGCTGCGTCACTTGCCTAAGGTCGAGCGTCCAGTTTATAAGCGTAAAAAAGGTGGCTACCGTAAGAAGGCGTCAGGCAAGTCATCGTCCAAGAAAGCTTAACCTACTTTACGTCCACAACGTTTAAATAGCTGTTGCCAGTAGTTTACGTGCTGGCGTATCGCTTGATGGAAAGCTCGATAGTTGTCCTGTAGCGGATACTCGTAAGGATGGATGTAGGGCTGAGGGGTAAATATAGCTAGGTTTGGTAGCAAGGTTTGATAGTAGCTATCTAATTCAGCCATGTAAGGCTGTACTTTGCCGATGTACTGTTGCTCAAAGACATTATTCAAATACTTAAACTTAGTGGTATCGCGATTTTTTCCGCATATTATTAGTGCGTCATACTCAGATAGCTGCTGTGTAACTCGATTTAATCCAATGGCTGTGTTTGCTAATGAGTAGTTGAGGTCGCCAATTATCGCTGTTTTATCAAGCACCTCTTGTACATCGAACACCTTTACTTGGGAATCCATCGCAGCATGGCTAATAACGCTTAGTGCTTGGTTAACTTGTGCAAATGCATGACTCATGTCTTGGCTGAGCCACTGGTTCCCCGTTAGTTGTTTTTGCATCGTCTCACTGCTATACACAAGGTTCCATCGATGCATTGCCAATTGAGAGCTCTTTTGCTGGTGGATTTGCGCTAGCGTGTTTCTTAACTCAGGTTCTATGTCTTCGCCTTGTAGGCATTGCTCAACGCCAGTCAGTAGCGCCCTTTGATAGTCATAGTTACTGAACTCATCAGCCACCTTACCTAATATGGAATTTCTCTCCGCAATGAGATTAAACAGATTACACTGTCGAAGTTGATAACTGTCTAATAGGCCGATGGAGATAGTTGGAATCTCTATTTTTAGGTCACGTTTGCGTAGAAGTTGGGTGTTACCACCCGCTTGTTTAGGCACCTTGTCTGCATCCTGCACTCTGGCGACACGAGTTAAGTAGTCATCAAGCAGCACTCCGGATGTATTGTCGCTACATCCGGTAGCGATGCTCGTCGTGATACAAGCAATGGCAATGATGCGAGTGAAGGATTGTCGATTCATACCCATAGTGGTTTTAACTTAATAACTAAGTTATAGGTCAATTACCAAGGTAAGCGATCACCATTGTAGTTAATAAATTGGCCAGAACAGTTTTGGTCTGCTTTTTCTATCACTTCGGCTAAACCGCGCGCTGAGGTAGTGGTATCAATCAAAGCATTGGGGCCGCCCATTTCGGTTTGTACCCAGCCTGGGTGGAGCGCCAGCACAGTAAAGCCTTCATCGGTCAGGTCGTTGCTTAGGCTTTTGACCACGGAGTTGAGTGCCGCTTTCGACGAGCGGTAGATGTAACCACCACCGGAAGTATTCTCTGTCATGCTGCCCACTTTAGAAGAGAGACAAGCAATCTTCTTTAGCTGACCTTTTTGCAGGTTTGGATATAGAGCTTCTACCAATTTCAATGGGGCAATGGTGTTAATCTCAAACACTTTTCGCCATTCATCCACATCAGTATTGCCAAATCCGTAGCCTTTTGGCCCATAGTAGCCTGCGTTGTTAATAAGTAAATCAATGGCGGGCAGTGTATTAGCAAATTCACTAAGGCCCTGATAATCGGTGACATCCAACGGGTGGCAAACGAGTTGTTTACTTTCAAGTCGCAGTAACTCTTGTGAATGGTTTTCCGTGCGGTAAGTGGCATGTACTTGCCAGCCATCAGCAAGGTAGTGTTTGACGAGTCCAAGACCAATGCCTCGGTTCGCACCCGTGATTAAAACCGTTTTCATAGTGTCATTCCAATAGCGATAGGTGGTGGCTGTTGCCATTCATTGAAGCAACTTTTGCTGGGGATTGCAAAATGGGCATGAAATATTTCATCCATATGAAACTTTTCATAAAGTGCACATTGTTCCTGCACTATTTTCATCAAAATTTCGTGACAAAATCCGCTGATTTTCATGAAATGAAAACGATTTCAAGATGTTATTTTGAAACGTTTTTAGCGTAACTTTCTGATTGAGTTCAACTTAAATACCACCGGGTAACCTGGTCAGTTTCATGGCCTTTTTCGCAGCGAGTGGATGTGAGTTGCGACGACATTTTCAGTTGTTTCATTACTTATTATTTGTTCCGAAAGACGAGAACACTAAAAATAATTAGGGAAATAACATGAAAAACTTCAAAGTTTTACCAATAACTTTAGCGGTGGCCGCTTCGCTTGCTTCTGCCTCTGTACTTGCTAACGACACCGATATCTCTGACCTAGAACAGCGTATTCAAGAGCTGGAATCTAAGTTAGTTGAACTCGATTACGTTAATGATCAGCAACCCGCCGTGTTAACACCAGATACACCAGTTCCTTCAGGCATCATTTTCTCTGGTTACGCGCGTTACGGTGCGCATTACTCTAATGGTGACCGACGTTATGTTGAAGTCGGTAGCTCAGGTCGTTCACTTGGTCGCCTGGGCAATGAAGCCAATGGTGGTGAAGTGCAATTGGCTAAGATCTTCCAAGCAGACAGTGGCGCTAAGTGGGATCTAGTGTTCATGGTTGATGACTGGAATAACGACCAGTGGGGCTCATCAGGCGGTGTTAACTTGAAGAAGATGTATGCTGGTGTAACTAACGTTTTTGAAAGCCAACCTGAGCTCTACTTATGGGCAGGGCGTGACTTTCACCAACGTCCACAACAAGGTTTAAACGACTATTTCTGGATGAGTCATGATGGTCAAGGTGGTGGTTTCAACAACCTAAATCTTGGTGGCGCTAAGCTCAATATGGCTATCGTTGGTGCTGTTGATAGTGAAGACGGCGCACTAGGTAATGACTCTGGCCGCTACGCAGTGACTTCAAAACTGCACAGTATCGATCTTGGTATTGGTAATTTAGATCTCTACGCCAACTATGGTTTCGCTTCAGATGAAGCCAACACGACTTCAGACCCTAAAGTGAGTGATCGTACTGCATGGCAGGTTGGTGCAGTGATGGGATTGGGTGATTCAAACAAGTTGGTCATGAAATACGCCGATGGTGCGGATAACTCAGTGTTCGACCTAAAAGGCGATGACTTTAAAGTGACTTATGTCAGTCTTGAAGGCGGTTATGCAGCTTCAGACCAATTTATTATCGATTACTTAGCGTCATATAAGAACTTCTCTGGTTCAGATACTGACGAGAAAAATGAATACGCAGTAATTGCTCGTCCTCAATACCAATGGAATGAAGTGCACTCTACTTGGTTAGAGGCAGGGTACGCGATTGAAGACTGGGATGATGGTAGCGAGAAAGAGGGTTGGAAAGTAACGCTATCGCAAAACGTGTCTCTAGGTGGTTTACCTTGGAGTCGTCCAATGCTTCGCTTCTACGGAACGTTCGGTGATGTCGAAGAGAAAGGACCTAGCTTTACTTCCCCAGGCTCTTTCGACACGGTTGCCTTCGGCGCAATGTTCGAAGCTTGGTGGTAATCGCGCGTTAATTTACTGTCCAGTATTGGCCCTAAAGGCAGATTTATTAGGGCCACCATTAACTTAGATGATTGACTCCAATTTTTGGGCACAAGCTTTGTGCCCTTTTTTCTCTTCAGAATGACAGAGAGGCTCGCCATGCCGTTTCACTCCCTTGTATCACGAGTCTACCTTGGCTTTTCGGTGCTCATCGCCATCATTTTGTGCTCTGCATGGTTTGCTTTTCAAGGCACTCAGCAGATCACTTCTAAAATGGAAACAATGACGCAGGACTCGACTCCGTTGATGCTGCGCTCTGCAGAGTTGACCATTGATTTTCTTAATATCAACCGAAGCTTAACTCCTTACTTTTCCGCTTCCTATGTCGATGAACTAGAACCTTTACAACAAGACATTGATAGCAAAATTGAGCGTTATCAGTACCAACTTGCATGGCTAGAAGAGCGCGCTCTTATTGACGATGGGCTTAAGGCTTTGCTGCCTGAAGTACATACATCAAGCGACGCGGTGTTAGCTAAGATAACTCAATTATTAAACTTATACATCGACTACCTTGATGCAAAGGATCTCGACCTCTACAAGCAAGCACAGTTTCAATCTCTTAGCGCGCAAATAAACAATAATTTGGTCAACGGGTTGGCTCAATCGAGTAATCAAAATGAACTCAATGCGCTTGAGCAACTGCTGTCTCAGATTGGCTTGCTGGTAGGTGAGGCCAATGAGGTATTTACCTTGCAAGATACTGCAGAGATACGCTCTGTCCAACGTCAGCTAAACAATAGAAAAGAGCGTTATCAACAAGCGAAGCAACAAGTACAGCAGTTGTCGCCAAGCGTATTCCAAAAAACCGAACACGCCTTTTCCCTGCTTGAACTCGATACCTATTCCGCCAAGGGCGTGGTGAGTTTACATTTCCAAACGATTTCGATGAGCGAAGCTATACGTGATGAGCGACGGGCATTAGAACAAGCGATTGACCAACAGTTAGTCAACATTGAACAGGTCGCCAGTTACGCAGAGCAGACGTCAAAAGTGCTTTATGACGAGTCGTCTGCTCTAGCCGATCAAACCCTCGTCATGCTTGTAGTTGTAGCAGCGTTGTCGGTAGGTATTGCTGGTGTTATTGGTCTTGGCATTGCCAACATGATCAGAAAGCCAAGCAAGCTCCTAAAGCAGGCTCTTGACAGTGTGGCGAGTAAAGACCTAACGGTCTCTGTCGCTTACAGCGCAAAAAATGAGTTTGGTGAAGTGGCGGCCAAGGTCAACTTAGTGATTGACCACTTATCAAATATGATTGAGCAAATGCGCCGCTCCGCCAAAGATCTCAATGATTCTTCTTTAGCAAATCAGACGACGAGCTCGGAGTTCAATCGAGCTATCTCAGAACAAACCGATCAGACGGTTATGGTCGCAACCGCAATGGAGCAAATCGAATGTTCCGTGTCAGACATTGCAGATTCCGCGAATCAATCACTCTCAATGGTAACTGAAGCAGTCGATACTTCCACTGATAGTCAGACTCGAATGAAGCAAAACGTCGCACAACTGCAAGTGTTGTCTGAGAGGTTGGCCGAGTCGACGCAAACTATTTATGAGCTGGAAAAAGAGAGCGCCAGTATCGGCTCTATCTTAGATGTTATCTCGGGCATATCTGAGCAGACTAATTTGCTGGCACTTAATGCTGCGATTGAAGCTGCACGCGCTGGAGAGCAAGGGCGTGGTTTCTCTGTTGTTGCTGATGAAGTGAGGGTGCTTGCCGCAAAAACCACCGCATCGACACAAGAGATTCATAGCAAGATCGAACAGTTGCAGCAGCGTTCCAAACAAGCGGTGTCTCAGGTTTCTCAGTGTGTCAATGACATGTCGGGGTGTGTCGAGTTAACCAACAACGTCAATGACTCACTGGCTAATGTTCATTTGTTGCTTAACCAGATTGAAGACCGCAGTCATCAGATCGCTTCGGCAACGACTGAGCATCAGTCCGTTGCATCCGAGGTGACCTCCAATGTAAGCCAAATCCATCGTTTGGCGGAAGAGAACTTATCGCGTTCGAAGCAATTGGCTCTACAAGGCGAGCAGCTCGAATGCATGGCAGAGCGTCAAGCTCAATTAACCAACGAATTTGAATTAAGAGGAGGAAGTTAAAAGCTGTTTTAGGGCCCAAATGATGAGGAGAAGTCACTTTCTCTGTTTGGTCTTGAAATTATCTGAATCTTGGTTTCATGAAACTGTTTCATGGGATGAAGAGAAACTGTAGGAGCTCTCTACCTTTGATTAATTGGCAAATTAACGCGGGATTTAGTGTGAAGCTACTCACGTAATAAGGTGCAGGGTTGCTCAATAATCAACTTGTAAGCGGTTTCAAGTATAAGAAGTATTGAGGTTGATTTGGCAACAATAAAACACGTTTCAGAACATGCAGGCGTTTCTCAAGCCACTGTATCCAGAGTGATAAATGGTACGAGCCGAGTCAGTCATGACAAGAAGCTAAAGGTTGAAAAAGCGATTAAAGAGTTGGGTTACCGTCCCAATTCGATCGCCCAAGCTTTGGCCTCTAGCAGAACTGGAAGTGTAGGTATTGTGGTGCCAGAACTGGGAGGCCCCTTTTATTCGGGCATGTTGCATTGCATCGAAGATAACCTTCGCCGTTTTGGTTACCACGCAGTGGTGACCGCGGGTTCCAATACAGAACAAGGTCAAAGAGAATCGGTAGAGTTTTTGTTGGGTAGAAGAGTCGACGCACTCATTTTGCACACACAACTCTTAAGTGATGATTATCTGATCGCCTTGGAAGAGCAAGGCATTCCGGTTGTCCTAGTAAACCGATTTGTTCCTGAAATGGCGCAAAGTTGCATTGATATTGATAACGAGGTTGGGGGCATGCTCGCGACTCAATATCTTTTGCAAATGGGACACAAGGAGATTGCGTGTATTACAGGTCCTCTCGATAAGTCAGATGCACGGGGGCGTCTACAAGGCTATCGCAGAGCACTTGAAGAGGCTGGGATTGAGTATAACGAAACACTTGTTTTAGAGGCGGGGTTTACCGAAGAAACGGGTGTCAGTGCAGTTAAGAAGCTGCTTAAGCGAAAGTGTTCGTTTACCGCAGTGTTTGCATCCAATGACCACATGGCGTTTGGTGCATTTGAGGAGTTGAGAAGCGGGGGGCTTTCAATTCCAGAAGATGTATCACTTGTGGGCTTTGACAACATTCTTTTTGCTCGTTATCTCACTCCCGGCCTCACCACCATAAATTTCCCCATTGAACAGATGAGCATTGAAGCAGTACAGCTCACTATTCAAAAACTTAACAAGAACCGACGCGATGTGAATTTCAAGTTGTCGCCATCTTTGGTGGTGAGAAATTCAGTCAAGGAACTAAGTACCCTATAAAAATTAAATTAAGGATAAGACATGAAATTTAAGACATTAGCACTGACCAGTGCGGTTGCTCTTGGACTGGCTGCCACAGCTACAGCGGCTGACAAACAGATTCGTTTTGATGGCTTTCCAGACTTTGATAGCAGTTTGAAAGTACTGCTGCCTGATTTTGAGAAGGAAACAGGTATCAAAGTGGATTACCTGATGAATAACCATGGCGACCACCACACAAAGCTTACCACTAACCTGGCAACAGGCTCTGGTGCGGGTGACGTTATTGTTGTTGATGTTGAAAAGATCGGTCCGTTTGTTGCCTCTGGCGGTCTTGTTAACCTTTCAGAAAAGTATGGTGCTGACAAATATGAAGAACGTTTTGCGCCGTACGCATGGACACAAGGCAAAGGTGCTGATGGAGATATCTACGGTATGCCAGTCGATCTTGGCCCTGGCGTAATGTACTACCGTACAGATATTTTCAAAAACGCAGGGATCGATGTAGAGCAAGCTATCAAAGACTGGGACTCTTACATCGCTGCGGGTGAGAAACTTAAAGAGAAAAACGTCTACCTGATTGCTTCGGCAGCGGACGTGGCACAAGCAATCATCTTTACTACAGTTCCTGAAGGTGAAGGTCTTTACTTTGATAAAGACGGTAACCCAGTAGTGACATCTGAGCGTTTTGTGCATGCATTTGAAGTGGCAAAAGAGATTCGTGACAAAGGTCTAGACGGACGAATCTTAGCTTGGTCAAACGAGTGGTATGAAGGTTTCCGTAACGGTACGTTTGCGACTCAGCTTTCTGGTGCTTGGCTACTTGGTCACTTAAACAACTGGATTGCACCTGATACAGCAGGAAGCTGGGGTGTAGAAAACCTGCCTGATGGTATCTACGGCAGCTGGGGCGGTTCGTTCTTGTCTATTCCTACTCAATCGAAAAACCAAGATGAAGCTTGGCAGTTGATCGAGTACATGACAACGGATCGTGACGTTCAGCTTAAACACTTTGAAACTATCGCTGCGTTCCCTGCGAACACAACCACTTACGATGATGAGCTATTCCAACAAGAAGTTGCGTTCTTAGGTGGTCAGAAAGCACGTTTGTTGTTTGCTGAAGTGGCAAAAAACATCAAACCAGTAGCTCCAGCAAAAGGCGATCACGTTGCTCGCTCAATCATTCTAGAGAATGCGCTAATGGAAGTGCTGGATGAAGGCAAAGACATTAAGACTGCGCTTAAAGAGGCAGAGCGTCTAATCAAGCGTCGCACACGCAATATGTAAGTCACCATTATTAAGGTTGGGAGGCGTGGAAACGCGCCTCCTTTGTAAGAGGTCGTTACTATGAATCAAGCAGCGAGCAACGTCATGGAAGCATCACCAACTAAGCGTCTTTTTTCTTATCTAAATTTGAAAGCGCTTACACCGTACGGGTTCCTACTGCCGTTTCTGATCATTTTTTCTGTTTTCGGGATTTTCCCGCTTTTATTCTCAATCTATCTTTCGTTTCATGAGTGGAACCCGGTAGAAGGTTTGGGCGCAATGGACTACGTGGGGTTAGAGAACTACCACATTGCTCTGACTGACCCGTGGCTATGGCGTTCATTGAAGAACACCTTGTGGCTAGCGATTACATCTGGTGTCGCGCAGCACTTAGTCGCTATTCCTGTCGCGTATATTCTGGTCTCTATGGGTGACCGTCTGCGTCACTGGCTAACTTCTGCTTATTTTCTACCGTTTATTACGTCGACGGTGGCGGCATCACTAATCTTCTTCAACATGTATTCACCTAACTCGGGCATCATCAACCAGACACTAATGGCGCTTGCTGATAGTTCGCAGTTTGGTTGGGCGTTCGCTTGGGTTAATGATTACCAGCCGATTCGTTGGTTGGATGATGCAACTATGATCAAACCTTCGATTGCCATCATGGTGTTCTGGAAGTACACAGGTTTTAACATCGTGCTTTACACCACGGGTTTGATGACGATTCCTAAAGATATTCTTGAAGCCGCGCGCATGGACGGCGCTAACGCTCTACGCCGTTTCTGGAACATTTCACTACCCATGATTCGCCCGTTTGTGTTCTTCGCTGTGACTATGACCATCATCGGTAACTTACAGCTATTCGAAGAACCGTTTGTATTAACCCGAGGGACAGGTGGTACGGGTCAGTCTGGTTTAACCATCTCGATGTACTTGTACAAGGTGGGTTGGGAATGGCTAGAGATGGGCACAGCGTCAGCGATTTCATGGCTACTGTTCTCATTGATCGCAGCTTGTACCATGGTTCAATTCTTCTTCTTTGGTAAGAAAGGTTTAGGAGAGCAATAACATGTCGACTCATTCTGTAAATACGAGCACGTCTCCATTGGCTGCCCTAATCCCAAGTGATCGTGCGATTGAGATTTTCACGAAAGTACTGATGGTTCTCTTAGCCGTTGTACTGATTGTCTCTGCAATTATTACCGTGTTCCCGTTTTTCTGGTCAGCGCTACTCTCAACTCGTGACCGTGCTGAGATATTTGGCTCAGGGATCAGCTTTGCTATTGGCGATAGCCTAGCGATTAACTACGCCAAGTTGCAACAGATCATGCCGTTTTGGCAGGCGATGTTTAACTCAATTTATGTCGCTTTCTTAGGTACAACGATTTCCCTGCTGTTCTGTAGCATGGGTGGTTACGCCTTTGCAGTGTTCAAGTTTAAAGGCAAAAACGTACTGTTCGGCATGTTGGTCGGTTCGATGATGATCCCACCAGTGCTGAGTCTGATTCCATACTTCATGATCGTTAAGTTTTTAGGCTTGCTCGATAACCATATGGCGGTATGGCTACCGTTCACGACGACACCTTTCGGCATTTTCTTAATGCGTCAGCACGTAGTCGCATCGATTCCTAAAGAGTTGTTAGAAGCGGCAAAACTGGATGGTGCCGGTGAGTTTAGAACTTACTGGAGCGTGGTACTGCCATTGATGAAACCAGCATTAGCAACTCTGGCCATCGTACAGTTTGTTTTCTTCTGGAACATGTTTATGCAACCGCTGGTGGTATTAACCACTCCAGAAAACTATGTCATTACCCAAGCGTTACGAAGTGTTCAAGGTATTCCAAATACACCTTGGGGCGCCGTAATGCTGGGTACAACAATTTCAATTTTACCGCTTGTAGTGACTTACCTGTTTGCCTCGAAACAGATGATCAGTGGCTTAACATCCGGCGCAGTTAAAGGTTAGAACAATGAACAAATATCAACTTCCAAGTGATTCAAAGTTACGTAGTAAGGAATTTGTATTCGGTGTCGCGACCTCTTCATATCAAATTGAGGGCGGGATTGATCAGGGTGGACGTACACCATCGATTTGGGATACGTTCTGTCAAACGCCGGGTAAAGTTGACAACAACGACAACGGTGATATCGCTTGCGACCACTACCACTTGTGGAAGCAAGATATTGAGATGATTCACTCTATGGGTGTTGACGCTTATCGTCTATCAATCGCTTGGCCGCGTATCTTGCCACAAGATGGCAAAGTGAACCCAGAAGGGTTGGCTTTTTACGAGCAGATCATCGATGAATGCCACGCCAAAGGGATGCAAGTGTATGTCACCCTATACCACTGGGATTTGCCTCAGTACCTGCAAGATAAAGGTGGTTGGCTAAATCGCGAAACCGCTTACAAGTTCGCTGAGTATGCGAAGGTGGTAAGCCAGCACTTTGGTGACAAAATCGAAGTGTACACCACGCTAAACGAACCCTTTGTCGCCGCTTTCTTAGGTTATCGTTGGGGTGAGCACGCCCCGGGTATCGTTGGTGAACGTGAAGGTTTCTTAGCCTCTCACCATCTAATGCTTGGTCATGGTTTGGCGATGCCAATTCTGCGTAAAAACGCACCGAATGCGAAACACGGCGTGGTTTTCAACGCGACTCCTGCTTACCCATTAACGGACAAAGACCTGGGTGCAGCTGACTACTGTGAAGCGGAGAATTTCCATTGGTTTATTGATCCGGTGTTAAAGGGTGAGTACCCAGAACTGGTTAAGGAGCGCCGCTCAACAAGCTTACCTATGATTCTAGACGGTGACCTTGAAATCATCAGTGCACCGGTTGATTACATCGGTATTAACTACTACACCCGTAGCGTTGCTCGATTCAATGAAAATGGCGATGTCGAAACGGTTAAGCAGACCGACAAAGAGCACACTTACATTGGTTGGGAGATCTATCCGCAAGGCTTAACCGACCTGCTAGTCAGACTGAACGAGCGCTATGACAATTTGCCTTCGATCTACATTACTGAAAACGGTGCAGCAGGTAACGACCATTGCGTTGGTGGCGATGTAAACGATGAGCAACGCGTGCGCTACTTCCAGGGTCACCTAGAGGCGGTTGATCAAGCCATTCGCAAAGGCGTCAAAGTCGATGGCTACTTTGCTTGGAGCCTAATGGACAACTTTGAATGGGCATTCGGCTATTGCCAACGATTCGGCATGGTTCATGTCGACTACAAAACACAACAGAGAACACTAAAACATAGCGCGATTGCTTACCGCAACATGTTGCTAGAACGCGCTGAGGGGAACAAATAATGGCTAAAGTTGAATTTAAAAACATCAAAAAATCATTTGGTGATGTAGACGTAGTAAAACACTTTGATTTTACTGTGAACGATGGCGAGTTTGTTGTTTTCCTTGGCCCGTCAGGTTGTGGTAAATCAACGACTCTACGTATGCTAGCGGGTCTTGAAAGCATCTCTTCCGGTGATATCTACGTTGGCGATAAGCTGATGAACAAGATAGATGCCAAAGATAGAGACTTAGCAATGGTGTTCCAAAGCTATGCCCTTTACCCACACATGACGGTATATGAGAACATCGCTTTTGCCCTCAAGTTAAAAGGAATGCCGAAAGCTGACATTGATGTGGAAGTACGTAAAGCAGCAAAAATGCTAGAGCTTGACCCACTGCTAGACCGTAAGCCAAAAGAATTATCGGGTGGTCAACGCCAACGTGTCGCGATGGGACGCGCTATGGTGCGTACTCCGAAAGTATTCTTGTTTGATGAGCCTCTATCGAACCTAGATGCCAAACTGCGTGGGGTAATGCGTGAAGAGATTAAACAGCTTCACCGTGAACTCAAAACGACCACTATCTATGTCACTCACGATCAGATTGAAGCGATGACATTGGCAGACCGTATCGTGATTTTGAAAGATGGCTATGTGGCGCAGGTGGGCACACCAACGGAAGTGTTCCAACGTCCTGCTAATAAGTTTGTTGCTCAGTTCATCGGTAACCCATCAATGAACATGTTAGATGCAAAACTTGTCGATCAAAACGGCGAATATTTCATTGAGCTAGGTGATGTCCTTATCCCTCTCCCTGAGCGCTTCAAAGCTCACGCATCGAAGAATTTGGCGCTGCATTTTGGTGTTCGTCCAACAGACATCCACTTACGTGCTGAGCAAGTGGACCACGACCGAGTACTACCTGTTCCTGTTCATATCAAAGACAAGGAGCTGCTTGGCGCGAGCATTCTGTTAAAGACGGAAATAGCAGGTCAACCATTAATGGTCGAGACGCAAGCTGCTGAAGTGGATGTTGACAATCTAACGCTCTATTTAGACCTAGATGCCATTCACCTGTTTGATGCATTGAGCGAAAACTCGCTAGCAAGCTAAGTCGATTCGGGTCAACAGACTCTAATGAGCAATTTTTAATATTTAGCTCCTCCCAATTGGGAGGAGTTAGGGATAGTGACGATGAAATTTGGATATTTTGACGATAACAACAAAGAATATGTAGCGACTACGCCCTGCACACCAATCAAATGGTGTAACTATGTCGGGACGCTAGATTTTGGTGGCCTGGTTGATAGCAATGGTGGAGTACTGCTGTGTAAAGGCGACCCAGCTCTTAACCGCATTACTAAGTACATTGCCCAGCTACCGAACTCGGATTTTAAAGGATCGACCTTGTACCTCAAGGTCAAAGACAGCCAAGGCAATGTCGAGATCTTCTCGCCGTTCTACACCCCAACCCTTAAACCGTTGGATAAGTTTGAAAACCACACGGGCCTTTCATACACCAAGATTGTCGCAGAGGCATTTGGTGTGCGCTGCGAAAGCACTTTCTTTGTGCCTAAGGCGGACCAAGTTCTGCTGCAAGATATCAAGGTGACTAACATCTCTGACCAAGAGCTGCATGTGGATGTCGTTCCGGTGTTTGAGTTTACCCACTTTGATGCGCTTAAACAGCTACTCAATGCGGACTGGGTACCACAAACAATGACCCTTAAAGCGCACCGTGAAGAATCTGATCATATTGTTCTTGAGCAGTACGCATTCATGAAACGCGACACGGCGGTAAACCTAATGACAGCCGATCGCGTCGCCACTTCTTTTGATGGTGATAGACAGCAGTTTATTGGCAACATGGGTTATGGCAGTTGGGCGGCACCTAAAGCTCTAGAGCGAGCTGAATTGGGTAACACTGAGTGTCTTCGAGGCGATAATATTGGTGCATTAAACCTGCGTTTGGGTTGGCTGAAAAAAGGCCAAACAGAGCGTACCGTCGTGCAACTGACACAGATGGATAGCTTAGAAAACGCTAAAGAGCTGCTAAGCAAATACCGTGATCATGGCGCAGTAGATGCAGCTTTCAATGAGCTTACTGAGCATTGGGATGACTATTTAGAGACGGTACAGGTTGAGACGCCAGATCCTGCCATGAACTCAATGCTTAACATTCATAACCCTCGCCAGTGTCATACAACTAAAAATTGGTCTCGCTACTTGTCTCTGTACCAGCTGGGTTATGGCGCCCGTGGTATTGGTTTTAGAGACTCTTCACAAGACATTCTCGGCGTGATTACTCATATGCCAGAAGAGGCGAGAGAGTTCATTGAGCGTCTGTTGTCGGTTCAGAACACTAATGGTAGTGCGATGCACCAGTTCTTCCCATCGACGATGGAAGCCAATGCCGGTGACTCGCGCGAAGAAGAAGACCGCCCAGACTACTATGGCGATGATCACCTGTGGATCATCTACGCGGTGACGCAATATGTCAAAGAGACAGGTAATGCCGATTTCCTAAATAAAGAGATTGCTTACTATCAGAAAGATCGCAATGGCGTGCCTGTTGAGTCTGGTACGGTATGGGATCACCTGTGTCGCGCGATTAACTTTACTTACAACAATACCGGACAGCACGGCTTACCTCTACTTGGGTTTGCTGACTGGAATGACACAGTGAACCTGCCAACGGGGGCTGAGTCGATGATGGTCGCAAACATGTACGGCAAAGCCTTGCTAGATATGCTCGACCTGTGTGCCTTACGTGGTGAAACAACGTTTGCAAAACAATTGGAAGAGCAGTATCGGCAGATGCAGAGCACAGTTAACGAGTGTGGCTGGGATGGAGAGTGGTTCATCCGCTACTTCGATGAGCAAGGTGCACCGATCGGCTCCCATGTGAATCAGCAAGGCCAAATCTATACCAACGGTCAAAGCTGGCCAGTGATCTCAGGTTTTGCTACTGACGAGCGAGCCATTCAGGCGCTAGATTCTGTCTACAGTAAGTTAAATACAAGCAATGGCATTAAGCTTTCTACACCGGGTTACAACGGCTTTGATCCAAACCTTGGTGGGGTCTCAACTTATCCGCCTGGTGCGAAGGAGAACGGTGGCATTTTCTTGCATTCGAACCCATGGGTAATGATCGCGGAAGCGAAAGTGGGCAATGGCGAGCGCGCTTACGAGTACTATCGTCAAATTAATCCAGCGTCTAAGAATGACAGCATTGATAGATTTGAATCTGAGCCTTACTGCTACCCGCAGAACATTCTCGGTGACGAGCATCAGCAGTTTGGTTTAGGGCGTAATGCTTGGCTGTCGGGTACTTCATCCTGGACTTATGTGGCGGGTACTCAATGGATTCTGGGTGTGCGTCCAGAAGTGGATGGTTTAGTTGTTGACCCATGTATTCCAAGCGCTTGGCCTGAGTTTAAAGTACGCAGAAAGTTCCGCGGCGCAATATATAACATCCATGTGACTAACCCAGACAATGTATCTAAAGGCGTTAAACAGATGCGTGTTGATGGCGATCTTGTAGAGGGTGGTAAAGCACCAATCTTTACTTCTGGTGAGCACACAGTAGAGGTTGTTTTAGGTTAATGAAATCAAAAAGGGCGCGTTTGCGCCCCTATTTGGTTAGTGAGATGAATATTGAGCTTCACATTGCCATTGAAAGCTCTGCTTTTGACCCGGAGCAAGATGCAATAAGCCGATATGGTTGTTAAAGGCATTAGCAGGGCAGGTCATTGGTTCAATAGCGATACTCTGCTCAGACGTTGGTGTATAGAGCTGAATATAAGGGTAATTACTGTCTTGGCGGTAGGTTAAACAAGCGCGGTTGTCCGCTCTTGATAGCGTCAACTCGATCGGTGTTTGAGGATCAAACTCGAAGCAGTGATTGAGCTGATACTCAGCCAGCGAAGTTGGCGAGACAAAGTTAGAGAACGTAGAGCGTTGGCCGGAAGGTAAATCTTCGATGTGCTCTAGTTCAAAGCATGAAGGCATGTGAAGCAAGCACTCGCTTCTATCGCTACCAAGAGAAAAGTAGGGGTGCCATGCATCGCCAAATGGCATTGTTTGGTCACTGAGATTGGTGATTGAAGTGGTACAGGTAAGATCACCAACTAAGTTGATATGAAAATAGGTATCGAGACGGAACGCATAAGGGTAGCCATCACAAAGACGTTCGGTTTCAAATCGAAGCGTTAGCTCTGCTTCAGTTTGGCTTGCCTGTGAGTGAATGCATTTAAAGGGTTGGTTATACAACAAGCCATGAACGGCATGGTCTGACCAAGAGAAGTTAGCAGGTAACTGAAATGATTGAGAGCGATAACTGTAATGCCCTTTGTCGAGGCGGTTCGGAAAAGGGAACAGCTTGGCACTGCGAGAAAAGAAAGGATTGGTTTCAATGAGTTCTTGGCAACTCTTGTAGCCAGATATAAAGGAAAATGGACTGTGATTAACAATGTATTTATTAATGATGGAGCCGAATTGAGTAATTATTTGGAGCTCAATTCCTTCTTCTTCGTTATTTATGTTAATGCTATCCAACTCACCAAACTTTTCTTTTTCTATTCTGAACATAGTAACACCTCCGTATATTTTGAGATGTTATCAATAAAATTATAATATTCAATGTTGGATTTTAAAAATGAAGAATAAAATTCCATATACAAGTTATTTTGGCTCTGCAGAGGAGCTATGCCGCAAAGGAGACGCGGTAGAGTTTATTCAACCTTGGTATACGCCAATCTCAACCACACCTGAAAATACGGGGATGGCAATTGGTGGTATTGGCAGTACCTTTACCCTTACGCCATCAGGCAGCACACCAAACTTCAGTTTTGTACCGGGCATATTTATTGACTGTCAAAACGACGCTATTAACTTTAACGACTTCTATGTTTCATGTATGGAACTACCCTCGTTAGAGAATCTTGAAATTTATGATCTCGATGAGATGATAAATTATCTAGGTTATTACCCGGCGCAATTTAATAATGAAACTTTAAATTGTGAAAGTAATCTTACTGCTATTGAACAAATAAGAAGTTCTATAAAATGTGGTGAGTTCTATTTATCAAACAAAGAACGATTTGCGCGATGGAATATAGAGTTTACTGAGCGGACTCAGCAGGAAATAAAGCTCAATCCTAGCTCGTTAACTACACAAATATTGGTCGCGCTTGATTTCTTTAATGGTCTGTTGAAGAACGGCTCATCCGTTGGTATGTCTTTAACAGCCAATCAGAGCGGTGTGTTGCCAGTGATTGACGCGGAGCAAGTTGAGTATCAAGCTCTATACCCTATGGCTCAATACCGTTACTTGGCATTCGAAGGTATTGAGGTTACCAGGAAGGTAGTGTCGCCAGTTGTGAAGGATGACAAAAAGCTATGTTCACTTCCGATGCACTGGAACCATTTTGAAGTCACCAACAACTCCGACAAGGCTAAAGTGATTACCATAGTGCAATCACTTGATAACCTAATTGGTTCAACGTACCGCAAAGGTCGAGATGGCGTTCAAGATTCGGCATGCAACCTGGTTCAAAACCCGATTGCCCAATGCCACAAAAAGGTAAAAATCAGCGACGCACAGACCCAGTTTGAAGGTGTTCACTTAGCTAGTGAGTCACCTTATGCATCGGATATCGAAGGAGAGGTTATCTTCGGTGTACAAGCCGATAAAGGACTATTGGGGTCAGGTAAGCTCTGCATCACGGCTAAGACCTCGGTGTATACCAGTAAATCGCAACAACAAGTAGAAGCCGCCCTTAACACAGGTCGAGTCAATGACCATTTTGACCACGGCATTTATAGTGGCCGCGAAGCGCTGAGTGCGATTGTCTGCGTGCAGATAGAACTGCAACCTCAAGAGACGGTTGAGTTTCGATTTGCTCAGGTGATGGATCACAGCAAAATCTCTCTTAATGGTTGGGAATCGCAAAAAGCCTATACTCAATTTTTCGCACAGCCCGACCGCGCCTTGAACATAATGCAGCAGACACTGCCGCAGTTGAGCGCGATCGAACAGGCTGTCGTTGATCAGCAACAGCAACTTCTTAATGACGCAGAAACGCAGATTGCCAATCAAGGTAGTGCGTTGCGTTACGCGACCATGGCGATGAACACACTTTCTTTTTTGGCTGAATCTACTGTGTGGGATAGGGAAGATAAGTTTCTAGTTAAAGAGTGTGTTGACTACCCATTCTTTAACTCGCTCGATGTCTATTTCTATGGCTCGTTCTCTTTGCTCTATCTGCTTCCTGAACTTGATGGCTGCGTTATGAAGGCGTTTGCCGACGCGATTTTAGCCTCAGATGAGACTAAGCGACGTTACTGGGAATATGAAGACAAGCCATATGCTGAGTTGATTGATACTAAATATGAAGGTACTCGAGCTCAGCGTGGCGCTGTGATTCACGATCTTGGTAGCCCTTACGACATTCAGCCTGATGCCTATAGCTGGCATAACGTCAAAGAGTGGAAGGACTTAGCACCTAAATACATTTTGATGGTTTACCGTCACTATCAGCGTACAGGAAACCTTTCGATTGTAGAGTCGTGCTGGCCCGCTATTACTGCAAGTATCGATTATCTGTCGACGTTAATTGAAGAGGGCGATGCGCTGCCATTGACCCGAGGTACTGATGACACTTTCGATAATTTATCGTCTCATGGTATCTCAATTTACTGTGCAAGCTTGTGGAGTGCTGGCCTTAAAGTGGCGAGTGAGCTAGCGAAACTCATGGATCAAGAGGCTTTGGCACAAGAGTACTTCTCTCGCTCGATCATCGGGTTAGAAACGCTTGAATCTGGTTTGTGGGATGAAGAGAAGGGCTATTACCACTTCTTCGTTACCCCTATTCAGAGCAAACACCTGACGGGTCATGGCGCAGAGTCTCTTAAAACGCTTGGCATTACGATCACCGGTAACCCGCAGGTCGATAAACGCGCTTTGAATGAGTACCTTGATGAGGTCGACCTTGATTCATCAGCAAGTAAGCTAGAACAGCGCTTATTAAAGAAACAGCGCTTACTAGAGGTTGCACCTGAAGCATTCAATGGTAGCTACCAAGATCTGGTAGAAGATTCTGACAATAGCTTCGGTGACGCACTGCTTGCGGATACTTACCTTAAGCTCATCGGTGTGGACTGTCTGTTTGATTCGACCAGAACTGAGCGCGCGCTAGACTACCTCTATCAGCACAACTTTGAACTGAATAGTCCTAAGCTAGGTGTCGCGAATATGACGTTGGCTGACGGCTCTCCGCACTCTGCATTCCAAGCACAAGATGTATGGATTGGCGTTCAGTTCAGCGTCGCCACCTCGCTGAAGATGGTAGGTAAAACGCTAGAAGCGGAAAGGTTGATGGATACGGTTTATAAGGCGTTGTATCACTACGCTAAGATACCGTTTGCCGCACCGGAAGGTTTCAACTGTTCGGTATCTGTGACTGCCGATTCGTTGTGTGAGCAGTTTTCTATCGATGATCAAACAGCACTAGCTTGGCTAACTCAGTTGACAGCGACGTCATGTCTATTAAGTGATGGTCGTGTTAGCCCAGCAATTACCAAGGACGCTACAGAGTTTTCAATCTTTGTCGCTAACTGTGTTGATAGTGAACTTCAGACTAAGCTGCATAAATGGTTACTTAGCACCGGGCTTAAATACACCGCGGGGCGTTACTTCCGTCCGGGGATGATATTTGCGTATCTCTATCGGTGATAAATGTGGTCACTGGGCAAACTGAACCTTTATCTTTAGGTATTAGTTTGCCCTAATTGTCTCACTTTTTGGAATAGCCATTGAGCTTACCCGTTTGCTTTTCTATATTAAAAATTATTCGCTGCCTAACCTTATAAATCGATGACTAAGAAGAAAAAAAAACCGACAGTTTATGATGTCGCAAAGCTCGCTGGCGTTTCACCAAGCACAGTGTCCCGTTTTTTAAATCGCACCACCCACGTTTCTGACGTCAAAAGTCAGAACATTGAAAAAGCGATCAATGAACTGGGTTACAAACCGAATTTTCAAATGCAGCAAAGTACTAATCGTCGCTCAATGACGATTGGAGTATTGATTCAGCATCCAGATAGCCCCTATACCAGTCGTATCCTCAATGACATGGAGAAAGTTCTTGTCGAGCAAGGCTATTCGTTGGTTATTGCGACGGGGAATTGGCAAAGCAAGCTAGAAAGGCATGCCCTTGATTATCTGATCAAAAGCAATGTTGATGGCATCATTATAGTGACGGGGAATCTGTGTGAGGATTTAATCTTAAAAACCGCAGAGACAATCCCGATTGTCACGGTTGGTTATGATGTCGTTGGTGATAATGTCCGCTCATTGAGTTTAGATAACGTACTTGGTGGATATATTGCCACGCTTCATCTATTGCAACTCGGCCATGTCAATATTGCACATATTAAGGGGTTGGCCAGCCAACCGGATGCAGGCGCAAGACTCAAAGGCTATAAAAAAGCCTTAGTAGAAGCCAACATCAAACCTAACCCTAAATTGATTAAGCAGGGTGATTTTAGCTCTGAGACAGGGTATGAAAAAACCATCGAGCTGATAGAGTCAAAACTACATTTCTCTGCGATATTTGCTGCCAATGATCAAACGGCCTATGGCGCAATCAAAGCGTTAACCGATAACGGCTATCGAGTGCCAGAAGATGTCTCAGTCATTGGCTTTGATGACCTGCCTACGTCGCAATATTTCACGCCCGCATTGACGACGTTGCGTCAGCCAATTGAAGAGATAGGTGCGGTATGTGCTCATTCTATTTTGAATCTTCTGTCTGGTGAGCGCCACGAGGCGCGATTGCCACCAATAGATCTAATGTGTCGTCAGTCGACTAAGTCGATTTATCGTTAGTTGAGCATCAGTGACGAAATAAACAGCCAAGAACTTAATAGCATAGCTAAAAACAACAGCAAGGCTGATACGGTTCCGGCTGCGACGCCGAGTAATAAGTAATATCGTGAGTTCAATGCAGCTTTAATTAGTTAAATGGTAATTGTTATCATTTAACTAATTTTGCAACTCAAGGTCAAGCTGATACCATGATTACAAGCTTATGGACTTTGTGCTGTTATGATCCCTCTGATTTATCATCCCATTTATTCAGACTTGCCTCTACCGGAAGGGCATAGATACCCGATCACCAAATATCGCTTGCTGTATGAAGCGATTGAGCAGCAGCGCTGGCAAGACCCTAATTGGCATGCCGCACTAGGCTATGTAGAGCCTAGCGCTTTAACACTCGATGAAGTGACACAGGTTCACTGCCACAATTATATACAGCAACTGGTAACAGGAGCATTGCCGGCAGCGAAAATGCGCCGAATTGGCTTTCCTTGGAGCAATAGGCTGATTACTAGAACTCTGACATCTGCTGGTGGCACGTGCGAGACCGTGATGCAGGCATTGGAGCACGGTATCGCGCTGCACCTAAGTGGTGGCTATCATCATGCGCACCATGATTATGGCAGCGGTTTTTGCTTAGTAAATGATCTCGTTCTAGCGGCTAAAAAAGCCTTGGCTCAAGAAGGGGTTGATAAGGTTTTGATTGTTGATAGCGACGTTCATCATGGCGATGGAACGGCGACACTGTGCGCTCAACAAGAGGACATCGTCACTGTCTCATTTCACTGCGATAAGAATTTTCCGGCTCGTAAACCAGACTCGGACTTGGATTTGCCACTTGCCATAGAGACGGAGGATAGTGAATTCTTACAAGCTTTTACCTCTGTGGTTGAAATGGCAATCAATCTGCATCAACCCGATCTGATTATTTACGATGCGGGGGTGGATATCCATATTGATGATGAGCTTGGTTATCTCAACATCTCTACCGACGCAATCTATCAGAGAGACAGCTTCATGTTTGCACTGGCTAAGCAAAAACAGTTGCCAATAGCGTGTGTGGTTGGTGGCGGTTATCGTAGTGAGCACCATCAATTGGTGCCAATCCATATGCAGCTAGTCAGGGCAGCGTTGAGCGTATACACAAGTTAAAGAGGGAATATATGGAGCATCGAATTCGTGCCGCTGGAGTGTTGATTAAAGATGGCACAATACTGCTGGTTAAAGTAAGCGACTTCAGTGGTGAATATTGGATCCCACCCGGTGGCGGTATGGAGCCTGAAGACCAAAGCTCGAGGGCTTGTGTGGTACGAGAGTTTAAAGAAGAGGCCGGGCTTGATGTTGAGGTTGGTGAACTGTTGTGCGTGAGAGAGTTTTTAGAGACGCATAGGCAGTGCTATCATGCAGAGTTTTTCTATCTCGTTGAGTCGTTTAGCGGATGTCCTAGCTTGGATAACTTAGCCGGCTTGAATGACGAAGAGTATATTCAAGCCGTCGAGTGGCTACCCATTGCCGACCTTGCTGATAAGCGCATTTATCCAGCAGAGCTAAAAGATAGTCTAATTAACTTAGTGAAAACCCGCCGTTTTTCCACCCATCTAGGTAGCTACAAACAAGGTGACAGAGAAGATATCAATTATCTGTAGCGTGAGCCTGAGCGTAGGCTTATAGAACTCACAACGAAAAAAGCCCGCTGATTTCTCAGCGGGCTTTTCGAATGTGGCGGAGAGATAGGGATTTGAACCCTAGATACGCTATTAACGTATGCCGGTTTTCAAGACCGGTGCTTTCAACCACTCAGCCATCTCTCCGTGGTGAAGCGAATAATATAGAGGTTGAGAAAAGTTGTAAACCCCTATTTTTACTGTTTGCTTTAATTATGAGCGGTTGGTGATAAAAAGCGGAACAAACAGGCATTTTAAGTGTTTTTTAAGGGCTTTAAGGTATTCGGTTTAACGAACTCTCATTCAATATTATCAAAGCGTTTTTTTAAGTTGGTTCATTTTTCTTACGAAAGTAGTGAGGGAGCGTGCAAACTCAACATTGATCTATAGATAATTAACAAAAGATTGCGCAAAATGAACGCAATTCGCTGCGTAGTAGGTGAAGTTATGGTTTATTTGTGAGCATCCCGCGTATTAACTTTTCATAGTAAAGCATTAGGTCTTGTTATTTCGACACAACAAGTCTCAAACCATGGAGTATAGAGTGTCGGTATGTTGAAGTTTAAAGACGCTAATGTTCTCGTTGTGAAAGAGTTTCCTAATCGAAACATCAGTATATCGAGTTTGATGTTATCTCTTGGCGTTAAGCCGCACAAAATCATCTATCACAGTGCGCCTCATGAGCCACTGAATCGTACCTTTCATGATCGTTTTGACATTCTTATCTGTGATCAAAGCTACTGTCAAAATCAAGTTAAAGCCTCTGATCTTCTTCACCATTTAAGCGCAATGCGCACCATAGATGATAGCTCAACCATCATCATGGATTGTCTCGATATCGAAGTGAAAGACTCCGCGTACTATTTGTCGGATATTCATATTACGCCTGAAGACAATCAACGTGATATTAGTGAACAAATTCGCAGAACGTTTGAGAAAAAGAATACAGTGTGGCCGATGTTATTGTCAGAAAGGGAGTTTTCTGCTCAAGAAATGGCTAAACGTTATGAGTTTTTTGAACATCATTATCCGGACTACCAGTACGATCTAATGCTAAAGCGTGCTCATCAACACTTGTTGAAAAGAGAGCTAAAAAGCGCAACTGAGTTGTACGGCACATTAATTAAAGAGGCAGGCAAAAAGGATTATTCACTGGAAGTGAGCTTCTTCCTTAATGCCATGCTGATGAACGGGCAGTCCGAAGATGCACTAGAGCTGTATGAGAAGTTCGATCTCTCCCAAGTTCAGTTTGGTCAGCCATTTGATCAAATAGGTGCGTTGCTACTGCTCAAGAAAGGACACCTTCAGCGTGGATATCGAATGCTAGTAACATCTGGGATGCGCTATGGGCTTGATATGACCGAAAGAACCATGCTCGGGCTGATAGGTATCATCTTAGGTAAAAACGAGGAGGCGCTAGAGCATTTTTCGTCAAATTTGGCGGTGTCGAAAATGCTTAAAAGAGAAGTCCCTCAACATATGTTGAACTACATGTTTGCGTTGCTGATGCAGTGGACGTCAAACGATGAGTTCAGCTCTCTTTATAAGAAAAAGTACGAGCACATGCTCAATGAAGTTTCGCGCTTAAAGTTAAATGAAGCGGAGAATCAGCAGCTCGCAGTAATAAAGCTTCACGGCTATAGCTTGACCATTGGTAGTCAGAATGCTGAATCAACCATAAGTACGGTGGTTAGGAAACTACCTAAGCTTAGCTGCTGTTGTAAGGTACATGCGCTGTTTTTGGCGTCAGGACTAAATAAAAAGAGTTACTTTACTGAGATTCACAGCGATATTTTCAATAGTGAAGGTGTGTTTATGCTCCAGCCACTACCGCCAACTTGTGCAGCGTTAACTCGATATATGGATTTCGGTCAGTTTGCGCGTAGTATGAGCCGCCAGCTGAGAGAGAAAGCGTGTTAACACTACCTGATAGAAAGCAAAAAGAGAGCCTAAGCTCTCTTTTTTTAACTGGTCGGACTGACTGGATTTGAACCAGCGACCCCCGACACCCCATGACGGTGCGCTACCAAGCTGCGCTACAGTCCGCTGTCGAATAATTTAATCGTAAATGATTTGAGCGTCAATCCCTTAAGACCCTGATTTAGTTACTTTTTGCGTAGAAACGTTGTAACTCGGTTAAACCTTGCATCAAGATTGGCAGCGTTGGGTTTTCATCTTTCAGTCGTTGGTAGTTGGCGTCGTACAGCTTATAGTTGCCAAATTTATCGATCACAGTCGTATTTTTGGTGGTAATGAGCGCCAGTTCTCGAGAATCTCCTGCTAGTATCCAGCGACGTTTGCGTTCATCAAAAAGGTTACGACCACTGCTAAAGTCGGTTGGGTTTGATGACACACCAAGCAGATCTTGCAGTAAGGTAACCGAAAGATCCAAGTGACTGGTTCTGTGCGTGTATTCGCTTGCTAGCTTACCCGGCCAGTGAATAACCATAGGTACATGCAGTTGGTACTGACTGTAGTTAGTGTTTGAGCCCCAGCTATTGGTTTTGGTCTCATTAAACTCAGTCGCATGATTTGATGTAATCACAATGACGGTTGAATCATCTAGCTCTAACTCAGAGACTGCATCAATAAGTTGCTGAAGCTCTGAATCGGCTTGGGCCACTGACTTAAGATAGCCAGCTTTGAGCTTTTCGCCTGTAGAGAGCTTTTTATCACCATCATTATAAGTCGTGAAATTATCTACCGTGGTCAATTCGATAAAGCTAAACCATGGTTTTTGGTCTTGTTGTTTAACCCAATTAGCCCAAGCATCAATGGCTTGTCTGTCTGCAGATTCAGCATCATTAAAGGCAATGCCATTAAAGTTCATGCCTCTAAACACCGTTTCGCCGTAAAGCGGCTCATCAAAATTGTCAGCGCTAAATAGGCCAAATTGGTACTGCTTATCAAGCAGGGTATCAATCAGGATTGGCTTAGAGCCTTGAGTTTTAATGCTGCTTGAATAGCTGCTTGGTAAACCATAGAACAGACCAAACACACCAAATGCGTCGTTACTCGCGCTGAAGTGATTAGTGAAATTTAAGTTGTCTTGAGAAAAAGCATACGTCGCAGGCATTGCTTGTTCATTAAGCATATCTGCGCGCAGGTTGTTAACACTGATCACCAACACATTGAGTGGATTAGCGCGGCGGTTGAATTCGATTTTTTCTAGTGGGTAACTCACCAACTCGGTATCGGTTTGGCTTTGCTCCAAACGCATTTGGTACTCTTCACGGTCGAGTAGACCATGTTTCTCCATGAATGACTTTGCTGTCATTGGGTAAGATAGAGGGAAGTTAGCGCGCTGGGCCGTAATCGGATTATAAAAGTATGCATCTGCCCAAACGTAGATTAGGTGGCTAGCAATAAAGCTCACAAAGAACAGTCCTGCGATAGGGCGGCCAACGTGTTTGTGCGATAGCTTACGTTGTTTACGCCACACCCATTCCGATAGCGCAAGCTGGATGAGGAAAATTAGTGGTAAAACGACAAATAAGTATTGTAAGTCGACACTCACATTCGAGCTATCTTTACTGAATAGGACTTCCCATACAACCGGAGTGAGGTGCAGGTTAATGGTTTGATAGGCTTGAGTGTCAACCAGCAGAATCGTGAGACCCACAGTCGCAAAACAAACCGCCACTAAACGGAACAGTTTTCGTGACGGTAAAATAAAGGTAAGCGGAAACAGAACCAGTAAATACAAGGCGAAAACGAGGAAGCCAAAGTGGCCGACCCAAGAGACCATCAAATAGAATTGGCCAAGTAGAGTCTCGGGCCACGGAGACTGAGTGATATAACGGGTTCCGATCAGCATTGCCGCGATAATGTTGAAAAAGGCAAACCAGTGCCCCCATCCCACTAAACGCGATACGCGTTCACCGTATGTATTTCCGTTATCAACCATGTATGTGTTCTATTGTCCGTTATTATTCTTAGTGTTTTTTATCTTCTACTGAAGAAACAAGTGCTTCAGCAAATTTTTCAGCAATTGCTTTACGTTGTGAAGCAGCAACGTCTTGATTTAAGACATTGGTAGCGATATTTCCAGCAATCATTAAAGCAAGTTCTGGACCTGCTGAATGTTTTTCAAGTACCGCAGCCACTTCCGCAAGGATGAGTTCCACTTGTTCGTCGCTGTATTTAGATGTAATCGGCATAAAGACTCTAATGATGATAGTAAAGCGGCTTATGATAACCTACAATGCCACGCAACTGAAACCTACGTGGCGATAAATTTCATTATGAGTCTTCATCTTTCAAACGTTATTCTTCATCAACTACAAAAAAACGATGCCGACGAGCTAATTGTCAATTTTCGTTCAGAATCTTTGTCTAATGACAGATCGACCGAAGACCTTGTTGCTGAGCTTCATCGTGTGTTCAATTCAAAAGCGGGCAAAGGCTTCGGCTCTTTTAAGTCTGACAGCGAATTTAACAACTGGTTGCAAGACTTACGTCAAGGAAACAAAAACTTTTACGATTTCTCACAGTTGAGTGCAAATCGCCTGAAAGATGAACTATCCAAGTACCCGTTTGCGGATGAAGGTATTTTAGTTATCGCTGAGTACCAGTCGTTAGCCACTGACTACCTTTTTGTTGCGATTATTCCTTCAAATCAAAGTCTTAAGGTAACAGAAGGCCTTGAAATTAGCGCGACAGATTATCTTGATTTGAGTAAGATGGATATTGCTGCACGTATTGATCTCACTAGTTTTGAAACCGATAAGGAATCAAATCGCTACCTAGCTTACATTAAAGGTCGAGTCGGGCGTAAAGTCGCCGATTTTTTCCTCGATTTCCTACAAGCTGAAGTTGGTTTAGACACTAAAGTTCAAAATCAAGTGTTAATGCAAGCGGTTGAAGATTTCTGCACTGACGCTCAACTCGAAAAAGAAGAAGCGCTGAGCTATAAGAAACAAGTGGCTGATTACTGCAGTGAACAGATCAAGTCTGGCGATGAAGTGCAAGTGCGCGAACTTTCGGGTGAGCTGCCAGCTTCTCAAGATGGCACTAGCTTCCTTGATTACACCCAAGAGCAAGGTTACGAACTCGAAGAGAGTTTCCCTGGCGATCGTGCTATGGTGCGTAAATTGACCAAATACGTTGGCGCTGGCGGCGGCTTGAATGTAAGCTTCGATAGTCTGCTGCTAGGTGAACGCATCTTTTACGATCCAGAGACAGACACACTTACTATTAAAGGCACTCCGCCAAATCTACGCGACCAATTAACGCGCAATAAGTAAATCGACCTTTGTTAGAACAGGACTGACCGCACCATTTTTGCAGTTAGTCCTCCACTTCTGCTAGATGTTGTATATTCTTGTATTATTAGGAATTTATCGACAGGCGAGAGCATGGAAGGTAAAACACTCAAATTTGGGTGGATGCTGTTAGCAATCTGGATATTAAGTATCGCAGCCATTGTTAATAGTTATCGAGCAGCGGACGCGATCAAACAGCAGGTCTATGAGTTGGGAAGCAGCATTCAAGAGCTTCGCAACACCTTTTATTTTGATTCCCCCTACAGTGTTCACATGGCTGATTCTCAGTCACTTAATCTCCAGCTTATCTATGCTCTTCGACTGCAGCTCGGTGCTCATTATGAGAATAGCTGGTTACTTCCTGACATTAACAGACTGTTGTTCACGACAGATCGTTTCATTGAGCAGTCACAGATCTATCTCAACAATAACCTAGAATTGCTAAGCCTTGTTGACCAAATGGGTACGATGCGCGAGCGCTATTCAGGTCAGCTCACAGAGCCCCTTTATTTTCAGTTAAGTTCTAACATTCTCGAGGCAATTTTTGGTGACAGTACTACAAGCCCACAGGTATACCGAGATTTAGACAATATCTACTCACAATCTAACCAGTTAGTAGCTAAAGAGCGTAAAGACTTACAACAAGTATTGGCTCAAGTATCGTCAGTGTTGGGTGGCTATGCTCAAGGGCGTTATATTGTTGAGAAATTACAAACTCACGACGTTCATAACCAAATCAGCGTGTTGCGCGGTGAATTTGATGATCTTCTGGTACGTCATATTTGGTTTGGTCTTGCCCTCACCTTAGTCGTTTTTTGTGGATTCATGGTGTTGTTACGTTCAAGCGTTCGGCTTCAGTCCGCTAAAATGAAAACACAAACAGATAGTCCTCAACAGGATCAAGCTTCGCACTCTGTACCATCAAACCAGAAAGAAATATCGACTGAGCTTGAAACAGGGATAGCGACGCCCCTTCAAAATCCGGCATCGACTGATCTTGCTACCGAACTGAAGACACAACAAGCGGTTGAACTGCAATTGCAAGAGATCGATTTTGAAAAAATGCTCGAGTCGCTGAACAATGATATCGAATCTGTGTGTATGCTACTTGAAGTGTTTATTGAGGATCATCTCGAAGATGGTGAAAAAATTGAACAGTTATTGACGTCTGATCCAGAGACGGCTCAGCGAAAAGCTCACAGTCTTAAAGGAGTAGGTGGTAACTTAGGCGCAACTAAGCTTAGAGAAGCGGCGAGCAAAGTTGAAGCCTCTCTTAAAGATTTCAACAGAATCGAACCAAACGAACTCGACGAACTGAAACAGCGACTGGAAAGGGCAATAAAAGAAGCCAGAATTTTCCTAAACGAACACAAGAACACTAACAATTAACTGTATTCTGACTTCGAATGAATAGAATACGACGTGATTTTCTATCCATAAGAGGTTGAAAGTGAAATGGGCGGCATTGCAAAGATTTGGCTGTTAAGCGTTGTGTTAGTTACTGGGGGATGTTCGCTACTCGAAGTGAAGCTCGATAGCCAAACCACACCTCTCACCCAACAAGAACTCAATATGCGCTTGATGACTCGAGAATACACTCAGCAGTTTTTCTCGCATGTTGAGCAAGCGGGCGATGCGATTGCCGCAAGTTATCCCCCTAAAGATACGCTTCATCAGTCATACGTTTTGCTTTGGAAGATCAACGCGGAAGAGGGCATTCAACAATCGACTTACCAAGTTAATCCCACTGCCGGTTTAATTGATGCTTGGGTGTTCACAGAGCAGATGAACCAGTTCTTTTCCTCGGGAGCAGGTAAAGAGTTGTTTGCTACCGACCATGCGCTTCAAGCTTCCGAGCAGTTAACGGCAAATATTGATCAACTTGCCCAGTCGCTGCTTAAAGAGGCAAGTTATACGTCGACCAAACAGTTTGTTAGTGATTTTGCAACTCAACACCCATTCGAAGATTTATCGTTCATTCGTGCACCAGCGTACCGTGCGTGGCTGCAATTTAATCAAATCAGTGAAGATCAAGCTGTCTCCACTTTGGGCACTATGCCTGAAGCCTTAGGTGATGTGTCGGATCGCCTGAGTTTAGTATCTGAACAAACGCCGAAGCTGATGACATGGAAAGCGCAGCTTATTGCAATGAACAGCAGCGTAAGTGGCGAGCAATTAACGCAAACCCTCAAGAGTATTCAGGCCACGTCGGAATCATTTCAGGACTTTGTGCAAAACAACCCTCAATACATGCAAGAGTTAGCGCGACAGATGTCGGCGCAGCTACAACCATTGGTGGAAGAAATAGATTCTAGAACTGAAACTCGGTTAGAACAGCTAAGTGGCGAACGGCAAGCTTTGGAAGAGACGGTCGCTCGAGAGCGGGCTGAAATTGCGCTTATCATTAGTGCGGAGAGGGAGAAGTTTGCTCAGGACATCGACAAGGTTTCGCAGGATGTCATTACTTTAGCGATAGACAAGTTGGTTGAGTTAATCAAAAGTACTATCGTCTACTTCGTTATCTTTATTGTGGCTATTTTCTTTGCGCCTCTTGCCCTAGGCTATATGTTGGGTAAGCGCAGTAGAGCAAGCAATAAGGCTTAGTCTTCTCATAGTTAAAAAAGCGCCTAGCAATAGCTTAGGCGCTTTTTAGGATTAGGCGGATTGTTTACTTAGCTCGATGGGCTCTTCAGTGAGTTCTCCTGTTGCTGTAGGTTCGCATTTATCAACAAACCATCCCAAATAGGAAGTGACGATGGTGACGATGATACAGACGAAACTCAGCCACATGAAAGGAGCATAAGACAAGGTCGCGACGCCCAGAATGCTTGCCATATAGATACCATTGTCACTCCAAGGCACCATGCCGGAAGTCAGCGTGCCACCAAACTCTGCATTACGTGATAAGTTCTTGCGTTGGTATCCAAGGCGATCGTAGTTTTTCGCGCAGATCTTTGGGGTTAAGATCAGCGAAACGTACATCGCTGAGCCAAACACGTTGCCCATAAATGCTGTCGCGATGGTGCTAGTGGCAAGAGAACCAGAGCTTTGAACTTTACGTTCAAATAGCTTAGCGATGGTTTCGAGCACGCCTACTTTGTCTAGTAAGCCACCAAAACCCAAACCAAAGATGATCACGGCAACAGAGCCAAGCATGGAAGACATTCCGCCGCGGTTAAGTATGGAATCAATGAACGTCACGCCAGATTCAATCGCAAACGGCGCCCAAGCGGTATTGAAAGCTTGTAAAAAGTCCACGTCTTGGATCATCACTGCCCAAATAATACCTAGCAGCGAACCAAAACTGATCACCGGGAACGAAGGCATGCGCATAGCCAGTAGACCAAGCACAATCATTACAGGAACAAACGAGTAAGGCGTGATGTAGAACTGTTGCTCCATAGCCTGAATAACAGCTTGTACCTGAGACATATCAACATTGCCCGCATAATGAAAACCAAAGGCAGTAAACATAAGTCCAGTGATAATGTAGCTGATAAGAGCGACTGGAAGCATGCCTTTAATGTGTTCAACCACTTCGACATTTGACATCGATGAAGCAAGGATAACTGAATCAGACAGTGGTGACATCTTGTCGCCAAAGTAACAGCCAGATAAAACCGCGCCAGCTGTTATTGGAGCAGGAACCCCCAAGCCTTGGCCAATGCCCATCATTGCGATACCCGCAGTACCCGCTGCGCCCCATGAAGTACCAGTGGCAAGGGCAGTCAGTGAGCAGATCAGCATGGTGGCGAGAAGGAATATAGAAGGGTGAATCGCTTGCAGACCATAGTAGATGATAGTTGGAACAATACCGCCAGAAATCCATGTGCCAACGAGAGCGCCAACGGCAAGTAAAATCAGTACCGCGCCAAGTCCGTTTGAGATTCCGTTGAGAGCGGCTTTCTCTAACGTTTTATATTGATGGCCTAAACGGACACCAAGCATCATGATAATGAACCAACCTATGTAGAGTGCGAGTTGTATTGGTAGATTGAGCTTCGCGGTAAATGAGAATGCCATAAGCAAGAATAGCCCAAGGGAGACGACAACTTGCAACAAACTAGGCAAACGTGGGGTGTGCTGTGCCATACAAAGCCTCTTATTGTGTATTAGCTAGGTGCAAACAGGGAAGAGTTGCTTGCTGAGGAGTAAAAACTCCAAGTGAAAGACGCAGGCACTCTACATTACGTAGATTAATATTTCGATAAACAATTAAAATATCGTGACGAATGGCTGGTATGCATGTTTATTTTAGTTAAAAGTTCGGTTTATGTTAGTGGGGGTTCAATTTATCTGTGCTAGTGTGTAAAACAATTGTGGCACGAGTTTTTTGTTTGTGTTTCCTGTTAACTTCGCTTCTTACGTAAAAGTAACCAATGTTGAAAAAGTCGACAAAACAATACGTTTGGACGTTTTTTACGGGTTAATTAATAAAAGTTACAGGTTTGGTGCATTTTTCTCTTGAGATTTTGTCGCGAAAATTGAATATTGAAGCATTCCCTTTTAAAAATTGCATACACGGAGAGTTGAGAATGAGAGTAGGTTTAGTAGGTTGGCGTGGCATGGTAGGTTCTGTACTGATGCAGCGTATGGTGGAAGAGAAAGATTTCGACCTCATCGAGCCCGTTTTTTACAGCACATCTCAAGTAGGTATTCCTGCGCCGAACCTAGGTAAAGAGGCAGGCGTACTTCAAGACGCGTTTGATATCGAGAGCCTAAAGCAACTTGACGCGGTCATTACCTG
The DNA here is from genome assembly GCA_000775715.1 of Vibrio tubiashii. Taxonomy (GTDB): domain Bacteria; phylum Pseudomonadota; class Gammaproteobacteria; order Enterobacterales; family Vibrionaceae; genus Vibrio; species Vibrio tubiashii_A. The sequence continues at coordinate 104,133 of JRWQ01000011.1, forward strand.
TCAGGGTGGCAGCTACACAGAGAAAGTTTACCCAGCTCTACGCCAAGCGGGATGGAAAGGGTACTGGATTGACGCGGCATCAACATTGCGCATGGCGCGAGACTCTATCATTACGCTTGATCCAGTAAACCTAAACCAAATCCAACAAGGTATCCATGGTGGCACTAACACCTTTGTTGGTGGTAACTGTACGGTGAGCTTGATGCTGATGGGCTTGGGCGGTCTGTTTGAAAAAGGCCTAGTTGAGTGGACGAGTGCGATGACTTACCAAGCAGCTTCAGGTGCCGGTGCACAAAACATGCGTGAGCTTATCTCTCAAATGGGTGTGATTAACGATTCAGTCAGTTCTGAGCTAGCTAACCCTTCAAGCTCTATTCTCGATATCGATAAAAAAGTGGCTGACACAATGCGTAGCGGCTCGTTCCCAACGGATAAGTTTGGTGTTCCGCTAGCAGGTTCTTTAATCCCTTGGATTGATGTTAAGCGTGATAATGGCCAAAGCAAAGAAGAGTGGAAAGCGGGGGTTGAAGCGAACAAGATCCTTGGCTTCCAAGATGCGCCAGTGCCAATCGACGGTACCTGTGTCCGCATCGGTGCAATGCGTTGTCACTCTCAGGCGTTGACCATCAAGCTGAAGCAGAATGTTCCTATGGATGAAATCGAAGAGATGATCGCCACTCACAATGATTGGGTTAAAGTGATTCCTAACGATCGTGATATTACCGCTCAAGAGCTAACACCTGCAAAAGTAACGGGCACACTGTCTATCCCGGTAGGCCGCCTGCGTAAGATGGCAATGGGCGATGACTTCCTAAACGCTTTCACCGTTGGTGATCAGCTACTTTGGGGTGCAGCAGAGCCGTTACGTCGTACATTACGTATTATCTTAAGTGAAATAGCTTAATCTCAATTTGACTCGCCTTTATTAATCAAGACCCTACTTCTTAGTAGGGTCTTTTTATTTAGGTAAGCAATGAATGCTCTCGACCTTTTGCTTGCTGGAGGTACGGCCAACGCAGCATGGTTCGTTAGCCAAGTTGGTCGGCGTGAGCACTCCTTGTCTCTGCATTCAACGTTAGCTTGATTTTTCAACCGGTACGACACGTTGCTCAGGGTCAGCTAATTCACCACCACAGTGCTTACAGTACAGGGCGTCACTTTCATGCCCTGTTTGCATGCAGTTGGGGCATTTAACCAGTGTTTTGTGTGAGCTCATTTCTTGGTTTAGTTCAGCCGTGATAATCCCTGTTGGCACCGCTATTATTGAATAACCTAAAAGCATCGTCAGTGAGGCGATGGCTTTACCCAACGCGGTTTGCGGTACTAAGTCACCATATCCGACCGTGGTAATGGTCACAATCGCCCAGTAAATACTTTTGGGAATACTCGTAAAGCCGTTTTGTGGGCCTTCAATTACGTAAATTAATGCACCGAAAATGGTGACCAAAATGGCGACAGTGGTAAAAAAGATAAAAATCTTGCGCTTGGCCATCAGCAGAGATCTGAGCAAGATGTTCGAGTCTTGTAGATACCGCACTAGTTTTAAGATGCGGAAGATGCGCATTATCCTCAATGCTCGAATCACACCCATAAACGAAGCGGCAGGGAAGAAAAAAGCTAAATAGGTGGGGAGAATCGCGAGTAAATCAATAACACCGTAAAAACTTTTCGCGTACGCAGCAGGCTTTGGAGAACAGTAAAGCCTTAACAAGTACTCTAGCGTGAACAGGGCAGTAAAGGTGTACTCAGTATACCGGAGCTGTACTCCCCAACTAGACTTGATAGACGGGATAGACTCTAAGACGAGTACGATTAAAGACGACAAAATCGCCACGATAAGCGCGAGATCGAATGCTCGGCCCGCTTTGGTGTGGGTACCAAAGATAATAACGTATAAGTGATGCTTTAAAGAGTGTCTCGGCATGATAGAACGATATTGATTTAGGTCGTTCTATCATACTCGATTAAATTAATTAGGCTAACCCTGGGAAAAGATTGCGTAGGCCATTTGCAATAAATTCGATACCCAAAGCACCCAGTATAAGACCCATGATGCGTGTGATCACGTTGATACCAGTTTGCCCTAAGAAACGGACGATCAGTGGTGCAGAGCGGAACAACAGCCATGTACTGGTCGCAAACACAACGATGGTGATAATAATGCCAACCGTATCAAACACTCCAGGATAACGAGAGCCATAGACAATCGTCGAGCTGATTGCACCTGGGCCTGCCATCAGCGGCATCGCTAGTGGTACAACACCAATCTGCTCACGGCTAACGTATTCTGACTTCTCTTGTTTATTCTGTTTATCTTCGCCGAGTTTACCGCTCATCATCGAAAACGCGATACTGAGTAACAGCAAGCCACCTGCGACACGAAAAGAGTCTAGCGAGATGCTGAACATATCTAACAACATTTGGCCAGCCAGCAAAGAGATAACCAAAATAATGGCAACAGCAAAGTTAGCCGTTAATGCAGTCTTGTTTTTCTCTTCTTGAGTCATGTGACTGGTTAAAGAGACGAACACTGGCATGATACCGACGGGGTTAACCGCAGCGACTAAGCCAAGAAAAAACTGCAGAAATATCGCGATTTCGAATGCTTGCATGAGCAGTGCCTACACAAATAGGAAAGGGAACAGGTCAGATGCGGAATATAGTCTAAATTTAGTGAATGAACGAATGAAAAAAACTAAAGCTAAAGCCATTTCATTACTGAGAAAAACTTATCATTGAATGAAACGTAAATACGAATGACATACTTTGTTAAGTACAATGCCGTAGTGTCGTTAAATGGTTTTCATAAACGTTAACACTCGCACACTTTCAATAAATAATCGGTACGTGTATAGAGACAAAAACTACTTTGGATATACTCTCAGTAGCACAATCTTTATGGATTACATGTAAGTGTGTGGTCAAAAAATGAAACTTTTTTACAAAATGTAGTCATTTACTAAAACAAAGCGTTCGATTGCTGCAAAAATGCTCAATAGCATTGTGTGATTTAACTCTATGATTTTTATTGGTTTATGGAGAAAAGTGAGATTTAGTTACCACTAAGTGGGTAAATATTTTTTCAGAACTGATCTGGGTCAATTTTTTTCATAACCTGAAATAATATACTCAGTCCTGAAAGCGATTTACTAAATACTCTGTTCCTAGAACTACAGTGATTTTAATAAAAAGTTTTTAATATTAATAATTTAGGAGTTTCACTATGCCTGTAACTAATATGGCCGAACTAGATGCAATGGTAGCTCGCGTAAAAGCAGCCCAAGCAGAGTTTGCAACTTTCTCTCAAGAGAAAGTAGACGCAATCTTCCGCGCAGCATCTCTAGCCGCTAACCACGCTCGTATTCCACTAGCACAGCAAGCGGTTGAAGAGTCTGGCATGGGTATTGTTGAAGATAAGGTTATCAAAAACCACTTTGCTTCAGAGTTTATCTACAACAAATACAAGGACGAAAAAACGTGTGGCATCCTAGAAGAGGATGACAACCTAGGTACAATGACTATCGCAGAACCTGTAGGTATCATCTGTGGTATCGTACCAACAACTAACCCGACTTCTACTGCAATCTTCAAGTCTCTAATCTCTCTAAAAACTCGTAACGGCATCATCTTCTCGCCACACCCACGTGCGAAGAACTCTACTAACGATGCAGCTAAACTAGTTCTAGACGCAGCAGTAGCAGCAGGTGCTCCAAAAGACATCATCGGTTGGATCGACCAGCCATCTGTAGAGCTTTCAAACGCTCTAATGAAGCACGACGACATTGCTCTTATCCTAGCTACTGGTGGTCCAGGCATGGTTAAAGCAGCTTACTCTTCTGGTAAGCCAGCAATCGGTGTAGGTGCAGGTAACGTTCCTGTCGTTATCGACGAAACTGCTGACGTTAAACGTGCAGTAGCATCTATCCTAATGTCTAAGACTTTCGATAACGGCGTAGTATGTGCTTCTGAGCAGGCTGCAATCGTTGTTGACGAAGTATACGACGAGGTTAAAGAGCGTTTCGCAACTCACAAAGCAGTTGTACTAAGCAAAGCTGACGCAGATAAAGTACGTAAAGTACTTCTTATCGACGGCGCACTTAACGCTAAGATCGTTGGTCAGCCAGCAGCAGCCATCGCTGAACTAGCAGGCGTTAAAGTTCCAGCTGACACTAAAGTTCTAGTTGGTGAAGGTCTAGGCAAAGTATCTTACGATGACGCATTCGCTCACGAGAAACTATCTCCAACTTTAGGTCTATTCCGCGCTGACGATTTCGAAGACGCAGTTGCTCAAGCGGTAACTATGGTTGAAATCGGTGGTATCGGTCACACATCTGGCCTATACACTAACCAAGACACAAACGCAGATCGCATCCGTTACTTCGGTGACAAGCTAAAAACTGCACGTATTCTTGTAAACATCCCTACTACTCACGGTGGTATCGGTGACCTTTACAACTTCAACGTAGCACCTTCTCTAACTCTAGGTTGTGGTTCATGGGGTGGTAACTCTATCTCTGAGAACGTAGGTCCTAAGCACCTTATCAACAAGAAAACTGTAGCGAAGCGAGCTGAAAACATGTTGTGGCACAAACTACCTAAGTCTATCTACTTCCGTCGTGGTAGCCTTCCAATCGCTCTTGGCGACCTAGAAGGTAAGAAACGCGCATTCCTAGTAACTGACCGTTTCCTATTCAACAACGGCTACGCTGATGAAGTCGTTAAACTACTTAAAGCTCAAGGCATCGAAGTTCAAGTATTCTTCGACGTAGAAGCGGATCCAACGCTATCTGTTGTTGAGAAAGGCGCTGAAGCAATGAAGAGCTTCCAGCCAGACGTTATCCTAGCTCTAGGTGGCGGTTCTCCAATGGATGCTGCTAAGATCATGTGGGTAATGTACGAGCACCCAGAAACGCACTTCGCTGAACTAGCAATGCGCTTTATGGACATTCGTAAGCGTATCTACAAGTTCCCTAAAATGGGTCAAAAAGCTGAGCTTGTATGTATCACTACAACTTCAGGTACGGGTTCAGAAGTTACTCCATTCGCTGTTGTTACAGACGACAAGACTGGTGCTAAGTACCCACTAGCTGACTACGAAATCACGCCAAACATGGCTATCGTTGATGCTAACCTAGTAATGAACATGCCTAAGTCTCTAACAGCATTTGGTGGTTACGATGCCGTAACTCACGCTCTAGAAGCTTACGTATCTGTTCTTGCTAATGAATACTCAGATGGTCAAGCTCTACAAGCGCTGAAGATGCTTAAAGAGTACCTACCATCAAGCTACGCGAACGGTGCAAACGACCCAATCGCTCGTGAGAAAGTGCACAACGCAGCGACTATCGCTGGTGTAGCATTCGCGAACGCATTCCTAGGTGTTTGTCACTCAATGGCGCACAAGATTGGTGCTGAGTTCCACCTACCACACGGTCTGGCGAACGCACTACTAATCTCTAACGTTGTTCGTTACAACGCTAACGACAACCCAACTAAGCAAACTGCGTTCTCTCAATACGACCGTCCACAAGCACGTCGTCGTTACGCTGAAGTCGCTGACCACTTAGGCTTAAGCCAAGAAGGTGACCGTACTGCTCAGAAGATTGAACGTCTACTAGCATGGTTGGATGAGCTAAAAGTTAACCTAGACATCCCAATGTCTATCCAAGCGGCAGGTGTTTCTGAAGCTGACTTCGCAGCGAAACTAGACGAGCTAGCTGTTGAAGCGTTCGATGACCAGTGTACAGGTGCTAACCCACGTTACCCTCTAATCACTGAGCTAAAAGAAGTTCTACTAGCGTCTTACTACGGTAAAGCATTCGTTGAAGGTGAAACTTTCGAAGGTACTACAGTTATCAAGAAGAAAGCAGACCAAGAAGCAGCGAAAGCACCAAAGGGTAAGAAAGCTAAAGCTGAAGCTTAATCGCTAAGATTTAGTTTGAGGTAGGTTTTCGCTAGCACGAAATCTACAAATCGGGAAAAGACCAAGCCCCAGTCGAGAGACTGGGGCTTTTTTTGTGCTAGATGTAGTGGATGTTGACAGCCGCTGTCCCATCAGAGAAATAATATCCTAGCTCACTATTAATCTGTCATCGAGAGCGGCGAAGAGAGTAAGGAATCTCAATTCTTTTAGTTGAAACGAAAAAAGCCGATGCGTAAGCATCGGCTTCTAGTGTTATTCGTGAAGTGAATTACTTCTCGTCGTCCGGTAGCTTAACGTTTAGCTCCAGCACTGAAATGTCGTCATCTTTGTGCTCAAAAGAGAGGTCAACCATCGACGGGTCGACGGCTACGTACTTACCGATCACCTTAAGGATGTCTTCCTTTAGTTGAGGTAAGTATGACGGTGCGGGTTCACCTTGGCTACGACGTTCCGCGACGATGATCTGTAAACGCTCTTTCGCTAGGTTTGCTGAACTCTTCTTCTGCGGACGGAAAAATTCTAGTAGTGACATTTAGCCTCCGAATAGTCGTTTAAAGATGCCTTTCTTCTGCTCTGTCAGAAAGCGGAAATCAATTTGCTGGCCAAGTAGACGCTCTACCGTATCATCATAGGCCATGCCTGCGTCTGACTGATCATCAAAAATGACGGGTACGCCCTTGTTGGATGCGTTCAAAACCGCTTGGCTTTCTGGGATCACGCCAAGAAGGCCGATATGCAGAATCTCTTCGACGTCTTCGACACTAAGCATCTCGCCTTGCGTCACGCGCGCAGGATTGTATCGAGTCAGTAGCAAGTGTTGCTTTACAGGTTCAAGGCCTTCTTCAGCTCGACGTGACTTAGAATCTAATATGCCAAGAATACGGTCAGAGTCGCGAACAGATGAGACCTCTGGGTTGGTGGTAACGATGGCTTCATCGGCAAAATACAGTGCCATTAGTGCGCCTTGCTCGATGCCGGCAGGGGAGTCACAAATAACAAAGTCAAAGCCCATTTCGTCAAGTTCATCGAGAACACGGCGTACTCCCTCTTTGGTCAACGCATCTTTATCACGCGTTTGAGATGCAGGAAGAATGAACAAGTTCTCAGTACGTTTGTCTTTAATCATCGCTTGGTTTAGCGTCGCTTCACCATTGATAACATTGACAAAGTCATAAACTACGCGACGTTCACAGCCCATGATTAAATCAAGATTACGCAGACCAATATCAAAATCGATGACTGCGGTTTTTTTCCCTTTTACAGCAAGGCCAGAGGCAATCGCTGCGCTGGAGGTGGTCTTACCCACTCCGCCTTTGCCTGAAGTGACAACAATAACGCGTGCCATTATGTGTTCCTTATTAGATTAAATCGTTAACAACTCGAACTTGAGAGAGTCGTCTTGATAGCTGAACATGATTTTTTGTTGCCAGAACTCGTCAGCAAACTGCTCAGTTAGCCAGTAGTGACCAGCGATCGACATGAGTTCGGCATTGAGTTTATTACAGATGATAACTGCGCCAGTGTTACCACTTGCACCGGCTATAGCACGGCCGCGCAATGTACCATGAATATGAATTGAGCCATCAGCAATTACCTCAGCACCTTCACTGACGTGATTAAGCACTACCAGGTCACAATCTTTCGCGTAGATTTGTTGACCAGAGCGGACTGGAGTGCGAATGATTTTAGTCGGCTTCATCTGAGCGGGAGCCTGTGCTGGCGACTTACTGGCTGACATAATCGCAAATTTGGCTTCTGACGCGAGATTTTGTGTGCGCTTATCTTTGCATCCAGTGACGCCAACAGGAATCATACCTGCATGGGAAATGCCGGCTTTGAGTCCCACAAAATCGATATCGCCTTCAACTTTCGAAATATTGATGACTACGGGCGCATGAGCAAAAAATGCAGGGGCCTGTTTTACCTTTTCTGTTAGGAAATGAATAGTTTCATCAATATTGTTGTCAGAAAGGTGTAAAACTGACAAAGTAAAGCTACTACCTTTTAGGTCTGGGGCGTGTGACATCTTATTCTTACAACCTCTTAAGGGCGTTGCCTGAGACTAGGAGGGTCATGTTATATTCCCAGAATAAGCACAGCAAGTTATCTTGCACCCAATTGACTGTTTTGCTGCCAAAAATAGCGAAACATTGACGTTCGATGAATGAAAAGGACAAAAGCCTCTAATGCTATGTGCAATTTATAAAAGTTCTAAAAAGGAAGGAACTTACTTATATATCCCTAAAAAGGACGATTTTTCACAAGTTCCTGACACTTTGATGCAGATGTTTGGCAAACCTACTATGGTTATGATGGTCAAACTTGACGGGCGAAGCCTTGCGCAAGTTGATGTCGAGAAGGTAAAACAGTCGTTGAAAGATGATGGCTTTTTCTTACAAGTGCCACCACCACCGAAAAATCTGCTCGACGAATATAAAGAGCAAAAACAAGCTCGTCAGCAATCACAAGATTAAACCGATAATAATTAGATTGTGTGATTCAGTTGCTCAAGGAGGGCAATGTGAAAAAAATAATGTCAGTCGCGCTAGGATTAACGCTTGCCACGGCAAGCTATGCCAATGAAGTGAGTTTTGAACAGTATGTCGAGGGCTTAAAACAAGAAGCTCGAACCAAGGGCATTTCAGAGCAGGTTATTGTTCAAGCGTTTGATAACGTCACCCATAAACCTCGCGCAGTGAAAGCCGACAAAAATCAACCAGAGAAAAAACTCACTCTAGATGAATATATTCCTCGTGCGGTTCCAGACTGGAAAGTAAAACAAGCTAAGTCTCTTTACGAAAAACATTATGTCGATTTAAAACGCATTGGAGATGCATATGGCGTGCAGCCTCGCTTTATTGTTGCGTTGTGGGGCGTCGAGAGTAATTTTGGCAAGTTTACCGGCAACTACCGAGTGATTGATGCTTTATCAACATTAGCTTATGACGGGCGTCGTGAAGCTTTTTTCCGTAAAGAAACTATGGCGGCGTTGCAGATTTTAGACCAAGGACATATTCCTGTTGAGCAGTTCAAAGGCTCTTGGGCTGGGGCAATGGGGCAGTGTCAATTTATGCCTAGTTCGTTTTTATCTTTTGCAGCGGATGGCGACGGCGATGGTAAGAAGGACATCTGGAACACTAAAGCGGATGTCTTTGCTTCAGCAGCCAATTATCTGAGCCAATCAGGATGGGATGATACCTACACTTGGGGGCGTCAGGTTAAGTTACCTAAAGGGTTTGATACAAGCATTCAAGGTCGAGCCGAAGCACAAGGGAAGTACTTATCGGAATGGAGTAAATTAGGAATCACTCGCTATGACGGTCGACCATTACCTAAACTCAATAGTGATATTAAAGCTTGGTTAATTGCTCCAGATGATGCCAACGGGCGTGTATATCTGGTGTACAATAACTACAATGTATTGATGAAATGGAATCGGTCGTACTATTTTGCTCTGGCCGTTTCTCATCTTGCGGATAAAGTTGTGATGTAAGTGGTCTAATTTGCGAAGTTGGACATTTCATTTATCTTATTGCCCTCCTCATTTATGGGTTAGCATCTTATATATGAGATCATCGATATGTTTGAGGTACTTGCAGAAGAAAGATGAATGTCCATCACTTTGTCGCAGACAAACTTTCAGAAGTTGTAATGATGAAGCACAAGCGCCAAGCCATGATGGTACGTGTGCTTGCTGTTTTGGGCGTTTCATTTCTAGCGGCTTTTGCAAGCTACAGCTTTTACCGCCAAGATTTGTTATTAGCGCTTATTCTTAGTGCTTATTGTATTGGTGGGATAGTCACGTCCCGCTCTGTTCATGTCGGCCACCCTAGCGGTATATATGGCCTATCTTTTATTATTTACTCACTAAGCCTTTATCTGATCATCACGGGTGGATACGAAGGAACAGGTAGCTTTTGGGCATATCCATTGTCTGCTATCGGCATTTTTATCAATCCATTTAGGCGTGGGCTGATCTTCTCTATTTTGAACTTGTTGATGGTGAGTTTAATACTTGGATTTGAGTTCCTACTGTATGACTACTCTCGTGCAGAAGGCTTGCGCTTGGTACTTACCTTAGTGGCGCTGTCTGGTATGTGTCACATTGTTATCTATTTTCAGTCACGAATGGATGATTACATTCTCAAGATGGACCAAGAAGGCATTCAAGAGCTAGCCTATATGGATTCGTTAACTATGCTAGCTAATCGAGCCAGTTTTTTATCAGTGCTTGCTCATGCAGGAATTGGCACAGGGGCTAAACGTCGCGCAATCATCTATTTTGATCTTGATAATTTCAAAGCAGTGAATGATAAATATGGTCATGACGCAGGTGATCTTGTTTTGAGTGACTTTTCACATGCGCTAAAAAGAACAGTGCAAGCTTCACTGGGTGAACGATTGCAAAAATACGATGTGGCTCGTTTGGGTGGCGATGAGTTCGCCGTATTCGTTCGGGACGTCCAAAGTGACCAGGAAGTCATTGCTATAGGTAATAGAGCAATACAACTGTTTGAAGAGAGGTTGCTCAGTTCCCTTGAAGAGATCGATGTTAAAGTCAGTGTTAGTGTAGGCGTTGCATTCCAATCAGAGAATGTTGAATTACGTGATAGTTTGAAAACTGCAGATAGAGCGATGTATCAGGCTAAACGAGCAGGGCGGGGCAGACTTAGTGTAGCGGGATAATACTGACCAGAACAAATTTCTGGTCACCTATTAACCCCGATGGGCATAAAAAGAGCGGCTTAACATGCCGCTCTTTTGTTATTACTTGTTAGTATGGAACTGTTCACAAGCTAACATGGTGTTTTCTATTAAGCTCGCGACAGTCATAGGGCCAACACCTCCCGGTACTGGCGTGATAAAGCTTGCTCGCTCTTTAGCGTTATCGTAGTCGACATCACCGACAAGTTTGCCAGATTCTAGACGGTTAATTCCCACATCAACGACCACAGCACCTTGTTTAATCCAGTTGCCAGGAATGAAGTTAGGCTTACCAACCGCAACTACCACTAAATCCGCTTGGCGCACATGGCCTTCAAGGTCTTTAGTGAATCGGTGACAGGTAGTTGTCGTACATCCTGCTAACAACAACTCGAGAGTCATTGGACGACCAACGATGTTTGAAGCGCCAACTACGACAGCGTGCATACCACGTAGATTTATATTGTAACGCTCTAATAGAGTAATGATGCCTTTTGGTGTGCATGAGCGAAGCTTAGGAATGCGTTGTGCTAAACGACCTACGTTGTATGGATGGAAGCCATCAACATCTTTCTCTGGGTGAATACGTTCGAGCACGTGTGTTGCATCGATGCCAGCAGGAAGGGGTAATTGAACGAGAATACCGTCGATCTCTGTATCGGCGTTGAGTTCATCAATCAAAGCAAGAAGCTCAGTTTCAGTCGTTGTTGCAGGAAGGTCAAAAGACTTAGAGACAAAGCCAACCTCTTCACAGGCACGACGTTTACTGCCGACATAAACTTGGGACGCAGGATCTTCGCCAACGAGAACTACTGCAAGCCCAGGGGCACGTAGACCAGCCTCTTTGCGTGCTTTAACACGGGCTGCTACTTCCGAGCGGACAGTTTGGGAAATAAGGGTTCCATCGATATTTTGAGCAGTCATGACTTTCCTTTAATCAGAATGGCGAATAATTTTCAGCGCATTGTCGCAAATTATTAACTTAACATCCATACGCAAACGTTTGCTTTGTGGTGTTTTTAATCACTGCTATTGATAGTGTGCCTTTTTTAATCATTCAGATCATAATGTTAAGAAAAGCGCTTGTGTTAAGAAATCTAACTCGTATAATTCAGTCCCTGTAGCGCGCCCTTAGCTCAGCTGGATAGAGCACGTCCCTTCTAAGGATGTGGTCGTAGGTTCGAATCCTACAGGGCGTGCCATTTATTCGATAAAAGCCTGCTAACTCAACGAGTTAGCGGGCTTTTCGTTTTCTGGTGGTGCCAGTGAAGTGATGTTTAGACTGGTTAAGTCACTCAAGCGAGTGGTTCAAAGGCGCATATATATATCAGCGATCGCATCGCAGTATGGCAATACTATATTATGCATAGTGAGATTGATTACTGTACTTACGCAAAGCTTTTCGGTAGCATGTCGTTCCTTTAACAAATCTCATTAGACTAGGCTAAAGCTTAGCACCGTACGCTCAGAGAACATGCGCAGTATCCATACTAAAATTAAACCTGAATTCGAGCCGCTGTTAGCAGAGCTCGCTCTTCATGCTTTGCTGCATTTGCGCACCAATCACAATGCTACAGCTCTGAACCGTAAGTCACGCTCCCAAATCAATGACATTCTTTCCGCTTGGTTAAACAAAGCCGCTAACAGTAAAAAGTACAAGCCTTTTAAAAAGAAAGTGAAGTCACTGGTGGGCCATGCACGTACACAGCGCCTAGATATGGAGTCCATGCTAGTAAGTTTACTTGCACCTGTTGAGGGAGATGAACTTCCGCACTTGGATAGCTTTCTTCTACTGGTCAATATGTTGGAAAAAGAGCTAAATACCACGGTTCTTGTTTCCAGCCCTGAATCCGTTGACCTACAGCACAACAGCAAAGGATGTTTGTTGTGTGTGCTTTCTCAAGACTTAAATGCGCATTTTAATAATCGCAATCGCTTTGTCGCTGATGTCTCGATGTTATTTCGCGGCACAACAGGTGAAAAACACGCCTTCCTTAGAACGATCTACTCTTCGTCACTGTTCGAACACAACGTCGAATTTGAAGATGGTGATTTTGTTCGTATTACTTTGTCTCTTCGATAACTTTCCTGTCTATCCCTCTCCTTGTTGTTTGGAAATAGGGACTATTTAGGTGAATAGTCTCGCAAGTTGTATTAAGAATGAGATGTCTCATTATTGAACCGCTCTTTTCCTGCTTACTTATTGAAATTATTGAACCAAGGTAACATATTTGCCGCTTCAATAACTATAAAGGAAAATTCCGATATGGAGCGCAAACTGATCGCATTGGCCTCTGTGCTAGTGTCATTAAATGCTACTTCAGCATTTGCAGTTGTTGCAGAAGGTGAAGGTTGTATTGTTAGCTTAGAAACAGGTGAGAAGTACTGTCTAAATGTTGGAGAGCGTTCAGGCTACTCTCTACCTGATTTTATTTATGAACATGAAGTCGATGTCTATGCTGCCCCTGGCACCGGCGTTATGTTGAGCGATTGGGATAACCTTTCGTACAATAGAATCGCTGTTTTTCAGGGTTATACACCTAACTATGAATTACAGTCGGTTAAGGCATACAACGGCAAAACTCTTGACTTTTCTGCTCCACGCTCTATGCGAGTTATTGCCAAGCAGCCACAGATTAAACCTGAACTGACTTGGGCGTGGCAGGGTAGTGATTACATGCCTGAATACAACCAAGTTATGTCTTCTCCTGTTGTCGTTCAGCTCAATGACGATAACGGTGATGGTCAAATCGATGACAAAGATATTGCTGATGTTCTCGTAGTAACGTTTACGGGCTCAAAATATAGCGAAAACGGCGTCGTGCGCGCATTGAGTGGTAAAGACGGCTCTGAGCTGTGGGACTACCGTGATGGCGCACTACTCGCTGACCCTAGATACTCTGTAGCCGCGGCTGATTTGGATGGCGATGGAGTGATTGAGGTTGTCGCTGGTGGCATTCGTTCTCCATACGTCACCGTTGCTGACAATCAAGGTCGTGTTAAAAAGCAGATTTCAAAGCTATATAGTAGTGCCTCGGTAGGTCAATATGCGATTGCTGACCTTGATAGTGATGGCTCGATTGAAATTATTGGTGCTCAAGGCGTATATAACTACGATTCTGGCATGATGCTATATACCTATGCGTGGTCTCAATCTCCAATTCCAGTTGATAGTGATGGTGATGGTATTCAAGAAGTCTTCGCGGATGCATCGCTTTATAATGCTAATGGCGCGGAAGTGTGGTCTTACCCGACTCGCTACCAAATTTGGTTCTCTTCGGTTGCAAACCTTGATGACGATGATCACCCAGAGCTAATTTTCTCTACACCACGTTCGTCAGATGAGCCAGAAAACAGCTATTTCTCAGTGCTAGAGCATGATGGTACGGTGAAATGGAGTGTAACTAACGTCAGTAACCCGGGTGGCGGTGTGCAGTCTGTGGCAAATTTCTTGGGCAATGGTAGCCATGTTACAACGGTACTGTCTGACACCTTTGGTTATACGCATTCCCATAACACACGACTAGAAGTGCAAGATAGCAATCTACTATATGTAAATTCTGGATTGGCGATCGATGCTATTGGTACTGATGAGTCTAATTTATTCGGTGGTAACGGCGGCCATACTAATTTCCCAGTTGACTTAAGTCAGGTCGAGAAGATTGCGATTACCTCAGGCCGCTATTTTTGGGGTGGTAAGCACTTACTTGCGATAGAGTTCTTCTTCCGTGACGGATCTTACGAAATGTTTGGTTCTAAGCGAGCCGCTTTCAGACAACGTACACAAGAGTTTGAAGTGCCTGCAAATAAGAAGATTAGTGCAGTTAACGTGTGGTCAAAGCGTTGGTTAGTAGAGGCTATCCAATTTGAACTTACTGATACGGCGGGAAGTGATAAGACGGGTATTGTTTATGCTGGTTTTAATTCGGTTGATATGTACAACCCGAGTGGTGAGCTAGTATGGACAGTGCCTAATGATGACTCTTCAAGCGGTAAGATCGGTGTATCTGCGTATGATTTCGATGCTGATGGTATCGACGAAGTCGTCGTACAAGATCAGAGCCGAGTACGTGTATTGGATGGTCGCAGTGGTTTAGTATTGAGTGAGCTGACTAACTCAACAGCAAGCCTTTGGGAATTCCCGATTGTTGCTGATTTAGCGGGAGACAATGACGCTGAATTAATTGTAGTTGCAAATGACTACCATAAGAATTTTAGCAACAACAGAGGCGTTGCTGTCTATAACTCTTATGATGCGGAAAAACCTTGGAAAAATGCAACTCGTATTTGGAACCAGCAAGCTTTCAATATCAGTAATATTAACCAAGATGGTACTGTGCCGAGCGAGTATGAGCCGAGCTGGCTAACTCACAACTCTTATCGTTCAAGCACTTATGTAAAGAATGAGAAAGAAGCTTCTGATGTGTACGGATTCCCAGAGGGCAAAGCGGTAGAGCTGGATCTAAACGATCAACTCCATGTACGTTCTGGTTGGATGATAGATGCTCTTGGAGCAGACCGTGTTGACATGGTGGGTGGCTATGGTGGTGTATTGGGTATCCCTGTCGACATGACTCGTGTTGCATCAGTAGAAGTCACTTATGGCACTTTTTACTGGGGTGGTAACCATGTTGTAGCGCTAACCTTCATTTATGATGATGGAACGGTTCTGTTCTACGGCTCTAAGCACTATGCTTATGCGAAGAAAACAGGTCAGTTTACGGTTCCACAAGGTAAGCAAATTGAGGCGGTGAACGTATGGGCTGCGGGGAATTATATCGATGCGGTTCAGTTCGTCGTTGAATGATAGCGATAATAATGATTTACATGCCTTGTTAGTCAGAGGTTGTGTAGAGTCATAGAGAGTAAATTAAATCGCCAACCTGATAAGGTTGGCGTTTTCGTTAGGTTCCGACTAAGCGAGTTTAAATTTCTGGAGTTGCTCGTTCACATCGCTAAATTCTTGCTGGTAACTGGTGACGATACTATTCATGTTGTTGGCCAGTTCCCCAGTGTTTTGGGCGATCTCACTGAGTACATCGACATCTTGATCGACTGCTTCACTCGCTTTGGATTGTTCGACGGTTGAGTTGGCGATACTGGTAATGTGTTCATTCACTGTTTCGATCAGCACTTCCAACTGGCCGACGCTGTCGTTCACGTCAGAGACAGAACTGAATGTCGAGTCCGTTGCTTCTCGGCTTTTAGTCATGTTGCTTACGGCGGTTTGAGTATTGTTGGTTATATTGGAAAGTAGTTGAGATATGTGCTCTGTAGCGTCTTTACTTCGTTGAGCAAGATCACGAACTTCAGAAGATACAACCGCAAATCCACGCCCATGTTCACCTGCTCGAGCGGCTTCTATCGCTGCGTTAAGTGCTAACAAGTTGGTTTGTTCTGAAATACCATTGATGGTCTCGACGATTTTACTCACGCTTTGCGCATCTTGTTCTAGCTTGACCATGCATTCTTGTGTCTGTTCAATCTGATTAACCAGTGCTTTTACAATGGTGTAAGACTCTTGGCTCTGTTGTTGACAGGTCATGACCTTAGCAGTCATCTGTTCTGTTTCTTCGAGTGCGCGTTCAGTGGAAGCGGCAATCTCCAAACTTGACTGAGAGAGCTCAGTCATAGCGGCGGCGATGTTACCACATTTATCTGCCGTTGCTCGGCTGCTGTCACCAAGGTTGTCAGCGCCTTGCACCATTTGGTCTAGCCTGTGGAAGCTGTGGTCATTGCTTTGAGTTACTCTCATTAACAACTGCTTTATACTCTCAATGAGGCCATTAACGCTGACAGATACTTGTGATAGTTCATCTTTACCATCCGCGCGTAATATGACGCTGAGATCATTAGATTTCGACATGTTGGCGAGATCGGTGGTCAGTTCACCTACATAGGTTTTAATACTTGTAAGACATACGACTAGGCCGCCAATAAGAATGATACCGATACATGTACTCACGACAATCATCATGCTCAACTGCCATTTTTCAGAAGCTGCTTGTTGAGATACAACGTCTGTCATCTCATTAACTAATTGATTACGAATACCATTAACCAGTTTTATTCGGTCGGTTGCAGCACCAAACCAAATGAGAGCGGATGGCCCTTGAAGCGCATCCAAGCCCTCTTTCTGTGCCAAGTATTGCTGCTCGATGTCGACCACTTTTTTCCAAGTTTGGCTATTTTTGGCCTCGGTTAACTGCTGTTGGTATTGTGAAGGCATGGTGAGAGCCGCAACTCGTTCACTGTATTTGCCCGACTTCAAGTAGTTCTCAATCGCGGTGTATTGACCAATGGACGAGGATTTTCTGGCAAATGCGCCATTAAGGGCTCCGCGAACTTGTCCGGCGCGCTCTTTAATGATCATCACCGCAGTTAATGAGTTGCCCAATCTGATGATTTGGTCATTGTTTACCCCAGAGACGAGCAGCATGGCGTTATCAATAGCAAGTTGGTTGAGGTTGGAGTAGTAAGCAAAAGGGGAACGCTTCGGTGCTAATTGGTCGACTTGGTTTCTTATTTGGCCAATTTCACTTAACTGAGCAGTGATGTCGCGTTTGAGTTTGTTACTTATCTCCGGGGAAATGTACTGCGGCTGGAACTGATTAAAAGCAGCAATATGCTGATCGGCTTTCTGTCTTTGCTCTTTTAGCTTAGTAATCTGTTCGGGTGCGCCTTTACTGCCCAATACCCCTGCGGTGAGGCCGCGTTCAACTGCTAAGTTATGGGCAAGGTTGTCATAGAGTAGAGTGAGTTCGATCGTTTCTTTGTCTCTGTTGGCTTGATCGACAATGGCCATTTTTGTCCATGACAACTCCAGCGCGACCAAAAAGGCGATAAGCAGTGGGATGCCAGCGAGGGCCGTTAATATGTGGTGTAGTGAGAATTGTTTCATTATGGACCGCATATCGGCCTCCTGACTTTCATTTATAATTATGATGATGCGATCTCAGTTGATTATGACTAAGGGGTTGGTGTGCTTTATACCCCCGTAACATTTAGTGATAAAATGCTACTTCACAAATCCATCACAATCACTTCGCCTGTTCGTTTACCGAAAAGCGGTCGAATGCAACGCAGTTATAATCTGTGTTTTCTAATTAAGCCTGATAAGTATGCAGCAAGGCTAACATGCTCAACCTACCTCTTTGGTCTAATTGTAGATAATGTGCAGTGTTCGTGTGAGAACTTCGGAGTAAATGTGGATTTTGTACTAAGGCGTTTGATTCCTATCACATTCTACGAACGTATTAATGACTTGTAACAGGCTAGATCTGTTTAGGTGCGTGTGCTAGCTTCGAAGCGATACCTTTTGTTAATGGAATGTATATGTTATTCACTCAGCTATTTTCTCAGCGCTTTGCCTCTCTACCTCGAGCGTTTTACTCCTATGTGCTCCCGGAGCCACTGACAAATAGCCACTGGGTGATTTGGAACTCGGATCTTGCTGAGCAGTTTAACTTACCCAATGGCGAACCTAGCGGAGAACTTAAGGCCTTGCTGGCCGGAGAATCAGTGCTTGATGAGATGACCCCTATTGCAATGAAATACGCAGGACATCAGTTTGGTAGCTACAACCCCGATTTAGGCGATGGCAGAGGGATATTGCTTGGTGAACTTACCGATAGCTCAAACCAAGTGTTTGATCTACACCTGAAAGGCGCAGGTATGACGCCCTATTCGAGAATGGGTGATGGTCGGGCCGTGTTACGTTCAACGATTCGTGAGTACTTGTGTAGTGAAGCTATGGCGGGGTTAGGCATTCCAACCACGCGTGCATTGGGAATGTTTGTTAGCGATACACCAGTCTACAGAGAAAAGTGCGAGCAGGGCGCGCTGTTGTTAAGAGTTGCACGTAGCCATATTCGATTTGGCCATTTTGAGCACTTCTTTTATTCCAATCAGTTGGCTGAGCTAAAGTTGTTGGCTGATAAAGTGATTGAGTGGTATTGGCCGGATTGCTCTCAATCTGAACAGCCTTATGTTGCTATGTTCCGTCGTATTGTGAGTCAAACTGCGCAGATGATTGCACATTGGCAGGCATATGGCTTTGCGCATGGAGTGATGAATACTGACAACATGTCGATCCTTGGAGACACTTTTGATTATGGCCCGTTCGGTTTTTTGGATGATTACGAACCAAGCTACATTTGTAATCACTCTGACTATCAAGGGCGCTACGCCTTTGATCAGCAACCTCGTATTGCGATGTGGAATTTGTCAGCCTTAGCTCATAGCCTATCCCCTTTGATTGAGCGAACGGATTTGGAGTCGGCTTTGGCAGAATTTGAACCATTATTACAAAGCAGTTTTAGTCGCTTGATGAGAAACAAGCTCGGTTTGCTGTCTAAACGTGATCAAGATAGCCAGCTGTTCGCGGCTATGTTTGAGCTTCTTCATCAGCATCACATTGACTACACGAGATTTTTTCGCGAACTTTCTTCGGTAGATAAGCATGCTAACCGAGCGGTGTTGGATCTATTTGTCGATCGTGAAGCGGCCACTAATTGGCTAGAGCTGTATTTAGCACGCTGTGAACAAGAGTTTGATGATAATGGCGAGATCGTTTCGTTACAGCAAAGGTGCGAGAAAATGCGGCAAGTGAACCCTAAATACATTTTACGCAACTACTTAGCCCAGATTGCTATCGACAGAGCGGAAGAGGGCGACTTTAGTGAGGTTCACAAGCTCGCCGAGCTGTTGAAAAAGCCGTTTGATGAGCAGCCGGAAATGGAGCACTACGCGAACTTGCCGCCTAATTGGGGTAAAAAAATGGAGATAAGTTGCTCTTCTTAGTAAGTGTTTGGGCGCTGATTTAAACAAAGAGTCAACAAAGGGGGCTGGCAGATTTTGTTAATAAGATGTGATGTACATCTGCAAGAGGTTCAAATTCTTTGTATTCTTATCTCATCAGCTGAATAAGAAGTGATTACACTCCCTCTATCATTTTTGAGCGGTAGTAGGTAAAGGCATGTCAGCTAAGATTCTCGTTGTCGATGATGATCAAGAAATTTGTGAATTGTTAAAAGAGTATCTGACCAAGCAGGGCTATATGGTCTCTGCGGTTAATGATGGCGTACAGATGAACGCCTATTTGCAACAGCAAGGCTACCCAGAGCTTATCTTGCTTGATGTTATGCTACCGGGTGATGATGGCTTTACTCTGTGCCAACAAGTTCGTCGTCAATCATCCGTACCCATTATTATGCTGACCGCTGTATCTGACGATACTGACCAAATCATCGGTTTAGAAATAGGCGCCGATGATTACATCGCCAAACCTTTTAACCCTCGTCATCTTAATGCGCGTATCAAAGCCGTGTTGCGACGGGTGAATGTGACCGATGAAGCTCCAGCCAGTGAAAACGCAAAATCCATTGTGTTTGGTGATTGGCAACTCGATACTTTAGCGCACAAGATCACCCACTTAGAAACCCATCAATCTCATGACCTATCTGGTAGTGATTTTGCTCTGCTGATGCTGTTTTTGAAGCGGCCTAACGAAGTGTTGGATCGTGATACGATTTCGTTTGCAACACGTGGGCGGGAAGCCTTGCCGTTCGAACGTGGTATTGATGTGCAGTTAAGCAGGCTTAGACAAAGGCTTGGGGATAGCGCTAAGTTTCCTCACTACATAAAGACCATGCGTGGTAATGGTTATCTGCTTGCTGTCCCGGTGAGCTATGAGAGCTAATATTCATAAATGGGTTGAGAAATTCAGGCTTAACTCGCTTGTTAGTCGAACGCTTGGCTTAACCTTGTTAGCGGTTATTCTCGCACAAGGAGTTGCGACCAGTATCTGGTACACCGAGTCGCGGCACAAAGAGCTAGCAGGCATCCGAGATGCTTCTGAGAGTATGGCTAATATGTTCGCCTCTACAGTGACTTTTTTCCAATCATTGCCTGTTCGCTATCGGCACATCGTTCTAGACCAAATCCGTAACATGGGGGGCACGCGGTTTTTTGTCTCGTTTAATAAAGAGCAGTTGGTGGTTGAGTCGATTGAAGATACGCCGCTAAAACTGGCATCAATTGAATCCATCCAAAGGGTGCTGAAAAGTAAGTTGCGTAAAGCCGAAAGTATTTCGGTAGATTTTTCCCATCCAGACAATCTACGTTTATTAAAAAACGACATCTATTTACACGATTTGCCCAAGTCATGGGCTCATCATACATTGACGCTAAACCCGATAGAGCCACCTATTCTAGTTGTGCAAATTGAGCTTGCTTCCCATGAGTGGCTCTACATCGCGGCTCTACTGCCCGCTCCATACGTTACGCTAGACGACACACTCATTGGTCGCGAGCAGATTCTGTTTTTGATTTTCTCAACTACGATTTTATTGTTACTGACTTATCTATTGGTGCGTCGTCAAGTTAAACCGCTTAAACGACTTGCTAAAGCTGCCAACGAAATGAGCATGGATATCGAACAGGCGCCGTTACAAGAAGAGGGGGCGAGCGAACTGGTTACCGCCACGAGGGCTTTTAATCGTATGCAGCAACGAATTCGCCGTTATGTGGCTGACCGAGAGCATCTGTTTTCAGCGATCTCCCATGATTTAAAAACACCGATTACCCGTTTACGGCTGCGTGCAGAACTGCTCGAGAGTGACATCAAACGCGAGAAATTTAATCGTGACTTAGATGAGCTAGAGATGATGGTCAAAGGCGCGCTCCAGTGCGTGCGTGATACTGATCTGCATGAAAATAACGCTTATGTTGATCTGAGTGAAATGATTCTGAATGTAGTGGAACCCTATAATCAGACCAAGACGCAAGTCGAGTTTCGACCGACTGAGATGGAGCCTATTGTCGCTAAGCCGCTGGCAATCAAGCGAGTGTTGAGCAACTTGATTGACAATGCAGTTAAGTACGGCCAAAGAGCGGAAGTCAGTGTTATGGTTAATGAAGAGTGGATAACGGTTGTGATTTGCGACCATGGACCGGGCATTCCTGAAGATAAACTCGAAGCGGTATTTGAACCCTATTATCGATTGGCGAGCGATGAAGATGGGCACGGTTTAGGCTTGGGAATTTGTCGCAACATCCTCCATGGACATGGCGGAGATCTCATTATTGATAACTTGCCAAATAGAGGATTAAGAGCGCAAGTCTTTATTCCACCGACGTTAGAGGTTTAATGTAACATTGTTGTTACATTGCGTTTACGGTTTGTTTCAATCAAATATTTCTATTCGGATAGACTCTTGGATGTACAAACAAGAGCGCTTAGGTCATCAAGCAGTGGGCCTAACTGTCTAATCCAATACATGGAAGATAATAATGAAACTAAATAAAACCCTACTTACCCTATCTCTACTTTCTGCTGCTAATCTCGCTAATGCTGGTGAAGTCGAAGTACTGCACTGGTGGACTGCTGGTGGTGAAGCTAAATCTGCCGCTGTGCTTAAAGAAATGCTAGAGCAACAAAATCATACATGGAAAGATTTCGCGGTTGCTGGTGGCGGCGGCGAATCGGCAATGACAGTACTTAAAACTCGCGCAGTATCCGGTAATCCTCCTTCAGCTGCGCAGATCAAAGGTCATGATATTCAAGAGTGGGGTGGCCTTGGCTTCCTAACGTCACTAGATAGCACAGCCAAGCAGGAGAAGTGGGATGAAATCCTTCCTTCAGTGGTTACTAAGGTGATGAAGTTTGACGGCGAATACGTAGCCGTTCCGGTTAATGTTCACCGAGTAAACTGGATTTGGGCGAACCCTGAAGTATTAGAAAAATCAGGTGTTGAACTGCCAACGACCTTAGACGAGTTTTTTGCCGCTGCAGAGAAGATTAAAGCTGCCGGTTATGTACCATTAGCGCACGGTGGTCAGCCTTGGCAAGACGCCACAGTTTTTGAAGCGGTTGCGCTGGATGTTTTAGGTAGTGAAGACTACAACAAAGCGTTTGTCGATCTAGATATGGATACTTTATCTGGCGATAAAATGGTGGAAGTGTTCACCAAATTTAAGAAAATCCGCGATTACATTGATGCTAACTCGCCAGGACGTGACTGGAACGTAGCAACCTCAATGGTGATCAATGGTGAAGCAGCGATGCAAATCATGGGTGACTGGGCAAAGGGTGAGTTTACAGCAGCGGGCAAAGTTCCGGGCAAAGATTACATCTGTGCGCCAGCGCCGGGCACAAATGGTCAATTCACGTTTAACATCGATAGCTTTGCTTTCTTTGAATTGAGCAATAAAGACAATCAACAAGCGCAGCAAGATCTTGCTCGCACTATCCTTACTAAAGAGTTCCAAGAAGTCTTCAACCTCAACAAAGGTTCAATCCCTGTACGCCTAGACATGGACATGTCGAAGTTCGACCAATGTGCATTGGACTCAATGGCAACGTTTAAAGCGAGTGCGAAGTCAGGTGACCTAGTACCAAGTATGGCACATGGTCTATCAACGACTAGCTATGCTCAAGGCGCGATCTATGACGTAGTAACGAACTTCTTCAATGATGACAACGCCGATCCAAAACAGGCAGCACAGAAGCTAGCGAAAGCGGTGAAAGCGGCGATCTAAGCTCATCCATTGCCAATCAGCGAGTGTTGGCTCATCACTCGTTTGGTTGGCATACATACACCCCTAAAGGGCGCTTTAGCTTGTGGGGAGCTGAAGTGCCCTTTCCTCTCTGTGTTATAACGTAAGGACTCGTTATGGAGCATGCTGTAAATCGGTATTCTAAGAAGTCGAAAACTAAGGTGAGTTTTGCCGACCGACTTCAACATTGGCTACCGAAAATCGTTCTTGCCCCGACCGTTTTGGTCACCGTGGTATGCATCTATGGTTATATTTTCTGGACTGCGGCACTTTCACTGACCAATTCGCGTTTTCTGCCCAGTTTCAACTTTGTTGGTTTTGCTCAATACGAGAAACTAATGGAGAACGACCGTTGGATTACTTCAATTTCTAACCTCGGAATTTTTGGCCTGCTGTTTATGTTAGTGGCTATCGGTTTGGGAGTAGGGCTGGCGATTCTTCTTGATCAGAACATTCGTCAGGAAGGGGCAATTCGCACTATCTATTTGTACCCAATGGCATTGTCATTCATTGTCACGGGTACGGCATGGAAATGGATTCTGAACCCGGGCCTCGGTATTGAAAAGCTGATGCAAGATTGGGGGTTCAGCAATTTCAAGTTTGATTGGTTGGTCAACTCTGAAATGGCGGTTTATACGCTCGTCATTGCCGCTGTATGGCAGTCATCAGGTTTTGTCATGGCGATGTTCTTGGCAGGCCTTCGCGGTATAGACTCGTCGATCATCAAAGCAGCTCAGATTGATGGCGCGAGCCTACCAACCATCTATTGGCGAATTATTATGCCGTGCTTGAGACCGGTCTTTTTCAGCGCGGTGATCATCACCTCGCATATTGCGATTAAGAGTTTTGACTTAGTAACGGCAATGACCGCAGGTGGTCCAGGTTACTCTTCTGATCTTCCTGCGCTGTTTATGTATGCGCATTCATTTACGCGAGGTCAAATTGGCTTGGGTGCGGCGAGTGCCATGATGATGTTAGCGGGTATATTAGCCATCCTAGTACCATATCTCTATTCAGAACTTAGGGAGAAAAAATCATGATGCAAGGGATCAATTTCTCTCGATTGTTCATCTATTCGGCTTTGGTGTTTTTCTGTGCGGTTTATTTGATGCCGCTGTTTGTCATGGTGATTACCTCGTTTAAGACCCTGCCAGATATTAAAGCCGGCAACTTAATGAGTTTGCCGACAGAATGGGTGTTTGATGCTTGGATTAAGGCGTGGGATGGCGCTTGTACTGGTGTGAAATGTGAAGGCGTCAAAGGTTACTTCTGGAACTCGTTCCAAATGGTCATTCCTGCGGTTGCCATTTCGACGCTACTCGGTGCATTTAATGGTTACGTTGTGACTAAGTGGCAGTTCCGTGGTTCAAATCTGTTCTTTAGCCTGCTGTTGTTTGGCTGCTTTATCCCATTTCAAGTAGTGCTACTGCCTATGGCAACGGTGCTTGGCAAGCTAGGTTTGGCCAACACCACCGCAGGGCTAGTTATTGTTCACGTGATTTATGGTATGGCCTTTACCACGCTGTTTTTCCGTAATTTCTATATCAGTATTCCAGACGAGCTAGTCAAAGCGGCTAAGTTGGATGGGGCGGGGTTCTTTACCATTTTCTTTAAGATTCTTCTGCCGATATCAACGCCAATCATCATGGTCACTGTGATTTGGCAGTTCACAGCAATCTGGAATGACTTTCTGTTTGGTGTTGTTTATTCCGGCTCGGAAACGCAGCCTATTACTGTTGCACTGAACAATTTGGTTAACACCAGCACCGGGGTTAAAGAGTACAACGTTGATATGGCGGCGGCGATCATCGCTGCATTGCCAACATTATTAGTTTATGTATTAGCAGGGAAATATTTCGTTCGCGGTCTAACTGCGGGTTCGGTAAAAGGATAAATATCATGGCAACACTAGAACTTAAACAAATCCGTAAAACCTACCCGAAGGCGGATCAAGAGACATTAAAAGGGATCGACATTGACATTAATTCCGGTGAGTTTTTGATTTTGGTTGGCCCTTCAGGATGTGGTAAATCGACATTGATGAACACTATTGCTGGGCTTGAGAATATCAGCTCGGGGGAGATCGTGATTGATGGTAACGACGTGTCTGATGTTGAACCTAAAGATCGCGATATTGCCATGGTGTTTCAGTCCTATGCGCTTTATCCAAACATGACGGTACGTGGCAATATCGAGTTTGGCTTGAAGATTCGTAAAATGCCGAAAGAGGACATTGATGCGGAAGTCGAGCGCGTCGCAGCGATGCTACAGATTGACCACTTATTAGATAGAAAGCCTTCTCAGTTGTCCGGTGGTCAACGTCAGCGTGTGGCAATGGGGCGTGCGTTGGCGCGTAGACCCAAGCTTTACCTGTTTGATGAGCCATTGTCGAATCTAGATGCAAAGCTGCGTGTAGAGATGCGTCATCAAATTAAGCGATTGCATCAACAGCTCAATACGACCATCGTGTATGTTACTCACGATCAGATTGAGGCGATGACCTTAGCTGACCGAATCGCAGTGATGAAAGATGGCGAGTTGCAGCAACTAGGTACACCGCAAGAGATCTACAACAAACCGAATAATATGTTTGTCGCAGGTTTTATGGGCTCACCATCGATGAACTTTATTACCACAATGGTTGACCTGAATGAAACTGATCAACCAGTGATTAAGGTAAAAGGGAGTAATGGTCAAGAACATCACATTAATCTGCCTGCCTCAATGCGCGAGCAAGATGGTAAAGAAGTCGTGATTGGCCTTCGTCCGGAACACATTACAGACAGTGAGAATCAAGAGTCGGATGCAACCACTCAGTTGGATTTGACGCTGGAAGTGTTAGAACCAACAGGGCCGGATACTATTGCGATGATAAAGGTTAATGACCAAGAAGTAGCGTGTCGCCTTTCGCCTGAATTTGATGTGACGGCGGGGCAGGTTGCTCCACTGCACTTTGATTTGTCAAAAGCAGTTTTCTTTGATGCAGTCACGCAGCAACGCATCGAATTTCATTAATGTGCAATTTAATTGATACCTTTATTAGTAACAATGAGTGAAGTCTACTAAGCTTAACACCATAGCATGAAGGCGTTTTCATGCAGTGTGAGTCGAGGTGGGCAATTATGTCTCCTTATTGCTCACCTCATCTCTAGTAACGAAAAATGGCAGCCATTCCCGCTGCCATTTTGTTTTTATGATTTAGCTTGTTTGTTAAATATGTGTAAATTCACCCGTATTGAAGAATACAATGGGTGGAAATCCCCCCATATTAAAAGTGTCTGTGTGACCTAGATATCCTATCGTCAAATGAATTATTTATAAGATGTTGATTTTAAATGATTAAATTCAATTGTCAAGATTGGCTCAGTACTTGCTCCTAGTTAATGTATCAACACCCAGTGATGGGGTTGTTCATTCAACAAGGAGAATAATAATGTTAAAGCCATTGACCCTACTATCTGTATCGATTCTTGCTGTGACCAGTTTTAATGCTGCCGCTAACTGTGATCCAGGAGAGACTGTAATTAAGTTCAGTCACGTAACGAATACAGATAAACACCCGAAAGGTATCGCGGCTTCATTACTAGAACAACGCGTCAATGATGAGATGAATGGAAAAGTGTGTATGCAAGTTTTCCCGAACTCGACGCTATATGATGATAACAAGGTACTGGAAGCGCTATTGAACGGCGACGTGCAACTTGCTGCCCCTTCTCTATCAAAATTTGAAAAATTCACCAAAAAGTACCGTATTTTCGATCTGCCATTTCTGTTTGAAGATGTTGAAGCGGTTGACCGTTTCCAGAACTCTGAGTCTGGTGAAAAGCTGAAAAACGCAATGAAACGTCGTGGTCTACAAGGCCTAGCGTTTTGGCACAACGGCATGAAACAGATGTCGGCAAACAAGCCGCTTATCTCACCAGAAGATGCGAAAGGGCTTAAGTTCCGTGTCCAAGCTTCAGATGTCCTTGTTGCTCAGTTTGAGCAGCTAGGCGCTAACCCACAGAAGATGTCGTTTAAAGAAGTATACGGCGGCCTACAAACTAAGGTTATTGATGGTCAGGAGAACACTTGGTCAAACATCTATGGTAAGAAGTTCTTCGAAGTACAAGACGGCATCACGGAAACTAACCACGGTATTCTGGATTACCTAGTGGTAACGTCGAACGATTTCTGGAAAGGCCTACCAGAAGATCAACGTGAACAATTAAACACCATCATCCAAGAAGTGACTCAAACGCGTAATGCTGAGTCTTCACGTGTTAACCAAGCGAATAAGAACAACATCATCGAAGCGGGTGGTGAAGTTCGTAGCTTGACTGCAGAGCAGCGTCAGCAGTGGGTCACTGCGCTTCAGCCTGTGTGGAAGAAGTTTGAAAAAGACATTGGTTCTGATCTTATCGAAGCGGCTTTAGCTTCAAACAAATAACAATTAAAAACTATAAAACAATTGGCCCTCTTGTCGGGAGGAGGGCCTTTCTTTTCCTGCGATAAAGTGAAGTAACTTATGGAACAGTCAATTTTTGCCAGAGTTGGGAAGGTGACAGACGCGATTGAGGAGACTCTGATTGCGTTCTTTTTAGGGGCAATGACCTTGCTCACTTTTGCCAATGTCATATCTCGTTATGTGTTTAACGACAACATCTTGTGGGCGCTTGAGCTTACCGTATTTATGTTTGCCTGGATGGTGCTGGTGGGGGCGTCATATGGAGTGAAGAAGCACTTTCATATTGGTGTCGATGTGGTTATCAACCTCGCTCCAGAGCAACTACGTAAAATCTACGCGCTGATCGCCGCAGCGTGTTGTTTAGCTTTCTCAATTCTGCTGTTGATTGGTTCATGGAATTACTGGTATCCGTTTGTTACCGACCGAGCATGGTATGAAACCGATGATATCCCAATGCCAGAGATGTTCCAGTTTCTCGCTGACTGGCTGAATGAAGGCGAACGTTACGAAAAAATGCCGCGCTTTATTCCTTACATGGCGCTGCCGATTGGTATGGCTCTTCTTACTTTCCGATTTGCTCAAATCACTCTACAGATTATGTCAGGTAAGTTAGACCGCCTCATTGCTGGTCATGAAGCTGAGGAAGAACTGGAAGCGTTAAAAGAAGAGCTGAAAGACGCAGGTGACGCAATGGAGCCTAAAAACAACAATAACAACAAGGGAAGCTAAGCCATGGAAATTTTATTCTTATTCGTCATGGTGATTGGTTTTATGCTTGTTGGTGTGCCAATCGCAATCTCACTGGGTCTGTCCAGTATGGTCTTTTTAATGATGCATTCAGATGCGTCATTGGCTTCAGTCGCTCAAACCCTGTTTAACGCCTTTGCTGGCCATTACACCTTATTAGCGATTCCATTTTTCATCTTAGCATCAAGCTTTATGTCTACTGGCGGTGTGGCAAAACGTATTATCCGTTTCGCTATTGCGATGGTGGGTTGGTTCCGTGGCGGTCTTGCTATGGCTTCGGTTGTGGCGTGTATGATGTTCGCCGCATTGTCTGGCTCTTCACCGGCTACGGTTGTTGCAATTGGTAGTATCGTTATCGCGGGCATGATCAAAAATGGTTACTCGAAGGAGTTTGCTGCGGGCGTTATTTGTAACGCAGGTACTTTAGGTATCTTGATCCCACCTTCGATCGTAATGGTTGTGTACGCAGCTGCTACGGATGTCTCTGTTGGTCGTATGTTCCTTGGTGGCGTCATCCCTGGTTTGCTTGCTGGTGTGATGTTGATGATTGCGATTTACATCGCAGCTCGAGTGAAAAACCTGCCTAAACAGCCGTTTGTCGGTTGGGGCGAGATGTTTGCGGCAGCGAAAGATGCCAGCTGGGGTCTATTACTGGTGGTCATCATCTTGGGTGGTATTTATGGTGGTATTTTTACCCCCACAGAAGCGGCGGCAGTCGCAGCGGTATACTCATTCTTGATCGCTAACTTTATCTATAAAGATATGGGGCCGTTTGCTGACAAGGAAAATACCAAGCCAGCGCTAGTCAAAATCGTCCAAGCTTTTGTACACAAAGATACCAAGCACACCTTGTATGATGCGGGTAAGCTGACAATTATGCTGTTGTTTATCATTGCCAACGCATTGATTCTAAAGCATGTGCTCACAGAAGAGCGTATTCCTCAGATGATTACTGAGTCAATGCTTTCTGCTGGTCTTGGGCCGATTACCTTCCTGATTGTCGTGAACGTTCTGCTACTCATCGGTGGTCAGTTCATGGAGCCATCGGGTTTGTTAATTATCGTTGCGCCATTGGTATTCCCAATTGCTATCGCGCTAGGTATCGATCCCATTCACCTAGGTATCATGATGGTGGTTAACATGGAGATAGGCATGATCACACCTCCGGTCGGACTCAACCTGTTTGTCACCGCAGGGGTGGCCAAAATGTCGATGATGCAGGTGGTCAAAGCAGCACTACCTTGGGTGGGTGTGATGTTCTTATTCCTGATCATCGTGACCTACGTACCTTGGGTATCAACATGGTTGCCGACCATGCTTATGGGGCCTGAGATTATTACTAAATAGTTTTACGTTTCATTATGGAAAGAAAACCCCAGGGTATTGGATGGACCCTGGGGTTTCGTTTTGTTGGTTAGCGATTACTGTGATCTTTTGTTTCATAACCACGCAGCATCGTTTTGATATGAGCTGTTGGCGTTTCTCCAGTAGTGGTCATATAAACGTGGCCAATTAGGAAGGCTAAGATCATGAAGGCGGCGACAATATGTAGAGTGGCAACCCAGCCAAGTGATAACACACCAAGTCCAAGGTTTTCCCACTGTGCATAAAATAGTAGCAATAATCCTGTGACCCAGATAAGTGGTGCCATGATCAATTTCCAGCCTAAATAGGCAAATCGCTGTAGCGGATTGAGTTTAATTTCTGCTGTTGGATGAAATGGGTGAGGTTCGCCAACAAAGATCCCTCGACGGTAGAAGTCGATAACTTTTCCGAGCTTGTCTGTGGTGGGAATGTATTGCCGCCACTCACCCGTAGTGAAATGCCAAAATATGGCAAATACCCATAATGTCATTAGAGCAAAGGCACAGTACTCATGCCATAACACAGCTTGACCAAAACCAAACAAGCTGAATGATCCATGGATTTCGAATCCAGTGATTAGCATTGCCATCATCAGTAAAGCTTGTGCCCAGTGCCAGAAGCGTTCGAATCGCTTATAGATAATCACTTTCATTACGAATCTCCTTGGTCGGGTGAAGTTCCTTTCAATCGCACAAGAGCATGACCTGTCACGCCAAACAGAGTAACAAGGACGACCAGCCAGCCAATGTTGTCTAGCCACGGTATTGAGGTTTGTGATGGGATATAGAAACCAGACAGTTTCGTCAATCGTCCATTCTCAGCGTGACATGCAGCGCATTCAAGAGCTTGGTCTTTTGGTGCTACCATATGTACGATTGGAAAGTGATACTCGCTATCGACAAACGTCATCTCGCCACTATAGCTAGTGCCCGCAGCCTTCATCCCCACCACTGCTGATTTATCCCAGTCATAAGTTTTCCAATAGGCGTTGTTGTCTTTGCCAAACAGATGAGGTGTCACCATGATTTGGTTCGCCGTATCATAAGGTTGAGTGCTGCGCATAATTTTAAATGGCCACACTCGGCTATCTTCGTCGCCACATTTGCCTTGAGGCTTAGTCAACTCAACGATGCCTTGCTCATTGGGTTGTACTTGTTCACCAATAGTGGTGTAACTCATTTGTCCATTGAAGCAGGCATAGTCAGGCGTTACGTTTCTTTCCCATACAAAATCACCTTTTTTGGCGGTATAGGTAACGTAGCCCTCATCATCTTTAGTTGTTGGTCGAGATTTATCTCCTGCTGTGGACCAGTCCCAAGCTGTTTTGGTTTTCTTTTCTCGCGCATACTCTGGTACGTGACATGTAGAACAGGCGATGTTAGCGACGTGTTCATTGAGTCGATTGGCGATACGTCCCCCATGATGAGGTTCAATCCCATGACATGACTCACACGAAGCACGGTTCTGGTCTCCATGGCCGGGAAAATCAATACCATCGCTGTCTTTTGCATTGACAAGGTAACGTGAACCTGCCGTTTGATGTCCACTAGTGGTATGGCAATCCTGACAGGCAAAATCGGCGCCGTCACTCGACATATGAACATCGAGGTCATAACTTGGTTTCGCTAGGCTTGAGTCCATATCGCCATGTTTAACACCGTCGCCGCCACCACCGTAAAAGTGGCAAGAGCCACAGGTCTCTCGCGATGGGTCGCCAACACTTTGTGCCGCTTCAGTGAGATTGACTGGCGGGCGCATTTTTCCCGAACCTTTTGGCCACTCTTTTGCCACGTAGTTTGGGTGACCTGCGTCTGTTGGGAACTTCGAGTATTGACCAGAGTTGTCATGACAAACCAGGCAGTCGACGTTGTCTTGTTTCGAATGATCGAAACTGCTGTCTTTCCATCCGTAGCCAACATGGCAACTGGTACATCGCGGTTCGTTTGATGCGGTAGAAATACAAAAATTGTTGATGACATTTTTCTTGCCGACAACTTTGTCCTCGAGCCCAACATCAAAAGCCCACGTCCAGTGAGTGGTTTGTTGGATTTGATGAGCTGCTTCGGTATGGCAGTCAAGGCAGGCTGCGGTTACTTCAGGGCCTGACTTAAAAGGACCTTGAAGTTGCTCAAAGGCAGAGTGATCAGCCGTTGACTGTGCGAGAAGGCTGGTTGAAGGCCATATGCTAGCAAGCACAATACTCAAGGTGAGAAGCAATATCCTTTTCATATAAACACCTTAATTAAGCTTTTCATTGATTAGATATTGCTAATGTAGTGGGTGTGGCGATTATGTCCACAAAAAATAAGTGGTTAATTGAGCTTAATCAATCGGTGTCAAAAATAACTATAAATATGAGATATGGCTCAAGTTTAAGGCGTGAGTTAGCCTTTGTAGTTATCTTTGTCTAAGTCGTATTTCTGCATCTTGTCGTACAGGGTTTTACGCGCCAGTTGCAGATGATCCATTGTCTTTTTAATGCTGCCTTCGTTTTGGTTTAGCGACTGCTCGATCAAACTCTTCTCAAACTCGGCAACTTGTTGCGCTAAACCTGGCTCCCTGTTTTCGTTATCTGTTCCCTCTGGTTCAAACTGAGTCAGCTTGCCAAGCAGTACAAAACGTTCAGCCGCGTTCCTAAGCTCACGAACGTTGCCAGGCCAATCGTGACTCATCAACTGGTGAATCTGTTGTGAGCCGATTGCAGGTGCTGACTTGCCATAGCGAGATGCTGCAACGAGTAAAAAATGGTGGAATAGGGTAGGGATATCCTCTTTACGTTGTCTAAGCGGCGGTAAATCGAGGGTGACAACATTGAGTCGGTAGTACAGATCTTCGCGGAAGTTTCCTTGTGCCGATGCGTGTTTAAGATCGACTTTGGTTGCCGCAATCACACGAATATCAATCGGAATAAGCTCATTGGAACCCACACGCTCAATTACGCGCTCTTGCAGTACCCGCAATAGTCGAATTTGAGCTTGTAAGGGCATGGATTCGATTTCATCTAAAAATAATGTCCCACCTTGAGCATGTTCAAATTTACCAACTCGTTTTGTATCTGCTCCGGTAAACGCGCCTTTTTCATGGCCGTAGAGCTCACTCTCAATTAGGTTTTCAGGCACCGCACCACAATTTATCGCAACGAAATTATTGTCTCTACGCGGACTTTGCTCGTGGATCGATCGGGCGAACAGCTCTTTACCGGTTCCTGTTTCGCCAAACAGAAGGATGTCTGCGTTGGTATCAGCGATATGAATGATGGTATCACGCAGTGCTTGAATGGAGGGTGTATCCCCGATAATCCTCGGGCCAAGGGCTTGACTTGCTTTTAGGGTGCGTTTGAGCTCTTGGTTTTCAAGCGTTAAGTCGCGCTTGTCTAAGGCGCGACGAGTGGTGTCGATTAAGCGATCAATGGGAAATGGCTTCTCAATAAAATCGTAAGCTCCGTTCCTAAGTGCATTGACCGCCATTGAGATATCACCATGTCCGGTAATCAGGATTACGGGAATATTTGGGTCTTGGTGGAGAATGCTCGACAAAATATTCTCACCCGACAATCCGGGTAGGCAAATGTCAGTAATGACCACCTTTGGCAAGCCGTCTTGTTTTATTGCCAGTAGCGCTTCTTCGGCGCTGGCAAAAAAGCGTGCAGGAATATCTTCGAGTTCAAAGCTTTGTTCGATCGCTAAGCGAATATCACTTTCATCATCAATAAAGATTACATCATACATCTGCATTCCTTGTTACTGGCAGAGAGAGAGTAAATCGCGCGCCGCCAAGAGGAGACTGCGATACTTTGAGTAAACCGCCCATAGCCTGGGTAATTTGCTGTGAAATAGAGAGACCAAGTCCTAAACCGTTCTTCTTGGTGGTATAAAAAGGCTCGAACAGGGATTGCTGTTGATCGATACTGATTCCGGGGCCGTTGTCATCGACGTGTACATTAAGTTGCTGACCTTCAATACTGGTCGAAACAATGACCTGCCGTGCCTCTTGTTCTTCCACCGCTTGTAGTGCATTGGTCAAAAGGTTGATAACCACCTGTTCAAATTGAATTGGATTGATCTCAACTTCAGGTAAAGCTTGCTCCAATTGTAGTTCGAGGGAAACCATCTTAGATTTAAACTGTGGTGAGAGGAGCTCTTTAGCTGCGATAATCACTGGAGCAATATCCATTTTGCTCACTTCATTCACGTCGCTTTTTCGCGCGAAAGAGCGCAACTGGTTACTGATCTTTGCCATCCGCTCGGTCAGTGCTGAGATACGAGATAAGTTATCGTCGACTCGCTCAAGCGTGTTGCGTTCTAGAAAGCGTCTTCCGTTGTCGGCAAAGCTACGAATCGCTGCAAGTGGATTGTTGAGTTCATGGCTAATGCTAGCTGACATCTGACCTAATACCGCCAGCTTAGCCGCTTGCACCAGTTCATCTTGAGTTTGGCGTAGAGCCTGCTCAGTTTTTGCTCTTTCGTGAATCTCAGCATGCAGTTCGGAAGTGCGCTCCATCACCAAAAACTCAAGCTTCTGTTTGGCCTCTGATTGTAATTGCTCAAACTGACGTTTCTTTAATTGGCGTTGATACACCAACTGCATCGATAAGTACGCGATGACAAATATCAATGTCACCACCAACGCATAACTCAGTGTCGACCAGAGTAACACTGATTTGGGAGT
This sequence comes from Vibrio tubiashii, assembly GCA_000775715.1. Lineage (GTDB taxonomy): Bacteria > Pseudomonadota > Gammaproteobacteria > Enterobacterales > Vibrionaceae > Vibrio > Vibrio tubiashii_A. Next base: position 138,545 of record JRWQ01000011.1, read on the forward strand.
GAGAACTCTCAGTGTGAGGTCATGACTGTCTAAATCGCGAGATGAGACCAAAAACGCATTGTTGAATCCCAACGATGTTGGCTTTTTGATTTCTGTTTGGGGGCTTGACATATCACCAGTAAAGCCAAATGAGTCGATCGGTGAGTCTAAGTATTGCCGGCTATCGAGAATAGCCTGTCGGTCCGTATCACTTAGCTGAGTTAAGCTTTTGAACAACCATTCGTCGCTGCTAGACATAAAGACGACATCGTACTTATCGGTAGCGACAAAAATGTTGTTGCGATTTTGCCAGTTGGACTCAATCGCATTGAGATCCATTTTGATGACGATAACGCCTATGATTTCAGCGGCATAGGTGACCGGGTAGGAAAAATAGTAGCCTCTTTGCTTAGAGCTTGAGCCTAGAGCAAAGTACTGGCTTGGATTGCCTTGAATGGCATTAGAGAAGTAAGGCCGCCACGCATAGTTGCGACCAACGAATGAACGTTCGAGATTCCAGTTGCTCGAAGCGATAGTGTTGCCAAACTCGTCGAGTAGGTAGGCGTCGGTCGATTGAATCGTCTCGTTGACTTGCTCTAAATAGCGGTTGGTTAACTCAATTTGCGCGCTGTTTTTAGGTGCCTGAAGGGCGGCGATAAGTTCTGCGTCCTTGGCAATCAGCTGTGGCAAGTGAGCGTATTTGTCGAGCTTGCTTGAGATGAACTCCGCAAACCGCTCAAGCTGTTCTTTATGCCCAGCAAACAGGCGGCTTTCACTCGAGTTCCACACCCAGCTAGAGCCCAAGATTAGGGTAAACAGGTAGAGTATCAGTAGATAAAATCTGCTACGTCTGAATGTCAACGCTAGCTCTCCTGTGAAGTGTCCTTAACTTGGTATAGCGTAAAGGTTTTTGTTACAAATGTGTTTAATCAGCTGATTAAACTGAGGGATAAAACCGGACTTAGATCTTGTTTTGATCTTTAATTGAAAAAAAACGCTAGTTTCTCTTGAAAAAGGCATTAATGTCCCCATTTCTGGAAACAAAGAACGCTTTATTGATGTTTTTTTTAGCAGTTAAGTGAGTTTTTAGGGTTAAGACACAGGGATTGAGGTGATCGGCTCGACAGCTAACGATCAGCTCGGTAGAATGCTGCGTCTAAATTTTTAATCCTGAGGCTAATCGGAGATACCTTTGCCGAACCAGAATTTACTCTCTGGCTTCGAAGGATATCGCTAATTAGTCCGATAATTGAATACTCGATTATCGATACTCGATTTACAAGAGTACTCATAGAGTACAAACAAGGATGGGTCCTTTCTTTAGATTGGGCACATACGCTCAGTTATCTGAGTCAGTTTTGAGGTTAATGAATAATGCAAGTTACTGTTGAAACGCTAGAGGGCCTAGAGCGCCGTCTTAACATTACTGTTCCTGCTGCTAACATCGAAGATGCTGTAACAGCTGAACTACGCAACATCGCAAAAAACCGTCGTTTCGATGGTTTCCGTAAAGGCAAAGTGCCTCTAAAAATGGTTGCGAAGATGTACGGTAAAGCAGTACGTCAAGACGTAATGGGCGAAGTAATGCAACGTCACTTCATCGAAGCGATCGTTAAAGAGAAAATCAACCCAGCGGGTGCACCAACGTTCGCTCCAGTTGAAACGAAAGAAGGTGAAGACCTAGTATTCAACGCAACTTTTGAAGTTTACCCAGAAGTTGAGCTTAAAGGCTTAGAGAACATCACTGTTGAAAAACCAGCAACTGAAGTTCAAGACGCTGACGTTGAAGAGATGATCGACACTCTACGTAAGCAACAAGCGACTTGGGTAGAAGTAGAAGACGCTGCTGAAGAAGGTAAGCGCGCTACTATCGATTTCGTTGGTTCTATCGACGGTGAAGAGTTCGAAGGCGGTAAAGCTGAAAACTTCCCTCTAGAAATGGGTGCTGGTCGCATGATTCCAGGTTTTGAAGACGGTATCGCAGGTAAGACTGCTGGTATGGAATTCGAAATCGATGTGACTTTCCCAGAAGATTACCACGCTGAAAACCTGAAAGGTAAAGCAGCTAAGTTCTCTATCAAAGTGAACAAAGTTGAAGCGCGTGAGCTTCCAGAAATCAACGACGAGTTCGTTGCTAAGTTCGGTGTTGCTGAAGGCGGCGTTGACGCACTTAAAGCTGAAGTTCGTAAGAACATGGAGCGTGAGCTTAAGCAAGCTGTTAAGAACCGCATCAAAGAGCAAGCTCTTGACGGTCTAGTTAAAGAAAACGAAATCGACGTACCTGCTGCACTTATCGATCAAGAAATCGGTACTCTACGTCAGCAAGCTGCACAACGTTTCGGTGGCAACCCAGAAGCAGCTGAGCAGCTTCCACGTGAGCTATTCGAAGAGCAAGCTAAGCGCCGCGTAGTTGTAGGTCTTCTTCTAGGCGAAGTGATCAAGTCTGAAGAGCTAAAAGCTGACGACGAGAAAGTGAAAGCACTTATCGAAGAGATGGCTACAGCATACGAAGATCCATCAGAAGTAGTTGCGTACTACGAGCAAAACGAGCAAATGATGAACAACATGCGTAATGTTGCTCTAGAAGAGCAAGCTATTGACGCAATCATCGCTAAAGCTCAGGTTACTGAAAAAGAAGTTAGCTTCAACGAGCTAATGAACCAGCAGCCAGCAGCGTAATAAGCAATAAAATGCTTACAAGGTTGACTAAGCGTTAACTATTCTGCTAACAATGGTCCGTATGATAAGTATCATCCGGGCCATTTATTTTAGGGACATAAGAATATGAGCTACCAAGAAAAAAATGCAATGTCGCCAATCCTAAACGCGCTAGTACCAATGGTGGTTGAACAGACTTCCCGAGGTGAGCGTTCTTACGATATTTATTCTCGCTTGCTTAAGGAACGTATCATTTTTCTGACAGGCCAAGTTGAAGATCAGATGGCAAATCTAGTGGTAGCACAGCTACTATTCCTAGAATCAGAAAACCCTGACAAAGATATCTTCCTATATATCAACTCGCCAGGTGGTAGTGTGACTGCAGGTATGTCAATTTACGACACTATGCAGTACATCAAGCCAAATGTAAGTACGGTATGTATGGGACAGGCGTGCTCAATGGGTGCCTTCCTTCTAGCTGGTGGTGCGCCAGGTAAACGCCACGTACTGCCTAACTCTCGTGTGATGATTCACCAACCGCTAGGTGGTTTCCAAGGCCAAGCGTCGGATATCCAAATCCACGCGCAAGAAATTCTGACGATCAAACAGAAGCTAAATAAGCTGCTTGCTGAGCATACAGGTCAGCCGTTAGAAGTGATTGAACGCGATACTGACCGTGACAACTTTATGTCTGCGGATCAAGCCGTAGAGTACGGTTTGGTAGACTCGGTTTTGACTCATCACAAAGAGTAATACCGTATCGCCAAAAGATGCAGGCGAAATTTAGTCAAAATTGATATAAACTCAAAACAAGACAGTGAAAGCTAATAAGAGGTTAGCGAATGACAGATAAAAGCAAAGAGAGCGGTAGTAGTAAACTTCTGTACTGCTCTTTCTGCGGCAAAAGCCAGCACGAAGTTCGCAAGCTAATCGCTGGTCCGTCAGTCTACATTTGTGATGAATGTGTCGACCTATGTAACGACATCATCCGTGAAGAGATCAAAGATGTTCTACCGAAAAAGCAATCTGAAGCACTGCCAGTGCCAAGAGAGATTCGTGAACACCTTGATGATTATGTGATTGGCCAAGATTACGCTAAGAAAGTGTTAGCAGTAGCCGTTTATAACCACTATAAGCGTTTACGTAATGGAGACACCACAAGCGAAGGTGTTGAACTAGGTAAGAGTAACATCCTACTGATTGGTCCTACGGGTAGTGGTAAAACCTTACTTGCAGAGACACTTGCTCGCTTCCTTGATGTGCCATTTACTATGGCTGACGCAACGACGCTAACTGAAGCGGGTTACGTGGGTGAAGACGTTGAGAACATTATTCAGAAGCTTCTGCAAAAATGTGATTACGACGTAGCGAAAGCAGAGCGCGGTATTGTATACATCGATGAAATCGACAAGATTTCTCGTAAAGCTGAAAACCCATCGATCACTCGTGACGTATCGGGCGAAGGCGTACAGCAAGCGTTACTAAAACTTATCGAAGGTACGGTTGCTTCAGTGCCGCCACAAGGTGGTCGTAAGCATCCCCAGCAAGAGTTCCTACAAGTAGATACATCTAAGATTCTGTTTATTTGTGGTGGTGCATTTGCTGGCCTAGACAAAGTGATTGAACAGCGTGTTGCTACTGGTACAGGTATCGGTTTTGGTGCGGATATCCGCTCTAAAGACGAAACTCGTACTATTGGTGAACTGTTCTCTCAAGTTGAACCAGAAGATCTGGTGAAGTACGGTTTAATTCCTGAGTTCATCGGTCGTCTACCAGTGACGACGACGCTAACAGAACTTGATGAAGACGCGCTTATCCAAATTTTATGTGAACCGAAGAACGCACTGACTAAGCAGTACGCTGCACTATTCGAGCTTGAAAACTCAGAGCTAGAATTCCGTGAAGATGCGTTGCGTGCTATTGCGAAGAAAGCGATGGAGCGTAAAACAGGTGCTCGTGGTCTACGTTCAATCCTAGAAGGTGTTCTACTAGAAACTATGTATGAACTGCCATCAATGGATGACGTGAGCAAGGTTGTCATCGATGAGTCAGTCATTAAGGGTGAATCTGATCCTCTGCTTATTTATAGCAACTCAGATAACCAAGCCGCAGGCGCAGAATCTTAATCTGATTCACATAAATTAATGTATCAAGAAAGGGGGTAATCAATTACTCCCTTTTTTTTATTCTTTCATTGAATCCAACCAATTAGCCCCCATATACTGCTCATAGGACAAAGCGGAAGAGAGAAGAATATGAACTTGGAACGTTCCGAACGTATCGAGATCCCCGTACTACCTCTACGAGATGTAGTCGTTTACCCGCATATGGTTATTCCATTGTTTGTTGGACGCGAAAAGTCGATTGCTTGTCTTGAGGCAGCAATGGATAACAACAAGCAAGTATTGTTGGTAGCTCAAAAAGAAGCGGATACTGATGAACCGACTCAGGCAGACCTGTTTGAAGTGGGTACCGTAGCGACAATCCTGCAACTACTGAAACTTCCTGATGGCACGGTAAAAGTGTTGGTGGAAGGTCAGCAGCGCGCGAAAATTAATCACTTTATTGAAAACGAATTTTTCTTTGCTGACGCAGAGTATCTAACCACATCTGAGTTAGATGAGCGTGAGCAAGAAGTAATCGTGCGTAGTGCTATTAACCAGTTTGAAGGTTTCATCAAGCTTAATAAAAAGATTCCACCAGAAGTTCTAACTTCACTAAACGGAATTGATGAAGCAGCTCGACTAGCTGATACCATCGCAGCGCATATGCCGCTGAAACTATCTGAAAAGCAGAATGTGCTTGAGATTCTGGATGTGACTGAGCGTCTTGAATTCTTAATGGGTCAGATGGAATCAGAAATCGACCTCCTTCAGGTTGAGAAGAGAATCCGTACCCGCGTTAAAAAGCAGATGGAAAAATCTCAGCGTGAGTACTACCTGAATGAGCAGATGAAGGCGATTCAGAAAGAGCTTGGCGAGAGCGAAGACGGCGTTGACGAGTTTGAAACACTGAAGCAGAAGATTGTTGAGTCTAAAATGCCGCAAGAGGCACGCGAGAAGACAGAGCAAGAGCTGCAAAAGCTTAAGATGATGTCTCCTATGTCTGCTGAAGCGACAGTTGTGCGTGGCTACATCGACTGGATGCTTGGTGTTCCTTGGGCAAAACGCTCTAAAGTGAAGAAGAACTTAGCTAAAGCAGAAGAGGTTCTAAATGAAGACCACTACGGCCTAGAGCGCGTTAAAGAGCGTATTCTTGAATACTTGGCGGTACAAAATCGTATCAACAAGCTTAAAGGTCCGATTCTGTGTCTTGTAGGTCCTCCTGGTGTGGGTAAAACCTCTCTTGGTCGCTCAATTGCAGCGGCAACAGGGCGTCAATACACTCGTATGGCACTAGGTGGCGTGCGTGATGAAGCAGAAATCCGTGGTCACCGTCGTACTTATATCGGTTCTATGCCGGGCAAGCTAATCCAGAAAATGTCGAAAGTTGGTGTGAAAAACCCGCTGTTCCTTCTGGATGAGATCGACAAAATGTCTTCAGACATGCGCGGTGACCCGTCATCTGCGTTGCTTGAAGTTCTTGATCCAGAGCAGAACAACGCGTTTAACGACCACTACCTAGAGGTAGATTACGATCTCTCTGATGTTATGTTCGTAGCGACGTCGAACTCAATGAACATTCCAGGCCCACTGCTAGACCGTATGGAAGTGATTCGTCTATCTGGCTACACCGAAGATGAAAAGCTCAACATCGCTAAGCGTCACTTGGTTGAAAAACAGATCAAGCGCAATGGTCTAAAAGTCGGTGAAATCGAGATCGAAGATTCTGCGATTATCGGCATTATCCGTTACTACACGCGTGAAGCGGGTGTTCGTAGTTTAGAGCGCGAGATTTCGAAGATCTGTCGTAAAGCAGTGAAGAACATCCTGCTGGATAAAGAGCTTAAGAGCGTTACAGTGACGATGGACAACCTAAAAGAGTATTTAGGTGTTCAGCGTTTCGATTATGGTAAGGCAGACGATAGCAATCGCATTGGTCAAGTTACTGGTCTAGCTTGGACAGAAGTGGGTGGTGACCTATTAACTATCGAAACCCAAGCGATGCCGGGTAAAGGCAAGTTAACGCAAACAGGTTCGTTAGGCGATGTGATGCAAGAGTCGATTCAGGCTGCAATGACTGTAGTACGTTCGCGTGCTGAAAAACTGGGTATCAACTCAGATTTCTATGAGAAACGTGACATCCACGTTCACGTGCCTGAAGGCGCAACACCTAAAGATGGCCCAAGTGCGGGTATTGCAATGTGTACTGCGTTAGTTTCTAGCTTAACGGGTAATCCTGTGAAGGCAGAAGTCGCGATGACAGGCGAAATTACCTTACGCGGTGAAGTGCTTCCGATTGGTGGTTTGAAAGAAAAATTGCTTGCGGCACACCGTGGTGGCATCAAAACGGTACTGATTCCGAAAGACAACGAACGTGATCTAGAAGAGATTCCTGATAATGTTATTGCAGATCTGAAGGTTATTCCGGTGCAATGGATCGACGAAGTATTGAAGGTCGCATTGGAAAAAGAGCCGTCAGGTGTTGAGTTTTCAGCCGTAAAATAGTGATGTGCAGCAAAAATAAGTAAAAGATTACGCTGATAAGCATAAAAAGGCTTGTCAGCGTTTTTTTTGGGAGCTAACTTTAGCGACTATAGCTGCAAGCCTTGTTCTACAAGGCTTGAGGCTGCATTTGAAATGAAATGGAACGAATAGCCACCGACAAAAATAAAATCAGGTGGCACAAAGGGGAATCACAGTGAATAAAACACAATTAGTAGAAAAAATTGCAGAAAATGCAGATCTATCAAAAGCATCAGCTGGTCGCGCTCTAGACGCATTCATTGAAGCAGTAGGCGATACTCTTCAGTCTGGCGATCAAGTTGCTTTAGTTGGCTTTGGTACTTTCAGCGTTCGCACTCGTGCAGCTCGCACAGGTCGCAACCCTAAAACTGGTGAAGAGATCCAAATCGCAGAAGCTAAAGTTCCTGCGTTCAAAGCTGGTAAAGCTTTAAAAGACTCTTGTAACTAATCAAAAAATCGCCAGTTAGGCGGATTTTTTCGAACCTTTTTAATTTATGCGCATCATACTGATGCGCATTTCTTTTTCTGGTATTATCGCGCTATTCAATTTTTATTTTAATGAAGTGTATCGTACTCAGTGTATAGCAGTAGGTACGGTGCATAAGCGGAGAGTAGTTTAAGTATGATGGACCGATTACGCGAAGGCGTTAACAGCATCGCGGTTAAAATTATCCTAGGACTTATCATCCTATCGTTCGTATTTGCTGGTGTAGGCAGCTACATTGTTGGTGGAGCAGGCAACACAGCAGCGAAAGTAGGCAATGTTGAAATTGGTCGTGGTGAGTTTGAACAAGCTTACCAAAACGAACGTAATCGCATGCAAGCGCAACTAGGCGATTACTTCTCAACCCTTTTAGCTGACCCAAGCTATGTTGAATCTTTCCGCCGTTCAGTTCTTGACCGCATGGTTAATGACTTACTTCTAGAGCAACACGCAGAATCACTTGGTCTACGTGTCAGTGATGCGCAAATCCGCACACTTATCCTAGACATGCCGCAATTCCAAGTTGACGGAAAGTTCAATCAAGAGATCTACCAGACATCACTTCGCCGCGCAGGTTTCTCTGCGGAAAGCTTCGCTGAGTACTTACGCCGCGACTTAGTACGTAACCAACTACTTTCTGCGATTCAGGGCAGTGATTTCTCGCTACCTGCTGAAGTTGAAGCACAAAGCAAGTTGCTCACTCAAACTCGTGATATTAAGAAGGTAACGCTATCTTTAGCTGATTTTGCTGCGAAAGCAGAGCTATCTGAAGAAGAGATCAACGATTACTACAAGCAAAATCCTGAGCGTTACACTCGCCCAGAGCAAGTTAAAGTTGCTTATATCGAGCTTTCAGCGCAACAGCTAAAAGACGCGATTACCGTGTCTGACGAGCAAGCACAGCAATACTATCAAGAGAATCTTGATAAATACTCTTCTGAAGAGCAGCGCCGCGTTAGTCATATCCTAGTTGAAGGTGACGATGAAGCGAAAGCACAGGCAATCCTTGACGAGTTAAATGCAGGTGCAGATTTCGCGACATTAGCGGAAGAGAAATCTGATGACTTCGGTAGTGCATCAGAAGGCGGTTCTCTAGGTTGGATTGAACGTGATGTTATGGACCCAGCTTTTGAAGAAGCAGCATTCGCACTGACTAAAGTGGGCGAAACAACGGGCCTGGTTAAATCTGACTTTGGTTACCACATCATCAAACTCGATGAGCTTAAAGCGTCTGAAGCCAAACCTTACTCAGAAGTTGCAGCAGAGATTAAGCAAGAGTTGAAAGATCAGCAAGCGGTTGATCAGTTCTACGAGCTACAAAGCGAACTAGAAAAAGTAGCGTTTGAATACCCTGATTCTCTTGATGATGCTGCGGAAGCAATCAAGGCTGACATCAAAACGACAGACTTCATTTCAGAACTAGATGCGCCTGAACTGCTAAAAACACCTGCGGTACTTCAAGCTATCTTAAGTCCAGAAGTGAAAGAAGATGGTCTTAACTCTGAAGTTATCGAGGTTGCTCCTGAGCACGTAATCGTTGTTCGTGTAGAAGATACGCGTGATGAGACAGTACTACCGCTTGAAGAAGTTCGCTCTCAAGTTACTAAGACGCTAGCAAGCGTGAAAGGTGAGCAAAGTGCGATTGAGCTAGCTGACGCTCTTGTTGCTGACCTGAAACAGGGTAAACAAGCGCTTCTAGAACAGAATGGCTTAGCGTTCGGTGAAGTCGAAACCGTTGACCGCAGTTCTCCACTGGCTGATGTTGTGTTCTCTATGGTGAAACCTGCTGAAGGTCAAGTCGAGTACGCGCAGGCGAAAGACTTATCTGGTGACATTGTGGTCGTTGAGCTTTCTTCAGTATCTGCGGTATTTAACACTATGTACAACGATCAAATTGCTCAGCAGATGACTCAATCAAATGCTCAGCAAGACCTATCTGGTTTAATCAGCATCTTACGTAAAACAATTGATATCGAATACTTCGTTGTGACTCAATAACCTGTATTAGTGTAATTGATACATTACTTAAAATGGACTGCTTTGGCAGTCCGTTTTGTTTTGTGTAGAGAAGAATGGGAATAGGATGTGTACTAAGTATGCTTAGCTTGTTATCGAACTAACAAGGAAGAGAGCATGCTAAAACAACTATTTTTGATTGCCGCACTGATCAGTTTTGTTCCGTTTACCTTCGCTGATGAAGCGAAAGTGGATCCGAAATACGAAGGTATTGAAATCACAGTCAACGTCAATAGCGCAAGTGCCGAAGAGCTGGCCGCGCTTTTGAATGGCGTTGGCTTAAAAAAGGCACAGGCGATAGTCGATTACCGTGATAAACATGGAAATTTCGAATCAGTTGAATCACTTACCGCTGTTAAAGGGATCGGTTCTGCTTTGGTGGCGAAAAACCAAGACCGAATAAAACTCTGATAGCTTGAGATTTGCAAGGGGCGCTACGGCGCTCTTTTTTGTTTTTACTGCAATATGCGCCTAGAACCTGATGCCATTTACCTCTATAATTCTTCGCCGAATATTGGTCAATGTATGATACCAACCAGAATAAACGTATGGTCATTCTTGCTGGTTAAAATCGCTCATAGCGTCGTTATAGATTTTGTAGGTAGGGCAACTAGCTAGCTGCAATCTATTCCTAGCTCTAAGCGATTTTTCCTGCGCAATTATCTGACCATCTATTTATCCCGCTTGGTATTAAGCGTTGATTGGCAACTAACACGGAGTAAAACATGTCGTCTCACACGCCGGTTGTGACCGTTGATGGACCAAGTGGAGCGGGTAAAGGCACGCTTTGTATGCTTTTATCTAAAAAATTAGGCTTCCACTTATTAGATTCAGGCGCAATTTATCGCGTACTCGCTTTGGCTGCTCTCCACCACGGTGTTGATTTAGAGTCGGAAGATGCGTTGGTTCCGATTGCCACTCATCTAGATGTTCAGTTCATCGCGGAAGGCGACTTAGTAAAAGTTATCCTTGAAGGCGAAGATGTGTCTGGTGAGCTGCGCAAAGAAGAGACCGGTATGGCGGCATCTAAAGTAGCTGCATTGCCAAGAGTTCGTGAGGCTCTGCTGCGTCGTCAACGAGCGTTTGCTGACGGCCAAGGCTTGATCGCCGACGGTCGCGACATGGGTACAGTCGTTTTCCCTCAAGCGGAAGCAAAAATCTTCTTAGATGCGAGCGCGGAAGAACGTGCCCAGCGACGCCTTAAACAGTTGCAAGATAAAGGGTTAGATGTTAAATTTGCTGACCTTTTGAGCGAGATCCAAGAGCGAGACGACCGAGATCGTAATCGCCCAGTGGCCCCATTACGCCCTGCTGAGGATGCGCTAATGCTTGATTCTACTTCGATGAGTATCGACGAAGTAGTAGAAAAAGCACTACAATATATCGAATCGAAGCTAGTCGTTTAGGCGGCTAGGTAAGAGCGTTGGTCGCAAGGATGATGACCGGCGAATTTAATAACCCCACGCGGTAGGATACCCGTGGACGTTTAATTTATTGAAGATTAAATAATGACTGAATCTTTTGCTCAACTCTTTGAAGAGTTTCTAAACGAGACTGAATTCCAACAAGGTACTATCGTTAAAGGTACTGTAGTAGCTATCGAGAACGGTTTCGTTCTTGTTGACGCTGGTCTAAAGTCTGAGTCTGCAATCCCTGCTGAACAGTTCAAGAACGCTGCTGGCGAGCTTGAAGTTGAAGTTGGTTCTGAAGTAGACGTAGCTCTAGACGCTGTAGAAGACGGTTTCGGTGAAACTCAACTTTCTCGTGAGAAAGCTAAGCGTCATGAAGCGTGGATCGTACTTGAGAAAGCTTGTGAAGAAGCTGAAACTGTTGTTGGTATCATCAACGGTAAAGTTAAAGGTGGTTTCACTGTTGAACTAAACGGTATCCGTGCCTTCCTTCCAGGTTCTCTAGTAGACGTACGTCCTATCCGTGACACTGCTCACCTAGAAAACAAAGAGCTAGAGTTCAAAGTTATCAAACTTGACCAGAAGCGTAACAACGTAGTTGTTTCTCGTCGTGCAGTAATCGAGTCTGAGAACAGCGTTGAGCGTGATGAGCTTCTAGAAACTCTACAAGAAGGCGCAGAAGTTAAAGGTATCGTTAAGAACCTTACTGACTACGGTGCGTTCGTAGACCTAGGCGGCGTTGACGGCCTACTACACATCACTGACATGGCTTGGAAGCGCGTTAAGCACCCTTCTGAGATCGTTAACGTTGGTGACGAGATCCAAGTTAAAGTTCTTAAGTTCGACCGTGAGCGTACTCGCGTATCACTAGGTCTTAAGCAGCTAGGCGAAGATCCATGGGTAGCAATCGCTAAGCGTTACCCAGAAGGTCACAAACTATCTGGTCGCGTTACTAACCTAACTGACTACGGCTGTTTCGTTGAAATCGAAGAAGGCGTTGAAGGTCTAGTACACGTTTCTGAAATGGATTGGACTAACAAGAACATCCACCCATCTAAAGTTGTTAATGTTGGCGACGAAGTTGAGGTTATGGTTCTTGAAATCGACGAAGAGCGTCGTCGTATCTCTCTAGGCCTAAAACAGTGTAAAGCTAACCCATGGCAATCTTTCGCTGAAGCGCAAGCTAAAGGCGACAAAGTTACTGGTAAGATCAAGTCTATCACTGACTTCGGTATCTTCATCGGTCTAGAAGGCGGCATCGATGGTCTAGTTCACCTATCTGACATTTCTTGGAATGTTGCTGGTGAAGAAGCGGTACGTGAGTACAAGAAAGGCGACGAAATCTCTGCTGTAGTACTAGCAGTAGACGCTGAGCGTGAGCGTATCTCTCTAGGCGTTAAGCAAATGGAAAACGACCCATTCAATGCTTACGTTGCTGAGAAGAAGAAAGGCACTCTAGTTAACGGTACTGTTGTTGCTGTTGACGCTAAAGGTGCAACTATCGAGCTTGAAGAAGGCGTAGAAGGTTACATCCGCGCTTCTGAAGTTTCTCGTGACCGCGTAGAAGACGCTTCTCTAATCCTAAGCGCTGGTGACAGTGTTGAAGCTAAGTTCACAGGTGTAGACCGTAAGAACCGCGTAATCAACCTATCTATCAAAGCTAAAGACGAAGCTGAAGAGCAAGAAGCAATGGCTTCACTGAACAAAGCAGACGATGCTTCATTCGGTAACGCTATGGCTGACGCTTTCAAAGCAGCTAAAGGCGAATAATTTAATCGCTTTTAAGAAAAAGGAGCCGCGAGGCTCCTTTTTTATGTTCTAAAAAGAGTCTTAATACCAGTCTCTGCAAGGTGTTCAAAAAAAAGCCATTTTTCACTACACATATTGTTGATTTATTGTCTAAAATTTAAAGCAAGTGTTTGTTGGAACTGGTATTACTGACTATAATAAGTGATAAATTACTCTATGAGGGCAACTATGACTAAGTCTGAATTGATTGAAAGACTGTGTGCAGAGCAAACGCACCTTTCAGCTAAAGAGATAGAAGATGCTGTAAAAGATATTTTAGAGCATATGGCGTCTACACTAGAAGGTGGTGACAGAATCGAGATTCGCGGTTTTGGTAGCTTCTCTTTGCACTTCCGTGAGCCTCGCGTTGGTCGTAACCCTAAAACTGGTGACAAAGTGGAGTTAGACGGTAAATTTGTCCCTCACTTTAAACCAGGTAAAGAGCTACGTGAGCGTGTAAATATCGGCTAGATATTTGTAAAAGACTGATAAAAAAGCGGCATACATAGGGTATGCCGCTTTTTTATCATCGGAATTCCAGAGATAACCATGGTTTGTTTGCTGCTTTTACTGCATAATCGTAACGGCTGAACTTATCTTAGGTGATGGACTATGAAAATTATAAAAATCGTTCTTGTGCTGGCCCTATTTTTAATTGCATTGGCATTAGGCTCTCAGAATCAGGCAGTTGTGAACTTTAACTACCTTATAGCGCAAGGTAACTTCCACTTATCGACTCTATTAGGTGGCGTATTTATTGTTGGCTTTGCAATCGCATGGTTGATTTTTGGTAGTTTGCACTTTAAAGCCAAATTGCAGGTTCGCAAGTTAAAGAAGCAGGTTAATAAGCTCTCCCCAGCAAAGAGTGAGCCTAATCAAGGTAAAGCTTAAATCAGTAGTTAGGTAGGCTGTTACTCGATGTTAGAAATTCTCTTCTTGTTGTTGCCAATTGCCGCCGCATACGGTTGGTATATGGGTAATCGTAGTGCCCGGCATGACAAGCAGAAGCAATCAAATCAGATCTCACGTCAATACGTGACGGGTCTGAACCTATTGTTATCAGATCAGTCTGATAAAGCTGTCGATCACTTTATCGAACTCCTACAGGTTGATAATGAAACCATCGATACCCATCTCGCACTTGGTAACCTTTTCCGTTCTCGTGGAGAGGTTGACCGTGCAATCCGCATTCACCAAAATTTGATCTCCCGTTCCGGACTCACTATAGAGCAGAAAAATATCGCTTTGCAGCAATTAGCAAAGGATTACATGGCATCGGGATTTTTAGACCGCGCTGAAAAAATCTTTATGCAGCTTGTCGACGAGCCTGATCACAGAGAAGCCGCTTTGCAGCAATTGGTTGCGATTTATCAGCAAACTCGAGAATGGACTCAAGCTATCCATTACGCTTCGCTGCTAGTTAAAATGGGTCGTAAACGTACTAGTGTAAATATTGCTCATTTTTGGTGTGAGTTGGCGATGCAAGAGAGTGCTGAGGGTGATCGAGCCGCAGCCATACAGAACTTTAAGCGCGCTTTAGCCGAAGACCCCAAATGTGTCCGAGCGAGTATTGCACTGGGTAAACTCTACTTAGATGATGAAGATTACACTAATACCATCAAATATATGGAGTTGGTGTTAGAGCAAGACAGTGATTTTGTCAGCGAAGTTTTGCCGACATTGGCCGAGTGCTACCACCACTTAGGCAGAGAAGAAGAGTTACTTAACTTCTTGCGCCAGTGTATTGTTAATAAAGCGGGTGTATCAGCTGAGTTAATGCTAGCGCAATTGGTTGCGCAACACGATGGCGCTGGCGCTGCACAAGAACTTCTGACCAGACAATTAGTAAAAAATCCGACTATGAAGGGCTTTTATCGCCTCATGGACTATCATTTAGCCGAGGCTGAAGAAGGTAGAGCGAAAGCCAGTTTGGGGACTTTACAGAAACTGGTTGGTGAACAATTAAAAGTTAAGCCTCATTACCGTTGTCGTAAATGCGGCTTTTCGACCCATTCATTGTATTGGCATTGTCCCTCGTGTAAAGGTTGGGGGACGATCAAGCCGATCCGAGGATTGGATGGTGAATAAATTATTTATGGGATGACCCATTACAAAAATGCAGCGGCGATCCCGCTGCTTTTTTTCGATTTGTTTAAAGTAAGTGAGGAGATGAAATGATCGACCAAAAAGTAATTGTTGCACTCGACTATGATAACCAAGCCGATGCGCTCGCTTTTGTTGATAGAATTGACCCAAGCTCATGCCGACTAAAAGTAGGTAAGGAGATGTTTACACTATTTGGTCCTGATTTCGTCAAAGAACTGCACAAGCATGGCTTTTCAGTGTTCTTAGACCTCAAGTTCCATGATATTCCAAATACTTGCTCTAAAGCGGTACGTGCGGCTGCAGAGCTAGGTGTGTGGATGGTGAACGTTCATGCCAGTGGGGGCGAGCGCATGATGGCCGCATCACGTGAGATACTCGAACCTTATGGTAAAGATCGTCCGCTACTGATTGGTGTTACTGTGCTAACCAGCATGGAGCAAAGTGACTTAGCGGGTATTGGCTTGAATATTCAACCACAAGAGCAAGTTATCCGTTTAGCTAACTTAACTAAGAACGCAGGCCTAGATGGTGTGGTTTGTTCAGCGCAAGAAGCGTCTATGCTTAAGAGCGAACTTGGCAAAGAGTTCAAGCTAGTGACACCTGGTATTCGCCCAGCAGGTGCTGCAGTTGGTGACCAAAAACGTATTATGACGCCAGTTGACGCAATCCAAGCAGGTTCTGACTACCTAGTGATTGGCCGCCCAATAACACAGGCTGTCGATCCAGCAGCAGTACTTGCAGAGATTAATTCAACTCTAGCGTAAGCTACGCTTAATAAAACAAAGGCCAGTGTGATACTGGCCTTTGTTGTTTCTATGTGGCGTTAATTGAGCCTAGCTGCGGAACTCCACTGTGAAATTTAAAGTCGCTGTCTGGTGACGAAATCAGCTCAGCCTCAAGTTTGCCAAAGTAGTCTATGCGCTCACTGATATCTTCTCCGGCAACCTCCTCTGCTAGGGTTAAGTAGTCTTGATAGTGACGTGCTTCAGAGCGTAGTAGAGAGATATAGAATTTGCCGATGTCTTCATCCATATGCGGTGCTAGCATAGCAAAGCGCTCACATGAACGAGCTTCTATGTATGCACCGATGATAAGCTTATCGATTAAAGTCTGGGGTTCATGGGTAGCCATATTGGAAATCAGGCCTTTTGCGTAGCGGCTCGCTTGTACGGGCTCATAAGCGATGCTGCGGTTATCCAAGATCTCTAGCACTTGGTAAAAGTGGTGCAACTCTTCTTTAATCAACAAAACCATCTTATCGATCAGATCTTGGCTATATGGTGAGTCAGATTTAGCCATAATCGCTTTAGAGATATTACTCTTGCCTTTCAGTGTATTTAAGTTGCCTGTTTTTCGGTAAGCGAAATCCTCATACGGCTTAAACCAGTCAAGCAGATTGTGAGCACTTACTTTATCAACAGCGTATTTGCGGATGAGATACATCGCAGATTGGCCAGCTTTCAGCTCACACAGTAAGTGGTCGATTAAGATGACTTTTAAGTTCTCTGGCTTGCGTGCCTCATTAACCCATTCAGTTGGTGTAGGGCATTGGAGGAAGGCGTTAATCGGCTTAAGAAGGCTTTGGTATTGTTCGAGTTCGATCATGTTTAGTTGAGCGTTTAATTTTAGTCGTTGAGTATTCAAGTAAAAAGAAAGGCCGCTAAAGCGACCTTTCTAGATTTTAGTAGTGGAATAGTACTACCACTTTTTCTTTTCACCAAAGAGCGCTTCCATATCGTCTTTACGCTGGTCTTCGGCGATTTGGTGTAGCTCTTCAGCGTTACGATTCTGGCGTTTAGTCTCAAGCTCGTCGTACATAGTTTGCAGTTTTTCTTTCGCTTGCAGAGAGTAGGCGTCACTTTTGGTGCTAAGCGCGTCAAGGCCCTTTTTAAGCAGTTGGATGGCTGTACCAGGCTGACCGCGAACAATGGCATCGTTCGACCGTTTAATTACGTTTTCGATGTTAATACGAATCTGAATTGTCTCTAGACGTGCGTTTTCCGCTACATAAGCTTGGGTCTCAAAGCGGCCTTTGTTGTGCTCACTACGAATAGTATCACGCAGGCGCTTAACCAGTTTGAGCATTACAATCGCTTGTTTGTCGCTAGTCGGAACTTTAAAACTCGCGCTTTCGCCACCTTGGTAGTTATCGTTGAGTTGCTTAATTTGTTGGTTAGTATGCTCTACACGTTGTTCAAGTTGCTTATTTTTGGGATCAAGCTCGTGCATGCTTTTCAATGCATCAAGAATGCGCGTGTTCAGACACAACAATAGCTCTTTGCTGTAAGGCATATGGTGAGCGTGCCCAATTAAGTCTTCAGTTGCATCAATGATCTGTAAGTAGCGTGAACTTTCCTGTTTACGAGCTGTTTCCGCTTTAACTTTATACTGAAGCATAATGTTATAGCCAAGGATCAAGACGAGTAAGATGGCAACTAAAGCTATGATTAAACCAATATTCATAAATTCCGTATCTTATGTTTTTTTAATGGCTAGCTGGTAAGCATACACGATTCTGTCCAGCTCCTGCACCTGTTTTGTATTATCACCTAAATGATAGATATTATTAATGAAAACTCACTTCGCAACGCTCGTTATGAGTAATTGGTTGCAAAAAGGGCTTCTTTAGGTAAAAAGAACTGCCTTTTCCACTGCTCAATTGCGATTGGACTATCAATTTACTGTTAATGGCGTTATAACTAAATATTATAAACTATGTTCGCTCATTATGGGTCTTTGATAAGGGATTGCGAGGTCGAGAATGAAATTACAACAATTGAAGTATATTGTTGAGGTTGTTAATCATAATCTAAATGTATCAGCGACAGCTGAGAGCTTATACACATCGCAACCAGGTATTAGTAAGCAGGTTCGTCTTTTAGAAGATGAACTTGGCATTCAAATTTTTGAACGTAGTGGTAAACATCTGACTCAGGTGACTGGCGCTGGTCAAGACATCATTCGTATATCGCAAGAAATTTTAGCTCGAGTCGAGAGCATTAAAGCGGTTGCTGGGGAACATACTCACCCAGAAATGGGTACACTGAATATCTCGACCACTCATACTCAGGCTCGTTACGCCCTGCCAGATGTTATCAAAGGCTTTACAGCACGATATCCTAAAGTATCGCTGCACATGCATCAAGGTACACCTTCGCAAATGTCTGAAGCGATCGCGAAAGGGACCGCAAACTTTGCTATTGCAACGGAAGCGTTACACCTTTACCAAGATGCGATCATGTTGCCATGTTATCACTGGAATCGTTCAATTGTTGTGCCTAAGTCTCACCCATTGGCACAGAAAGAGAAGGTATCGATTCAAGACCTTGCTACATACCCACTGGTGACGTACGTATTTGGTTTTACCGGACGTTCTGAGCTAGATACCGCGTTCAACAAGTATGGCTTAACTCCACGCGTGGTCTTTACGGCGACCGATGCTGACGTCATTAAAACTTATGTGCGTATGGGAATTGGGGTTGGCGTTATTGCTAGCATGGCTATTGACCAAGAGCTGGATAGTGACCTTGTTGCTATCGATGCGAGCCATATTTTTGGTGCGAGTACGACAAGTATTGGCTTTAGACGCGGTACCTTCTTGCGTTCTTACATGTTTGATTTTATGGAGCGTTTTGCCCCGCATTTGACCCGCCCAGTGGTTGAGCAAGCTCTGTCGCTTAAATCAAATGCCGAAATCGAAGAGATGTTTAAAGATATCGACCTTCCGGTTCGCTAGCATCTCGAAGCACTTCCCTCTAAAATGCGCGTTTAGGGGGAAGTCATGTCACATCAATTCCAATCACTCGATTCATTTCTGGTTGAAACCCAAGCCTATTGGCGTTTTGAACCCTTCTTTGTGTCAGCACAGCCGATCATGCCTTGGGTTAAAGCGAACCCCGCGCTCAGTCAGTGGCTAGAGCAACTTTCCCCACAGCAGATTTCAGCTTACAAACAAGATACAGATGCACTGGTAGCAGAGATGTCAGTGTATTTGCCGTGCATTGAAAGCATTGAATCTTGGACGACATTACCAACGATAGCCAATAAGGGGCTGACTCTTTCTAGAGGGGTAGACAATGGCGTTCCGGGAAGAAAACTAGAGCAGATCTTGTCGATGGGGGAGGCTGCTATTAGCGATCATCATGGCAGTGAATGGTTAGAGTGGTGTTCGGGTAAAGGTTTCTTGGGGCGGGTACTTGCTAGCCAGACTGCACAAAAAGTGACGAGCTTTGAATATCAACAAATGTTGTGTGAGTCGGGGCAGCAAGAAGCGAACAAGCAAGGTTTACCGATGCAGTTTGTTCAGGGAGACGCTCTTAAACCACAGGCTGTGGAGGCTCTAAACCCGCGACAGCATGCCGTGGCACTTCATGCTTGCGGTGATTTGCATGCTGCTCTGATTGACCTTGCTACTGAGAAACAACTGCCTGCGATTACCCTATCCCCGTGTTGCTACCACCTTGTGGAGGGTGATAGCTATCGAGCTCTGTCTAGTTTAGGAAAAGCATCGGCTCTTAATCTCACTCGTCATGAGTTACGAATTCCTTTGCAGGAAACCGTAACAGGGGGAGAGCGTGTAAAGCGCCATCGGATGGAGGAGATGAGCTTTCGTCTTGGTTTTGACTTGTTGATGCGTGAGCTGACGAAAAAGGATGAGTATGTACCGGTGCCGAGCATTAAGAAGTCACTGCTCGCTGATGGCTTTGAGGCATTCTGCCGTTGGGCGAGTGACCAAAAGGGCTTTGAACTGCCTGAGCTAGATTTTGAGTATTACTTGAGTCTGGGTTTGGCGAGGTACTGGAATATGGAGCGGATAAGCTTAGTTCAGCAGCCGTTTCGTCGGGCTTTGGAGCTATGGCTAGTGCTTGATAAAGCGAACTACATGTGTGAGCAGGGCTACAATGTAACGGTATCTCAGTTTTGTTCCAGAGAGACGACACCACGCAACCTATTGATTCACGCAGTGAAACAGTGAACAACAAGTGTAGTCTGTTTAATGTTGGATAATTGTTAAAAGATGCTTTTCTTTTCCACTGCATGTTGGTATTAATATTGGTGTGTACAGATTTTGTGCAATATAAATAACTAGGGGAACAAACCCCATATAAAACCTCACACAACATTATTGCTTATACCAAGTTCTATTCAATTACTCAGGACGCTACCGCTTCGATGTAAGGACAGCAAAGAAGTAGGCAGTGGTATGACGTTTCTATTTGAAGTGACATATTCCTGTTTGTTAGGCCGAGAAATGGTTTAAACGCTCTGAGTATTCAACACTTGGTATTCCATCAAGGAGTTAAGATGAAAGCAACAAAAGTCATTGCGACCGCCGTTCTCGCAGGTGTTACATTACTCTCTTCCGCTAGTATCATGGCAAAAACAGCACGAGTAGCTGTTTCTCAAATCGTAGAACATCCGGCACTGGATGCGACACGCCAAGGTCTTATTGATGGTCTAAAAGCCAAAGGTTATGAGCAAGGCAAAAATCTAGAGTTTGATTACAAAACGGCTCAGGGTAACCCAGCTATTGCAGTACAAATTGCACGTCAGTATGTGGGTGAAAAGCCTGATGTATTGGTCGGTATCGCCACACCGACAGCACAGGCACTCGTTTCTGCAACTCGTTCTATACCGGTTGTTTTCACCGCTGTAACCGATCCTGTCGGGGCAAAACTGGTTAAACAACTTGAGCAACCTGGCAAAAACGTAACTGGCTTATCGGATCTATCTCCTGTCAGTCAGCACGTTGAACTGATCAAAGAGATTTTGCCAGAGACTAAATCGATTGGTGTGGTGTTTAATCCAGGTGAAGCCAATGCGGTTACTCTGGTTGAGCTACTTAAGCAAAGTGCTCAAGCGCAGGGCATTCAAGTCATTGAAGCGACAGCCTTGAAGAGTGCTGACGTTCAATCTGCCACTCAAGCGATTGCAGCTAAATCAGATGTCATCTATGCACCGACAGACAATACCGTTGCTAGCGCTATTGAAGGTATGATTGTGGCGGCGAACCAAGCGAAAACCCCTGTACTGGGCGGCGCAACGTCTTATGTAGAGAAGGGCGCTATCGCGAGTTTAGGCTTCGACTATTACCAAGTGGGCGTTCAAACGGCAGATTATGTGGCTGCGATTCTTGAAGGTTCAACGCCAGGTTCACTAGACGTTAAAGTTGCGAAAGGCTCTGACCTTGTTGTTAACAAGAGCGCTGCGACTAAACTTGGCCTCTCAATTCCTCAATCTGTTTTAGATCGTGCAACTAGCGTGAAGTAACTCGCTGGCTCAAGTGTGCGTGAATGGCGCATGCTTGAGCGTTGTGATCATTAGCAGAAAAGGGAGTTTGTATGTCTGCTTTTGCTTTTTTTGGCGCGTTGGAAATTGGTCTGTTATACGGGCTGGTGGCTTTGGGCGTCTATCTCACCTTCCGCGTTCTCGATTTTCCAGACTTAAGCGTCGATGGCAGCTTTCCTATGGGGGCTGCTGTCGCGGCAACGGCGATTGTCTCGGGTATTAATCCTTGGGTTGCGACCTTTATGGCGATCATCGCTGGGGCTGCGACGGGTTGGGTGACCGCGTTCCTTGCCGTCCGTTGTGGGATTCTCCACTTGCTTGCCTCGATTTTGACTATGATAGCTGCGTTCTCTATCAACATCCGTATTATGGGGCGTCCAAATGTTGCTCTACTTGGAGAAGAGACGATACTCACGCCATTTGAAATGGTTGGCGATCCCATGCTTGTTCGCCCGCTGGTTGTCGGTGTGTTGGTGTTGGTATCTGCTTGGTTTGTTGTCAGGTTATTAAACAGCGATTTTGGATTGGGTCTCAGAGCTACGGGCGTTAATGCACGCATGGTTTCCGCGCAAGGTGCCAGTACAGCGTTTTACACCTATTTTGGTTTGGCTCTGTCAAACGGCTTTGTTGGTTTTGCAGGCGCGCTTTTTGCCCAAACCAACAGCTTTGCTGATGTCACTTCAGGTGTGGGTACCATAGTTGTTGGACTTGCCGCTGTTATACTCGGTCAAACCTTGATCCCGGGGCGCAGAATTTGGGTTGCGGTTGTTGCGGTCATTGTCGGTTCTGTTCTGTATCGTTTAGCCGTGGCCTTTGCGCTGAGTACCGGCATGTTCGGTTTACAGGCTTCAGATCTGAACTTAGTCACCGCTGTGCTCGTGGCTGCGGCTCTAATTGCTCCGAAGATAAAAGGTAACCTTAAATCAAAAAAGCTTAGTCCTCCTGCTGGTGGCAAACAGAAGCAGGATAAAGAGTCAGGAGAAGTAGTATGATTCGTTTAGAAGATATTCAAGTGACTTTTAATCCGGGCACTATCTTAGAAAATCGAGCGTTGCGTGGCGTGAGCTTAGAAGTACCAGAACATCAGTTCTTGACGGTAATCGGCTCAAATGGTGCAGGTAAATCCACTCTGCTTGGCGCGGTAACGGGTGAGACTCCTATGGTCGGAGGTAGCGTAGTTATCGATGATCTTGATGTTACCAAGCGTACAGTGGACCAACGGGCTCAGCAGTGTGCGCGCGTGTTTCAAGACCCATTAGCGGGCACTTGTGGTGAACTGACCATTGAAGAGAATATGGCACTCGCCTATATGCGTGGCAAAAAGCGCGGGTGGAACCTGTCGCTTTCTAATAAACGTCGTAAGCTGTTTCAAGAACGTATTGCGATTTTAGGTTTAGGGCTTGAAGACCGTTTAGGAGATAGCATTGGGTTACTGTCTGGTGGTCAGCGTCAAGCCGTAAGTTTGGTTATGGCGACGCTTTCGGATAGTAAGCTATTGCTACTTGATGAACACACCGCCGCACTCGACCCTAGAATGGCTGCGTTCATCATCGACCTGACCAAGAAAATTGTCGCTGAGTTTAACCTGACGGTGATGATGGTCACTCATTCGATGAAAGATGCGCTTGCCTGTGGTGATCGCACTGTGATGCTCCACCAAGGCGAAATTGTGCTAGATGTTGCAGGCGAGCAGAGGGCTAATATGCAGGTACCTGATCTGCTTGAGATGTTCTCTAAGGTAAGGGGAGAAGAGTTAGCGGATGACAGCTTGTTGTTAAATTGATCGCGCGACAAGGTAACAAAAGCTGCGTTGCCATAGCTTTGTGACATATTAAACAGTATTGTAATGAACAAGCCTATTGCGAAAACGGTGAGCAATAGGCTTTTGACTTTTAAAGGATGATGATGCAAATAACTCGCCAGTTTGGCCTCGGGTTTGTGTTTTTGATGCCATTGTTGGTATCGCTACTCATTGTGGCTCTGACGACAAAAATTCATTTTGACTCAGTTGACCGTGAGATAGACGATGAGTATGACCGGATTCATCGTGCCCTAGCGCGAGCCGCTAAAGTGGTTTCGGCGATTGATTACAGCTTCGCAAATATCTCTAAATTGAATTATATCGGCTTGGTGGACCACAACCGCAAAGTCGACCAAGGCTTGTGCCTAATGTGGCCCATCGACGCACTAATTCGTGCAGAAGGTAAAGGTGACATACCGGCTATCGATATCAACTATATGTTGGTGGGTAGTACCGAGTTGTGTGCCTCTGACAGCGCCCTATACCAACGCGTATCTAACCAAGTCTCTTTAGCACCCTTACTCTCTTTTCTTCACGATATTGATGATTTTTTACTGGGCATTAACTATATCGATCGTGAAGGATATGTAATGTCGTCACCCGATACTTATGCCAAAAATATCACCGCTGAACTGCTTGATACCATTAAAGCTCGGCCGATTTGGCAGCTCACCGCACAAAACAGAGAGCTGATTACTCTTACTGGCCCAGCGCCACCGATTGCCCCAAGTAGCGGCATGGTCATGAGTTTATCTATGCCAGTATTCAATCAGGGAGAGCATCAGGGTATATTGTCACTTGATCTTTCTTATCACAGTTTGTTAAACAGCCAACAACGTTTGGTGAGTGAAGTGGGCTTATACAACCGCTTAAAGCAAACCGCTCCAGAATCTGCTGTGCGAATCGAGCCTTTAGATATTGAAGGGTTGGCCGGACAGTACGACTTGTATTATCGCCCAGATATCAAACGGGAAGTCTCTAATTTCGTCTATTTACAACGTTATAGTCTACTGGTGTCGGCCTTTATTTACGTGCTTTGCGTCACGGTGCTTATCTACATTAATACCCGAGTCGAGCGAGGCCATTTCAAGCAATTAGCGGCAAAAGATCCGATGACGGGGTTACTCAATCGACGTGGGTTGGAAAGCTATCTTGATGGCGTGACGCGAGACAACTACCTGGCGCTGGCAGTATTTGATATTGATGATTTCAAAGCCATCAATGATACCTATGGTCATGACGTTGGCGATCAAGCTATTATCTATGTGGCAGGCAAAGTGAGTCGTTGCATTCGCAATAGCGATGCTGCGGCGAGGGTTGGTGGCGAAGAGTTCGTTATCTTTATGGCCGGTAGTGAAATTGAATCGCTAAAACTCTCTTTACAGCGCGTGCTAAATGCGGTGCGAGAAGACTCTGTAAAGGTCATTGAATCTGGTTTTACCATTTCTGGAGGGGCGGAAATCGTCAGCGGCGACGCTCACCTGAATTTTGAACGTTTATTTAAAGCCGCTGATGAAAAACTTTACTATGCTAAGACCCATGGTAAAAACCAGATTGTATTTTAGGGTCGGTTCACCTTAGTTGCTCGCTAATTCACTACGATAACGAGTAATGTACTCAACAATCGGCGCAGCTTTATTGAAGGTGCGGATCTCTCTAAATAGTGCGTCTGCTTGAGGGTATTGGTGTCGAAGGTACGAGAACCACTGTTTAACGCGATTTGGGTAGTATAAACCTTTGTCGCCTTTCATCTCATACTGAGAGTAAACCAATAGCAAATCGACCACTTCAGACCAAGGCATTGCGCTGTGATCGTGTTTAACTACGTTACCCAGGTTAGGCACATTAAATGCTCCTCGACATACCATAAGCGAGTCTACACCCGTTGTCTCGATACACGCTTGACCATCTTGGTAGTTCCAAATTTCACCATTGGCGATTAAAGGAATCGAGAAGCGTTGGCGGATTTGGTTGATGTAATCCCACTTAATTTCGCTCGCTTTGTAGCCGCCGGTTTTGGTTCTAGCGTGAACGGTTAGTTCATTGGCACCAGCCGATTGGATAGCATCAACAATTTCAAAGCAGTCATCTGGATTATCCCAACCAAGACGAATCTTAGCGGTTACTGGAGTAGTTGAAGGAACGGCGTCACGGCAAGCTTTCACTACATTGTGGATGAGTTCTGGGTGTTGTAATAACGCTGCGCCGCCTTTGCTCTTATTGACCAGTTTTGCGGGGCAACCAAAGTTGAGGTCGATACCTTTTGCACCTAGTTGAGCGGCCTTAATAGCGTTCTCTGCCATCCAGTTAGGATCTTGGCCGAGCAATTGAATATGAACAGGCACACCCGATTTGGTTTGTGAACCTTGTTCTAGTTCTGGGCAGAGACGATGGAACACGTGATCTGGAAGGAGTTGATCAACCACGCGCACAAACTCAGTGACACACAGGTCATAGTCATTGAGATCGGTTAAAATCTCGCGCATTAAATGATCTAACACACCTTCCATCGGGCCTAGCACTAGTCGCATACAGCTCTTCTCACCAATCAGTCTCGCAAATAGGAGGCGTGATTTTAGAGACTA
Organism: Vibrio tubiashii; assembly: GCA_000775715.1. Classification (GTDB taxonomy): domain Bacteria; phylum Pseudomonadota; class Gammaproteobacteria; order Enterobacterales; family Vibrionaceae; genus Vibrio; species Vibrio tubiashii_A. The sequence continues at coordinate 164,284 of JRWQ01000011.1, forward strand.
AGTGCTCAGAAGTCTAATTACTCAATGGATTATTTCACGCTACTTTTAGGGCTATATATGATTGGGGCTAAGAGTTATTGATACACCGTTATCTATCGAAGTGACCAGAGGCGCCGCTTAGGGGTATAATGCGCACAAACTATGACTAAAACTAGATTAATATCATGAAGTATCAATTATTGGCGCTCGAAGGTTCAATCTCTGAAGAGTCCCCGTTTTTTCTCGAAGGTTTGACATTAGCAGCAAATATGGCGACCAAGCCTCTCGCTCCAGAAACATGGCTTCCTTCGGTATTTGCTGAGCAGGCAGACAAAGTTAGAACGCAAATCGAAGCACATATTAATCAGCAATATAGTTACTTGAAACGTAATGAATACTCGTTATTGGCGTTACTGGGTGAAGATAATCAACGTGAAGCGTATGCTGATTTTGCCGAAGGCTTTATGACGCTGTGGCCAATTATTGAAGAGCAGTGGGCAGAAGTGAACCTTGGTGATGGTACTCTGCGCATGTTGCAAGCGCTGCTAACGACGTTAATGTTAGCTATCGATGAGGCGCAAACCCATCACCAGATGCAGGCGTCAGGGATAGACTCGCCACCAACATTTGATGATATGTATCCGCAAACCGATTTAATGATCGCTGAAGTGGCTCAAGCGGCTGACGAAGCTATGGTGGGGGCGAAATCTCAAAGTGTTAACCCATATAAAGATACTGGTCGCAATGACGCTTGTCCGTGTGGTAGTGGTAAGAAATTCAAGCAATGTTGTGGCAGTTAGCGTCTGTTGAATCGAACAAAGTTAGACTTTCTTGGTCAAACCGACAAGCGACATAAGTAAAACTAGGAATAATTTTAATGAAGAAACTTGCCGCATTACTACTGATGAGCTTTTCAGTAATGGCAGCGCCAAAAGATGAACTAAGCCAGCGCCTACAGAAAACCGAAGGCTTTAGCGCCGACTTTTCTCAGCAGTTGATCAGCCCTGAAGGTGAACTGGTGATGGAAGGTGAGGGTCACGTAGAAATTGCTCGGCCAAGCTTGTTCCGTTGGACAACGACGACGCCAGATGAAAACGTGCTTGTCTCAGATGGTAAATCTCTGTGGTATTACAGTCCCTTTATCGAGCAAGTCAGTATTTATTGGCAAGAACAAGCCACAGAGCAAACACCTTTTGTTTTGCTGACCCGCAACCGAGCAAGCGACTGGGATAATTACCGAGTAGAGCAGCAAGGCGATATATTTACTTTAACGCCAACCAATGCGGATTCGAACCAAGGCCAGTTCAAGCTAACCATCGACGAACAAGGTGCGGTACAAGGATTCAGCGTTGTTGAACAAGACGGACAACAGAGTCGCTTTGAGTTCAATAGCATTGAGCTGAGCAAACCGAAAGCGGAGCGATTTACCTTCGTTGTACCGGAAGGTGTTGAGGTCGATGACCAAAGGAATTAAATGTGAGTAACTACTCATTAGACTTTTCTGGGGACGAAGATTTTCGTCCCCTTGCTGCAAGAATGCGCCCAGAAACATTGGATCAATACATTGGTCAGCAGCATATCCTTGGACAAGGAAAGCCACTGAGAAGAGCGTTAGAAGCCGGTCATATCCACTCTATGATTCTTTGGGGGCCTCCGGGTACGGGTAAAACGACACTAGCAGAAGTCGCGGCAAACTATGCCAATGCGGAAGTTGAGCGTGTCTCGGCGGTGACTTCGGGCGTGAAAGAGATTCGCGCTGCGATAGAGAAAGCGCGTGAGAACAAAATGGCGGGTAGGCGAACCATTCTATTCGTTGATGAGGTACACCGTTTTAATAAGTCGCAGCAAGATGCGTTTTTGCCACACATCGAAGATGGCACAGTAACTTTTATCGGTGCAACCACCGAAAATCCATCGTTTGAGTTAAATAACGCACTGTTGTCGCGAGCTAGGGTGTACAAGCTCACCTCGCTTGCCAAAGAGGACATTCTTTTAGCGCTACAGCAGGCTATCTCAGACCCAAAGCGGGGGCTGGGGAAGGTCTCGGCTAATTTTGCTGACAATGTACTAGATAGACTTGCCGAACTCGTCAATGGCGACGCGCGAATGTCTCTTAACTATCTTGAGCTACTATACGACATGGCTCAGGATGATCCCCAAGGCGACAAAGCGATTACTTTGCAGCTGTTGGTGGAAGTCGCAGGAGAAAAAGTCTCGCGCTTCGATAACAAGGGCGATATTTGGTACGACCTAATTTCAGCGGTGCATAAATCGATTCGTGGTTCTAATCCGGATGCAGCACTCTATTGGTCAGCCAGAATGATAGTAGCAGGCTGCGACCCTTTGTACATCGCGCGCCGATTGTTAGCCATAGCCTCAGAAGATATTGGCAATGCCGATCCGAGAGCGATGCAGGTTGCTCTGTCAGCGTGGGATTGCTTTACGCGTGTCGGCCCTGCAGAAGGTGAGCGAGCGATCGCTCAAGCGATTGTTTACCTTGCTTGCGCGCCAAAAAGCAATGCGGTTTATACCGCATGGAAGCAAGCGCTTAACGATGCCCACAACGAACCTGAGTATGAAGTTCCGCCGCATTTGCGTAACGCTCCGACTAGTCTAATGAAGGATTTAGGCTATGGCTCAGAGTACCGTTACGCTCACGATGAACCTGGGGCCTATGCGGCAGGTGAGCGCTATTTACCGCCAGAAATGGTAGGTACACGCTACTATCATCCGACAAATCGCGGCTTAGAAACCAAAATTGGCGAAAAGTTAGATTACTTGGCTAGTTTAGACGCAAAAAGCCCACAAAAGCGCTATGAATAAGCGCGCATTTTAGATACATTTGTTCGGTTAATATTTTTAGCGCTTGAGCAAGATGCTCAAGTGCGATTTCACTACTAAAAAGCATAGGATTAACAATGCTGGATTCTAAATTACTTCGTACAGAGCTGGATGATACAGCTGCAAAACTAGCGCGTCGTGGCTTTAAGCTAGACGTAGACACTATCCGTACACTTGAAGAACAACGTAAGTCGATTCAAGTAGAAGTTGAAAATTTACAATCCACGCGTAATTCCATCTCTAAGCAAATCGGCCAAAAAATGGCAGCCGGCGATAAAGAGGGTGCAGAAGAGATCAAGAAGCAAATTGGTACTCTTGGTAGCGATCTTGATGCGAAAAAAGTCGAACTTGATGAAGTTATGGCTAAACTTGAAGAGATTACGCTTTCTGTGCCTAACCTACCTGCTGACGATGTGCCAGAGGGTAAAGATGAAGACGATAACGTTGAAATCTCTCGTTGGGGTGAGCCAAAAACTTATGACTTTGAGCTAAAAGATCACGTTGATCTTGGTGAGCTTGGTGGTGGCTTAGATTTCGCTAGTGCAACCAAAATCACTGGCGCTCGATTTATCGTAATGAAAGGTCAGTTTGCGCGTCTTCACCGTGCGATCGCTCAGTTCATGCTAGATCTTCATACTGACGAGCATGGTTACACAGAGATGTACGTTCCTTACCTAGTTAACTCTGACAGCCTATTTGGTACAGGTCAGCTACCTAAGTTTGGTAAAGACTTGTTCCACACTGAGCCATTAGAAGAAAAAGTGAACGATGAAGAGCCACGTAAGCTGTCTCTAATTCCAACGGCAGAAGTACCAGTGACTAACATGGTGCGTGATACGATTTCTGATGAAGCGGATCTGCCACTTAAAATGACGGCTCATACGCCATGTTTCCGCTCTGAGGCAGGTTCTTACGGTCGTGATACTCGTGGTCTTATCCGTATGCACCAGTTCGACAAAGTTGAGCTAGTACAAATCACTAAGCCAGAAGAGTCTATGAATGCTCTTGAAGAGCTAACAGGTCATGCTGAGAAAGTCCTTCAGTTGCTAGAGCTTCCTTACCGTAAAGTGGTTCTATGTACTGGTGATATGGGCTTTGGCGCACGTAAGACTTACGATCTAGAAGTGTGGGTTCCAGCTCAGAAGACGTACCGTGAAATCTCTTCATGTTCAAACATGTGGGACTTCCAAGCGCGTCGTATGCAAGCACGCTTCCGTCGTAAAGGCGAGAAGAAGCCTGAACTAGTGCACACCCTAAACGGTTCTGGTCTTGCGGTTGGTCGTACTATGGTTGCTATCCTAGAGAACAACCAAGAAGCCGACGGTCGTATCGCTATTCCAGCAGTACTACAGAAGTACATGGGCGGAGCAACGCACATCGGTTAATCGCTGAAAGATTAATGGTAAAGGCGACTCATTGAGTCGCCTTTTTTATTGATTTTACGAACAAAAAAAGCCGACATCATGTCGGCTTGGTCAATGTTGTGAGTGGCTTGAATTTAGATACTCATCTCACCGCGCAGAACTTGCTGCATTTTTACTTTGACTTGGTCGTAGCTAAGGCCTTGGCTAAGTAAGAAGTGAAGCTTCGCCAGCGCCGCTTCTGGTGTCATATCGTAGCCACTGATCACCCCAGCTTCTGCAAGCGCACAGCCAGTTGCATAGCCACCCATATTTACTTTACCAGCGAGACATTGAGTTAGGTTTACCACAATCACACCACGCTCAGATGCGTCTTTAAGGTGATGAAGTAACTCAGGGTTCTGCGGAGCATTGCCTACGCCGAACGTCAGCAGGATCATTGCGTTCACTGGCTGCAATAAGGTGTTGCGAATAACCTCGTGCGAAATGCCAGGGTACATGGTGATCACGCCAATTGGTTGCGGTGTGATGTCATGAACCTTAAACACGCCTTGCGGTTTAGCACCCACTTCAATCTCACTACTGATCTGAATATTGATACCCGCTTCAAGAAGCGGAGGCAGGTTGGGTGAAGTAAAGGCATTGAAGCCATCAGCATGAGATTTAGTGCTGCGATTGCCACGCATCAACTTATTATTGAAGAACAAGGTCACTTCGTTGATCGGGTAGTTTGCCGCTATGTGTAGCGCGTTAAGTAGGTTTGCTTGGCCGTCTGAGCGCAATTCCGCTAATGGAATTTGTGAACCTGTTACGATCACTGGCTTACCTAGGTTCTCTAGCATAAATGACAGTGCAGAGGCGGTATAAGCCATGGTGTCAGTGCCGTGAAGAATCACGAAACCATCGTATTTGTCGTAGTTATCACGAATGTCATCGGCGATCTGCTGCCAATCTGCAGGCGTCATATCCGACGAATCGATCAGTGGGTCATACTCGTGAATGGTGAATTCAGGCATTTCTGGTCTATGGAATTCGGGCATGCTTGCGAGTTGTTTTTCCATGAAACCAGCAACTGGGACGTAGCCGTGATCATGGGATTTTTGCATACCAATGGTACCGCCCGTGTAGGCGATATATATGTGTTTTCTTGCCATTGCGTTAAACCAGTTAAACATAGGGGGAACAGAGCGTGGGATTATATATTAATCTTAGCCAATAAAAAGGGGGCTTCCGCACAGGAAGCCCCCTATTTTCGTGTTACTAGTTAGCGCGTTATTGAACCTGACAATTCAGACAGAAAGCGTAGCGACCTTTTGGATCATTGAAGCTTTGTAGCATGTTGGCATCTTGAATAACTTGGGTCGCAACAGGTTGCAAGGATTTAGGCAGCAGTGCAGTGGCATCAATGCCAAATGATGCACTAACTTGATTCATGAAATCTTGAACAAACTGCTGAGCTGGAGAAAGGGGTTCTTCAACCCAGTACAAGTTATAGTTATTAACTTCTGCTAGCTCTGCTGCTAACGCAACTGCATCATCAAAGTCACCAATCTTATCGATAAGACCAAGCTCAAGGGCGTCTTGCCCTGTCCAAACGCGGCCTTGAGCAATTTTGTCGACGTTGTCTAAAGGAATCTCACGCGATTGACTGACTAAGCCGATAAATCGGTTATAGCCGTGCTCAATACCCATTTGGAATGCTTGAGAAGCGCCTTGTGAAAGACCTGTGGTAACACCGACATCAGAGAATGGAGAGGTACCGATTCCATCAGTGTAGATCCCAAGTTTGTTCAAGCCTTTTTCGAAGGTGGTAATCACGCTGAAAATACCGATAGAGCCAGTAAGTGTCGTCGGTTGAGCAACAATGCTATCCGCGCTCATCGAGATCCAGTAACCGCCAGAGGCTGCAAGACTAGACATAGAAACAACGACAGGCTTACCCTCTTCGCGCAGCGCTTCGACTTCGTTGCGAATCACTTCAGAGGCAAATGCACTGCCTCCAGGGCTATCGACACGCAGAACGACCGCTTTTACTTTGTTGTCGTTACGTGCTTGGCGAAGCAGTGCAGCCACGGTGTCACCGCCCACTGTACCGCGTGGTTGAGAGCCGTCCATGATAGCGCCACTTGCTACAACTACCGCAATATCGTCAGCCGCTAAGTCAAAGCTTGGTCGCATAGTCGATTGGTATTGGTAGAAATCGACATGGTTGTAGCTGTCTTCCCCATTGCTGCCGAACACATCAATCAGTTGTTTGCGAATTTGCTGGCGCGTTGCCAGTTCATCAACTAACCCAACATTGAGAGAAAGAGCAGCAAGGTCGCCTTGATTTTCTTTGAGCAAAGCTAAGAACTGATCCATATCGGGAGTTAAAGCATCAGCTGATAGTTGACGATTTGTCGCGACATCATCAATGTACGCGCCCCAAAGTTGGCTTAACCAACGAGAAGCCGACTCCTGTGCCTCTTTTGACATATCATCGCGTACGAATGGCTCAATGGCTGATTTGTAAGTCCCAACGCGGAAAACGTGGGTACTAACGTCGAGCTTTTCTAGCAAGGTTTTGTAGTACAGGCTATACGCGCTGTAGCCTTTGAGCATAACAGCACCATCAGGAGCAAGGTAGATTTTGTCCGCATAGCTGGCAAGGTAATATTGGCTCTGGTTATATAAATCCCCAACTGCGTAAACAGATTTGCCAGCAGCTTTGAACTCATTGAGTGCCTTCGCAATATAGCGCAGCTTAGTGAGGCTAGTTTCCGGCATATCGCGTAGGGCTAAAACAATGCCACTGATATTATCATCATCTTTGGCATAACGAATGGTTTCGATAATATCGAACAGCACGTTCTCTTTTGGCAACCTATTACCAAATAAGGAGCCCGTTAGCGAGTCCATTGGGTTGATATAGGTTGACTGCTCTACGATTGGGCCAGAGATATTAACAATCAGTGCCGACTTTGTTGGAACGGAAGGTGTCGGAGTATCAGCACTGGTGTAAATGAAATAGATGACAGCGATACTAGCCAAGAAGATTAGGTTTACAAGGGCAAGTCTTATAAAGGTAATCAGCTTCCAAATACCTTTAAAAAACAGACCAATGAATTTAAATATTTTTTTCATTTTCTCTCCGCTCCAGAAATCGCAGATAGGGGCTTATCCGCTCTAAGAGCTTATAACTTCGAATAAGTTCCATCCTACTTAAACTAGTATACCCATACAACCAGAAGATTGATCGGTGTTACAAAAATGTAAACGGTTGTTTGATTTTTATTTAACTGCTACGTATTCTGGTCAGACCACAATAATAAACAGTAAAGTGATGTCTGCCATGTACCCAAACTTACTAAAACCATTGGACTTAGGTTTTACCCAGCTACGCAATCGCGTGTTAATGGGATCAATGCATACCGGGTTAGAAGAACACAAAGAAGGACTTGGTAAGCTTGCTGCCTTTTATGAAGAACGAGCAAAAGGTGGTGTAGGTCTTATTGTAACGGGAGGTTTTTCGCCCAACTTACGTGGCAGATTACACCCGTTTAGTGCCGAGTTCAGTAAACCTAAACACGCCAAAGCCCATAAAGTGGTCACGGAAGCGGTGCACAAACATGGTGGGAAAATCGCTTTGCAACTGCTTCATGCAGGGCGATATGCAATGCACCCATTTGCACAAAGTGCTTCGTCGATTAAAGCTCCTATTGCTCGTTTTGCGCCAAGCGAGATGAGCTCGCGACAGATCAACAAAACCATTGATGCGTTTGCTAATAGTGCATCATTGGCTCAACTGGCGGGCTACGATGGTGTTGAGGTGATGGGCTCAGAAGGGTATTTGCTTAACCAATTTATCTGTAAGCGTACCAATACTCGCTATGATGAGTGGGGGGGATGTTACGAAAATCGAATTCGTTTCCCACTTGAGGTGGTTAAAGCGATTCGCAAAGCAGCAGGTGAAGACTTTATTATTATCTTCCGTCTCTCTATGCTCGATTTAGTCGAAGAGGGCAGTACATTTGACGAGGTAGTTCAACTTGCTCAAGAGCTAGAAAAAGCGGGTGTGACCATTATCAACACAGGTATTGGCTGGCATGAGGCGAGAATTCCAACCATTGCCACTCAGGTTCCCCGTGGTGCGTTTACCTGGGTTACCGAAAAAGTTCGCCCTCATGTCAACGTGCCTATCGTGACGTGTAACCGCATTAATACTCCTGAAGAAGCAGAAGATATTCTCGCTAGTGGTCATGCCGATATGGTTTCTATGGCACGTCCATTCCTTGCTGACCCGCATTTCGTTATCAAGGCAGAACAGAATCAGGCGCAGATGATTAATACCTGTATTGGTTGTAATCAGGCTTGCCTTGATAATGTATTTAAAGGCAAAAGAGCGGGTTGTCTGGTTAACCCATTGGCCTGTCGTGAGACCGAACTCGTGATAACGCCGACTGAGGTGAAGAAGAACATTGCGGTTGTCGGCGCAGGTCCTGCGGGACTGGCCTGTGCGACAACCTTGGCGGAAAGAGGTCACAATGTCGATCTATTTGAACGAAACGATCGAATTGGAGGTCAATTCCGCTTAGCGATGCAGATCCCGGGTAAAGAGGAGTTTAGAGAAACCATCCGCTACTTTGCCAACCGCATTGATGAAACCGGGGTGAAACTGCATTTAGAAACTAACGCGAACTACGACCTACTGGCTGAGTATGACGAAGTCGTCATGGCCTCTGGTGTTGAACCGCGTAAGGTTAAGATTGATGGAATCGATACGCCAGAGAAAGTGGTTGATTATCAAACCCTAATTCGTGAGAAGACTTTCGTCGGTAATAAAATAGCAATTGTCGGTGCTGGTGGCATCGGTGTCGATGTAGCGACCATGCTGACCGAACCTCATGGGCATAACCTCGATGATTGGCTGCATGAGTGGGGGATCGATAAAGAGATTTCTCATCCAGGTGGGCTTTACCCATACCCAGACTCGCTAAGCGACAAAACAGTTTGGCTATTGCAACGTCGTAAAGGCCGTGTTGGCAAGGGGCCGGGTAAAACCACAGGCTGGATTCATAAACGTACTCTTGAAAAAAGAGGTGTTAACCTGCTTGGTGGCGTGAGCTACGACAAAATTGATGAGCAAGGTCTGCACATTAGTCTTGATAACAAACAGCAATTGTTAGACGCCGATAGCGTGATTATTTGTGCTGGACAAGAGTCGGTGAGACCGTTTGAAGATCAATGGGATCGACTCGGTGACAAGCTGCATGTGATTGGCGGTGCGGATTATGCCGGCGAGCTTGATGCAGTGCGTGCCATCAAACAAGGTGTCGAGCTTGCGGTTAAGCTATAACGAGTTCCAATATAGTTAAAACTCTGAATATTATAAAAAAGGTCTCTTTTCGAAGAGACCTTTTTGTGTATCTGGTTATGGTTTAGAGAATAACCGTCTTATTGCCGTAAACAAAAACATGGTCGTTGAGTACCTTGTTGAGCGCTTTGCTTAACACATTCTTCTCTACATCGCGCCCGGCTTGCGCCATGTCTTGAGCACTGAAGTTGTGGTCAACTGGAATAACGTCTTGCTTGATGATTGGGCCTTCATCGAGATCGTTAGTCACAAAATGGGCCGTGGCACCAATGATCTTGACTCCGCGCTCGTAAGCTTGTTGATATGGCTTAGCACCAATGAAAGCAGGCAAGAAGCTGTGGTGGATGTTGATGATCTTGTGGTGGTACTTTTCAACGAATGACGGCGTAAGAACGCGCATGTACTTCGCTAACACTAGGTAATCGGCTTGGTACTGATCGATGACCTCAAGCATCTTCTGTTCGTGCTCTTCACGGTTTAGCCCTTCATGAGAGACATGGTGATAAGGGATATCGAATTTCTCTGTAAGACTTTGTAGCGTATCGTAGTTGCCGATCACCGCTGCAATGTCTACATCTAAGCTGCCATCGTAGTTCTTCATGAGAATATCACCTAAACAGTGTGCTTCTTTAGTGACTAAGATGACGACACGCTTGCGGTTTGAACTCATGAGTTTGCGCTTGGCTCTTTGCGGCAGTGCCTGGTCTAAGTCTGCAAGAAAGGTCTCATCATTAAAATAGCCTTCTAACTCGGTGCGCATAAAGAAATGGCCACTGGTGTTATCAACAAACTCGTTGTTGTGGACAATATTAAGTTGATGCTTGTAACAGATGTTAGTGATCTTTGAAATAAGACCAGGGGCGTCCGTGCAATGTGTTAGCAGTGTTTTCTTTTCCATTAGGTTTAAACTTCCGTGCATTATTTTTTTCGTATTGTGAATTTTTTACGGGCATCCGAACGGTGAACTAACCCGCAATATTGAAGCTACAATTAAACTAATATCGAGATTGTTTCAACAAATAATCTGAGTTAACCGTTTGGCTGAGGTTGTTTGAGGGAGTGTTTGTTCTCTTAGCGTGTCTTGAGGTGGTATTTATGGATAAAGAGCTATTAGCCCGTAAACTGTATTCTGAGCGAGTAAGCGCCTTAACTGGCGGGAAAGAACTAGACGAAGAAATTTTAGATGAAATGTGGGAAAACCGTGCCTCCCCTAGTGAAGCAGCACGTGCAATTATAGACAGTCAGCAAGAGGATTTTTCTGGGCCTGCGTGGCTAAATCGTTACCTAAACAAGCGTTAACTCTTCATGGTTGCTAGGGCGTGAAAATCTCATTCGCGCCTTAGTTCATACCAATAACCCTAATTATCTGATCATTCTTGCTTGTTAAAACCGCTGATAACTGCGTTAAACTTACCTCTTAGTTAAAAAGGTGTTGTTAGAACCACTAGCTAGCTGCAATCTTTGCCTTGTTCTAAGCGGTTTTTCCTAAGCAATTTTCTGAACATTTAATTAATGCGACTGGTATTAAAAACTGCCATAATCTTCTCCCTTTTATCAATTCTCTGCTGAGCATGATTTCAAAGATCTTTTCCTCCGAGGGGGCTTTGGGTAAAGCCATCCCCGGGTTTCAACCACGCCAAGCTCAGCTTGATATGGCTGAATCGGTTGCTAGCGCGATCAAAAATCAAGGCCAAGTGGTGGTTGAAGCCGGCACCGGAACAGGGAAGACTTTTGCCTACTTAGTTCCCGCGTTGTTGAGCGGAAAGAAAACTATCATCAGTACCGGCTCGAAGAACCTACAAGAGCAGTTGTTTCACCGCGATTTGCCTCTCATGACCAATGCGCTTGGTTTTTATGGTCAAGTTGCGCTGCTAAAAGGCCGCGCCAACTATCTCTGCTTAGATCGCCTGAGTCGTCAAATGGTCGAGAGCCACAACCAAACCGCTGATCCCACCCTACTAAGCCAACTGGTTAAAGTACGTAGTTGGTCATCAGAAACTAAAACCGGGGATCTTGGTGACTGCGACGCGATTGCCGAAGATAGCCCTGTTATACCAAACATTACATCAACCAACGATAACTGCCTTGGTAAAGAGTGCCCGAGTTATCAAGAGTGCTTTGTACTTAAAGCTCGAAAGAAGGCGATGGATGCCGACATGGTAGTGGTTAACCATCATCTGTTCTTGGCCGACCTTGCGATTAAAGAGACAGGGTTTGGTGAGCTGATACCAGAAGCAGAAGTGTTTGTATTTGATGAGGCGCATCAACTGCCTGACATAGCTAGCCAGTACTTCGGCCAGTCGCTTTCAAGTCGGCAGATTCAAGAGCTGTGTAAAGACATTGAAATTGCCTACCGCACTGAAGTCAAAGATATGCGTCAGCTGCAAAAAGCGGGCGAGAAACTCCTTCAAACGGCTATGGACTTGAGAATAGTGCTTGGCGAGCCTGGCTTTCGTGGTAATTGGCGCGAGGCCATTACATCTCCATCAATTGGTCGAGAGTTAAGGCGCTTAGAAGACTCGCTCGATTTCGTGCTTGAAGTGATTAAGTTAGCATTGGGGCGTAGCCAACTGCTTGATAGTGCATTTGAGCGAGCGAATACAATTAAAGCGCGCCTCGATCGAGTATGCGATGTATCGATTACCGGCTATTCCTACTGGTATGAAACCACGCCGCGCCACTTTAGCCTACACATCACACCTTTGAGCGTAGCGGAGAAGTTCCACGAGCAGATCGAACTCAAGCAAGGTGCTTGGATATTTACTTCTGCGACCTTAGCGGTAAACGACGATTTTGGTCACTTCACCTCTCGTTTGGGGCTGACACCTAAAGCGCAAATGTCGCTGCCAAGCCCATTTGATTATCACACCCAAGCTAGGCTATGCGTCCCTAGATATCTACCTGAACCTAATAGTCCGGGGATGGCAGACAAGCTCGTAAGTATGCTTACTCCTGTGATTGAGCAAAATCAAGGCCGCTGTTTCTTCCTCTGCACTTCTCATAGCATGATGAAAGAGCTCAGTGAGAGATTCAGACAGAGGTTGAGTGTTCCGGTTTTGATGCAGGGTGAAACCAGCAAACAGAAAACGTTGGCTGAATTTATGGAGCTTGGCAACGCACTGTTAGTTGCCACTGGCGCATTTTGGGAAGGGATTGATGTTAGAGGTGACGCCTTGAGCTGTGTTATCATCGACAAATTACCTTTTACCGCTCCTGATGATCCGCTATTGAAAGCGCGCATTGAAGATTGTCAGCTAAAAGGTGGTGACCCGTTCTCTCAGGTACAAATCCCAGATGCGGTTATCACACTAAAGCAGGGAGTAGGGCGATTGATTCGAGATAAGAAAGATAAAGGGGCGTTGATTATTTGTGATAATCGACTGGTGACCCGCGAATATGGTGGCGTTTTCCTTGCGAGTTTACCACCGATACCCCGCACTCGCGATTTAACCGTAGTGCAAGACTTTCTCGAACATAAATAATCTAATCAGTGGCTTGCTATTAACGGCAAGCCGCAAATATTCAAAACAGACCAAAACCAGAGATATCAATGAGTGTAAAGATCCTTGCTCTAGATACAGCAACTGAGAACTGCTCAGTTGCTCTTTTAGTTGACGACAAAGTTTACGTGCGCAGTGAAGTGGCACCTCGTGATCACACCAAGAAAGTGCTTCCAATGGTTGATGAAGTGCTGAAAGAAGCGGGAATTAGCCTCGCTGACCTTAACGCGCTAGCATTTGGTCGCGGTCCTGGTAGCTTTACTGGTGTACGTATTGGCATCGGTATTGCACAAGGTTTAGCATTTGGTGCAGATCTTCCCATGATCGGTGTTTCAACGCTGGAAGCAATGGCGCAAGGGGCTTATCGAAAACATGGCTCAAGCTATGTAGCAACAGCGATTGACGCCCGAATGAGTGAAGTTTATTGGGGTCGATTTACTCGTCAAGAAGATGGCACTTGGCAATCTATTGATACAGAGTGTGTCATTCCACCGCAGCTTGTTTCGGACAATAGCGTTGCAGATGAGCATGTGTGGTTGACAGCAGGTACAGGTTGGGAAGCCTATGCGAACCAACTCGAAGGTATTAAATTTAGTACTGATAAGAGTGATGTTTTGTTCCCTGATGCGCAAGATATCGTTCAGCTGGCTAAGTTTGAGTTTCTGCAAGGCAATACCGTGGATGCAGAAGAGGCGAGTCCAGTTTACCTTCGTGATACAGTCGCTTGGAAAAAGCTTCCGGGCAGAGAATAGGCCCCATAGGCCCATTAACACATAGACGGATAGTATGGTTTCAATCAACGGATTACCTCCTTCGCTGCCCGGTCCTAATAAGGCCAACAAAGCAAACAAAAAGAGTGAGGTAAAAAAATCTGAAGATAAGTCACCGGTTAGCCAACCAACCAAGGTGGCCAACGCGGTTGCTCACTCTATCCGTCATGTTAGTGAGTCTGAGATACATCGTGCTCAAGTACAATATGATCTTCCTGAAGGTCGTAGCCGAAAAGCAATGGAAGAGTATATGGACGTGATGCACCAAGCTAAGCGTGAGGAACTTTCGCAAATGCTGGGTGTCGATATTTATATCTAAGTTAACCGTAATTTATAGCCTTATGTCTCAAAGAACTGTTAGGTTCCTACTTGCTTTAGTTGGCGTGCTTTCTCTCTCTGCCTGTAGCTCTCTGCCTGAAAATCTAAAATCCGAAGACCCTAATCTGATTACTGATTATCAAATCTGGCAGTCGGTCGGTGAAGACGCGTCTCAAGTTAGACTTGGTGGTCTAATCGCTAGCGTGACCAACCTAGAAGATCAGACTCGTATTGAAGTGGTTAATCTGCCCATCAGCTCGTCTGGCAAACCAGATATAAACCAAGAGCCTGAAGGTCGTTTTGTTGCTTATGTTGATGGCTTTGCCGATCCGGTCGCATTATCGACGGGTAGATTGATCTCTCTACTCGGTGAGAGCCAAGGTCTAGAGCAAGGAAAAGTCGGCGATTACTCCTACGATTTTCCTGTTATGAAGGCGAGTGGTTTCCACTTGTGGCGTATTGAAGAGCGCGTCATTGTTCATGATATCGACAGCTACTTCTATCCGTGTTACGGACTCTACTGTCGAGATTTTCGCTACGGCACCAGACAGGGTAAAGTTATTCAAGAAGTGAAGTAATGCGTAAAGAGTGTATGCGTGATATTGCCAAAGGGCATATCGCGACAATCGAATATGGAAATAGTGAAACGGCCGATATTTCGGTCGTTTTTTTGCATGGCTGGCTCGACAATGCGGCCAGCTTTGATTCGGTGATGAAAGAAATACATCGTTTTAATCCAGGCTGGCACTTATGTGCAATTGATTTACCGGGTCATGGTCTTTCTAGCCACAAAGATGCGAGCAATTTCTATCCATTTCATGACTATATAGACGACATTTATCAGCTTTTGGCTAACTTATCGCCAAACAGATTGGTGTTAGTCGGTCATTCGCTTGGTGCTTTGATTGCAAGTTGCTATAGTGCCGCCTTTCCTGAACAAGTCAGTGGCTTAGTTCAGATAGAAGGATACGGACCTTTGGCCGAACAAGCGCACAATACGGTTTCTCGTTTACGTGAAGGCGTGTTAGCTCGGCAAAGGATTCGTAGAAAGCCAACTCGTGTAATGCGATCTGAACATGAAGCTATTGAACGGCGAGCAAAGGTCAATCAAATTGACGCTGAACTGATTGCGCCAATTGTGCTTCGTGGACTTGAAAACCATCAGTCTGGATGGGTTTGGAGACATGATGTTAAGTTGCAAAGTCAGTCTCTCTATCGCATGTCTTTTGAACACGCAGAAACGTTCCGCCAACAGGTGACTTGCCCTCAGCTTGTCATACTCGGTGAAGACGGCTTTTCTTATTTGCAGTCTGTGCAGCATGATGCTTCTGAATCTACTCAATTTGAGATGATCGAAGGTGGTCATCATTGCCATCTGCAAACTCCTTCTAGAGTATCTAGTCTAATATTTGGCTTAGTTAACAAAATTTAAACAAGTGTTTGAGACTTTCGTGCTCAAGGGCTTGGCCTGTGCTGTAATAGGCGACATACAAAATAGAGCTATTCACTTAGATGACAGCCAGCTAATTTCGAGGAGTATTACCGTGGATAAACCTTGGTTATCACGCTACCCAGAAGGTGTGCCAGAGCATATCGACCCAGAGAAGTACCCATCACTAGTGGAAATGTTTGAACAGTCGGTTCAAAAATTCGCTGACCAACCGGCCTTTGTCAATATGGGTTCGGTGATGACATTCCGCAAACTGGAAGAGCGTAGCCGAGCATTCGCGGCCTATCTACAGAACGACTTAAAGTTACAAAAAGGTGATCGTGTTGCCTTGATGATGCCTAACTTACTGCAATACCCAGTGGCACTTTTTGGTGTTTTACGCGCTGGCCTAATTGCGGTAAACGTCAACCCGCTATACACGCCGCGTGAGCTTGAGCATCAGCTAAATGATTCGGGGGCGAAAGCGATTGTTATCGTATCGAATTTTGCTAACACTTTAGAGCAGATCGTTGATAAGACCCCGGTTAAACACGTGATATTGACTAGCCTTGGTCAAATGCTTCCACGTGCCAAAGGTACTGTTATTGATTTCGTGGTTAAGTACGTTAAAGGTATGGTACCTAAGTACGATCTACCAGGCGCTATTTCAATGCGTAAAGCGCTCCACAAAGGTCGCCGCTTACAGTACGTGAAACCTTTCATGTCGGGGGACGACATTGCCTTCCTGCAGTATACAGGCGGTACTACAGGTGTTGCTAAAGGAGCGATCCTGACCCATCGCAATATGATTGCAAACGTGCTACAAGCAAAAGGTGCTTATGGCCCTGTTTTGTCTGAAGGGCGTGAACTGGTGGTGACTGCGTTGCCGCTTTATCACGTGTTTGCCTTGACGGTTAACTGTTTGTTGTTTATTGAAATGGGTGGGCAGAATTTACTGATTACTAATCCGCGTGACATTCCTGGCTTTGTTAAAGAGTTACAGAAATACCCATTTACGGCAATTACGGGTGTAAACACCTTGTTCAATGCGCTCGTAAGCAATGAAGATTTCCATGAGCTTGATTTCAGTAAACTTAAACTTTCTGTGGGTGGTGGTATGGCGGTGCAACGTGCCGTTGCAGAGCAGTGGAAAAAAACCACAGGTATTCACTTGCTTGAAGGTTATGGATTAACAGAATGCTCACCATTGGTAACGGGTAACCCATATGACTTGACAGATTATACAGGTGCAATTGGACTACCAGTACCGTCTACCGAAGTTCGTATCGTGGATGATGAAGGTAACCCGGTTGCGAATATCGAAGTCGGTGAACTTCAAGTGCGCGGTCCTCAGGTAATGCAAGGTTACTGGCAGCGTCCAGAAGCCTCTAAAGAGGTAATTAACTCAGAAGGTTGGTTATCGACGGGTGATATCGTTAAGTTTGATGAAGACGGCATGATTCATATCGTTGACCGTAAGAAAGATATGATTCTTGTGTCGGGCTTCAACGTCTATCCAAACGAGATCGAAGATGTGGTGGCGCTACATGGTAAGGTGCTAGAAGTAGCGGCTATCGGTCAGCCACACGAAGTGTCAGGTGAGCTGGTTAAGATTTACGTAGTTAAACGCGATCCAAGTTTAACTAAAGAAGAGATCATTGCCCACTGTCGTGAACACCTGACGGGTTATAAGGTACCTAAGCTAGTTGAGTTTAAAGAGGATTTGCCAAAAACCAATGTTGGTAAGATCTTACGCCGTGTTCTACGTGAAGAGAATGACGCTAACCTGTCTAAATCTAAGTAAGCGACCCAGAGTTAAGCAACGCTAACTGTTTGATGATAGAATGCCGACTAAACCAGTCGGCATTTTTATTGCCAATACCAATCTGGATAAGTAGATGATCAGAGACTTGTTTAGATTGGTATAACACATTGCTCATAGTGAGAAATTAGTGAATTACCAGATTATTACCCAGTCAGAACAGCTCGATGCTGTGTGCCTAAGCGCAAGAGAAACCGATGTTGTTATGCTGGATACAGAGTTTGTCCGTACGAGAACCTACTACCCCCAGTTGGGCTTAATCCAGCTGTATGATGGCGAAACACTCTCTTTGATTGACCCAACGGTTATTGAAGATATGACTTCATTTGTTGCTTTACTGAAAGATACTTCGGTACTTAAGGTGTTACACGCCTGTGGTGAGGATTTGGAAGTATTCCAGAACAGTTTTGGTTGTCTGCCTTACCCAATGGTAGACACTCAACTCATGGCCGCGTTCTTAGGTCATGGGTTATCGACTGGCTTTGCTGCTTTGGTCAATGAGTATTTAGGCGTTGAACTTGATAAGAGTGAATCTCGTACTGACTGGTTAGCAAGACCGCTGAGCGATAAGCAGCTCGATTATGCCGCGGCTGATGTTTACTATCTTCAGCCACTTTATGAGCAACTATTTGAGAAAATTACTCAAGCTGGCTGGTGGGAAGCGGCTCAACAAGAGAGCGATTTAATTGCTTCTAAGCGCGTAAAAACGGTGAATCCAGATAGTGCGTATTTGGACGTGAAAGGTGCATGGCAACTCAAACCGCGAGAGCTAGCCATTCTTAAGCCTTTAGCCACTTGGCGCTTAAAAGAGGCGCTACGTCGTGATTTGGCGCTTAATTTCGTGTTCAAAGAGAATGACCTGCTTACTGTTGCCCGCTTAGGTATTCAAAACCGTCAGCAAATGGAGCAAGAGGGAATGGATTACCGCTCTGTACAACGTCACAGCGCGCGCATCATTTCTATTGTTAAAGCGGCACAGAAGACGCCTGCTGATGACTATCCTGAAAAAATTGAACGCCTAATGGATCTACCTGGCTATAAGCAGAAGTTTAAAGTGCTTAAAGATGAAGTTAAACGTGCTTCTCAGTCAAGTGGATTGGCAACCGAGTTTCTAGCGTCTAAAAAGCAGCTCAATCAGCTGATAAGTTGGGTGTGGAAGAAAGACCGAGATCCAGCTAAATTGCCTGATGTAATGCAAAGTTGGCGTCTGGAGTTGTTTGGTGAGAAACTAAATAAGCTACTATAGAAATACAGCATACAAGAAAACGGGCTCCCAATTAGGAGCCCGTTTTTTATGAGGTTTGATTACCCTGCAAGAACGTCAGTAGCAACTTTGTAGCTCGGGTCTTCTTTAACGTTGATCTCAACCAAGCTGCCTGCTTTATCGAGTAGCTTGCGACAGTCTGGGCTTAAGTGACGCAGGTGAAGTGTCTTACCTTGTGCCGAATAGCGCTCAGCCAGTGTTTCAATCGCTTCGATTGCTGAGTGGTCAGTAACACGAGAATCGGCAAAGTCTACGATAACATCGCTTGGATCGCCGTGCGCGTCGAAGATCTCTAAGAAGTTTGCCACAGAGCCGAAGAATACAGGGCCGTGGATTTTGTACTCTTTAGAGCCTTCTTCATTAGTACGTGTGTCCGCGTAAATATGCTTAGCGTGTTGCCATGCGAACATCAGTGCAGATGTAATTACACCAACGAAAACGGCAATGGCTAGGTCAGTCAGTACAGTCACAACCGTAACGAGAACGATAACGAAGAAATCTTGCTTTGGTACGCGACGTGCAAGTTTGAACGTTGCCCATTCAAACGTGCCAATAACCACCATGAACATAACACCAACAAGTGCTGCCAGTGGGATCATCTCGATAAGCGATGAAGCAAATAGGATGAACATCAGTAGCGCAACGGCAGCAACGATACCAGACAGGCGACCGCGACCACCTGAGTTTACGTTGATCATCGACTGACCAATCATCGCACAACCACCCATGGCACCGAACACTGAACAGGTCATGTTCGCCATACCTTGGCCGACACACTCACGGTTAGATTGACCGCGAGTATTGGTCATCTCATCCAGTACTGTCAAAGTTAGTAAAGACTCAATCAAACCGATAGCAGCAAGAATGATGGCGTATGGAAGAATGATTTGCAGCGTCTCTAAAGTTAGAGGTACCGCTGGGATGGAGAATGTAGGTAATGAACCTGCTAGTGTTGCGGCTTCGTCACCCGACATAGTACGTAGGAAGTCAACGACAGTGCGTGTTTCTAAATCTAGGCCAACAACCAATGCAGTCACAGTAACAATAGCAACCAGTGACGAAGGTACAGCGGTAGTGAATTTAGGCAAGAAGTGAATGATACCCATAGTCAGGGCAACAAGGCCTAGCATAAGCATCATTTGATCTTGAGGTAGCCAAGTAAGGGCTCCACTGATATCTGGTGCTTTAAATTGTCCTAACTGAGCGAGGAAGATAACAATCGCTAGACCGTTAACGAAACCTATCATTACCGGATGTGGCACGATACGGATGAACTTTCCGAGTTTGAATAGACCTGCGGACACTTGGAGAATACCCGCGAGCATAATGGCCGCGAAAAGGTATTGAACGCCGTGTGATGCCACCAGTGAAACCATCACGACAGCCATTGCGCCTGTCGCACCTGAAATCATTCCAGGGCGGCCACCAAAGATGGATGTGATAAGGCCAACGATAAATGCAGCGTAAAGACCGACCATAGGGTCTACACCTGCAACGAAAGCGAATGCGACGGCTTCAGGAACGAGAGCAAGTGCTACGGTCAGGCCGGACAGCACATCGTTCTTTACCGAGTGTTTAGAAAATTGCGGAAATTCAAACATAGTGGCTCAGTTTGGCTAAGTGTTTAAAAGTGTTCTGAATGACGTTTAGTCTCTGCCGAGCAAAAATGCAATGTAAAAGAGCAGAAGAGACGAGTGTTATAATTCAGGTCGAGTCGGCGCATGCTACCGAAAAGTGTGACTAAGTTCAAGATTGATACTGGTTTTGACTAATATTTGTGATAAATGGCGGCTAACAATTTATACAACAGGTCGTTAACGTTTTGATATCAATTCGAAATAGGGTTGGTGGCATAAAAAAACGGCCTCACAGAGAGGCCGTTTTCAATTTTGTATATGACTAAAACTGTGGTTTAGTCATTGCTGCGCCGGCTTGGTTGCTTGCAACTTGGCTACCAGCACCACGAGAGGCATAACGCTCTTGTTTCAATGGTGCTGCGTTGACAGTGATGTCTTTCATCTCTGTGCTACCAGGTGCTTTTGCCATTGGTGCAGAAGCAAAGCCTTTAGTGTTGGTTACAGCAACAGCTTCAGAAGGCTCTACAGCCACTTCTTCCTGCTTGATTTCAGCGACAACTTCAGGTTGAGAAACAACAGCTTGTTCCTCGACGATAGGTTGCTGTTTAGCCTCAACTTCAACAGGAGTTGGCTCAGGCACAACGTTTTGCTGTACCGCTTCAGCTTGAACAGGTTGCTCTACCACTGCTTCTTGTACAACTGCTTCTTCTACAGGTGTTTCAACAGTTGGTTGCTCACGACGTACAATCACTTTACCCATTGCCATTTCAGGACAAGCAAAGCCACCTAGTGAAGCGATTGTTGTCTCGACTGACTCAACTTGCTCTGCTTTAGGTTTCTGCTTAGGAGCAGGCTTAGTGATACCGTAGCTTGGCATTACTTTACCCATTGCCATCTCTGGAGAAGCTACACCACCTTTACGTAGGCGGAATGGGTTAGGGCGACGATCACGACCGCGACGGCGACGTTGACCACTTGCACGCAGATGACGAGGAGAGCGACGGTTACGACGTTGCTTAGGTTGCTCTTCAGCGTTTTCTGCTTCTGTGTCTAGCGCTTTTTCTGCTACAGCTTCTGCTTTCGCTTCTACTGCAACTTGCTTCGCTTCTTCGTTAGCTTGAGCGTTAGCCGCTTGGTCTTTAACGCGAACTTGCTTAGAAAGCTTACGACGCTGACGGCGCTCTTTCACCTTAGCGGCTTTCTCTTGAGAGCGTTCTTTACGTTCTTGAGGCTTGTCGTCCTGCTGTGCGTCGGCGGCTAGCTTTAGACCTTCTTCGGCAACCTTGCTTGGCTTAGCATCGTCACGTTTGTTGCGGCGATCTTGCTTAGGCTTGCGATTTTGTTGCTTGCGATCGTTTGGCTTCGCGTCAGTCGCATCGTCACGTGTGTTCTTACGCTTATTATCGCGCTTGTCATCACGGTCACGGTTATCGCGATTGCCGCGGCGACGGTTGTCATTGCGGTTACGGCGATTGCGGTTGTTGCGATTGCCTTCGCGGCGATCTTTCGGTTTTTGCTCTTCTTGTTTCTCTTCTTCTTTGGCTGAACCAAATAGGAAGCTGCCTAATGCTTTAAACAAGCGAGTAATCATACCGTCTTGCGCAGGCTGAGATTCTGATTTCTTCTCTACCGATTTAGGTGCTGGCTTAGCCGGTGCCGGAGCAGACTGACTTGGAGACGCAAAGCCTTTCAGAGCTGGCTCTTCAATCTTCTTCGGTTTCGCTTCTGCTTCTACGGTTGGTTCTCTACCTTCCGCTTCCTTCATCGCTTCAAGCTTAGTCGGAAGTAGGTAAGACAGTAGATCAAACTCTTCGCCTTCGCGAACACGGATCACATCGAAATGCGGTGTTTCCATATCTGAGTTTGGTACAACTGTGATCTTAACTTCTTGGATGCGCTCAATATGGTTAACTGAACGACGCTTTTCGTTAAGTAGGTAAGAGGCAATAGGCACAGGCACTACAGCCAATACTTGTGCTGTGTTGTCTTTTAGTGCTTCTTCTTCGATTAAACGAAGTACAGATAGCGCTAGAGATTCATTGTCACGCACAACACCCGTACCACTACAACGTGGACAGATATGGTGACTCGCTTCAGCCAGAGATGGGCTTAGACGTTGACGAGACATTTCTAATAGGCCAAAACGAGAAATTCGACCAATTTGTACTCGTGCACGATCCATGCGAACAGAATCACGTAGACGGTTTTCAACTTCACGTTGGTGACGTACTGGCGTCATATCGATAAAGTCGATAACGACAAGACCACCTAAGTCGCGTAGACGAAGTTGACGAGCAATCTCTTCTGCCGCTTCTAAGTTGGTGTTTAGTGCTGTCTCTTCAATATCGCCACCCTTAGTTGCGCGGGCAGAGTTAATATCGATAGAGGTTAGCGCTTCAGTTGGGTCAATAACGATTGAGCCACCAGAAGGCAGACGAACTTCGCGTTGGAACGCAGATTCGATCTGACTTTCGATTTGGTAGTGGCTGAATAGAGGTACTTCGCCATCGTATTTCTTCACACGGTTTACGAAATCAGGACGAACTAGACGGATGTGGTCTAGAGCGCGCTCGTAAATGGTGTTGCTGTCGATCAGGATTTCGCCAATGTCGCGACGTAAGTAGTCACGAATTGCACGAACAATCACGTTACTCTCTTGGTGAATCAAGAAAGGTGCAGCGTTAGCGTCAGAAGCTTGCTTAATTGCGCCCCAGTGGTTTAGCAGTACATTTAAGTCCCACTCTAACTCTTCAGCGCTCTTACCAACACCCGCAGTACGTACGATCAGACCCATGCCTTGTGGTAGTTCTAATGTGCTTAGAGCTGCTTTAAGTTGGGTACGCTCGTCGCCTTCGATACGGCGAGAGATACCGCCAGCACGAGGGTTGTTTGGCATAAGAACAAGGTAACTACCCGCAAGAGAGATAAAGGTAGTAAGAGCCGCGCCCTTGCTACCACGTTCTTCTTTCTCCACTTGCACGATCACTTCTTGGCCTTCAGTCAGCACTTCTTTAATGCTTGGACGGCCTTGATATGTGTAACCTTCAGGGAAGTATTCGCGGGCAATTTCTTTAAGAGGGAGGAAACCGTGTCGTTCTGCACCGTAGTCAACAAAAGCCGCTTCCAGGCTTGGTTCGATGCGAGTGATACGTCCTTTGTAGATATTTGCTTTTTTCGATTCATGACCAGGGCTTTCGATATCTAAATCATATAGGCGCTGACCATCAACCAAAGCAACACGCAACTCTTCTTTTTGAGTTGCGTTAATTAGCATTCTTTTCATTGATAAATCTCGTTGTCATTTTTTATTTTTTCTTGTCACTTGGGTCGCTTTCACGGTGCCTGATCCCATGGCTTAATCTGTGCAGCCTCCCGGCTGGAGGGATGCTCTGGGGCACTTCAGTCTCACAAGCTTTTCTCGTTCAGCTTGTGCGCCACATCGGCGGCGGTAAACACTCAACATGATGAGCGACGAGTAGGGTGACAAGTTTGTTAATCCCAGAAATGTCTTACGCCGTGTGCAGCATTTTGGTAAATTAACGGGCTACTCTATTTATTACTCAAATATGAGGTGGTTTGTATAAAATGCAACCAAATCATATATTGCAGCTGTGAACTATAGCAGTACCCATTAAACTCAGCAATCTGCTTTATAATAAATCACAAATAAATCTGATTTTCTTTTTTGTAACTAACTGTTTAATAAGCACTGTTTGGGCGAATGTTGAAAATTGTAATTAATTTGCTGGAATTTTATTCGGAGTCGATTTTGCGTTCACTCTTATCGAGTAATTTTCCAATTTGTTGCCAAGAAAATGTGATTCTGCGCAACTTAGAGTGTTAGAATGTATTCATGAGTGAAATTAGAACAAAAGTCCAATTCGTTGACATCGACGAAGATATGGCGGGTCAGCGTATAGACAATTTCTTACGCAACCAATTGAAAAATATCCCTAAAAGTATGGTGTATCGCATTGTGCGCAAGGGGGAAGTGCGTGTTAACAAGAAGCGTGTCAAAGCAGAATACAAGCTTCAGGCCGGTGATCTTGTCCGTATTCCACCGGTAACGATCGAAGAGAAAACAGAAGAGGTCGCACCAAGCACTAAGCTTAACAAAGTGGCTGAGCTTGAGAACATGATCATTCATGAAGATGATCATATGCTGATTCTGAATAAGCCTTCAGGAACGGCTGTGCATGGTGGTAGTGGTTTGAAGTTTGGAGCGATCGAAGCGCTCCGTGCTCTGCGTCCTCAAGCAAGATTCTTAGAACTTGTGCATCGTATTGACCGCGATACCTCCGGAATTCTGCTGGTCGCAAAGAAGCGCTCAGCACTGCGTCATTTGCAAGCTCAATTTCGTGAAAAGACAGTACAGAAGTATTACTTTGCTCTTGTCATGGGCGAGTGGAAAGCGAGCTGTAAGAAGGTGAATGCGCCACTTCTGAAGAACGAAGTAAACAGCATAGTTCGGGTTAACCCTAACGGTAAGCCTTCAGAAACTCGTTTTAAGATTATCGAGAAGTTTGCTCACGCGACCTTGATTCAAGCGAGCCCAATTACTGGTCGTACACACCAGATCCGCGTTCATACTCAGTACACGGGTCATCCTATTGCATGGGATGATCGTTATGGTGACCGCCGTTTTGATGCTTACACCGGAAAAGTAGGCTTAGATCGTCTGTTCCTCCACGCTGCAAACATTAAGTTTCAGCATCCATCAAATGATGAATGGATGGAAATTAATGCGCCCATGGAACCAAGGTTAGAGAAAGCTTTGGCGGGGCTGCGTAAGCTTTAGGAGCGGCTTCGCCGGAGATGCGGGAACGGACTTCGTCCTATGGATCGCTTCGCTACTGGAACGGGCTGCGCCCTGCGAGAACACTGCGCTCGGGATTTGGGAACTGGGAATTGCCCTTTTAGTGTTGAGTGCTAGAGAATAACCTAAGTTGTCGACGGCATTTGCTCTAAAAGGGGATAAAATAGCCCCGAATCCCGAATCCCGAATCCCGCATCCATAGCGCAGCGTTCCTAAAAAGGGTTGACATTAAGTGCCAACCTTTAATTTTTTCTCGCTTTCTCGCTTTCTCGCTTTCTCGCTAAAGCGCCTCAACCCCTTGTGCTTCAAGCATATCGACCAAATCAATCAGTGGTAGCCCTACTAACGTGTTTGGGTCTTTGCCTTCTAATCGCTCAAACAGCGCGATGCCAAGGCCTTCACTTTTAAAACTACCTGCGCAGTAGAATGGCTGCTCTATGTCGACGTAATTTTCGATCTGCTTTTTACTTAGAACTCTAAAGTGCACTGTAAACGTATCGACCTTAATGTCTGTGAGGCCTGTTTCGGTATTGTGCAGTGCTAATCCGGTGAAAAACTCAATAGCTTGTCCGCTTTGCTCTGTTAGCTGTTCGATTGCTTTTTCACGCGTATGGGGCTTACCAATGATTTTGCCGTTAATGACACACACTTGATCGCTACCAATGACTAAGCTTGGCTGCGTCACCGGGCAAGATTCGGCTTTACCCTGCGCGAGTCGCTTAACCAACTCTAATGGCGTCTCGTTTTCGAACGGTGTTTCGTCGAAATCAGGGCAGGCGGTCGTGAACTCAATTGCGAGTTTATTCAGCAGTTGTTTGCGATATGGCGATGTCGAGGCTAAAACTAGTTGGTAATTCGGCATTTTTCTTTACAATCAAAACAAGAGTTGGTGAGAGCTTAATTCATATTGTGGCTTTTTTACTAGCTCTCTCGCTGGTAAGGAAAAAAAGTACAAAATTTTGCCCTTTTTCTTTGACTATAAACGATTTGGAAGATAGAATTCGCGCCCTATGCAAAAGGTAAAAATACCGCGTACGATTGATCCGTCACGCGCTGCTCAGAAGCGACTAGATGTTGAAGGTATTATTCAAGTTAGTCTTTTCAAGCGCTTAGATGAATCGGTTGAAGGCGTTAAACGCGACGCCCAAGTGTCACTGTCATTTGACTTAGATGAGCAGCGACTCGTTGTTATCTCTGGTAAAGCTAACATCGAAGTCGACTTAGAGTGTCAACGCTGTAATGAGGTTTTCGCACATGAGTGCGATGTCCAATTCACTTATACACCTTATAAAGGTGAAAAGACTGAAGAGGAAGCACCGGAAGAGTACGATTTGGTAGATCTGAACGAGTACGGTGAATTAGACCTAATACAGTTAGTTGAAGACGAGTTCATTCTAAACTTGCCTCAAATAGCAATGCACGATCAGGCGGACTGTAGCGTTGATTCAGATAATATGGTGTTTGGTGAAATTCCAGAAGAAATTTTGGAAGAAGAAAAGAAGCCGAATCCATTTGACGTTTTAAAAAGCTTAAAGAAGTAATTCTTTAATACTTACATAGGAGTAGGGTCAATGGCCGTACAAAAGAGCAAGAAATCTCGTTCAATGCGTGGTATGCGTCGTTCACACGATGCCCTAACTACAGCTGCACTTTCTGTAGACGCAACTTCAGGTGAAACTCACCTACGTCACAACGTAACTGCTGAAGGTTACTACCGTGGCAAAAAGGTTATCAACAAGTAAGGTTGACCTTTGCAAAATATAACCGTTGCACTTGATGCAATGGGCGGGGATTTCGGTCCTCGCGTCACAGTGCCTGCCGCCGTGCAGGCACTGTCGCATTTCCCAGAGCTAAAAGTGACCCTTATCGGTGATCAACACGCGATCACATCTCAATTATCATCCCTCGGTTATCAGCCGAACGCTCGTCTGAGCATTCAACACGCAGACCGAGAGATCTCCAACACCGAAAAACCTTCTCTCGCTTTACGCAATCATCGAGGCAGCTCAATGGGCATGGCTATCGATCTCGTTGCCGACCATCAAGCCGACGCTTGTGTCAGTGGTGGCAATACGGGCGCATTAATGGCTTTATCGCGTTTCAAGCTGAAGCTTCTTCCCGGTATTGAACGACCAGCACTGATTTCTGCACTACCTACTGCTTCTGGTGGAAGAACTTGGATGCTCGATTTGGGCGCAAATGTGTCTAGCGATGCAGATTCTCTGTTCCAGTTTGCGGTTATGGGCAGCGCCCTTGTCGAACAGTTTGTTGACCGACCTCCAAGAGTGGCTATTTTGAATATTGGCGCGGAAGAGATCAAAGGCAATGACCTGGTTAAGCGTTGTGCCGAGATGTTGGAAAATACCAGCTCAATCAACTTCGTCGGTTACATTGAAGGTAACCAGTTGCTCCATGATGCAGCAGACGTTGTGGTTTGTGATGGTTTTGTCGGTAATGTTTGCTTAAAAACCTGTGAAGGCACGGCACAGCTTTTTATAGATAAGTTGAAATCGAGTATGATGGCCTCATCTATAAAGGGTTGGATTGCAAGAAAATTGTTTTCTGGTCTATTTAGTGAACTAAAAACATTGAACCCCGACCAGTATAACGGCGCAAGTTTGCTAGGATTGCGCGGCATTGTCATAAAAAGCCACGGAAATGCTGATGTAGAAGCCGTCATCAATGCAATTGGTGAGGCACTGCACGAGGTCAAACGACAGGTCCCGAGCCGAATTAGCGATCGTTTAGAAGCGGTTCTATTTGATCAGCAACCCCAAGAGAGGCACTACTAGTCTTCATGTATAGCAAAATTCTAGGTACTGGCAGCTACCTGCCATCTCAGGTGCGTTCAAACGCAGATTTAGAGAAAATGGTAGATACCACTGACGAGTGGATTGTTACTCGCACAGGTATTAGTGAGCGTCGTATCGCGGCAGAAAATGAAACTGTTGCTGATATGGGTTACCAAGCAGCGAAAAATGCGATCGAGATGGCCGGTATCGACAAAGACGATATCGATATGATTCTTGTGGCGACGACAAGTGGCTCACACGCTTTCCCATCGGCAGCGTGTCAGGTTCAAGCACTTCTCGGAATTAAGCACTGTCCAGCATTTGATATGGCGGCGGCATGTTCCGGGTTTGTTTACGCTTTATCAGTTGCAGATCAATACATCAAAACTGGTCACTGCAAGAATGTTCTAGTGATTGGTGCAGACGCATTATCAAAAACTTGTGATCCAAATGACCGCTCAACCATCATTCTATTTGGTGACGCAGCAGGTGCGGTGGTGGTCGGCGCAAGTGAAGAGCCAGGCATTCTTTCTACTACTATTAATGCTGATGGTCGTTTCGGCGAGTTGCTAAGTCTTAAATTCGCTGACCGCCACGAGAAAGTGCCAAGTGAGTCCGAACACAGTGACGATATCAACAGCTGGCTGCACATGGCGGGCAACGAAGTATTTAAAGTTGCTGTGACTCAACTTTCACGCCTGGTAAAAGAGACGTTGAAAGAGAATGGCATGGATAAGTCAGAGCTTGATTGGCTTGTTCCTCACCAAGCGAATATGCGTATTATCTCGGCGACAGCGAAAAAACTGGCGATGCCGATTGAGCAGGTGGTGGTGACTCTAGACCGCCACGGCAACACTTCAGCGGCTACAGTGCCAACTGCGCTCGATGAAGCAGTTCGTGATGGCCGTATTCAACGTGGTCAAACACTGTTGCTTGAAGCATTTGGTGGGGGCTTCACTTGGGGCTCAGCGCTAGTGAAGTTCTAATCAGCAGAATTCAAATTAAAGGTGCCTGTTAGGCATCTTTTCTTTCTTGTCTTTATTTAAAGAAATAGATTTAAGGAAAACAAAATGAGCAAGTTTGCTATCGTATTTCCAGGTCAAGGTTCACAAGCTGTCGGTATGCTTGCAGAGCTTGGCGAACAACATGAAGTCGTTAAACAAACATTTGCAGAAGCATCGGAAGCGTTAGGTTACGACCTATGGGCTCTAGTTCAAAACGGTCCTGCTGAAGATCTTAACCAAACGCATCGCACTCAGCCTGCGCTTCTAGCATCATCGGTTGCTATCTGGCGTGTATGGCAAGAGCAAGGCCTAGAGCAACCTGTTAACCTAGCGGGTCATAGCCTAGGTGAATACTCAGCATTAGTCTGTGCAGGTGTGATCGACTTTAAACAAGCCATCAAACTGGTTGAACTGCGCGGTCAGCTAATGCAAGAAGCAGTACCAGCGGGTACTGGCGCTATGTACGCAATCATCGGCCTAGACGATGAGTCAATTGCTAAAGCATGTGAAGAAGCGGCTCAAGGTGATGTTGTTTCACCGGTTAACTTTAACTCGCCAGGCCAAGTTGTTATCGCGGGTAGTAAAGACGCAGTAGAGCGTGCAGGTGCACTTTGTAAAGAAGCGGGCGCTAAGCGTGCTCTTCCTCTACCAGTATCAGTGCCTTCGCACTGTGCGTTGATGAAACCTGCAGCCGATAAGCTAGCGGTAGCGCTAGAAGAACTTGAGTTCAATACTCCTCAGTTACCAGTAATCAACAACGTTGATGTCGCAGCGGAAACTGATCCGGCGAAAATCAAAGATGCACTCGTTCGTCAGCTATACAGCCCAGTTCGTTGGACTGAAAGCGTACAGCTAATGAGTGAACAGGGTGTTGAGAAGCTATTAGAACTTGGCCCAGGTAAAGTTCTAACTGGCCTAACAAAACGAATTGTTAAAACACTAAGCGGCGCAGCAGTTAATGATGCTGCATCTCTAGACGCGGCTAAGTAATTTTCGAACAAAGGAATAAACAACATGATGAACCTAGAAGGCAAGATTGCTCTAGTAACAGGTGCTAGCCGTGGTATCGGCCGTGCAATCGCTGAACTGCTTGTTGAGCGTGGCGCGACTGTTATTGGTACAGCGACTTCTGAAGGTGGTGCTGCAGCGATCAGCGAATACCTTGGTGAAAATGGTAAAGGTCTCGCACTCAATGTGACTAATGTTGAGTCTATTGAAGCGACACTTAAGACTATCAATGATGAGTTTGGCGCAATTGATATCCTAGTGAACAACGCTGGTATCACTCGTGACAACCTACTTATGCGTATGAAAGATTCTGAGTGGGATGACATCATTGATACCAACCTAACGCCTATCTTCCGTATGTCTAAAGCGGTACTTCGTGGCATGATGAAAAAACGTGCGGGTCGTATCATCAACGTAGGTTCTGTTGTGGGTACTATGGGTAACGCAGGTCAAGCTAACTACGCTGCGGCGAAAGCTGGCGTAATTGGTTTCACTAAATCGATGGCTCGTGAAGTGGCTTCACGCGGTGTAACAGTAAACACGGTGGCGCCTGGTTTTATCGAAACGGATATGACTAAAGCATTAAATGACGAGCAACGTGCAGCTACACTGTCTAACGTTCCTGCCGGTCGTTTAGGTGACCCACGTGAAATTGCATCAGCAGTTGTGTTCCTGGCTTCTCCAGAAGCGGCGTACATCACTGGTGAAACTTTGCATGTAAATGGTGGCATGTACATGGTGTAAATCGCTTACCTTGCAGAAATGGTGAACTTTTTCATTAAATTTCATTCAAATTTCTGCGGGTTGAGTGAATTTACGCTTAATGTCGTCAACTTGGCTATTTATTGTCACTAAAATGGCCTATAGTTTGGGTTTGTTGGCATGAACGTGCGCAACATTTGTGCATGATTTAAGTCAAAAATGTACTGAATTTCGGTTAAAATCGCTAAAATTGTGGTTTGACCAGCAAGGTCCCTCTTGCAACTTTCGGTAGTTCGAATAAACTACTGAATCATCGCATTAGGCGAAATCTGTAAAGGAAAAGAAAAAATGAGCAACATCGAAGAACGCGTAAAGAAAATCATTGTTGAACAGCTAGGTGTAGACGAAGCAGAAGTTAAAAACGAAGCTTCATTCGTTGACGATCTAGGTGCTGATTCTCTAGACACTGTTGAACTAGTAATGGCTCTAGAAGAAGAATTTGACACTGAGATTCCAGACGAAGAAGCTGAGAAAATCACTACTGTTCAAGCTGCAATCGACTACGTAAACAGCGCTCAGTAATATCTCTCCCAGGCGGCCTTCTGGCCGCCTGTGTTCTTTTTAACCCTTCTATCCTTCCATAGAATCATTTCAATTCCGGAGAATAAAATCGTGTCCAAGCGTCGTGTTGTTGTCACTGGCATGGGTATGTTGTCACCGGTAGGCAACACCGTAGAATCATCTTGGAAAGCTCTGCTAGCAGGTCAAAGTGGTATCTCGAATATCGAGCACTTCGATACTGAAAATTTCTCTACTCGCTTTGCGGGCTTAGTGAAAGATTTTGACTGTACTGAGTACATGTCAAAAAAAGATGCACGTAAAATGGATCTATTTATCCAATACGGTATCGCCGCTGGCATCCAAGCTTTAGATGACTCTGGTTTACAAATTAACGAAGAAAATGCAGCTCGCGTTGGCGTCGCTATCGGTTCAGGCATTGGTGGCTTAGATCTTATTGAAGCGGGTCATAGCGCTCTAGTAAATAAAGGTCCTCGAAAAGTAAGCCCATTCTTCGTACCATCAACCATTGTAAACATGGTTGCAGGTAACTTATCTATTATGCGTGGTCTTCGCGGTCCTAACATCGCGATCTCGACGGCGTGTACTACAGGTCTACATAATATCGGCCATGCTGCTCGTATGATTGCTTACGGTGATGCAGAAGCTATGGTTGCAGGTGGTGCAGAAAAAGCATCGACACCACTAGGTATGGCAGGCTTTGGTGCTGCGAAAGCACTTTCTACTCGTAATGATGAGCCACAAAAAGCTTCTCGCCCTTGGGACAAAGACCGTGACGGTTTCGTTCTAGGTGACGGCGCTGGTATGATGGTTCTAGAAGAATACGAACACGCTAAAGCGCGTGGCGCGAAAATCTATGCTGAAGTTGTTGGCTTTGGTATGTCTGGTGACGCTTACCACATGACTTCTCCATCTGAAGATGGTTCAGGTGGGGCTTTGGCGATGGAAGCAGCAATGCGTGACGCGGGTATCTCAGGTACTCAAGTTGGTTACGTAAATGCGCATGGTACTTCTACACCAGCTGGTGACGTTGCTGAGATCAAAGGCGTTAAACGTGCTCTTGGTGAAGAAGGTGCTAAGCAAGTTAAAGTGTCTTCAACTAAGTCAATGACTGGTCACCTACTTGGTGCTGCAGGCTCTGTAGAAGCGATCATTACGGTTATGTCTCTGGTTGATCAGATTGTTCCACCAACAATCAACCTAGATAACCCAGAAGAAGGCTTAGACATCGATCTTGTGCCGCACACTGCGAAAGAAGTGTCAATGGAATACGCAATTTGTAATTCATTCGGTTTCGGCGGTACTAACGGCTCGCTAGTGTTCAAAAAGATCTAAATCGTCACAGCTATATGACTTATTAACGGCTTAGTGCTTTGGCATTAAGCCGTTTTGTTATTTAATAGCGTCTAGTTTGATTCGTAAAAAGGATATGCGATGTATATGTTGAATGGAGTTTGTTCAGATTCTATTTCCTTGAGCGACCGCTCCTTTCAATATGGGGATGGCTGCTTTACTACTATGCTGTCCCGCAATGGCAATATTTGTCATTGGCCGCTGCATATCGAACGAATGAACGCCTGCCTAGACGCCCTGTCTATCCCTAGGCCAGATTGGCAAGTGATTGAAAAATGGTTGGCTGAAATTGTCAGTCGTGAACCTAAAGCGGGTCTAAAACTGCATATTAGCCGCGGCGAAGGGGGCAGGGGATATAGCCCTACTCAAGTGGCGTCACCAAATGTTACTATTAGCGACTTTATCTATCCGGCTCATTATGAACAATGGAAGCAGGATGGGGTAGAGCTCGGCATTTGTCAGCGCAAGCTAGGGCATGTACCTCTATTAGCAGGACACAAGCACAATAATCGCCTAGAGCAAATCCTACTCAAAGCCGAATTAGAACAAACTGCTTTTGCCGATGGTGTTGCGCTAGACCTTAGCGGTAACGTTATCGAAACGACCATGGCTAACCTGTTTTGGTTACGAGGCGGAAAGTTGTATACACCTAAGCTAGATAAGGCGGGTGTCAGCGGCGTGATGCGCAGAGTGGTGCTCGAATGGGCTGATAGCGAAGGTCTGGATGTGGAAGAGGGAGATTTTCCACTCTCTTCATTGTTAGCTGCCGATTCAGTCTTTATGACAAACTCTATCCTTGGTGTAGCCCCGGTGCGAGCCATTGATACATGCCAATTTGAAATTGGAAAAATAACAAAACGAATTCAGGAGATGATCGACTCGTGATTAAAAAAATCACTCTCTTTTTAGTATTGGTTGGCGCTTTAGCCGCTGGTGGTTATTTCTATGTTGCCAATCAAGTTGAGCAGTATCTCAATCAACAGATTCAAATTGAACATCCGCAGATATTTACCCTTGCGCCGGGCACGAGTTTTCATCGCGTTCTCGATCAGCTTACCGAAGCGGATATGATTGATAGCAGCGACGTCGTTAAGTTGGTGCGTCGCTTTCATCCTGAGCTGACTCAAGTGCGAGCGGGCACTTACTTAATTGAAACTGGATCAACACTAAAGTCGACGTTAGAGCAGTTCAAACAGGGAATCGAGCACCAGTTCTCGATTACATTTGTTGAAGGTTCTACTTTCAAAGAGTGGCGTGAGATTATTAAAAACGCACCGTATCTTGAGCACGAACTGGATGGTTTAAGTGAAGCTGAGATCGCAAACAAGCTTAATGTGCCGCATGAGAAATTAGAAGGTCTACTGCTTGCTGAAACGTATCACTATACCTTTGGTGCGTCAGACTTCGATATTTTGAAGCGCGCGGCAGATAAGCTAGAGATGGTGCTTGATGAGCACTGGGCAACTCGCCAAGATAAGCTGCCACTTAAATCACCTTATGAAGCATTGATTTTAGCGTCTATCATCGAGAAAGAGACCGCTGTTGAGTCTGAACGAGAGCGCGTTGCGGCAGTATTCGTTAACCGTTTAAACAAACGTATGCGCTTACAGACCGATCCAACCGTAATTTATGGCATGGGCGATAAGTACGATGGGAACATCCGCAAGAAAGATTTGCGCACGCCAACGCCATACAATACTTACACTATTTCAGGTCTGCCACCTACGCCAATTGCTATGCCGGGCGAAGCATCGATTAAAGCGGCAATGAATCCAGAACAGAGCAATTACCTATACTTTGTCGCGAGTGGCAATGGTGGACATGTATTTTCAAAAACTTTGGCGGAGCACAATCGAGCTGTTCGAGCCTATTTAAAACAATTAAGAAGTAACAAATGAGTGAAGCTAAGTTTATTGTCATCGAAGGTCTAGAAGGCGCAGGCAAAAGTACCGCGATTAGTGCAGTGCTAGATTCGCTAAATAAAGCAGGAGTTGAGAACATTCAACAGACCAGAGAGCCGGGTGGAACTGCGCTAGCTGAAAAGCTGCGTACGCTGGTAAAGCAAGAGCATGAAGGTGAACATCTGCAAGACATGACAGAGCTTCTGCTCATGTACGCGGCACGAGTACAACTGGTCGAAAACGTTATTAAACCAGCATTGGCTTCTGGACGTTGGGTGGTAGGCGATCGTCATGATATGTCTTCACAGGCTTATCAGGGCGGTGGACGTCAGATCCCGCGTGAAACTATGGCGGCTCTAAAGCAGACAACGCTGGGCAATTTTAAACCTGATCTGACGATCTATCTTGATATTGATCCTAGGGTAGGTTTGGAGCGTGCACGTGGTCGTGGTGAGCTAGACCGTATCGAAAAGATGGATATGAGCTTTTTCGACCGTACGCGCGAACGCTATCTAGAATTGGCCAAGGGCGATGCCTCGGTAGTGATTGTTAATGCCGAGCAGAACATTGAGCAGGTAGCGTCTGATATTGCTAATGTTGTATCCCAATG
Organism: Vibrio tubiashii; assembly: GCA_000775715.1. GTDB lineage: Bacteria > Pseudomonadota > Gammaproteobacteria > Enterobacterales > Vibrionaceae > Vibrio > Vibrio tubiashii_A. The sequence goes on from JRWQ01000011.1 coordinate 199,263, forward strand.
GATGAGTGCTTAGCATGAACGAGCTATACCCATGGCTTTCTCCGATGTGGAAGGAGTGGCAAACTGCGCTTCAAGCGGATCGTTTTTCTAATGCAACTCTACTGATTGCAGGCGAGGGCATGGGGGCTGAACATTTGGTCGAACAGTTTGGCCGAGCGGTAATGTGCCAGAACTATCCTGGTGAAGCGTGTGGTTTTTGCCATGGCTGTCAGTTAATGGAGTCTGAGAATCACCCTGATTTCCATATCGTTAAGCCTGAGAAAGAGGGCAAATCAATTACCGTTGAGCAAATCCGTCAGTGTAATCGAATCGCTCAAGAGTCTTCTCAGTTGTCTGGGACGAGGCTATTTGTGATTGAGCCAGCTGAAGCGATGAATGAGTCTGCGGCCAATGCTCTGCTTAAGACACTTGAAGAACCCTCTGCGGCATGTATGTTTTTGCTTGTTGCCCATCGCTCGAATATGTTGCTGCCAACCATCACTAGTCGTTGTCAACAGTGGCATCTTACTGTTCCTGATGCATTGTCACTGACTCAATGGCTCAACCAGCAAGTTGAAACACAAGTTCCTGCCTATGCGGCGCACCTTAATAATAATGCGCCGATAGCAACGCTTGAATTTGTTAAGCAAGATAAACAGAGCCAATATTCGTCGATTGAGTCAGCTTTTCTGCAACATTGCCACAATCAATCAGATACGACTAAGCTTGCTAAAGAGTTGGCGAGCAGTCATCACGAAAGTCTTAGCTGGCTATGGCATCTGTTGGTCGATGCGCAGAAAATTCATTATGGATTATCTGAGGCGTTTTTTACCCCTGGCTCGAAGCGGTTATCCGAGATTGTCGGCTATCAGCAGCTTTATGTTCAGGCACGAGACCTGTCTAAGCTTATTGAGCAGCTACGCTTACACACCGGGCTTAATGCTGAACTACTTATTCTGGACTGGCTATTTAAATTTAACGAGGAAACATGTTTGTAGATTCTCACTGTCATCTGGACAAACTTGACTACCAGGAGCTTCACGACGGACTTGAAGATGTTGTGGCTAAGGCTAAAGCTGCTAACGTTAATGAACTTTTATCGGTTGGCGTAACCCTTGATTCGTTCCCTAATATGCTCGAAATGATCGCGCCTTATGACAATATTTATGCTTCTTGTGGTGTGCACCCGTTAGATGTGGAAAGCGACTTCGCCCTTGATTTGCTTCATGAGTATGCAGCGAACCCTAAAGTGGTTGCGGTGGGTGAAACGGGTCTCGACTATCATTATCAGCCTGGAACTGCCGAGTTACAGAAGCTACGATTTGAACAACAGGTAGAGTTGGCGGTCAAGCTGAATAAACCGTTGATTATCCATACCCGAAATGCACGTCAAGATACTTTAGATATTCTAAAGAATGGCCATGCAGATCAGTGTGGAGGCGTGATTCACTGCTTTACTGAGGATCTAGAGTTTGCTGAAGCGGCAATGGATCTCGGTTTTTATATCTCTATTTCAGGTATCGTCACCTTTAAACAGGCAAAAGAGTTAAAAGAAGTGGTTAAAGCGATACCGTTAGAGCGAATGCTAATTGAAACCGACTCTCCTTATCTTGCGCCTATTCCTCACCGTGGTAAACAAAACCAGCCAGCTTATGTCGTTGAGGTCGCCTCTTATATTGCACAACTTAAAAGTTGCTCTTTAGGGGAAGTCGGAGAAGAAACCAGCAAAAACTTTCGTGAACTTTTTTTGAGATAAAAAAAGAGTTTTGGATAAAAAAGGAGCTAGGGCTCCTTTTTTTTGTATCTCAAATCACACACCTTTAACTTTTGGCTATTGTTTACGAAAAATGTTGATCTTGAGAGCAAAAATCGTTGATTTGTAATTATGTTACGCAAAATAACAACCGCATCTATTTTATTTACCCATCAAAATTAATTGATATAAATGTAAATCTTAATAAAAACATGACCTTATGGTAATGAAATGCATTTCAACGTCTAATTGCGATTGTGATCTATATATGAGTTTGAAACTAAATTTCGTAACTACCTAGAAAGTGAGATGACTCGCACGATATATTTAGAGGCAGAAAATATAGTGACACATGTGGTTACATTTTTTCTGGGTGCTAACATTTAAGGCTACGGGGGTGTGCCGTTAGAACCCAATAATTCTTATAAACTTTCAGGAGCATAAACATGTTTAAGAATCTTTTTGCTAACCTGCAAAAAGTGGGTAAATCTCTGATGCTGCCAGTATCGGTGTTACCTGTTGCAGGTATCCTTCTTGGTGTCGGTGCTGCCGACTTAGCTTTCATCCCAGATATCGTTTCTAACCTAATGGAGCAAGCTGGCGGTTCAGTATTCGGCCAAATGGCTCTACTATTCGCTGTAGGTGTGGCGCTTGGCTTTACTAACAACGACGGTGTTGCTGGCCTAGCTGCTATCGTAGGTTACGGCATCATGGCTGCAACGCTAAGCGTTATGGCTGGTGTTATGGGCGTTGAAAAAATCGATACAGGTGTACTAGGTGGTATTCTTGTTGGTGGTGTTGCTGCTTGGGCATTCAACCGTTTCTTCAAGATCCAACTTCCAGAGTACTTGGGCTTCTTCGCTGGTAAGCGTGCTGTGCCAATCATCACTGGTTTCGCTGCGATCGGTCTAGGTCTTATCCTATCTGTTGTATGGCCTCCAATCGGCGGTGCAATCGGTGCATTCTCTCACTGGGCTGCGGATCAAAACCCTCAACTAGCGTTTGGTATCTACGGTATTGTTGAGCGTTCTCTAATCCCATTCGGTCTACACCACGTATGGAACGTACCATTCTTCTTCGAAGCAGGTTCTTGTGTAAACGCTGCTGGTGAAGCACAGAACGGTGTTCTTACTTGTTACCTAGTTGCTGATGAAGCGTCTCGTGCTGCTGGTAATGGCTTCGGTCAGCTAGCGGGTGGTTACATGTTCAAGATGTTCGGTCTACCAGCTGCTGCTATTGCTATCGCTCACTCTGCTAAGCCAGAAAACCGTGCGAAAGTAATGGGTATCATGGCGTCTGCTGCACTGACTTCTTTCCTAACAGGTATCACTGAGCCAATCGAATTCTCATTCTTATTTGTTGCTCCAGTACTGTACGGAATTCACGCTCTACTAGCGGGTTCTGCATTCTTCCTAACTAACACGTTAGGTATCGTTCACGGTACGTCGTTCTCACACGGTCTAATCGATTTCACTGTTCTATCTGGTAATGCACAGAACATGGGTCTGATGGTTGGTCTAGGTCTTGTATACGCAGCAGTTTACTACGTAGTATTCCGCGCAGTTATCAAAGCAATGGATCTTAAGACTCCAGGTCGTGAAGACGAAACTGAAGAGGCAGTTGCGACTTCTGGTTCAGACATGGCTGGCGAACTTGTTGCTGCATTCGGTGGTAAAGCAAATATCACTGGTCTAGACGCATGTATCACTCGTCTACGTGTATCAGTTGCTGACACTGAAACTGTTGACCAAGACAAACTAAAACAACTAGGCGCTGCAGGTGTAGTCGTTGTTGCAGGTGGTGTTCAGGCTATCTTCGGTACTAAGTCTGACAACCTAAAAACTGAAATGGATGAGTGGATCCGTAACCAAGGTTAATCCCCATACACTCACTTAGATAGATAAAAGGAGGCTTAGGCCTCCTTTTTGTTTTGGTGTGGGAGCGCTTCGCTTGTGGAACGGGCTGCGCCCTGCGAGAGCACTTCGTTTCGGGAATCGAGATCCGACTTCGACCTCTGAGAGGAGCTCGTTGGTGTCTTATATCATTTTGTTGACACTCTTGGTTGGCTAAAATCATCCCGCATCCCGCATCCCGCATCCCGCATCCCGCATCCCGCATCCCGCCTCCCGCCCTTTGGCCTAGTCCTGTCTTGCCTCTCACCTTGCTCTGACATCCTTTTCCTACAAATCAGGAAAATTGCCCGCAGTTTGATTTAAATAGGATTGAGATTCTATGAATAGTAATGGAGTAGTAGCACTGCTTGGCGTAGCGGCGCTATTTGGCAGTGTTTCAGTCGTGGCTGAAGAACCTAACTCGACGGATTTAACTTTAGGTATGGCGGTTGATCAACAACTGAGCGTGGTTGTTGAACTGGATAACCAGTACCGTTTTATTGTCGGTAATGAAGGCGGGGCATTCGATTATATTCTTAAGCGCGGGTCTTTTGAGGCGAATACACCGGTCACTTGGTATGTTGGTGCGGGTGGCTGGAGTGAATGGGATGGGAAAGAATTTGGTGCTCGTATTCCTTTAGGACTAAATTGGAACTTGAGTAAAGGTTGGGATATGTACGGCCAAGTACACCCTGAACTCAATCTATATGGAGGACCAGAGCTACAAATAGGTGCAGCTCTGGGGGTCAAATACTCTTTTTAAAGCAAGTCGCTAGTTGTTAAGTACATAGTCAGAGTACCTCTTGATAGACATCTCTCTATTGGCGTTATTTCAATGCCATAACGAACAATTGTGATGCTAACGTCATAATTCCGTACGGAAAATAGGTATTAATTGAAGATACCTTATAAGGATGTTATTACTTTGTTACACAATAAGGAGGTGTCTATGGAACACAATCTAAAATACGCTCTTGTCATTACTGCGGTAGTATTCACTGTTCTACTAGGGTTCGGTATTACTGCCATTGCAACAGCTTAGTACAGTTAATGCGCAACTGCGGTGTCGTTACCAATACTGCTGTAACACTTGATGCTCAACAACTAAAAAAGTATACCGGCGGTAAAAATGCATTGGTTGCTCAAGGGGGCGGCCAACGAGGAATTTTTACCTCTGGTGTACTTGACGCATTTCTCTTATCGAATTTCGACCCTTTTCACTCTTTCTATGGCACATCAGCCGGGGCGCTGAACTTATGTGCTTTTCTTTGTCGGCAACGGGGGATAGGACAGTCGTTTATCTTAGACCTCACCACGGCCCGCGAATTTTTCCACCTGTTCCGCTATATTCGTCATAATCAGTATTTAGGGCTCGATTGGGCGCTGGAGAAGATCTGTGATTATCCATACCGACTCGATGTTGATATGGGGCGTAAGGTTTTGGCACATCGTCATGCCTACGCTGCTGTAACCGATACTTATCGACTTTCTGATCACTACCTTCCGATGTTGGCTGATGATTGGAGAAAGGTACTGATTGCGACTTGTGCAATTCCACGTCTCTACAGCCATGCTGTGCAGTTCCCTCATGGCGAATATGTCGATGGCGGTGTGTCCGCATCTATTCCTGTACAGGAGGCTTGGCGTAGGGAAGCGCGGTGCATAGTAGTGATTCGTACGGAAGGGGAGGACTCAGTAACGGATATTGTCGAGGTGAATCAAGAGCAGTCTGTGGAGTGGCTACGGGATTCGTTCAATGTCATTCAAAATCATTGGCAAGATAAACTTAACCGCTGGAAGCAAGATTGGGGTTTGTTTATCAATGAACGGGTGCAAAAATCGAAACAAGAGAAAGCCGATAAACTGCATCTAGAAATCCTTAACGGTGGACGATGGTTATTTGGTGCTGACGATGTCTATCGCTTGAGCCATCTACTCGGTGATAAGTTTGATTCGAGCTTAGCTGACATGTTGATGGTGCACTACCAGACCTATTCGTTAACTCAAAACTTTCTTCAGTCGCCACCTGATGATTGCTTTATTATCCAGATCAAACCTGACCAGCCTCTGCGTTCAAGTTCATTGATGAGTCGTCGAGAAGACCTTCTCCACGATTACCAACTCGGATTGGATGCGGGGTTTCAGTTTGTTGAATCGTTTTCTAAGTGCATTAAGAAGCCTAACTTTCTATGATCAAAAAGGGAGCAAAGCGCTCCCGTAGAGACAAGGGGGAAGTAAAGGTTATGCAGCAAGGATTCTCATACAGTTGGTCGAGCCTATGACATCCATGACATCTCCCTGTGTGATGATCACCAGATCACCGTCATCGAGTAATCCTTTTTCTTTGAGTGTGGCGACGGCGGCTTGCGCGGTTTGTAACCCTGTATCCGATTTATCATCAAAGTAGACGGGAAAAACGCCGCGATAGAGCGCTGAGAGGTTCAGTGTGCTTTCGTTACGTGATAGAGCGAAAATAGGTAGCCCAGAGCTCAAACGCGACATCATAAGCGCTGTACGGCCCGATTCGGTGAGGGTAACAATACCTTTGATACCGCGCATATGGTTGGCAGCAAACATGGTCGACATAGCAATGGTTTCTTCGCCCGTCTCAAAGACAGTGTCCATGCGATATCCTGATCGGTTCACCGCTGACATCTTTTCCGCCCCTAGACAGACGCTTGCCATAGATTGAACCGTTTCTAGTGGGTATTTCCCTGCGGCAGTCTCTCCTGAAAGCATCACGGCATCCGTGCCATCAAGTACCGCGTTGGCGACGTCCATCACTTCCGCGCGGGTTGGCATTGGATTCTCCATCATGGATTCCATCATCTGTGTCGCTGTGATTACGGTTCTATTGAGTTTACGTGCGCGACGAATAAGCTGTTTTTGTACCCCGATCAATTCTGGGTCACCGATCTCGACCCCTAAGTCGCCGCGGGCCACCATTACCGCGTCGGAAGCGAGTATGATGTCATCGATATTCTCTTCGCTCGCAACCGTTTCAGCGCGTTCTACTTTTGCCACCAATCGTGTTTGTAAACCTGCGTCTGTTGCGAGCCTGCGGGCGTACTTCATGTCTTCGCCGTTGCGTGGAAATGAGACCGCAAGATAGTCGACGTTGATTTCTGCCGCGAGTTTAATGTCGTTCTTATCTTTATCGGTTAGGGCTTCAGCCGATAGGCCACCGCCTTTTTTATTGATGCCTTTGTTGTTGGATAGGGGACCGCCGATGATCACTTTGGTTCTTACTTGAGAGTCATTGACACCGATAACTTGTAGCTGTACGCGTCCATCATCAAGTAGCAGGATATCGCCATTTGAAACATCCTTGGGCAGCGCTTTGTAGTCGAGCCCGACAGCTTCTTTCGTACCTTGGCCTGCTTCAATCTGGTTGTCTAGGGTGAATATATCGTCAATATTGAGCTGTACCTTGCCCTCTTTGAAAGTCGAGACACGAATTTTCGGTCCTTGGAGATCACCCAGTATCGCCACGTGCGTACCTAATTTTGCGGCAATATTTCGAACTCGGGTAGCGCGTTCTCTGTGAGCGTCGGCTGTCCCGTGGGAGAAGTTCATTCTCACTACATTCACGCCGGCTTGTAAAATGGCTTCTAAAATGCCGGGTTTGTCGGTAGAAGGTCCTAAAGTCGAGACGATCTTTGTTCTTCTTTGGATAGAGGTCATTGGATCTCCTTGATAATAAGTGCCGCTGCGATCGCGGTTGTTGGCTGCTCGCTATAAGTATATACAGGCTTTGCACTAGCGTAGGGAATTTGAAGAGATTAGTGCGTATCAGTTCGAAAAGAGGATTAAAGACATATTTATTAGCGCAAAAAAACAGGTTTGGATTTTTATTTATTCGTCCACTATATGATTAGGTACACAAACAAAGATGTTTATACGTGACACTTGTCACGGCAATCTATCAAAGCCCTTCACAATTACTTCGCAAAGTAAAAAAATTACCATGTTATTGATATTCGGAGTACTCCATGTACATGGCTCAACCTGGCCATATTGATCATATCAAGCAGGTCAACGCTGGCCGAGTATATAAGCTCATTGATCAAAAAGGCCCAATTTCTCGGATTGACCTCTCGAAGCAGAGTGAGCTTGCTCCGGCAAGTATTACCAAAATTACCCGAGAGCTTATTGAGGCCCACCTAATTCATGAAACGACCGTTCAGGAAGCGACCAGCCGTGGCCGTCCTGCTGTTGGATTGCAAGTGAATAACGAGGGTTGGCAGTTTTTGTCAATGCGCCTTGGACGTGGATACCTAACTATTGCACTGCACGAGTTAGGTGGAGATGTACTGATCGATACCAAGATCGATATTCATGAAGTTGACCAAGACGACGTGCTCGCCCGTTTACTGCATGAAATTGATGAATTCTTCCAAACCTACTCTGAACAGCTCGATCGTGTGACCAGTATCGCACTGACTCTACCAGGTTTAGTAAATTCTGAAAGTGGCGTGGTGCTGCAAATGCCACACTACAATGTTGAGAATTTGCCGCTCGGCCCAGAAATCTACAAAGCCACTGGGCTTCCCGTGTTCATCGCCAATGATACTCGCGCCTGGGCTTTAGCTGAGCGTTTGTTTGGTCATTCGCAAGAGAACGAAAACTCGGTATTGATCTCCATTCATCATGGCTTGGGGGCGGGTATCATTCTTGATGGCCGCGTGTTACAAGGTCGTCACGGCAACATTGGTGAACTTGGCCATATCCAAATTGACCCTAATGGTAAGCAGTGCCACTGCGGCAATTATGGCTGTTTAGAAACCGTTGCCAGTTCGCAAGCGATTAGGAATGAAGTCGCAGAGCGTATTGCTCAAGGTGAGCCATCATCTTTGATTGAGATTGAAGAGATTTCAGTAGAAGATATCTGTGAAGCAGCGGCGAATGGCGATCCGTTAGCGGTAGACGTGATCGAAAAATTGGGTCGCTATCTTGGATCAGCTATCGCGATTGTGATTAACCTCTTCAACCCTGAAAAGGTGCTTATCGGTGGCGCGATTAACCAAGCTAAAGATGTGCTTTATCCTGCTATCCAAACCTGTATTGAAGAGCAGTGTTTGCCTGTTTATCATCAAGACTTAGAGTTGGTTGAGTCGCGTTTTTATAAGCAAGCCACCATGCCCGGCGCTGCATTAATTAAACAAGCTTTGTACGATGGGCTACTTTTAATGAAAGTGATTGAAGGATAGTGAGTTTTGTGAGCAAGCGCTCTACTTTATCTTTTGCATAAACCCATATAATCGTGAATGTTATATGGGTTTATTTTTATCTTAGCCACGCAATAGGCTATTTTTGTTATACACACATTGGTTGGGAAGCAGTATGTCTGGAGTATTAAATACCGTCGATCAGCGAACAAACCTAGTTGGTGAAAACCGCTTGGAGTTGTTGTTGTTTAGTTTGAATAGCCGACAGGTCTTCGCTATCAATGTTTTTAAAGTACGTGAAGTGATCAAAGTGCCACCGCTAACTAAGATGCCGGGCTCGCACTATCATATTACGGGTGTAGCGTCGTTGCGCGGCGTTTCTGTCCCGGTGATTGACCTTCGAGCGGCCATTGGTTTTCCACCATCTCGCCTCGAAAACCAAGAAGAGAATCTGATCATTACCGAGTACAACCGTACAGTGCAAGGGTTCTTAGTTGGTCAGGTTCGTAACATCGTTAATACAGCATGGACTGAGATTCAGCCGCCACCTAAAACGGCGGGCCGTGCTAACTATTTGACGGCCATTACCCAGATTAAAGATGGCGATGGGACTGAAATTGTTGAGATTATTGATGTAGAAAAGGTATTGGCGCAAATCATCGATTACGATATCTCTATCTCGGAAGGGGTGTTAGATCAAGAGCTGGTTAATCAAATGGTCGGCCGAAACGTATTGATTGTCGATGACTCGTCTACTGCCCGGGCTCAGGTTAAAGGCACGCTGTCACAACTAGGTCTGAACATTATCGAGTGTCGTGATGGTCTCGAAGCGCTTAACTTGCTTAAGTCTTGGTGTGACGAAGGTAAGAATGTTGTCGAAGAGCTATTGATGATGATTACTGACGCAGAAATGCCGGAAATGGATGGCTATAAGCTTACTCATGAAGTTCGCTCTGATCCGCGAATGAAAGATCTATTTATTACCTTGAATACCTCTTTGAGTGGCAGCTTCAATGATGCCATGGTGGAAAAAGTTGGCTGTGATCGCTTTATCTCTAAGTTCCAACCTGATCTCTTGGTTCAAGTAGCGCAAGACCGACTAAGGGATGTTCTCGACAAGTAATACTTGTGAACACAATTCAAATGGGGAGTATCGACTCCCTTTCTCGTTTCTAGTGTTGTCTCAACGAGAGTAAATATCTGAGCACCGACTTATCCCAATTGGTATTAATGAAAATCTCTGGATTTACTGCTTAGCCCCTGTAGTTTGTCTGTCATATCAATCAGCTTACCTGCAATTACATGATGCACTTCGCCCTCTTTTTCTAAAATCCCTTTTACTTGTAGGATCTTAGCCGTTAGATAAGCCTGTTTTTGAGCTCTTGCGGTGGCTTTCCACACCACGACATTGATGTTGCCAGTGTCATCTTCCAGCGTAAAAAATGTCACACCAGCAGCCGTACCCGGCGCCTGTTTCCCCGTAACAACGCCAGTTATCGTGACCAGTGATTGGTGCGCTTTGTGGGGTAAATCTCGCATGCGGGTAAACCGGCCAAGTTCACCAGCATCGTCCAATAGGGTTATTGGGTGCTTGGCGAGAGATAGGCCAGTGGCGGCGTAATCCTCAAGGAGTGTTTGGCTCTCTGAGGGAGTGTTAATCGTAGCGCATTCCGTCTCTTCGACATTCTGGAACAGAGGCAGATCGGATAAAGAGTCCATCATAGTCCAACGGGTTTGATAGCGGTTGTTACTTAGCGTATGCATCGCATTGGCTGAGGCAAGCACCTCAATATCACGTTTAGATAAACCAATATGTTTGATCTGGCCTGAATGGGTAAATTGCCCTTTGGCTCTTGCCTTGAGCAGTTGTGTTGCACTTTGCAGACTTAAGCCTTTGACTTGTCTTAAACCTAACTGGATTGCGAGTCTATCCTGATAGGGGACGACTTGGTGGTCGTAGTCTGATGCGTTGACACAAACTGGCAGTACGGTGACCTTATGACGCCTTGCATCTTGCACCAACTGTGAGGCACTGTAGAAGCCCATAGGCAGGCTATTGAGCAGTGAAGTATAGAAGGCTTGTGGATAGTAGTGTTTTAACCATGCCGAACAATAGGCCAGTACTGCGAACGATGCGGAGTGACTCTCTGGAAAGCCGTATTCACCAAAGCCTAAGATCTGGTCAAAGATGCGCTCAGCGAACTCTAGTTCATAGCCACGACTGAGCATGCCATCAATGAGTTTGGTTTTGAATTTGACTAAATCGCCACTCTTTTTCCATGCTGCCATGGCTCGGCGCAGTTGATCTGCTTCACCGCCGCTAAATCCAGCCGCAACCATAGCGATCTTGATTACTTGCTCTTGGAAGATAGGCACACCAAGAGTGCGCTCTAATACACCGCGCACATCTTCGGAAGGGTACTCGACTTTCTCCTCGCCATTTCTGCGCTTGAGAAACGGGTGGACCATATCGCCCTGTATTGGCCCAGGGCGAACGATGGCAATTTGAATCACTAAGTCATAGTAAGTCGCAGGCTTTAAGCGTGGTAGCATGCTCATTTGCGCGCGTGACTCGATTTGGAACACACCTATGGTATCGGCGCGCTGGATCATCTTGTACACCTGAGGGTCATCTTGGCGACGGGTGATATCAGCAATGGTGAGCTTTTGACTATGTAAACGCTCAACTAGGTCAAAGCATTTGCGAATTGCTGTGAGCATACCCAAAGCCAAAACATCAACTTTTAGCAGTTTGAGAGACTCAAGATCGTCTTTATCCCACTGAATCACAGTGCGGTCGGGCATTGAGGCGTTCTCTACAGGCACGAGCTCATATAAAGGGCCGGAGGCAATAATAAACCCACCCACATGTTGAGAGAGGTGACGAGGGAAACCAAGGATCTCGTTGACCAAGTTAATAAACTGCTCACCTTTGAGGGAGTCAGGCTCTAAGCCCAGTTCAACAATTTGAGCTTGCCAGCCTAACGCGCGATCGCGGCGATTGACGTTCTTAATAAAGTAGTCGAGCTGGCTCTCTTCAATGCCTAACGCTTTACCCACATCACGCACTGCACTTTTAAAACGGTACGAAATGACGGTTGCGGCCAAGGCAGCACGTTCTCGACCATATTTTTGGTAGATGTATTGGATGACCTCTTCGCGTCGCTCGTGCTCGAAATCCACATCAATATCAGGCGGCTCATCTCGCTCGGCACTGATAAATCGCTCAAACAGCACTGAGATTTGGCGTGGGTCAACAGAGGTAATTTCAAGGCAGTAACAAACCACGGAGTTTGCTGCGGAGCCTCGCCCTTGATAGAGAATACGGTTACGTTTCGCGAACATCACAATGTCATGGATGGTGAGAAAGTAAAACGGATAGTTGAGCTGTTCAATCAGGCTAAGCTCTTTATCGATCGTGGCCTGAATGTCTGTAGGTACGCCTTCAGGAAAGCGCAGTTTCTTTCCGTATTCAACTAAGGCAGTGAGGTAAGTCATGGGTGTGTAGCCGTCAGGGACTAGTTCACTCGGGTATTCGTATTGAAGTTGGCTTAAGCAGAACTCGCAGCGCTGAGCAATGGCGACACTCTCTTGTAGCCACTCTGGTTTGAACAGTTTGGCGAGTTTTTCTTGGCTGCGTAAGCTCCTTTCACTATTGGTGAGTAAATGCTCACCTAATTGGTTAACGCTACATCCGTGTTGAATCGCGGTTAGAGTGTGTTGCAAAGGGAGCCGGGTAGCGGTGTGCATGAGTACGCCACCGCAAGCGGTAATCGGTAAATGTATCTCTTGCGCAAGTTGCTCACAGTGAGCAAGGTACTGTTTGTCGTCAGACTTAAGGTGACGCTGAATACCAATCCACAGACGACTTCTATGGTGCTGAGCCAGCCAATTCCCCCACTGATGGTCACTGGAACTATGGCTAGGTAACCAGATAATCAGGCAACGCTTAGCGGACATTAAATCCCACTCAGAGAGTTGATAGTGACCTTTTTCTGAGCGCCTGCGCGCATTAGTGATGATACGGCACAGTTCACCATAGGCTTCTCGATTCGGGCACAGCAGTACGACCTGACACTCTTGGTTAAGCCAGAACATGCTGCCTACAATAAGGTTGGTATTAAGTTGGTGTTTTTGGCTTGCTGTGTAAGCACGTACTACGCCTGCAACTGAACACTCATCAGTGATCGCTAAAGCGTTGTAACGGAGGAAATCCGCTTGCAGTATCAGTTCTTCTGCATGGGAGGCTCCGGTGAGAAAAGAGAAATTGGTTTGGCAATATAGTTCGGCATAAGGCATGACATTGGCTCCCGATTAGCAAAATAGGCCATGGATGAACCAATGTTTATCTTGGTTGCGAAACACCCATAGCCAGCGGCCTTGGTCGCTACGCGCAACAAAGTAATCCCGAGTCATATCATCACCGTCCCACCATCCGGTAACCAAGCGTTCAGGCCCTTGGATGATGGAGACTTGTTCTTGTAAAGGCTCTGGCGTAGGTAGCAGGATATTGGGTCGCAACCTATTGCTCGCGACTTTGTGCGGGATGGGTAAGCTTGGGTCACACAGAAAGGTGGCTTTTTCTGGGCGAGGGTCATGGCTGTGAGCCACTTTTCTTACCTTGTCTTTGCCCAGTTTAGCTTGCAGTAAGCCAATTAACTCCAGTTCGGTTTGCTCGCCTTGAAAGCCTTTGAACAGGTCGGCGCTGGTGGATTCAAGCTCACCGCTACGAATTAAACGCAGTGTCAGCCCTTGTACTGGGGCTGCAAGTTTTAACGACTCCATAGTCAACTGGCACAATGTCATCCAACGCGTGGCAAGGTAATCACCACTGGCTGAGTAAAATTGTACCGAGGCATCATCTCTATCGCGCTGGTGTAAGAGCAACTCTAACTCATAGCCGACTTGGTTACGTAGAGTAAGAAACCATTCAAGTTTATTGAGCAGTATGCCAAGTGGTTTCTCTAACCACTGAATATTCTCGATGTCGAATAGCAGTTCTTGGTAGCTTTCGAACTGTTCCGGTGGGTGATAGAAGTCGATTGGGTGCTTAAATTGTCCCATCAACTTGCCGACATAGTTGACCAGATCAATATCAAAACGACGAGCGAGTTCCTTCATTGGAATATCAAGCAGATCGTTGAGGGTCGTTATGCCAACTCGTTGTAGTTTCTCGACCACCTTGCTGTTGAGTTCCGTCGCGATGAGAGGAAAGGGTTTGATAGCCTTGATAAGCCGTTCTTTATCCAATGTGAGTAGAGCAGCGTTCGATTTCGCTAGGACAATGGCAGAAAACGGTGAGAAGCCGACAGAGTAGTAATAGCTGAGTTGTAACTGCTCTAAATGCTCCGAGATACGCTGCCAATATGGCGTTAGACCACCGTAGAGAGAGAGCATATTGGTGACTTTGAGTAAGATACCTTGTGGTGGAAACAGGCAAATATCTGAGGTGACCATATACAGCCATTGGGCAATATCGAGTAGGGTTTGCTGCTCTATTTTCTCATCATAAGGGTGAACTTGCAGTTGGTGACACATAGCACTGGCACTGCCTAATCCCATACCCACTTGGACACCTTGCTCATGTGCAATATCGTTACACTGGACAACCTTAAACCGCTTCGATTCGACGATCGCGAGTGGTAGAGAGGCTTGCTCTGCAAAAAGAGCATCTAGCTGTAGTGTCGGAAAATGTAGGTAGATCCAGCTCTGCATAGCTAGCCTTGCTGGCGAAGTGGGAAAGGGATAACCACTGGTGGTTTCGGCTGAATGGTCAAACTTGGCCAAGTTGCACTCATATCAATAACAAAGCTACCCTGAGGCCAACCGCCTTTACGTTTAGTAATGCTAATTTCAACGCCTAAAGCGTGTGGAAGAAGTGTCATGCTTAAACTGACAGGTAGTGAGAACAAGCATTTTTTGCTGGTCTTAAAGATGAAATGCAGACAGTTTCCGTGCTCACTGGCGACTTGTAAACGCCTTGCTTGATGCACTTCTAATTTAGGGTGCCAGAGCAAAACGTTACTGCATGCACCGCTACGTAAACACTGTTCGGCCGCCCATAGCGCTTCTTTATCATTTTGTGGGTAGATCAGCAGGACTTTATTGTTATCTAAACCTTCATTGTTAAGCTGTTCTGCACATAGGTAACCCGGAGGTTGAATGAAAACAGACAACCGCTCTTGGCTGGTATTTTTAAGGTGTGGCAGCAGTAGACGCAGTTCACCAATACTCGATGCGCCTTGCAGTTCAACAACCCCATGTTTAGGAAAGCCACCTTCAAGTTTTTGATCGAGAAGATCATGCCCTGTCGAGTAGTAATCATTATTCTCTGGAGCTTGAGAACCAGACCAAAGCCATTGTTTTTGCTTAAGATGTTCGATTAATTCATACATAACAAAATACCTGTATATATATACAGTATAAATTATTATTAATTATCGGCAAGGGGATGAATGATCGAATGGATAAAAAAACGCCTTGTGTCTCTATTTTAAAAACACAAGGCGTTGAATTGTATCTGGCTTTTGGAGTTTGATCTCCGGCTCTATTTTTTCGGCTGAGCGTCAATACACTCGCCGTTAACCGCTTTACCTTCTGGAGCCATCAGGTAGAGGTAAAGTGGCATAATATCCAGTGGTGTTTTGAGCAACTCAGTATCTTCTGCCGGGTACGCTTTAGCGCGCATGCCTGTACGAGTCGCACCAGGGTTGATGGCGTTGACTCGGATAGAGGTATTACTCAGTTCATCAGCAAGAACCTGCATCATGCCTTCAGTGGCAAACTTCGACATTGCATAGGTTCCCCAGAATGCACGACCACTGTGTCCAACAGTCGATGAGGTAAAGATGATGCGTGCATCCTCTGATTTATGTAGCAGAGGCAGCACAGCTTGAGTCAATAAGAACTGAGCTTTAACGTTGACTTGCATGATGTCTTCGTAAGTGTCCTCACCGATTTGATCGAATGGGCTAATCACACCCAGCAGGCTCGCGTTGTGTAACACACCATCTAAGCGTCCAAATTGGCCTTCGATAGTATCAACCATGTCGAGATAGTTCTGCTTCGAAGCGCCTTTCATATCGAGGGGGATGATTGCTGGCTGAGGGTAACCTGCCGCTTCAATTTCGTCGTAAGTCTGTTCAAGCTTTTTTACGGTGCGGCCGAGCAGAATCACCGTTGCACCGTGCTCTGCATAAGAGAGAGCCGCTTGTTTACCTATGCCCGCACCTGCGCCCGTCACCAGGATGACTTTACCTTTCAAGGCATCTGAAGAAACCGCATATTCCACGATGTGTATCCTTATTGTAATGATTTTCTTTATGATTCCGTGAGATGGTGGTTACAATACACTAATTCGCACAATTAGAGGATAATCGCGTTGGAATTTTTGTTGGACTATGGGCTGTTTTTAGCCAAGATTGTGACTGTTGTAGTCGCGATTGTTGCGATTTTAGTGATTGCCAAAGCGGTTGGCGGTAAGAGTTCTGCTGCAAAAGGGGAGTTGGAGATTACCGACCTGACCGAGCAGTACAAAAATACCGTTGAACAGTTAGAACACCACCTACACGATGAAGCTTTCATTAAGGCGCGTGATAAAGCTGAGAAAAAACAAGAGAAAGAGAAAACCAAGTCTCGCGAAAAAGAGATCAAGAAGGCGTCGAAAGAGGGCGACTTGGATAGCAAGCGTGAGCCTCACCTGTTTGTTCTTGATTTTAAAGGCAGTATTGATGCCAAAGAAGTCGCTTCATTACGTGAAGAGGTAACGGCAATTCTAGCGGTGGCCCGCGAAGGTGATGAAGTGCTACTGCGCTTAGAGTCGGGGGGAGGCATGGTGCATGGTTACGGCCTTGCGTCTTCTCAGCTTGACCGTATTAAGGCAGCAAATTTACCTCTGACGATCGCGGTAGACAAGGTGGCTGCGAGTGGTGGTTACATGATGGCTTGTATTGCCGATAAAATCGTTTCTGCGCCATTTGCTATCGTTGGTTCAATTGGTGTGATTGCCCAGCTACCGAACTTCAATAAAGTGCTGAAAAAGTACGACATTGAGTATGAACAGCTCACGGCAGGCGAATACAAACGCACACTGACTATGTTTGGTGAGAACACCGATAAAGCGCGTGATAAATTCAAGCAAGAGCTGGAAGAGACTCATGGCTTGTTTAAGGACTTTATTCGTGAACGCCGTCCTGAACTTGAGCTAGACAAAGTCGCAACCGGTGAACATTGGTTTGGTACCCAAGCTCACGAGCTAGGCTTAGTTGATGAGATTAAAACCTCAGACGATCTTGTCGTTGAAGCGTGTAAAGACAAGACGGTACTAGCGATTCACTACGTAGAGAAGAAGAAATTGACTTCAAAGCTTGCTGGCTTGGCAGGTGAAGCGGCTGATAACGTACTAATGAAGCTGATTGATCGCGGTCAGCGTCCTATCGTTTAATGCATTTCCCGATAAATACTCGGTCAACAGACCCGAAAACGCCCACCAAATTTGGTGGGCGTTTTTTATAAATGGTGGTTACTGCGCTGAACTTGCTGTTGGTTTAGTTGGACGACGGTTCGCTGATTTACCACTGTTTGAACGGCTCTTTGGTTTGCCTTGATTACGCTGAGAATTATCACCTTTCGGCTTGCTATGCCCAAAGTGACGTTTATTCTTGCCAGCAGGCTTATTGCCGCGAGCATTATCACTAGAGCGTTGGCCATCCTGATGCTCGGCTTTTGGTTGCTTAGGCTTTTTGGGCTTCTTAGGTTTCTTTGGCTTAATCGGACGAGTATCTAGCTTAGACTCTGGTAGTTCGTTGACTGGTTTGAAGCCCTCTAGTTCAAGGCGAGGCAGCACTTGCTGAATTAAACGCTCAATGCCAAATAGCTCACTCGCTTCAGCGGCTTCGACCAAAGAGTATGCTTTACCTACTTCACCAGCACGACCTGTACGGCCGATGCGGTGGACATAGTCTTCAGACACGTGTGGCAGCTCGAAGTTAACCACTTGAGGAAGCTGCGGAATATCGATACCACGTGCGGCAATATCGGTAGCAACGAGAACACGAATATCGCCAGATTTAAAATCGGCTAATGCGCGAGTACGAGCACCTTGGCTCTTATTGCCATGAATTGGAGCCGCAGTAATGCCCTCTTTATTTAGGAAGAAAGCGAGGCGGTTGGCACCATGTTTAGTACGGCAGAACACCAGTGTTTGTTGCCAATTACCATCTTGAATAAGCTTGGCTAACATTGGCGCTTTCTTGCGTTTGTCTGCTGGGTAAATGCTTTGCTCAATAGTGACTGCGGTTGAGTTCTCGGGGTTTACTGATACTTCGACGGGGTCGTTAACCAAGCCTTTGGCTAGCTCGCGGATCTCAGCTGAGAAAGTTGCTGAAAATAGCAAGTTTTGGCGCTTAGCAGGCAGCAGATTAAGAATTTTACGAATGTCACGGATAAAGCCCATATCTAACATACGATCAGCTTCATCTAGCACCAGCACTTCAAGTTGATCAAACTTAATGGCGTTTTGTTGGTAAAGGTCTAGTAGGCGACCTGGAGTTGCAACTAGCACATCGCAACCTTTACGCAGCTTCATCATCTGTGGGTTAACTTTTACCCCACCAAACACTACCTGAGAAGTTAGGCGCTGATAACGGCTGTATTTAAACACGTTTTCTTGTACCTGAGCGGCGAGCTCACGTGTTGGAGTCAATACCAAGGCGCGAATGTGGTTGCCTTTGACACGCTGACCGTTATCTAAACGCTCAAGAATCGGCAGTGTGAAGCCTGCAGTTTTACCTGTACCTGTCTGTGCGGCAGCCATGACATCTTTGCCTGCTAGTACGGCAGGAATGGCTTGCTCCTGAATTGGAGACGGTTTGTCATAGCCTTGCTCTTCAATTGCTTTGAGGATTGGGGCAGAAAGGCCTAAGGAGGTAAAACCCATATATTGTTCTCTATAATTCAACGGTGATCGCAGCGCGCTCAAAAATGCGTCGACACGAAAAAGGGCGTCATTCTGCGCCCTTTAGCCCTGAACATCAACCTATATATTTGCTCGTAGGCGGAGAATGAAACATTGGCTAGCGGCAAAGATAAAGCCAGAGAGCATACCAAACAGGTGAGATTCCACCGCAACACGAGCATTGATCAGTTCGCTGGTGGATGATGAAGCGCCCATAGTGAGTTCCCAGCCTATTTTGAGCATTACCCCCACAACTAACAGCCAGCTGCTCTTTCTGCCGTTGAGCGCTTCTTGCAGGGCGAAAAAGGCAAACAGGCCATGCAAAACACCTGATAAGCCGACATAGCCATTCATACTGGTTAGGAAATTAAGTGCGCCAACTGCAATACTAATAGTGATTAAACAAAATGTGAGTGCTTTTACTGATGGTTTGAATATAAAACTCATCACCCATAGGCCTGCAAGGTTCATGGCTAGGTGGGCAAAGTTGGTGTGAGTGAAATTTCCTGTTAGGATTCGCCACCACTGGCCGTGAATAATTAAGTCGCGTTGCCAACTCATCTGCGATGCCAAAGGTTCGACTTGAAGGCCGAGGCACACTAAGCTGATAGCGATTAACTGAAATAATAAGCGCACACTATGTCCCGATACTGTTCTCAATGTGGAAAATCACTCAAAGCGTGTATTTGTGAGTGGATACAAAGACTAACATCGAACGTTGAGTTGGTCATCTTGCAACATCACAGTGAAACAAATAGGCCAATGGGAACCGCGCGAATCTTAAATTTGTCTCTTGCTAATAGCTACTGCTTTAAAGGGGAGGACTTTTCTGCCCATGATGAGCTAAACCAACTGCTCAGTGACTCAAGCCACCACCACTTTGTGCTCTATCCTGGCGAGGGCTCAGTGAGTCATACTCAGGTGGCTGAAAAGCTTGCGGCTGAGCAAAAGGTCAGGGTTATCTTACTCGATGGCACATGGAAGAAAGCGTATAAAATGTGGCAATTGTCGACCAATCTTCACGCTTTGCCTCTCGTACACTTACCTGATGACCTACAGGGTAACTATCGCATTCGTAAAGCACCAAGTGATAACAGCCTCTCTACGGTGGAAGCGGGCTACCATATTCTCTCTCTACTTGAACCTGAGAAAAACTTCTTGCCCTTAATTGAGGCGTTCAATCAAATGATTGAGTTCCAAATTCAGCAAATGCCCCCCGGCGTGTTTGAAAAAAACTACGGTGCTTGAAGCTGAGCTGTTTACTTCTTTCTAGTGAGAGGAGAACAATTGCTGGTGGAGTCTTTGTGCATGACCATCTGTCATCGACGAGATATAATCGGCAATCACTCGATAACCTTCACTGTCACTCTCTTTCGCGAGCCACTTCTGGCGTATATTAATAGGCAAGAGTCGTTCTGGGTCGGCGCTGAGCGCTTCAAAGATATCCATGATGATCTGCTGGCCTTTATACTCTGCTACCTGAACTTGAGGCACTTGAATTACGTAGTCACTGACGAATTTCTTTAATACGTTGAGTGCTTTCGCCATAGTGGGTTCTAGGACCGCATTAAAGCCGAGTAACTCACTTTGGAAAGGTGCGTCGACAGGTTTAATCGAAATACTGGTCAGTAGCGCGTTGACCATACCACCAATGGCATCTTTGCGTTGATAGTGTGTGCCCGAAAATAGCATATCGGTGATTGATGCGATGTGCTTTTCAAACCAAGGGTCACCGCACTCGGATAGGTAGCTAGAGGCACCTTCAATCCACTGATGGCGGTTAACCATCCCTAACACAATGGCATCTTCTAAGTCGTGCACGCCATAGGCGATATCGTCGGCCAGTTCCATGATGGAGCAATCAATCGATTTATGTCGCGTTTTACTATGCTGTTTACCAGTGAGTTTTTCGTCACGCATCTGGCTGAATAGTAATTTGTCTTGTTCGTTCAGCGGCTTAACCACCCAGTCAAACAGGGCTTTATCACAGTCATAGAGCCCTTTTGCTGGAGACCACTCTTTGGCTTTTAAACGGCGTTGATGGGACACACTCTCCGGAACTTCTGCCGCGCGGGTATGGCTAATCATCGCTGGGTATTTTATTAAGCCAAGTAGGGTACGGCGAGTCAGGTTCATACCGAACTGCTCAGTATATGGCTCAAGCTTAGTTACAATGCGAAATGTCTGTGCATTGCCTTCAAAACCACCGTGTTCTCGCATCATATAGTTGAGGGCGACTTCACCACCGTGCCCATAGGGTGGGTGGCCGATATCATGAGCAAGGCAGAGTGAGTCAATTAAGCTGTCACTCGGTAATAAATCTCTAAACTCAGGCTGCTTTTGTTTTAATTGAGCGACTATGCCAGTACCAAGTTGCGATGCTTCAAGAGAGTGGGTGAGGCGAGTGCGGTGGAAGTCATCAAAGCTATTACCGTGCACTTGGGTTTTTGCTTGGAGGCGACGAAAAGCCGCAGAGTGGAGGATTCGCGCTCGATCTCTTTGGTACGGGCTGCGGTGGTCATCGCGGCGAATTTTATGTTCATCATCGTGGCGTTCATGCCATAAATCGCTGATTTTAAACGTCATAGGCTGCGCTCCCTTGTTTTTTCTTACCGTACACGTATACGCAAGTGACTGCAAGATCAGTCGCGCATCGTCAGAATCAGCATTGCAGCGACAGCGAGAAAGCCAGTCATCATCAGAAACACATCGTTATAAGCCATAATCGCCGCATCTCTTTGCATTGTAGCAACTAAACTGGCTTGAGCTTGCTGTAACGCTGTTGCGCTATCACTGCCTGCTTGAATAAAGAAGCTTTGCTGTTGCTGCAGAGTTTGCCAGCCTAACTGACTGACAGTGGGAAGCGACTCTTTGATATGAGCTAAATGTTCGCGCGTTTTGTTGTCAAGCAAAGTAGCAATCACCGCGATACTGAAAGCACCGCCTAAATTACGCATAACGTTAGTGAGAGTGGAGGCGTCAGGGGTCTCATGCTTGGCGATGTTCTTCATGGCGACTAAGGACAATGGAACCATAATAAATGGGCTACCAATGGCACGCAGTACCATGGATAAAATCAGTTGCTGACCACCAAAGTCAACGGTCATATGAGTGTTGACGTAACAACTTAAGCCAAACATGGCAAAGCCAAACGTCACTAAGTATTTGGGCTTAATGATTTGGGTAAATTTTGGTACGAGCGGAAAAATCAGCAGCTGCGGAAAGCCCATCCACATCAAGACTTCACCAATCTCCATCGCGTTGTATTGCTGAATTTGGGTCAGGTACATCGGTAGGACATAAATCGAACCTAATAGCGCCATACCAAGAATCAGATAAGCGATACAAGACATTGCAAATTGACCGTCTCTCAGTAGCCGTAGGTTAACCAATGGTTTTTTGTGCTGCAGTTCATTAATCACAAAATAGACTAAGCTCACTGCGGATATGATCGCCAAGGTGATGATAAAGCGAGAACTGAACCACTCCTCGCGATTTCCCTCTTCAAGTACGACTTCTAGACAACCTAAGCCCAGTGCCATAGTTGCTATACCAAACCAGTCGGCATTTTTGAGTGTTGCTAGCTCTAGCGGTTCATCATCCAAGCCATAGCGAATCATTGCAATCACTAAGAAAGCGGGTGGAATGTTGATATAGAAGATGTAGTGCCAAGAGAGATTCTCCGTCAACCAACCACCAAACGTTGGGCCGATAGACGGTGCAAAAGTGGCAGTAACTCCAAACAGTGCCATACCTACAGCCCGTTTATTGAGAGGCAAAAGCTGCACGACCAATGAAAAGGCAAGAGGAATAAGAGCGCCACCGCTAAAGCCTTGCATCGCGCGGAATACGATCATCGAAGTCATATTCCATGAGAAAGAACACAGCAGGGACGAAAGGGTAAAAATCGCGGTTGTCCAAGTAAGATAACGACGTTTCCCCAGTGCTTTTGATAGCCAACCGCTGAGCGGAATAGCAATCATCTCTGCCACGAGATAAGAGGTAGAGATCCAAGAGCTCTCATCCAATGTGGCAGAAAGTGCACCTTGAATATCTTTAAGCGAAGAGTTGGTGATTTGAATATCAAGAATCGCCATAAATGCACCGATAAGGCCACCAAACAGAGCTATCCAGTGACGTGTCGGTACTTGTTGCTCTTCAACAGTATGACTCATTGCAGCACTCGTCATGATTAGCCTCGTGTGTCAATGGTCGCGACAACAGACAAACCGGGTAGTAAGCGCCCCTGTAGTTCTTTAGCGTTAGGGATAATAATTTTAACAGGTACACGCTGGACGATTTTGGTGAAGTTGCCTGTTGCATTCTCTGGTGGCAGCAGAGCGAACTTAGCGCCAGTAGCGGGAGAGAAGCTATCGACGACCCCTTCTAGAGGCTGACCAGGAAAAGCATCCAGCTCGACTTCGACTTTTTGCCCTTTATGAATGCCGCTCAGTTGAGTCTCCTTGAAGTTGGCTTCAATCCACACAGCGTTATTCGGTACTAAGCTCATCAATGGTGCGCCAGCCTGAACTAACAGACCTTCGCGAACGCTTCGCTTGCCTATGATGCCATCTGTAGGCGCGTAAACTTTGGTGTAATCCAAGTTTAACTGAGCCTGTTTTAGCCCTGCTTGCGCTTCGTTTACTGAAGCACGAGCTTGTTCAATTTCACTGGCAATGACATTCAATTGTTCGTTTGCTGCGTCTAGGCTAGCCTTCGCTTCGTCGAGTTTTGCCATTGTGACTTTTTGCTGAGCGAGCATGCTGTCTACTTCGTCTTGAGACGCGTAGTTGCGTTTTAGCAGGCTGCGTGAACGTGCCACTTGCTGAACGGCGCGATCGTATTCTGCTTGCGCCGATTCAACTTGGCTTTCAGCTTGGTGGATTTGGCTGCGTTGCAGTTTTTGCTGAGCAACGAGGTTGTTCTCACTCGCTTCGGTGACGGTTAGGTGTGCTTTAGCTTGCTCTAGAGCCGCTTGATAGTCGCGGTCATCAATTTGTACTAATAGGTCGCCCTGTTTTACCGCTTGGTTATCAGTGATGTAAGACTTAGCGATATAGCCTGAAACTTTAGGGCTGATACTGGTGATATCACCTTGCAAATAGGCATTATCGGTAGACTCAAAGTATTGACCATAGGCAAGCCAGTAACCACCACCCAGCAAGCCCAGTGACAGCATAATTGCGGTGGCAATTAATGGAGCCTTGTTACGTTTGCGAGGTTTAGTTAGGGCGTTATGGTTCTTGGTCATAATGATTCTCGTAGAGGAAGATGAGGATGTAACAAATTGTAAAGGAATGGGATTGGTTGATAAGATAGGAAAAACTGAAAACACTGTTGCACAAATTGTTCCAATAAAGAGAGAGGTAATTCAATGGACCTGAACGCTATAACCGTTTTTGTACAAGTGGTTGAGTGTGGAAGTTTCACTCACGCAGCAGAGGCATTGAATATGACCAAATCCACGGTTAGCCGGAAGTTAGGGGAGTTAGAACGGCACTTAGGTGTGAGATTGATCACTCGCTCTACTCGTAGCTTAATGTTAACTCCGGAAGGAGAACGCTTTTATCAATCTAGCCAGCAGATGCTTGAGCTTCTTAATCAGGCTGAGCTAGAGGTGAGCGCGAATCAAGACTTAATCAGAGGGCCGCTCAATGTCGTGTTTCCTGTCGAGCTAGGTCAACAGGTGTTAAGTAAATACATTCACCAGTTCTTGGCCGATTATCCTCATGTAACGTTAAATCTGGAGCTGACGAATCGTGAAGTAGACATCATCGCAGAGGGCATTGACCTTTATGCTCAAATTGGTGAGCTAGAAGATTCAAGTTTAGTGTCGAGATATCTCGCTTCCTCTAAACGCGTTTTGGTTGCTAGCCCTGAGTATCTTGAAAAATTTGGTCAGATTGAGAGCCATCTCGATCTGAAAGAGCCTCACCAGATTGTCGAAGTGTTTAACAAAGGAGCCCGCTTGCCTAAGTGGCACCTTGGTTTAGAAGATGGATTCTCTTATTTGATCGACTTACCGTATCAATTAAGAGTAAATACCATTACTTCATGTCTTAACGCTTGTCTTGATGGGCTTGGTATTTCAGTGTTGCCTGAGTTTATATGTTTAGAGCATTTCAACAGTGGTCGATTAGTCCAGCTTTTACCTGATTACATAATGCCGGAAGTCAGCGTTAGCTTGGTTTATGCTGACCGACAACTGATGCCAAAGCGGAAAAAAGTGTTCATTGATTATCTATTGGATGCTTTTCATAACGAACATCCGCCAGTTAACTGATTTCGTCGAGTGATAGCTCAAAGCTAGGCGCAAAGGTATTGAGGAAATAGTCCATCTCCGGTGTATGGCGTTCTTTTAATGTCACATCAAGGCGCTTCTTGGCCAACGCATATTCATGGTTTCCGGCGCTGAGTTCCTCTAAACATTTCAAATAGGCACAAATGGTGTCTGCTTGCTTCACTATGGCGGCATCTTCGGTATGGGCAGACTGAGAGACTAGAAAGGGTGCGAAATCCTCGCGAAATTCTTCAGGCAGCATAGAGAGCAGTTTTTGCTCTGCCGCAGCTTCGATCTTTTTGTACTCTTTGGCGATCTCTGGGTTGTAGTATTTGACGGGGGTAGGTAAATCACCAGTCAACACTTCACTGGTGTCATGGTACATGCCAAGAATGGCGATTCGCTCTGGGTTGAGGTTACCACCAAACTTTTTGTTTTTTATCACCGCTAAAGCATGAGCGACAAACGCAACTTGCAAGCTATGTTCAGAAATATTCTCAGTTGAGATGGAACGCATCAACGGCCAACGCTGAATAAGCTTCATGCGCGCTAAATGAGCAAAAAAATGGCTTTCCTTGGGATTGGTGTTTGGCATTTGTTCCTCCTAAACAAAAAAGGACACCCGAAAGAGTGTCCTTTAAGCATATGAAAGTTCGAGGCTAAATACTACTGGCTATACGTTGATAAAAAGCGTTCAAAACGGCCAATCGCCATTTCGAGATCTTCAACGTGTGGCAGGGTCACAATACGGAAGTGATCCGGTTTTGGCCAGTTAAAGCCTGTCCCTTGAACAAGCAGTACTTTCTCTTGTACCAAGAAGTCGAGCACCATCTTTTGGTCATCTTTGATGTTGTACATCTTAGGATCGATTTTCGGGAACAGGTACATTGCCCCTTTAGGTTTAACACAAGAGACGCCAGGAATTTGGTTGATCAATTCCCAAGCTTTATCGCGCTGTTCTAGCAGTCGTCCACCCGGCAAAATCAGCTCGTTAATACTCTGATAGCCACCAAGCGCGGTCTGAATAGCGTGCTGCATTGGCACGTTAGCACACAGACGCATTGAAGAGAGCATATCTAGGCCGTTGATGTAACCTAGGGCTTGATGTTTAGGCCCAGTTAGGAACATCCAACCTGCACGGAAGCCACACACTCGGTAAGCTTTTGATAAACCATTGAATGTCATCACCAGAACATCTTCAGTTAGGGTCGCTACTGAAGTATGAGTGGCACCGTCGTACAAGACTTTGTCGTAGATTTCGTCGGCGAAAATGATCAGCTTATGCTGGCGAGCAATTTCGATCACCTCAAGTAAGAAATCACGGCTGTAAACGGCACCCGTTGGGTTGTTTGGGTTGATCAGTACAATGCCGCGCGTCTTTGGCGTGATTTTCTTTTTGATATCGTCGAGATCTGGATACCAGTCCGACTCTTCGTCACACAGATAGTGAACGGCTTTACCGCCTGAAAGTGCAACTGATGCTGTCCAGAGAGGATAGTCAGGAGCGGGTACGAGCATTTCATCGCCATTGTTTAGTAGCGCCTGCATCGCCATTACAATCAGCTCGGATACACCATTACCCACATACACGTCTTCAACATCAAGTGAGCGGATGCCTTTGCGTTGGTAGTGCTGAACGACAGCTTTACGCGCTGAATAGATGCCTTTTGAGTCACAATAACCTTGCGATGTCGGTAGGTTACGGATCACATCAACCAAAATCTCATCTGGGGCGTCGAAACCAAATGGGGCGGGGTTACCGATGTTCAACTTCAGTATTTTATGCCCCTCTTCCTCCATACGCTTAGCATGTTTGAGTACAGGACCCCTAATGTCATAGCAGACATTGTCGAGTTTTGACGACATCCCGATATTTTGCATTGAATAAAACCTAAAATTAATTGAATTTCTTTATTAAAGTACATCAAAATAGGGTTCTTTAGAATAAAAATCTGATTGAATAACAACAATTAATCGTTTGTGGCACGTCTTCTATCACAGGATTTTGCAAAACATTGCTTGCAACCTTGATTTGAGCAGGGTCTATAAATAAAGTAACGACTTACAATATAATATTACTCCCCATGCATACGAGGCTGATTTGTCATACTTTCATCAAGCCGTCACTGAATTGATTGAACGCGTAAAGGATGCAGAAGACGGTGTAAATCGTCTGGTTCAAGTTCTTGCAGAGAAACCGGATTTCGCATTTATAGACTGGTTAGAAGCACAGCCGCTATTTCCAAAGTTCTATTGGCAATCTCGTGACACTCGTGAAGAGGTGGTCGCACTTGGTCAATTGCATACCTTTGTCGAACCAGCGCCAGCTTACGCAATTTTGGCGGAAGATCAGCGTATTTGGGGTGGTCGCTCATTTGATGGACAGACAAGTAAAAATCGTCGTTGTATGTCGTCGTTTTTCTTTTTGCCGCAAATCGAGCTGATTCGTTTTGATGATAAATGGTCTATTGCGGTAAATCTCAATGCGGAAAAACATCGCACCTTAGCCAGTTTATATAAACTGCAATTAGAGGTGACGCCGTTACCTTCGGTCTCTTCACATATTGAAACTGTTCAGCACACGCCAGAAAAGGAGCAGTGGACTCATCTGGTTGAAAAAGTGCTCACTGGCATTAAGAACGAGCAATTTAAGAAAGTCGTGTTAGCGCGTAAGACCGAGGTGAGCCTTGATAGCCCACTTTGTGCATCGCAACTTTTGAAAGCGAGTTATCAGCAAAACCATCACAGTTTCCACTTTCTGCTCGCTTTAGATTCAAAACACTGCTTTTTAGGGTCTACGCCTGAGCGTTTGTATGCGCGCCAAGGTCAGGAGCTCTATACAGAGGCACTGGCCGGTACCATTGGTCGTGGTACAAATGCTAGCCAAGATATGGAACTGGCGAATTGGCTATCAAACGATACGAAAAATCTCAATGAAAACCAGTATGTGGTTGATGACATCATTGATCGTTTGTCGCCACACTCTCAACATGTAGAAGTAGAGCAAGAGGTGCGCTTAGTTCGCTTGCGTAAAGTTCAACACCTTAAGCGCAGTATTCATGCTCAGCTACACAAAGGTGTTAATGGTGTGCAGCTATTAAGTGCACTTCAGCCCACCGCTGCTGTAGCGGGCCTTCCTCGAGAAGAGTCAATGACCTTTATTCAGCAGCATGAATCTTTTGCTCGTGGCTGGTACGCAGGCTCTATGGGCTTTATTAGCCAGCAACGCGCTGAGTTTTGCGTTGCCATTCGCAGTGCTTTGGTGCTTAACGATAAAGTGCAGCTGTTCGCGGGCGCGGGGATTGTCCCGGGTTCGGTTGCTGAGCATGAGTGGCAAGAACTGGATAAGAAAATGTCGACACTATTGTCACTGTTTTCTGACAACCCACCATTAGGGGTTGCGTCTTAACATGAGCGCTCATCCAATTGAACAAGCCGTGATTAACCGTATATGGTGTCAAACCATCTTCGAGGAGCTATCACGTTTTGGCGTCACCGATGTGTGCATTGCGCCGGGCTCTCGTTCAACACCTTTGACGCTAGAGGCCGATGAAAACTCGGCTCTCACTCTACATACTCATTTTGATGAGCGTGGACTTGGCTTCCTCGCACTTGGCCTTGCTAAAGCGAGCCATAAGCCTGTCGCTCTTGTCGTGACTTCGGGTACTGCAGTAGCCAATCTACTCCCAGCGATTGCAGAAGCTAAGCTAACTGGAGAAAAGTTGGTGGTACTGACTGCTGATCGCCCTGTAGAGTTGGTTGGGTGTGGCGCGAATCAAGCTATAGAGCAAGTGGGGATCTTTTCTAGTCATGTGACAGGCTCGCTTGAACTGCCAAGCCCATCGTTACAAACGCCGTTAAAATGGATTTTGACGTCTTTAGACAATCTAATGTTGAACCAAGCGAGCTTAGGGTCAGCAGTACATATCAACTGCCCCTTCCCAGAGCCGCTATACAGCAAGCAACCAAAGTCACTTTACCAAGAGTACATAGATACAGTGTCTAGCTGGTGGCATAGCTCGCGGACCTATACTCGCCAACTAATTAACCCCGTAGCGCCAGCTATTCAGTTTAGTGAATTTTCCGCCAAGAAAGGTGTGATTGTGTTGGGTAGCGTTACCTTGCGTGAAGCACACCTGGCACAAGTATTGGCAGATAAATTGGGGTGGCCGCTACTTAGCGATCCTCAGTCAGGGGTAACGTCAGCGTGGGCACATTATGATTTATGGCTGCAAAACAGTGCTCGCTCGGAACTACTTAATCAGTGTGAGCTGGTGCTACAAATTGGCTCTCGAATTATCTCTAAACGGGTTAACCAATGGCTCACCGTTCAGGTCGAACAACGCGGCGCAGAGTATCATTATCTCTCTCCACAGGCGCAGAGAAGCAACCAAACTCACCTGATGCAAAGCCACCACCTTGCGGATATAGAGCAATGGGTACAGAGCTTTATAGAGGCGATGCCGTCACTGGTTGATACTCAATCCGGTTGGGCAAACGAGCTTATAGAACTGTCACAGCAGGTTGCTAATTTAGCTACACTGCATCTCAATACTAATTCGCCTTTGGATGAGATAGAGCTTGCTCTAAACATCAATCAATTACCGAGACAGACACAACTGTTTTTAGGCAATAGCTTATTTGTGCGTTTGGTCGATATGTTTAGTAGCGTCGATAGCTATCAAGTGTTTAGTAATCGCGGTGCGTCAGGGATTGATGGTTTGATTGCCACAGCGACTGGTGTCGTACGCGCGAATTCAGCGCCGACGGCTATTTTTATCGGCGATACTTCGTTGCTGTACGATGTTAATTCACTGGCACTACTTACTCATCAAACTACACCTGTGGTGATTATCGTTACTAACAATGATGGTGGGGCAATATTTGATCTCTTGCCTGTTCCAGAACAGCAAAAACAATCACTTTATCAGATGCCTCATGGGTATGATTTTGAGTTTGCCGCTAAACAGTTCAAACTCAGTTATTACAAGCCAGAGACTTTAGCTGACTACAATCAGCGAGTGAACGATCATCTAATCTCAGGGCAAGGGGCAATGTTGATTGAATTGCAAACACCTCCTGAGCAAGCCTCTTCACAACTAAAAGAGTTTATCCAACAAGTCCATGCTTTATAGTCACGCCAACTCATCAGCTAACCAAGCCCGCCCAACACTGGTATTTTTGCACGGTCTGTTGGGCTCAGGTCTAGATTGGCAAGAGTTGATCGATCAGCTACATGACTATCACTCCATCGTGATTGATCTCCCGGGACATGGTTTCAGCGGCTTAGAATCTTGTTGCAATTTTAGGCACTGCTGCGATCAAATATCTGACACTCTTCTCACCCAAGTTACACCTCATCAGCCTATAGTATTGGTTGGTTATTCGATGGGTGGACGAATTGCGATGTCAGGCGTCGCGAACGGCTATTTTTCATCGTTGAATATTCGCGCGTTGATCGTTGAAGGCGGGCACTTTGGCTTAACCTGTGAAGCAGATAAGCAACAGAGACTCAGCAATGATCGCCAATGGGCACAGCGATTTCGCACTGAGCCTATTGAGCAGGTATTGAGCGACTGGTATCAACAGCCAGTGTTTAGTTCGCTAAATCATGCGCAAAGACAAACAATGATTGATAAGCGCAGTGCTAATCTAGGTTCATCGGTTGCTAATATGCTTGAGGCAACTTCCCTCGCTAAGCAAGAATATTTACTCGAACATCTGAAATCCTCAGGTGTTATTACTCACTATATATGTGGCGAAAAAGACAATAAGTTTAGTCAGTTGGCCGAACAAAGCGGTTTGTCTTTCAGCCAAGTTTTGCAAGCTGGGCACAACGTCCATGTTGAGCAGCCCAAAGCTTTTGCAAACATTGTTAAAGCTCAGCTGAACGTCATTAATGGCGTTCGGGCGGAGTCACTAAGTTAATAAATTAGGAATCACCATGGCAAAAACAGTCGGTATCTCAGAAGAAGAACTATACGCACCAGTTAACTGGAATGACTGCACCGGTGAATATGAAGATATTCAGTACCACAAATCAGAAGATGGTATCGCTAAGATCACCATCGCTCGTCCTCAAGTTCGTAATGCATTTCGCCCACAAACCGTTAAAGAGATGATCAATGCTCTGGCAGACGCACGTTACGATGAAGGTGTCGGCGTGATTATTCTTACTGGTCTAGGTGAGAAGGCATTCTGTTCAGGCGGTGACCAGAAGATTCGTGGCGACTATGGCGGCTACCAAGATGATTCTGGTACGCATCACTTGAACGTTCTGGATTTCCAACGTCAGATTCGTACTTGTCCAAAGCCAGTCATCGCCGCTGTTGCCGGCTGGGCTGTTGGTGGTGGTCACGTTCTACATATGATGTGTGATTTAACTATCGCCGCAGAAAACGCGCAATTTGGTCAAACAGGGCCGAAAGTGGGCTCATTTGATGGTGGTTGGGGCGCGTCATACATGGCTCGTATCGTTGGTCAGAAGAAGGCTCGTGAAATCTGGTTCCTATGTCGCTTCTACGACGCGCAAGAAGCGTTGGACATGGGGCTAGTCAATACTGTCGTTCCTGTTGAAGAACTAGAGAAGGAGACGGTGCGTTGGTGCCGTGAAACTCTGCAACATAGCCCAATGGCGCTACGCTGTCTGAAAGCTGCGTTGAATGCGGACTGTGATGGTCAGGCAGGCTTGCAAGAGCTAGCAGGTAACGCAACCATGATGTTCTACATGACAGAGGAAGGGCAGGAAGGTCGTAACGCGTTCAACGAGAAGCGTCGTCCGGACTTTAACAAGTTCCCACGCAACCCTTAATTTGTTGTTTGTATCGTCGCTCTAGCCGCAATAACTGCGTCGAGGATGCTCATTTATGCTTATAAACTGCGCGTCCTCTCCTTATTCTTAAGGCTATAGCTTAGATATCAACGTACAAATGGTGAAATATCCGAAGCAAGCTACATTTAAATCAACAAAGAAAAGGGTGTTGTTATGAGATCAGCCAAACTGTATCGCTATGAGTTGCCGATGGACAGTGGCGTGATTCTGCGTGACCAAAGGCTTAAGCAGAGAGAAGGCTTTGTGGTTGAGTTAAACCTCGACGGTGAAGTGGGCAGAGGCGAAATTGCACCTCTACCGGGCTTTAGCGTTGAAACGTTGGATGATGTTTACTCTCAACTGATTGAACAGTTGGGAATGTGGAGTCAAGGGCAAGCATTCGACTATGATGAGCTCTACCCGTCGGTGGCTTTTGGTTTGTCTATCGCCGAGCTAGAACTTAGTGGTGAGCTCCCGCAGCAAGGTTGTTTTCAGGCTGCGCCGTTATGTTCTGGTGATCCTGATGAGTTACTGCCCAAGCTAAATGCGATGCCGGGTGAGAAGGTTGCTAAAATTAAAGTCGGCCTTTATGAGCCAATCCGCGATGGCATGTTGGTTAGCTTGTTCTTGGAGTCGATTCCAGATCTTACTTTGCGCCTAGATGCCAACCGCGCTTGGACAGCAGAAAAGGCACAACAGTTCGCGAAGAAAGTTGCCCCATCACTTCGTGGCCGGATTTCTTTTATTGAAGAACCTTGCCAAGCTCCGGGTGACAGCTTTTCATTCGCGATTGACACAGGTATTGCGATTGCTTGGGATGAAACACTGCAACATGCAATCCGCAAAGAAGATTTCAGATTAGAAGACCTTAACGGTGCGAAAGCGGTAGTCATCAAGCCGACGCTAATTGGCTCAGTTAAGCGCTGTGTTGAATTGATTGAGAAAGCTAAGTCATTGGGTATTAAAGCTGTGGTCAGCTCGAGTATTGAATCAAGCTTAGGTTTAACTCAGTTAGCGAGATTGGCGTATTGGCAACTGCCAAATGAAGTACCGGGTTTGGACACGGTAGGTCTATTTGCTCAGCAACTTGAGGTCGAATGGCCGGGCTGTGAGCTGCCCGTCGTTCGCCTAGCGGATCAAGCGTTGATTTGGCAATCGTGATGAATCAGGCTTCTTCTCTACGTCAATGGGCTCAATCGAGCCCATCTTTATATGCCCTGCATACACCAAGCAAAAGCTACACCTGGAGTGAACTTGATCAGGCAGTTAGCCAGTTAGCGCTTTCACTAAAGCGACAAGGTATTCAGCCAGGTAATGTACTGACTTGTGTGGGGAAAAATAGCCCAGAGCTTGTTATGGTCTACCTTGCTTGTCTCGAGCTAGGTGCGGTTTGTGCAGTGACCATGCCGCAAACCGAAGCCGAATTTAACCAAAAGTTGATGACCTTATATGGCGATTTAACCGAGGCCAAAATTTGGGTTTGCGATAAGGTTCCACAGCTTGTTGCGATGAGTAATGTGTCACTCAAGCCCATTAATGCTGGGTTAACCACCAATGAGTTTGACCTAGATATATTAGCGTCAATTATCTTTACCTCGGGTTCTACAGGAACGGCCAAAGCAGTCGCTCATACGTCGCGGCAGCACTTGGCCTCTGCTGAGGGTTTGTTACAGCGTTTTTGTTTTACTCAGCAGGATACTTGGTTGCTTAGTTTACCTATGTATCATGTTTCAGGGTTGGCGATTGTTTATCGTTGGTTACAGCAAGGGGCGACACTGAAAATAGGTGTTGGTGATCTCGCTGAAGACATAAAAGGGGTAACCCATGCCTCTCTAGTTGCGACTCAGCTAAAGCGGCTGATGGAAGCCGATGTAAAGTTAGAACTTACTCATGTTTTGCTAGGAGGCAGCCATGTGCCTTTAGAGTTAAGTCAGCGAGCCGCCAAGCATGGGATTGAAACTTGGTTAGGGTACGGAATGACTGAAGCCGCATCGACAGTCACCGCAAAGCGTATTGATACAAGTTACACCGCTGGCCCTGTTTTGCCTAAACGCAAGCTGCGCCTTGATGGGCAGAGAATCTTTATCGGTGGAGAAACGTTAGCGAGCGGTTATTTCTATCAAGGAAGCTTACGAACCCTGACCGAAGATGGTTGGTTTGATAGTAAAGACTTAGGGGAGATGGATGGGCAAGAACTGAAAATCATTGGTCGCGCCGACAACTTGTTTATCTCTGGCGGCGAAAACATTCACTGCGAAGAAATTGAAATGGTACTTAACCAACTCGAAGGCATCGATCAGTCGTTTGTCATTCCTATTGATGACCCAGAATATGGTCAGAGACCCGTTGCTGTGATTCAAACCCAAACGGAATTTTCTAAACGGGAAATTGAAGCGCACTTGATAGGTAAATTAAGTCGCCTGAAACACCCAAAAGAATACTATCTCTTGCCTAGTGCTTTGATAAATAATGGGATCAAAGTCTCACGTAAAAAGGTACGGCAATGGCTATGTGAACAATTGGTAGACAATAATGCTAATCAAGGGTTGCAATAGCCGCTAAACCTGATATTTGTTACCGTATTATAATAAAAAGCGTGATTGATGAGCTCAAGGTCAGGCTAAAAGGATAGGAAAAGGATACTTAGCTGCGTATGAATAGTTTTTCTCTTAAGTTTCATAGTGATAGTCAGCTAAAAGAGCAATTGGATGTTGTCGATAAAATGTATACTCGGCCACTAATCCAACTGTTCTCCGATCAACCTAAAGATGTGGTTGTTCAATACTATCAACAGATTAAAGCTCGTTGGCCAGAGTCTGTAGTGATTGGTAGCAGTGCTGGTCACACCATTCACCAAGGTATGATTGTTAAAGGTGCCTCTTCGATAGTCGTGACTCAGTTCGAGCAGGCTGAATTTACTACCGCCACCGCTCCTGTCACGGACTCATACACAATGACATCTCAGCATTTGCGTAATGCCCTTAATATCCAAGATGATACCAAACTGATCATCTGTTTTGGTGACAGGATAGGTGCTTATGATTCTGATCTATTTAGTGCGTTTAGCCGCGATCGTGTCCCCGTGGTTGGCGGCGCAACGGTCGTCACAGAGCAAGGTCGTTGGGCGATGCTTGAAGGCGAGTTTTATCGGTCTACGTTGGTTGCTGTGGCGATTAACGCGCCAAATTTGTCGGTATGGCAGAAATCATATAATGCCTGGAATCCTGTTGGGCAAACGTTCGTAGTGACCAAGGTTCAAGGTAATCGATTGCTGGAATTAAACGGTCAGCCAGTTGGTCAAATCTATCGTCGCTATCTCGCCGATGGTAATGATTTCTCAGACGATTTGTTACATGGCTTCCCTTTGCTTAAAGGGGAGCAGCAGTCTCAGGATGTCTACAACCCACGTAAATTGTACGACGACCAAAGTATAGAGTTCGATAGAGCGCTAGTCGTCGGTGATCAAGTTCGTTTTTGTTATGATCACCCAGAACTGACGATTCAGCAGGTTCAGCAGGGAGCCTATAATCTTGCGAAACACCAACCTGACAATGTGTTTATTTATAACTGTACGTCGCGTTTAGATTTTATTGAAGGTAATGCGGAGCTTGCTCCACTTCAATTGGTTGCCGACTGTTACGGCTTTTACTGCATGGGTGAGTTATATAAAGAGGACACCCAGCAGTCTATGCTTCATCATAGTATGACCTTGATTGCTATGCGTGAAGGAGAGCCAAGCCAAGAGGTCAAATACCCTAAGCTCTATATCACTTCGCCAATATCTCCGTTGTTTTCGATGATTCGAAACTCATTTGTCGACTTAGAAAGCTACAATCAGTCGATGCAGTCAAAAATAGACAGTCAAGCCAAGGCGTTAGTGACGAGCTATTTAACCGATAGTCGCACTGGCTTACCGAATCGTACTGTTTTGCTTGAAGATATCTCGAGTATGGAGCTTGATGATTGTCTTCTAGATATAAAAATCAATAATTTAACTGATATCAACGAAAAATATGGCTACTCGATTGGTGACAATGTTCTGTTGCTGCTGACTCAGTTTCTCAAACAAAAAATAGAAGAAAGGCTAACCAAAGAAACCAAGTTATATGCGATTGGTGTCGGCGAGTGGGCATTGATTTTTAAAAGGACGCTTTCGAGCACGGAACTGTATAAAGAGTTTGAAGTATTGATAGAACAAGTGGAGTCGCAAGATTTTAAGAATCTTTCTTTCCTCGAAAGTGCTCACTTAGCGATTTCAGTCACGGTAGGTATGGCAGAGAAAAAAGAGTTCTTGGTTTGCTCTTCTGAAGCTTTCTTGTTTAAAGCCATTGAAGCAAGAAGATACGCAATGAACTCGAATCGACACTTCAGCAATGCGAGTGACTTGATTCATAGAGAGCAGCAGCGTCGTGAGCGTTTAGAGAAGCTATCTATTGCCAATCATGCTATCCAACACAAAAATGTGCTGCCTTATGTTCAGCCCATCTTCGATGCGAGAACTAAGGCATTGGCGAGTTATGAGTGTTTGGGCCGTTTGACTCACAATCAACAAGTGCTGCCTCCGGGCTACTTCTTGCCTTTGATTCAAGATACTCGGCTTTACACCAAGTTCAGCCAAACCATGATATCGAACAGTTTTGATTTAATGGCAAATAGGCAAGAGAACTTCACGCTTAACTTGTCGCATCAAGATATGCTTGATGACAATACCTTATCTCTACTTGAAACACGGATTCGTCAACTGGAAATACCGCAACGAGCCGGGTTTGAAATTGTCGAATCTGAAAAAATTGATGATTTCTCACGGATGATCGAGGTTTGCAATCACTTTAGGGGCTTCGGCGTGACGATCATTGTTGATGATTTTGGCTCGGGATACTCTAATCTAGATGAAATTATCCAGCTTAAACCCGACATCATTAAGCTCGATGGTAGCTTGATTCGTCACATCGACAGTGATGCTAAACAGCGCAAAATCACCGCCCAGATGGTTCAGTTGTGTAAAGCACTGGATGCTGAAGTGGTGGCGGAGTTCATTCATAGCCAACAGGTTTGCGATGTTGCTGTGGATATGGGGGTTGATTACCTGCAAGGCTTCTATCTTGGTGAACCCGTCGAGCTGAAGTGATGCTTGATGCCAAACAGCAACGACAACTTAGTTAATTTGGAAATTTCATAGTCCAAATATGAATTTAGTTTTCTTATAACCCTAATTCATAATATCGCCAGATGAATATGGATTAGGGTATAAGGATGATAAAGGCAATCTTGGTTTTTGCAGTGATTTTGCAGATCATTGTAGCCGTACAAAGCGAGGGTCTTGCCCGTTCACTAGCCGAACTAACTGCATTTCTGCTTGTCTGCGCCTTCGTGTTTAATCTAAAAGCGTCTAAGCGAAGCAAACTACAAGGCAATATTGATAACGCTTAAGCTAGGGTCAGCCAAGCGAGCGATGTCGTTGAAATTAAAATCCACAGCGTCACCCCAAACAATAATGGCTTAGGTCCTGCAGATTTGAGCTTTTCCACTGAAATTCCACAGCCGATTAAAAACAGACACACAACCAAAGCCCGTTTTGCTAAGTCGAATACGGTTTGATAAACGGTATCAAACTGAGGCATTAGGTCGCTGATTGCAATCGCTGCGCAGTAGAACAAGATGAAGTAAGGAATGGTGATTTTCTTCGATTCATTGCGAAATAGGAATGCACTAAAAATAGCGACTGGAATGATCCACAGTGCACGCGCCAGTTTTAGCGTGGTTGCGGTGGTGAGTGCTTCTTCACCATAGGCAGACGCTGCGCCAACCACGGATGACGTATCGTGAATAGCGATGGCGGCCCAAGTACCAAACGTATGTTGGTCGAGGTTTAATGCGTGGCCTATGACCGGGAAAACAAAGAGAGCAATAGAGTTAAGTACGAATACCGTCGCCAGTGATAGACCAATTTGTTCATCGTTGGCTTTAATCGCAGGTGAAACAGCGGCAATTGCGCTCCCACCACAGATAGCGGTACCTGAAGCTATCAAGTAGCCAGTTTCTCTGTTCAGTCTCATTGCTTTAGCGACCCACCAACCAATGATTAGCGTACTGACAATTGTCACGACGATAATACCAATACCGTCAGAAGTGACTGCCAATGCTTGCTCAAATTGAATTCCAAACCCTAGGCCAACAATAGAGTAGGCAAGCAGCTTTTTGGTTAGCTTTGCGAAGTTGAGTTCTTTTGGCACCAAGCCGAGAGATGCTAACAAAAAGCCGATAACTAACGCAGTTGGAGAGGTAATAAATGGCGCAAAGCAAAGGAGTAATGCGAGCCAAAAGGGGAGATGTTTCTTAACGTTAGTCATGGATGAAAACAGTTTAAACCGAGCAAAGAAAAGGAGTGAGTATTTTACCGAACTCTAGTTGATAAGTAGAGCTGAATGAATTGAACAAGCGTTAAGTAAAACTGAACGCTTGTTGGTGATCCGATTATTATCGCCAGTCGCCTCTAAGCTTAGACACTTGTTCTTGCATCGCTGAGGTGGAGGCGTGTTGTGATTCAACAGGTTCACCCACTTCTATTTCTATCTTTGACCAGAATCGAGTCGGTAGACCTTTACAGGCAGAGCCTTTGTAACGGCTAAAGTAACTGCCCCACAAGCCTTTGAGAGCGATTGGAATGACAGGTACTGGGCTACGCTTAAGAATCAGATCCATTCCGCGCATAAATTCGTTTATCTCACCATCGGATGTTAAGCGACCTTCTGGGAAGATGCAGACAATGTGTCCTTTAGCGAGTGCCTGTTCAACTTCATTGAACGCTCTGATGATGGAGCGTCTGTTGGTTGCGGAGATAGGAATGACCCCAGCGCGCTTCAAGAAGCGTTTAAGTGGCGGTAGATTGGCGTACTCTTCTTCCATCACAAAACGTATTAGCCTAGGGCAAACAGCGCTAAGGAGTAATGCGTCCATGTAGCTGACATGGTTACAAACCAATAGAGCGCCACTTTTTTCTGGCAAGTTGTGAGTGTTCTTATGGCTTACTCGGTACATGGTATGAGTGATGATCCAAGTTAAAAAGCGCACCACAAAAATTGGAACTTGTAAGAATAGGTAGCCGGCGATTAAGAGGTTTAAGGTGGCGAGTAGCAAAAACAGTTGTGGGATCGAGAGATCAAGCACGCTTAGGCAAACAATGCCGAGTATTGCACTTCCTACCATGAACAGAGAGTTATAAATATTCAATGCTGCGATAACTTGCGCTCTTTCACTAGGTTTAGCTCTTTGTTGCATTAGGGCATATAGAGGGACGATAAATACACCGCCAGAAGCGCCAAGCAATAGCAGATAAGCAAATACAGACCAAAGTGGTTTGTACGTTATAAACTCTGAAAAGCTTGCGAATTCAGGTAAGTACTCTGGTACAGATGTGGCCATTAAGTAGCCGAAGACGGAAATCCCTAAACTACCGAGCGGCACAATTCCTACTTCAATACGGTGGTTGGATAGTTTGTCACAAGCTAGAGAGCCAACCGCAATGCCTACCGAAAAGAGCGCGAGTAAAAAGGATACAGCGCTCTCTGCACCATTAAGGTGAAGCTTGGTAAAGTTCGGGAACTGAGTTAGGTAAGTTGCGCCAAGGAACCAAAACCAACTGATTGCCATCAGGGCACGGAAAATTGTTTTATCGGCTTTGGCAATGGCGATGGTCTGTTTGGTTTGTTTCACAGGTTGCCATTTGAATTTTAACTCGGGTGCGCTCGCAGGCGCTTCAGGTATCGAGCGACTTGAAATATAACCAAACAGAGCAAACAGCACCACACTGGCGGCAGCAACATATTTCGCATTCTCGGCTGATGTGATAACACCTGCGCCAAGTGTACCTAGTAAGATCGCAAGGAAAGTACCTGTTTCAACTAGGGCATTGCCAGGAACCAATTCGTTAGGTTTAAGTTGCTGAGGCAGTAGCGCATATTTCACTGGGCCGAAAAACGCCGACTGAGTCCCCATTAAAAACAGCAATAGCAGCAGAATAAGATAGCTCTCGGTAATAAAGCCGATAGCACCAAGGCACATGATGCCGATTTCCGCCAACTTTACTTTGCGAATGAACCAGGATTTTTCGTATTTGTCGGCAAGTACGCCCGCAGAGGCTGAAAAAAGGAAAAAAGGCAAAATGAACAAGCCTGCGGCTAAGTTGATAAATAGATGGCTAGAGACGGGTAACACACCAGCACCAGCAAAGGCGACAAACAGCAACAGGACATTTTTAAAAATGTTGTCGTTAAAAGCACCGAAAAACTGGGTAATAAAGTAGGGCAAGAAGCGTTTCTGTCCCAGTAAAGAGAGTTGATTGCTCGACATTTAGACCTTACCAATTACTCAGGTAATTAGAGAGTAGGTTCTCTATCAGCACTTTTCCATCGATAGGCTCAGCGGCAAAGAACTTGTCATCGACACTTAGCAGTGTGATACCGTGAACGCCGGACCATAATACGCGACTCGCTTTTAATACCTCGGATTGGCTACGTTGTGGTGCGATAACTTGCAATAATTGCTCGAGCATTCCTGTCATCGCATCGATACGTTCTGATTGCCATTCCGGTAGGGTATCGCCATTCATATTGTGTTCGAAAATTAGCTGCCAACGGTATGGGTGACGTTGAGCAAAATCATGATAGCAATAAGCTAATTCGTAAAGTGCAGCATTTGGGTCTTCACTATTCGCCACCACTTGTTTGGCTTCATTAGATAGCTCATCAAGCGTCTGAGCAACTGCGTGAAGTAGTAGAAGGTTGTAACTGCCAAATACGTTAACTAGGGTACTCGGAACGTAACCGATCATAGTGGCAATTTTTCGTAAACTTAGCTCGTGGTAGCTGTTTTCCGATAAAAAGTCTTTAACGGTATTTAGCGTCAGCGTGACAAGCTCTTCACGCGTATGATCGTTTCTTCTGGCCATAGTGAGATTAATTTAATGAACAACGTTCAATATTCTAATGAGCCTCTACCTATAAGGTCAACAATAGTCGTGGTTATTTGCAATATTCTGATACATGTGTCCTAGACGTTTTGGTTTGCATATGGAATGGCTAAGGTTAAGATAGATTGATAAGTAAAAATAACCCTATTAGGAACTTCAAAGGAAGAATATGAAACGACTCTTTTCCCTTGTTGCTTTACTCATGGTGTCTGTGGCGATCACGCCAATTGCAGAAGCTAAGAAGTTTGGCGGTGGTAAATCTTTCGGTAAAAGCTTTAAAACCGCTCCTGCGCCGAAGCAGCAGAAACAGAACACAAGCTCGATCGGTAAAGATCAAGCAGCAAAACAGAGTTCAAGCAAGAAAGGTCTGATGGGCGGATTGCTTGGCGGTCTACTTGCTGGTGGACTCTTAGCGGCGTTCTTTGGCGGTGCGTTTGAAGGTATCCAGTTTATGGATATCCTGATCATGGGCTTGATTGCGTTTGTTATTTTCAAATTCATGCGAGGAATGCTTGGAGCGAAGCAAGGCAGTATGAATCAACATCGCCAACAACCTGCTTTCGGTGGTTCAGCTCAAAAGTTTGAACAACCAAACGTGCATAATTTTGAGAGTGCAAGTCATACCGCTTCAACAGGTGGTTTTGGTGCTACAACTGATGTACCGCATAACTACCCACCGGGTTTTGATCAAGCGGCGTTTGTTAATGGCTCGCGAGAGCACTACCGAATCTTGCAAGGTGCATGGAACCACAATCAACTTGAGACTATCGAAGAGTATGTTTCGCCGAGTCTATACAATGACCTAAAATCTGAACGCGCTAAGCTAGAAGGTGAACAGCATACTGATGTTATGTATGTGGATGCGGAGATTGTGCGCGCTGATTACGATGCAAGCAAAGCTCAGCTAAGTTTGCAGTTCAGTGGTCGTTACCGTGATGCGGTTGAAGGTATTGAAGAGGATATTACCGATATCTGGCACTTAGAGCGTGACCTAACGGTACCAAATGCACCTTGGTTGATTGTTGGTATTCAAGCTTAACTCTCTGTGAGTGTGGACAAACGCCCGAGCTTTTTGCTTGGGCGTTTTTGTTTTCAACTGATACAATCCTGTAATAACTACAAACAATGTAAGGGAAGTAAAGTGGCTGAATTTAAATACAAAAACCTCACTCAAGAAGAGCAAGATAAATTGGATGCGGCTGTGTTTCGTCGTTTGTTGGCGCACTTAGATGATAATAAAGATGTGCAAAATATCGATTTAATGATCTTGGCTGGCTTCTGCCGCAACTGTTTTAGTAAGTGGTACGCCGCAGAAGCACAAGCACATGGTCTGGAGCTAGACATCGATGATGCAAGGGAGCGTGTGTACGGTATGACTTATGATGATTGGAAGCAAAATCATCAGCCCAAAGCGACACCCGAACAGCTAGCCGCATTTGAAGCGAGACAAAAGAATAGTTAATGCTCGATTTTTGTCGATATAAAAACGCCAGTGACAAGCACTGGCGTTGTTGTTTTTATAGCCTCTATGACTATAGCTTTAGCAGGACTTTTACATCGCCAGTTACTGCAGATTCATCGACGTAACCAATGGCATCAGCATTGCTAGACACTTCCGCAATCACACCTGCGTAATCTGAAACTTGAATCGGCGCTTCTGCTTTTCCGGTAAAAACAAGACGAGACCACGCCGATTGCAGTTGTGACTCACTACGACCTGTTGCCAGTTCATGGAAAGCAAGACGACCTTCAGAACCGTCAGATAACTCAACGATACGCGCCTTGCTGCCGTTAGCTAGCTTAGTTTTCTTACCCATGAAGAGCTTTTTCACATCGCCTTTTGATAGCGCGTCAACCCCAGCGGTATTACCGATAACAACCATTCCAGCCATTGCGTTGAATGAAACAACAGAGGCCGCCAATAAAGTGATTAGTTTTTTCATGATGGTCTCCTTAGAATACGAAATCTAAACGTGCAGAGTAGACAACGCTATCTTCTTCATTGAACTTACCTGTTGCCACGTTTGACTGTGTAACTACGTTGCTGCTGAAACCACCGCTGGTGTCTTTGTAATCTACAAATGTGGCGTCGAACTTAAGCGCCATGTTGGCGTAAAAATCCCAACGAGTACCCACTGAGTAAGACAGGCGTTCGAAGTTTAACCCTTTGTTTAGGTTTTGAGCGACACCATCCGCTTGGCTTAGTATGGCACTTGGTGCAGGACGTTCGTCGTTATCGGTAGTCTCCATCCAACTTGCCGCTAGGTAAGGGGTAAACTCTCCAAAACGATAACCAAATAGTCCAGAGACTGAGCGGCTATCATAGAATTTGCCATCCATCTGTACATCAGTTGCTTCGATGTTGGTTAGGAAATCCCCGTTGTCATATTGCATACCCACCGAGATAAACTGACCGTCTTGGCCATGAAGGCCAAGGGCTGAAGCGAGTTGACATTGTGAAGAGCTAGTGGCGCTCACGGTTGCGCTGCACTCTGGATTTGCTTCCGCAACAAAGTAAGAACCACGTAGTGTTAGATCTTCGTAATTCCAACTCGCTGATAAACCGAACATATTATCCAGCTTTACTTCACCAACACGAGAGTCTTCTTCTTCAACGGTTGCAATACCAACGACAGGTTGTAGAAGTAGGCTTGAGTTTTCAAACTCAATTGGGATCAGTAGATCCGCGCCTGTGTAGCCACGAAGAACGATGTTGGTATAGGTCTCTTGAGATGGGCGAATCATCGGATAGGCGTAGCCTAAGTCGATGAAGTCTGAGTAGAAAAACAGTGGCAAACGTAGTTTACCCGCGCGCACTGTTGCATGTTCAAAATCGTATGATGCGTAAGCCATTTCGATTTTTGGGTCGTAGTCGTAGCGGCTATTTGCGACTAGCTGGGTCACAAATTTCGCTTTGTCGTTAATTTGGAAATCAAACTGGAGGCCTCCCAGCGTTTCCTGTTCCCAATCGACTTTGTCGTCTGTGTAGCCTGCGTAGCCGATATCATTGTTTGACTTACCGACACCGACAGAGCCAAAACCACTGACGGAAAGGTTGTTGAGGCTGGCAGCCTGCGTGCCAAATGCGGTAACCGCAATAAGGCTTGCTAGAATGGTCTTTTTCATTTTGAACTCCACTACTGTGTTCGTTTATTTTTGCTTTTTTAAATTTAAGGTGCAGCAATCCACACTTGGCCAAAATGACCAAGTGTGGGAGCTAAAGGTTAGGGTTATTTCACCT
The DNA here is from genome assembly GCA_000775715.1 of Vibrio tubiashii. Taxonomy (GTDB): domain Bacteria; phylum Pseudomonadota; class Gammaproteobacteria; order Enterobacterales; family Vibrionaceae; genus Vibrio; species Vibrio tubiashii_A. The sequence goes on from JRWQ01000011.1 coordinate 243,310, forward strand.
TAAAGTTTGTCGTCAATCCTGAAAGATTGGCGGTAATTGAGTTGATATCATGAGCGACACCGTCGAGCTCTCCGACACTATCGGCTGTACCTTGAGCCATAGTGCGAATGTTACCGACAATGGTTTCGATCTCACTTGAAGCGCGTTCTTGCTCTTCAGTGGAAGAAGCAATGAGGTCATTCTTGTTGCTGATGTCAGATACATCACTCGTGATGCGCTGCAAAGACTGCTCGGCAACGAGGGACTTCTCGACACACTCTTCTGCTCGGCTAGCACTTTCTGAAATGATGTTTGCTGCGGTTTTGGTCTGCTCTTGAAGCTGGTGCAATACCGATTGGATCTCTTGTGTTGAGGTTTGGGTACGAGAAGCAAGGGTTCGCACTTCATCAGCGACCACAGCGAATCCACGACCTTGTTCCCCTGCGCGCGCTGCTTCAATCGCTGCGTTCAATGCGAGTAGGTTGGTTTGCTCCGCAATTGCACTAATTGAATCTAAAATTGAACCTGCATTTTGAGTATTTTGATCGAGTTGCTGGACCACAAGTGAAGCATTTCTGACTTCTTCGGTTAGCTCTTGTACGGCTGTAATGGTGCTTTTTACTTGAGCTTCACCTTTATGCGCTTCTTGACTCGCGCTGCTGGCGGAAGTCGATGCCTCATTGGCGTGCGAAGCTATGTGTCTAGCGGCATCGAACAACTGACTTAATGAGGAAGAAACCTCTTCGATAGCACTATGTTGGTTGTTAGATAGATCTGTCGTTTTACGGCTAGATGAAACCAGCGTGCTAGAGATCTGATCAAGTTGATTGACGTTGTTTATGGTCTCAGTTACGTTTTGCTTTAGCTTGGCGACGAATACATTAAAATAGTCGATAACAGGTTTGAGTTCGTCATTTTTATCGTGGTTAATTTGAACCGTTAAGTCACCATCACCCTCGGCAATATCTCGCATTTTCTGTGCAAAACCGCCCAAATCGGTGCGAATTCCACGTGATACGTACCAGCCCATCGCGACGATAAGGAACAGTGCGACACCTCCTAAAATACTCATTAGTTGAGTCGCTGATTGGTTGTTTTCACCAAGGTCAGTCACAGAAGTTTCGAAGTCAGTGATTCGAGCGTCAGAAAACAGCCTCATGTCGCTCTTGAGGGCTTCGAGCAATTTATTGTTTGTTTCCGCTTGTTTGGCTGCTGTCGCTAAATCCAAATCACCATCAATCATGCCTAACGCCAAATTGTAAGTGGCTTGGTAATAGGTATAGAGTGATTGGGTTAAGGCGCTTGTTGTTGTTTTTAAATCTGGTTGCAACTGTGCTTGTAGGTTTAAATTACCAACAATTTCATCCAGAGTTGATTGATTCATTTCTAGCAGTTCTTCGTCTCCTAGGGTCACTGCGAGATTGAAACGCTCTGCGAGTTGGGAAAGGAGGAACGAGTTCAAAGACGCTGAATTCATTACGGGGTAGTATAACTTATTGATACTACGAACTTGTTCAGTGTTATTGGTAAGCGTAGTTCCGCTAATAGATAAAATACTGGCGAATCCAAATAGTGACAGAAGGCACAGAGCAATAACCTTCCCCCGAATAGAGAGCGACATCATTGAGACATCCTTATCAAAAAAGCTGAATATAAATATTGATTTTATAATTATTGAGACACGTTGGTGTCACATTTATTTTACATTTAATGTCAGTTATGACAATAGAGTATTTATTCAGTTTATAGATCTATGATAGGAAAGTTTTTATCTAACAATTACTTGCAGTGTTTGTGTTGGCTAATTTCTTTTTGTTTATGTGATATTTGTCAATAGATAGGATGAAGTTATGCGATTTGGTTATTAGCCTGGTGAAGGCTTTGCGGCGCAGTAGGTCAGCGCCGCGAATGGTGTTTTGTAATTGTTGGAACCTAATTGGATATTAGTTCATTGATTGCGTTTATATATGGCTGAAGATCACCGATATTTTTCGCGACCCACTCTGGATTGTAGTAGGTGTCTAAGTAGCGCTCGCCACTATCACACAATAGGGTGACAATGGAGCCTTTTTCTCCGCTTGCTTTCATCTCGCTTGCCAGTTGAAGCACGCCATATAAGTTTGTTCCAGTTGATGCGCCGACTTTACGGCCAAGGATGGATTCTAGCCAGTGTGCTGTTGCTACAGACGCGGCATCAGGAATCTTTCTCATTTCATCTACAACGCCTGGAATGAAGCTCGGTTCTGCACGTGGGCGACCAATACCTTCGATTTTACTGCCAGTATCACTTGTGAGTTCTTTATCGCCAGTCATGAAATAGTCATAAAAAACAGAATTCTCTGGGTCGACAACACACAACTTAGTGTCATGTTTCTGGTAACGAATAAAACGGCCAATTGTCGCTGATGTACCGCCAGTACCAGGGCTCATTACGACCCAAGTTGGAATTGGGTGATCTTCCATCTCCATCTGGCTAAAGATCGAGTTGGCAATATTGTTGTTGCCACGCCAATCAGTAGCGCGCTCTGCGTAGGTGAACTGGTCGATGTAGTGACCATTGAGCTCTTTAGCTAGGCGGTGAGACTCGGCATAAATTTGGTCGGATCTATCCACTAGGTGAGCTTGGCCACCATAAAACTCGATCTGCTCAATTTTCTTACAAGCTGTGGACTTCGGCATCACGGCGATAAACGGCAAACCAAGTAGTCGTGCGAAGTAGGCTTCTGAAACGGCAGTACTGCCAGACGATGACTCGATAATGGTCGTTTCAGGACCAACCCAACCGTTACAAATAGCGTAAAGGAATAGAGAGCGGGCAAGACGGTGCTTTAGTGAGCCTGTTGGATGAGTACTCTCATCTTTGAGGTAGATGTCGATGCCATCTAGGCTTGGAAGGTCAAGTTTTATTAAGTGAGTGTCCGCACTACGCTGATAGTCAGCTTCAATTTTGCGAACCGCATTGTTAATCCAGTTATGATCTTTGCACATGGCCTTATTTCCGTAAACTTGGTATGAGTTCAATTTAGCTACATTTGTGGAGAAAAGCTTTGCTAAAGTTGCTGTGGTTGAGTTAGTTTGTAGAAAATTTTTCTACTTTAAACAATGGTGTGGACAATATGATCGATAAAACGGATAGGAAGATACTAGAGCTATTGCAAAGTGACGCGACCCTATCGCTCAATGATCTGGCTGAAGCGGTGAATCTAACCACGACACCTTGTTGGAAGCGGCTGAAAAAGCTCGAAGATACAGGGATTATCGAGAAAAGAGTGGCATTGCTTAATCCAGAGAAGCTTGGTTTGTCGTTCACCGCATTTGTGTTGGTGAAAACTAATGATCATTCACACGAGTGGTATAGCCAATTTGTAGAGACAGTCTCGGAGTTTCCCGAAGTGATGGAGTTTTATCGCATGGCGGGCGAGTATGATTACATGATGAAAGTGCTAGTTAATGATATGAAGTGCTTTGATAGCTTTTATAAGAAGCTGGTTAATTCGGTGGAAGGGATTTCCAATGTGACCTCCACGTTTGCAATGGAGCCTTTGAAATACACCACGGCACTGCCTCTGGTTTACAAAGGGTAATTGGCTGTAGACCTAAAAGCAGTAAAAAGCCTCCAAGGAGGAGGCCTGCTAATAAACTATTCAGTAAAGCGCATCACGCCTTCTTGAACTGCTGAAGCGACTAAGTCACCATTGCGATTGTAGATTTCACCACGAACTAAACCACGGGTATTACTTGCTGTTGGGCTTTCGATAACATATAGCAACCACTCATCCATTTTAAATGGGCGGTGGAACCAGATCGAGTGATCGATAGTGGCCACTTGGAATTTTGGTGTCATGAGTGATACACCATGTGGATGTAGTGCGGTTACTAAGAAACCCCAGTCTGACGCGTAACCTAGTAAGTATTGGTGGATCAACTGGTTCTCCGGCACCTCTCCATTTGCACGAATCCACAGGTATTGCTTCGGCTCGACTTTCTCAGGTTTTAACGGGTTCACCACGGTGACTGGGCGCATCTCGATCGGCTTCTCACCGCAGAAGGTCTTCTTTAGCTTTTCTGGCAGAAACGCTGCAATTTGTTCTGCAAGCTCTGACTCAGAGGCGTAATTCTCCGGACCAGGTATATTCGGCATGGTATTTTGATGCTCAAAACCTGGTGCTTCACCATGGTAAGACGCAGTCAAATAGAAGATAGGTCGCCCATTTTGAATCGCCTTTACGCGGCGAGTACTAAAGCTACGGCCATCGCGCAGGTTTTCAACGTCATAGATAATCGGTTTTTCTGGATTGCCCGGGTATAGAAAGTAGCTGTGAAAGGAGTGTACAGTACGGTCTTCATCTACAGTGTAACGCGCAGCTGAGAGAGCTTGACCAATGACTTGGCCGCCATAAACTTGAGGTAGCCCTAAGTTTTCGCTCTGGCCTCTAAATAGACCTTTTTCTAGCTTTTCCAGTTGGAGTAACTTAAGTAACTCTGTAAGCGGTTTGCTCATTATAAAAACCTTTATTCTTAGTATCTGTCGATCATTTTACCGTTATTAGTAAGAAATAAAACAACTGCTTGGAGATAGTTGTAAGCCTCGGTTGTATCGAACAGACTCTAATGTCAGCTTGAGTTCAATATCGTTAAAGTCTTGTCAATATTGGATAAATTTCAATGACAAATAATAGCGGCCGCTTATAATTTGTGCTGAGTTAATTATTGAGTGATTGTTTATGAAAAAGGTCTACGCGCTGATTGTTTCCGCTATGCTAGGTTTAGTACTAATGGGTTGCCAGTCTGCCGATCCAGTTAAAACTCCCAATAGTGTCGAAAAGGTGACAGGAACAGTGAGTTATCGTGAGCGTATAGCGCTATCAGAAGGCGCTGTTGTCACTGTGACTTTACAAGATGTGTCTTTAGCGGATGCGCCTGCAAAAGTGATTGCTAAACATCGTTTTGAAACCAATGGTCAGCAAGTCCCGTTTGATTTTGATCTGGCGTACCACACGGCAAAAATTGATGCGCGTCATCGCTATAGTGTGAGTGCTCGAATTGAGGTGAATGGGTCACTACGCTTTATCACTGACATTTCATACCCAGTGATAACCGATCCAAACAACACTGACCATGTTGACCTGCGCCTTATTGGTGTAGGGCAGTAGTTGCTAGAGTCCAATGGGTCCTAATAACTTGGCAGTCGTTACGGCTGCCATCTGAACCTTCTTAAGCTCACCTTGCCATCGGCAGTCACCTCAACCCCCTCTGCTATTAATGCTTCTCGCTGACGGACTAAGTCTTCACCTTTGAGAGATATTCGCCCTTGACTGTTAATAACCCGGAACCAAGGTAGTTTACTGTCAGGGGGTAAATTGCTTAGCGCTTTTCCAACATGACGGGCATATCCTGGGTATCCTGCCAATTTTGCGATCTCGCCATAAGTGCTCACTTTTCCTAAGGGAATTTGGTGAATTACAGCAAAGATTTGCAATAAAAACTGATCCATAATGACGGTGTCCTAGTGTAGTTTTTCCAAGGAATGGATAAGGAGAGGGCGTGGTATTGTCAACAATTCAGTTCTTAGTGACAACTTTATTAGCTGTGGTTTGCGCACGAGCAATTAGCTTGAGCGAGGGCGATATCCCTGTCTTGGCCCTATTGATTCCAGCGCTATGGGTTTTACCCCAAGGTGGTGTCGTGGGCCTCGTACTCATGGCAGCTATGACCACTTACGGCCTTACACTTCCTTATCAGCCTATCACACTTTCTGTCAGTCTATGGATACTGTTCCCGCTGTTAATGGTCGCATTTTCTAAACGCAGTAGTATTGGTGTTGTGTTAACTAGTTTGTTGATTGTGAGTACTTTATTGGTCGGCATCATGGTTACCCAAGGCGGTGGAAAGCTAGCAGGTGATCCTTTGGTGACTCTTGTCCAAACTGTTGCCGTGTGTGTGACTTGGTGGGCGGCTTCTCACTGGAAACCATCTAATCATCATAGCTGGTGGGCACTGGGGCTCATACTACCGCTATGGATCGCGGACCTTTCACATGCTGCACTTATCGCACTTTGTGTGACGGGCATTATGGCTTCTATGGAGAGTTTGTCGCAGCTAAAAACTTTTAAGTGGAGCAAGCTATTGTGCTGGACGCTGCCTACGGTTGGCTTTGCCGCACTGGTGGTGTCTCCCAATATTGAGGTGCCCAATCCAGTCTTCGTCGTGTGGTTATGCTTACTAGGTACAGCATGGATGACCGACTATATTTTAAGAAGTGTGGAAGAGAACCAAGATATATAAAATATCTATGCTAACAGTGCGATATGTGTACTTGGCATATGTGACTGTTTGTGTCAGGATTGTCGCAAATTTGTACGCTTTTGCTACGGAATGGCGAATTTGTTAACAAATGGCTTGGATATTGGCACAAAAAGGGATGTGTGGGCATGGGACTATTTTGGCGAACGGCTCTAATTATTATTAGTGTTGTTTTTTCGTCTAGTGCATTAAGCCGTGCAACCTACAAGGTGGGCATAGAGGCTGATGACTTTGTCACTCGAACTCTTTTTGATGTGCTTTCTGAACAGTTTGATGTCCAAGTTGACTATGTTTACTATCCTAGCTTTAGCGAAATCCTTGAAGCCGTTGAGCTAGGGCAGGCTGACTTCGCCGCTAATGTGACCTATACACCGGAAAGAGCGCTTATTTACGATTTTTCTCGGCCAACAAACATCGAATTTACCTATCTATATAGTTCGAGCAACGCCACACTAGATACAGTAAAAGTTATCGGCATTCCCGAAGGCACAATTTATGGTGACCTAATTGCCGCAAACTTTCCCCACATTCAGCAAGTCATCTACGTGGGTCACAGCCAAGCGAGAGAGCTATTGGAAAGCGGTCAAGTGGATGGTGTTGTTGATGCGATAAACCAACTTAAGCCGATGCTGTTGGCGGGCTACGACGCTCAATTACTCAACAATCAGATTTCTATCAAGCCTGTATCGATTATTGCGCCAATGAATGCACATCGTGACTTGCTGCTCGTTTTTGAACAGCACATTCACAGCGCGTCGGTACAAAAGCGTATCAGAGAGTCGGTTAAGCAGTATCAATTTGAGTTACGTCAGCAAGCGTTGCGTCAGTCGGTCATTGATAGCAACCTTAACCTCAACAAAATTTATCGAGTTAAGTTCGAGCATATCGCCCAATATGCTATGCCTGACAGCGAAGGAAATGTTAGGGGGATCAGTGCGGATGTGGTGGCTCAGGCGTGTGACATTTTGATGCTCAAGTGCCAAGTGGTGAATGACATTAATGAGTCTTGGGAAAGCATGTATCAAGACCTGATTGCGCAGAAAATTGATATTTTGGCACCAATCATTCCCTCTCAGCAGAGAAGAGATATTGCCGAGTTCAGCAAGCCCTATTATTTCCCTGAAGATGTGATGGTTAAGCGTGAAGGGTACAAGAACAATGTGTATAGCAATGTCTCTGAGCTGATTGTTGAAGATATCGGTGTTCTAAAAGACGACTTTTTTGCGAGTTTGCTGTCTCAACTTCTACCAAACAAAGAACTCACAACGTTTGTCACGTCGAAGGAAATGCACACCGCGTTACTCGATGGGAAGATCGATTATATTGCAATGAGTCGTGCAGCCTTCAATATGCAATTGCGTGACGCCGAGAACTTACTTCCGCTAGAAGAAGACAAAATGATTGGTACTTTTTATCGTTCAAGTGTTGCGATTGGTTTTGCCAAGAACGAGGTAGGCGCCCAATTAGCCCCACTGTTTGATCGGGCGATTAAAATGATTGATACCGAAGCAATTATTGAACGTTATGATTATCAACCCAATTGGCGTGCGACGTTGCAGGCGGAGCAGGCATTTACGCGCAAAAGCAGCATTTTGTTCGTGATGGTTCTCGGCTTTATGCTGATTGTCTCTATGTACCTTCATAGCCAGTCGAATACCGATTCACTAACAAGGTTAAAGAACCGCCGCGCAATGCATCAACGGTTTAGAAGTGGTGTGCATGCGGATCTTACGGTTATCTATTTGGACATTAATCGCTTTAAACATATCAACGACACCTATGGCCACGAGATAGGAGACCAAGTATTGAAGTGTGTCGCTAACCATGTAGAAAAGTTATGGGGCGGACACAGTTATCGAATTGGTGGCGATGAATATATATTGATAGGTCATCTCAACAAGCAACGTACACAGGGTGTTATTGATAAGCTCAAGTCAGTGCCGTTTGTCTCTGCCGATCATCAGCTAGAGTTTACGATCTCAATCGCTATGGGCGTCTCGTTTCCTAGGCGAACGATTATGACACTGCAAGAGGTACTTAATGATGCCGATGAGGCGATGTATCAGAATAAGCATTATCACAAATCGAGTGCTAATGAAGATGATGTTGGAGATAAAGTAGTCTACGGTCTTGATTAATGGTTACTCACTAAGCAGTTGAATCGAAAAGACGAGTTTTCTCGCCAGTTAGACTTGAAATACCCATCGGGATACTTGATAATCCCATCACTCCCTAGCGATGCTCGGGAAACAGAATCTATGGAGGCCCTGGTCCTCCCGCAACAATAGCTCGTGAACTCGGTCAGGTCCGGAAGGAAGCAGCCGCAGCGAGTGACTTGTGTGCCGGGATGTGGCTGGGGCTTCCACCCATTTAAAGCCTGCAAATTATGTTCGCATAAATTGCAGGCTTTGTTCGTTTTTGTGCGACTAGATAAACTGAGCGTCTCACTGACACACAAGAGCGGTCCATCTCCAATGGCCAGAGCACATCTGTCCCCGCAAAGCTGTTTCCAGTAGATACAATTCACTATGCTTGTATGAGCGGATTGACCAACATTTTCTAATTTAGGAAGCTCATACGTAACGGCAATAGTAATAGCGAGGTTATCGACAAAATTACATATTTAATACCAATCTGGATAAGTAGGTGATCAGATAATTGCGCAGGAAAAATCGCTTAGAGCAAGGCATAGATTGCAGCTAGCTAGTTGACCTACCTACAAAATCTATAACGCAGCTATCAGCGATTTTAACTAGCAAGAATGTCCAGATACTTATTTAGGTTGGTATAAATGTACAGTTCGAACTACGTAACCGTGAATTCACAGATTGCAGTCACTAGTTGCTTAGACGAAAACGGCTTCTCCAAGTAGGCATTCACTCCAACGGCTTCACACTTTGGCCAAGCTTCGTGTTTTGTATCGGCTGATAAAACGATGATGGGCCGCTCCTTATGAACGGAAGAAGCACGAACTTGTTTTGTGAGTTCTAGCCCTCCTTGTACAGGCATATGTAAATCTGTAATGATCATATCGACCTGCGTGTGTCCCAATACATCTATTGCTTGCTGCGCACTATCGACGGTTATTAGCTCAACAGACGTCGGAGACAACATTGCCTTAAGTAAAACAAGATTCATCGGCGTATCGTCCACCGCGAGTATGGTTTTCCCTGCCAAACAGTTTTTTATACAAGATATGTCCGACGGCGAACGGTGCTTATCAGCCGCTATTTTTTTCTCTAAAGAAGAGGGTATCACGATGGAAAACTTGGACCCTACCCCGATACTCGATTGGACTTCAAGCTGACAACCCAACGTCTCGACGATTTCTTTTGATATGCTTAAGCCGAGCCCAGTAGAAGTTACATCATCGTATTTTTCACTGACATCTTTTGAGAAAAAAGGTTTGTAAATGGCTGAAAGATCATCGATACCTTGCCCAGAGTCGCACACACAAACTTGTATCCCTTGAACGTGCTTTTCCAACACAACTGATATCGAACCCGAAGAGGTGAACTTGATGGCGTTAGAAATAAGGTTAATTAAGACTTGAAACATTCGCGATCGGTCAGATAGAAGGTAACAGTGTGCCGAGTCGAGTCGATTGATGACATTAAACTTCAACCCCTTCTCTTCTGCTCTATGAGAGAACAAATCGTATGCATTGTTTAACAAGGCAACCAAGTCATACTCACTGTGCTTAATATTCAGCGAAGTATGTTGTAGACGGCTTGCGTCGAGTATATTGTTTACTACATTCAATAGGTGGTAACCCGAGTCACTGATGATTTTCAATTTGTCCTGAATATCATTGGCACTGGGTTCGTTTTGCACGACTTCCAGTAACCCAAGCATTGCATGGAGAGGTGCTCGTAGTTCATGTGACATACTAGAGAAAAATCGCTCTTTGGCTTTGGTCGCTAACAATGCATCAAACTCAGCGTTTTTTAGCGAAGTCATATCAGCATGGGTGCCGGTGAAACGTAGCGCATTCCCTTCACTGTCTCGCTCTACCACTCGACCGCGATCTAAAATATAAACCCAGCTCCCATCAGCATGCCTCATTCGATGCATATTCTCATAAAAATCGGTTTTTCCCTCAAGGTGCGCCTTAATGTCGGCAAGACAGGAGTCCATATCGTCTGGATGAACGCGGGAGGACCAATCTTCCAAAGTCATTGATAGGTCGCTCATTTTTAAACCCAGCATGTTAGCCCAGTTAAAATCAAACACGACTTGATTGGTCACTGGAGACCAATCCCACATGCCAAGTCGAGTACTATCCAAAACCAATTTTAATCGCTCGTGGGTATTTTCAGTATTAAGTACTAATTTCTTCACGCTGATTGCTATCCCTGTTTACCCGATCATCACTTCATCTGAGTATAGTCAACATGGTCAAATAGCTAGTTGTGCTTTCCCATATCACGTCTGAAACGGTCTAGTTTGTTTGATGTTTAAGTGCAAACAAAAAAGTGCATCGGTGTTAGTCAATGGCTAATAAGGTTGTGTAGATAACTTAAAACGTTTTTGTCCAGAGGGCGCTTACGGATCGTGGGACACAAAAATGACTCATTCCGAGTTGTTTTAGGAGTTAGGTCGCATTTCGGTCGACTGATTCAAAGTACTTTTCCTTGTGTGTTTAGAATGCGCTACTGCTGATCCAGAAGCAGAAATTTATATTCCCAAGAAAAGGGAATTAGTTACAAAAACACCTTTAATTGAATCAATTACTTACATACAAGGAACTAAATGGAACAACTTCAAGGCGGGCGAGTCGGTTCAATTTACCGCTCAGGCGACAATGTAATTCGTCCTAGTGGTACATGGTCTCCATCTGTACACAAGCTGCTAAAGCATCTTAGAAATAATGGATTTGACGCGGCACCAGAGCCCCATGGATTCGATAATCATGGAAATGAAATTTTGACCTTCGTTCAAGGCGAGGTATATAACTACCCATTAGAGGGAAATATAGCCACTCGTCAAGCTCTTGTATCGGCCGCACAATTGTTGCGTGAATACCATGACGCAACCATCTCACTACTCTCGAATCCGCTGTTTAACAGTATGTGTTGGCGGTTACCTAGTCGTGAGCCGATTGAAGTTATTTGTCACGGGGACTACGCTCCTTACAATGTCGCTCTTAAAGGCACTAACACAGTTGGGGTATTTGACTTTGATACCGCACATCCAGCTTCAAGAGTGTGGGACATTGCTTATGCAGTTTATTGTTGGGCTCCTTTTAAAACGCATAAGTATGATGCCATGGGTGACTTGAGTTCCCAAGCTGCTAGAGCAAAGCTATTTTGTGACGCCTATGGCTTGAGCATTGAAAATCGCCAAAAACTGGTAGCGACAATGGTTGATAGAATTGAGTCGTTGGTAGCGCTTATGCACCAAGAGGCCGAAAGAGGCAATGATGCTTTCATAGCAAACATTCGTGATGGCCATCACTTAGCATATCTTACTGATATTGAGTATCTGACGAGCAACAAGGACCATATTACAAAGATACTACTCGCAAATGATACCTCGTCAGGCAACTGAGTTGGTCAAATAAAAATGAGAGGCTCAGCTTTTGAGAGCCTCTATTTTCAGAGTCTCTAAATATGTCCCTCTAGAGGATGCGACTGTTCCAAAAGCGCATCAAATCGAGGGTTACCATGGAGCCCCTCTAAATCGGGTTCGGTATTGATCAGTTCTCTAATTGATGGGCTGGCTTCAATGGCGAGCTCAAGGTCCTCGATTGCTTGTTCTTCAACCCCAAGACGAGAATAAGCACAAGCTCGCTGATATAGGGCAGGGCCATTTGTCGTGTCCAGTTCGAGTACACGATTACATAAACTCAATGCCCAGTGGTATTCTCTAATTTCCATGGCGGCATCTGCTTTATAGGTGAGAGCCTCGAGATCGCCTGGTCTAATGGTTAAAATCTCATCGTAGACATCGATACGTTGTTCGGCTGTTGGCATGCTTTGGGCCCGCAGCCATAGATTATGGATTTCATTAATTCGTTCGATTTCTTTGTTGTTCTCGCTGATGATTCGGGTTTTTCGTTTGAGATCTCTTTCTAAGGCGCTAAATTTCTTCTCATACTCACTTGCAATCGCATCCAACCTTTTGTCTGCCATTTCTTTGGTGTTGTGCTTGAACTCACGTAGCGATTGCCACCCAACAAAAGCGATTAATGAGGCGACTCCAGCGATAATGTAAAAGAAGTAAGTAACGGTGACATTGGCGTAATTGAGTGACTTGTCCGCTACGGACAGCTCTCTGTCAGTGATTTGAACTACTAGCCTCTTCTCAAGATCCTGTTGGTCTTGCCGCAAAGATTTCAGCTCATCAAGTATGTAACGTTCCATCAGTGGTCTATCAAGTAACTCGGAGTCTGAGTATTTTGTAGATTGCGCAATTGCCTGATTTTGAAATAGAAATCCTAGCATTATCGCCATCATGAGTAATCGCATTTCTTGGTCCCAGTATCGAGTTTGTTAGTTTTACTATAGTAAAGCGTTACCCCTTCATAGTACAACGCCGTGCGATCCTAACACTTGAAAAATAATTAGATATCTAAATAATTTTACAGTTCATAAATTTGTGATCTATATCACATATATTGAGGTTTTTCTTGATTTTCAATCGGATTGAGTGGGTATTATAGCCAGGTAAAAGCTTAGTGTACGAACTAATTTATATTTTAAAATATTAGAGAACTAATTAAATTGAGGGCGAGATGCAATCATACAACATAGCTGATGCACACCGTTCAGTTGAGAAAACACAAGGTAAAAACGATCAAAACTGGATTTTCCGGGCCCCAACCACAGAGGATGGTTTAAAGGTCAATAATTTGGTGGCGAAGACGGATGCTTTGGATAACAACTCCGCCTACTGCAACTTCTTACAGACGACACATTTTAAAGACACAGCGGTCGCTGCACTTTACAAAGGCCGTCTTGCTGGTTTTGTTTCCGCCTATTTTAAACCTAGCGAGCCTGATACGTTGTTTATATGGCAGGTTGTCGTGGATAGCGATTTCCAAGGCCAAGGCATAGCAAAAAAGATGATTCGAAGCCTGCTTGAACGCAAGAGTAACCAATCAGCAACAGCAATTGAAACCACAATCACGAAAAACAATCGAGCATCTTGGTCTCTGTTTCGTGGGATTGAAAAGGATATCGGAGAGAAGGGGACTGTTTCAGTATTTCTAGATCACGATATGCATTTTGAAGGTCAACACGAATCAGAACATCTATATCGAATTTCACTCAAAAGCACTCATTAAAGGAGATAGAAAGAGCACTTATTATGGATATTTTTAATCAGCAAGAATCCAACGTTCGATCATACTCAAACCATTTCCCGGTCGTGTTTCATAAAGCTAAAGGTTGTTGGCTCGAAACTGATACGGGTGACAAGTATCTCGACTTCCTCTCTGGAGCTGGCTCTTTAAACTACGGGCACAATAACCCAGTGATGAAACTGGCACTGCTTGAGTATATCGAGAAAGATGGACTTACTCATGGCCTTGACCTGCACTCCAACGCAAAAGCGGACTTTTTGCAGGCATTGAAACAACACATTCTCGAGCCTCGTGGGCTTAACTACAAGGTTCAGTTTACTGGGCCAACAGGCACGAACGCGGTAGAAGCCGCGCTCAAGCTTGCCAGAAATGTAACGGGACGCAGCAACGTAGTGGCATTTACCAATGGATTTCATGGTTGTACTAGCGGTGCACTCGCAGCAACAGGAAATCAACATCATCGCAATGGAGCTGGTACAGGGCTCACTAATGTGACCCGTCTTCCGTTTGAAGGCTACGCTGATATCGATGGTTTAAAATTACTGAGTACCATGCTGGCTGATAACTCTTCAGGCATGGACAAACCTGCTGCTGTGTTAGTCGAAACGGTGCAAGGTGAGGGTGGACTTAATGTCGCGTCTGACAAGTGGCTTTCGCGTTTGGCAGAGATATGTAAGAAAAACGATGTTCTGCTCATTGTTGATGATATTCAGGCTGGTTGTGGACGTACTGGTACTTTCTTTAGCTTTGAATCTTCGGGCATAAAACCCGACATTGTGACGCTTTCAAAATCTCTCTCGGGCTATGGCTTGCCATTGGCGGTTGTGTTGCTAAAACCACATCTCGATATTTGGAAACCTGGAGAGCATAACGGCACCTTTAGAGGCAACAATCACGCTTTTGTGACCGCAGTGAGTGCGATTGAGACCTATTGGCGCGATGAGCAGTTCTCAGAGCATATCAATCAACAATCCCAAACCATTACAAGGTTTATTGATCGATTACTGGCTCGTTTTCCTGACTATGCCATTCGAAGGAAAGGGAAGGGATTGATGCAGGGCATTGAGTTTTGTTCAGGAAGTTTTGCTGATGACGTCACCACTGCTTGTTTTGACGAAGGTTTAGTCATTGAAACGGCAGGTCCTGATGACGAAATCGTGAAGTTCTTTTGTCCTCTGACCATCACCGCTGAAGAGCTTGATAGTGGTTTGAGTCGCTTTGAGTCAGCGCTCAACACTGTCGTTGCTAAGCATTATAAAAACGCATCATAACGGGAGGAGAATTCATGATAGTTCGGACGTTAGAACAGTGTCGTGACAGCGAACGACGCGTTGTTGCGCAGACGTGGGAAAGTGTAAGGATGTTGCTTAAAGATGACAACATGGGCTTTTCTTTCCATATAACAACAATTTATGC
This sequence comes from Vibrio tubiashii, assembly GCA_000775715.1. Lineage (GTDB taxonomy): Bacteria > Pseudomonadota > Gammaproteobacteria > Enterobacterales > Vibrionaceae > Vibrio > Vibrio tubiashii_A. The sequence goes on from JRWQ01000011.1 coordinate 258,314, forward strand.
CGATACCACTACCCATATACATTATCAAAATCACCTTGAGTCTGTGTACTGCATTCAAGGTGAGGGTGAGATAGAGATCGTTGGCGGTAAAACATACTCAATAAAACCGGGGACCCTCTATATTTTGGACAAGCATGATGAGCACTTCCTCAGGGCAAACAAGGGCAAGGAAATGGTCATGGCGTGTGTATTTAATCCGCCTATTACTGGGCAGGAAGTTCATGATGAAAACGGGGTATACCCTTTGATTGACTGAGTCAACACATCTCAACTCTATCCCAATAATCAAACTAATAGGCTATTTATGACTTATACCGTAGAGAAAATCGGCGGTACTTCCATGACCGCATTCGACACAGTCCTCGACAATATTCTTCTTCGCCCAACAGCAGGGGATTCCCTATACAATCGCGTGTTCGTGGTATCGGCATACGGAGGGTTGACGGATGCCCTACTTGAATGCAAAAGGACGGGAAGCCCTGGTGTCTTCGCGCTAATTGCCAATGGCGATGAGCGTTGGAGCAAAGAGTTAGACTCTGTAGAACAGCGAATGCTACTCACCAATGATCACATGTTTGCCGACCCAATGATTCGAATGAAGGCGGATAAATTTATCCGCTCGCGAATTTCCGAAGCAAGACGTTGTATCACGCACCTTTTAGAGGTGTGTCAGTATGGTCAGTTTAATATCACTAGTTATTTACCGCAGGTTAGAGAGTTCTTAGCGTCATTGGGGGAGGTTCACAGCGCGTACAACACCGCGATGAAGCTAAATTCGATGGGCATCAATGCCAAGTTTGTTGATTTGTCTCTTTGGGATGCTGACTCTTTGCCGGACAACTTAGACCAAGCCATATTACAAGCGTTTAAGAGCATCGACGTTAAAACTGAATTGCCGATAGTCACCGGTTATGCCGCATCAAAAGAAGGCGTAATGTCTCTCTATGATCGGGGCTACAGCGAAATGACGTTTAGTCGTTTAGCCTGTGTGACAAACGCAGACTTAGCTATCATCCATAAAGAGTACCATTTGAGTACAGCGGATCCGCGAATGGTTGGTGCTGAAAGTGTCAGACCTGTTGGAGAAACCAACTTTGATGTTGCAGACCAATTGGCTTCTCTTGGCATGGAAGCAATACATCCCAATGCGGCAGCTGGATTAAGAGAGAGTGGGATCGAACTGCAAATAAAAAACACCTTTGAGCCCGACCATGATGGCACTCTGATTTCAGAGCACTATGTACCTGAGGATGAGAGCGTAGAAATTGTTGCCGGAAAAGCGAAGGTTCATGCTTTACATCTGTTTGACCAGAGTCATGCTTGTCATATCGATAAGGTGAGTCTTGATTTGATGACAATTATCGAGCCCATGCCACTGCAGGTTATTAGCAAAGAAATGACGGCTAACTCTCTGACTTACTACTTAAGCGGTCAAACGGCGGCAATAGACACGGCTAAACAGCAACTCCAAGCGAGTCATCCCCAAGCACAAGTTTCTAGTCGTGTTGTGTCTATGGTTTCAGCGATTGGAACTAAAATAGACTCTACAGAGACGCTATCGGCAGGCACCCAAGCGCTGGCAGATGCCGGGATATCACCGGTTGCCATGTACGCTCCGGTACGAAACGTTAGTGTTCAATATGTTGTTGAAGAAGACGAGTATCAACAAGCGCTTGGGATCGTACATGGTGCTCTGTGCAAGCAGGAGACCGAAGAGTGCCAATTAGAAGGCGTCGCTTAGCTTTTTAGTCGCTCTCTCAAAATCGACTGGCTAGGTTTCATGATTGCCCAGAATCTTACATGGCAATCATGAAACTTAGTGTTAACTCTAGATATGTAAGTGGCAGCACCATTGCTGCCACCAACTCAATTTTACTTTTTTCAATTACCCACCCCCGTCGTTCTTACCAACTGTTTTGATTGCAGATAATCGATCTCGATTCATTATATTCTTGACTATGCTTAACTAAGTGATTAATAAATGACAATCGGTGCTTTTTTAGTCGCTTTGAATCAAATGGAAGTTGAAATGAGTGAAGTCTATTTATTAACCAGAGTGAGCGCGAAGCCATCAAAGAGAGTGTTGAGAAAAGCGGTTGTTTTTGCTCACTCTTGCAACAAATCGTTGCGGATTTTCGCGGAAGATCATAGACGTAGTGAAGAACATACTTTTATTGATTTTCTACTGCATAGCGATGAAAGTCGTGCTCGCTATGATGACTACTTTATGAAGTGGTGCAGCATAGTATTGGAGCAAGTCGAAGAGATTCGCGCGGATTATGAGTTACCTGAACTGGATATTAACTTAGAGTTTCTTTCCGGCACTAGTTGGGAGAAAAAGCTGACCAAAGAGTGCAACGGCTACAGTGACGTTTTTCTTGTTGACTACTCTAAAGGGGTAGTAGCTTCACAACTGCTTAGGAAGCTCTCGAGCCAAAGTCACGATATCTTGTTGTTGACGGAGAAAAATTGGTCCGGCGCGTTAAGAATCGCAGCAGCTATCGACCCATTACATCGGGGAGATAAAAGCGCAGAGATAGACAAAGCGATAATCAATAAAAGCTTAGATATTGGCTCGCGAATTAATGCAAGTACTACGCTTATCTACTGTCAATATGTTGCTCCGTACTTACATCACTACGCTAATGACATTCTCACCCACCAAAAGATCGCTATTAATGATTTCTTAAAGCTAAGTAAGTACTCTCAGCTTCCTTTGCGTCTCATTAGGGCTAACCCAGAGGAAGGGCTACCGATGGCGGTGGAAGCAGTTGAACCAGCGATCTTGGCTTTAGGCGCGTGTAAACGCACTGCGCTCTCACGTTATTGGTTTGGCAGCACTGTTGACGTGTTAATGGCGAAGCCGCCATGTGACTTGTTGCTGATAAGTAATTAGAACATGGTTGTCCTGATAACATTCAGCTTGACTATAACAAGTCACGATCGAACAATTTTTATCGCCCCATCTAGGTGGATATCACGTTGTGGGTAAGCGATAGTGATGTCTTGTTCACGGAATTTTGATTCAATCTCAAACCGGATGTCACTTGTAACAGAACGAACGCCACCTTCTACTTGCGAATTAATCCAAAAGAAGGTTTCAAAGATTAGGGCGTTGTCGCCAAAGTCTTGGAAAAAAACGCTGTGTTCTGGTTCAGGCAATACTTTGGAATGATTTCCAGTTATCTCTCGCATCAGCTTTTCCACTAGCCGAACATCGCTTCCATAAGCGACCCCGACGCTTACGGAGCCTCGAACGAGCTTATCCTTTAAAGTCCAGTTCACTACGGTGTTCTCAAGCAATTTACTGTTTGGAATTAACATGTGAACGCCGTCAACACGCCTGATTCGCGTTGAACGTGTATTAATTTGTTCAACCGTCCCTTTAGCGCCCTCTACCTCAAGAAAGTCACCAATACGGATGGGCTTTTCACCGATGAGTATCCAACCGCTGATGAAGTTATTGATGATATTCTGGGCACCGAAGCCAAAGCCAATAGCGATAGCACCTGACAAAAATGCAAATGCCGTAATTGGAATATTCAGCATTGATAAAGTCGTTAGGAAAATGATGCCAAGTGCAATGACAAACAATATTCGTTGGATTAAGTGGACGATGTTCGGATCTTTGCCAGAGGACGTGAGTTTTGTACAAACTCGTTTAATGACCAGTTTTGCTATCCACAAGCTAGAAACGACCCATGTTGGTACGGCAAGTATTGCCCACAATGTCACAGGTTGGTCATTAAAGGTAAAAAGAGTCATCTCTAGCCATGAGATTGCTTGCTCAAACATGTTTATATTTCCTCGATACTTGAACCGCAAAACACTTTTGAAGGATCAATTAAAAACTTGGTCCCCATCGCTTGCCGACCCAGGAGCATTAAGTAGGTCATATCCGAACGGTCGGTAAGAGTAATTTGAATTGGCCATTCCAGTTGTCCGAGTCGCGCATTCGTCTCAATGACATAGCGTTGTTCAGAAGCTCCATTCGACGACTTAATTTTTCGTAAGTCATATAGCTCGGATTGGCATCTGACCACCTTATCAACGTTGTGAACCTCTGGATGGATATCAAATTGAATGCAAGGTTTGCCTTGCTCTGTTAGCAAGGAAATATTGTCGACATGTAGCGAAGAGGTCTGTGCTCCAGAATCAACCCTAACCGTTAAGTTCTCGATACCTAGGTTAGGTAAAGAAATATTCTCTAAACGTCCAATAATGACTTTCTCTTTCCTACTCATATTCATACCCCCTCTTTTATCTGCCTTGATGCAATATCTTCTGAGAGCTTGTCTATTTGATCCGCGACGACTTGCTCATCCTCGTTAAAATAAGCGATGTGGTACATGGCTTCACCCTCTTGAACTAAAGGGATGTTTTGTTTGCCGATGATAACCCCAGTTTTAGGCGCGGTGATAATGGCCAATTCTTCACCATAGGCACTACTAATGGTCGCGAGTTGGTCACCTTTTTTTACGTAGTCACCCAGTTGAAACTTGTGCTTCACTATTCCGCTGGCACTGCCACGCACCCACTGGCTGCCTCTAGCGATAACTGGGTCTGCTACGGTTTTACTCGATTTACTACTTTTACTGACCATGTTTAGGTATCGCAATACTCGTATTACTCCGCGAGTTCCCATTCTGATGGAGGTCTCATCAAATCGAAGTGCTTCTCCTCCTTCATAAACCAGTACTTTGGTATTTGAGTTGGCAGCGCAGTCTCGTAAAGAACCATCAATTTCCTCAGAGTGCAATACAACAGGAGCGCCAAATGCAGTGGCTAATTGAGCGGTGGTCTCATCCTCAACATTCGCTCGAATTTGCGGTAAGTTGGTTCTATGTATTGCTCCTGTGTGAAGATCAATGCCGTACTGACATTTATCAATAATTTCGGTTTTGAAAATGTTGGCGACACGCGCCGCCAATGAACCTTTTGCTGACCCGGGAAAGCTGCGATTTAAGTCCCTGCGGTCTGGCAAATATCTACTTTGATGAATAACACCATGAACATTTACCATAGGAACAAAAATGACACTTCCACGCAGGACCTTAAACCGTTTCATATTGATGATGCGGTGAACAATCTCGATTCCGTTCAACTCGTCACCATGGACCGCGGCACTGACAAAAATATTGGGGCCTTCCCGTTTGCCTCGAATAATATACACAGGTAAAGACACTTCCCCGTCGGTGTATAGCTTGGCGACAGGAAGGGCTATTTTGGTTCGTTCACCCGGTAATATAGTGTTACCACCGATAGTTAGAGGTGACATAATGCTTACCCTTTACCACGTGTTTTGTTGGCGTGAAACTTAGCGTTCTTTTCTATAAACTCATACAGTTTTCCCGCAACATCTAAATTAGTTGCTTTCTCGATACCTTCTAGGCCTGGAGATGAGTTGACTTCCATTACCATCGGGCCGCTATTTGAGCGTAGCAAGTCGACACCACAAAAGTTGAGTCCCATGATCTTTGCTGCTGAGACTGCGGTTTCTCGCTCTTCTTTGGTTAATCGGATCACTTCAGCAGAGCCACCCCTGTGCAAGTTAGAGCGAAATTCTCCTTCAGCAGCTTGACGCTTCATTGCGGCTACAACTCGACCGCCGATGACTAAGCAACGAATATCAGCGCCTCCGGATTCTTTAATATACTCCTGAATGAGAATGTTCGCTTTTAACCCCATAAAGGCTTCGATGATACTTTCCGCAGCTTTGGACGTTTCTGCTAAAACCACACCTATGCCTTGGGTCCCTTCTAGAAGTTTGATTACTAACGGAGCGCCCCCAACGTTTTTGATTAGGTCTTTAATATTGTCTGGCTTGCTCGCGAAACCAGTTCTAGGAAGACCTACACCTTTACGAGAAAGCAACTGTAATGAGCGCAGTTTGTCTCTCGAACGGCTGATTGCTACGGATTCATTGACGTTAAATGTGCCCATCATTTCAAATTGTCTTGCGACGGCGGTGCCATAAAAAGTAATCGAAGAACCGATACGCGGAATCACAGCATCGTAAAGGGGTAGCTCTGCACCCTGATAACGTACTGTTGGACGGCTGCTGGTAATGTCCATATAACAATGTAGTGTATCGATAACATCAACTTCGTGTCCTCGTTCGATCCCGGCTTCGACAAGGCGCTGAGTTGAGTATAGGTTTTGGTTGCGTGACAAAATTGCGATTTTCATTGTTATTCCCCTGTGATGTTTGCAAGGAAAATGTAGTAGTTGTTGTTAGATAAATAAAACTATATATTTTGAATATGTTGTTAAAAATTAATTATCAAAGCAATGAAGATTGAGCTGCTAAAAACCTTTTTAGATGTGAGCCATACGTTGCATGTACGCATGTCTGCTCAAAACTTACATATCACTCAGGCTGCGGTAAGTTCTCGAATCAAGCAATTGGAAGAAGAGTTGGGTGTTCTACTTTTCGATCGTTCAAATAAACGCCTAAAGCTAACGGCGGAAGGGGATAAGTTAGTTAAGCACGCCAATGATTTGATGGCGATGTGGCATAAGCTAAAGCAAGAGGTTGGTGTCGTTGACAGCGACGGCTCACAATTGTTCATTGGTGCAATGATGTCTATCTGGGATATGGTGCTTCATGATTGGTTACAGAAGCTTCACAGAAATATCGACGACGTTCACCTGTATACACATGCATACTCTTCTGTAGAGTTACGAAAGCGCATATTAAACAGAATCTTGGATATCGCGTTTCTTTTTGAGCCACCATATACTGACGAACTTGTGTCTAAAAAACTGTGTACGGTCCCTTTAGTACTTGTTGGGACCGAACCGATTAAACATATATCAGAAATCAATAACTTCGTTATGGTTGACTATGGCGACACCATCAACGCGATGTTTCTTAATCATTTTGGTCAGAGCTTGTCGCCGATACACCATATGAGTCAGCCCAATACCGCGATGTCATTTATCCTAGAAGCGGGAGGCGCGGCTTATCTACCTCGCCAAATGTGTTTTACGCAAATGCGACGTAAGCAGTTACATATGGTACCGGATGCACCAACATTTCATCGTGATATCCATGCGATCTATTTAGCAAACAGCCACAAAAAAGAGTTAATTGAGGACTCCTTAATGTTGTTTCCTTACAGCATCAGGTAGAGCCTGATTTCCATTAGAGTTGTTCGTTTTTATTTATCAACTGATGCCAATTACAAATATTCGCTTGTCTTTATCTTGGTCTAAACCAAGAATATTGCCCCTAATCCTAAAAAGACTAAAAAACCGACTACGTCTGTTACGGTCGTTAGAACCACTGAGCCAGCGACTGCAGGGTCAATATTAAGTTTTTTGAGCGTGAATGGTATCAAGGTGCCCGATGCTGCTGCGGCCAAGCTGTTGACGACGATAGCACAGCCAATGATAACCCCCAGCGCAGGTGACTGAAAAACAAGATAGACAACGAAACCAATCACAGCAGCCATTATGATTCCGTTTATCGCCGCAATCTTTAGTTCTTTGTTGACGAGTAATTTAAGGTTGCTTTGATGTAGGTGATTTAAGGCAATACCACGCAGCGCAACCGCTAGCGTTTGACTGCCCGCTATACCACCCATACTCGCTACTACAGGCATTAATATCGCCAAAGCGACGACCTGTTCGACGACGTTGTCAAAAACTCCGATGATCGCAGAGGCGACAAATGCAGTGAGTAAGTTTATCACTAACCAAAGCGCTCTTAACCTTGCTGCAACGGTTAAAGGAGTAAACAAATCTTCCTCACTCTTTACGTTTTCCTGTACGACTGCCTGAAGGCTGTTTTCACGTAAAGTTAATGCGATGGTTGACATGGAGATCACCCCCACAACCGTGCCTTGGGAAACGACGGGAAACCATAAGGTTGTGCCATCAATGGATAGCTGATTACTCACCTCGTTGATCTCTTGGTTACCATCTAGAATAGGAGAGAATACTGCGATTGATTTCAGCTTCACGCCATTGTCATTAAGCAGCAAAGTATCTGTTGGTATGACTCCAATTATTCCTGTTGAGTCTTTGACTACAATTATTCTAATTGGGTTCTCTGTATGCTTTTTCAGTTCGTCTTTTATTTTTCCCACGCTGTTATGTGCGTTTGCAACCAAGAAGCATGATTCAGCGTAGCGTCCTACTTCATCATCCTCGAAGGAGAGTGCTTGCTTTATATGAGCAACAGTGGCTGTACTTTGGGTTAGCAAAAACTCATCGACAAACTCGCTAGGTAAAAACTCAGCGAAGTTGATCACCTCATTTTCAGTAACAAAGCCAAGCCTTTCTTGTGCAAATTGTTCATCCAAAGCTAGGTGAATGTGTTTTGCTGTTTCAAATTGCAGGTAGTCGAGTATCGCCCAATACCGGGTGGCAGAGATCTCCTCAATTATCTCTATACGTTGAGGAACGTTGACCGACTCGAGTAGACTCGCGATTTCTGCATCGTTGCAGTCATGAAGAAAGCTAAGATCACTATTCGTCTCAATAGCCGTTATGAAAGCAGCGAGTAATTCAGGTCTATTTTCAACGTCTGGGGTAGGGGTGATCTCTTTCATAAGGGGATCCTAAAATTCTCTGCCATTCAGATATACTTGGTAACATCATTGGTATCAGGAAGTTAACATGACGATAAGCGAATTAACAATTGTTTTATAAAGGCATTAAAGTGTCTTACGGTTGGTCTGGTTATATCGTCGTTAAGCTCACAACGGGTAGAGGTTATACCTCAAGTCTTGGTTCGAGTAATCACATACTCCCGTCGGGTGATTGAATAGCTCGATTCATCCACGTTTATAGTCACTCACTCCTTGTCAAAACTATCTACCACGATCGCGCCCATGGATGCCGGCATTGCTATAACGATTACTCGCTTTATAGCGATGAGTGGTGAGTCGTAAAGCGGGAGTTTATCAATGCACAATAGGACTAACGCGACGACCATCGCAGTAAGAAAATACGCAGTAACAATACGAAGTATAAACTCTGTTACTCGACCAGCGACCTGCCTTTGGTAAACGCTTTCGAAGGTGTAAACGGATAGAAACAGGCACGATAGGGCAAGTAGCAAAGCGAGATTTGCGATAGGTAAGTGTTCACCAAGTTGCCACGCTTCTTCTGAAAAAGAAATCGGTACGGCAAGCGCAAATGCCCCAACGAATATTTGCCCGGCATCTTCGAGATTGAAGCTTTTTGACACAATGACTCCTATGCTTATCTAATCCCTTCAGTGGTAGATAAATTATTGATTGACTTGGCTGTTTTTAAAGCAAAGATTAACCTTAGTGACTATGTTTAGTATAGGTTAGTTGATGGATCTTTTTTCATCTTCTACTGACACCAAATCGTATCTAAATTATGTGAGGAAGTTGATGTCTCAATTTGGCTATTCAGAAAAAGAACCGAGTGGATTGATTCATGCCTTGTTGTTGAATGGCAGTGGCGGCAGCGATCAACTGACCTGGGCCCAGGTTAATGAATTAGATAGCAATCAGCATGGTTTATGGCTGCATTTCGACTATAGCGACGTAGAAGCTCAAGATTGGATCCGGCACTGTAGTGGCTTAAATGAAATTGCGGCTGACGGTTTGCTTAATCAAGATCATCGTCCCCATGTTCTCACAAGGGGCAGTAACCTGCTTCTTATCTTAAGAGGGGTGAACCTTAATGAAGGCGCGGACCCGGAAGATATGGTGTCACTCAGAATATGGACCAATGGTAAAGTGCTAATTAGTACGCGAAGAAGAATGCTGCTATCAACCCAAGATATTTTAGAAACCTTAGACAATCATACAGGCCCGTTGTCCGTCAGCGAGCTAATGGTTTGCTGGGTGGAACGTGTTATTGCGCGGATGAATGATACGATAAATGTATTGGAGGACAAGGTTTCAGAAATTGAAGAAGCGCTCTTCGATGCTGAACCGAACAAGCTTCGCTCTACATTACTTAAGATTAGACAGCAATGTATCGGTCTTCGCCGCTACATAGCGCCACAAAGAGAAGCGCTAAATAAACTGGTATCTGAGCCTCTGAGTTGGCTCAATGATATTGACCGCCTCACGTTGCGTAGCATCGCCGACCGACAAGTGCGTTATGTTGAAGACATTGATGCTATTAAAGAGCGAGCCACAATGGTGAAAGAGGAGCTAGTTAGTCGGATATCAGAACAGCTCAATAACCGCAGTTATGTCCTCACCGTCGTTGCTGCAATCTTCCTACCTTTAGGCTTTTTTACTGGGTTAATGGGCGTGAACGTTGGAGGGATGCCAGGACTCGAAAATCAGATGGCGTTTTGGCTTGTTGTCGGTATCTGCGTTGGCTGTACTGGGTTGCTGGGCGCGTATTTCTATTTAAAAAAATGGTTCTAATTACTATAGCGAAAGACTAGGTGATAACGTTAATTAGTGCGTTTGAGTAGAGGGGCTGTGCGTCATTTTGGGGCGCTGATAACTATGATTGTGCATCTAGGTGATAGAGGTCACATAACCTGTTTTAAGCGGAGTTGAATCTAGTTAACTGTTAGCTAAATTACATTACTTTTGTTAATTTTTTAGCACAATGTCTAGCATAAGATGCTAACAAATGGCGTCTTATCAGACAATGTGGCACTTAGGTCTACTGTCTGGACGGATCTCATGTTAATTAACTGAGTATTTTATTTTTACTAGTGATATTAACTGTTTCATTGATGCTATCGCAAAATTATACGATTTTTTGCTACATTTTTATGGCAAATTACTTCGATGATTGATACTGTGTGCCGCAATCTTTGTGTGGATTTAGGTTTTTGTGCTTAAAATTTAGGCTAAGCAGATCTAAATCACTGTCCGTTCTAGTGCCATACAAAGAAGTCATGGATGCAAATAAAAAACTTGGAGTTTTACGCATGTATAAGAACAAAATTACACGCGCTCTATTAGTAGGCGCGGGCCTTTCTTTAGCTTTAACTGGTTGTGGCGACAAACCAGAAGAAAAACAAGCTGCTCAGCCAGCACCTGCTCCTGAAGCTAAATCAGATTCTCAAACAGTTGAACTTGCTGACGTACAAGAAATCGTTCGTGGTAACGGTACTGAAGTAGCAACAATCGACCCTCATAAATCACAAGGTGTTCCAGAATCTCACGTTATTCGTGACCTTCTTGAAGGCCTAGTTAACCAAGACGAAAACGGTAACACTATCCCAGGTGTTGCAGAGTCTTGGGAAACAGAAGACAACAAAACGTTCACTTTCCACCTACGCAAAGATGCAAAATGGTCGAATGGTGATCCTGTAACAGCTGGCGATTTCGTATTCAGCTTCCAGCGTGCAGTTGATCCAAATACTGCGTCTCCGTACTCTTGGTACATGGAATACACCAAGATGGCGAACGCTAAAGACATCATTGCTGGTAAAAAAGACAAAAGCGAGCTAGGTGTTAAAGCGGTTGATGATCACACGCTAGTTGTTGAACTTGACGCTGCAGTACCATACTTCGTAATGATGATGGGCCACACTACAGTTAAACCAGTACACCAAGCGACGGTTGAGAAGTTTGGTGATCAGTGGACTAAACCAGAAAACTTCGTTGGTAACGGCGCATTCGTTGTAGACAACTGGGTTGTAAACGAGCGTTTGGTTCTTAAGCGTAACGAACAGTACTGGGACAACGCAAACACCAAGCTAAACAAAGTGACTTTCCTACCTATCGAAAACCAGGTAGCAGAGATGAACCGTTTCCTAGCGGGTGAGATTGATATCTCTTACGAACTGCCTGTAGAGCACTTCAAGCGTCTTAAGAAAGAGCACCCAGAAGAAGTATCGGTTACTGGTAACCTATGTACTTACTACTACATCTTCAACACTAAGAAAGCACCTTTCGATGACGTTCGCGTACGTAAAGCGATCTCTTACGCTATCGACCGTAACATCGTAACTGACGCTATCCTAGCCCAAGGTCAAAAACCAGCTTACTTCCTAACTCCTGAGATCACGGCAGGCTTCAACCCAGAAATGCCAGCATACGGTCAAATGACTCAAGCTGAGCGTGATGCAGAAGCGAAACGTCTTCTAGAAGAAGCAGGTTTTGGCTCAGACAACCCACTGAAATTTAACCTTCTGTACAACACATCTGAGAACCACAAGAAAGTTGCTGTAGCACTGGGTTCAATGTGGAAGAAGACACTTGGCCTAGACGTTACTCTAGAGAACCAAGAGTGGAAAACTTACCTATCAAGTAAAGATTCAGGCGACTTCGAAGTGGCGCGTGCCGGTTGGTGTGGTGACTACAACGAAGCTTCATCGTTCCTAACACTAATGAAGAGCACCAACACAACTGGTGGTATTCACTACGGTAGCACGGCTTACGATGAAATCATGAATAAAGCAATTGCCGCGGCTTCTGAAGAAGAGCGTCAAGCGCTTTACCTAGAAGCTGAGAAGCTACTAGCAAAAGATATGCCTATCGCTCCTATCTACCAGTACGTGAAATCACGTCTACTTTCTCCTAAGGTTGGCGGCTTCCCAGCAAACAACCCTGAAGAGAAGATCTACTCTAAAGATCTATACATCATCAAGTAATCCTTGAACTGATAGAACTATAAAATATTGGCCTGCATGTGAGAAATTACATGCAGTGCCTCTATACAATCTAAATTCGTAGAAATTTGATTGATTCTTTATTTATTTTTAATTGTCACAGACTGAAAGAGTGAGTTTATGCTTAAATTCATCGCTAAAAGGATATTTGAGGCGATCCCAACTATGTTGGTATTGATCACCGTATCTTTCTTTCTCATGCGTTTTGCTCCAGGTAATCCATTCTCGAGCGAACGTCCACTTCCGCCAGAAGTTATGGCGAACATCGAAGCTAAATACGGGCTAGATAAGCCAGTATTTGAGCAATACACTACCTATTTGACGAACGTCATCCAAGGGGATTTTGGTCCTTCATTTAAGTACCTTGATTACTCGGTGAATGAACTGATTTCCGTGGCACTGCCAGTGTCGGCGAAAGTAGGCTTTATCGCGTTTATCTTTACGGTCATTATGGGGGTCACGGTTGGTACGATTGCTGCCTTGAAGCAAAATACCTGGGTTGACTACACCATAATGTCCACCGCCATGTTAGGTGTGGTAATGCCATCGTTTGTATTGGCGCCAGCACTTATCTATATTTTCTCACTGCATTGGAACCTGTTCCCTGCCGGTGGTTGGCTTGACGGTAGCTTGAAGTACTTAGTGCTTCCAGTTATTGGTATGTCTTTGCTCTACGTAGCAACCTTTGCGCGTATTACACGTGGCTCGATGATTGAAACACTGAACAGTAACTTTATCCGTACTGCACGTGCAAAAGGGCTAAGTTACCGTTACATCATCATTAAACACGCACTTAAACCAGCGCTTCTTCCTGTTGTTTCTTACATGGGTCCAGCGTTCGTAGGTATCATCACAGGTTCCGTTGTTATCGAAACTATTTTTGGTTTACCTGGTATTGGTAAGCTATTCGTTAACGCAGCATTTAACCGTGACTACTCGCTTGTAATGGGGGTAACCATTCTAATTGGTTTCCTATTTATCCTATTCAACGCGATTGTAGATATTCTACTTGCAATGATTGACCCGAAAATTCGCTACTAACAGGGACGTTTGGTTATGTTAACGAAAAAAGAAAACCTCGACGCGATTGAGAAGTTCTCTGAAAACTTAGAGATTGAAGGTCGTAGTCTATGGCAAGACGCCCGTATTCGCTTTATGCGTAACAAAGCGGCGATGGTGAGCTTGTTTATCCTATTTTTAATGACGCTAGCGGTAATTGTGTTGCCGATGATTGCGCCATTTACTTACGACGATACTGATTGGTACGCGATGCACGTTGGCCCTAACGCAGAGCACTGGTTTGGGACTGATAGTTTAGGTCGTGACTTATATGTTCGTACGCTTATTGGTGGCCGAATCTCACTCATGGTGGGTGTGATGGGCGCATTCGTCGCTGTGTTGATCGGAACGCTTTACGGTGCGGCTTCTGGCTTCATTGGCGGTAAAGTTGACCGTATCATGATGCGTATCCTAGAGATCCTGTACGCAGTACCATTTATGTTCCTAGTTATCGTACTAGTGACATTCTTTGGTCGTAATATCATCCTTATCTTCGTCGCTATCGGTGCGATTGCATGGCTAGATATGGCGCGTATTGTACGTGGCCAAACACTTAGCCTTCGCAGCAAAGAGTTTATTGAAGCGGCGCACGTTTGTGGTGTGAGCAAGTGGAAAATCATCACTCGTCACATCGTGCCGAACGTACTGGGTATTGTTGCGGTTTACTCAACGCTTCTTATCCCAAGTATGATTCTCACTGAGTCATTCTTATCATTCCTTGGTCTTGGTGTTCAGGAGCCGATGACAAGTTGGGGCGCACTTCTACAAGAAGGTGCACAGACAATGGAAGTAGCAATCTGGCAGTTGGCATTCCCTGCTGTATTCATGGTTGTGACGCTATTCTGCTTCAACTACGTCGGTGACGGTCTGCGCGACGCGCTTGATCCAAAAGACAGATAACTAGAAAGCAATAATTAAAAATCTAGAAAAGATTAAGGAAGCAATGATGAGCTTATTAGATGTCAAAGATCTGCGCGTAGAGTTTACCACTCAAGATGGTATCGTCACCGCAGTAAACGATTTAAACTTTTCTCTGAACCAAGGCGAGACTCTAGGTATCGTAGGTGAATCTGGTTCAGGTAAGTCACAAACTGTATTTGCAATCATGGGACTACTGGCTAAGAACGGTATCATCTCAGGTAGTGCAAAATTCGAAGGTAACGAGATCCTCAACCTTCCAGAAAAAGCCCTTAACAAGGTGCGTGCTGAACAGATCGCAATGATCTTCCAAGACCCAATGACGTCGCTTAACCCGTACATGAAGGTAAGCGATCAGCTAATGGAAGTGTTAATGCTTCATAAAGGCATGGGCAAAGCGGAAGCATTCGAAGAGTCGGTACGCATGCTTGAAGCGGTGAAAATTCCAGAAGCTCGTAAGCGTATCACCATGTACCCGCATGAGTTCTCAGGCGGTATGCGTCAACGTGTCATGATTGCAATGGCGCTGCTATGTCGTCCTAAACTACTGATTGCAGACGAGCCAACCACGGCTCTTGATGTAACGGTTCAAGCGCAGATCATGGACCTACTGAACGAGCTGAAGTCTGAGTTCAATACTGCAATTATCATGATCACCCACGACTTGGGTGTTGTTGCGGGCTCATGTGACAAAGTGTTGGTTATGTACGCTGGTCGTACAATGGAATACGGTACTGTCGATGAGATCTTCTACAACCCTAGCCACCCGTACGCAGAAGGCCTGCTAAAAGCGATTCCGCGTCTCGATACTGAAGGTGAGATTCTACCTACCATTCCAGGTAACCCGCCTAACTTACTGCGTTTACCACCAGGCTGCCCATACCAAGAGCGCTGCCACCGTGTGATGGACCGTTGTAAGCAAGAAGCGCCGATCTTAACGCCATTTGGTGATGGTCGTCAGCGCGCGTGTTTTTCTGAATGGGAGGCTTGGAAAAAATGAGTGTAGATAAAAACCTAATTCTTGACGTAAAAAACTTAAAAGTTCACTTCAGCATTGCGTCTAAGTCTGCATGGCCTTGGTCAAAGCCTGCCAATCTGAAAGCAGTGGATGGCGTAGATGTTCGCCTATATGAAGGTGAAACTTTGGGCGTGGTAGGTGAGTCTGGCTGTGGTAAGTCGACTTTTGCCCGTGCCATCATCGGCTTGGTTGAAGCGACAGACGGTGACGTTATGTGGCTTGGGCAAGACTTAACTAAGATGCAAGAAGTTCAGCGCCGTGAAACTCGTAAAGAGATCCAGATGATTTTCCAAGATCCTTTGGCTTCTCTTAACCCACGTATGACAGTGGGCGACATCATTGCTGAGCCTTTGGAAACTTTCTATCCAGAGCTTTCTAAGCAAGAAGTGAAAGACCGTGTTAAAGAAATGATGGCTAAAGTGGGTCTGCTGCCTAACGTGATCAACCGCTACCCGCACGAGTTTTCAGGCGGTCAGTGTCAGCGTATCGGTATTGCACGCGCACTGATTCTTAAACCGAAGATGATTATCTGTGATGAGCCAGTTTCAGCTCTTGACGTATCGATTCAAGCTCAGGTAGTTAACCTGCTAAAAGAGTTGCAAAAAGAGCTAGGTCTCTCACTTGTGTTCATTGCTCACGACTTATCGGTCGTGAAACATATCTCTGACCGTGTGTTGGTGATGTACTTAGGCAACGCCGTTGAGTTAGGTGAGGCAGATGCACTGTTTGCTGACCCTAAACACCCTTATACGCGCGCCCTGATGTCTGCAGTACCAATTCCAGATCCGAAGCTAGAACGCAACAAGCAGATTGAAATGCTTGAAGGTGACCTTCCTTCACCGATTAATCCACCTTCTGGTTGTGTTTTCCGCACTCGTTGTCCTCAAGCAACCGAGGCGTGTGCGCAGACTAAACCGACTATTGAAGGTAGCGACGTTCACGCAGTTTCGTGCCTACACGTTAGCGTATAATTTCAGCCTGTGACGGGCTTAAGCGCGGCATCCTATAGGGGTCGCGCTTTTTTTATCTGTTAGGCACTGACATCCATTCAAAATATTTGAACAACTAAGCCAATTGTCTCTAACCACCCATATTGAGTATTTATTTATACTCAATCTATTCAAAGAATAGGGGTTAGGAGAGTGCAATGGGCAAGTTAGTCGAAGGTGTTTGGCACGATGTCTGGTATGACACCAAATCGAGCAACGGGAAATTTGTACGTGAAGATGCGGGGTTTAGAAACTGGATTGAGAACAAACCAGAGGCCAAATTCCAGCCAGAATCAGGTCGTTACCATTTGTATGTCTCTCTCGCCTGTCCTTGGGCGCACCGTACTCTGATTTTTCGAAAACTAAAAGGCCTTGAACCTCATATTGATGTCACTGTCGTTTGCCCTGACATGATGAGTGAGGGGTGGCAAATGGGCTTGCCAGAGCCGCTATTTGGTCATACTCGTTTGCATCACATCTACACTCAGGCCAAAGGCGATTATTCCGGTCGAGTAACTGTGCCTGTGCTGTGGGATAAAAAGCACAATACCATTGTTAGCAATGAGTCTTCGGAGATCATCCGCATGTTTAACTCGGAGTTTAATCAACTGACCGGGAATGTAGATGATTATTATCCAGAAAAAGATCGAGAACTGATTGAAGAGTGGAACGCTTATATTTACCCAAATGTAAATAACGGGGTTTATCGCTGTGGCTTTGCCACCACGCAAGAGGCTTATGAAGAAGCGTACAACCAGTTGTTTGAATCGTTAGACCGAATAGATAAACACCTTGAGAAAAACCGCTATCTAGCGGGAGGGAAGCTTACAGAGGCAGATTGGCGTTTATTTACTACCCTGATTCGATTTGACGCCGTATACGTTGGTCATTTTAAGTGTAATAAGCAGCGCATAGCTGATTACCCTAACCTTAACGGCTATATGAAAGAGTTGTATCAGGTGCCGGGCATAAAAGAAACCACTGACTTTTACCACATTAAGCGTCACTACTATTTCAGTCACACTAACATCAACCCTACTCAGGTTGTTCCGCTTGGGCCAGAGCTGGATTTGGACTCCCCACATGGGCGTGGATAGAGAGGGCAAATTGCTAACGGTCAATACCATGGGTAATCAGAGTGGCTGATGCTACAGTCACGCTTTAGTTGTGACGCTTAGATTGTCTCGTGTATAGACAATCTAGACATCATGGCCTGAGCATCAAAGGCGGTGTTCAGACCATGAAAAGAGGTTAAAGGTCTAAGGCTTATACCAGCTATCTAATCCGGTTTGAAGTCTCTGAGTGGCGTCTTGCGGCGACATTGTACCATTGATAACCCCAACGCTGGTTTCCCATATCTCTAGTTCTAAACTCGGCGTGCCTCGATTGAGGATTTGATATGAGTTACGGATGGTTGAATCACAACTGTCACGCCAGGAGAGCATCTCTTTGGCTGTTGGGTCTGAAACTTCAATAAAATGGTTCGACAGCGAGAAGAAACCTGGAAGTGCATTGGTGAAAAGCTCTGCAAACTCTTCACTTGCCATCCATTGAATAAATGTGTTGGCGTCAGCGCTATTAGTGGTTTTCGCGTTAATACCGATCCCGATGTCGGTATGGTCACTGATGAAGCAGCTGTCGTCTTTATTGGCGACAGTGGGTCGAAATACGCCTAGGTCAATTTTGTCTCTAAAAGATAAAATATCCCATGATCCAGCCGGGTAAACAGCCGCTTTCCCACTGCCGAACATCTCGATGGCTTCATTGTAGGTTCGACTTTGATAGCCGTCGCCCATGTAGTCAGCCCACATCGCGAGCTGCTTGAATACTTCTATATAAGCTGGGTCAGTAAGCTTACCGTCTCCGGCGAGTAGAGAGAAACGGCCATCTTCACCTTGCCAATAGTTGGGGCCAATGTTTTGAAAGCCCATTGTAGCAGCTTCCCACTTGTCATTGGTGCCCATCGCGATAGGGGTATATTTGCCACTCGCTTTTACCTTCTCTAGAGCTGAGAAAAACTCGTCGTTAGTCGTAGGAACAGCAATACCTAATTCATTGAATACGGACTTGTTATAGAAAAAGCCGTGAATTACAGAAGCAAGGGGAAGGCAAAAAGTAACGGAGCCATCATCAGTTTGCCATGCTGATTGAGCGAAAGAGGGGAAGTTTTCCATGCCATCAAGATCGGTTAAATCCATTAGATTGTTCGCTTGATACAACTTAAGGGAGTCGTCGAATGGGCGGCAGGTAATAATGTCTCCCGCAGTGCCGTCAGCTAATCGCTGGGTTAATGCACTGTTGTAGTCCGTCGCGGGTGTGTGTCTGTATGTGACTTTGATGTTTGGATGTTTGGCGTTAAATGCAGGAATGATGGTTTCATTCCATATTTTCCCATCTTCTCGCCAACTTTCAATAACGAGGTTTCCTGCGGTAACTAAAGTAGGTAAGTAGCATAGCGCCACTATAATTAGGGTACTTATCGCTCTCATGTGAAGTTCCTTTCCTCTTGTTCGATTTACACTTTAAATCGTTTGACCAAGGCTCTTTGGTTTTGCGCGAGTTGCGCTAAGGCGTCACTGACCGACGCAGCACCTTGTGCTTCAACATCAGTTTGGGACGCAAGTTCCGATATTTCGTTGATACTTTGCGCAATCTCTCTACTGACTTTGATCTGTTCTTCAGAGGCGTGCGCAACTTGGGTACTGGTGTTTTTGATGGAGACCATGTGCTCAACAACCGTTTGAAGCGTCTCATCGGTTAAGCGGCTTTGATTGACACACTCTTCGGTTTTGCTTTGACTCAATGTCATGACTGAGACCATTTCATCGGAGCTTGATTGCAGGCGCTCAATCATGCTTTGAATTTCAACCGTAGATTGCTGAGTACGATTCGCTAAGGTTCTGACTTCATCGGCGACCACCGCAAAACCGCGTCCATGTTCGCCCGCTCTAGCGGCTTCTATCGCTGCGTTCAGAGCAAGTAGGTTAGTTTGGTCTGCAATATCTCGAATAACGTCTAAAATACTGCCGATATTGCTCGAGTATTCGTCAAGTTGGGTGGTGATTTGTGTTGCTGTGTTAATGGAAGTGAGTAGCTCTTCAATCAGCGTTAAGCCACTTGCGACTTGCTGACGACTGGTTAGGGTACTTTCATTCGCATGTTCGACTTCTTCTTGAGATCTTTCGGTTGAACGATGTACTTCGGTGACGCTAGTTTCCATTTCAGAGATGGCGGCGGCGACCATATCAATTTGTTGGCCCTGAGCAGACACTCTGCTCATGGTAGAATCACTGATCTCAGACGCTTTAGTCGCTTGAGTAGCGAGGCTCTTTGAGCCTGAGTTAATTTGACTGAGCACTTCCTTCATCTCTCCGACTAGCTTATCGATGGATTGGGAAAGCTCTCCAAATTCGCAGCGTGATTCATAGCGGACTTTATGGGTCATGTCCCCCTCGCGCATTAAACGCAACACTCGGTTGATTAATGAGAGAGGCTTATGAATCGCTTTCGCGGTGAGGAAACCAATAATTACGGCAACTATCGCGGAAGTGACACTTAAAATTATGATTAACCGTTCCGCTGAAAAGACCGATTTTTCTGTTGCAATTTTTGCATCTGAAACTTCCGAAACCGCGCTTTGAGCCAGGCTTTCGAATGCCTTTTCTAGTGCTTGTGAGTTTTGTTGGCTCTGAACAATAAGCCCGCGAATTTGTTCTCTTAAGTTTTTAGTGGATAGCATTAAAGGCAACATGCCTTTATCGGAGATACCGGCTATCTCTAATTTATCTACTACGGTATCAAACCTTTTAATTAGACCTGCGCTTAGTTTGACTTGCTGGATCCCTTTTTTGGCTAAGTTGGTGTTTCTTTTAAAGTTATCGATTAACTTGACGAGGTCCATGTCTGGATTTGCCGCTCTAAGGGTCCGCAAGTCACGTTTAATACCACTGGTTAGCCGATCGACCTTATTGCTTTGTGAACGGCTTTTACTCAGCTTTGACAGCAGTTGCTGAGTGATTTTTTGAAAAGCATCTTCATATTTAACAAACTCGGCTTGCGCGAGATACAGTTGTTGCTGTGTTTTGAGCGACGTCTGATGTAAGTTCATGATCTGCTCTGCATCGCGGTAAAATGTGCTGGTTAATGTCGCGATCTTATCGCTGTTGACCGCGCTACTATTGCTGATTTTTTCGAATGTTTGATTAAAAATGGTTTGTTGCTCCGCGAACGCTTCTTTGATGGGGGGGAGAGACGCAAGATCTTCAAAGGTTAGGTATTCGAGTAGCAATCGCTGGCTTTTTAGCATTGAAGCATCGAGCTGAGCACTATTCACAAGCAAAGGTGTCGCCTGTTGAGTAATTAGGCTGACATTTTTATCAACGGTTTTTAAGTTGAGGTAACTAAACACTCCTAATGCGGCCAATAGAATGAACATGACCAAATAACCTAAAATAGTTCTCTGAACGATATTGAGAGAAGCTTTCATCTAATCACTCATTGTTGCTGATTTAATTATCTATAAAGCTAGTTCAAAATGAGGGCAATTTCAGGTAAAGCAATGTTACTTTATTTGAATAATAGTCCATCGGAGTGGTTAGTGGCTGATATTTAAGGCTTTATATGAGTCCTATTCGGTCAAGTATTGTCACTTAAATTGAACCGTAAACAATTAATCAACGACGAATAACTATTCGTTGAGCTTGTCATTCGCAATGTAAAGTCAATAAAAAACCCTCGCATTAGCGAGGGTTTTTATTAGCAATAAGCGTTCGACTAGTTAACGGCTTTTTCTTCCGCTTGAGCGGCTTGGTCTGCTTGGATTGCAGTAAGCGCTACTGTGTAAACGATGTCGTCAACGAGTGCGCCGCGAGACAGGTCGTTCACAGGCTTGCGCATGCCCTGAAGCATTGGACCGATAGAGACGAGGTCAGCTGAACGCTGTACCGCTTTGTAAGTCGTGTTACCCGTGTTTAGGTCTGGGAATACGAATACCGTCGCTTTACCAGCTACAGGAGAGTTAGGCGCTTTAGAAGCGGCTACGTTTTCCATGATCGCTGCATCGTACTGTAGAGGGCCGTCGATGACTAGATCCGGACGTTTCTCTTGAGCAAGCTTGGTTGCTTCACGTACTTTATCTACGTCTGCACCTTTACCAGATTCACCAGTCGAGTATGAGATCATCGCTACGCGTGGGTCGATACCGAATGCTGCTGCAGAGTCAGCAGATTGGATAGCGATTTCAGCAAGTTGCTCAGCGGTTGGATCTGGGTTGATTGCACAGTCACCGTATACCAATACTTGGTCAGGTAGCAGCATGAAGAATACCGAAGATACGATTGACGCATCAGGAGCAGTCTTGATGATTTGGAACGGAGGAACGATAGTGTTCGCCGTAGTGTGAACAGCACCAGAAACTAGGCCGTCAACTTCGTCGTTCTCTAACATCATTGTGCCTAAGAATACTGAGTCTTGTAGCTTCTCACGAGCAACAACTTCAGTCATACCTTTGTGACCACGTAGCTCTACTAGACGTGCAACGTAGTTTTCACGAACTTCATCAGAGTTGATGATAGTTACGCCAGCACCTAGTTCTACACCTTGTTGTGCTGCAACACGTTTGATCTCGTCAGGGTTACCTAGAAGTACACATTCTGCGATGCCGCGCTCAGCACAGATAGCGGCTGCTTTAACCGTACGTGGCTCATCGCCTTCAGGAAGTACGATACGCTTAGCTGCTTTACGAGCAAATTCAGTTAGCTGGTAACGGAATGCTGGTGGGCTTAGGCGACGAGACTTCTGAGTCCCCTCAGTCATTGACTCGATCCAGTTGCCGTCGATGTGACCAGCCACGTGCTCGTTAATAAACTCGATACGCTCTTTATCGTCTGCAGGTACTTCGATAGAGAAGCTCTGTAGGTTTAGAGACGTTTGCCAAGTGTTACCTTGCGCTTTGAAGATTGGCAGACCTGATTCGAATGCAGGCTTACATAGACCAACAATCTCTTCTGGGATGTCGTAACCGCCAGTAAGAAGCACGGCACCGATTTCAACACCGTTCATTGCTGCTAGTGCCGCTGCAACGATAACGTCTGGACGGTCAGCTGAAGTAACAAGCAGAGAGCCTGGTTTGAAGTGCTCAATCATGTTTGGTAGAGAACGTGCACAGAAGGTGATGCTCTTGATGCGACGAGTCGCGATTTCACCTTCATTGATGATGTCAGCGTTTAGATGTTTCGCCATGTCGATAGCGCGCGTCGCGATTAGGTCGATGCTCCAAGGCACACAACCAAGAACGCGGATTGGAGACGTGTTGAAGATCTCCATTACTTTCATTTCGTTCTGTTTCGCGCTATCTGCATCGTCAAAGATTTCAGATAGGTCAGGGCGAGTACGGCCAGCTTCGTCAACAGGTGCGTTTAGTTTGTTGATGATAACACCTGAAATATTCTTGTTTTTAGTGCCACCAAAGTTAGAACAAGCAACTTCGATGCGCTCTTTTAGCTGTGCTGGGTTATCTGTACCTGGAGTTGCTACAAGAACGATTTCTGCACCAAGGGTTGCTGCGATTTCCGCGTTCACTTGGTTAGCGAATGGGTGCTTGCGAGTAGGTACAAGACCTTCGATGAGTGTCACGTCCGCATCTTGATTGATTTGGTTGTAACGCTCAACCACTGTTTCTAGTAGCTCGTCCATGTTGTCGTTACCGATTAGGCTTTCAGCAACAGACATCATCATTGGTGTGCCAATCTTCACATCACTGTTAGTACCAACGATAGTTGACGTTAGATCCGGTTGATCACCGCCAGAACGAGGCTGACAGATTGGCTTGTAGAAAGAAACTTTAACGCCCTTACGCTCCATAGTGCGCAGAACACCCATGCTTACACTAGTAAGACCAACACCAGCGCTCGTAGGGATAAGCATAATAGTACGAGACATTCGTAGAGTACCTTTAGCTATTGGGAAAAAAGCTTAACTGTACGTTCCTTTGAGGAAGGGAGAGGAGTTAAGCCCCTTATTAAGAAAACCGGCTGACATTTGTCAGCCGGATAAGTCAATTAAAGACCTGCTAGTTTTGCAGTGTCTTCAGCGATAACTAGCTCTTCGTTAGTAGAGATAACCATTGCTGGGATACGGCTGTCTGCTGTCGTGATTGTACCTTCGCCGCCGAAACGAGCTTTAAGGTTAGCTTCACCGTCAACTTCGATGCCGAATACGCCTAGGCGGTTTAGAACCATTTCACGGATTGGGCCAGAGTTTTCACCGATACCACCAGTGAATACGATAGCGTCTAGACGACCTTCTAGAGTTGCAGTGTAACCTGCAACATACTTCGCTAGGCGGTGGCAGAATACGTCCATCGCGCGAGTCGCTTCTTCTTTGTCGCCGTAGTTGTCTTCAACGAAACGACAGTCAGAAGTTACTTCAGTCAGACCTTGTAGGCCAGACTCTTTAGTTAGCATAGTGTTGATTTTCTCAACAGAGTAACCAAGTGCGTCGTGTAGGTGGAAGATGATCGCAGGGTCGATGTCACCACAGCGAGTACCCATTACAAGACCTTCAAGAGGCGTTAGACCCATAGAAGTATCGACAGATTTACCGTTCTTGATTGCACATACAGATGCACCGTTACCTAGGTGACAGTTGATGATGTTTAGCTCATCTGCTGGCTTGCCTAGACGCTCAGCCGCTTCGCGAGCGATGAATAGGTGAGAAGTACCGTGCATGCCGTAACGACGGATACCGTGCTCTTTGTATAGGTTGTATGGAAGTGCGTATAGGTACGCTTCTTCAGGCATAGACTGGTGGAAAGCCGTATCGAATACAGCAGACATTGGTAGACCAGGGAACGCTTTTTGAGCAGCTTTGATACCAATGATAGCCGCTGGGTTGTGAAGAGGTGCTAGAGTTGCACAGTCTTCGATACCTTTCAGCACGTCGTCAGTGATTAGAGCAGACTGAGTGAATTTCTCGCCGCCGTGAACAACACGGTGACCAACAGCTTTTAGTTGCTCTGCAAGTTCTGGCTTAGAAGCAAGAATAGTTTCAACAATGAAAGATAGAGCTTCATCGTGCGCAGCGCCTTCGCCTAGTTGTGCTTCATGCTTACCATCAAGTTTCCACTTGATACGTGCTTCAGGAAGGTGCAGACATTCTGCAAGACCTGTTAGGTGCTCGTCGCCGTTTGCTGCATCAACAATAGCGAATTTAAGAGAAGAACTACCGCAGTTTAAAACTAAAACTAGCTTTGACATGAGTGACTACCTGTAATAATCAGTTAGGATAAAAATTAATCACAAGAATAGACGATGCTCTCAAAGCTGCGTACTAATCTTGGTCAAAAAAACATCTAATTCCGTATAAAAGAGAGCAGTGACCAAGATCACCGCTTGCGCATCCGCTGCAGAAATGTCTCAAGAGTTGCGAAAATTGTAAATAACGGCAACAATGAGATTGTGGGTTCGCAAAGGATAACGATAATAAGCGATGATAACAAAAAATTTTGAAAGAATATTAACTTTCATCAATTTTTTGTCTGTTTAGTTGAATTCTTCAACTAAATTTTAGTTTTTAGGACCCTGTACTGAAAGTGAGAGAGCCCTATGAGTAATAAAGTCGGTTTAGTTCACAGCCTTCGTGATGGTCAAAAGTACATGGATACTTGGCCTATGCGCAAAGAGCTCAATTTACTATTCCCTGAACAGCGTATTATTAAGGCAACGCGTTTCGGGGTAAAAGTGATGCCAGCGATTGCCGCAATCAGTGTCTTGACTCAGATGGCGTTCAACAATTATCAATCAATGCCACAAGCCGTCATCATCGCTCTATTTGCTATTAGTATGCCGATTCAAGGTATGTGGTGGCTAGGTAACCGTTCTAACACCCAATTACCACCTGCGCTAGCTGGCTGGTATCGAGAAATCCATCAAAAAATTGCAGACAGTGGCTTCGCTCTAGAGCCGATGAAATCTCGTCCTCGTTACAAAGAGCTGGCACAGATTCTAAACCGCGCATTTCGCCAGCTCGATAAAACCGCGCTGGAACGTTGGTTCTAAGCGTTAAGAGTAGAGAAGAAGCGCCCAGAGTAGGGCGCTTTTTTTATGCTGCTTTGTCAGTGGGTTTAGATTTGGGTTGGGAGAGATAACTGGCTAGTGCAGTCTCTGTTTGATAATAAGTAGAGAGCTGAACGTACATCTCTTCACTTTCTGCATTTGTCATAACCCCTTTTTGATGTGCTCTCACCATGACATTTTTCTCCGTCGCGCGACTGGAAGCAAACTCGATGATGTCCACTTTGAATCCACGTTGTTCTAGAATCAGAGTGCGAAGTGAGTCACCTATCATGTGCACCAGACGATCTTTAAATACTCGGTGCCTCGTTATCGCTGAATTCGCTTTTGCCGAACCCATCGTCTTGCGAATACTATGCTGACAACAAGAGACAGACAAAATGTGTTTTGCTTCCGACTCGATCCCTATGGCTAACGTTTGATCCGTTGCAGTATCACAGGCGTGCAGAGAACACACTAGTGTCGGCTGGAAATCGATATTGGCGTCAATGATATCGCAGGTTTCAAATGTCATGTTGCTAAAGCCGAGTTCGGTGGCGCGTTGGCGGTTCTTGCCCATTAGTGCCCTATTTCGGTCAATACATAGGATACGAAAGGGACGCGGTTCAATTTCAGTATAAAAATAGGCAATGGTGAAACTCAGAAGGCAGTTACCCGCACCAC
This sequence comes from Vibrio tubiashii, assembly GCA_000775715.1. GTDB lineage: Bacteria > Pseudomonadota > Gammaproteobacteria > Enterobacterales > Vibrionaceae > Vibrio > Vibrio tubiashii_A. The sequence goes on from JRWQ01000011.1 coordinate 284,606, forward strand.
ATTCCACGATTTTCACCGGTCGCTTTTTCGAATACTTGCGCAGTTGGCTATGGATGACTTCTATATAGCCTAATAACTGCTCTCTTTTCTTTTGTTTGTCTCGATTCGCACCTCGACCTTCTGTAAGACCAAGTTGCGTTAAAAAATGGGTCAGCACCTTTTTCTGTTGTGCAGAAATAAGCATAAATCTCTCCAATAGAGAAATGGAGTGATATGAACGAGATGGCGGAACAGGCGAGGTAGACTTGGGAAGGGTAGAATGCCTAACTGAACCACCATACACAATCCACACGCAACCCCACTTCAAAAGTGTTGTTGTTAAAAGTTCGACAAAAATGTCGAATGAGTTTCGTTGGTTTGTGATGTGTTTTCGTTCAGTCCCAGTGCTGAAACAGGTCAGCGCCGGAGGGGCATTACTCCATAGAATATTATCGGACATCTATTTTAGGTAGTAATCGTCGTTGGAGCAATGGATACGGGTATAAAGTGACTTAAATTTGACTTGCGTCATGAATTATTACCGTTATCCAATATGAACGTAAGGGGGTGAGTTGTCAGTCCCTTTACAAAAAAACGCTCACCGAAGTGAGCGTTTTCATATCTGTTCTAATTCAACATTAGTTGAACATTGCAATAGCTTCTGTTGGTTCTAGGTACTCTAGATCAAAACTTTCTGCCACTTCTTTACACGTCACTTTACCGTGGATAACGTTTAGGCCCTCTAGGAAGCCTTTGTCTTCTAGAAGTGCTTCACGATAGCCTTTGTTGGCAAGCTTAACAATGTAAGGCAGCGTAGCGTTGTTTAGTGCGAACGTGGAAGTGCGAGCAACCGCGCCTGGCATGTTAGCGACACAGTAGTGAACTACGTCATCAACAATGTAAGTTGGCTCTGCGTGGGTGGTTGCGTGCGAAGTTTCAAAACAACCACCTTGGTCGATTGCAACGTCGACGACTGCAGCGCCAGGTTTCATCTTAGCGATATGCTCTTTAGTCACTAGTTTTGGTGCTGCCGCCCCCGGAATAAGCACTGCACCAATGACTAGGTCAGCTTCTAGAACATGCTTCTCAATAGCATCTTCTGTAGAGTAAACCACTTTTGCGCGACCTTGGAATTCTTCGTCTAGACGACGCAGAGTATCCACATTGCGATCTAAGATAGTGACATCAGCACGAAGTCCTACCGCCATGCGTGCAGCGTTTGCACCCACAACACCACCGCCGACAACAACAACTTTTGCAGGCTCAACTCCTGGTACACCGCCAAGTAGAAGGCCGCGTCCACCGTGAGATTTCTCTAAAGTTTGCGCACCTGCTTGAATAGACATGCGGCCTGCGACCTCAGACATTGGCGCAAGTAGTGGCAAGCGACCCATATTATCTGTTACAGTCTCATATGCTATACAGACAGCTTTGCTCTTGATTAGCTCTTCAGTTTGTGGAAAATCTGGTGCTAGGTGCAAATAAGTAAATAATATTTGCCCTTCTCGAAGCATAGCTCGCTCGACAGCTTGAGGTTCTTTAACCTTAACAATCATTTCTGCTTGCGCGAAAACGTCAGCAGCGGTAGGAAGTATGGATGCGCCTACAGCGATGTAATCATCGTCTGAAAAACCGATGCCCGAACCGGCATTAGTTTCAACAAAAACTTGGTGACCTTGAGACACTAGCTCGCGAACGCTCGCTGGAATCATGCCAACACGATACTCGTGGTTTTTGATTTCTTTAGGTACGCCAATAATCATCCTGATTCCTCATTTTATATTGGTTGTATTTAGTATGTCAGTTACATTAACTGTTTGTAGGGTAATTCTGTCGAATTAATGTCTAGTATAGATATGATTGGATAAAATTTGATACTGAATATTAAAAAGTTGTAGTATATTTTTTTGCAAGGAAGTAATAAGGTGGAATAAAAAATGGCAGACAACGATAAGAAGCCGTCCAAGGATCTAGACCGTATCGATCGCAACATACTTAATGAGTTGCAGAAAGATGGTCGTATTTCGAATGTAGAACTTTCAAAACGTGTAGGCCTTTCTCCTACGCCGTGTTTGGAACGTGTGCGCCGATTAGAGCGTCAGGGGTACATTACGGGTTATACAGCATTGCTGAATCCGCAATACTTAGATGCATCACTACTCGTGTTTGTAGAAATCACTCTTAACCGTGGTGCACCGGATGTATTTGAACAATTTAATACTGCAGTTCAGAAGCTAGATGACATTCAAGAGTGTCACCTAGTTTCTGGTGATTTTGACTACTTGCTGAAGACTCGAGTGTCAGATATGAGTGCGTACCGCAAATTGCTAGGTGACACTCTTTTACGTCTACCCGGGGTAAATGACACACGTACATACGTGGTTATGGAAGAAGTGAAACAAACTAATCAGTTGGTCATCAAAACTCGCTAACTCAAATTTGAGTTTCTGCATTAAAGTCTTAATAGCTTTCTATATTCTGACTTTAAGCAATTGGGTTTTGGCCTTTGATATGGTTAAATCGATAGTCCGAGTGGTGCCGCCACTCGGACTATTTTTTTCCTAGCTAATCAGAGTAATGTGTCTACTGATTGGTGCTTTTACAAAGATAAAGTTGGTTATGTTCAAAGAGAACAAAAATAAAGTAGAAACGATCATTAAAACGGGGGAGACAACCTCACCGTCCCGCCTGAGCGGTCCTCAGCGCCTTAAAGAATGCAGTTTGATCGTGATTGTTTTGATTTCAATTTTGCTAGCGGTCGCACTGACGACATTTAGCGCAGCTGACCCTTCTTGGTCGCAAACTGCTTGGGGAGGGGATATCAACAATGCAGGTGGCATTGTCGGTGCCTGGTTAGCTGATACGCTTTTCTTTGTTTTTGGTTCTTTGGCTTATGTTATTCCATTTGTGCTCACGGGTACTGCTTGGGCAATGTTAAGAAACAGAGAGGAAGATGACTCTATCGACTTCATGTTGTGGGGCACACGTCTTCTTGGCCTTACGATTCTAATTCTTACTAGTTGTGGCCTGGCTGATATCAATTTTGATGATATCTGGTATTTCTCGTCTGGTGGTGTGATAGGTGATGTGCTGACTAGCTTAGCTTTGCCAACACTAAATACCCTCGGATCGACCTTAGTATTTCTTTTCCTATGGGGAGCAGGATTTACCTTGTTAACCGGTATCTCTTGGTTGTCGATTGTTGATTGGATCGGCGAGTGTACTACACGTGGTATTACATCCATATTTAACAGGTTAAGAGGGCGTGACGACGAAACTTTGCAACCTGATTTGAGTGATTATGACGAGCAGCCAGATGCCTCAGGAGTAGATGAAGACACGAACGAAGAACCGGTACAGAGTGCTAGTCCTGAACAACGACGCTTTAACATTCATATTCCAGAAGCGGTGGCAGGCGTCGCTGCAGCCTCAACAGCACAAGCTCAGCAAGCGCGTGCTGCTCAACCTGCTTATGAACAGAGTGCCTCTGTCAATTCTGAGCAAGAAGCTGCTGAGCCTGACTTCGAACGTAATAAACACCTGGGCGCAACAATTGAAGATTTAGAGCGCGCAGCGATGAATGGTGAAGAGCTGCCTCAAGTGGTAGGCCAAGAACAAAACCTAGCTGAGCCTAAAGCGTCAATCGATCAAGCGCAGGCTGAGCACGTATCAACGGAAGAACAACAAATACCAACGATTGAAATTACGGATCTGCCTTGGAACGAAGAGATCCTTGAAGAGCCCGTTACCCAGCCTTCGATTTCAACCTCAGAACTTGAACAAATCTCATCAGATATCGAGCCAGAAGATGGCTACCAAGAGCCAGTGATTTCATCGTTTGAGGTGGCAGAAGACGCAGAGGTGGTCGCTGAACCGGGCCAAGTTGTTCCAGAAGATGAAGACGCAGCGGCGCTCAACAACTTGGTTGCAGAGGCACAAGCGAAGGTTGCTGCGCAACAGAACCCATTCTTAGTTCAACAAGAGCCTAACCTGCCTAAGCCGGTAGAGCCAATGCCAACACTTGAGCTGCTTTATCATCCTGAAAAACGTGAGAACTTTATTGATCGTGAAGCCTTAGAACATATCGCTCGCTTGGTTGAGGCTAAACTGGCTGATTATAAGATTCAGGCTACGGTAGTGGATATTTTCCCTGGCCCTGTTATCACTCGATTTGAGTTGGATTTAGCGCCAGGTGTGAAAGTAAGCCGAATTTCTGGCTTGTCAATGGACTTGGCTCGCTCGCTTTCAGCAATGGCAGTGCGGGTAGTCGAGGTTATTCCGGGTAAACCATATGTTGGTCTAGAGCTGCCGAATATGAGTCGCCAAACGGTGTTTTTCTCCGATGTCGTCGGCAGTCAACAGTTTATTGAATCTAAGTCGCCAACAACTGTGGTACTAGGTCAAGATATTGCTGGCGAGGCAGTGGTAGCCGACTTGTCTAAAATGCCACATGTACTTGTTGCCGGTACGACAGGCTCAGGTAAGTCAGTGGGCGTCAACGTCATGATCTTGAGTATGCTCTATAAAGCAACACCGGAAGATGTTCGCTTTATCATGATTGACCCGAAAATGCTTGAGCTGTCGGTCTATGAGGGGATTCCTCATCTTCTTTCTGAAGTAGTTACCGACATGAAGGATGCGTCCAATGCACTGCGTTGGTGTGTGGGAGAGATGGAGCGCCGCTACAAGCTGATGTCAGCACTTGGTGTTCGTAACATCAAAGGCTTTAATGACAAGCTAAAAATGGCAGCAGAAGCGGGTCACCCTATCCATGATCCACTTTGGCAGCCGGGCGACAGTATGGACCAAGAGCCACCGTTGCTTGAGAAACTGCCTTACATTGTTGTGATTGTCGATGAGTTTGCCGACTTGATGATGGTGGTGGGTAAAAAGGTAGAAGAACTGATTGCCCGTCTCGCACAGAAAGCTCGAGCAGCAGGTGTCCACCTCATCCTAGCCACTCAGCGTCCATCGGTGGACGTCATTACTGGCTTGATCAAAGCGAATATTCCAACTCGTGTTGCCTTTACGGTATCGACTAAAACTGACTCGCGCACCATTCTTGACCAAGGTGGCGCAGAATCGCTGTTGGGTATGGGTGATATGCTCTACTTACCACCGGGTTCTAGCCATACGGTTCGTGTTCACGGTGCGTTTGCTTCTGATGATGATGTACACGCAGTGGTGAATAACTGGAAAGCCCGTGGTAAGCCAAACTACATTGATGAGATTACCAATGGTGACCAAGGCCCTGAGGCGCTTCTGCCTGGAGAAAAGCCAGAAGGTGAAGAGGACATGGACCCTCTATTTGACCAAGTGGTTGAGCACGTAGTGCAATCCCGTCGCGGTTCAGTATCGGGCGTTCAGCGTCGCTTTAAGATCGGCTACAACCGTGCTGCACGCATTGTCGAGCAGCTAGAGGCTCAGGGCATTGTCAGCGCTCCTGGTCACAATGGTAATCGAGAGGTCTTAGCACCGGCTCCCGGACGGGAGATGAACTAGGGTTGGGAACGGGTTTCGGTCCAGGGATCTCTGCGCTGCTGGAATCTGGAACGGGCTTCGCCCTATGGAACGCTTCGCTGCTAGATAACTGGGGTTGATCCCACAATAGTCGTGGAGCAGCCTTAGTTCTCCAGTTCTCCAGTTCTCCAGTTTTTGAGTTTTCCGTAGGACGGAGTCCGTTCCCGCATCTCGAGCGAAGCGTTCCTAAACAAAAAAGGCTTGGTGCAATGCATCAAGCCTTTGTAAGTTTCTCGCTTCTCGCTTCTCGCTTCTCGCTTCTCGCTTCTCGCTTCTCGCTATTTCCCTTTCACAAACTGTGCGATAACAAATGGTACTAGTGCAATTAAGTAACCTGCAAAGATGATCACTAACCACTGCGGCATCGACAGGTTTAGGAATTGCCATACTATCTTACTGCAATCGCCGTATGCTTCGAACAGCCAAGGTGCCCACTGGTTGAGTGGTGCCCAATCTGGGAAGGTAACGAACAAATCACAGGTTTTAAATGGTGACGGATTGAATTGGTAGTCAACGTGCTCAAGGGAAAGGATTAAGCCTTGGTAAGCAGTTGCGCCCCAAGCGGCAAAACCAACCCAACGGAAGAACGGGTTGCTTGGCGCAATTAAGCCAATGATTGCTGCTGCACCTAAGCCAAACATAGCGACACGTTCATAAATACACATGACACAAGGTGCAAGCATCATTACGTGTTGAAAAAATAGCGCACAAGCTTCGAAAAGAAGGACGCTCGTCAATAGTAACAACCAGGAGAGTCGCCCTTTAGAAAAAGTCTTTAAAGTGAATAGAATGTTCACGCAGATATCCTGTAATAAAAAAGCTCTGAATATTCAGAGCTTTTTAGCTTGGAAAAGTTTCGGTATCAACTAAAACTTTAAATTATTGTCGATTAATGGCCACCTGAGACTGCAGGAGTTAAGTCACCAACGTGATGGGCAATCCATCCTGCGTCGTAGAACCATGCTGTCATAGGTTCGACTAAGAATACGATGCCTGCTAAGCCAACCAAAGCCAGTACGATAGTGTATGGCAGTGCCATAATAACCATGCGCCCATATGACAAGCGAATTAGTGGTGCTAGGGCAGATGTTAGTAGGAACAGGAAGGCAGCCTGACCGTTAGGCGTTGCAACAGATGGCAAGTTAGTACCTGTGTTGATAGCAACCGCTAGTAGGTCAAACTGGTCACGAGAGATGATTCCATCAATCAGTGCCGTTTTGACTTCGTTGATGTATACCGTACCAACAAATACGTTATCAGATACCATGGACAGTAAGCCGTTCGCTACGTAGAACAGAGCGAGTTGCGTACCTTTATCTTCCACGTGGAGTACTGCATCGATCACCGGCTTAAACAATTGCTGGTCAATAATGACGGCAACAACAGCAAAGAACACGGCCAATAGTGCAGTAAACGGAAGCGCTTCTTCAAAGGCTTTCCCCATTGAATGCTCTTCAATGACACCAGTGAATGCGGTGGCCAGGATAATAACTGAAAGGCCAATTAGACCAACTGCTGCTAAGTGTAGCGCGAGGGCAACAATCAACCATACTGCAATTAGACCTTGGATCCAAAGTTTAGCCACATCTTGGTTTGTACGATTTTTACGCTCTTCTTGGTCGAAGTCGATAAGAATTTGACGAACGTTCTCAGGCAGTCGAGCACCGTAGCCGAAAATTTTAAGTTTCTCGACTAAAACACAAGTCAACAAGCCGCAGATAAGAACAGGAGCGGTGACAGGTAGCATGCGAATAATAAACTCGCCGAATTGCCAACCTGCTTGGTCTGCGATGATCAGGTTTTGTGGCTCACCAACCATGGTCATTACGCCACCTAGCGCGGTACCTACACCTGCGTGCATCAGTAGTGAGCGGAGGAATGCGCGGTAGTTTTCTAAGTCATCTCGAGTCAGTTCTGACAGATGATCATCTTGAGTGTGATCATGAGAAGCATGTGGACCTTGGCCTGATGCAACTTTGTGGTAAATCGCGTAGAAGCCGACTGCGACACTGATAACGACAGCTATAACCGTTAGTGCGTCTAGGAAAGCAGAAAGGAATGCCGCTGCAAAACAGAAAGCGAGCGATAGCATGCTTTTCGAGCGAATACCCAATAGGATTTTGGTAAAGATAAACAGCAACAGCTGTTTCATAAAATAGATGCCAGCAACCATAAAGACAAGAAGCAGTAGAACTTCGATGTTGGCAACAAGCTCATGCTTAACTTGTTCTGCGCTGGTCATGCCAATTGCGATAGCTTCAATAGCGAGCAGACCGCCCGGCTGTAGAGGGTAACATTTCAATGCCATTGCCAGTGTGAAGATGAACTCTGCGACTAGCATCCAACCCGCGACAAATGGGTCGACAAAGAAAAAGACAATTGGGTTTATGATGAGAAAAGAAATGATGGCAACTTTGTACCAATCTGGGGCTTTACCAAGAAAGTTCTTAATAAATGCATTTCCGAGTGACATCGGCATGATTTAGATACTCTTAATGTTGTTATAGACACTGCATATGCATGTATCCAACTAATCGGAATGTAAGAATCTTCAGATTAATCAGACATGACTAAAAAGTAGAAAACAAACCTGTTCCAACAGTGACTTAGAAAAACGACATTAAGTTCTTGAATATGTGGTCTTGCCAAGTCACTCCCTGAGAAAGACAAGTACTCCTTTACTTTGGTCGCCACTGTACTCCTCAACATAATTTAGTCAATGAGAAAATTGCGTTGAATTTTCTATTCATTAACTTTTGTTCAAAAACGCGATCAAAGTGGCGTTACCTTGATGAGAGAATTGTTAAAAACAACGCTTAATGCAAGCGGCGAGTTGAAAGTGTTGAATAACAAAGATTACATGATTATATTCAATCGAATTGATAGTTTAATTGTGTAAATTTAAAAACTTAAATTTTGCGACTGGAACGCCTTGCAATGAGGGTTTCAAGAGGTTTTAGTTTACAAAATTATCATAATAATCTGGTTTCATTTCTACAGCGAGTGCAATAATTTTATAACCCACTTAGAGTTTAAACTCTAATGTGGTTTTTACGCACGTTTACTGTGCGGCGGTTTCCGATATAGAAAAACTAGTGGTATGATGAGTTCCATTCGACCCGTATAACTACAAGTTTGGATTTAAAATAAATGGTCATTAAGGCAAAGAGCCCAGCAGGATTTGCAGAGAAATACATCATTGAGAGTATTTGGAAAGGGCGCTTCCCTCCAGGTTCTATTTTACCAGCAGAGCGAGAACTGTCCGAACTGATCGGTGTAACGCGAACCACCTTGCGCGAAGTACTACAACGACTAGCTCGTGATGGTTGGCTCACAATCCAGCATGGTAAACCGACTCGTGTAAATCAGTTTATGGAAACATCTGGGTTGCACATCCTTGACACGTTGATGACGTTAGATGCCGAGAACGCGACTTCCATTGTTGAAGATTTGCTTGCAGCACGTACTAATATCAGTCCCATTTTTATGCGCTATGCATTCAAAATGAACAAAGAGAATGCCGAGAAAACCATCTCTAATGTTATTAGCTCGTGTGAAACTTTGATTAATGCTGAGTCGTGGGATGTGTTTATGGAGTCATCTCCATACGCTGAGAAAATTCGTCAGCACGTTAAAGATGATGGCGAAAAAGATCAGTTGAAACGTCAAGCGACATTGATTGCTAAAACGTTCAACTTCTATGACTACATGCTGTTCCAACGTCTTGCATTCCATTCAGGAAATCAGATCTACGGTTTAATCTTCAATGGTCTGAAAAAGCTATATGATCGCGTGGGCAGTTATTATTTCTCAAATCCACAAGCACGAGAGTTGGCGTTGCAGTTTTATCGTGATCTACTGGAAGTGTGTGAGACGGGCAATCGCGACCAAATCTTAGTGGTTGTTCGTCACTACGGTATGGAGAGTGCACAAATCTGGAATCAGATGAAGACGACACTGCCAACGAACTTTACCGAAGACGATTGTTAACGCGTTTTGAATAAAACAAAAAAAACCGCCAGCTGGCGGTTTTTTGTTTTATTCAATTTAGAGTTTTGTCTAGGGTCAACAGACTCTAACAGTCTTGGCTGTTTTCGTCTCTTCCGCCAGCTTCAGCAAACCATGTGGATAGGTGCGTTTTTAGCTTTTTAAGCTCATCTGGGCCAATAAGTGCTAAGCCTAAATCTTCTGCTCGCGTGATGTCATTATGGCGAAGAGGACGAAAGCTTACTAGCATTGCGCGCGCTTGTAGGCCGCCGAGCAGGTCTCTAAGCGACTCTAGCTTGTAAAGCGTGTCATCACCATCGTCACGCATGCCCTTTGTCTTACACTCAATAATATGTAGCTTATTATTGACCACAGACGCTACGTCCAGTTCATTGCGGACTTCGCGATTTCCTAACTGACGATAAACTTGCACGTTAAGAGAGTGGTCTTGAATGGTTGGCATGTCTTGCTGAATTTGACGCACAGTGCTGTGCACTAGTGTTTCAAGCCATTCACCATTTGAAAAGCGTCGAGCATCCTCGTTAGCGAAGGTCAGTATGCCATCTTCGTATGTGGCGATGTCGGCTTCAACTAGGTCGGTGAGCAGCATATTTAGTTCACGATAGCCTTGCTGCTTTTCTGACAACGCTACATCTAACTTCTGCTCTTTACGACAGGTTGTCGCTAGATAGTTCAAGGTGGCTAAGCCCGGCCCGAGTTCAAGTGCATTACTTGCCCAACGTTCCCCTAATTCATAGAGCTTCTGGTCAAGTTGAGGTGGCAGTTCTTGATCGCTAAATTCACCACGAGCGCCAAAAACGGTTAAGTAGTCGTCAATAGTAATTCTATCTTGAACTTGAGTGTCTTCGTTTCCGTCTGGGTACAACCAACACAGGCGATCACTACTTGGCTCTACAACGAAGATTGGCCAATGGTAGGTCCGAAAAATCTCGTACACAGAAAGCAAGCGATGACGTAGGCCGCAGCTGGCATTGAGTTTGACCTCTTCACCTCTTGCTTTAAGGTCTTCTGCAAGTGTCAGTACCGCTTTTTTTATTTTCGACGGGTTTGCGACGTTAGGAATTTCAAAAAACTCTGAAGTAATGCCTCGTTTGTCTAGCACGCTATGTAGGCGTAGGTACATGCTTTCTTGGGCCGCAACACCAATGAATACAATGTGGTTACTCAGCGTGCGGTTGTCGAGTAGGGGAGTGATCAAACGAATAGGGTCTTGGTCGATAATGCCAACATGAACAGCCATAGTTTTTCCTCATGTCAGGCTTGCAAGAGTGTGGGAAAAAAGAGGGCAAGCCATACAACTCATATGATGCCACTTATAAAAAAAACAAGGGCGGATATGAAATTAACCGCCCTTATTCAGTATTTTAGCTTTCTTGATACCGCTTAAAGTTTGAAGCGATGTACCAATTCACCTTGTTGATTGGCTAGAGAAGAGAGGTTCTCACTAGTTTGAGCGATCTTGGCCATTGCTTGATAGCTGGTATCTGCAATCAGGTTAATCTCTTCGATGTTGCATGCAATTTCCCCAGTCGTCTCGCTTTGTTCTGCTGCCGCTTGAGATATATGCCCACTCATCTGGCTGATCTCCATGATCAGCCCCTGGATTTCTTCCATTGCACTGTTGGCACTTGATGCTTGCTCGACAGAAAGCTCCATGTCGTCCATACAACTTTGAATCACCTTGTTAGCAGAACTCGAGCTGCTTTGCAGGTTGCTAATCATATTTTCGATTTCAGATGTCGACTCAGTAGTACGCTGTGCTAACACCCTTACTTCATCTGCAACTACTGCAAAGCCACGTCCTTGTTCACCGGCACGAGCTGCCTCAATGGCTGCGTTCAAAGCGAGTAAGTTGGTTTGCTCTGCGATATTACGAATGACATCAAGAATACTACCAATTTGGCTGCTCATCGCTTGAAGCTCTTTCACTGCGTCTACCGACTGATTGAGCCGAGATTCAAGCTGGTTGATGGTCGTAATGTTGGTCCCCATGATCTGACGACCCGATTCTGAAGCCTTTTCAACTTGTTCTACCATCTGCTGAGAGTTCTGTGCGCTTTGCGCAACTTCTTGCACGGAGTGAGCCATCTCTGTCATCGCTGTCGCCACGTTGGCGGTTTGCTCACGCTGTTGGCTCAATTGAGACTGTGCTTCTGAAGAAGTGTGTTGGTTACTTGTGGCTGTATTGGTTAGGTTATCTGAGGCGTCATTGAGCTTAACCAAAATGCCATGGAGATTATCCGCTAACGAGTTAATGTGGCTGCTCACTTGGCTAAACTCGTTATTGAAGCTGATCTCGATTCGCTTGGTCATATCCCCTTCGGTAAGCGATTCCAACGTTTTTAGAATACGTGTCAACGGATGACGAACGCTTTGAGCGATATGGTACCCTATAGCCAGTGCCATCAAAATAACGATTGCACCGATAGCTATAGAACGCACAACACCTTGACTGTACACGTCACCAGCTTCTTCTAAAGAAGCATTTAACCTTTGGGTTGCTGCTTCAGTGAATGAGTTTAATACCGCGATAGTTGCGTCTACTTGTTGGGTAAGGCTCGCAATGTTGGCGTATAAGGCATCTTTGGCTAGCAGGTAAGCGCTATGCTGGTCGAGCACACCTCCTTTCATACCTACATCGGTAGTGAACTGTTTAACAGAGTCCTCGAACGCTTTTTTAAGTTCAGGCATTTGAGAGCTTAATCCACGATATGCGTAGTTTAAGTGCGTGACGGCTTTTTTGTTTTTCGCAACGGCTTGAGTGACGAAAGCGGTGTCGCTACTTGCAAGAGCATCTGAAGTCGTGACCTCCGCGTCTTTAAGTTTAATGAAGTAGCTTTTTGCCATGACTTTCACCGAGATGCTGGTTTGGTCATCGACGTACTCTTTCATTCCGACACTAAGCTCAGAGTGCAAGCGCTGGAAGCGACGTGTTGACTTCTGCACCTCTTCTTGAGCAGAGAACATCGCGCGATAGTTCCCCATCGCTTGCTCTGCTTCCGCAAAGTAGCTCTGTTCCATCTCTTTTAGTTGGGCAATTGACTGTTCTAATTGCGAATGGCCTTTACTCACATCTTCAAGCGAAAGTAGCTGCTGTGCGTAAGCATCTTTCATTACAGCGAACTGCTCGGAAAGCTGATCCATGCGCTCGAAACTTTGAGTTGTCAAAAAGTCTTTGAAAAGTTTATCTGCGGACAACAAAGCGACATTAGTCTGATTTGACTGAGAAACGAGTGGTAGTGACGTGTTAGACACATCTTCAAAGTTTTGGTGGATTTGCTGCATCCCTTTCATCATCATCAATGTAGTAACGATGAACATGATAATGATCAATGCAAACCCAGCGTACATACGCCTTATCACTGAGCCTTTCATAGATCTCTCCCTAAAAAATACTGTCTTAAAAAAGTAACAAAAAGAAGTCCATTGTATTGATACCGAGACACGCATTTTTTGACGCACAATACAAAATTAATGTATCGATCCGAGCCAATTACTCAGAAAGTGAACTGAACGGTGTTTTTTATTGTGATTTTAAGAAGCTTGGCGCATACTCTTTGCAATTCATTAAATTACACATGAACCAGTGGAGACCTTCATGGCTGAAGAAACCATTTTTAGCAAAATTATCCGTAAAGAAATTCCTGCCGATGTGGTCTATCAAGATGACCTAGTTACTGCATTCCGAGACATTAACCCTCGCGCGCCTAGTCACATTTTGATCATTCCTAATAAGTTGATTCCAACAGTTAATGACATCGAAGAACAAGACGAGATAGTCATGGGTCGTATGTTTACTGTGGCGCGAAAACTCGCTAAAGACGAAGGTATTGATCAAGATGGTTATCGCTTAATCATGAATTGTAATTCGCATGGCGGACAAGAGGTTTATCATATTCATATGCATCTAGTGGGCGGTCGTCCGCTTGGTCCAATGTTGATGAGTTAAGTCGGAGTAGGTAGTGCTTAAACACGTTCGGCTCATATTTGTAGTAGCGATGAGCGCCTCTCTTTCTGCTTGTGCGAGCTTATCCGTAGGTAATCTTTTTAGTCACTACAGTGCGCAAAATAAGGAATTATACCAAACCGTAAAAAGTGGCGACTACGCGTCAGCAGAAAAGCTACTACCTGAAGTTATCGCAGGAGACATTCTCGATAATATGGAGAGAGGACGTGTCTATTTGCTCGACCAGCAATATCCTGAAAGTAAAAGTGCATTTGACCTGAGCGTTAGAGCGGTTCGTGCGCAGCAAGATCAAGCGACGATTTCGATCTCTGAATCGGCGCTAAGCCTAAGTGCTCTGGCTGTCAATGACAATGTGAAAAGCTATCAACCGGCTGATTACGAGCTTGGCTTTTTGCATCTTTACCTTGGTTTGAACTATTTAAACAATAATGATCTTGAAGGCGCCTTGATCGAGATGCGCCGAGCCAACCAAGTGCAAGAACGAGCACGCAAAGACCGTGAGCAAGAGTTAGAGTCCGCCCAACGCCAGATGCAGGCGCAGGGCGTGGCTCCTAGTTTGGGTAGTATCTTGTCCAATTACCCTGATGCGGGTAAGACGCTGCAAGCGGTTCAAAGTGGTTATCTGCTGTACTTATCAGCGCTGTTGTACGAAGCGGATAATGACCTGAATAGTGCCTATGTTGACTACCGTAGAGCATTGGCAGTTGTGCCAGATAACCAGCAAGTGATTGATGGCGCAAAACGTGTCGCTAAGCGTTTGGGTATGAGGGATCACCTAGTTCAGTTTGAACAGCGTTACGGTAAAGTGAATTATCTTGAGCCTGATAAGGCGCGAGTGATCATTGTTGATGAGCGTGGTGTGGTTGAGTCAATGCGCGGTTGGAATCTAACCTTACCAATTACAAGGGGCAGTAACCGAGGCTTATATAGCGTTGCTTTGCCTTACTATGCTGATGTGGGCGCAGAGAGTTTTAGCCCGGTAGTACTTAATGGTCAAGCTACCTCAGGCAGTTTGCTTGCCGATGTGAACTTGATGGCAAGACAGAACCTTACTGAGCGTATGCCTTCGATTGTGATTCGCCAGGCTCTCCGAGTTTGGGCGAAAGAAGAACTGCGCCGCGAAGCAACAAAAGACAATCCTGATGATTTAGGTAATGCACTATTTAACGTCTGGAATACGCTCACAGAGCAACCAGATACCCGGAGTTGGATTACCTTACCCGGTGAGATTTACAGTGTGAGTTCTGTGGTTGAACCTGGGGAACAAACAGTACAAGTTGCGGGTCAAACCCATACATTCACGGTAAAGTCAGGACATACAACGCTTGTATGGCTTTCTCGTCAGGGTAACAACGCAACGATTTGGCACAAACAACTAGGGAATATACGATGAAAAAATGGCTTGTTTCAATCGCAGTGACTCTCACTCTAATGGGCTGTGCAAGTAGTAACACCGCTGGTTTGCGTATCGATGGTGCCTCTCAGACGGTTCTCTTCGGAGATAACGTCTTAGCGGGTAGTGTCAGCATTCAAGATATTTCAACAATTGATGTTGATGGCCGAACTCGCGGTATTGTGCGCCTATTAAATCAGACTAAAGGCGATCAGCATATTCAGTACCGTTTTTATTGGTATGACGATGCAGGGCTAGAAGTGAACAGTAAACTCAGCCCTTGGCGTCAGGCTATACTTCGTGGTAACGAGGAAGTCTCTATCTCTGAAGTCTCCATCCACCCGAATGGCCGACAGTTCCGTGTTCAAATTCGCGCGATCGACAACTAATTTTAAGAAATAACTAAAGGTAATCCTAAGGATCCGACAATGAAGAAAAGTGTAATTGCATTACTTGGCTTGGCGGTAGTGCTTGGTGGTTGTTCCAACCAAGTGAGCTATGGTGACGCTCAAGCTGTTGAAACAACGACCATTGATTTTGGTTCAACTGACTTGCAAAAAATTGCCGGTGAAATGGTCGACAGCATGATGATGTCGGGCTCTGTTGCAGTAATAACTCGCGATGCTCGCCCAATCGTCTTTGTCGAGCGAATCAAGAACAAAACAAGCGAGCATATTGACACTGAATCTATTACTGATTCAATCAGTACTAAGATGCTGAATTCTGGTAAATTCCGCTTCGTAGATATGGATCGCGTTGAGTCAGTTCGTGAGCAGTTAAACTTCCAAAATAACGACGAGCTCGTCAACCAAAGCACAGCAATTCAGTTTGGTAAGATGGTAGGCGCTCAATACATGCTTTACGGTAACCTGTCGAGCATCAATAAGAACGCTGGTAGTGACAAAGATGTTTACTACAAAATGACGATGCGTTTGATGGATCTTGAAACTGGCCTGATTGAGTGGGCAGACGAGACAGAGATCCGTAAACAAGAATCAAAAAGCTTTTTAGGTCTGTAAGATCTTATGTGATTAAAGGAGTGGACTATGGCGCGAATGTCGTGGAGTGAGGCTTGCCAGCTCGACCGATCGTTATTGTCACTGGAACACTTCTTTTCTATTCCCCCTGACTATGCTCAAACGCTGACAGGGGGATTAACCAACCGCTGCTGGAAGGTGGTCACATCTGATGGTCATTCTTATGTCTGGCGGCCTAACACCCCTATAACCAAAGCGTTTTCAATTTCTCGTTTTCAAGAGTATCAAATACTTTCCTCCATCGAGCCGACTGGCATAGGGCCTCACGCGGTTTATATTAATGATCAAGGTTTGTTAGTCTCTTGGGTTGAAGGGGAATCGCTTATCCGGGGGTTACCGTTTGAGTCTTTGCTTAAGACTATGGTTGCTATCCATAATATTGATACTCAGCGTGTTCCTGTCGCACCGTTTAATTTTACCGCACGTGTTGATCATTACTGGATGCTGCTCGAAGAACAATATAAGGTTGAACCTTATGTTTCCCTTTATAATCAGTGGCGTTCAAGTCCGAGTTTAGCGGATGTGGGTCATACCTTGTGCCATTTCGATCTCGCCGGCTACAACATGGTCAAAACGGTTGAGGGAAACAAGGTGATCGATTGGGAATACGCCGCTATTGCCGATCCACGATTAGACTTAACTTTGTCCATTGATGTAGCAGGTGAAAAACCGCTCGATGCCGTTTTCCGCTACTGCAAGCTTAGGGGGATTGAAGGCGTGGATGATTGGGTTGAGGGGGTGATGGCATGGCAGCCAAGAGCGATTATGATGGCAATGCTGTGGTACTTATTGGCTCATCAGTTATGGGGCGATGAACAATATTTGACCCAAGCGCATAAACTGCAAGAAACAATTTGTAGCTAAGATCACTGTTTGGTAGTTCGATCCGGTTAAAGTCGTTTTGTGAGCTTTTAAACCTTGTTTTTCATGGTAGATTAATTTTACAGGGATCGAGGGATTTACAATGATTATCTATTTACACGGTTTTGATTCGACCAGTCCGGGCAACCACGAAAAAGTACTTCAGCTTCAGTTTATTGATGAGGATGTCCGTTTCATCAATTACAGCACTCTCCACCCCAAGCACGATATGCAGCATCTGTTGAAAGAAGTGCATAAAGTGATTGAACAGTCAGAGGACAAAAATCCGATTATTTGTGGTGTTGGTCTTGGTGCCTACTGGTCTGAGCGAGTGGGTTTTCTGTGCGGTATCAAGCAAGTTATCTTCAACCCCAACTTGCATCCAGAGTTAACCATGCAAGGTCGCATTGATCGACCTGAAGAGTATGAAGATATTGCGACTAAATGTGTTTCGGAGTTTAGAACTAAGAATAAAGATCGTTGCTTAGTGATATTATCGAAACAAGATGAAATTCATGACAACAGTAAAACCGCACAAGAGCTAGAGAGCTACTACAACATCATTTGGGATGAAACCCAAACTCACAAGTTTAAAAAAATCTCTCAGCATTTACAGACTATGAAGGCGTTTAAAGACGCAAGCTAGTGTGTTCTCGTAGCGTGACAGATGAAGGCGACAAAGGTGACTTTGTCGCTTTTTTATTACTCACTAGGCCCTTATCCCGACAAATTTTAATGATATAAAGCTAATCTTTAGTTGCGCGTCGGTTTTTGCTCTATATAATGAACTCATTACAAATTTTTTGATAAATATCAAAAAAAATTGAGAGCGAGTAAAAAACTTGCCCAAGAATGAGCTACATCAAGATTGTAGTTTTAGAGCCATTGAGCTCTTTTATCCAATAAACGTGTCATATTGCCTGGTTCATTAAGTCTAGGCATTTGCTGGCAGTTGAGTGTCGGTAGACCCAAAAAACAGAATTATATCGAGACGAATCTCGGCTCGAACCAGTTTTATTGTATTTTTTGAGGAAGTTGTTGTGACACGAATTATCGTAGTAGGCGGCGGTGCAGGCGGACTAGAGCTTGTCACCAAACTAGGTCGTACACTTGGTCGTAAAGGCCGCGCAAAAATCACACTAGTTGACCGTAAAGCAAGTCACTTATGGAAACCCCTTTTGCACGAGGTAGCAACAGGTTCTTTAGATGAGGGCGTTGATGCACTTAGCTACCGTGCGCACGCGAAAAATCACAGTTTCGATTTCCAGATGGGCAGCTTAGAAGACATTGATCGCGAGCGTAAGGTGATCAAGCTACACGAGCTAAAAGACGATCATGGTGAACTGTTGATGCCAAGTCGAGAGCTGGAGTATGACATTCTTGTTATGGCTATCGGCTCAACGTCGAATGATTTCAACACTCCAGGCGTACGTGATAACTGTATTTTCCTTGATAGTCCAGAGCAAGCACACCGTTTCCGTACCGAGATGAACAACCAGTTCTTAAAACTTCACGCGAAAAACGGTAATGGCACGGTTGATATCGCAATTGTGGGTGCGGGTGCTACAGGCGTTGAACTCTCAGCAGAGCTACATAACGCGGTTAAAGAGCTGCGTACTTACGGCTTTGGTGATCTTGATTCAAGTAAGCTAAATGTAAACCTTGTTGAAGCGGGCGAACGTATTCTCCCAGCGTTACCTCCACGTATTTCTGGTGCTGCCCATCAAGAGCTAACTAAACTCGGCGTTAATGTTCGTACTGCGACTATGGTGACCCAGGCGGACAAAGATGGCCTGGTGACCAAAGATGGCGATAAAATCCCTGCACAAATTATGGTTTGGGCTGCGGGTATTAAGGCTCCAGACTTCATTAAAGATCTTGCAGGTCTAGAAACTAACCGTATCAATCAGCTAGTGGTGAAAGATACGTTACAAACCACTCGTGACGATGATATCTTTGTTATTGGTGATTTGGCGCAGTGTACTCAAACGGATGGCTCTTTCGTTCCACCACGAGCGCAAGCTGCGCACCAGATGGCAAGCCGTGCCTACACGAATATTGTCGCTAAGCTTAACGGACGTGAACTGAAGCCTTACGTCTATCAAGACAAAGGGTCACTCGTTTCTCTAAGCCGCTTCTCAACAGTGGGTAGCTTAATGGGTAACCTAACCAAAGGCTCGATGATGATTGAAGGGCGCATTGCACGCGTTGTATACATCTCGCTATATCGCCTGCACCAAATGGCGCTTCATGGTGTGTTTAAGACTGGGTTAATCATCCTGATGGGACGTATCAACCGAGTGCTCAGACCAAATCTAAAATTGCACTAATATCGCATTTCAGAACTCTATTAAAAAGAGCGCTTCTTAAGCGCTCTTTTGGGTTTCTGCTAACTCGGTATTAATGAATACACTCGACCAGCTTTGGGCTTACCATCGAAGATGAAGCGGTTTTTCGCCTCGGCTTCAAACTCGCCTCCACAGGCTTCAACTAGTTTTTGGCTTGGGAGGTTATCGGGGTCGCAGACAATCTCAATACGAGTGAGCTTTAGCTGAGCAAAACAGAACTCAGCGAGCGCGTTCACTGCTCTCTTTGCAAACCCTTTCCCTTGATACTCGTCAGCTATCCAATAGCCTATGCTCGCCATATTGAAGGTGTGGTAAAGCTCATTGATCGCCACCATGCCAACCAAAGTATCAGTCTTGCGGCAGAACACGCCAAAACCGTAAGCCTCTCCTTTGACCCAATTTAGACGTGTGGCGAGAATAAAGCGCTCCGCATCATCAAGGGAAAAGTCCTCATTGCACCAGTCAATCCAACGGTGAAGGCTAGGAGAGTGGGCGACGCAGCATGCTAAGCGAGTGCTCTCATCACTGGAGATGAGCCGTAAGATGAGGTCTGGGGTGATGATTTGGTAATCTGGGGACATAAAAAATCAAAGCCCTTTAGAGTCGTATATCTAAAGGGCGATGCAGTTACTGGTTGACGCGTCTGACTTGAATGATCATGCCCATCAAAGGATGGTCGAGATAATGGGTTTCAGTACTGCGCATACGACGCTTTTGGTCGAAGCGGTAGCTTTTCAAAAACTCGACCGTATGTACGGTAGGCGTTACGTCTTCCATCAAGCCCACTTGAACCACGTCATTGTCGGTCGTTTGAGTAGGGTCGACTTCACCAGGCAAGTGGCTTTCAAGTGTCACCTCTTTTACACTCGGCTGTTTTAGGTCAAGCTGAACGTCAGCATAAAGGTAATGTTCTACGTACACTTGAAGCTTGCCATCAAGTTGGTAAAGCGGTTTAGGAATACTCTCTTCTGTAATCCCTTCAAGCACTTCACTCTGTTGTGTCTCAATCATTGAACCATCAGGGTTGAACTTACCTGAATAGTCTTGACCAGCTTGTACGTGGAATATCGGAGCACCAAAACGGCCTTGATCACCTTGTCTCCATGCGCGATGCATCAATACCTGAAAGCCTGCATGTTGTTGGAGTTTTTTCACTTCGTCATTCAACGCGTATTCTGAAACTGGCAACATGGTTACGCCTTTTTTGCTACGGTAGCTTGCATCAGCAAATGAGCCTGCGCGTTTAAGGTCAATTTCAGGCACTTGATTTGGCCATGACTCTGAGGTTTGCTCAGCATCAACAGCACGTTTAAAAATGATCACTTCGATATCGAATTGACGCTGCGCCATAGAAGGCATAGCAACAAGCATGAGCAGCAGCGGGATCAGTTTTTTCATTACAACTCCATAATGAGGTGCAAGGCACCTCTATTTAGTTTTGGCTTTATACTTTTGGTATTAAATTTTGCTCGAATTCACCCAGCATGTCACTAACAAACTGGATGCGTTTACGTCTATCCACTAATGGTATCGTAAACTTGAACTTAGTGGGGCCATCCATTGCGAATTTTTGTGGCTGGGATTGCAATAGTTTAACCAAATACATAGGGTTAATGTCAGCGTCTGGATAGAATTCGATATAGCCACCTTTATCGTGAGCTTCGATTTTCTTCACTTTTATCGCCGCCGCTTGCAGTTTTAGCTCAGCAACAGAAAGCAGGTTTTTCGCCGCATCTGGTAATAGGCCAAAACGGTCTATCAGCTCGATTTTAAGTTCGCCAAGCTCATCACCGTTGCTCACACTCGCTATCTGTTTGTACATCGAGAGTCGGGTATTGATGTCTGGGATATAGTCATCGGGAAGCAAGGCTGGAAGGCGCATTTCAACTTCAGTTTGATCGCGCAGTAGCTCATCCAATGACGGCTCTTTGCCCTCTTTCAACGCCTCGACAGCTTGTTCTAGCATTTCCATGTAGAGCGTGAAACCGACAGACTGAATTTGACCACTCTGCTCATCACCTAATAGCTCACCTGCACCGCGTATTTCCAAATCATGAGTTGCGAGGGTAAAGCCTGCACCAAGATCTTCTAAAGAGGCAATGGCATCAAGACGTTTGATTGCATCTTTGGTCATCGCTTTTGGATGTGGTGTTAGCAAGTAAGCATACGCTTGGTGATGAGATCGGCCCACACGGCCACGCAATTGGTGCAACTGAGCTAAGCCTAAGTTATCCGCTCTATCCATAATAATGGTGTTGGCGGTTGGTACATCGATACCGGTTTCGATGATTGTCGTACACACCAATAAATTGAAACGCTGGTGATAGAAGTCATTCATGATTCGCTCTAGTTCGCGTTCACGCATTTGCCCATGGGCGACCGTGATGCGAGCTTCTGGGACCAACTTCTCTAGGTCGGCGGCGACTTTTTCAATGGTCTCGACTTGGTTGTGGAGGAAGTAAACCTGACCACCACGCATGATCTCACGTAGCACCGCTTCACGAACGACAGCATCATCTCGCTCTCTAACGAAGGTTTTAATCGCTAAGCGTCTGGCTGGTGGTGTAGCAATAATCGATAGATCACGCATACCGCTCATTGCCATATTTAGTGTGCGTGGAATTGGCGTTGCGGTCAGGGTAAGAATGTCCACATCCGCGCGCATCGCTTTCATCTTCTCTTTCTGGCGCACACCAAATCGGTGCTCTTCGTCGACGATCAGTAGACCGAGATCTTTAAATTTGATGTCATTTGAGAGTAGCTTGTGCGTACCAACGACAAGATCGACCTTACCCTCTTCAATATCTTGTAGAACTTGTTTTTGTTCTTTGGCGGTTTTAAAACGAGACAGTACTTCGACGCGAATTGGCAAGTTAGCGAAACGATCACGGAAGTTCTCAAAGTGTTGCTGAGCAAGTAGGGTCGTTGGAACTAATACAGCAACCTGCTTGCCATTATCAGTTGCCACGAAAGCGGCGCGCATGGCAACTTCTGTTTTACCAAAGCCCACATCACCACACACTAGTCGGTCCATAGCTTTGGCTTGGCACATGTCAGACATCACAGCATTTATGGCCATTGATTGATCGTCTGTCTCTTCAAATGGGAAGCCTGCTTTAAATGTGGCGTACTGTCCTCGGTCGAGTTCGAACTTGTAGCCAGGTTTCAGTTCGCGTTTGGCGTATACATCGAGCAGCTCTGCCGCTACATCGCGCACCTTCTCAGCCGCTTTACGTCTTGCTTTCGCCCATGCTTCGCCACCCAGCTTATGGATTGGTGCCCCATCTTCTGCGCCACCAGAGTAGCGACTGATTAGGTTTAGCGAAGCAACAGGGACGTAGAGCTTGGCTTCGTTTTGGTATTCAAGTGTTACGTATTCGGTGGTCATGCCACCGGCTTCAAGGGTTTGTAGACCAATGTAGCGACCGATACCGTGATCGATGTGCACTACAGGCTGTCCAGGTTGAAGCTCAGCAAGGTTGCGAATGACCGCATCACTGTTGGTTGCTTTGCGATCCTTACGACGGCGTTGAATAACGCGATCACCAAGCAGGTCACTTTCACAAATGAAGGCAAGTTGCTCGTCACCAAACACGAAACCATGCTCAGCAGCGCCAAGGACTAGGCTGAATTTTTCGCTGCTGTTGAGCGCATCTTGTAGGCAACCACTCTCTTTGGGCTTTAGCTTAATTCGTTGCAGTAACTCTAACAGGGCTTCACGGCGACCTTCTGATTCCACAGAGAAAACAATCTGCCCAGGGAAGCTCTCGCTAAATTGACGCAGTGCAGCCATCGGCTCTTTGTTCTGATGCTGTACTGCGAGTTCCGGCAGAGCTGAGAGGTTCGGGTTGTTGCGCCCTTGCTTTTCTGTGACCGGCTCAATGTAAAGTTGGACTTGAGGTAACAGCTTGAATTGGCTAAACAGCTCATCTTTTTTTAACCACAGTTCTTGTGGCGGAAGCAGTGGACGCAGTGGGTCGACTTTGCGTTGATCGTAGCGATAGTCGACATCGTCCAAGAAGGTATCAATCGCAGGCTCAAGATGACCAACGGTGATTAACTGGGTGTCATCAGGAATGTAGTCAAATAGAGTTTCAGTCTGTTCGAAAAACAGGGGTTGCCAGTATTCGATACCTGCGGGCCAAGTTCCTTTTGATACTTGCATGTAGACAGATTCAGGCTCGCGACGTGCTTCGAAACGTTGACGCCAACGGATTCTAAAGTCTTCAATCGCGCTTTCTGAGGTTGGAAACTCATGCGCAGGTAGCAGGCGGATCTCTTTTGTGTCCTCTATCGAACGTTGGTTTTCCGGATCGAATGTGCGAATTGTGTCGATTTCGTCATCGAAGAAGTCGATGCGGAACGGGTCACTGGATCCCATTGGAAAGAGATCAAGGATAGACCCACGACTTGCGTATTCGCCTGGGCCAAAAACTTGGTCAACATGGCGATAGCCCGACTTTTCGAGTTGGATTCTTAGCTTTTCCAATGAGAACAGATCGCCAACTTTGACCATCAGCGTATGCTGCATTAAGAAATCACGCGGAGACTGGCGCTGTAGCAAGGTGTTGATTGGCACTATGGTGATGCCACTTGCTTGTGTTGGTAACTGATATAGGCGTGAAATTCTGTCTGATATGATCTCTTGGTGTGGTGAGAAGCTATCGTATGGCAAGGTTTCCCAATCAGGGAACAGTGATACTTCTTGCGAGGTAAACTGTTCGATCTCTTGCTGCAGTTTGAGTGCAGTTTGCGGATCGGGAACGGCTAATAGGGTATGAGAGCCGTGTTGGTTGGCAAGTTCTGCAATTGCAAGGGCTAAGCTCGCACCTTGTAGGTTACCGATCTGCTTTTTGTCTCCAGCGCGTTGTGTACCCGCCAGATTTAGTAATGATGTGTTAGACATAATTCTATTTACTTGTCGCGGTCAAGAGATCGCTGACGTAGAAGCTTTTGTTGTTGAAACAGGGCAGCCTTGATAAGGAGGTCTTCATCAAGATCGCGTAGCAAGTCGTACTTAACGGTGACTAAGTGAGTATCTGTCGTGGTTTCAACTTGCGTTATGTGGCCATAGCAATAAATTGCCGCTGCAGGGTGTTCGAGAAACAGTTTTACTCGAACCTTAGTGTCTACTGGAACTCTATCCTCAGAGACATAAGTGAACTGACTGGCACCAAACGAGTGTGTTTTATGGCGCATTGAAGGTTCATCCTGCTGCGATAGCATAAAAGTGAGTAGTAGGTTGAGTTTGGAGTTTTGCGTATCAAGCAGTTGAATTACATGTTTAAAATCGCTATTTTTCAGTTCGTTACGAGCGCTATCATTTAATAGATCAAGGCTACTGAACTCACTCGCAACAATGAAAGGTGCAGGAATTTCCCCTTCAAATTTCTCAAAACTTGGGAAATCCGATCCTTCAGCCAAAGCTTCGACGTTGACTGTCATTGTGTGGTTAACGGTGAAAAACTCTTGATCGGCCATGCTTGATTCCTTTTGCTAGATCACTTGATTATCGTTATAGCTGACAAGTAATCAAGCTATCCCTTTGTTTAATACATATTTTAACCACTAATTGGCAATTAAACACTACACGACAAGACATTTAATCGGTAGAGTAAGCACCCTAAGGTCATCCAACCCTAACTTTGGTTTCTATTATGTTTCATCCAGTCTCAACCTTTATAGGGCTGCGTTATTTACGGGGGCGTTCCGGTGATAGGTTTAGTCGTTTTGTCTCTTACATGTCGACTGCGGGTATCACTATAGGAGTCATGTCACTAGTGACAGTGCTTTCGGTAATGAACGGCTTCGAAGCACAGCTTAAAGGGCGCATCCTTGGCGTGTTGCCTCAAGCGGTTATCTCGCAGATAGACGGCAAGACAGAAAACAATTCTCAAGCGCCAGAGTTTATCACACAACTTTCTACGGCAGGGAAACCGGAACCGATCGTACAGAGTGAGGCGGTGATTCAAAGTGCCAGTCAGCTCAACGCCGGATTGTTGATTGGTATTGAACCGTCTGAGCAAGACCCAATAGAAAGCCATTTAATTGCCGGGCGAATGTCAGACTTACGAGCTGGTCAGTATCAGCTGTTTATTGGTCATAAGTTGGCACGTTCAATGGATGTGTCAATGGGCGATAAAGTTAGGTTGATGGTCACCAGTGCCAGTCAATTCACCCCTTTGGGTCGAATTCCAAGCCAGCGTTTGTTTACCATTGCAGGTATCTATAACACCGGCTCTGATGTGGATGGCCAACTGATGTTAACTCATATTAGTGATGCTGGCCGACTGATGAGAATGAAACCTGACACCATGACAGGCTGGCGACTATTTTTTAATGACCCGTTTGTGGTTGGAGAACTGAGTGACAAGCCGTTGCCTCAAGGCTGGCAATGGCAAGATTGGCGCGATCAACGCGGTGAGTTGTTCCAAGCGGTGCGAATGGAAAAGAACATGATGGGCTTAATGCTTGGCCTTATCATCGGCGTCGCTGCATTTAATATTATTTCAGCCCTGATTATGGTTGTAATGGAAAAACAGTCTGAAGTGGCAATTTTAAAAACCCAAGGCATGACAGATAGACAAGTTTTGGCCATTTTTATGGTTCAAGGTGCGAGCAGTGGTGTGATTGGTGCGTTAATTGGTGGCAGTTTAGGTGTAGTGCTTGCGAGTAACCTAAACCAGCTATTAGAGAGTGCGGGGGTTGCTTTGTTTTCTGTCGGTGGCGAGTTACCGATTTTGATTAATCCTGTACAGATTTGTGTTGTTGTGGTGTTGGCTATTGCGCTGAGCCTTGCCGCGACCTTGTTCCCTTCATACCGCGCATCTTCTGTAAAACCAGCTGAGGCTTTAAGATATGAGTAGTCTTCTTCAATGTCATAACGTTTGTAAAACCTATCATGAAGGTGCATTCGACACTCAGGTGCTTAAAGGGGTCAGCTTCGATATTCAGAAGGGTGAGCTAGCATCGATCATTGGTACCTCTGGTTCAGGTAAAAGTACTTTGCTCCATATCCTTGGGGCGCTTGATGAACCAACTGAAGGGCATGTCACTTTCTTAGATCATGAGCTGTCAAAGCTCAGCTCGAATCGTCAAGCTAAGTTACGAAATCAGCACCTAGGGTTTGTCTACCAGTTCCACCATTTGCTTGCCGATTTTAGTGCGCTCGAAAATGTGGCTATGCCACTGCTGATTGGTGGTGCAAAGGTTAACCAAGCTAAAACCGCTGCCAAAGCTTTACTCGACAAGGTGGGTTTGAGCCATCGCATTGAGCATCGTCCTTCTGAGCTCTCAGGCGGTGAGCGGCAACGTGTCGCAATAGCGCGTGCTTTGGTCAATAACCCATCTTTGGTGTTGGCGGATGAACCAACTGGTAATCTAGACCATAAGACGGCGCTAGCCATCTATGACCTGATGCGTGAGCTGAACCAAGAATCTAACACTGCGTTCCTTGTCGTCACTCACGATGGTGAACTGGCAGGAAAAATGGACCGTCAACTGCATATGCAAGATGGTTTGCTGCTCAATATCGAGGGGGCGTAAGTGTTTTCATCCCTATCTCTGTTTATTGGTGGGCGTTTTAGCCGGGCTAAGCAGCGCAATAAGATGGTGTCATTTATCTCAATGTCATCCACTATTGGCATTGCCGTCGGTGTGGCGGTGATTATTATTGGCCTATCGGCAATGAACGGTTTTGAAAGAGAGCTCAAAGACCGTGTGTTATCTGTGATTTCTCATGGTGAATTTGAAGGCGTGAGAGGTTCCATTAACGGTTGGCAAAACATCATCCAACACGTAGAGCAGCATCCTAAAATTGAAGCGGCTGCACCCTACGTTAAGTTTACCGCTTTGGCCGAAAAAGGCGCGCAACTCAAAGCCCTTGAAGTACGTGGTATAGACCCTGAGTTAGAAACCAAAGTCTCTAATCTCGATGATTTTGTTGATTCGCAAGTATGGCAAGCATTTCAAGCGGGTGAGCAGCAAGTTATTCTAGGTAAGGGCATCGCTGACTTGCTTAATGTGGATAAAGGGGATTTTTTGACTCTCCTGATTCCAACCTCTGGTGCAACCACGAAAGTTCAAGCACCAAAGCGTGTGCGAGTAAAAGTGGCGGGGCTACTGACTCTCAATGGGCAAATCGATCACAATCTAGCCCTTATTCCACTGAAAGATGCGCAGAGCTACGCAAAACTTCAACAGGGAGTGACTGGCGTGGCGGTACGTGTAACAGAGGTACTTAACGCGACCCATATTGTCCGCGAAGTCGGGCGCACTTTGGATGAGTATGTCTACCTACGCAGTTGGCAGCAGAAATATGGTTTCCTTTACCGAGATATTCAACTAGTCCGCACTATTATGTATTTAGTGATGGTGTTGGTGATTGGTGTAGCAAGCTTCAACATAGTTTCGACGTTAATGATGGCGGTGAAAGATCGCGCTGCTGAGATCGCTATACTGCGTACCATGGGCGCGACTGATGGATTGGTGAAAAAAATCTTCGTCTGGCAGGGAGTGTTCTCCGGTGTACTCGGCAGTGTCGTAGGTAGCGTGTTTGGTGTTTTGGTTGCACTAAATTTGACGACCATGATCACGGGTTTGGAGAAGCTGATTGGTCATCAGTTTTTGTCCGGTGATATCTACTTTGTTGATTTCTTGCCTTCTCAAGTCAACGTCGCTGATGTGTTAGTTGTATCACTCACTGCGATCGTACTTAGTCTGTTAGCGACTTGGTATCCCGCTTCAAGAGCAAGCAAGTTGAATCCTGCAGCGGTGCTGAGTTCAAAGTAGTTTATGGGCGATATTTGTTCGGGATTAGAAATGGCATCATTGTGCTCAGCGTGTCGAATATTCTACTCTTGAACTCGAGAATGTCTTCAAGGCTATCGAATTCGCACAGGCTAAGCCCTTTTATAGTGCTAGATTAGATTGTTAGATGTAGAGGTCTCTTGTCTAAATACCTCTCGCTCCTTAGCGTGAGGTAATGGCAACCGAGGTCGATGTTTCCGTGGTGAAATTCCTGCGGGCTATTTTTTCCTTCCATCATCCTCAGCGACGTGAGCATGTTAAATATCATCCTTGGGTTTCACACGGTTTCAACTCGCTATTAGCTGAGTCGAAAAGCGCGCAATTCAAATTCTACTTTTTGAGTAAATTGCCTATTCTGATTTTTCGTTGTTGCCAACTGCGAACAACGGAATAGCGCCATAGTGCACGAATTCCAAAATAACCGAGCATAGCCGATCCAATACCACAAATTAGGCAGCCGAGTAGGAATGGGGGGCCAATGGTCGTCATTTGGTGAAGAATAAACTCCCAAGATAGCTCGAAGTGGAAGTGTTGCGGTGGGACATGCATGGCTAATGCGCCAACTTTGTACGCAAAGTAGAACAACACTGGCATGGTGACAGGGTTACTTACCCATACTAAAGCGACAGAAAGAGGCAGATTGACACCACAAGCGATGGCTAGGCCAGCGGCCATAATCATTTGACTAGGCAGTGGTACGAAAGCCATAAACAGACCGACAGCGAATGCACCGGAAGCAGAACGGCGATTTAGGCACCAGAGGTTAGGGTTGTATAGCACATTGCCAAAAATCTTTAGTGCCTTTTGACGTTTAATAACTTCGTGGTCAGGCATAAAGCGTTTAATAAATTTTCTTGGCATAGGGAAATGACTCTCTACTTACATTACTGGACGCTAATTTCATTCTCTTTGTTGATCACAACTAGCCCTTCTTGGCGGTTCTTACCGAGTCTAGAACTGCTGCCTATCGCCTTAATGGTACTAGCTGTATCAGCCAAATACACGATGGCAAGGGGTTTGTTAGGGCTAGCCTTAGCGTGTGTTGTCATCCTGATGCACGGCAACTTATTGCGATATCAAACAGAAATGCTTTTTCAAGCTGGTCAGGATATTACCATAATCGCGGACGTTGACAGCCTTTTTAGGCCAATAAATTTTGGCTTTCAGGGTATTGTTGTAGTTAGATCAATCAATGGCGAAGCCTTAACCACGTTAAACCAACCTAAGATACGTTTAAACAGCCCAACATTACTGAAATTGGGGGACCGACTTTCAGCGCAAATCAAAATCAAACCCATCGTCGGATTGATGAATGATGTTGGCTATGACGCTGAGCTGCACGCGCTTACTCAAGGCATCGTAGCGATGGGTTCAATTACGCCGAAACAGAGTTATTTTGTCATTAGTAACCCAAGCATAAGAATGCAGATGATTTCCTCGGTTCAAGCTCGTACTGATTCGCTTGAGCATAGAGCCATGGTCTTAGCACTGCTATTTGGTATTCGAGATGATATTAGTCAGCAAATCTGGCAACAGCTTAAACAGAGTGGCCTCAGTCATTTGATTGCCATTTCCGGTTTACATGTCGGTATTGCGTTTGCGGTAGGCTGGGCATTAGGGCTTATATTAGCCAGAGTTCATCGGCTGTTATTGTATTCGCCGATACTGCTTGGCTTAACCCTGGCGCTTTGCTACGCATGGCTCGCAGGTTTCTCCATTCCAACCCAACGTGCACTAGTTATGTGCATACTACTGTGTTTGTTACAGCAGTTAGCAGGACATTTACCTAGCTTGTATAAGTGGTTACTGGTTCTAGCTGTTTTATTGTGTTTCGACCCATTTGCTGCAGCGTCGGCGAGTTTATGGATGTCGATGATTGCCGTGGGTATTTTGCTGTTTTACCAGGGAATACGAACAAAACGTGGCTACTTTGTTGTAGATGCAATTAAGGTTCAGCTGTTTTTAATCGTGCTTATGGCGCCCCTAATCATCTACTTGTTCCATGGCGTTAGTACAGGAGCACTCTTCTACAATTTAGTCCTTGTCCCTTGGTTCTCTTTGGTTGTTATTCCTTTGGTGTTCGTTGCGTTCAGCGCTCATCTGCTGTTTGCATCACCAATGCTACCTTGGTGGGGGGTGGATAGAAGTTTAGCCTTGGTTCAGTGGGCAATGAATTATTCTGAATGGGGATGGAGTGATGTATCAAGGCAAACGCTAACTTACTTGATGATTGGTATTTTGCTGCTGTTTCTCAATCGAGTAGTGTCGAAGCGCTATCTTACTCTTCTAGCAGTTTGTATAGGGCTAGGTTTAAGCAGCTGGCGAGAAGTCCCGTTGTGGCGGTTAGTGGTTCTTGATGTCGGCCATGGCCTCTCCGTTGTTGTCCAACAAGGAGAACGCGCTCTGTTGTACGATACAGGGGCTGCTTGGAACACGTCGAGTATTGCGGAACAAATCATTACCCCTTGGATGATAAGTCACGGAATCGATAACTTAGATTATTTTGCCATTAGCCATTTTGATAACGACCACGCGGGCGGTGCAGAGCAAATCAAAGCCAAATGGCAGCCAAGAACTGTCATAACCAGTCAGGGGGATCATTCTGCGACACCCTGCATCGCAGGTAAATCATGGCAATGGGATAGAGTCAGTATCGAAGCGATATGGCCACCGAAGACCGTGTTACGTGCATACAACCCTCACTCGTGCGTTATTAGGCTTAAGCATCAAGCCAGTTCAGCAACTCTACTGTTGGCCGGTGACATAGAGACCATCGCTGAATGGATACTGGTCAGGCAGCCGGGACGATTAGATTCCGATATTTTGCTCGTTCCCCATCATGGCAGCAAAACCTCATCCACTGCTGCATTTGTTGAAGCCGTGACCCCAGAGGTTGCCATTGCCTCATTAGCGAAGAGTGGTCGCTGGGCATTGCCAAATAGAAAAGTGGTACAAAGGTACCAAGATGCTGGAGCGAAATGGATGGACACAGGGCAGCATGGTCAGATATCAATCGATTTCTATCCACAAACTTATCAAGTAACGGCACTAAGGGAGGTCAAAGGTAAGACTTGGTATAGGCAGATGCTACGTAACCGAGTAGAATAGCGTCTCTATTGTAAAAGAAAAATAAGCACTTCTATGTCTCTGAATAAAGACGAAACCACGTGGCAAACCTTTCAGCGCTTGTGGACCTACATCCGATTGTACAAAGCAGGTCTGGCTGTTGCTGTTATTGCACTCATTGTTAACGCTGCCGCTGACACTTACATGATGTCACTCCTTAAACCCCTATTAGATGAGGGCTTCGGAGACGCCGGCTCAAATTTTCTAAGAATAGTACCCTTCATTATCTTTGGTATGATGGTTGTGCGTGGTCTAAGTGGTTTCGTATCCACATACTGCTTGAGTTGGGTTTCTGGCAATGTGGTGATGGAGATGAGGCGATCTATCTTTAATCAGTTTATGCATATGCCAGTTTCCTATTTTGATAAGGAATCAGCAGGCGGGTTGCTGTCGCGCATTACCTATGACTCGGAACAAGTTGCTGGAGCCACCAGTCGTGCCTTGGTCAGTATTGTCCGCGAGGGTGCGAGCATTATCGGCTTATTGGTTTTGATGTTCTGGAATAGTTGGCAGCTATCGCTAGTTTTGATTGTTGTTGCGCCAATTGTGGCTTGGGGTATCAGCTTTGTTTCTAAGCGCTTCCGTAAGATCTCTAAAAATATGCAAGAGGCGATGGGGAGTGTGACCTCTTCGGCGGAGCAGATGCTTAAAGGCCATAAAGTGGTATTGAGCTATGGTGGTCAAGAAGTTGAGAAAGCGCGCTTCGACTCAGTCAGCAATGGCATGCGTCAGCAATCGATGAAGTTGGTTGCGGCTCAGGCAATCGCGAACCCCGTGATCCAAGTTATTGCATCTCTTGCTTTGGTTGTCGTGCTATTTTTAGCAAGCGTTGATTCAATTCGCACAGAGCTGACTCCAGGTACTTTTACCGTTGTATTCTCCGCAATGTTCGGTTTGATGCGTCCACTTAAAGCACTGACCAACGTCACATCAGATTTTCAGCGTGGTATGGCTGCGAGCCAAACCTTGTTTGCATTAATGGACCTAGAGACAGAGCAGGATAACGGTAAGTACCAAGTTGAAAAGGTGCGCGGCGAAATCGAAGTGAAAGACGTTACCTTTACCTATGAAGGTAAAGAAAAACCTGCGCTAAGCAATGTTAGCTTTAAAATTCCTAAGGGAAAAACCGTGGCGCTGGTTGGCCGTTCTGGCTCCGGGAAAAGTACCATTGCCAACCTGTTTACTCGTTTCTACGATGTTGATTCAGGTAACATTTATCTAGATGACCACGACGTTCGTGATTACAGCTTAACCAATCTACGTTCTCACTTTGCTTTGGTTTCGCAAAACGTGCATCTGTTCAACGATACTATTGCAAATAACATCTCTTACGCGGCGAATGAACAATACAGCCGAGAGCAGATTGAGCATGCAGCTCGCTTGGCTTATGCGATGGATTTTATCGATAACATGGATGATGGCCTTGATACCATGATTGGCGAAAATGGTGCGAGCTTGTCAGGAGGTCAGAGACAACGTATTGCGATTGCACGAGCGTTACTGCGTGATGCCCCTGTCTTGATTCTCGATGAGGCGACATCGGCTCTGGATACTGAATCTGAGAAGGCGATTCAATCGGCACTCGATGAGCTACAGAAGAACAAAACGGTTCTGGTTATTGCTCACCGCCTATCTACAATTGAAAACGCTGATGAAATCTTAGTCGTTGACGAAGGTGAAATCGTTGAGCGCGGCAATCACAGTGAGTTGATTGAAAAAGATGGCGCTTACGCACAGCTACATAGAATACAGTTCGGTGCCTAATGATTGAAAAAATCTGGTTTGAGAATCATCCGCTCAAGTACTTACTATGGCCGCTTTTGTGGCCATTAAGCTTGTTGTTTGGCTCGATTAGTCGTTCCAGGCGTGCGGATTATCAAACGGGTAAACGTACTAGTTACAAAGCGCCAGTTCCTGTGATCGTGGTCGGTAATATAACAGCAGGTGGTAATGGCAAAACGCCAGTGGTGATTTGGCTGGTGGAGAAGCTTCAAGCCCTTGGCTATAAGCCGGGTGTGGTGTCTCGTGGTTATGGGGCTAAAGCTCCGGTCTATCCGTTATTAGTTGAAGACGAAACGTCGACTAAACATTGTGGTGACGAACCAAAATTAATCTTTAAACGCACTGGCGCTCCGGTTGCAGTCTCTCCAACCAGAAGTGATGCTGTAAAGGCGTTGCTGCCACTTGGTGTCGACATCATCATTACCGACGACGGTCTACAGCATTATGCTTTGCAACGTGATATCGAGATTGTGGTGGTCGACGGCGTAAGGCGCTTTGGTAACGAATCTCTAATCCCGTTGGGGCCATTGCGCGAATCAACGGATAGGTTAGCCGAAGTGGACTTTATCATCACCAATGGTGGAACTGCGCACAGCAATGAAGCGGCAATGGTGTTAAAACCGACCCTGGCCGTTAACTTAAAGACCAAACAGCGTGAAAGTATTAACAAGCTTGATGGGCGTTTGGTTGCAATGGCGGGAATTGGTCATCCGCCAAGATTTTTTAGTACACTTGAACAGTTGGGCGCAAAGTTAGCGGTGCAGCAAGGCTTTGTTGACCATAAAGATTTTGAACCGTCAGAGTTGAATGCTCTCGCTGCGAAAGGCGAGCATATGATTATGACAGAAAAAGACGCGGTAAAATGTTCAAGCTATGCGCAGGATAACTGGTGGTATTTACCAGTTAGTGCAGAGTTTGCAACCCATGATGAAGCGCGCATTTTGAATAAGATTAAAGAGGTTAAGGAACAGTATGGATCATCGACTGCTTGAGATTGTTGCATGTCCTGCATGTAAGGGAAAATTAACGTTTGATAAAGATAAACAAGAGTTGATTTGTAAGTTGGATCGCCTTGCTTATCCGATCAAAGAAGGTATCCCAGTACTGCTTGAACCAGAAGCGCGTAAGATTAGCATGGACGAGGGCAGATAATGTCTTTTACAGTGGTTATCCCGGCTCGCTATCAGTCCACTCGCCTTCCGGGTAAGCCGTTGGCAGATATCGGCGGCAAGCCGATGATTCAATGGGTGTATGAGCAAGCAGTGCAGGCGGGCGCTGACAATGTCATTATTGCGACTGACGATGTTCGTGTGGAACAAGCGGTTGAGGCTTTTGGTGGTCAAGTTTGTATGACCTCTCCAGACCATGAGTCAGGCACTGAGCGCTTGGCTGAAGTGGTTGAGCAAATGGCGATTGCTGATGACCATATTATCGTCAATGTTCAAGGTGATGAGCCTTTGGTTCCGCCTGCTATCATTGCCCAGGTCGCCGAAAACCTCGCCAACAGCGTTGCGCCGATGTCGACATTAGCCGTTGAGATCAGTGACGAAGCCGAGGTGTTCAACCCCAATGCGGTGAAAGTGCTTACCGATAAAGATGGCTACGCAATGTATTTCAGTCGCGCTACGATTCCATGGGATCGCGATCATTTTGCCAATGATGCAAAGGAAATCAAACAGCCATTAATGCGCCACATTGGTATTTACGCCTACCGTGCCGGCTTTATTAATACTTACATTAATTGGCAGCCCACTGTCCTTGAGAAGATTGAGTGTTTAGAGCAGTTACGCGTGCTTTGGTATGGAGAAAAAATCCATGTTGAAGTAGCGAAAGAAGCGCCTGCGGCTGGGGTCGATACCCCGGAAGATTTAGAAGTGGTCAGGCGCATTATTGCTAAGCAGTAGCTCTATATTAGAAAAGGCCCAGATGGGCCTTTTTTGTGAATAGCGATTGGGACGTTAAATCTTAGCGTCGTAGTCGTTGCGTTTTGGACATGTGCCTAGAATCTCTCTGCGGCCACTGTCTTTGACCTCCTCAAGAATGACATCGAACCCCCATAAGCGGTATAGGTGTTTCAATACCTCATCGTAACCCTCATCGAGCGGAATTCGGTCATGTGGGACATACTGTAGGGTGAGTGAACGGTCACCACGAACGTCCACATTGAACACTTGGATGTTCGGTTCTAAGTTACTTAAGTTGTACTGAGCAGCTAACTTCTCTCTGATTGCTCTATAGCCGCTGTCATCGTGGATAGCACTGACCTCGATATAGTTTTTGCGGTCATCATCGACAATGGCAAACAGTTTAAAGTCGCGCATTAGTTTCGGTGACAAGTATTGGCTAATGAAGCTTTCATCTTTGAAATTCTGCATGGCGAAATGCACCGCTTCTAGCCAGTCTGTTCCGGCTAAATCTGGGAACCACTCTTTATCCTCATCGGTCGGTTCTTCACAGATTCGTCGAATATCGCGGAACATGGCGAAACCCAACGCGTATGGGTTAATGCCATTAAAGTATGGACTGTTGTAGGGAGGCTGAGCGACGACGCCTGTATGGCTATGTAGAAATTCAAGAATGAATCTATCTGTCACTAAGCCTTCGTCGTATAAGTGGTTAAGAATGGTGTAGTGCCAGAACGTTGCCCAGCCCTCATTCATCACTTGGGTCTGTTTCTGTGGGTAGAAGTACTGGCTAATTTTACGCACGATACGCACGATCTCGCGTTGCCAGGACTCCAGTAGCGGGGCATGTTTTTCTATGAAGTAGAGAATGTTCTCCTGTGGTTCACTAGGGAAACGTACTTTCTCACTTTCGGGTTCGACGGCGGTCTTCGGTACTGTGCGCCATAAGTCGTTTACTTGAGATTGAAGATAAGCTTCACGCTCTTCCTGACGTGATTTCTCCTCAGCAATGGATATCTTTTCTGGTCGTTTGTAACGGTCTACACCAAAATTCATTAGTGCATGACAGGAGTCAAGTAGGTCTTCCACTTCTTGCACGCCATATTTCTGTTCACACTCAGCGATATATTTCTTAGCGAATAGCAGGTAATCGATGATGGAGCTCGCATCAGTCCAAGTTTGGAACAGGTAATTGCCTTTGAAGAACGAATTGTGACCGTAACATGCGTGAGCCATAACGAGCGCTTGCATCGTCACCGTGTTTTCCTCCATCAAGTAGGCAATACAAGGGTTGGAATTAATCACGATTTCGTAGGCCAAGCCCATCTGACCATGTTTGTAGCCTTGCTCTGTCTGAATGAACTTTTTGCCGAAAGACCAGTGATTGTAATTGATTGGCATACCGATACTTGAGTAGGCATCCATCATCTGCTCTGAAGTAATGACCTCAATCTGATTAGGGTAAGCGTCAAGTTTATAGTGGTCAGCAACACGCTTGATCTCTACGTGATAGCGTTCGAGTAGGTCAAACGTCCAGTCTGGGCCATCCGGTAGCGCCTTGTTCTTTGCTGGCTTCTTGGTTTTTGTTGTCATACGGCCTCCCTAAGCAGTCTCTTTTTTGAAAAGCTCTCTAAACACAGGGAAAATATCCTCGACGCTGCGTATGTTTTTCATCGCAAAATTCGGGAAAGCATCCTCTAGCTTTTCGTACTCGTGCCACAAAGTCTGATGAGAGCGGCGAGTGATTTCGATGTATGAATAGTACTGGCAGTTTGGCAATAGGTTTTTAGTTAATAGCTCACGGCATCTTGGCGAATCATCTGCCCAGTTATCACCGTCTGACGCTTGAGCTGCGTAGATATTCCACTCTCCGGTAGGGTAGCGTTCAGCAACGATTTCATTCATGAGTTTCAGCGCACTGGAAACAATGGTCCCCCCTGTCTCTTGTGAGTAGAAAAACTCATGTTCATCGACCTCTTTTGCTTGAGTGTGGTGGCGAATAAACACCACTTCTACGTTCTCGTAGGTACGGGTTAAAAATAGATAGAGCAGTACGTAAAAACGTTTAGCAATATCTTTAGTGGCTTGGTCCATAGAGCCGGACACGTCCATTAAGCAGAACATTACCGCCTGACTAGACGGCACTGGTCGGCGTTCGTAGTTTTTGAAACGTAAGTCGAAGGTGTCGATAAAAGGAACACTATTGAGTTTACGACGTAAAGCTTGGATCTCCTCTTGAATACGCTTCTCTTCGAGCAATTGAGCTGGCTCCGACATTTTTACCCGGTCGAGCTCTTCTTCGAGTTCACGCAACATGCGTTTTTTGCCCGCAGTCATTGCTGTACGACGAGCGAGCGATTGTTGGAGAGATTTTACAATTGCAATGTTGGCAGGCACGCCTGCGGTTTGATAGCCAGCTCGATGGGTTTTCCACTCAGTGATCTTAGCGATTTGGTTTTTCTCTAGGTTTGGAAGCTCTAGATCTTCAAATAGAATATCCAAATACTCGTCTTTGGAGATCTGAAATACGAAATCGTCTTGGCCTTCGCCGTCAGCGCTGGCTTCCCCTTCGCCCGAGCCCCCACCTTGGCCGCCACCTTTTGGCCGTTCGATTTTATCCCCGGTAATAAACTGGTCGTTACCAGGATGAACACGTTCTTTGAGGCCGCCTTTACCTTGATGAAAAACAGGCTCTTTGATGTCTTTGTGCGGAATGGCAACGTCTTCGCCGGTTTCCGTATTGGTGATTGAACGGCGATTTACCGCATCCGCCACAGATTCTTTAATCTGCTCTTTATGGCGGCGTAAAAAGCGCTGGCGGTTAACCGCACTTTTATTCTTGCCGTTCAGTCGTCGATCAATAAATTGCGCCATGAGTCACCCCTCATCTCATATTCGTATGCCAATCGATGTCATAGACATTTGTGCATCCAATCACCTACCAGAGATTGTCTGGGAGGTGATTGATGGGCTAAACACTGCTATTAAGAAGACTTACGTACGCGTAGATACCATTCAGATAGCAAGCGAACTTGTTTCTCTGTGTAGCCTTTCTCCATCATACGTGCGACGAAGTCATCGTGTTTCTTCTGATCTTCAGAAGAGGTTTTAGTGTTAAAGGAGATAACAGGGAGCAACTCTTCCGTATTCGAGAACATTTTCTTCTCGATAACGGTGCGAAGCTTCTCGTAACTTGTCCAAACCGGATTGGTACCATTGTTGTTCGCGCGAGCACGAAGAACAAAATTAACGATCTCATTACGGAAATCTTTCGGGTTACTAATTCCGGCCGTTTTTTCGATTTTTTCTAGTTCATTGTTTAGGGCAGAGCGGTCAAATAGTTGGCCTGTCTCTGGATCGCGATACTCTTGGTCTTGAATCCAGAAATCTGCGTAGGTTACGTAGCGGTCAAAGATGTTTTGGCCGTACTCTGAGTAAGACTCCAAGTAAGCGGTCTGAATTTCTTTACCGATAAACTCGACGTAGCGTGGTACTAGGTAACCTTTCAAGAATTCTAAGTACTTCTCTGCGGTCTCTTGAGGGAACTGTTCACGTTCAATTTGCTGCTCAATGACATAGAACAGATGAACAGGGTTGGCCGCTACTTCGGTTTGGTCGAAGTTAAACACGCGCGAGAGGATCTTAAATGCGAAACGGGTTGATAGCCCTGACATCCCCTCATCCACGCCAGCAAAGTCGCGGTATTCTTGGTAGCTTTTTGCTTTCGGGTCGGTATCTTTCAATGTTTCGCCATCGTAAACGCGCATTTTCGAGAAAATAGATGAGTTTTCCGGCTCTTTGAGGCGCGACAAGATACTAAACTGAGAAAGCAGCTCGAGCGTGCTTGGCGAACAAGGCGCTTTAGATAGCTCTGAGTGGTCGAGCAGTTTCTGATAAATTTTCACCTCTTCCGAAACACGTAGACAGTATGGCACTTTGACTATGTACACACGGTCAAGGAAGGCTTCGTTGTTCTTGTTGTTACGGAACGTTTGCCATTCTGATTCGTTCGAGTGCGCCAGAATCATGCCGTCAAACGGTAGCGCCGAGAGACCTTCGGTACCATTGTAGTTACCCTCTTGAGTAGCCGTAAGTAGAGGGTGCAGCACCTTGATCGGCGCTTTGAACATCTCAACGAACTCCATCAAGCCTTGGTTTGCTCGACATAGTGCTCCAGAGTAGCTGTACGCGTCTGGGTCATCTTGTGAGAAGTGTTCTAGTTGACGGATATCGACTTTGCCGACCAGTGATGAAATGTCTTGGTTGTTTTCATCACCTGGTTCAGTTTTAGCAATGGCTAATTGATCTAAGATAGATGGTCTTACCTTGACGACTTTAAACTTGGAAATATCACCACCAAATTCGTGCAGACGCTTTGCTGCCCAAGGAGACATGATAGAACGCAAGTAGCGCTTCTCGATACCGTACTCTTTCTTAAGAAGTTCACCATCTTCGTTGACGTCAAATAGGCAGAATGGGTGGTCATTGACCGGGCTGCGCTCCCCGTCAGCGGACAGCACATAAATAGGTACTTGCTGCATGAGCGCTTTGAGTTTTTCCGCCAGTGATGATTTACCACCACCTACAGGCCCCAGTAAATAGAGAATCTGTTTACGTTCTTCAAGCCCCTGCGCGGCGTGTTTTAGGTAGGAAACGATCTGCTCAATGGCGTCTTCCATACCGTAGAAGTCTTTAAAAGTGTCGTAACGAGAGATGACTCGGTTTGAGAAAATACGACTTAGTTGTGGGTCTTGCGCTGTGTCGATCACCTCTGGCTC
Source organism: Vibrio tubiashii (assembly GCA_000775715.1). Lineage (GTDB taxonomy): Bacteria > Pseudomonadota > Gammaproteobacteria > Enterobacterales > Vibrionaceae > Vibrio > Vibrio tubiashii_A. The sequence continues at coordinate 324,117 of JRWQ01000011.1, forward strand.
ACCAATGGCCATAAGAAGACGTTCCGCTGCGTTGGCATATGCGCTTTTATCGTCTTTACACAGAGCTAAAAACTCTTGTAGTGATAGCTCCTCATCCTTTGAGGCTTCGTAGCGCGCTTGGAAATGGTCGAAAATACTCATAATGAATTCCCCTCTGAACCTGTCAAATTGACAATAAACCCGCATAGAAAAGCAAAATCCTTTCTTATTTAAGGTTAGTTGGTTTTTAGAATTTTGCTTAAAAAATATGTGTTTAATTGCAATTTGTGACCGAGTACAAGATGTCAGACCACTAGAGAACTGAAGGAGAGGCGGCAGAGATTCATGCCATCTATAAATGAACGAAATCAAGTGGTGTCACCGCTATCTTTTGCAATCAGTGCTCAAAATTAGTGCGGGAGCTTTGGCGTGTGGGTTCAGATATAGTGACCCAGCCAATGGAACGTTAGAGCAAATCCAGTTGCTGGGAGTTCGTGACGTAGCTTGAGCGTATTTTGTTATTGCTTAGGCTTTTAGGGACTCGACATGCTTGCAGTACATTCTTGAGTCGAGCTCCCAGTAACAGAAAAAATTGCTAATTATTCGAGCAAGATCAGTATTTATTTCCAAGCTCGAAATATAATGGCGCTGACTTATAAAAGTCCAGTACATAAATAAAACAATAAGTGGAAAGCATGCTTAAAAAATTATCACTCAAGAATAAGCTCGCAGTTTCTGCGAGTGTTGCCATAGTCATCGGGGGACTGTTGGTTGAGGGGCTTTCATTCCGAGCTTCACTAGAAAGACTCACTGTTGAAGTGGAGCAACGTTTGGATAGCACCGCATCGTCATATAACCAGTATGTATCGGATTGGATTCTGTCAAAGGAGCGCGCGTTAACTTCTTTGTCTCAAGAATCTAAGCAGGAAGATATCGTTACTCACCTCAAACAAGTCAAAGACGCGGCGAGTTTTGACAACGTGTTCTTAGCTTACCCAGATGGTAGCCAAAACAACGCCAATGGAGTGGTGCTGCCACCGGGCAATGATGACCCTCGCGTATGGGGCTGGTACACAAACGCGGTAAAACAGCCAAGCAAGGTGTTTATGGATAACCCAACGGTAGCCGCGGCGACTGGGGCCAATGTTGTTTCGTTGGGCAAAGCAATGAATCTGCATGGACAACAGATAGTACTTGGTGCTGATGTTGAAATTACCGATATCTTAAGTGGTATGGAAAAGGTTATTTTGCCGGGTGATGGCTACATGTTTATTGCCAATAACCAAGGCAATATCTTTGCTCATAAGAATACCAAGCTACTCAATAAATCGCTTGCAGAGTTGGGGCTCAGTGAAGGGACAATCAAGCAAGCGTTAACCTCCGGTCATGATTTGTTAGTTGATGTACTAGGCAAAAAATCGGTTGTTTATGCTAGCGCTATCGGCAGTACAGGTCTTGCAACGGTTATTGTCGTCGACTATGACTCGCTAGTGTCGCCTTTATTCGATGCAGTTTGGGGTCAGTTACTGGTCACTGGTATTGTCGTTGTGATTTGTACGCTGCTATTTAATCTTTTATGTAATATTCTGTTCCGCCCATTGACTAACGTGTCGAACGCGTTGGAGCAAATTGCTAACGGCAGCGGTGATTTAACTCAACGCATTGAGGTTGAATCACAGGATGAGGTTGGCAAACTTGCGCACAATTTCAATGTTTTTGTCGGCAGTTTACAGCAATTAATTGGCCATATCCGAGAGCAGTCTTCTCAGCTTACCCAACAGTCAGACTCCAGTACTCGTCGTGCACAACGATCTGTGGATGAGATTCATCACCAACAGCAAGAGATTACTATGGTCGCGACTGCAGTAACAGAACTTGCAAGCGCCACCCAAGAAATTGCTTCTCATGCAGAGAGAACTGCGCAAGCTGCTCAAGATTCGGCAGGGAGTACAGACAATGGTCAAGCCTTGGTCGAACATACTAAAGGCTCAATTAACAAACTGGCGATTGAACTCCAAAGCGCAAGCGATGTGGTGGGTGAACTAGAACGTCACGGTCAAGAGATATCGACGGTACTTTCAACGATTCAGGGTATCGCTGAACAAACCAACCTGCTTGCACTAAACGCGGCTATCGAAGCGGCACGTGCCGGTGAGCAGGGGAGGGGTTTTGCAGTGGTTGCAGATGAAGTTCGCGTACTTTCACAAAGAACTCACTCTTCAACAGAAGAGATCAATAACACCATTGCAGTGCTGCAAGAGACCACGAGTCGAGCGGTATCCATTATGAGTAGCAGCGCGAACTTGGCAGAGCTGTCTGTGGAAGATGCCGATCGAGCGGCAGCGGCGTTAGGTGAAATTAACCAGGCGGTAACACTGATTAGCGATATGGCAACCCAGATTGCGACTGCAGCAGAAGAGCAAACTCATGTAACTAGCGAGATCACGCAAAATATTACATCTATCAAGGATGTTGCGGATCAGCTAGTCGAAGGTGTAAACCAAAGCTCTGAAGAGTCTTTCCAAGTTAAGAGTCAGGCAGAAGAGTTGAGTGCTAAAGTAGCGACATTCAAGCTTTCATGACACTTAAGATACGAAAAAGGGACCGCAAGGTCCCTTTTTTATGTTTGAAAAGTCAATGCATTAGGCGTTGAAGATCTGCTTTAGCTCGTTGGCACACAGGTGGTATTGACGAGGGCAACTGCGCCAGGTGTTTAGCATGCGGCGATACTTGTCTAACATCGGCATCTGAGCATTGAAGTGGTGATCACCTTTGCTGAACTGAGGATAAAGACCTTCTGAATCAACGAGGAAGCGTACGTAATTTACAAGCTGGGCTTCGGTAGCAATATCAAAGCCTAAGAAGTTTAAGCGGCGTTGATCGACATCTTTTTGCTCAAGTTCTGATAGCATTTTGTTGGACTCTTGCATCGCGTGATACATTTCCATAATGTCGATGATCTCACGACATTCGGCTTCAACTAAACAACCAAAGTCTTTGTTTAGCTCACTCATTTGAAGCTCATAGCCGCGCTCGACGATGGTCTGTAAGCGTTGGTATTTCGCTGCGTTTTCTTTGTCAAGTTGCTTCATCAAATAGTATTGATTCGATAGGATCAAACGTTGAGCGTTTGTCATTTCCATGTTGGCCTCACTAAAATTATCTAATACATTTTTAATGTGCTTAGGTTATCTGTTCCTTCGACAGTGAAACATGATCTCAACACATATTTAATATGAAAAGTACAAACTTTGCGTAACAAAAGTTGCTACTACTTTCGGTAGTGATTGTAGATATAGTCTCGATCAGAAAAAACACGGACTAATTCCGGTTTAAAAACTGTCAGGACGGCGATTGTCATACCGTTGAGCAACCCTTCAGGAAAGGCAAGGAGAGGCGTAAATATCAGGTAATTGTCATAGATGGTTTGCCAATCATGCTCTGTTGTTGTGAGTAGATAAGCTGAGTTTATGATCAAGTGCAGGGTGCCTGTTACTCCGCCGTTGAGAAAACCTGCGACAAAAATAAACACAAATATGTTGCGTGGCAGGAAATGATAGCTCAACGAAAAAGTCACGTAGCTTATAGATACGGGTATCAGGCATGACATCAGTAAGTATTCGGGTACGGAAAAAAAGCTGACTTTACCAATAACAGCCATCAATAGTGTAATTACAATAGATAGGGCGGATGCGCTTTGCCAGCCATACATTAATGTCAGTGCGGTAATGCCAAGGAAATGAATCGATAGCCCTTCTTTTACTCCAGCATCAGCAGACCACAGAATGAATAAAGCAAAAATGATGGCGTAGGTGATGTGTTGGAATGGACGTTCATCTCTCAGTTTTGGCAGGAACACGTGCTTAACGTCACGCCATATAAACGGCATTGTGACGACGACAATGGCAAGTGCAAGCAATTGATGTAGTTCCACATTGAACCTCAAAAAAATACCAACCGATAGGGTTGGTATTTTTTACGATCTAGCGTGGAAGTGGTATCAGTATTTAATGTTAGAGTGATACTGTTCAAGAATTGACACGATCTTATCCATGGTATCTTTTGAGGGAGGGTCAATGCCTTCTAGCTCGTATTCTAATCCTAGCGCTTCCCACTTGTGTGCACCTAGCTTGTGGTATGGAAGCAGTTCAACCTTTTCAACGTTGTCCATATCTTTGATAAAGTCGCCAAGCATATGAGCAGCTTCTTCGTCATCAGTGTACCCCGGTACAACAACGTAGCGAATCCATGTTTTTTGGCCGATCTTGTGCAGGTAACGAGCGAAATCAAGAGTACGTTTGTTAGATACTCCGATAAAGTCTTGGTGAATTTCATCCTTCATATGCTTGAGATCCAGCATGACTAAATCTGTCGCTTCTAGCACTTCATCGATCACGTCGGTGTGCTTGCGAATGTAGCCATTTGTATCCAAGCAAGTGTGAATACCTTGTTCGCGTGCTGCACGGAAAAAGTCACGGACGAATTCAGGTTGAAGCATAGCCTCACCACCTGAACATGTGACACCACCCCCCGAAGCATTCATGAAATGGCGGTAGGATTTTGCTTCATTTATGATCTCATCAACGGTCACTTCTTTACCATCGTGCGTGTCCCATGTATCGCGATTATGGCAATACTTACAACGCATTAGACAGCCTTGCAAGAAGACAATAAAACGAATGCCCGGTCCGTCCACGGTTCCACAAGACTCGAAAGAATGAATTCGACCTGTTGTTGACATGTGCTCATCTCGTACTTAGTTATTTGTCGTCATTTTATTACAAATATTAGGGTTTAAATAGGGTTAGAGACGGTTAGAAACAACATTTTGCTAAATAAGAAAAAAATACGCACTTGAGCTAAAATGTATGTTATATAAATGTTTCAATTATAAGAATATTGATAATAAAAATTAAACTTTAGCTGGCCGAGTCTTATTGCATACCACTGTTGTTAAGGGATTTTTTATGGATATGCTTGCTTTATCTCAAAAGCAGAAAATTATGCTATTTCTGATTGTTTTAGTCATAGGTTTTGTTGCTTTAGCAGGATTTACCTCTTCACGATTGAGCCAAATGAGTGATCAATACCACCTCAGTAGTGACATCGCTACCGGTTCAATTTCAATCTACCAAACGCAAAGTAAGATTCTCACTTTAAGTAGTGACTTGGATAACCTAAACGGGTCGCAAGTATCTCGAGCCAAACAGGAAATCTCTAACATCGTTACTGCTGTTAGTCACAACTCCGAGTTTCTCTCTCAATTGGCTCTAGACCAACAAGCGGATAATCTAAAGCATACCGTAAGCATGTTTGAGTCAGCGGCTACGCCTTGGCTGAACCTGATGCAAGAGTTGGGTTTTACCATTGACGAAGGAAAGTTGGGTGAACTTAAGCAGTTGGCTGACACGATTGAAAAGAAAATCGAAGAGACGGGCATGGTAACGCTTAACTCTGACTTTCAAGCCATGGTGAAATCACAACAAAACTACTTGCTGCAACCTAATGAGGAAAACTTAAAACTGTTTAATCGTGCGATGGGCAGTTTTGAGAGTATGTCGAACGTGTATGCGATGCTTGATTTGTATGAGAAAGAGATCGAGCAATATAAGTTGACCTTTGCTCGTGTAAGTGAATTGTCGCAGCAGCTTGGTACTGTTGAACAGCAGCTAATGAGTGCCAAAGCGCAGTTAACTCAGTTGATCGTATCTATCTCTCAAGAGTTGGCTGGCACTTCTATGCAATACCAACAATCAGCAGAACGCTCTTCTGCTCAAACTCAGTGGTCCGTATTGGCTGCTTGTACTGTTCTTGCTGTATTTACGGTGGCTATTTTCGTTATGCAGAGTACATCGCTAACTAGGTCGCTGAATCGAATTCGTAAAGTGTTATATGGGCTCTCGGCGGGCGACTTATCCCAACGTATGGCGATAACTAAAAACCCTAACGATGAGTTTAACCAGTTAGCCAGTAGCATTAACGAGAGTTGCGAAAATCTTGGCGGCTTGGTTCGCGGTGTTCAAGAGAGCAGTCAAGCTCTTTCAGGAAATGCTGCTGAATTGAATCAAGGTCTTGATCAACTGGCTCATCATCAGTCGGAAGTGCTGGGACAAACTCAGTTGTTAGCTTCGGCAACCGAAGAGGTCAGTGTTACCACACAAGAGGTCTCAAACTCGTTGGAGTTTGTCGCAGAGATCTCTCGTTCTTCTACTCATGCAGCCGCAGAAGGGGCGAAGGTGATTGGCTCAGCGATTGGATCGCTCGAAGAGGTGGGCGCGATCTTGACCTCAGCTGCGGGTCATATCCAGCAGCTTGAAGAGGCTTCATCGAAGGTTGATTCGGTGATGGAGATCATCAACGGTATTGCAGAGCAGACCAACTTGTTGGCGCTAAATGCGGCAATTGAAGCGGCGCGTGCCGGAGAGCAAGGGCGAGGTTTTGCCGTTGTTGCTGATGAGGTGCGAAGTTTGGCCGTGCGCACTGTTGATGCGGTAACAGAGATCTCTGACACCATAGATACGATGAAAAAAGAAAGTGCTGAAGTGATTCAATATATTGGGCAGTCTGAATCATCGATGACCGCTGGGCGAGAGCGCGGGCAAGAAGCAATGGATGCCTTGGAGCAGATTACGGAAAAAGCGGATCAAGCGGCTCATCAGACTGAAGTGATTTTCTCTTCAATCAAAGAGTTAGCGACCACAAGTCAATCGATGGCAGATAACATGACACAGATATCGTCGGCAATGAAAGAGCTAGAGCAAAACAATGAACAGCTGAAAAGCGTAAGTGGTGTAGTGGAAGAGAGGTCTGGCAACCTCAACCTCGATTGCCAGAAGTTCACTATCTAACTAGGGCTCACATATAAGAATTAGGTTTACTTATACCAATTAGCTTGGCTTAGAAGAAAGCGTATAGGGATAACCCACCTGTCCCATATACGCTTTCGTTGGCTTCTTTGTAGTCTGGCGTTTTGACCGTAGTGGTTAATGTCATACCGAAACTTGGGTTATACCAAGCGAAACCAAATACCGCAGTCGCTTGCGTATTTTCAAGAGTGACATCGTAGTAGCTAGAGCTCTTACCTTCATTTGAGGCAAACTTATCGACACCAGAGCGGTCACCTTCAATGGTAATATCGTTGAAGCGGTAACGAGCTTCGATACCCGTGAATACGAACCAGCCTCTGTCTGAACTACCAATCATGCCCGCACGAAATGGGTTTTCATTGTCAATGCTTGCTGCACCCATACTGTTTTGTAGATCGGATCCCCAGCGAAACATCATCCCAGCCGAAATATCACTACGGAAGTTACCTGCGTTTATTTCAGACACGCTAGATAACTCCCAGTCAGTGTTAGCTCTATAGCGTTGTCGCATCAGGTTCAAGTGATTTAAGTAACCTACGCTCCCTACGATCTTGTCGTCAACTTGATAGGCCCAACCTCGAGGGTCATCTGAGCCGGTAATGCTATGGACAATGTCTTGAGCTTGATCGGCTAGCGAGTTTTCTCCTGTGGTACCAATAGTTAGGTTGAAACGATGCGCGATATGAGAATGAAGGCTGATGTAGTTAAACTCTGTGTGGAGATACCCAGCATAGGGTCTGTCGTCTTTTAGCGGGACGGGAGCGTTAATATCCGATGGCGTATACATCTTGTGGCCGAGGGTCAACTCAAACTTATCTAAAGAAGGCGTGCCCCAATAAGACAGGCTAAGTGGCTTGAGCAGCGAATATGGAGTGATTTTTCCAGAGGTATAACTTAAGAAAATACCATTGGTGTAGTCTTGGTCAACACCAAATATACCATCATTATCAATCGAGAAAGAGAGTGTCGATTTCTCAGAGGCCACGCTGATTGTGGACACGAGCAGCAAAGGTAAAAATATCGTGCGGTCAAACTTCATAGGTATGAGCTCTATTTAACTAGTACATTTTTGATAGTACAGGATAGCGTGTAGTAACGGAGAGCAATTAACGTACCAGAGAGTGAAATTGTGGGCTCAATCTCTGAAAACAAGTCGGAGGGGCAAAAACAACAAAGCCCCGCAGTGTGCGGGGCTTTAAACTATTCAATCAACTGAGAATTATAGAGACTCAGTGAAAGTACGTGCTATTACGTCAGCTTGTTGCTCTTTAGTTAGAGAGTTGAAGCGAACAGCGTAACCAGATACACGAATTGTTAGCTGAGGGTATTTCTCAGGGTGCTTAACTGCGTCTTCTAGAGTTTCGCGGTTAAGAACGTTCACGTTTAGGTGCTGACCGCCTTCGATACCAGCTTCGTGGTGGAAGTAACCATCCATTAGACCAGCTAGGTTAGCACGTTGTGAGTTCTCTTCTTTACCTAGTGCGTTAGGTACGATAGAGAATGTGTAAGAGATACCGTCTTTCGCGTGAGCAAATGGTAGTTTACCTACAGATGTTAGAGATGCTACAGCACCTTTCTCATCACGGCCGTGCATTGGGTTTGCACCTGGAGCAAACGGAGCACCTGCGCGACGACCATCTGGCGTGTTACCCGTCTTCTTACCGTATACAACGTTAGACGTGATAGTAAGGATAGACTGAGTAGGAACAGCATCACGGTAAGTCTTAAGCTTACGGATCTTGTTCATGAACACTTCAACTAGTTCACAAGCGATGTCATCTACGCGAGAATCGTTGTTACCAAATTTAGGGTAATCACCTTCGATTTCGAAGTCGATAGCAATGCCGTCTTCGTCACGGATTGGTTTAACTTTCGCGTGCTTAATTGCAGATAGTGAGTCAGCAGCGATAGATAGACCAGCAATACCACAAGCCATAGTACGGTACACGTCACGATCGTGTAGAGCCATTAGAGCTGCTTCGTAAGAGTACTTGTCGTGCATGAAGTGGATGCTGTTTAGTGCAGCAACGTACTGTTTAGCTAGCCAATCCATGAAGTGGTCTAGGTTGTTCCATACTTCGTTGAAGTCTAGTACTTCTGAAGTGATTTTCGGCATTTCTGGACCAACTTGCATCTTCAGCTTCTCATCAACACCACCGTTGATTGCGTAAAGCATAGTTTTAGCAAGGTTAGCACGAGCACCGAAGAACTGCATTTGCTTACCAACAACCATTGGAGATACACAACATGCGATTGCGTAGTCGTCTGACTCCATGTCTGGGCGCATTAGGTCGTCGTTTTCGTACTGGATTGAAGAAGTATCGATAGATACTTTCGCACAGAACTTCTTGAAGCCTTCAGGTAGCTGCTCAGACCATAGAACAGTGATGTTCGGCTCTGGAGAAGGACCCATAGTGTATAGAGAGTTTAGGAAACGGAAGTTAGTACGTGTAACTAGTGTACGACCGTCAAGACCCATACCACCCATAGACTCTGTTGCCCAGATTGGGTCGCCAGAGAATAGGTCATCGTACTCAGGAGTACGTAGGAAACGAACCATACGTAGTTTCATTACGAAGTGGTCGATCATTTCCTGAGCTTGTTCTTCAGTGATCTTACCTGCAGCGATATCGCGCTCGATGAAGATATCTAGGAACGTAGAAGTACGGCCTAGAGACATTGCAGCACCATTTTGAGACTTAACAGCAGCTAGGTAGCCGAAGTAAGTCCACTGGATAGCTTCTTGCGCAGTTTCAGCTGGACGAGAGATGTCACAACCGTATTTCTCAGCCATCACTTTCATTTGGCCTAGTGCGCGGTGTTGCTCTGCGATCTCTTCGCGAAGCTGCATAGTCATTTGAAGATCTTCGCCGTTTTCGAATTTCTCTTGTAGAGAAGCGAATTGAGCTAGCTTGTCTTTGATTAGGAAGTCTACACCGTATAGAGCGACACGACGGTAGTCACCAATGATACGACCACGGCCGTATGCATCTGGAAGACCAGTTAGAACACCAGATTTACGACATTTTAGGATGTCTGGAGTGTAGATATCAAAAACACCAGCATTGTGAGTTTTGCGGTAATCTGTGTAGATTTCTTTGATCTTAGGATCCAGTTCACGACCGTAAACTTTACAAGAACCTTCAACCATGCGGATACCACCGTTAGGGATGATAGCGCGTTTAAGAGGAGCATCTGTTTGAAGACCAACGATAGTTTCTAGGTCTTTCTCGATGTAGCCTGCGTCGTGAGCAGTGATGGTAGAGATTACGTCAGTATCGAAATCAACTGGTGCGTGAGTTGAGTTTTCGATCTTGATACCTTCCATTACTTTGGCCCAAAGCTTGTTTGTTGCTTCAGTACCTTCAGAAACTAGGAAAGACTCGTCGCCTTCATACGGTGCGTAGTTCTTCTGAATGAAGTCGCGAACGTTTACTTCGTTTTGCCAATCACCGTTAGCAAAACCTTCCCAAGCTTTAGCAAATTGCTCTGCCATGACATACCTACCTTTTTAGTAGAAAAAACACGTACCTATCTGATCCGTTGAGCGAGTCAGACTCCCATTAGATGGGGCGGTACACTCTTATGAATAACAATATGTATAGACTCTATTTCCTAACACTGGAAGAGAGGTGACCATAAATATTGTTACTATTCTTATATGTTGCTTTATTCACTGAGTTTCAATAATAAACTAAAAAAAAACTGTAAACCTTAAACTAAATCAATAAATGACAGTTTGAAGCGGATTTTTTTAAGTTTAATTGAGTTAATTAAAAAAAAGTTGAGAGCCTAGTTAGGCTCTCAACTTGATTGGATTATAGAAATGCTGGGATGCCGTATTGGCCTTCAAGCATACCTACTGCAAGCATTGCTACTAGACAGATTACAAATACACCTACAGGAATAACAATCTTATCGATGAACGATAGGCGAGCTGCGCGCTCCTTGTCACCAATTAGACCATTGTTGTCTAGGAACATGGTCAGTGCCCATGCTAGAACAGGGTTGGCTACAACAGAAGCAAAGATACAGATACCTGCCGCTTGTGAGTCTTTGGTCTCTTTAACCATCTGCATACCAGCCTCTAGCAGCGGTAGGAATACACCTACTAATAGGGCAACACGCATTACCGGAGGCCAAACTGCAACATCCATCGGGAAACCAAGGATCGCTACGATAATACATAGAGAACCAAGTAGAATCGCACCAGCAGGGATAGGGCGCTTAGCAATCGCTGCTGGGATCATGTATGTACCCCAAGAAGAAGTGATGTTACCACCACCAACTGCAGTACCTACCATCTGACGAATAGAACACATAGTCATAGTGTCATCAACGTCCATCAACACTTTTTCAGTCTTACGTGGGTAGTTTAGTTCTTGGAAGATACGGTGGCCTAGGAAGTCTGGAGACCACATAGCTACCGCTAGGATTGCAAATGGTAGTGATGCAATAAAGTGCTGTAGGTTTGGAAGACCTAGCATCCAACCTTGCTCAGTGCTGCCCCACCAGTAAACTGGATTTAGGTTTGGAAGACCCATTTCCGTTTCGAACGTAAGGTCGAAACCAGCCCCTAAACCTAGAGCCAGAATCAAGCCTGTGATGGCACAGACAGGAATGGCTAGCCAGCGTTTGTTGATTTTCGCTAAGTACGCGTACACAGCGATGTTGATACCTAGAACGATAAGTCCAACGTAACCCATGCTACCAGCTTCAACATCAGCAGACTGTAGGCCAACTGCCCAATCTTGAATAGAACCGATTTGGCTCATGGTACCGGTGAAGCCAAGGAAGATTAACAAGCCGCCCGCAGTACCTTGCGAGGTTAAGTTAACCAGTTTTGAGCCACCTTTGAAGTAACTAAGTAACAGACCAAATACGCCCAAAAGGATAGCAAGAGCAAGAGGGTGTGCACCGGCTAAAGCGATAGAGCCGATTAGAGGAATCATTGGACCGTGGTTACCAGCAAGGTTCGCTCTTGGGTTAATAAAGCCTGATGCAAGTACACAGAAAAGCAGTGCGGGGATAAGCATCTCTACACGAGCTACTTCGATAGCAAACTCTTTACCAAGGTTTACGTGATCCCATGCAGCGGTTAGGCCATCGGCCCAAGACATCATTACCGCAGAGTACATCGCGATAATGCCGATAGTACCTGCTAATGCTGGAACTAGGTCTTCAAGCTCGAAACGGAAGTCGCGACCAGGTAGGTTCAAACCGAAGCGACGAGGCTTCATGATTTGCAGTTCGTGGTCTAGATAATCTGAACGGCTCTCAAATTCAGAAGCTGGACGATGCAGCTCTTGATAGCTCTTGTTTTCGATATCCGAATCAGAGTGCGGTTTATTGACTGCGTCTGACATAGATTCCTCATATATACAAAGTTAAAAATTCTTTAAGCAGGGAGCCGATTATTATTGTGTGACGGTCCCTTTCTATAAACCTAATGTAGAGTCTTACATTGGGTCTGTTCCCACTTTATAGTAGCCCATGCTTAATGTGCCATAGCTAAGGGAAATAAAAGACAAAACATACGACTATTTAGGCTTTTATCTTTGTGGCGAGTTTAACGTGCTAACCCTGAAGAGTGATTGATTTAGATCACTTTAAGAAAGATTGTGAAAGTAAACTACACACTATTCATTCATCGTTTAAATGAACCTGTTACATGATGAAATTAAATTTCAGTATGTAAGGTTTACAAAATAACGCATGTTTCATGTGCACGTATTCATATGCCCTTGACGCGAATATAGAGTTAGATCTTGTTTTTATAAAAATGTTAAATGAAACCAGGCTCATGTTTTGAGTCTGCTGATTTGATTTATGCGAGTTTTTAAGCTTTTTTAACTGAAAGCTGAATAATTAGTCATATAATCTGGCTATAAATTGCTAAATTTTAGGTTAATAATTTGTTGCATGTTTTTGGGTCTAGTGCTAGTTTAAATCGCTATGTGGACCAAAGCTCTACATGAACCCATCACATTGATGAGGATGGGTAAAATAATAACAGGGAGTTGAGCGCATGAATGATGTACCAGCGCTAGATATAAAAGATTTACACAAGACTTTTGGGCAAAATGAAGTTTTGAAGGGCATCTCATTAGAGGCCCACAAAGGGGACGTTATCTCCATTATCGGTTCTTCTGGTTCTGGTAAAAGTACTTTTCTTCGATGTATAAACCTTCTTGAAACTCCTACTGCTGGCGAAATTTGGGTTAATGGCGAGTTAATTCAAATGAAAAACAATCGTCAGGGTGAGGCAGTTCCTGCCAACGAAAAACAAGTTCAGCGTATCCGTTCACGCCTAGCTATGGTTTTTCAAGGCTTCAACCTTTGGTCACACATGACGGTATTGGAGAACGTTATCGAAGCTCCTGTTCACGTACTGGGTGTGCCAAAGTCTCAAGCGATCGAAAATGCGGAGCTTCTACTTAAAAAAGTGGGCTTGTATGAGCGTAAAGATTATTACCCAGGACATTTATCAGGTGGTCAGCAGCAACGTGCAGCGATCGCGCGAGCTCTCGCAGTCGACCCTGAAGTAATGTTGTTCGATGAGCCAACATCGGCACTCGACCCAGAGTTAGTTGGTGAAGTTCTTGGCGTTATGCGTGATCTGGCCGAAGAGGGGCGTACGATGCTAGTGGTGACTCATGAGATGGCATTCGCACGTGATGTCTCAAATCATGTGATGTTCCTGCATCAAGGTTTAGTCGAAGAGCAAGGTGATCCGGCCAAGCTCTTTACCAGCCCAGACTCAGAGCGTCTTCAGCAGTTTATTTCATCAATTTATTAATCGCCGCTTCAGCGGCAAACACAACTAACTAAGTTCAAAATAAAAAACACAATCACAGGAGTATGGAAATGAAAAAGTGGTTACTAGCTGCAACAATTGCAGCGACAGCGGTTACTGGCGTAGCTCAAGCGAAAGAATGGAAAGAAGTTCGCTTTGGTATCGAAGGAGCATATCCTCCATTTAGCTGGACAGAGCAAGATGGTTCTCTAAAAGGCTTCGATGTGGATATGGCTAACGCGCTATGTGCTGAAATGGAAGTGAAGTGTAAAATCGTTCCTCAAGATTGGGATGGTATTATTCCTTCTCTACTTGCTCGTAAATACGATGCGATCATTGCTGCAATGTCTATCACTGAAGAGCGTAAGAAGAAAGTTGACTTCACAGGCAAGTACGCTCAAATCCCTAACAAATTTATCGCGAAGAAAGGTGCAGGCTTAGATTTTGATAACCTAGATGGTGAAAAAATCGCGGTTCAGCGCGCAACCACTCACGATAAGTACCTAACAGACAACTACGGCGATAAAGTTGAAGTGGTTCGTTATGGCTCTTTCGACGAAGCGTACCTAGATCTTGCTAATGGCCGTGTGGTTGCAGTACTTGGTGACGCGTCAGCACTAGAAGAAGGTGTGCTTAACAAAGACGGTGGTGACGCTTATGAGTTCGTTGGCCCAGCGTTAACAGATGCGAAATGGTTCGGCGAAGGCATGGGTATTGCTGTTCGTAAACAAGACAAAGATCTAACCAAGAAGCTAGACGCTGCTATCCTATCTCTACGTGAGAAAGGTATTTACCAAGATATCGCTGCTAAGTACTTCAAATACGACGTTTACGGTGAGTAATCGTTGATATGCGACCGTTGGTTCTTGTTCCAAGGAGTAGTAGCCAACGGTCGATTTTTAGAAAGTTTAGGGATCAGGAACTTACCTATGCTGGATCTACAAGGATATGAAGCCTCTATATTAAAAGGGGCCGTAGTGACCATCGAAGTCGCCCTATTGTCGCTGTTGTTAGCAACGATTTTAGGTATGTTAGGAGCCTTAGCAAAGTTGGCTCCATATCGTTGGGCGCGAGCTATTGCGACGCTTTACACCACTGTTATTCGTGGTATCCCGGATTTAGTCCTAATGATGCTGATTTTCTTCGGCGGGCAAATTTTACTTAACAACAGTCTCTACTCGATTAACGAGTCGCTCAATGAGTGGTTTGCTTCAAGCGATCCAAACCATGAATGGACTTCTTATCTACCTGACTATATTGATGTCAGCCCATTTATTGCAGGTATATTGACTATCGGCTTTATCTTTGGAGCTTACATGGCAGAGACTTTCCGCGGTGCAATTATGGCTGTAGACAAAGGTGAACTAGAGGCCGCCAAAGCATACGGTATGAGCTCAGTGCTCGCATTTCGCCGAATTCTGTTACCACAAATGATTCGCCACGCATTACCTGGCTTTGGTAACAACTGGCTAGTGCTATTAAAAACGACCGCGCTTGTTTCGATTATCGGTTTGGAAGACATGGTACGTATGAGTTCACTTGCTGCTGGCTCGACTAAGATGCCATTTACCTTCTACATGGCGGTTGCCATCATTTTCTTATTCTTTACCAGTGTCTCGACAGGCGTGTTGAAAATGGTAGAGCGCAAATTCAGTATTCATGCGAGGTAAAGAATGGATTTTTCGTTAGTTATAGAAAGCTTACCGATTTATCTAGACGGGTTGTGGACAACAACTTGGCTTGTCACTTTAGCTTTGATTATCGGTTTGTTTGTCGCTATTCCACTTGGCGTTGCACGCAACAGTGAAAATTACTTGTTTAGTGGGCCAAGCTGGGCGTTCATCTATTTTTTCCGAGGTACACCGCTACTGGTTCAACTGTATCTTATCTACTACGGAATGGATCAGTTTTTCCCAGTTAAAGATACGCTATGGGAAAATGCTTGGTTCTGTGCACTGGTTGCGTTTGTACTCAACACTTCCGCTTACACCGCTGAAATTATCCGTGGAGCCATCAATGGCTTACCTAAAGGTGAAGTAGAAGCCGCGAAAGCCTACGGTATGGGTACGTTTATGACTTACCGTCGTATCATTCTACCAAGCGCTTTACGTCGCGCACTTCCTGCCTATAGTAATGAGGTGATCTTTATGCTTCACGGCAGTGCGGTAGCGGGTATTGTCACTATTCTTGACTTAACAGGTGCGGCACGTTTAGTGAACTCACGTTACTATGCCCCATTTGAGTCTTTCCTGACGGCTGGTATGTTCTACATGGCACTAACCTTTATCATTTTGGCTTTCTTCAAACTGGCCGAAAAGCGTTTCTTAGCTTACTTAAGACCGTTGAGTTAGAGCTTAAAAAATACAAAAAGGCTTCCGAGTGGGAAGCCTTTCTTGTTTTTGCGCTAAAGATTAGCTGAGAATAATTAAGAAGGTACCGGCTAGGGTCATCAAAATATTCGCTATAGCGTAGGTGCCTGCATAACCTAAAGCTGGAATGGTGGATTTAGCGTAGTCATTCACGATGTCCATTGCAGGGGCGCAAGTTCTAGCACCAATGATGGCACCAAACAGCAATGCTCTATTCATCTTAAGTACGTATGCACCGACTAAGTAGGCGGCGACGACTGGCACAACACTGATGACAAACGCCAGGCCTATGACTTGAATTCCCACCTGAGACAGATGCTCAAACATTTTTCCGCCTGCGCTGAGGCCAATCCCCACCATAAAGAACATCAATCCGAGGTCTTTGACCATGTTTAGCGCACCTTGCGGGACGTAACCAAACGTAGGGTGGTTAGCTCGTAAAAAGCCCAGTGTAATACCTGAAAGTAGCAGGCCAACCGCGTTACCTAGGCCGAAAGAGACTTGGCCGAAAGTCATTGTGACCAGGCCAAATATAATACCTAGAATAAAGAAGCTACAGAAGGCGAGTAGGTCAGCCATCTGGCTATGGATCGAGATGAAACCGATTTTTTCCGCTAACCCGTGTACACGACTTTTTTCGCCACTGACTTGGAGAACGTCACCTTTAGCAAGAACGATGTCTAAATCCATCGGCATTTCGATCTGCGCACGTACTACGCGATTGAGGAAACAGCCATACTCAGAAAGATTTAGGTCAGACAGGCGTTTTCCAGCAATCGAGTCACTCTTTACTACGATTTCTTCTTCTACGATTCGTAGATCAAGCAGGTTGCGGTCAAATACCTCTTTACCGTTGCGAAAGCTTGGGTCCAAGCGAGCATGGCTATCGGGAAAGCCTACCAATGCGATTTCGTCGCCTTGCTGTAAGATAGCATCACCATCAGGGTGGGCGAGAATACCGTTACGACGGATTCGTTCGATGTAGCAGCCGGTTTGACGATAGATACCTAACTCGCGTAGGTTCTTACCATCGATCCAATCAATCAGCTCTGGACCAACTCGATAAGCCCGAATAATCGGAAGGTACACTTTACGTTGCCCGGCATTGCCCAAACCACGCTCTTGAGCGATTTGTTCAGCAGAGTCGGATAAGTTTTGTTTTTGTAGTTTTGGCAATAGCTTCGCAAACATAATCATGCTGATCAGGCCAATTAGGTAAGCCATTGCGTATCCGACGGATAAGTTTTCGATGACCTGAGCGTAGTCCATATTGCGCGGTGTTGTCGCCAGTCCGGAATTTAGTGCGTCTTGCGCACCAACCAGCACTGGTGTCGAGGTCAGTGCGCCCGCCATCATACCTGCCGATAGACCAAAATCTAAGCCCATATAGTGGCTTGCATAGTAGGTAATGAAAAGCGCAGTAGACAGAACAATCATGCTGATGATGAAGTAGTGCTTGCCGTCTCGGAAAAAAATACCGAAGAAGTTAGGGCCTGCTTCAATGCCGACACAATAGATAAACAGCATGAAGCCAATGGTCAATGCTTCAGCGTTAAAGGTAAAACCTAGGTGACCCATTACTAATGAGGTGATCAGTACCCCAATGGAATTGCCAAGTTGGAAGTTACCGAAGCGGATTTTGCCAATACCTAGGCCTATTGCCAATACGACAAAGATGAGAAGAATCGGGTTTTGTTCGAGCAAGAGTACGACGTCAATGTTCACGGGCAAGTCTTGTGTGTGCCAACTAGATTAAGTGTGCGAATTGTAGCGTATTACCACTAAAAGATAAGTGATTTTTTTTATAATTTTCGATTAGCTGATTTAAGTAGAGTGGGTGAATTGCTCGGTAAAAATCATTAAAAAAGCCGCTTATTTAATAAGCGGCTTCAGGGGAATCTTTTAACTATTACTCGTCGAATAGACCGAGGTGCTCTTTTGCGTATGCTTCGAAGTCGTCACAACCACCGATGTGCTCTTGGTCAACGAAGATTTGAGGAACAGTTTCTACTGGTTTACCCACTGTCTTCTCAAGGTCCGCTTTAGAGATCCCTTCAGCATGAATATCAACGTAACGGTAGTTGAAATCATCACGCTTAGCTTTAAGTGTTTCAGCATGCTCTTTTGCACGAACACAGTATGGACAAGCCGGGCGACCAAAGATAACTACGAACATATTCTCTTTCTCCTGTATTTTGTTAGTTGCAACTATGCCCGATTCAAAACAGGAAATAAAGTGCCTTTTGCCTCTTGTTCCGATAGCTCAAATCTATCGAGCAAAAAACATTCGCGTAGTTGTTACTCTATCAATACTGGGTGTGCTTTAGATCCAGAAAGCCATATAAAAAAAGGGGTTTTCTCTGAAAATTGCACTTGGTCAATTTTATTTAAACGGATTGAGTGCAAGCTAAACAAGCGGCAGTCACAGGGAGTGTTTGGGTATGTTCCAATTTATGACTTCGACCAGAATTATTTTTGGCGAAGGTGCCTTTCAATCGTCACTATCTGTTTTAAACCAGTACGGTTATAGCGTGTTACTGGTGACAGGGAAAAACATCGAACGAGCTTCCCCCCTCCTTCACTACGTCAAACAACAATCAATGCGCTATCAGCATGTGGCAGTAAGTGGTGAGCCTAATATTACCATGATAGAAGAGACCGCTTTGGTGGGAAGAAAGTTTAAGCCCGATATGGTGGTTGCTATGGGCGGTGGCAGTGTTCTTGATATGGGAAAGGCTCTCGCGGCTGTTATCCCCAACCAAGGTGATGTCTATGACTATGTTGAAGTCGTCGGGCGCAATGTTCCCCTTAAGTCTAAACCGCTACCTTTTATTGCCATTCCAACCACGGCGAGTACTGGCTCAGAAGTGACACGCAATGCAGTACTCCGTTCAGGGCAAGACCAAGTTAAAGTCAGTTTAAGAAGCCCAGATATGCTTGCCGATGTGGCAATCGTCGACCCAACCTTAACTTATGGTACCGATAAACTAACCTCAGGCAGGGGGGTAATGGATGCGTTTACTCATCTGATGGAAGCGTATGTCTGTGGCGATCCTAATCCTTTGACAGATATGATTTGCGAAGAGGGGTTACGCCGTCTAAGTGCTTCGATATTACCCGCCTGTTTGCAAGACAATTACAAAGCGAGATCGGATATCTCTTTTGCGGCAATGTTAGGCGGAATGGCGATAACCAATGCCAAGCTCGGTGCAGCTCACGGCTTAGCATCGGCTTTAGGTGGCAAACTCGATGCCCCTCATAGCATCATTACTGCGCGTCTGGCTCCTTTTGTTATGCAGGAAAACATTAATGCGGCGAAACGGGCAGGGCGCAGCGATGTACTTCACCGTTACTCAAAAATTGCACAGATCCTTACGGGAAGGATTAACGCGTGTCGAGAAGATGCAATTCTGTGGACCAACATGATGTTAGAGAAGTTGGCCATTCCGAAGCTCAACACGTTTGGCGTTTGCTCTACCTCTTTTGAGATGGTAGCCGAAGATGCACTTAAGTCAGTAGCGATAAAAGGTAATCCACTGCCACTGACTCAAGAGCGGTTAACCTACATTCTGGGCCAAGTGTGTCAGTGTAAAGGGCGTTGTGAAAGTACTAAGGCTATTGGAACCGCGTCAAACGCGACACTATTGACTCGTGAAGATACCAGAGATCAGGGCAGCTATGAAGACGGTTAAGTCGCGGTTGTTTATGGGAAATAGAAAACGGAGCAGTGAATGCTCCGTTTTGTTTAGAATTGTGATAGCTTGTCGTAGCGTGAATCTTTTAACACATCTTTGACGCGTTTTAGGTTTTCTCTAAAGCCAGTACCGCGACGTAGTGTGAATCCTGTCGCTAGCACATCGATGACCGTCATCTGGACAACACGGCTTGCCATCGGCATGTAGACATCAGTGTCTTCAGGGACGTCCAATGAGATCGACAGAGAGCTCGCTTTGTCTAACGGAGAGTCTTTGGCGGTGATCGCAATTACGGTCGCACCATTCTCACGCGCTAAGTTAGCTATTTCTACTAGGCTCTTGGTGCGGCCAGTATGTGAAATAAGCACAATCACATCGTTGTCAGTACAATTAATGCAGCTCATACGTTGCATTACAATGTCTTCAAAACAGGTAATAGGGATATTAAAGCGAATGAACTTGTTTTGCGCGTCTTTTGCTACAGCCGATGACGCACCTAAGCCAAAAAATGAGATACGCTTAGCCTGAGTAAGCAGGTCGACCGCTCGGTTGACTTGCATCGCGTCTAGGCTATTCTTAGCCACGTCCAAGCATGCCATTGTTGATTCGAAAATCTTATGCGTATAAGCGTCAGGACCGTCATCTTCCTCAACGTTTCGATTCACGTAAGGGGTCCCATTTGCCAAGCTTTGAGCTAGGTGAAGTTTAAAGTCTGGAAAACCTTTAGTATCCAAACGACGACAGAAGCGGTTAACAGTCGGCTCACTTACATCAGCCATTTTTGCTAGTGTAGCAATACTAGAATGGATAGCAGTCTGTGGTGAGGCCATGATGACTTCAGCCACTTTTCTCTCGGACTTGCTAAAATTTTCTAGATTCTTTTGAATTTTTTCTAATGTGTTCATAGTGTTCACGAGGGTATAGAGAACAACTCACTGGATATGCCCGAAGTTACTAAGGGGATAAAAGAGGACCCCAATAAGGCAAGTGCAATCCAGCGCCATGCAGCCAGTATAAACCTAAGCTTAAGGTTTAAGACATCTTTTCTAGTATTCAATTGGCCAATATATGACAAGCCTCAAACAAAATTTTGTTTAAACTACAGAAATATCTATTCGAGCAAGGAATTTGACTATTATTAGGTCATGTTGATAGGCAAATTACACTTTGTCCGAAATAAAGTTTCAGTTTGACTCGCTTGTCGACAGTATATGGTTGGTTAACAGATCAATCTGAGAGAGCAGCTTGGGTGCTTGCTTAGCGATTTCACGCTGCTCTTCGAGTACGGAGCTCAGTATATCGCAACTGGTTAACGGGTTTGCTAATACCACGCGGAACACAAGGGTGTTCAAGTGGTCCCAACGCTCAGGGTTTAAACGTGTGCGTGATACAAATGATTTGCCCGTTTCACGCTGACGTTTCTGGATAAACTTGGTGAGTTCGTTAAGCAACTCGTTGAGCTGTTCGGTTTGTTTTCCTTGCGACTTTTCTAACGCGAGGCGAACTTGCTGAGGTAAGTAGCGATAGGTAAGAAGGCATAATTCCGGCTCAGAAACCAGTTCAAAGTCAGGCTGTTGTGCGATGTGGTTGGCAAAGAACTTAGCCTTTTCGATACTTTGATCAATCAGCAACTCATAGCCAGGTCGGCTAATGATATGCATCGCTGCATAGACAAGCATTGCCATCCCAGAGCGAGAGCCTTCAAGCGTATGGCTGCCTAAGTCTTTTGAACCTTTACGCAGAATGTATTGTGCGTGATGCTCAATCGACTTCATCGCGTCGGGTTTTTTAAACAGTACCATGCCTGCGCCCATAGGGATGTAGAGCTGTTTATGCGCATCAATGGTTACGGAGTCGGCAAGCTCGATGCCGTCGAGAAGATGACGATAGTTATTCGACATCAGAGTGGCACCGCCCCAAGCTGCATCAACATGGAAATGGCACTCTTCTTCTTGGCAAATCTCTGCGATGGCTTTCAGTGGGTCAATACTGCCCGTTTCAGTTGTACCAGCAACACCAATAACGGCAAAAGGCTTGATGTTTTGTTGTTTTAACTCTTTGATACGCTGTTTTAGCGACTTAGGGCAAATTCGATTGTCGTTGTCGGTCTTAACCGCGACCAAGCCTTCTTGACCAATGCCAAGTACATCTGCGGCTTTTTTAAGAGAATAGTGACCTCGCTCAGAAACAAGTACGGCTAATCCTTCATAACCGTAGTGCTTCATAGCTTTGAACAGCCCCTCTTTCTCAACGCCCTTGAAACCAGCGTCTGCTTTAAGTGCGTTGTTACGAGCGACCCAAAGCGCAGTAATGTTGGCTATGGTGCCCCCGGAGCAGAATGCGCCGAGAGAGTGGTTAGCACTGTGCATCCATTGGTCGTAAAACTGAGTATCTTCGCCATAAATAAGGCGATGAAGCATGCCTAGAACCTGTCGTTCAAGGGGCGTAAATGCCTTAGATGTCTCGATTTTTACTAGGTTTTGGTTTAGCGCGATCATGATTTTTGACAGTGGCATTAGGAAATAAGGTAATGCCGATGTCATATGACCGATAAAACTCGGTGCAGAAGTATGCACAGATTGAGAAACTAATGTATCAAGCAGATGTTGAGTATGTTCAGAGACAAATTCCGGTTGTTCTGGGATCGACGCGTGAGAGAAGTCTTTTTCTATATCGCGCAGTGGTTTTTCTTCAGCCACGATATGCTCGCGCAAAAACTTGTTCAAGTTGCGCGAAAGTTCTTCTTCAATTTTGGTTAGCGTTGAGTCTGGCCCTTCAGGGACGGTGAAGATTCGGAGTAAACTCTCGAAGCTCACATCAGCCGTTTTTTGTTCCGATATCATACAGCTATATTGCTCTAATCATTTTTGTTGCAGCGGGACAATCTAAACGAAAACGGGAGCAAAGTCCCGTCTTAATTATCGAATCTTAGATTTTAGCTAGCGCACATACTCTTAAAAGGCGATGCGCTAATAAGCCTTAAGCTTACTGGCATTGAATCGCTTCTAGCTGTTTAATTGATGCGTTGTATCGTTTAAGTGCACTATCGATCTTTGTTGGGTGACTCAACAGATCAGCAAATGCTGAACGTAGCTGGTAGTTCTTTTCATGCGGTTTAGCTTGGCGATCTTCAAAAGTCACCTTAGCAACTTGCCCAAGCTCATCACTGCGTGATGCGAGCACTTTGATGTCTTTCTGCTCTAACTGAAGCCAAGCTTCAACTGGTTGGTTGGTTGCTACTTTTACTGGATCGTTTTCCAAATAGTAGTGTACCGCAGTTCGGTTGAGCTCAAAGTGGTTTTTACGTCCTTTAAGGAACCACTGGCTAACCTCTGTTAAGTCTGGATACTGTTCTGAGGTCAAGGTGGCTAAATCTTCATACCAGTGTAAAGACGCGTCGATGTAAGCATCATATTTTTTAGCTAGGCAAGCATTATCGGCTGCGGATGCAAACGTCGAAGTCGCAGCGAGCAACATTGCAACGAGAGTGCGTTTCATAGTGATTCCTTTTGAGGCGATTTATTATAGTTTCTAGTTATCTAATTTAGTGTTAACTAAATTACTTGGGCGTTCCATGGTTAATATAGATGTTTTAACTGATAATTCCTGCGATCTAGCCTGCAAGAGAGACAAAGAAAAGCATCAAAACTGGAACAAGTAAGCTCAGGATAAAGCCGCTAACTATGGCAATAGGCACACACCTCACCCCACCAGTTGTTTGGATAACGGGTAGGGTAAAGTCCATTGCCGTTGCCCCAGCGTAACCAATAGAGGTACATGGATTGCTACGAATAAACAGCGGGATCAGCACCAATGCAATCAGTTCTCTAAGCAGCTCAATCATAAATGAAGCACCACCGTAAACGGGGCCGAACGCGTCACCCATCAAAATCCCTGCTAGAGAGTACCATCCAAACCCTGATGCCATCGCTAGGCCTTGGAATAAATTGATGTCGAGGATCATCGCGGCCACGACTCCACCGACTAAAGAGCTACCAATAATGACCACCGCGATGATCATACCATGTTTGTTGAGCAGTATTTGGCGTAAGGTTAGTCCACTGTTACGCAGTTGGATGCCGATAAAAAACAGTAATATAAACAGTATCCATTCACTAGCTGTGTCCACCCAGCTTAAATCAAGTGGGATCAATAAGCCTACGATTAGACCACCACCGACAACTAACACTAGCTTAACTGACTCCATCGCCATCTCTGAAAGAGGCAGTTTGTTTTGGCTTGCGTCTGTTTTTATCGGTAACCATTTGTCGATAAAGGGCAGAACCGCTAGATTCGCCACACTTAAGCAGGAGAAAAACACCGCGGTGGTTTTCAAGATTAATTGCAGGTTTTGGCCCAAGTTATCCAACGCTGCCAAGCTTAGCCCCATCAAGGCCAAAATTACGTAGATCAGGTTAGATGTAGACGAGTTAATTCTGTCTAGTAGCGTTTTATTAGATATAGAAATGAAATACCCCACGACAAGTGGGGCAAAGATAAATAACATCCCTGAAAACATGATGGTTCCTGTGTAATACCAATCTAAATAAGTATCTGGGCATTCTTGCTGGTGAAAATCGCTGATAGCGGCGTTATAGATTTTGTAGGTAGGTCAACTAGCTAGCTGCAATCTATGCCTTGCTCTAAGCGATTTTTCCTGCGCAATTATCTGATCACCTACTTATCCAGATTGGTATAAAGTTTATAGACCGCTTGCGCTAATAAGTTCGTCAATCTGTGTATTGAACTCAATATCACTTAAATTACTGAGTTTGTACAGTATATCTGCGCCAGTTACATCAAATTCTACCGTGTGATCAGCAATATGTTCGTCTTGTCGACGGAACATCAAGATATGGTTTGCTATTCTGGCAATGTCCAAGTAGCTTACAGGCATTGAGTTGCTGCCATGAACCTGATTGGCTGCCACGGCTAAGAAGTCATCATCAAACCCCCAGCTTTCCAGTACCAATTTACTAGCATTTGAACACTGGCGATCAAAGATCTGAAAGGCGATGTCTTCTTTAAGGTAGTTACCTTGCTCTAAGTAGTTGTGGTATTCGTTGACAATACAAAACAGGCCAATATCAGCAAGCAGACCACAAAGCAGTGCCTTGTCTGCTTCTAAGTTATTGTATGCCGCTGACCCAGACTCTTTAAACCCTCTTACGACTAGTACCATTGTTGCCGCAAGTTCGCGCGAATTAGCCGCGCTTTCAATCAGTATTTTATTGCACGAATGGCTAAGGTTCACTGAATGCTTGAGCTGTTCAATTGCTTGAGCGGTGACAATGTCTCTAACACGTAAAATTCCGAGGCGAGAGACGGCGGTCACGAGATCCGTACAGGTGATGTTACGGCGGTTGAAAATCACTGAGTTGGCAACGCGAATAACGATAGCGGCAAGCCCTGGATCTTCAAGTAGACAATCTGCTACGTCTGAAACAGTCGTGCACTCTTGAGTGCAAAGCTGCTGTATCTTGAGTACTACATCAGGAATTGGAGGAAGCGAAATGCTTCTCGACTTAATAGAGTGTTCAATCAGGGTAGAAAACTCAGACTCTATACCTTTAAGTAGTAAATCATTGTTCTCTGGAAGCCAGTAAAATGATAGGTGGTTCATAAACAATTTTTAGTTATTTGACTCTAGTGAGTTTAACTTCTAGCTAACTATATTAGCAAACAATAATTTTTCAGCGGCGATAATTTTCGCAGCAATTTATCTAGGTATCGAAATGACATTATTACCAGGTATACGTAATAAGTTGTGATTATGTTCACGTTATAATGAAAATGGTTTCTCATTGCTGTGACGAATGCACAGACTTATTTTTTGTTGTTAACTATGATTCTAGAGACTTATTTATCAGCCATGCTACATAATATAAAACACACTACAGTTTGGTTGAGCTTGTATTTTTTCGCTTAAAACTGCTGCTATCTGGTGATCACGACTAATCGGGGTATTTGATTAAGGATCAATGGATATGACAGAGCAACTATTTATTCAATACGTACAAAAGTTTGGCAACTTTCAAAAACGATCTATGTTTGGTGGTACAGGGTTGTTTAGAGACGAAGCTATGTTCGCACTGCTCAGTGCAGATAAAATATTCATCAGGGGTGGTGAGAAGCTAGACGAAACTCTCAATCAACTTGGTTGTGAGAAATACCGTCATGTGAAAAAGCAGACTACTGCAACAGTAAATTACTACGACATCACTGAACTATTTGTTGACCAGCACGAGCAGATTAACCACCTAGTCGAACAATCGATTCACTGCTCCGTATCGCAACGCGAATTTAAACGCTCTTCTGCGAATCGACGTTTGCGTGATCTTCCAAATATGCAATTGACTCTTGAACGCATGGTTAAAAAAGCGGGCATTTCCGATGTGGAGACCTTTATTGAGCTAGGTGCGCCAGCTGTATTTTCGCGTGTTAAACAAGCGTATGGTAGCGATGTGGATGTGAAGTTACTTTGGAAATTTGCAGGTGCTATTGAAGGAACACATTGGAAGTTGATTCAAGAACCGCGTAAGCGTCAATTATTGGCAAGTTGTCAACAATAAAGTTAAATAGAGTCTCTATTTGATTCCTGTCTCTTGCCACTTTAGAGAGTAAACAGAAGTGGAATGCTCAAATGTAAAAGGAATTACATTAAAAAACCGAGGTGTTTAAAACCTCGGTTTTTATTTGATTCTGATTTAGTTGTTAAAACTTGAATCGTGTCGTTAGCATGACTTGGTCGCCATAGAAATCGTTGATGCGTGCTTCTGCACCAAGAGAAAATAACTCAGTAGAATGGAAACGCGCGTACGCAGATCCTGCCCACTCTTTCTTGTTATCGATAGAAATGTAGGCACCTTTACCACCTACTTCTAGCTGTGGACCTAGCCATTGGCGAATACCAAGGTTAAGTTCCATACCCGTATCTGAGCCACCGTCTAAGCCGAAACGTTTTTCATTGCCGGTATCTACCAGGCGGAATAACATTTCACCTGTGAAATCTGCCCAGTTATTAATTGGAGCGTGGAAGCCAAAACCTGCCGCTGCGTCGTAGTCGCCTTCGAACTCAGAATCGATACGACCGATTACGTGTGCATTTGGATGAATAGACTTACTCATTGCTGCACCGAACGTCACTGGACTAGCACCAATTCGAGCTTCTAGGTAGTCATAGTTGAAGTTGCTCATTACCGAAGGGCTGTTTGGATCGGTTTGAGCCAGTGATTGACCAGATGCAAGCACTAAAGCTGCAGCTAAGATTGTTTTACGCATAAGGACGATAAACCTATATCTTGTTAATTTCCATGGTCTTTAGCGACATAAGCGCCATGACAGTAATTACGACATGATAATGCATCCTAGCAACAGCCACTATAAAAAATGTCATTGCTTTGTCGTTATTTATAGTAATAAGCAATTCACATGCCACATAAATGCTATGAATGGTACTTTTTTAAACAATATTCCTTTTAGTACAGAGCCTTAAATGACTTCATTCGCCGAAACTGATTCGATTCTTAGCAATAGCGTCGAACACTCGTTCGGTTTCTAACGTCGAAGCCCATGGCATTAGGTCTGGCTCGTTTTCAATCATAAAGGTCGTTAACTGATTCTTGATCACTTCCCGTAATTCATCACCTTGCCAAGGCTTAGCAATATAAAAGTCTAAGCTAGAGTGATTAACGGCTTCGACCGTATCTTCAAGTCCAGCTTGCCCTGTTAATAGTAGCTTTCTGGTCGGTTGAGTCTGTTGGTTTTCATTCAATTCGATCAAAAATTGAATGCCCGTTTGCTCAGGCATAATGTGATCACAAAGAATAAGTGCCAATTTTACGTCCTCTTGATGGGACTCTTTGATTAGCGCCTTTGCTTCTTGCACAGATTCAGCAGCTTCGAGAATAAAGTGCTCTTCAAAGCAGTACAGGTCTTGCATTACACTGTCTAACACTTCCCGTTCATCGTCGACACATAAAATAAGATATTTATTCATTTAGGGCTCCTTGGCGACATTAGGTTCTTGACTAAACGGCAGCCAAACCGACATTTTAGTAAATTGACTGATAATAGACTCGACTTCGATACGACCACCGTGCTGGTGGACAATTTGTTGACACACAGAAAGGCCAATACCTAAACCAAAATTACCTTCCTTCTTGGTGGTAAAGTTGAGGGTGAACATCTGTTGTTGGGTCTCTTCGGGTATTCCAGCACCATTATCTGTAAACGAGACAACGACCCAGTCCGTGTTATTTTGCTGAACGTGTTTGGTTTCGACGATGAGCTCCCCTTTATCAGGGAAGGCATCAATAGCGTTAGATACTAGGTTGGTCCAAACTTGTTGCAGGGCGATTGGTTGGCACTGAATGTTAGGAATGTCGCCGTATATTCGCTCGACCTTGTGGAACTTTAGGCGACTCTCAAAGATCACTAGAGTGTCTTCAATACCCTCGTGAATATTGATGAGATGGAATTTCTCGTCGTCAGTTCTTGCATAGCCTTTTAGGCTTTTCACCATATCAGCGATCCTGCCGGCACAAACGTTAATAGAGCGCAACGTCGTTCCTGCGAGGTGGTAATCTTCGAGCCGCTCTAGCTTATGCAGAGTAAATTCAGGCTTGGTTTGAGCTTGGCTAATCCAATCACTATCTTTCTCTAGGCCCAATTTAACTAACTTCTTGGCTAAACGTCGGTCATCGACTTGCTCTAAAAGTTGTTTGGTC
The DNA here is from genome assembly GCA_000775715.1 of Vibrio tubiashii. Classification (GTDB taxonomy): domain Bacteria; phylum Pseudomonadota; class Gammaproteobacteria; order Enterobacterales; family Vibrionaceae; genus Vibrio; species Vibrio tubiashii_A. The sequence goes on from JRWQ01000011.1 coordinate 352,551, forward strand.
AGTTCACGTTCGTTTGCTGTAGAACGGGGTCTTTGCGTCAACCCTTCTTGAAGTACACTAATTCCGGCTAGTCCTACCTCTTTGATAGAGCGATCATCGACGAGGTGCTGAATTCTACTGGTTAGGGTTTCTGTGCCTCGGAGTATCGCGGCAATTGGATTATTAAGCTCGTGAGCAACGCCAGCAACCAACTGGCCAAGCATTGCCATTTTTTCACTTTCAATCAGTTGTTGATGTGCAGTTTCTAGGGACTCAAGTGTTTTTTGTAGCTCTAGCTTGGTATTGATACTGCGCTGTAAGCGTCGATTAAAGTGACGCAGCAGCAGGTTAGTGAAGAGTGGCAATAGAGTCATGTTTGAGTGCATGACTTTAGAAAATACTTCACGGTCTAGCTTGATGACTTCAGTTTTACAAAGCGTAACCGCCGTTGAAAAAGAAGGTTCACCGGTGACAAAAGACATACCGCCAACAATATTGCCCTGACTATGACGCACAACTTCGCGCTGCATGCCGATATCGTCTTTTTTATACAGTGCGACTTCACCCTTGGTGATAAACCACAGGAACTGGTTCTCTTCACCTTCAATGGTCAATAGATGATCGGGAGAATAGGTTCTACACGCTCGGCTCTCATCTTCTTGGGCAAAGAAATCAAGCAGGGCAGAGGATACTTGTTCAGCCAGCTCTTGGTCGGACAGGCTATGGTGATCGGTAATAAATCCTTCACGGTAACTTCGCATTTTCTGCTCAATGTGGCTGCGAAGAAGTCTGTGCTGATCGAGTACCTGGCTGTAGGAGAGTAAGTTCTCTTTGTCGTTCTTGAGGATAAATGTCGTCAGCTCTTTTTGCGCAGTCTTGTGCACTAGATTGTCTTGTAGAGGTTTAGTGAGACAGTAGTCGAGTCGACCATCATTTACCGCCGATAAAATGGCTTGAATGTCTTGTCCGCAACTGATTAGCACTTTGCGAGCGCTCTGGGTATGAGCGTTTTTATCGAGTTGAATTAGAAAGTTTGCGCCATCGAAGTTTTCATGATGACTGGCAATGACCAAAGCGACAGTCTGATTTTGCTCTTGGCAATACTCTAATGCTGCATGTGCATCTTCGAGCGTATCGGCAGTATGTAGATCAAACTTAGCGGAAAACACGCTAAGCTCTTTTCTTAACTGCTCGATACTCACTGGATTGTTATCTAAACAAAGTACGGAAAATGGATTCACGGCTTGGCTACAATTTAAACACAGACATGTTTCACTTTACCAAGGATATGCATTGCGTATTGAGAGCTAAGTAAGAGAATTTCTGTTTGTTTTTTCTTGAAAGCCAATACTCTGATTTAACTCAAGGTTTTTTGGTGTAGACTTAATGAAATCAATAAACAAGACGTAATTATCATGGATCTAAGAAAAATAGGCGCCATCGGTGGCGCTATCTCACTTGCGTTGTGTTGGCCGTTAGCGGTAGGTCAAATTGGACAAACTGTGATTCAAGATGGGATTGCTCACCTTTCCAATGACTCTGTCAAAGCCGAAATCCTTGAATACGATCGTGGTTATTTGTCCTCTACGGTTAAAACACGTTACATCGTCCATGATCCAGCGCTTGTCCAGCAGTTAGCTCAAGATGGGCTACCCTCAGAAATCACGGTTAATAGCCAAATTACCCATGGCTTGTTGAGTCTTAATGCCACATCGGTATTAGACGATGCACCAGATCTACCTTTGCGACTAGATACAGTGACGCAACTCAATGGTAATACTGACTATGTACTGAGTTTAGCAAGTTGGAATCAGGTCACTGAAGGTGAAGGCGGTGCCATTGTCTCAGTTTCGCCATCTGAGCTTAAGGGACATATTAGCGTGCTCGGTGATATCACCTATGACTTAAACATACCCTCTGTAGAGGTGGACTTTAATTCGGGTGAAAAGATGCTGTTGTCTGGTTTAACAGGTCACGGTGACGGCAAGAAAATGAATAGTTTTTGGATAGGTGAACAGACGTTTAATCTCGCTGAGGTGTCAGTGCTTGATATTGACCAGTCACCGTTATTCGCGTTGCAGCAAAGCAAATACACGTTTGCGAGCGCTTATGATGAAACGGCCAAAACGGTGAGTAGTCAGCATATTGCGGATTTGAACAATTTAGTGATGGACGACGGCGATGTAGAGAGTGTCTCTATTGACCTTTCATTTGGTGACTTAGATAGCGTTGCATTTGAGCATCTGATGAACCTTTATCAGAACAACCCTATGCCCACTCAAGCTGACATTGAAGCGGCGATCCCATATGTCGAAAGCCTGTTCTCTAAAGGCTTCTACTTTGCGATGAATAAACTGGCTGTAAAACTGGGTAATGACAGTGAATTTGAGTCAAAGTGGAAAATTACAGTGCCACAGGGGACGAGCAATGTAACGCAAAACCCTGCTCTAATATTGCCTGCACTCACAGGGAACCTAGATACGCAGTTTTCTGATCAACTGGTTGTTCAGTACCCTTTCATCAAGCAAGGTGTAGATGATGCGATGGCGATGGAGTGGTTAACTCATTCGGAGCAGGGATATCACATTCAAGCGGAATTGAAAGAAGGTAATTTAGTGTTTGAAAATGGACAGCAGATCCCTCTAATGGCGCTGCTTTTCCCTGCACTTATGCAGCCATAATTGAATAATTTGAAGACGTTAACGCGAAAAGAGGTCTAAAGACCTCTTTTCTTGCTTTTTATCATCGATAAAACATGGTATTAATCGAACAATATCTAAATCAAGAATGCGCAAGGAAAGAGTAGATGAGCAAGGTTTATAACTTTAGTGCAGGTCCTGCGGGGCTTCCTAAAGCTGTCATGGAAAAGGCACAACAAGAGTTCGTTGATTGGAATGGTTTAGGCACTTCCGTTATGGAAATTAGCCACCGAAGTAAAGAATTCATCAAAGTCGCGGAAGACGCTGAGCAAGATTTGCGCGACTTACTTGAAATCCCAGATAACTATAAAGTGCTGTTTTGCCAAGGTGGCGCTCGCGCACAATTTGCTGCCGTACCATTGAACCTGCTTGGCTCATCGAAAAAGGCAACATACATTGATGCGGGTTACTGGGCTGAAAGCGCAGTTAAAGAGGCAGAGAAATACTGTGAGGTTGATGTATTTAGCGCTAAAACAGAACTTGACGGTAAATTAGCAGTTAAGCCGGCTAGTGAGTGGAAGGTAGACGCAGATGCAGCCTATGTTCATTTCTGCCCCAATGAAACCATCGATGGTATTGAGATCAGTGAGCTTCCTGTCACAGACAAGCCTATCGTTGCAGATATGTCATCAAACATTCTATCTCGCAAAATCGATGTTTCTCAATACGGTGTTATCTATGCGGGAGCACAGAAAAATATTGGTCCAGCGGGTTTGTGTATTGCTATCGTGCGTGATGACTTGTTAGAGCTGGCTAGCGAGCTTGTTCCAAGCTTCATCAATTACAAGGTATTGGCAGAAAAAGATTCGATGTTCAATACGCCACCAACCTTTGCTTGGTATCTATCTGGCCTAGTATTCAAATGGCTAAAAGAGCAAGGCGGCGTGTCTGAAATGGAAAAGATCAATCTAGAGAAGGCACAACTGCTGTATAACCAGATCGACGGCTCAGATTTCTATGTCAATAATGTTCACCCAGCGAACCGTTCACGAATGAACGTACCGTTCCAGTTGGTAAAACCGGAATTGGATGGCTTGTTTTTAGATCAAGCGGAGAAGCGTGGTTTAGTCGCATTGAAAGGTCACCGTGCTGTCGGTGGTATGCGTGCCTCTATCTATAACGCGGTTACTCTCGAAGGCGTTCAAGCTCTCGTTGATTTCATGCAAGAGTTTGAAGCGCAGAACGCGTAATCCGCATGTTTTAAAACTAGGCCCAGCGCAACTGCTGGGCCTTTTTATATGTGTCTAGCGGCGTTTTGGTTTACGTCCTGTTGTCGGTTTTCCAGAGTGATTCGTAGACGGTTTACCATTGCGGTTGCCAGAAGGTTTGCCTGCTGGTTTACCGCCGCGAGCTGCTTGGCCACCCTTATTACCATTGCCGTTTTTACCTTTGCCTTTATTGTCGCCATGCATCTTTTCAAATCCAGGTTGGCTCTTCGTGTGCTTAGTTGCGAAACGTTGTGAACCATGGCGCCCTGATTTACGGCGCTGTGCCGGAGTTTTTGCATCGACATCTTCTGCAGGAACCAGACAGCTTGGTTTGTCGCCAATTAGGTGCTTTTTCCCCATGTTGATTAACGCTTCACGGATCAGTGGCCAGTTAGCTGGATCGTGGTAACGAAGCAGGGCTTTGTGCAGTCGACGTTGACGCTCACCTTTAGCCACAGGCACTTCTTCACGCTTTTTGTATTTCACTCGTTTTAGGGGGTTAGTCTCTGAGTAATACATTGAGGTTGCATTACACATAGGTGAAGGGTAGAAGTTCTGTACTTGATCACACTCAAAATTGTTTTTCTTTAACCAAAGTGCCAAGTTCAGCATGTCTTCGTCTTCTGTACCAGGGTGCGCAGAGATAAAGTACGGAATGAGATATTGCTTCTTACCTGCTTCAGCGCTGTACTTCTCGAACATCTCATTGAAGCGGTCATAGGTGCCCATGCCCGGTTTCATCATAAGATCCAGAGGACCTTTTTCTGTATGTTCAGGGGCGATTTTTAGGTAGCCACCCACGTGGTGTGTGACCAACTCTTTGACGTACTCAGGCGACTCAATTGCAAGGTCATATCGAACACCAGAAGCGATCATCACCTTTTTCACACCTTTAACCTTACGTGCTTCTCGGTAGAGGTCGATGGTGTGCTTGTGGTCGGTATTAAGCTTGTTACAGATCCCTGGGAAGACACAAGACGGGCGTCGACAGTTTGCCTCAGCTTTTGGATCGTTACAGCCGAGACGATACATGTTAGCCGTTGGTCCACCAAGGTCAGAAATGGTGCCAGTGAAGCCCGGAACTTTATCGCGGATCTCTTCTAGCTCGGTCAGAATAGATTCTTTTGAACGGTTCTGAATAATGCGCCCTTCGTGCTCGGTAATTGAACAGAATGAACAACCGCCAAAACAGCCACGCATGATATTCACCGAGGTCTTAATCATGTCGTAAGCTGGAATTTTTGCCTTACCATACATCGGGTGCGGCACGCGCGCGTACGGTAGGCCAAACACATAGTCCATCTCTTCTGTTGAAAGAGGGATTGGCGCTTGGTTAACCCATAACTCCCGGTCACCATGGCGCTGTATTAAGGCACGGCCGGAATAGGGGTTGGTTTCCAAGTGCATAATTCGACTCGCATGTGCGTAGAGAATGCGGTCGTTATTTAGCTTCTCGAATGGCGGAATACGCACTGCGGTTGTAGCCGCGTCGTGGCGAGAAGGGCGAATAGTAATCGGCTTCGCTTCAGGCTGTTCGGTCTTGGCTTTGGTTTCACACTGCTCTTCTACGACATAAGGGTTTGGCGGAATGAATGCCTCTTTACGTGGTTTTTCAATGCGAGAGGAGTCAATAACGTTATAACCTTCCGGCTCTGCTGGCAGGTTAACGGCGGTACCACGAATGTTAGTGAGTGTAGAGATGTCTTCCCCATCGGCTAAGCGGTGAGCGACTTCTACCAGAGCGCGCTCAGCGTTACCAAATAGCAAAATGTCGGCTTTAGCATCAAAGAGAACTGAGCGACGAACTTTATCTGACCAGTAATCGTAATGTGCAAGGCGGCGTAAGCTTGCTTCGATACCGCCCAGAACAATAGGGATACCTTTATAGGCTTCGCGACAACGTTGAGAATAGACTAAGGTTGCTCGGTCTGGACGTTTGCCACCTTCGTTATTCGGAGTGTAGGCATCATCATGGCGCAGCTTTCGATCCGCAGTATAACGGTTTATCATCGAGTCCATGTTACCTGCAGTGATGCCAAAGAACAGGTTAGGTCTACCGAGTTTGGTAAACGCCTCTTTATTGCTCCACTCAGGCTGAGCGATGATACCAACTCGAAAGCCTTGGGCTTCAAGTAAGCGGCCGATGATCGCCATACCAAAGCTGGGGTGATCGACATACGCGTCACCAGTGACAATAATAATGTCGCAACTATCCCATCCTAAGGCGTCCATTTCCTTACGGTTTGTCGGCAAAAATGGTGCAGTACCAAAGCATTCCGCCCAATACTTTTTGTGCTCATGAATAGGAGTGATGTTGCTGTACATATTTTGTTCTCTGAATCAGGGAGCGCGAATTATAGCGGCTTGGACGACGACTATCTACCTCAATATGAATAGGGCTATCTTGTAAGCAATTCGATGGTGTTAGCCGAAAGTAAAGATGAACTAAAGTGTTAGGGGAATAACAAAAGTCATCGCCTTAGTTTTCTATAATATGCCTATTATTGATATGAAATTGGTTGTGTTGTGGCGATCGCATCGGAATCTAGACCTAAATCACCTCTTCTAGTTGGCAGAGCACCTCAGTACGCTGTCTATGATTGGTACCTAAATTTAAAGACTCAAGTGCTAGAGTGTGATGATGAAGCTAAGTCTTTGTTTTTGGAGGATAGCTCTACGCCATTAACGGCTAAGGCACTATTTGAACTTCTACCCAAATCACAGACGAAGGTAGTTAAGCAAGCATTCCAATCGGCGTTAAATTCTGGAGAGCGAACCTATACCCATTGTTGTTTGTTAAGCGCGAGCAGTTTATTTATCTATGTCGAAATTGTGATTGACCGAGTAAGTGCTTTCGAGCTGAGAGGGACAATATCTCCTTGTTTGAACATTGGGTCGCGTCAGGAAGCTGCAGAAGTGTTCTATTCTGTGTTTGAAAATGCTCATCATGGAATTGTGGTGACTGATGCAGAAACGCGAATATTGGCGTGTAACCGCCATTTTGAGTCTATGACTGGTTACCTACGTAATGAATTAGTCGGGTTAAAGACTCAGATATTCAGTGCTGGCAAGCACAGTGAAACCTATTATCAGCAGCTGTGGCAAAAACTTGCTAACAATGGCTACTGGAATGGCACCATTCTTTCACGTCGCTCTGACGGTTCAGTGTTTCCCCAAGACTTGACTATTCATGAAGTGAATCCGGGTAACGGAAATCGATACTATGTTGGTTTCTGTTCTGATTTGTCGAGTGCACTGGATCGAATTGAGGATATTGAATCTGGTGGGATTGATTTACTGACTCAATTACCCAGTAAAGATACATTCGTTGAGCAATTATCAGAAGCATGTTGCGATGTTGATGCTGGTCAGGGCGTCGTTGTACTTGTTATTCAGCCCGATTTCCCTTCTGGTGATTCACGAGAGATAAAACGCCAATTTGCAAGCTATCTTAAAGAGAGTACTAAGGTACTTTGTTGTGGCTACATTGGTCATAACTGTTTTGTTGTAACCTTGGCATATAGCTATCAGCAGCCTAATCAAATTGTGGCCAATATAAGCCGCTCAATTACTCAATTGTTTCATAGTTTTAAACATGCTCAAACTTCTGTCGCGACGGCTTTGAAGAATGGAATATCCGGTGTGTCTGTACTTAGCGTCGATGCTACGACGCCTAGCCAATTGGTATCTCACGCATATCAGGCGTTGCTAGAGCTTCATTCGGGCCAGTCTCGCCGGATTAACTTTTATGATCGTAATATTCATGTTCAAGTTGAGAGGAAAAAGGCGTTAGAAGAGCACGTGCTTAAATCTTTAGAGGCGGGGGAAATTGAAGTTTATTATCAGCCGATTGTAGACATAGCAAACAACAGAATTGATAAGTTTGAAGCGCTATGCCGCTTTCCGTCCGAAGGAGGCTTAGATGCGACAACTCAAGAACTCGTGGCCATGGTGGAGGAGTTAGATAAAGTTGTTCAACTTGATGATTTGGTGTTCTCTAGAGCGCTACAACATCTTCCTGATTTGCAAAATCTGTTTGGCTCCCATGTGAAACTCTCAATTAACCGTTCACTAAATACTTCTGCTGCTCTAGGGCCAATACTTAAGAATGCAGCTTTGATGATCGATGAGGCAGGTATAAGCCTAGATGCGATTACGCTTGAGTTCACGGAGAGCGCTTATTTCGAAGGTGATGAGGAAAACAAACAGCTTCTAGGGTTGTTAAGAGAAGGCGGGGTTAAAATTGCGGTCGATGATTTTGGCACGGGGAGCACGTCATTTCAGTATTTAAAAGAATGTTACTTCGACATTCTGAAGATAGATCGAGCGTTTATTCAGGATCTTACCTTCGAGTCGCGACAATACTACATCGTTCAAGCTCTGATTTCCCTCGCTAAGCGTCTTGACCTAGAGGTCATAGCGGAAGGAGTTGAAACAGAGCAAGAGTTGCAAATACTGGTAAGTTTAGGAGTGGACTACATACAAGGTTACTACTTTTCAAAGCCAATGCCGTTGTTACAACTTCTGCAAGTTGAAAACTATTGCCAACAGAAAGTGGCCGTTTCAGAAGTCAAAGCTGACTCCATTGTACATATGGTCGAGCATAGCCATCATGTAGATGCCGGAGATCCCCTCTCTCTTATCTATCAGTATTTTTCCGAGGGTTTTAATGACTACTTACCCGTTGTAGACGAAAAAGTCTGTGTTGGCTATATCGATAGGGCAAGCATGAATTTACACCTTACCCCTAATATGGGTACCGATCATGAAACCAGTAAAGAGCATGACTACTGGAATAAGCCGGCAAATAGAGTGATGTTACCTATAAAAACAGCAATTGCTTGGGACCTCCCTCAATCTAAGGTCAGCGAAATGGTCGCCCAAAAAGCCCCTTTCCCGTGGGTATTGGTTGATGATTTGGGCCATTTTAAAGGTATTGTCAGCACGACCGCGGTATTGAGTCTTCTTAATAATTCTGTCACTTAGGAAATAATGATCTAACTTTAGTATTAGGGTTAACTAAACTAAAGAGTTGATAATGTATCGTGAGTTAGGCTCTGTTTCCCAATCATCGTCTCGTGGTGAGTGCGCTAATGGCAGCTCGTTGGATTGGGTATGGGACTTAGACAAGCATCAATTGACCATAGATGAAGAGCAATGCTGCCAGATATTAAACTCCGAGTTACCGACTTTATCAGGTAATGTGCTATTACCCTGTATGGGCTACCATGATCAGGCAAAGTTGTTGGCGCAACTTGCTGAAGCAACTAAATTGCGAACAGAACAACGCTTTTGTTGCTGCTTGCAGCTTAGCGATGATCAGTGCTGTTACGTTGAACTGCTGTTTAAAGCCGAAAGCCACAGTAAGGTAAAGGGGGTATTGATCCCGTTATTGTTCCTTCATGCCACCACTTCGACGTTGAGCGCTCTGTTCGAACAGTTGTTCAACAACACGCATCATGGAGTGGTTCTGGCAGATAGCAATCATACCATTCTCGCCTGCAACGATTATTTTCTTACCCATAGTCACTACAACAACCAGCAGTTGGTTGGTCAGCAGATGGATGTGCTTAACTCTGATAAACATAGCTCGAGCTTTTATCAAAAAATCTGGCACCAAGTCGCGGAGCAAGGAAGTTGGTCGGGTATAGTATTGCTTCAGAGTGCTCAAGGTAAAACCTACCCACAAGATTTGACCCTGCAGCAGATTAACTTGGTGGAAGGATCCTTTTATGTTGGGGTTTACCTTGACCTCTCTAATAACTTGTATCGTATTACGGATGTTGAGCATGGTGGGGTGGACTTACTCACTCAACTGCCGACAGAGAAGCAGTTTACCCGTGCGATAGCCAATCAGTGGATGGATGCGGTAGAACCGAACATCAGTATGGTGGTGGCATTTCACCCAAGTTTTGCACAGGTGGATGATTTTGAGTTGAAGTCCATGCTGTCTGAGCACCTCAACAAAAACAAAGTTGCTAAATATGTTGGGTATTTGGGAAGCAACCATTTCGTCGCATGCTTAGAGTGTGACAGGGTGACTGGCCCTTCGCAAATACGCATGATTCACCAAACCATTCGGCGCTTTTTTGCCACTCTCAATCAAGCCGCAGGTAAAACGTTGCACAACGCAATTATCAGTGGCCGTGTTGGGGTGTCAGTGCTAGGCCAAGATACTCATACTCCTAAGAAGTTGGTTTCTCATGCTGTGCAAGCCATGCTTGAGCAGACGGTGGGCCAGCGTGGTCAGATAACGTTCTATCACGGTGCGCTGCACAGAGAGGTCTTAAGGCGCAAAGAGCTAGAAGAGTGGGCAGAGCGTCTGATCAAGTCCCAAGCGATCGAGGTTTATTATCAGCCGATTGTTGATGTGAAGAATTGGGACATTGTTAAGTTCGAAGCCCTCAGCCGTTTTAAGGGGCCGAATGGCAAGATGCTTAACACACAAGAGATGGTGATGATCGCCGAAGACCTCGACCTAGTTTCCGATCTCGATTGGTGTGTGGGCAAAAAAGCACTCGAAGATCTTGATGTTATCCATGCGAGGTTTGGCAAAGGGTTAGGTGTGACCATCAATCGCTCGCTCAATACTAAGCTTGAGGTCGATGAAGTGCTGCAAAGCGCGGATTCTTTGGTACATCAATACGCGTCCAATCCAAATGCGGTGACGATCGAACTAACGGAAAGTGCTTATTTTGATAGCGAGTCGCGTCAGTCGAGTTTGGTGCGCAATATCCGCCGTCGTGGTGTTACGGTAGCGATTGATGACTTTGGTACGGGGTATAGCTCTTTCGCTTATTTGAGCGACTGTAACTTTGATATTTTGAAAATAGACCGTGAGTTCGTTAAAGATTTGCAAGAGGGGTCACACAAGTATTACATCGTCAAAATGATCACTCAGCTCGCCCATACCTTGAATGTGAAAGTGGTCGCGGAAGGCGTGGAAACGCGCAATGAGCTAGAAGTGGTGTGTAGCTTAGGCGTCGATTACATTCAAGGTTACTATTTCTCTAAGCCATTGCCACTGAGTGAGCTTGAAAACGCTTGGGGCTACTATGAAAAACTCGATAGTTTCTTGTCCAGTGCAGGGCATGCACGTCAGGTTGGGGTTCTGAGTATCTCACAACTGCATATTCCCACATTGTCGCCAGATGATACCCTTGAACAAGCGCGCGCTATTTTAGATTCGGACCAGTACCGTTTGGACGTTATCCCAATCATTGATAAAAACGTCTGCATTGGCGTGGTCGGTCGCGAAGAGCTCAATTTTCACCTCTCATCTACTTTTGGGACTAAGCTAGAAACAAGTAAAGACCTTACCCTGATACGTAAACGGCTCAATCAAGTGATGCGTACGAACGTTTATTCACTCTCTTTCAATACTAAGTTGACGCAAGTTGGTGAGATCATCAAGTCGGGTATCAAGTTGCCTTGGCTGGTGGTCAACGATGCGGGCGAGTATCTCGGCGTCGTCACTAATCAGGACATTTTGGAACACTTCGCCAATAGCTAAAACTGTTCAATCTGCTATTATCCGCAGCCTATCGTAAATAAATCGTTGAAGAGACTATGGTTCAGCAACTACTTGCCGTGTTTGCGCCTATGCTGTTAGGTGCTCAGCTTATACTTACTCTAATTTTAGTCAAAGGGGATATCTGTCCCGGTCAAAGAGGGCGTATTCATAAGGTATTGCCGTCTCTTGCAATTTTATGGTTAGCCGTGGCTTCTTTGCGTATTGAAGCGATGATGATCGTGTTTTCTCTTGCCTATTTTTACACTCAAGTACAAACCAAGAAAACGCGCGAGAAAGGGCCGCTATGGGTGATGTATTTAGCCAATGGTCTTGCGTTGTCATACGTTGCGATTGAAATTGTTGCCCAAGCTTCGTTGGCTTCGGGCTTAAATGTGCTAGTTCAGGTAGCACTGTTAGGCGCGTTGCTCGGTCATCTGCTTCTCACCGTAGCTCGAACGCGTTTACAGGCCTTCCACCGTATTTTGCCTGTCTCTGGTGTTGTGTCAGCAATGCTGATGAGCCTAGCGATTCTGATTAAAACCTTTGGTTTAGATAGTGAAGCGCAAACCGCAGTGACGCTTCCTTTGCTCGTCGGTTTTGGTGTCATGATTGCTTCTGTACTGATGTGGTGTTTACATTTGCTGAGGTCTAAAGAGGTTAACAAAGGGCAGCTCGCTTGTGCCTTAGCTTTAATGCTGCTTGCAACTTCATCGAATCAGGCACTGTTCGCTTTGTAATCGTGGAAAAGATTTAGACTTGGCTCACTGTTCAGCCGCTATTTTATGACTACGCTTTAAAGAGCGAAGGCGTAAAGGAGGCTGTAATGGATCTGAGTAATGTTGGAAGCTTTGACAGTATTATTTTGTTGGGTATCGTCAATGAAAAGCTGCGTTTAGAGTGTGACTCGTTTGAAGAGTTAGCATCTATGTATGAAATGGATGTTGAATCCGTGGTGGGTAAACTCGATGTGCTTGGTTATCATTACGATCCCTTGACCAACCAGTTTAAGTCTTACGAAAGATAGAGAGAAACAAGAGGTGCGCAGGCACCTCTTTTTGATCGATGACCTATACCGTTTTGATCCCATCTAAGTGACTTTTTGACTGTGTTCTCGCTGTGGTGAAGAATGCCTGCAGGTAACGCTTCGATTTGTCGGTATTTCGTGTTGCGGCAAACAGGCGTCGCCACAATCCTTCACCCAAAGGAATGCTGGTGATCAATCCTTGGCGAGAAAACTCACTGATCGCCCAGTTAGGCAAAGCCGCGACACCTAATCCAGCAGAAACCATCTGTATCAGCATTAAGGTATTATCTGCCTGTTTCCACTTTATCGGTTCGATGCCTGCGGGTTGTAGAAAGTGTTTGACCACATCTAAACGATTCTTCTGCACGGGATAAGAGAGCATGGTTTGATCGGCTAAGTCGGCAGGTTTTATGCTCGACTTGTTCGCCAAAGGGTGACTAATTGAGGTTACTAGGCGCATTTCAAAGTCAAACAGAGGCTCATAGTGCACTTCTGAGCGAGGCTGAATGTCTGATGTGATCACCAAGTCCAGCTCACCGGCCATCAATGCTGGTAGTGGCTCGAAGCCAAAGCCGGATGAAAAGTCTAGTGTTACACTTGGCCAAGCGACTTGGTACTCTTTTAATGCTGGCATTAGCCACTGAAAACATGAATGGCACTCTATCGCCATGTGCAGGCGGCCGTTGACGTCTTCCTTTAAATTCGCGACTTCATTTTCAGCCCTAGCGATCTTGGGTAAAACTTCATCCGCCAGATTCAAAAGGATTTCACCTTCTGAAGTGAACTTAACCGGGCGTGTCTTGCGCAGAAATAGCTGGCCTCCGATCCGAGCTTCGAGATCTTTAATCTGGTGTGATAACGCAGATTGGGTAAGGTGGAGGGTCGTCGCTGTTGCTGTCAGTGAGCCAGTGTCACGCAACGTGAGTAATGTTCTCAGGTGTTTAAGTTCGATCATTAGTTTGCCTCAGGTAGTGCGTAAACAGCATGAATAATATTAACCTAACCTGTTTTTAAAGCGGTGTAAACATCTAGACGTCTAAATAAGCTTGTCCGTCTGTTGATTAATTCATTGATAGTTGATGTGAGGGAACATGAAATTTATTAATAAACAAGTTGAATATTTGGAGATTGTTCTAATCGAGTTTTAGCGAGATAGTTTGGCCATCTAGACATCCTTTGGTGTCATAAAAGTTTGGCAAGTATTCAGAACTCGAACGAAAAGGAACAACAAAATGACTACAACAACGCATATACTAGGTTACCCTCGCATTGGTGAAAAACGTGAGCTGAAATTTGCGCTAGAGAAGTACTGGCGTGGTGAGATTGATCAGGCTGAGCTTAAAAATCTTGGCTCAACGTTAAGAGAGAATAACTGGGCAACGCAAGCAAATGCAGGTTTAGCATTCGTTGCTGCCGGTGATTTCGCTTGGTACGACCATGTTCTCACCACAACCCTGTTGTTAGGTCATGTGCCAAAGCGTCATCGCGATGGCTTCCCGGATTTAGATACGCTATTTAAAGTTGGTCGCGGTCAGTCTCAGGCAAATTGTGAGTGTAGCGGCAATGCTGCTTCAGACATGACCAAATGGTTCAACACTAACTACCATTATATTGTTCCAGAATTTAGCAAAGACGATACGTTTGAGGTGAGTTGGCCACAGCTATTTGATGAAGTGAATCAAGCGATTAAAGGTGGCCACAAGGTAAAACCTGTTCTACTAGGGCCTTTGAGCTACCTCTACTTAGGTAAAGAAGTTGAAGAAGGATTTGATCGTCTGTCGCTACTACCACGGGTTTTGACAGCATATCAAGCTATCTTGGCTAAGCTATCAAAGCTGGGTGTGGAATGGGTGCAAATTGATGAGCCTATTTTATCTCTTGAACTGGAAAAACCGTGGCTGGATTCGTTTAAGCTCGCTTATCAAGTGATTCGCAGCGATATAAAGGTTCTGCTAACCACTTACTTTGACTCAGTGAGCGATACGCTAGATAAAATCGTTGAGCTGCAAGTAGACGGTCTACACGTTGATCTATCCGCGTCACCACAGCAACTCGAACACGTTGTATCAAAACTACCAGAGGAGTGGGTGCTTTCTGCTGGTGTGGTCAATGGCCGCAATGTTTGGCGAGCCGATCTCAGTGCTCTGCTTACCCTGTTACAACCAGTGAAAGACAAGCTTGGAGACCGACTCTGGGTTGCCAGTTCTTGTTCTCTACTGCACAGTCCAGTTAATTTGGAGCTAGAAACATCGCTGAGCGAAGAAGTACGTGATTGGTTTGCATTTGCGAAACAGAAAGTGAGAGAGGTGGCTCTACTTGGTCATGCTCTAGACGGAAGCCAACAGGCGATTCTAGCTTGTGACACCTACAGTGCGCCAATTCAAGCACGTAAAACGGATATCAAGGTTAACAAACCGCAAGTCCAGCAACGCTTGAACAGTATTACCCAGCAACTTGCTGAGCGAAGCGCTCCTTATGCCGAGCGCGCTGCGCACCAGAGCGAGGTATTAGGTTTACCACTGTTCCCAACCACGACTATAGGTTCGTTCCCGCAGACGAGTGAAATTCGTGTTCAGCGTAGTGCTTATCGCGCAGGCAAATTGTCAGAGTCTGAATACCAACAAGCACTGAAAGGTCACATTGCAGATGCCGTCACACGTCAAGAAGCGTTAGATCTTGATGTGTTAGTCCATGGTGAAGCGGAACGAAATGACATGGTTGAGTATTTTGCCGAGCACTTAGCTGGTTTCCAAACAACCCAATTTGGTTGGGTGCAAAGCTATGGTTCTCGTTGTGTTAAACCAGCAATAGTGGTTGCCGACATCGAGCGTGAAAAGCCAATTACTGTTGAGTGGTCTACTTACGCACAATCGCTAACCGCAAAACAGATGAAGGGCATGCTGACTGGACCGGTAACCATTTTGTGTTGGACATTCCCACGCGAAGACATCAGTCGCAAGCAGATTGCCGATCAACTAGCTCTTGCATTGCGCGATGAAGTGTCAGACTTGCAAGCGGCAGGGATCAACATCATTCAAATTGACGAACCAGCAATTCGTGAAGGCCTACCGCTCAAAAAACGCGAGCATCAAGAGTATCTAGATTGGGCCGTTAACGCTTTTAAGATATCTGCGGCCAGTGCCAAACCGGAAACACAAATTCACACGCACATGTGCTACTCAGAGTTTAATGAGATTATTGAATCTGTCGCTGCATTGGATGCTGATGTAATTACTATTGAGACTTCACGCTCAAACATGGAGCTACTCAAAGCATTTGAAGACTTTAACTACCCAAATGAAATTGGCCCAGGTGTGTATGATATTCACTCGCCAAATATTCCAACCAAAGCGTGGATTGAGGGCTTACTCAAAAAGGCAGCGGAAAAGATTCCTGCTGAGAGACTTTGGGTGAATCCCGATTGCGGATTGAAAACACGTAATTGGCAAGAGACCGAAGCTTCACTCGCCAACATGGTATTGGCGGCGAAAGAGCTTCGTAATAGCTACCAAGCATAACGTTTAAGTGAGACAAAAATGCCGACAATAGAGTCGGCATTTTTGTTTTATAAAGGCAGTGGGCGAGGGATTAAATCGCTTCACCATTGACGGTAACTTGAACGTCGATGTTGCCGCGTACCGCATTTGAATATGGACAAACTTGGTGAGCCACTTTAACCAGCTCAAGCGCTTGTTGTTGAGGCAGTGCGAGTGATGCGGCTAAGCTGACTGTTAATGCGAAACCACCTTGTTCGTTAGGACCAATACCAACTTCTGCTGTTACTGGCGCTTCTTTTAGAGCAACGTTTCCTTCACGAGCTACGTGCAAAATTGCGTTAGAGAAACATGCCGAGTAGCCAGCCGCAAACAGCTGCTCAGGGTTAGTTGCCGCGCCAGAGCCCCCCATCTCTTTTGGATATGAAAGCTCTAAGTCCAGTAGACCATCATCTGTTTTAACTTGACCGTTTCGACCTGCTAATGCTGTTGCTTGAGTTTTGTATAGAGTCGCCATGTTGTTATCCTTCATTTAAGTTGTGTGCAATTTAATTGTTTGCAATATTAGATCGAAACTAAGATGCTTTGCAAGTATATTGTGCGCAATTTATTTTTTTAGGTGATGAGATGAAAGGTTGCCAAACGGACAATCAATTAACGGGCGAAGAGAGCTTGATGCTCGATAATCAAGTTTGCTTTCCTCTTTATAGTGCTGCTAATGCGGTTATTCGAACTTATCGGCCTTTGCTTGATAAGTTAGATTTAACCTATTCTCAATACTTAGTGATGATGGTGCTGTGGGAGAATGATGGCATCAGCGTGAAGGATATTGGATCAAGGTTGCACCTCGATTCTGGAACCCTAACACCACTGCTAAAGCGACTAGAAGGCAAAGGATTTGTGCTGCGTGAGCGAAGCGAAGTGGACGAGCGAGTGAGAGTCCTAAAGCTGACCCAAGAAGGTATCAGCTTAAAGCAAACGGCCATGCAAGTTCCTGCGGAAATGAAATGCAAAATCCAGCTCGAGTTAGATGAGCTGCTAGAGTTGAAACGATTGTGTGAAAAAGTCATCAAAACAATAGACGCATAGTAGCCTCATTAAGCTAAACCGTAGGCAAAGCATCCTTGAGCTCCAACATAAGGCGATAGGCACTTTCACCCGACATTTCATGCGGGTTGAACTCGCTACCACCTGAATACCTAAGGTTTATAGGGGCGGTAAGGCTCGTTGAAGGAATATAACCCATCGACCAGTTGCTAAATTCGCGAGCACTAATCTCGCGGTAATCTAACATGATGATATCGGTATGACGTTTGTCGTTCAAAATTCGTTGGTAGATGAGGTTTACGTGAGTTCGTGAACCTTCTAAGCATTGAAGAAAGAAGTGACGATCAAAACAGAGCAATCCCGTCACGTTCATGCGTTGGTTACTCTCTTTTGCAGCGTGCACTATGCTCTCTACGGTATCTAGATTAAACCCATCAGAGATTTTGCTCGCATAGATTAGTCGTGTTAGAAACATACAGATTCCTTTCCATACTATGTGCGATCAGATTACTATTATCACTACTAAACATAGTGCATATATGGATATTAACAACGCCAACATTGGAGGTAGGGCAGTGCTAGAAACCGAGAGACTTCGTCTAAGGCAGTGGAAAGATTCAGATATTGAGCCTTACTGCCAAATTAACGCCAATCCGCAGGTTATGCGGTACTTCCCATCAGTATTAACGCCGGAAGAAAGTACTGCTCAAGCGGGCAGAGGTCGTAGCTATATTGAAAAACATGGCTGGGGATTTTGGGCGGTAGAGCTTAAAGAGACAGGAGAGTTTATCGGCTTTGTTGGTCTACTTGGCCAAGATAAAGAGAGTGGCTTACCCAATGCTCCGTTTGTTGAGATTGGCTGGCGACTTGATTCCAAGCATTGGGGTAAAGGGTTAGCTCCTGAAGCCGCTACTAAAGCTCTAGAATTTGCGTTTGAACAACTGAACTTAGAGCGTGTGTATTCGTTTACTGCTCTGTCGAATACACCTTCACAACGGGTAATGGAAAAAATAGGTATGACCAACACGGGCCAAGACTTTGACCATCCCAAATTGCCCAAAGGTCACGCACTAGAACGCCACTGCCTTTATGAAATTACCAGAGAGCAGTGGCAGTCTGTGCGTTGATACGTTGTGGGGCTAAACGCGGTTATCACCTGTACTGAACGCGATGGTTTGGCTGATTTCAGTCAGTGAGCGACCGCTCTGTTGCTGCCAGTGAGTAAATGCTTGATTGGCAGCGAGTAGAGAGCGTTTGGTATCTCTACCACCTTCGATGATTTTACAGGCGCGTAGGTAGCTTTCAACATCACCAGAGAGGATAAAGGTATCAACACCCATTTGGCGCAAGCTATACGGACCTGTGTTCCCTCCAAGGCGATTACCGTGCTTTTTCAGATAGCCCCACAGCGAAGTGATGTCCTCGCTTGGCCAGTTGGCAACCATATTTGAGAATGAACCATGTTCGAGTGATACTTCATGTAACATCTGTGCGTTGGCGTGAATAGATTTCACTTTGGCATGGTGGCGAATGATACGGGTATCGCTCGCTTTGTTGTCCCACTGTTCATCGGAAAGCATCAATAACGGCTCGACCTTGAAACCAAAGAACACCTCTTCAAAGTTAGGCCACTTATTACGAACCACCTTCCACGATATACCACTTTGAAAGACCTTCATGCTAAACGCTGACAACCACCTATCGTTTGGAATCTGCTTGAGTTGATCGATAGTTAGCGGCTTAGACAGCAATGATTCGAGAGCATCAGTCCCGCCCTTACGATCAGCGGCGCGTTGGTAGATATCATTGAAATTTTCTAGTGCCAAGATGGTCTCTCCGTTTTTGTTTCTTTTCGTATGGCAAAGCCATATTAGCTTGCTGCTGCGCTCTTGTCTTTACTGAGGTGTGTTGCTGAGTACTATGAACCGGATTATGCAAGAGGTTGTCATTAATGATAGTTGTGCCACTAAATGGTTAATTTGTTGATTAATTGGAGAACTTCCTGAGATGAGCCTATATTAAAAGAACTTACTTTTTATAGGCTGACTTCATGGCAGGACGACATTTGTATCGCGCTCTATTGATTTGTTTATGCGTCAGTGTGAGTTACGCACATGCTCAGTATGAGATGCACTTCTTTTGTCCGGATTTTCCCCCATATACCACCATAGACAGTGATGGCAATCAGAGTGGAATTGGACTAGATAGAATGAAGCCGATATTAGAAGTACTTGGAGTCGACTATTCGATTAGTATTGGCTCCAATCATGGACGGGCGTTAGCTGAGTTAAAGAACGGCCGCTCTGACGGGTTCTTTATGGCGTCACGTAATGATGAGCGGGACAAATATGCGGTTTTTTCCGAGTCAATTATGACCAATCGCTGGGTTTGGGTACGATTAGCGGGTAGTGGGGCGGAGCTGTTGTCAGTCGCTAAACCGGGAGAAAAGGTTGCTAGCCTTTTGAATGCGAATACTAATCGTTGGTTGATGAAATCTGGTTATGATCCTGCCCATCCCGCTGAAAACATTCGACAGCTCGTTGGGATGTTAGATAGCCAACAAGTGAGTGCGGTATTGGTCGCAGAAGAAGTTTTCAAAGCGGCTTACCCTAATGACACCAGATACCAGATAACTCTCCAAGTCGAAAAAGAGTTTGGTGTGTACATTTCGAAGACATTTCTAGAAAGTCATCCCCAGTTTATGGATGAGCTTAACGCGGCGATACGCGGCCAATAACGGTGACCAAATAGAAAGCCAGAGCAATATGCTCTGGCTTTTTATTGTCGCTCACTCGCACTTAGAGCGTCAGAAGGTAGTTAACCAACTGGTTGTACTCTTCTGGTGAGCGAATCTTATCGGTTTTAACAATGTACTTATTGTTCACCACAACACCTGGAACACCCGTTAGCGTACTTTTAGCGAACTGCTTGTCGAAGCTGCGCTGCATAGAGTTGACGACAAAACTGTTGTAAGTCGCATCAAATTTGGCGCCATCGATTCCGTTATCAATGAAAATTTGGCGTAACTCTTGTTCATCTCTTGGCGCTCGGCGCAAGTCATGGATTTGCTTGAACATTGCCGGAACCAAGGTTTTTTCTGCGTCTAGTGAAACCATGGTGGCGTAAGACTTAGCCATTGGCACCGCCATACTTCCACCCATAAAAGCAACGTGTACCTTTTCGAACTTCGCATTGTCTGGAAGCGAGTTTTTTAAGTTGTCTACGATTGGCTCAAATTGGTAGCAGTGAGGGCAGTAGAAAGAGAAAAACTCAGTGACTTTAGGTGTGGTGGATTTCTCGGCGTCAAGTACCGTGTAGTGGGTACCTTCAGTGAATTGCGCTGCATGTGCAGCCACGGAAAATAGTAAGAATGACAAAAGAGTGAATAGCTTTTTCATTGCTGAATCCTATAAAAATCTTATTTAACAAATAGCGTTAAGCTCTCAACACAACCACTGTGTAAAGAGGACAAGTTACAAATAAGAGTTAAGCGATAGGAGGGCGATACAAAGTACGCGCACGCGCGATAGCTTTGCCAATCTCATCTATGTTCAAAGGTGCCAAGGTAGACAGGGAAACGTAGGGTGTCGATATTGATTGTGAGTTAGTTAACTTAAGTAGGCAGCTAGAGCCACAACAGGAGTGTCCAGAAGCTTGGCTATACTCTTCTATCTTTAAGCACTTGATAGGATTTAACTGATAGTGGTTTTCGCTACTGATTATCTTAGGAGAGATAGGCTCAAACAGTTGCTCATTAGCATGCACGCTGACCGCCGTACTACAGAGTATTAGCAGGCAAGCAAAAGTAAATGCAGAAAGAATTGAGCGACTAAATAACAACTGAGCAATCCATAATTGATAGAAGAGACAGCTTAGCTGAAATTACATGATTAAGGAACCGTAAACCTTTATTTAGAACTCTCGATTCATGCTGTTTAGGCATCGCATCAGCACTTCAACCTCACTTGGTTCGATGTTGCGGGTAAGATCTGTGACTAAATCAAGGTGCAGTTGGTTGTGATGGCGATGAATCTCTTGGCCTTGTTCGGTTAGTGCAACGACAATTGCCCGTCTATCGGTTGGATGCGTTTGGCGCTCGATGAGATCTGCCTTGACCAGCTTTTCGATTTGTACCGTCAATGTGCCTGTGGTAATGCCAAGCTTTTCAGCCAGCTCTTTCATGCGCAGCGCACCATGGACCCCTAGCACTTCAATGGTGTGGGTTTGTGCTAGAGTGTATCCGGTCTCTTTTACCACCGACTGTTCCCATGATGACATCTTGTCGTAGAACTCGGTGAGTAATTGATTAAGCTTATCTAAGTTTTGCATGTCTGTGCGCAGTTAACCTCAAGAGTAAGATGATGAATCTTATCAAACTTGCTGAGGATTTGCTTGTATTCAGCAACACTCATATTGTTATTAGAAATTAACGAAATTGCGGCGGAGTAATGGTGTCCGCTAATCTGCCACATGTGGAAATCGCTAACTTGGGCAAACGGTCTTAGTTCCTCGGTGATGGCGTTGCGATATTGCTGATCGATATTGGCATCAAGCAGCACAGGGCTTGTTTGGGCTAGTAAGTTAAATGTCCATTTACCAATTACCAAGGCACCTACCACACCCATCAGTGCGTCTAACCAGTTCCAGCCATAAAGCTTACCGAAGATAAGAGCGACAATCGCGAGTACAGATGTGAGGGCATCGGCCAAAACGTGCATATATGCTGCGCGCAGATTGTGGTCATGATGATCGTGCACATGCCCATGATCGTGATGATGGTGGTGTTCGCCAAGCAAAAACATACTCGCTACGTTAACCACTAAACCGAATATAGCGACCAAGATCGCTTCATTGAACTGAATTGTTTGTGGGTTAAATAGGCGGTGGATTGATTCTCCAGCCATCATCAAAGCGACGATACCCAAAGCAATAGCACTGGTGTATCCGCCGAGAACACTGACTTTCCCGGTGCCGAAAGAAAAGCGTTCACTATTGGCGTGCTTCTTAGCATAGCGGTAAGCGAAAAGTGTAATACAAAAAGCCGCTGCGTGAGTACCCATATGCCAGCCGTCCGCTAGCAGAGCCATAGAGCCATAAATAGTCCCACAGACGATCTCAATAATCATTGCGGTAAGGGTGAGAAGAAGTACGTAAAAGGTGCGCTTTTCACCCTGGTGACTGTGCGAGTTGAAGTCGTGGTCGTGTTGAATATTGTTCACAATGTCTCTTTGGTTTGATTGTCAAACTATTTGATTTGAAGATTAGTTTGATAGTCAAAGTATGTCAATATGATTAAGCAACTGATTGAATGGTTTGGTCGAATTCTAGTTTGACTGGAGGAGGGATATTGTAATTACCACACCAGTGATAAAGCGATGAGCAACATGATAGTTCCAACTAAAAACTCGAGCACTTTCCATGCTTTAGGTTGACTGAATAGCGGGGCTAATAGTCTCGCGCCATATCCAAGCGAAAAGAAAAATACAAAAGAAGCACAGATTGCACCGTAGGCGAATAGCGACTGTTGCGGCTGATATTGGGTAGAGATAGATCCAAGCAGCACCACGGTGTCGAGATAGACATGTGGATTAAGCCAAGTGAATGCTAAACAGATTGATATTGATTTGAGCAACGAAGTATCGCTTGCTCCACTAGCTCCCATCCCATGATGGGCAGTAAACGCGGATTTGAAACTGAGCAAGGCATACGCAGTGAGGAAAATAGCGCCGCCAAATCGAGCAATGGTTTCTATTTGCGGATACTGTTTAACGATGGCGCCAAAGCCTGCGACGCCGAAACTAATGAGTATCGCATCAGAGAACGCGCAAACCGCACAAATGATGAACACGTGTTGGTTCTTAAGCCCTTGCTTCAAGACAAACGCGTTCTGCGAACCGATGGCGAGAATTAGCGATAGCCCAAGGGAAAAACCGGCGAAGAAAGCTGACATCATTACTCCGTTAGTTTCGAATCAAAGTCACGCTATTGGCTTAGGGCTTTTGAACCTTCGGGCACAATCATAGGCAGGTCTGTGCACCCAAAATCCACGCCCAGTTGGGCCAGAATCGCGGTAAGTTGCCCGCGATGATGAGTTTGATGGTTAAAGATATGCTGACAGAACTCGCCAACATTACGCTTCATTTCATTACCTTCAGTTGTAATGTAAGTCACTTGTTGTTGACACATTTCATCCGTGAAGGTTTTGGTCATATCAACGTAGATTTGATCAACGGTTGTACGCAGGATTTTTAGCTGATCTAGCGTGGTAACAAAGGTGTCGTGAATGCATTTTGCAGTAGGTAACTCGTTGCGTTGATTATCGCTTAAGTAATAGATCTCATTCGCGACCAAGCGCTGTAGCATGATCAAATCGCCAAATAGGATGTGGTTCCAGTGGTCCATCACTGTTGGGAAAAATGAATGGGTCTGTTGGTTGAGTTGTTCGATGCTGAGCTTTTCACAAACCTCTAAAAGTTGTGCATTCATGCGCTGGTTGTATAGAGCCAGCATTCTGTAGCTTGAAGATAAATCCATTTGTCTTTCTCTTGTTATTATAGAAAGCTAACTCCTTAAGCTTTCTGTGTTTTTAGTCTCTGGTGTTGGCAGGGAAAGGCTGAATCCCAATCAGACGATTCAGCCTAGTGGAAAACTCCAGTCAAAGCGATCATCGTTGACAGCAATCTGTCTGTGATGATGACAAATGAGACTTTGCTACATAAATATCGCTTGAACCGGAGTGTTCTGTTTATTGAGTGACTAGAGTCAACCCACTAGGCAACGCATCACCGAATACACGTTTAGACTCGCTTTCAGACAGTTCTTTTACCTCTTCAACCAAGCTTACCCATGATTCAGGTACTTTACTCTGTTTGAGTTTAGCTAGTACTTGGCTTCTATAGTCATCAGAGATATCAAACAAGCGATCGCCTGTCTTACGACAGATCATCACCGCAGCAAAGGCGATCATTGGTTCTTTTTGCCAATTCTGTTCGAGTAGTTTAGGTAGCCACTGTTCAGCTTGTTCACGAGGAATCACGCTGTGTTGGCTGCCGTATAGCGGAGTGCGTGAGGCGAGCCTGCCTAGAGCCCACCAATGAGCTTGTTCGAATTGACTATGGTTGATGGCTTTGCTTAAACACCAAGAAGCGAGTAGAACCTTGTCTTCCACTTCAAGGTGTTCGAGTGACGCTGCAAGCCGCACCATAGACTCATAACCCATATCTTGCGCAGTTTTTGCCGAGTGAGGGTTCTTCATCGCGCCCGGATGGAGGTACTTGGCGATGTCAGCCAAAATGTTCTCTTGCTGCTCTTGGCTCAATCCACCAGCGATGCGACGCCAGAATACCCACCAGTCTGTCCAACCTTGGTGGTTTTTAAACTGAATCCCTTGTTGGTAGAGCCCCCAAACTTGCTCAATGCGCCATGAATCGGTGGCATCACCAAACCCTGGACGAAGTGAGAACCCTGCTAGGCGCAGCCAGTTTTTCTCGTGTGGTTCTGAGCGACGGCGACGTTTACGTCCTAGAGCAAAGGCATCAAACAGTTGGCGCAGGGTGGTGAAGTCCCACTCATCGCGCTTACCCAGTTTGCGTTCTAGCTCTTTAGCCAGAGTCTTGATCTCTTTTGAATCTGCACTCTTCTTGTTGCCGCTATAGATGCGAGAAATCAGCTCTTTACATTCTGGTAGGCGAGGGTGCAGGTTCTGTTCAATCTGCTCGTCCGCTTGTTGGTTACGGACTTCAAACTCCAGTTCCCAACGCTTATTGTCATCCTCAACATGGACACACTCCATTTTCAGGGTGCCGACTTCGGTTAGCTGGCAAGCGAGCTGAACTTCCACGCGCTCTTTTTGGTTGGCCTGTAGCTCTACACCTTCGCCTTCTAAAGTCGAAATATACGGCGGCAAAGGCGCGAACAAATCTGGGTCAATGTCCACCATGATGCCATTCTGAATCGCAGTGTTGTTAGACAGCGTATCGTGGGTTGTGGTCAGCAGGTTAAAACGAACCGGCTCGCCTAATGTCAATGAGAACCGGCGACCGCTCAGCCTGATTTCGTGACCCTCTTCCGTGCCTTTCGACAGTAGACATAGCGCCTTACCAATTTTGTTTTTCTCTTGCAGGTGGAGGAAATAAGAGCGGGCAGCACCGCCACCAATTTTTAGTTGTGCGCCGCGGCGAGCTTTATTAAACGCCACCGCGCCTAGTGCAACCGACCAATCTGGGTGAGGGTTATCGAGCACCGTTACATTGTCACCACGCCAGTTGCCAAGTAACTGTGTTACGCGTTCGGTGACAAGTTCACTATTAAATACACCACCATTGAGCAGTAAAGCAACGGGAATCGCAGGTTTGTTGGTGTCTTGTTGATTCAGGGCAGCCATTGAGACTTGTTGATGCTGGCTTAAGAACTCAGCAACATGTTTACTCACTGCAGGATCGGCCACATAAGGCAAGCCGAATTCAACCACGGCACTACGTCGCTTATCCGGTGTGTCATTAAAATCTGAAAGCGGGAAGAAACCGTCGAGCGCAATTTGATGCACTTCCTGTTTAGAAAGGCCAATACTCTTGGTGCCGCCAAGCAGTTTAGAACCACTACCGAGCATCGTGATTTTTACTTCTTCGGGCGCATTGGCTGAGAGTAAGTTCTCTTTGGCTTTACGGGTTTGCTGAATTAGCTTGGTTAAACTGGCTGCGTTGAGCTTTTTACTTTGATTAAATCGTTGCTCTGCAAGGTGAGCCAAGGCGAGGTCGAGGTTGTCACCACCTAACATCAAGTGTTCACCAACACCAATGCGGTCAAGTGCTAGCTCACCTTGGTCGAATTTAGCTTCAATCAAGCTTAAATCGGTTGTACCACCACCAACGTCACAGACTAAGATCAGTGGTAAATCTTTAAGCTCGTCAGCAGCACTTTGCTGGTGGCGTGCATACCAGTCGTAGCAGACAGCTTGAGGCTCTTCGAGCAGGACAATCTTGTTTAAGCCGGCAAGTTGCGCCGCTTCAAGTGTCAGTTTGCGAGCAGTTTCGTCAAATGAGGCCGGAACCGTGACGACCACATCTTGGTCTTCGAGCTTATTGCTTGGGTTACGGTAGTTCCATGCAAGACGAATGTGGTTGAGGTAGCTCGCGCTGGCAATCACAGGGGAGACTTTATCAACATCTGTTGCACCTGCCCAAGGCAGAATATTTGAGCTACGGTCTACCGCTTGATGTGAGAGCCAGCTTTTGGCACTGGAGACCTGACGACCTTCGACTTTAGCGCCAAGCTCGCGAGCCCATTCGCCAACAATCACTTGGCTAATATCACCGGACACGGGCGTGTTGTCCCATGGCAGTGTTAAATCGGAGGGTGACACTTGCCCTGCCGCAGGATGATAGCGGAAAGAGGGCAGCAGCGGCTTACGAACCACTTCGCCAGGGCCAATTAGCTGGTCTATTTCAAACAGGGAGACGGCAGAGTTTTGTAGGTCATCGGTAATCTCACAGAATGCGACAACCGTGTTGGTTGTACCTAAATCAATACCGACTAAGAATCGAGGAGATGCCATAGGTCACCTTAAACGTAAAACAACGGCACCCAAAGGTGCCGTAGATGGTTATGCTTGTTGTGAGTTTGAGCTTACATCCTCTCGGACATCAAACTCGACATGCCATTTCTGACCATTGTCTGCTGCAATGGCTTCTAAATAGAGAGTGCCTAACTCAGTCACACGTGAAGCTAGGGTGACAGGAACAACTTCGCCTTCGCGTCGTCCTTCAGAAACTGGCAGCGTCACTTGAATTTCAGGTAGCTCTTCTAGTTCTTGAGGCGCCCAGTGGTCTAAGTGCGTACCGGCTAGATCGTCACGGCGCACCGTTGAACCGAAGAATTGGAAGTTAACGGGTTGGCCGATGACCAAACCAAATTGCTGACTTGGTACATCAACACTCGAACCCTCTTCCATACCAAATGGAGCAACACAAAGTGCTTCCATTGGAGGAGCCATACCTGGGATTGCTGGCATGGCACTTTCAATTCCGACATAGTAGCTAGAGGCGATACCACCGCGGATACGAACGCCTTGACCACGACGAACACTACCGTAGTAGGATGCGCCACTTGCAACGGCAAGATCTAAGTCAACGCCAGTTAAGCGCTTTGCCATCTCGTTATCAGCATCAATCAACCACTGGTTGATTGTCTCTTCAAGGCGATTCGCAAGTAGTGTTGATTTCAGTACGCCACCATTGAATAGGATAGCGGTTGGCTTAATAAAGTCATTTGCGTGTGTAGACTCGCCACCCGGCATGCCTGGCATGTTTGCGAATGGGTTGAAATCTTGTGTCTGTGCTTCATCGGCGCCGGCAAGTGCATTGGCTTGCTTGGTCAAAAAGGCTGCGATATGACGCGTGATACCCGCATCTTGCGCGTAAGGTAAGCCCATTTGGGTCAGTGCACCACGATTGCGCTGTACAGGGTGCTCGCTTACCGCAACTTTCGGGAAGAATCCATCAACAAGAGTTTGTTGAACTTCTTGCTGCGTCAGTTCCGTTTTCAGTGTTGAGCCAAGCAGCTTAGAACCACGGCTAGGCACCACAATTGGCACTGATTGAAGCTCGCTGTCGTTGAGTAGCGCTTCTTTTGCATCACGGCAAGCATGAGTCATTGCCTGAACTTGCCATGGTTGAAGCTCTTTACCCTCTTGAGCCAGTTTCATCTTCAGGCGGTAGGCAAGAGCTAAGTCCATGTTGTCACCGCCAAGCAATATATGCTCACCGACAGCGATACGATTCAGGGTTAAATTGCCTTCGTCTTCTGTCACTTCCACTAGCGAAAGGTCGGTTGTACCACCGCCGATATCAACAACAAGTACGATATCGCCAACCGAGACTTCATCGCGCCATTTGTCGTTGCTGTTATCAATCCAGTTGTACAGTGCTGCTTGAGGCTCTTCTAACAGAGTAAGATGGACAAAACCGACATTACGTGCTGCTTCTGCGGTTAGATCGCGCGCCGCAGGGTCAAATGATGCCGGTACGGTAATGGTGACATCTTGGTCTGCTAACGGGTTACTTGGGTTGGCATGATCCCAAGCTTGCTTGAGGTGTTCTAAATAGAGTTCAGTAGCGCGCAGCGGCGATACTTTCTCGATTTCTTCTGGGCTACCTGCAGGCAAAAATGCGTCACGACGATTTACGCCGCCATGGCAAAGCCAAGATTTCGCACTAGCGATTAGACGAATAGGGGTCTTAGCACCGAGGTTACGCGCAATCGAACCAACAAGTGCTGTTGGCTCTGACGACCAAGGTAGAACACGCGAGGCAGGGTTCATTTCATGTTCGTGTGGTTGGTATAAAAACGAACCCAGTTGGCTGCGTTCTTCTACCGTACCCGGGGCGGTAAGCTGTGGAATAGCCATGACTTCAACGCGAGCATCTTCGACACTTGTGTCTACGTACGACATTACACAGTGGGTAGTGCCCAAGTCGATGCCAACGCTAAATTTTGCTGCGTTAGACTCTCTGTTTTGCTGCTGTTCCATTAAAGCTCAACCTCTGCTGGAGCGATAACTGAAGCATCGTAGTTTTCTGCAAGTTTTGGCAGGTTCATTGCGCTTGCTTTCCAACCTTTGTGAACTAGCGTGCCGTTAAATGGCGCGTTGCCAGTGACATTGCCAGTTAGACGAACTTGTTGCGGGTTGAAACCTTCTTCAATCGTAACGCGAGTTTCTTCTTCTTCATTGCGAATATGCTCAAGTGTTACGTAGTCACTTAGTACCTTCTGACCGCCAGTGTGGATAACGCGAGCCGCTGCGCCGACTTCTTCGTCAGAGAACGAAGTGAGGTCTTCTTGCAGAAAATCAATCAGGCGCGCTTCTTGTTGCATGATAGATAGAAGCTGCATTGCTGAATCAGTAGATGCAGTCGTGAGCTTAGACTCTACTTCAACCACTTTCTCGACCACTTTCTCTACTTCGACCACTTTCTCCACTTCAACGATCTTTTCTACTGGCTTTTCTACTTCAACGATTTTTTCAACCGGTTTCTCTACCACTTTCTCAACCACTTTTGATTTGCGAGAAACAGCGATAAGAAGTAGCAGCACGCTAGACGCAGTAAGGCCAGCATGAAGCATGTCGAATGTTTGAGGGATCATTTGTAAATCGAATGTCATGACAATTCTCTTTGTGTTTTGGTGTAAGTAGAGATTAAGTAAAGCTCTACTTTGGCTCTGAATTGGGGAAGAGCCTAGTTGATCTGATAAATTGGGGCGGATAGTACCATAATCAAGTCATCATACTGCTAGTAAATGCCATTAAACCTAGTGAGATAAAGCTCACTTGGTGGGTTTTTGTTCAAACGCGCCTACAAAAAGTGTTCTACCGCACGGAAATCGTAACAGTTTCATATGTAAGCGATAATTGTTCTTTATGTAGCCAGTTGGAAAACTATAAAATGTCGCGCTTATAAAAAAGCAAAATTATAAAAATTAGCGTTATGCGACAGTTGACTAAAAAAAAATATCTATATCCATTGCTGGCATTTGTGTTTTCAATGCTAGTTGCGTTATACGCCATCTATTTCGTCTATCTCTCCCAGGTTAGGTACACGGCTTCAATAGTGGAAAGATTAGCCGAGCAACAGGCACACAATTTACAAAAAGTCGTTGAGAGCGACTTACAGTTCATTGGTGCAGGGGCTAACTTCTATCATGCGACCATGCCTGAAGATTGGTACCGTTTTCCGGTGTTTGCAGACCAAATCGTTTCAGCCTCTCAAACTTTAATTGCTTTGCAGTGGATGCCTCGGGTCGAGCATGACCAAGTGGAGGAGCACGTAAACAATGTAAGGCAAACGTTTCCGTTTTATCAAGTGTATACAGTGCCAAAAGATGGCCCTAAAACCATGGGCTATATCATGCCTAACCAAGAGCCAATTTATCCTGCGTCTGATGTCTACCCGAGAACGCAAGACAATTTTAATGCTTTGGGTTATTACTCATCTAGACAACGTTTTGAGTTGGTATTAGATGGAATGCGCCAAACCGGCCTGCCCAGTGTTTCTGACAAAATTCGTCTTCTTCAAGACGGCCTAGACAGAAGCTTAGCGAAGACGGGACTGTTGGTGTATCACCCGGTTTTTAGTGCGAACAATCAACATGAGCTGATGGGTGTGGTGATCGGTGTTATCCGCTCAACCGAGTATTTCAAATCCATAGTGGTTCGTACTGCAACTGAACAAGACCTACTGGTTAGAGTGACAGACATCGGTTTTGACGCTGAAGACGATCCGATTCTTTATCAAAGTGAACACTGGCAAACGACCAGTGGTATTAAAGTGAGCAAGAAAGTGATTTTGCCGAACCGCGAGTGGGTAGTGGATTTCAAACTCGACCACGTTATCTCTGGCAAGGATCGTGTGGTTCTGATTGGTATTTTTATCACCGGAATTCTGATTGCATCGCTTTCCAGTTACATTGTGTCGTTATTAGTAAGAAGTCAAGAACGACTTGAAAGGGCTTTAGGTCAACGTACAGAAGAGCTGCTTTACCTGGTCGACCATGACACGCTCACTGGTATTTATAATCGTCGAGCCTTCATCCGATATCTAAATAATAAAGTCAGCGCAGATGAACCTTTCTCTCTGACGGTATTTGACGTTGACAGATTTAAACAGGTTAATGATCAGTATGGGCATATTGCTGGCGATGAGATGCTTTGCCATGTAGTACGAACCGTGCAGAAAAAGCTCAGAGAAGGCGATATCTTTGTCCGCACGGGAGGTGATGAATTTTGTATCATCTCTTCTATCACTGATCGGTTTGAGCTGTTTAATTATTTACATGGGATTGGTCAAACGGTTGCAAACTCGGTTTATGACTTTGATGGCTTAAAGATCAAATGTTCATTGAGTATTGGGGCGGCGATTCGCCGCGATGAAAACGAAGAAGATATCTTGCATGCTTCCGATGCTCAGCTATATAAGAGTAAAGAGAGTGGGCGCGATTGCGTTTCAATTGCGGAATAACTCGCCAATCAGTACAACGGCATTCGAGTTTTTTCTGATTCTGATGTAGAATTTTGCGCTTTTAGAATGATTTGAACAAAGGCGAACCATGAACCATAACCGTGTAGTTTGTTTCGATTTGGAAATGTGCTGTTGGAATGAAAACGGTGTCGGTACGACTGGCGAAATCATCGAAGTGGGGCTTGCTGAAATCGACCTAAACTTAGGTCAGATCGTAAAGCGGGCCCAATACTACGTGAAGCCAGAGAGCGATGAAGTATCGTTGTTCTGTTCGCAGTTAACGGGCATTACGCCAAGAAAAATCGAGAAACAAGGACGCCCTTTAGCAGAGGTCCTTAAATCTATGATTAAAAACTTTGGCGGTACAAACAAGATTTACGCGGCTTGGGGACGTGACGATAACGTTCTTCGCCAAGAGTGCGCTGACAAAGGTATCGATATGCCGTTTAATGAATTTATTAACTTGGCGACCTTGTATCGAATCCAGAACCGACTAAAGGACAAGCGTATCGGGCATAAAGCAGCGCAGGAGAGCAAAGGCATCGAGTGGGAAGGACGTCAACACTCTGGTTATGTTGATGCTTATAACTTAGCGAAGCTTGCACTGACCATGTTATAAGTTTCATTGCTCCGAGCTAACTTGCTGAATTGAATTAAAAAATCCGATGCGTTTTGCGCATCGGATTTTTTTTAAGGCCCTATTTGGGCTTTTAAGGTCTTATATGGCTAAACGCCACTTTCTTGATTCTTTTGTCCGCTAATGGAGTGACTTGCTCTACATCGCCTTTGTAATAGTAAGGGCTGTAGGTTAGTTTACTGCTCTCAGGACGAGCATAGTAGAGGTTAGCGGTCTGCTTATCGCTGCTTTGGGCAAACAGGTAACCAATCAGCGCGTGTTCAAACTGGTGGTAGCCATTACCCCAATGGAACGCTTTAGTACGTTTTGGATCTGAGCCCACGCCGCCGTATTTATGATCGACCCACGCGTCATGGAAACTCGGTAAGGTATATTGAAGCACCTCTGTTTGAGAGTCACCTGCCATTGTGACGGTCATCGCTGCTTGGTCAAGCTCAGCCCACTCCCAAGACGAGCTGCCTCCAGAGTGAGGGCGGCCACGCCAGCTAATGATCTTACTGCCTTGCCAAGCTTTATTCAGAGGCTCACTAAAAAAGTCCGCCACTGTGCTGAAGTCACGCTCTATCTGAGCTTGCTTCAAAGTGTGCTTCATCCCTTGTAAACCAAACTCAGACCACTGCGTGTTGTTGACGGTTTGACCCGTTAGGTAAGTCATCCAGTAAGCTTTAATCGTGTGGCCAAAGTCGTTGTGTTTAGCGTTTTGCATCATTGCCGCTTTATGGTGAATCCCCCCGTAGAAACGCTTCTCGTCTTTGGAGTGGTAGTGTTCGACGAGCACGTGAGTAAGCCATGTTAGGTCTGACATCCACTTCGACTTAGCAGGTTCAGGCAGTAGTGGAGCAACCAACAGTAGATAGCCATTGATTTGGTCAAGTTGTGCAACTAACTCTTTTTGCAGTGCACTTTCTCCATCCCCATCTTTTAATACCCAAGCAAGCCCGCTGTTATCGTCTACACGGTATTTATCAAAGATGAAGGCTTGTTGCTCAATCAAAACTTGTTCGACTTTGCTATCTTGAGTTAGGTAGTAGTACATGGCTAGTCCAACCAGAGCGTAGGCCTGATCTTGCGAGGTTCTTTGTTGCCACTCTAGGCCAGGTTCACTGTCTTGGGTGTAACTGATGAATCCGCCATTACGTTCATCGCGTAGGTTATCAATCAAGTAATACGCACCTTGCTTGGCTAATTCTAGTGCGTCAGGATTGCCCGTCAGGTGGAAGAGCACACCGTATGCATAAGTCTGACGCGACTTCATTCGGGTGTATTCGCGACCAAAGTGAGGGGTAATCCAGCCCTTATCGAGTTCAGGACAAACCTGATTGACGTCGAGTAATGTGCCGTTGTCACAGCGAAAGGTAGGGAAGTTCCCGACGGGATTCCCCTGCGCTGTTGGCATCATCCAATATGGTGCTAAACCTTTTTCAGCGTGATCAAGCCAATCTTGGCCTGAGGGTAATTGGGTATCTGCGTGAGATGAAAAACTGAGGGCAGTGATAATTAAAGCAAGATTACGTGGCTTCATGTTCAACCAATATTTAAGAAATTTGCTTCAATATATACAAACACGTTTGCACAATGTGACGGTACAATCACAGAGTTTATGAGACGGTATGTGTTAACAGAAAGGTTTTTAACTTATTGGTTTTATTGAGATAGTCATCAAAAGGGAGCGAGATGCTCCCTTTGTTTTGCTTTGATTTATGCGTATCCAATCAACTGTGGTAGCCACAATACGATACTTGGGAAGAATATCAGTACTGCAATGGTAATGACGTCGGCAACAAAGAATGGAGTACAGCCACGGAACACATCTTGAACCGAACATTCTGGGCGAACCCCCGCTACGACAAAGCAGTTTAAGCCGATAGGCGGTGTGATTAAGCATAGCTCGGCCATTTTTACCACTATGATACCGAACCAAATGGCACAACCTATACCAGAGACTCCAAATGCAGAATCTGCCGCTGCGACATCGGCGCCACCGTTCAAAGCAATAATCGCTGGATAAACCACGGGCAGGGTGAGTAGCAACATGCCGATCGCATCCATAAACATCCCTAGTACTGCGTAAGCGAGTAGGATGAACAGCAATGTCAGCATTGGGCTCTGTTCTAAACTCACAATCCAATCGGAGAATGCACTTGGTAAGTCGGCAAAACCGAGGAAGCGAACATAAATCAAAACACCCCAGATGATGGCAAAGATCATCGCAGACAGTTTGGCGGTTTCCATTAGCGAGCTTTTGATCTCTTTCCAACCGCTACCGTGGTAGAGCGCAACACACAAAATGGCCGTAGCACCTAGTGCGCCTGCTTCCGTTGGCGTGCCAACACCGCCATAGATACACACCATAATAATCGCGACAACAAAGAAGATTGGCATGGCAGCAGGAAGAGACTCCATACGTTGTGACCAGGTGTAACCACGAACTGGAGGGCCAAAGTCTTTGCGTGTCATGGCCAGGAAGATCACCAATCCACCATAGATGAGTGCAGATACAAAGCCAGGGATAAAGCCTGCCATAAGTAATGCACCAACATCTTGTTCTACGATAATGGCGTAAATGACCAAGATTGCAGAAGGTGGAATGAGTGATGCGAGCGTACCACCTGCGGCAACCACACCGGCTGCAAAGCGTTTGTCGTAACCTAGCTTAAGCATCTCAGGTACAGCAATGCGGGCAAACACCGCTGACGTAGCAACAGAAGCACCTGAGACTGCTGCAAATCCTGCTGTTGAGAATACGGTCGCGACGCCCATACCGCCCGGTAGCCAGCCTACCCAACGTTTTGCCGCTTCAAATAGCGATTTAGTCAGCCCAGCGTGATAGGCAAGAAAGCCGATCAAGATGAAGGTTGGAATCAACGAAAGGGCCAGCGATGAGACTTTTGAGTGTGGTATGGTTCCGGCCATTTTAACTGCGACGAGAAATCCGCGCTCGAAGCCTAACTTAGCACTGAATATCCACACTAGGCCGATAAAGCCTGCTATGGCCGCTGCAAAAGCGACGCGCACGCCCAAAATTACGAACACCAACATAGCTGCTGAAACCCAAAGGCCGATCTCTATGCTATTCATACTGGCCATGGTTTGAAGTAATTGTGACAAGGGAATTTCTCCTAGTTATCGTGTCCGCTAACAGACTCGGCTTCTTTTGCTGCCACTTCAGCAGCTGATTCGATTAATGGCACCGCAACTGGTGAGTCACCGCCTTGTTTTAAGGCGCGTAGATAGCCCCAAATTTGTAGTAATAAGCGCAGCGCAAGAATGATTAAGGCAACCGTAACAACCAGTTTTGCAGGCCAAGTCGGTAGGTTGATATCGAGAGAAGAGTCTCCCAGAGAATAGGCGCGCCAAAAGTGAAGGTACGAGCCATATATCAGGACTAAAGTGACAGCCAACATTAGGCTAGTGGTCAATAGTTCGGTAAACCACAACCAACGTCCTCGAAACTGACCAACGATGATGTCCATACGAATATGGCCACCCATACGTTGTGTATAAGCAATGCCTAGGAATGCGATAAACGCCATTGCTTGTTCTACCCAGTCGATATAGCCACTGATGGGTGTAGAGAACAACCAACGACCAAGTACATTGACCGTTGCAAGGGCAACCAATAGGAATATTGCGGTTCCACCCGCCAAATTGAGCAGTGATTCGAAGCGAAAGAACAGCCGATCAGTTCGACTTAATAGTGAACCATCTTGTTTAACAGAAGCAGCCGCCGACATACCGGCCTCCTAAGAAATAAATGATAACGATGTTGTAAATGATAAAGATGTAGGCCACCAACTAAGGCGGCCTAGAGGTGATTATTTTTCAGCAAACAGCTTAGCGGTGTAATCAAACACAGCTTGAGAATCAAATTTGCCTTTGTACTTATCAACCCACTCTTGACGCACAGACTCTGAAAGCTCATTGAGTTTGGCTGTTTGCTCCGCAGAGAAGGTGATTTGAGCTAGCCCTTCCTCTTTGATTGCGGCTTCGTACTTAGCTGTAGTGTTCTGTTCGTAGTTCTCTACATAGTAAGCAAGCGCCTCATCAACAGAGCCCAATAGCGCTTCTCTGTGCTCAGGTTTCAGTGCGGCTAGAGCCTCAGAGTTCACCACAACCGGACAGTTCGCAGAGCCTAGGTTGAGGTTGGTCGTTGCCCATTTACCAACCTTGTATGAGTTGGTTGCAAGGTGTGCGTGAGGAGCAAAGGAAGCGGCATCAATTACGCCAGAGTCCATTGACTGACGAACCTCAGAGAAAGGAACACCGGTTTTAACTGCGCCAAGTTTACCTAGTACACCCATGATTCCGCCTGGGCCACGCACGCGTAAGCCAGAGAAGTCATCGAGTGACTCTAAAGGATCGCCTTTACTGACAATGTTGTACTGAGGAAGCGGGGTAGGCATTAGCAGCGTCGCATTCCAACGAGCAAGATCTTTCTTCACTTCTGGGTGCTCAAATACCTTCATGTAGATTTCACTGACGCGCGCGAGCGAAACGTCTTTAGTGAATGGCAGCTCAGTTACGGTAATGGTTGGGTTTTTATCTGAGTGGTAGAAAGAACAGAACTGAGCCATCTCGAAAGCACCAAATGAGATGCCGTCTAGGTTTTCGCGTGATTTAGATAAGCCGCCGTAGGAAATGTTAAGCGTAAACTCACCGTTGGTTTTTGATTCAACCAGTTCAGCTAACTTTTCTACGTTTTCTGTAAAGGCTCTGCGTTTACCCCAAAGTGACACGTTCCACTCGGTTGCTGCGGCCACTTCTCCAGCCATGAATCCAGTTACGGTAAGAGTAATCAGCGATAGTTTTAGTGCTTTCATTCTTTCGTCCTTGTTATTGGTTATATGTCCCGAAATTGTGTAGGGAGGAGCGATGTATTCATTGCGTTCTTAGCAAAGAGTCATTAGCAAAGGGTTTGCCAACTTGTTACAAAGAGGTTTCTTTGATGTTAAGTCGTTGAAGTGTAGTAGATTATTTGTGGAAATGTTGATGGAGTGGTAACGAAACTCTGTAACTGTGAGGTTGAGTAAGCCAAATTTGGCTCAAGTAATTGAGGTATGCCGATTGATATGAGCCATTTTTGGCCTATGATTGTCAGTGTCAAATACCTGTAATGACTTCAAAGAGTTACGCTATCAGCCCTAGCGTGATACCTGGGGTATTTGGCGTAATACTTGCTATCTGTCCCTATTCATTTGGTTCAATATTAGATTGTGGAGACATGGAATGTCGCTGAGTAGCACGAGCAAAGCATATGGAATGATTGCCATAACTGCACTCATTATTGGCGCGTTTTTCGCGACAGTATTGGTGAGAAGCACCCAGTTTCAGCAATTTGAAGAGCTACACCGAATCGGTGAGGAGCGCCTTAATCTCTATGCTTCAACAGTTGAAGCTGAGTATCAGCGCTTCAATTATCTACCCCACATCACTGCCAATGATGCCCAAGTGTTAATGCTGCTTTCAACGCCTACCAATGCTCAGTTAGCGGATCGGGTCAACGTTAAGTTGGCGGATTGGCAGACAGAGTCGGGAGCCGATGCCTTGTACCTCATGGACCTCCGCGGGACGGTTGTAGCGAGCAGTAACTGGCAAGACGCGAACAGCTTTATTGGCAACGACTACCATTTTCGCCCCTATTTTAAAGATGCGGTAGCTGGCAATGAAGGTCAGTTTTTCGCAGTGGGTGTGACGACGGGCGAACCGGGTCTGTTTCTTTCTAAACCAGTTAAAGATAATGACAAGATTGTTGGCGTCGCTGTACTTAAAATTGATATGTCGCTACTTGAAGCAAACTGGAGCGCGGGCGGGGAGCGAGTATGGATTAGCGATAGTGATGGAGTGATTTTCCTCTCGAGTCACTCGCAATGGCGTTATCGAAGTCTGTCGCCACTGTCACAAGAGGTGAACCAGCGTATCGAAGAGGCGCAAAAGTATAGTAACCACCAGATTCATGCTTTGCCAATGGAAGAGCGTCCGGGCTCTCCACTCGGCGATCGGGTGATCAATCTTTCTCAAACCAGCTCAACCGATGATGCTACCTTCTCTTCTGGCCAATTCTTACTGCATGAGCGTGAAATACCGCGGTTAGGTTGGCAGCTTTACTATCTCAATGACATGAAAAGCATTGAACAGAGTAAGTTTACCGTGTTGCTGATTGCGCTGTTGGTAACAGCTCTGCTTGCTTTGTTGGCCTCGTTTTTCTTTAGTCGCATTAAACATCAACAGCAGCTTGAGTGGCAGGTCGCACAGCGAACTAACGCCCTGCGACAGAGCAATAGTAACTTAAAGCGTGAGATAGAGGAGCGGATTCGAACCGAGAAAATACTTCGCCAAACTAACGAAGAGCTTATTCACGCAGAGAAAATGAGCGCCCTAGGCCAGCTTTCTGCTGAGCTTGTCCATGAGATTAGCCAACCCCTACAAGCGACTCTGACTTACGTCGCTAGTAGTAAACTGCTGACCAAGAAAGGTCAATATGAGCTAGTTGAGGAGAATCTTGGCGAGGTTGATAGCTTGATTCGCCGCGTATCAAGTATCGTTACTCGGCTGAAAACCTTTGCTAGCCGTTCAGTCGGTGAGCTTCGCCCCGTCGACCTTAAGCAAGCACTCGACAACGCACTTGTGGTACTGCAGCCCCGTATCGACAAACATGAGATAGAGATAGTACGCGAACAACAAAGCGAGTGTTGGGTCAATGCAGATGAGATAAAACTAGAGCAAATCTTGGTTAATCTAATTCGCAATGCCATTGATGCCATCATCGAGTCTGACTGTGTCGATTGCGGGCGAATTACTGTCGCCAGTTACCAACAGGAGCAGCAGGTGGTGATTAAAATCTCCGATAATGGCTGCGGCGTGAGCGATGAAGACCTGCCTATGCTGTTTGATTCTTTCTTTACCACCAAGCCACCGGGTAAAGGGTTGGGGCTTGGTTTGTCTGTATCGAAAGGCATTATTGAAGAGTTTGGTGGCACCTTGACGGTTGAGAACAACAATGAACAAGGTGCTGCATTTTGCGTAACCTTGTCTGCTTCATCGGGAGAGTCAAATAATGAGTAATCATCCACAGCTAGAATCGGTAAAAGTGGTATTAGTCGACGATGAAGAGGCGATTCGCAAAGCGACCAAGCAGTGGCTGAATTTGGCTGATATTGAGGTTGAGGACTTCTCTTCCGCTAAGCAAGCGTTGAGCGTAATAGAAGCCAACATGAAAGCCGTGATAGTTTCAGATATTCGTATGCCAGAAATGGATGGAATGACCTTTGCCCAACAGGTTCAAAACATCGATAGCGATATTCCTGTGTTGCTTGTTACCGCTCACGGTGATGTCAAAATGGCCGTCGAAGCGATGCGCAATGGTGTATATGACTTCATTGAAAAACCCGTCGAGCCAGATTTGTTGGTTGACCGGATCAAAAGGGCCAGTGAAAAACGCAGGCTAGTGCTAGAAAATCGTAAGTTGCAGCAATTATTGGTTGAAAAGCCAAGCTTAGAATCACGTTTGATTGGGCAATCACAACGGCTAAACGAGCTGCGTAAACAGATACTTATGCTCGGCCAAACCCCTGTCGATACAGTAATAAATGGCGCTACCGGAACGGGTAAAGAGCTAGTCGCGCGCTGCTTACATGATTTTAGCCAGCGACGAGACCACCCGTTTGTTGCGGTTAACTGTGGCGCGATACCAGAGAACCTGTTCGAGAGTGAGTTGTTTGGTCATGTAAAAGGGGCGTTTACTGGAGCAGATAAGAATCGCGTGGGTAAAATTGAACACGCCAATAAAGGCACGCTGTTTCTCGATGAGATAGAGAGCATGCCAATGAGCTTCCAGATCAAGCTTCTGCGAGTACTGCAAGAGAGAAAGCTAGAACGCATCGGCTCCAATCAGGAAATTGACCTCGATTTATGGGTAATAGCAGCGACAAAAACCGATCTGCGCAAAGCGTCCGATCAAGGCGAGTTTCGTGAAGACTTGTACTATCGCTTCAACGTGGTGGAGCTAGATCTACCTAAGCTCAGTGAACGACGAGAAGATATCCCACTTCTATTTGAGCACTTTGCTCGTAAAGTGGCGCTTCAATATCAGCGTGATTTTGTCGAGCTTAGTGACTACGACAGCGCAATGCTGATTGATTATGAATGGCCCGGCAATGTGCGCCAGTTAAAGAACGCTGCCGAGCGCTATGTGCTAGCCATTGGTGGTAGTCATTCGCTCGGGGCAATCATCGGCTGCGAGACCCAAGTTGAAGAGGCGGGTACCAGCCACAACCTCGCGGATCGAGTCCACAGCTTCGAGCGCCAACTGATCATTCAATCGCTAAAGCGCCATAAAGGTAATGTTCAAGCAGTATTAAACGAGTTAGAGCTACCAAGACGAACCCTCAACAACAAAATGACCCAGTATGGAATATCGCGTCAGGATTTTGTGGGTTAGGGAAGACAAGCGCCTTGGGCGTTTTCTAGTCAGGTTTTGGACATTTCCTATCATCTCATTGAAGACGTTTGCGGGGTTCTTTTTACAAAGTAATTCAGTTATTAAGCATGACATGATTGAGCTCTCTTCTTTGAGATAGCTTAGGTGATGAGTCGTTTTTTTTAAATTGACAATTTTACGTCTTAGCTGTACTTATATACAGATAAGTGGGCTGGTCATAATAAAAAAGCACGAGCGTCTTTGATGGTAAGTCTAAGTTTGGAGAAGGGTATAAAAGAGCTTGTCGAAGGTTTTATCAAGGCAGGATGCCCTTCCGTCAGGAATCAGTCTATTGCTGAGCGGCGACAAGGCTACGTGGACAGTGTCTCTCTTGCTGGGGAAAGCGAGTCTGTATATCAAGTAAGAGAGGTAGAGATCGACGGTTTAACGCTACGCATCTATAAACCGTCTGCTGATGAAAAATTACCAGTAGCGATATATTTTCATGGTGGTTGTTTTGTTAGTGGTGGGTTCGATACCCATGATCAACAACTTAGAAAACTGGCTAATGTTTCTGGTGCAATTGTCATAGCCGTAAAGTACCGACTAGCTCCTGAGCATGCTTATCCGGCAGCACACGATGACGCATATAACTCAACTTTGATTATACGTGACCATTGTGTTGAGTGGGGGGGTGACCCACATAATATAAGTCTTGTTGGAGATAGCGCAGGAGGTCATTTATGTCTCGTAACATCTTTACGATTAAAAGAAAATTCTGATTGGCAACCAGTAAAGCAAATTCTTATTTATCCTATGTTAGATGCGACCGCTTCGAGTCAAAGTTATGAAGATAATGGTAAGCACTACATCATTACCAAAGATACCTTGGTAACCGGGTATGATATGTACTTAAACGAAGTATCGCGTGCGCATCCTGAGGCCAGTCCTCTATATCGAACTGATTTAGAGGGTCTTCCAGAAACTCATATTCTTACTGCGGAATTCGACCCTTTAGTTGATGAAGGTGAACTTCTATATCGCAAGTTGTTGGACGCAGGAGTTAAAGCCCAGTGCAGAAGGTATTTAGGCGTAACTCACGGCTTCTTTCAACTCTCAGGCATAAGTCATGCGGCTATAGAGTCCATTAATCACGTTGCTACTATTCTCCAAACCAATCAATGAGCATATAACGGGGTCAGAGCATATGACGGGGTCAGGTCTTGCTTTTTGCTAACTGCAATTTTTGGTTTGTCGATAGGACTTCTTATCACCATCAGTCACAGACAATTTTGCGCGAATAAACTCGTTGTGGTCGACGTAGAGAAGTTCGGCGGTTTTTCTGATCACTGAATCTTCTAGTGGATCTATTTCACCGTCGGCATTCGCCACTTCCCACATCGCTTTGATTAGCGAGAAACGTGTCTCTTGGCTCAGTTCACGGAGTTGGGAGGTAAAGTCATAGAGAGAGGCCGACTCTTTGCTACTCGCTTCAGCTCTGCTTAGCAATGTCTTGGCTCCTGTGTCGTCAAGATCGAGTAAGCGCATCAAAAGGTGGCGCTTGGCCTCGACTTCTACTGGGTCAATCTGGTGGTCTGCGCCTGCTACCTCACACAGTAAACAAGCGATGGCTAAGTTTGTATCAGGCTGAGCGTTTTGGCCTAAATCGTGGCCTTCGAGCAATTGTTTAAATAGAGAGGTAATAGAGTTCAACATATCGGTAGCCCGTTAATCTTGATTGTTTATATTTGTTACGCTCGAAAGCATTGGTTCGATTTGTCGTATCGCTAGTTTTATAGATAGTGGTTATGGACGCGCATCTCAAGTCTCTTTACAAAAACCTTACGTTTCATTTATTGGTGGAAAGTCCCATTCGACACCGTCGCCAGTAAGAATCGAAATCCGCTCAGGCTTGCCGTGTTCGTCGAGTTTTAGCTCACCAATCGCGCTGGTGTTCACCAAGCGGCGTGTGCCTTCGGTATTCGGGTCACGCTTTTTAATTTTCAGACGCTTACGCTTGGTTAAAAAGTTGATCGGAGAACGCGGAGAGTAGAGCAGCCTATCGGCGTAGTCACAAATACCGAGTAGCGGCTCTGGA
Organism: Vibrio tubiashii; assembly: GCA_000775715.1. Taxonomy (GTDB): domain Bacteria; phylum Pseudomonadota; class Gammaproteobacteria; order Enterobacterales; family Vibrionaceae; genus Vibrio; species Vibrio tubiashii_A. Next base: position 394,678 of record JRWQ01000011.1, read on the forward strand.
AATTGACTTTTAAACCCACTGCAGGTGATTTGGTAAATGTTCGGGCTGCTACGGCGAAACCTCAGCTTAATATCGTAGGCAAACGAGTAGTGCACATCACCGGAGAGGATGACAAAATTAGTCGGCGTTTTGGTATGAGTGAAAATACTCAATAGGGTATTAGCACTGCCCGGGTGAGCCATCCAGTTTTCCGCATCAACCAGAAGTGGTCGACCTAGCATAGTCACAAATCTTTGCAGCGCTTCGATAAACTTAACCCCAAACATAGGTGCGGCAGAGACAATCACGACTTTATCTTGATGCATCAACTCTTGTTGAAACTCAACCAGCGCCTCCCAATCCATTAAGCCTGAGGGCTTGTTCATGCGTGATTCAGAGCGCCAACGTCGCGTTCGGGTGTCGAGCACCACCACTTTGGGCGAAATATGGACGGTGTAATGCCAGCGTTCAAAGGCATAAAGATAGTCAATAAAATCATCGTGGTGAGCGCTTTCTGGCTTGGAAAGAAACTGATTGGCAACTGACAAAAACTCTTGATTGAAGTTACTTGGCTCATTTCCCCAGCCCTGACAAAGCCAATAAGTAATCAGCCCATTACCAATAATGCGTTTTGAAAACAGATTGCTATAGGCTGCTTTCTCCCAACCTATGGTGAGGTTCCAATCATCAGTCACGTCGTGATCATCGAAAATCATGTAGGTAGGTATATGGGCGAATAGCCTTTGAACTTTGGGCAACCCTTGAATGAATTCCTCAATGGTGACTTTCTCTTCTCGCCATTGCTGCTGAAATTGAGGTGATAGAGTACTGCCGCTTTGGCTAAAGCTTTGTTCGGCAAGGCGATTGAGATTCAAACATGGCCATAATGTTGGAGACCAAACCAATAGATACATGGCAAGAAACTCAGCGAAAGTGATCAAATGATTCTCACAGTCATGGGAGCTGAAAATAGGCGTATTTCGATGCGGGAACAACTTCGAGAGTAGAGTGCCATCGTCGCTATAATGTGGCAGCAGTTTGTCTCGGCCATAAAAGCAGTGTGGGTGCGCATACAAGGCTTGGCCTGATTCAATCGGCGCATCTTGATCGAACTTCTCATCGTATAAGCCAAGCAAGTCGATGGTTTGTAAAATGGCATCGAGTGTTGGGCCTGCTACATGGTCAGCATAGATTTGATCGCCACTCATCATCAATAGCTCAGGGCGATCTTGGAGTGATTGAGTCGCTACTTTTGCGTCGGCTTGCACCAGTGCATCTTTGCTAGGGTCGTGCGGGTTGCGACATGAGCCGTGAAGGATGTAGTCGGCTTTGGTTGAAATCTTAAAGGTTAGGCTTTCTTCGTTGTCATAGCGAAGCTCAGGATAGAGGGAGGTTAGCGCGCCATGCTGGGTATGAAACTCATAACTCAATGCCACGTTGGCTGGAAATTCACCCTTAAAATGAGCCAGGGTGATATAACAGCGCTCACCAGCCTTTAGCTGGTGGCAATGGTCTAAGTCGCTTTGAAAGATAACACCTTGTTTGGGCTCTAACGTGAGTTCGAATCGGCCAGTTAGTCGCTCACTGGTGACGAGCCAGAAAGTAAGCTCACTTTGGGTAACTTTACGCAGTATCGGCCCTGCAAGAAGAAAAGGTAAGGTGTTATTCATTCACTACTCGTCTGGTGGAGCTTGGATTTCTGGGTCTTCGAGAATCTCGATGATTTCTGAACTAGAGAGTTCGTGGCCCATCAAAAATAGTGCAAGCATAGCATCGGCTTTGGTTTTCGTGTCTGACTGCTCGTCGATGATCTGTTCAAATCGTTGGCGGATCATCTCGACTTCGTGTTCGACAAATCCTCTCCCTTCCTCTTCACCTTGAGTCTCTTCAGGTGCAGAGTCGAAGGATAAAAACAGCATGTCGTCGTCGAGATTGGCTTCAAGTAAACGTTCGGGCAGCCACGTTTCTCCCGTTACGATTTCAGGGTCGCTCTGTTGAGGTAATGACTCGAGTAAACTTTTTAGTTCAGAGGCTTTCACAATTTTTTGATTTAAGGGAACATATGATTCTTATTTTAACGACGAAAGACCGAGAAACATAAGTAATAACTGTTTTAATTGGTTAGTTTTTGAGTGCTTTAGGCACTTTTGGGCAAAAAATGATAACTAGTAAACAATTGTCAGCGCTAGTTTTGGTCGCGTGTGGTGGAGTATCAACCCCGCTAAACGCTGAGCAAACATCGAAAATAGGTGAGCAAGAGTGGGGGATTGCCGCAGTATATCGCACGGCAAGTATTCCGTTTGAAACTAAGGCGGGCGATCAATCGGTGAGTACTTTTGTGCCTATGATGTTCTTTCAAAATGAACATTTGTTCGTCAATGGTCTTGAAGGCGGGGCGTATCTGTACAAAAACGATGATGATCCGTTTGAGCTTAATGCGGTAATGAGACTACGCTTTGTCGATATTCCTGCTGATGTTCAGAATGCTAACCAAGGTGATTCGGTCGACTTTGGTGGCCAGCTAAGATACAAGCTCGACGATAAGTGGTGGCTAGATACTGAGCTGATGAGCGACAAAGAGATGCGTTTTCACGCTAATCTACGTGCATCGGCTAAATACGAGTTTGGCGATTGGCAACTTGAACCACACGCGACGCTTCGATATAAAGGTGCTGAGTTTAATAGCCAATATTACGCTTTTGCATCATCGACTGAGCAAAACATTGGCGCAGGATTCGATGCTAATGTTGGTGTTAAAGCGCGTTACCACGTTTACTCTAATTTGTATCTCCTCGGCTCAACCAGTGTTACTCGCCTAGATAGCAACGCATACCACTCAAAAGCAGTAAATGACAGGTACCAAGGGGAGTTTTATCTTGGATTTGGTTTCTTTAATGACAAAACCAAAGCCCCTAAGTCAGCGCTAAGTAACAAGCGCTATGTGCGTTTTGCTCATGGTTGGGCGACGCCATCGAACATAGGTGACATCCTCAGCTTCAACTCTGAAAAGGATCCATACAACAACCAAATGACCTCGTTCTTTTATGGTCATCCTCTTACTGATGAAATCTTCGGTCTTCCTTTAGATATCTACTTTACGCCGGGTATTGTTCACCACTGGTCTTCGGATGTGCAGTCAGCTGCGACTGAATACGTTGCTGCAATCAAAGCTTATTATAACTTTGAGTGGCCGACTCAATGGCGCCTTGGCGTTGCCGAAGGGATGTCTTACATCGATAGCTTGACCTATATCGAAAACGAAGAGATGAAGTCAAAAGGCTATACCCCAAGTAACCTATTAAATTACATAGATCTTTCGCTTGATGTGAATATCGGTGATCTGATCAATAATCGCGACTTTGACAACATGTGGTTTGGCTATTCTCTTCACCACCGCAGCGCGATCTTCGAAAGTGCCTCTCAGTTTGGTCGAATCAAAGGTGGCAGTAACTACAACACCTTGTACTTGCAAATTCACTTCTGACCCAAGAGTAACAGGGGCTAGTTATGAGAGCGGCGTGATTGCCGCTCTTTTTCTGTGATACAATTCGCGCGTTTTAAATCAAGATAATAATAGGAAATGCTTTGACTGCGTCACAGCCAGATAAATCACAAGCAGCAGGTAGCCAAGTTCAGGCGAATACTGCCGCTTCTCTTCGCAAGGCACTTAACCAGTGCATGCTGAAAGATAGATTTCGTCTAAGTAAGCGTATCTCTGGGGCAAATAAAATTAAGAAAGAAGCCTCACGTAATGCTGTATTTGATGAGATCGCTTTAGATATTGCCAAGTCCATGATGGACGCAGAGCAGCGTAGCAACTACGTCCCTAAGATTGAATACCCAGAAATCCTGCCAGTAAGTCAGAAGAAAGATGACATTGCTGAAGCGATAGAGCACAACCAAGTGGTTATTATCGCTGGTGAAACGGGTTCAGGTAAAACCACTCAGTTGCCTAAGATTTGTGCCGAGCTTGGCCGCGGTAAGTTTGGCTTAATCGGTCATACTCAGCCTCGTCGTTTAGCTGCGCGTTCGGTTGCCAATCGTATTGCGGAAGAGATGGAGACTAAGCTAGGCGAATATGTAGGTTATAAGGTTCGTTTTAACGACCAAATCTCTGACAACACCCAAATCAAATTGATGACCGACGGTATCTTGTTGGCTGAGATCCAACACGACCGTTACCTCAACCAGTACGACACCATCATTATCGATGAAGCGCACGAGCGCAGCTTGAACATCGACTTCATCTTGGGTTACTTGAAAGAGTTACTGCCGCGTCGTCCTGATCTTAAGGTCATCATTACCTCGGCAACTATCGACCCTGAGCGTTTTTCTAAACACTTTAACAATGCGCCAATTATCGAAGTGTCAGGTCGCACTTACCCGGTTGAGACGCGTTATCGTCCACTGCGTGGTGATGATGATGTCGACCGTGATCAGCTAGATGGCATCTTTGAAGCGGTTGACGAGCTATGCGATGAAGGTTTGGGTGATATCCTGATCTTCATGAACGGTGAACGAGAGATCCGCGATACCGCTGATGCACTTGCGAAACGCAATCTTAAGAGCACCGAAATCGTGCCTCTGTATGCTCGACTATCAGCAGGTGAGCAAAACAAGATCTTCCAGCCGCACGCTAGGCGTCGCATTGTTCTGGCGACCAACGTAGCAGAGACCTCGTTAACGGTTCCGGGCATTAAGTACGTTATTGACCCAGGTACTGCGCGTATCAGCCGTTACAGCTACCGTACCAAGGTTCAGCGCCTACCAATTGAGCCAGTTTCTCAAGCGAGTGCTAATCAGCGTAAAGGTCGTTGTGGTCGTGTTGAAGAGGGTATCTGTATCCGTTTGTACTCTGAAGATGACTATAACTCTCGTCCTGAGTTTACTGATCCAGAGATCCTGCGTACCAACTTAGCCTCGGTTATCTTGCAGATGACTGCTTTAGGCTTAGGCGATATTGAAGCCTTCCCGTTTGTGGAAGCGCCAGATAAACGTAATATTCAAGATGGTGTCAGACTGCTTGAAGAGCTTGGTGCGATCAATGACAAAGCGAAAGATCCGAAGAAACGCTTAACGTCTGTGGGTCGTCAATTGGCACGTTTACCTATCGATCCGCGCTTAGCTCGTATGGTACTGGAAGCGCCGAAATATGGCGCACTGAAAGAGTTGATGATTATTGCGTCGGCACTTTCTATTCAAGACCCACGTGAGCGTCCGAGTGACAAACAGCAATCTTCAGATGATAAGCATCGCCGTTTCTTCCATGAAGATTCAGATTTCCTTACGTTTGTTAACTTGTGGGATTACATTCAAAAGCAGCAAAAGCAGCTTTCTGGCAACCAGTTCCGCAAGCAGTGCAAGCAAGAATACCTTAACTACTTACGTGTGCGTGAGTGGCAAGATGTCTATTTCCAAGTGCATCAAGCGATGCGTGAAATGGACTTCAAACTCAATGATGAACCTGCGAGCTACCAAGGCGTGCACAGTGCCATTCTAGTCGGTCTACTTTCACACATTGGTATGAAAGACCAAGAGAAGAATGAGTACCAAGGTGCGCGTAATGCTCGTTTTCATATTTTCCCGGCGTCTGGTCTATTCAAGAAGCAGCCGAAGTGGATTATGTCTGCCGAGTTGGTGGAAACGTCCAAGCTTTGGGGACGCATCATCGCAAAAGTTCAACCTGAATGGATTGAGCCGCTTGCTAAGCACCTAATCAAGCGCAGCTACAGCGAACCGCACTGGTCGAAGAAACGCGCGGCAGTGATGGCTCATGAGAAGGTCATGCTTTATGGCGTGCCTATTGTGCCTAAGCGTTTGGTTAACTATGGCAGTATTGACCCAACCGTGAGCCGCGAGATTTTTGTCCGCAGCGCCTTGGTTGAAGGAGAGTGGGAGACTAAGCACGCTTTCTTCAAACAAAACCGCAAGTTATTACAGGAAGTTGAGGAGCTGGAGCACAAATCTCGCCGCCGTGACATTCTAGTGGATGACGACGAACTGTTTGACTTCTACGATCAACGTGTAGGAACGGAAGTTGTTTCTGGTAAACACTTTGATACTTGGTGGAAAAAAGCGGCAAAACAGAACTCAGAGCTACTTAACTTCGAGAAAGAGATGCTGTTTAAGGGCGATGCTAGCCATGTTACTGATTTGGATTACCCGAACTTCTGGCACCAGAATGGTTTGAAACTCAAGCTGAGCTATCAGTTCGAACCTGGCGAAGATAACGATGGTGTAACGGTACATTTGCCATTGCCAATTCTTAATCAGGTTGAGCCTGGTGGTTTTGATTGGCAGATCCCTGGTTTGCGCCATGAGTTAGTGGTTAGCCTGATTAAATCGTTACCAAAAACTGTGCGTAAGAATTTTGTACCAGCACCAAACTACGCCGATGCATTCTTAGCGCGTGCAACAGCGATGGAAGCCCCATTACTCGACTCGTTAGAGAAAGAGTTGCGCCGTATGACTGGTGTGGAAGTGTTGCGTGAAGATTGGAATTTAGAACAGGTTCCTGAGCACTTGAAAGTCACCTTCCGTGCGGTGGATCATCGAAATCGTAAGCTCAAAGAGAATCGCGACCTACATGAGCTCAAAGAGAGCCTCAAAGATAAGGTTCAAGAGACTTTATCTAAAGTGGCCGATGACGATATTGAGCAGCAAGGCTTACATACTTGGAGTTTCGGTGAACTGCCAAAAGTGTATCAGCAGAAACGCGGAGGTTACGAAGTTAAAGCCTACCCAGCTATCGTAGATACTAAAGACAGTGTCGAGATTAAGCTTTACGAAACCGAGTATGAGCAAGTATCGGCAATGAAAGCAGGGCAACGGCGCTTAATTTTGCTCAATGTACCATCACCGATTAAGTATCTACACTCAAACTTGCCAAATAAGTCGAAGCTTGGCTTATATTTCAACCCATATGGCAAGGTGTTAGATTTGATTGATGACTGCATTGCGTGTGGTGTTGATAAACTGATTGAAGAGAAGGGCGGTTTAGTGTGGGAGCCAGAGCAGTTTGAACAGCTAAAAGAACATGTTCGCGCTGAACTCGGTGACACTGTAGTTGAAATTGCTAAGCAAGTTGAGACGATTCTAACCACTGCATTCAACATCAATAAGAAACTAAAGGGTAAAATCGACTTTTCTATGGCGTTTGCATTGTCGGATATCAAAGCGCAGATAGAAGGTTTGATTTTTAAAGGTTTTGCTACTGAGTGTGGTTGGAAGCGATTACCGAATATTCTGCGCTATATGAAAGCGATAGAGCGCCGAATGGAAAAGCTGCCGATCGATCCGAACAAAGACCGTTTACACATGCTGAAGATTGAATCAGTCACTAATGATTACAAAGAGTTACTGAACAAAATTCCGAAAGGTGTCGCTGTACCAGATAACGTCAAAGAAGTGCGTTGGATGATAGAAGAGCTCAGGGTGAGTTATTTTGCTCAGCAGCTTGGAACACCGTATCCGGTATCTGATAAACGTGTTAAAATGGCGATTGACGCATGCTAGGTATGCAAATTGCATGAATCAATGCACAGTTCAGATTTTTGACAATTGCGGCAGGGACTTGCCCCATCGGGTTCCAGCAGTATGAAACTAGAGAAGGTTTACTATGAAAAAAACACTAATAGCGCTAGCTCTGATCGGTGCATCAGCAACAGCCTCTGCCGATTCTTGGATCTACGGCGGAGCAAGTGTAGGTCAAGCTGATCTAGCAAACGATTCATCCACCTCATACAACATTCATGTTGGTACAGGTATTCTCCCTCTAATTGGTCTTGAAGCGGGTTTCCAAAATTTTGGTGAGTTCGATAACATCACTTACGGTGACTACACTGGTAAACTCGAAGGTGACGGTGTTTACTTTGCGGCAAAGCCAAGTATCGATTTCGGTCCTCTACATGTCTATGCGAAAGCAGGCCTGCATTCTTACGAGCTAACTGGCACGGGTTTTAAAGAAGACGAAATCGACATGATGTATGGTGTGGGTGCTGAGTACTTCGTGGCAGGACCTATTTCATTTGGTGCGAGTTACAGCGTATTTAATATGAAAGAGAAAGATGTGAAAAATCTGTCACTTAATGCGACTTTCCACTTCTTTTAAAACAGAGCACTCTTCATTGCTTAAAAGCCTGGCTTCGGTCAGGCTTTTTCTTTTTTGGGCACGTTCAGACTTGCTATTGAAACGGCTTGGCCCCATACCAATAGGTATAGCCCTGCGCGACAAAGTGAGTGATGCGTGACGACACAATCGACCAATGCCCAGAATATAGCCCCAATCACAGATAATTCAGAGGTTAAGAAAAAGAACCTTGGCATATTGCTCGAACTGCTGCGCTTTATAAAACCGTATCGACTCAAAGTTGCGGCTGCGCTTATGGCGCTGATTTTTACTGCTGCTTTAACCCTGTCGGTTGGGCAGGGGGTGAGAGTCTTGATTGATCAAGGCTTTGCCCAGCAATCGGTGCAGCAGTTAAGCAGCGCGATCGCCTTTATTCTGGTCATCACATTATTGATCTCTATCGGTACCTTCTTTCGTTTTTATTTAGTCTCTTCGGTTGGTGAACGAGTCAGCGCAGACATTCGACTGGCGGTGTTTAATCATGTGATCACTCTTCACCCGAGTTATTTCGAAACTAACGGTAGTGGCGATATCATGTCTCGAATCACCACAGACACCACCTTGCTGCAGAGTATCATCGGCTCTTCCTTTTCCATGGCGATGCGCAGTGCATTGATGTGTATTGGCGCGATCATCATGCTGTTTGCGACCAATATTAAACTGACACTTATTGTCTTAGCTTGCGTTCCTTTTATCTTGGTGCCGATTCTGTTTTATGGCCGCCGCGTGCGCGCTTTGTCTCGTGAAAGCCAAGACTCAATGGCCGATGTCGGCAGCTACGCAGGGGAGGCGATTGAGCATATAAAAACGGTACAAAGCTATAGTCGTGAAGCTCAAGAGCAACATTTCTTCTCAAACGAGGTAGAACGAGCATTTGAAATTGGCCGCAAGCGAGTGCTGCAGCGGGCGATTCTTATTTCCGGTGTCATTGTGATCGTGTTCAGCGCAATCTCAGGAATGCTTTGGGTTGGTGGCAGTGATGTGATTAAAGGTGTGATGTCGGCAGGGGATTTAGCTGCTTTCGTCTTCTATGCGATTATGGTTGCTTCAGCACTTGCGACAATTTCTGAAGTGATGGGCGAACTGCAGCGTGCCGCCGGAGCAACAGAACGCTTGATTGAAATCCTTCAAGTAGAGAGTCATATCAAAGCGCCAAACAACACAAGTGTAGAGCCCAACGACATCAAGGCCGAGGTAGCGTTTAATGACGTTTCATTTTACTACCCTTCTCGCCCCGATCAGCCAGCAGTGCAGAACCTTGATTTGGTTGCTGAGGAAGGAAAAATCCTCGCTTTAGTTGGCCCATCTGGCGCCGGTAAAACAACCTTATTTGAATTGTTGCAACGTTTTTACGATCCTCAGCAAGGAACCGTGTCATTGGGTGGAGCGGACGTGCGTGATTTTGAGCCGCAGAATCTAAGAAACCAAATGGCGCTTGTGCCTCAGCAACCTGCGTTGTTTAGCAATGATGTGTTCCACAATATTCGTTATGGTAACCCTGAAGCGACAGACGAACAGGTGATAGAGGCTGCGAAAAAAGCCCACGCTCATGACTTTATCGTCAACCTGCCGGAAGGGTATAACAGCTTCTTAGGTGAGCGCGGTGTGCGTTTATCTGGAGGTCAGAGGCAGAGAATTGCCATTGCCAGAGCGATATTAAAAGATCCCAATATCTTGCTGCTCGACGAGGCAACGAGTGCGTTAGACAGCGAAAGTGAGCATCATGTTCAACAAGCGCTAGAAGAGCTGATGAGGGGGCGAACCACGATTATCATCGCGCATAGGCTATCGACCATTAAACATGCAGATAAAATCGCTGTACTGGACCATGGTAGGCTGGTGGATGTCGGCAATCATCAGTCCCTGCTTGAGAGTTGTGAGTTGTACCAACGACTGGTAGAGCTTCAGTTTAAATCTATGTAAGCGAATATAGCAAGAACAAAAAAGCCACTCAACCGAGTGGCTTTATGCTAACTGTTTGAAGAGATTAAGCTTCTTGCTTCTTTAGCTCAGCTTCAACGGTTTCTTCTTCAACGAGCGCATCAACAATCACAGCACAAGCTGCATCGCCTGTGATGTTCAGTGCGGTACGAATCATATCGAAGATACGGTCAAGAGCGAACAGCAGTGGCAGACCTTCGATTGGAATACCTGCAGCAAGTAGAACCGCAACGACTAGGAAAGATGGGCCAGGTACACCCGCTTGACCAACCGCACCTAGCGTAGAGGTTACGATGATTGCGATGTAAGCGCCCATGCCTAGGTCGATGTTGAACAGCTGTGCAAAGAAGATAGCTACTAAACCGTAGTAAATCGCGTTACCAGACATGTTGATTGTTGCACCTAGAGGTAGAACAAATGATGCGGTAGAGTTCTTAACACCTAACTCGTGCTCAACTGTGTCCATAGTTACAGGTAGCGTTGCCATAGAAGAGGCTGTAGATAGAGCAACCGCTTGAGGCTTCTTCATTGCTGTTAGGAATTTCTTCGCTGATGTCTTAGTGAAGACGTGTACCATCGCTGGGTATACGATGAAACCGAAGATAAGAATTGCAGCAACGTAAACAACGAATAGCTTGAACACCACCATTAGCGCGCCAAAGCCGAATGTACCTACCGCTTCTGCCATAAGGCCAAATACACCGATAGGCGCGATGATCATTACCTTGTTGATCATCCATACCATAGCGTCAACGATGCAGTTTACGCCGTTCATAATAGGTTCGCGGCGCTCTTTATCTTGCTTAGAAATCGCAATACCGAAGAACAGACAGAACACTAGGATTTGTAGGATGTTGGCTTCGTTTAGTGACTGGAAAACGTTGGTTGGGATCATACCAGTAATGGTCGCCCAGAAAGTAGGTAGTTCACCTTTAGAAGCGTACTCTGCTGAGAACATGCCCTCTACGCCGGAAACGTCGATGCCAAGACCAGGCTTGAATACTTCACCCATAAATAGCGCAAGTGCTACTGCTAGCGCAGACGTTAGGCCGAAGTAACCCAATGTTGTTAGACCCACTTTGCCAGCAGACTGGCTGTTACCCAGGCCAGCAGCACCAGAAATCAGTGCAACGGCAACGAGAGGGATTACTAACATCTTGATTAAGTTAATAAAGATCGCACCCAGTGGAGCGAACATTGTCGCTTGGTTGCCCATCATGGCACCAACGGCAGTACCAAGGATCATAGCAATGACGACTTGCACGCCGATGTTGCTTAGTAAATTCTTTTGTTTTAACACTTCCATAACCTCTGTGCTAATTAATCTTAAAATCCTAGAACTAAAAACCAATGCCCTGCATATGATTGGTCTATAATTCTGTCTCGTTTTGTACACGTAAATTTTACATTTGGCAATACGAGTTAGGCACAAGAGGCGAGCTTATTCGCGTTTTTATTGATGGGTGGTAATTTTTTGTGCGATGGAAAACGTTTGCTATTGGTTTGGCTAATGCGATTTATATAAACAATCAGCCTGACTGCGGTTTTTCTCGAGGGTCAAAAGTGAGGAACGATGTTAAAAAAAAGATCAGGTTCTTATGTGTGATAAGCGCCTGATCTCATAGAAGTCTACATGGCTAACACGTTACTTTTGTGTAGCCGCTTTCATTGAAGATACAAAATCTGCTAGCTGTTTTAACATCTCGCTCGGGTTTTCGATATTGTTTTCAATGAGTTTAACGACTGCAGAGCCTGAAATTGCACCCGCTGCCCCTGATGCTAAAGCTTGTTTTACTTGCTCTGGTTGCGAAATACCAAAACCTAGTAGTGCTGGTGGCGCATCAAACTGGTTAAGTTTGCTAAGCATGTCACCTACCGGCATATTGGCTTTGGTTTCCGCACCGGTTACGCCTGCACGAGAAAGCAGGTAAGTGTAACCCCCACCAAGCTGAGAAACTTGTTTTAACGTCTCGTCACTGGCTGTTGGTGGCGCAATAAAGATCGGGTGAATACCGTGCTTTTCAGCCGCAGCAACAAAATCAGCACTTTCGTTGGTTGGTACATCGGCGATTAATACTGAATCGATACCTGCTTTAGCACAGCGCTCATAGAAGTTTTCAATACCACGTGAGTAAACCAAGTTAGCGTACATAAGCAGACCAATTGGTAGCTCTGGGTACTTAGCGCGAATTTTACCAATCTGCTCAAAACAGATATCTGGAGTAGCGCCAGAATCAAGGGCGCGAATGTTGGCACCTTGTATAGTTGGGCCATCTGCTAGTGGATCAGAAAACGGGATACCTAGCTCGAGTGCATCTGCACCTGACTCAACTAAGGTTTCCATAATTTTGTATGACTGCTCTGCGTTAGGATCGCAAACAGTGACAAAAGGGACAAATGCGCCTTGGTTTTTCTCGTTTAGGCGTTCAAACATCTTCGCATAACGGCTCATTAGATCACTCCTTTTTCTTCTAGGATGGCATGTACGGTGAAGATGTCTTTGTCACCACGACCAGATAGGTTTACTACCAATAGTTGTTCTTTTTCTGGGTTCTCACGCGCCATACGTAGCGCATGAGCAAGGGCGTGAGAGGATTCTAGAGCTGGAATAATACCTTCGCTGCGCGCAAGTTCTTGGAAAGCATCTAGAGCTTCGTCATCAGTTACATTGTCGTATTCAGCACGGCCAATCGCATTTAGGTGGGCGTGTTGTGGACCAACAGAAGGGAAGTCCAGACCCGCTGATACTGAGTATGACTCTTCAACTTGACCATTTGGATCTTGCATCAATGGTGCTTTCATACCGAAGAAGATACCAGTTTTTCCGTGTTTAAGCGGCGCGCCATGTTGGTCGGTATCAATACCTTTACCTGCTGGCTCGACACCGATTAGGCGTACAGACTCTTCTTCGATGAAGTCTGCAAACATACCAATAGCGTTTGAGCCACCGCCGACACAGGCGATAACCGCATCAGGAAGGCGACCTTCTCGAGCAAGGATCTGATTCTTAGTCTCTTCACCAATCATGCGCTGGAAATCACGAACAATGGTTGGGAACGGGTGAGGGCCTGCTGCAGTACCAAGTAAGTAGTGCGCTTCTTCGTAGCTTGCCGACCAGTCACGTAGCGCTTCGTTACAAGCGTCTTTCAATGTTGCTGAACCTGAATGGACAGGGATCACTTCAGCGCCCATTAGCTTCATGCGGAACACGTTTGGGCTTTGACGTTCAACGTCTTTTGCACCCATATATACGCGACATTTAAGGCCCAATAGAGCACAAGCAAGCGCGGTTGCAACGCCATGCTGACCTGCGCCTGTTTCAGCGATGATCTCGTTTTTGCCCATACGCTTCGCAAGCAGCGCCTGACCAAGTACTTGGTTGGTTTTGTGTGCGCCACCGTGCAGTAGGTCTTCACGCTTAAGGTAAAGCTTGGTCTTAGTGCCTTTGGTTAGGTTACGAGTTAGCGTAAGAGCAGTAGGGCGACCCGCGTACTCTTGTAGCAGCGACATAAACTCACTGCGAAACTCTGGGTCTTGTTGTGCATCAATGAAAGCTTGTTCAAGCTGTTCAAGGGCAGGGACTAAAATCTGTGGTACGTATTGACCACCATATTCGCCGAAGTAGGCATCTAGCTTTGCCATGTTTAAATTCCTTTCACTTTTTAGCACGTAAGATACGCGCCGTTTAAATTCTTAATAGTCTCTGATTGCTGCGAATGCTTGCAGGAGCTTTTCGCCATCTTTCTTACCCGGTGAGAGTTCAACTCCCGAGTTGAGGTCTAATCCTAGACATCCTTGTGCCGCTGCTTTTTGTGCGTTAAATGGTGTGATCCCGCCTGCAAGCATGACTTTTGAAGGGTCACCGATGAGAGACCAATCAAACACTAACCCTGTACCACCCACTTGAGAGCCAACCTTGGTATCGAGTAGATGACGATCAATGTTACGTTCAATTAGCGCAGGGACGCTCTCGCTCACTCCATACGCTTTCCAGATCTCGACTTCAGCAGGCAATGCGGTTCTTAAAGTATTCACAAACTCTTGATCTTCACTGCCGTGGAGCTGAACCGCAGCGAGGCCAAGTTCTTTCACGGTTTCGATGATTTGTGCGCTGTCGTGGTTTTGGAATACGCCGACATATTTAAGTGGTGCGCCACTCATGGTGAGGCGCGCCGATTCCAGAGATACAAAGCGTTGAGATTGCTCGACAAAAATCAATCCGCCGAAAATAGCGCCGGCTTGATAAGCTTTGGCGGCATCGTCCGGGTGGGTTAAACCACACACTTTGTTTTCACCTAGAGTGACTTTGCGAACCGCAAGTTCAAGGTTCTCTTCAGCCATTAGTGAGCTGCCAATTAGGAAGCCGTCAGCGAAATCTGCCAGGTCTCGTACTTGTTGGTGAGTGTAGATTCCAGACTCAGAAATCACCGTCGCCTCTGGCGCAAGATCGCGAATGGTTGGTGCTAACTCTTTAGTTCGGTTAAGGTCAGTGGATAGGTCACGCAAGTTACGGTTGTTGATACCAATGACTTTGGCGCCAAGGTTAACCGCTCGGTGCAGCTCTTGCTCGTTACTCACTTCGGTCAGTACGCCCATATCGAGCGAATGCGCGACATCAGCCAACTCGCGATACTCTTCGTCGTTAAGCACAGAAAGCATCAGCAAGATCGCATCAGCGCTGTAGTGACGCGCTAAGTAAACCTGATAAGTGTCGACCATAAAGTCCTTACACAAAATAGGTTGCTTGGATTGCGCTCTTACCTGAGGTAAGAAATCAAAACTGCCTTGGAAGTACTTCTCGTCGGTCAGCACTGAAATGGCATTGGCGTGCTTGTTGTATACCGAGGCAATGTAATCAAGGTCGAAGTCATCACGGATTAAGCCTTTAGATGGAGACGCTTTCTTACACTCAGTAATAAATACCGTCTTGTCTTGCTTTAGCGCGCTGTAGAAACTGCGATCAGATGGTGCTAGCTCAGCCTTAAATGTCTCTAATGGCTGTGACTCTTTACGCTCTGCTACCCACCGGTATTTGTCTCGAACAATCTTAGCCAGTACTTCTGCCATCTCTGCCTCTTTGACAGAAATGTGTTCGGATAATTTCTCTTTTACCTGAGTCATTTTCGTTACCTTGTTGTTCGATACGTTATGCATGAGCCGCTAGCTTCTGCACTAACTCGTAAGCCTTGCCAGAGTTCATAGCATCAAGCGCTTTTTGAGCATTCGCTTTTAGATCTTCATGACCAAATAGACGCATCAGCAGAGCTACGTTGGCTGCCACTGCACCCGTTTGAGCTTCTGTCCCTTTACCAGTTAGGATGTTGGTTGTGATCGCCTTGTTCTCTTCTGGCGTGCCACCTTTAATTGCTTCTAGCGGATGTTGGCTTAAACCAAAATCTGCTGGTGAAACAGTGTATTCATGAATAGCACCATCTTTGATTTCTGCTACTGTAGTTTCACCGTGAATCGCCACTTCATCTAAGCCACTACCGTGCACAACCGCTGCTCGTTTCATACCCATCTTAAGCATGGTTTCAGCGATTGGGCGAACTAACTCTTTGCTGTAAACGCCCATCAATTCTATGTTTGGACGCGCAGGGTTAATCAGTGGCCCAAGAATATTGAAAATAGTACGAGTTTTCATGGTCTGGCGCACTGGCATCGCATGGCGTACACCACTGTGATATTGCGGTGCGAACAGGAAGGCAACGCCAATTTCATCGACCGCTTTACGAGTATCTTCAGCGCTCATTGCTAAGTTAATACCAAACTTATCAAGAAGGTCAGAAGACCCCGATTTGCTTGATACGCTGCGGTTGCCGTGTTTCGCGACTTTGAGCCCACACGCTGCGGCAACAAATGCAGACGTGGTTGAGATGTTGATCGTGTCGTGACCGTCACCACCAGTTCCCACGATATCAGCAAAATCGTAATCTGGTTGCGGGAACGGGTTTGCATTGGCAAGCAGTGCTTTCGCTGCACCGGCAATCTCATCTGGTGTTTCACCTTTAATCTTGAGTGCGGTTAGCGCTGAAGCCATTAGAATTTGGTCTAACTCACCACGAATAATAACGTCGAAAAGTTGTTGGCTCTCTTGCTCGCTTAGTGACTCTTGGTCATAAAGTTTATTGATAATCTGTTCCATGACGTTATTCCTTATTTGTCGTTCTTGTCCAGAGCCCACTCAATGGCGTTGGCGAGTAGTGTTGCACCGTAAGTCGTCATTATTGATTCTGGGTGGTACTGGAAACCGCATACCTTGTCTTGTTCTTGTACTACAGACATCACCAATCCATCAACCTCTGCGGTAATAGTTAACGCGTCAGGTACATGGGTTGCGACTAGCGAGTGGTAGCGTGCGATGGCTAGCGGCGAAGGTAGTTCGGCGTATGTCGC
The DNA here is from genome assembly GCA_000775715.1 of Vibrio tubiashii. GTDB lineage: Bacteria > Pseudomonadota > Gammaproteobacteria > Enterobacterales > Vibrionaceae > Vibrio > Vibrio tubiashii_A. The sequence continues at coordinate 411,122 of JRWQ01000011.1, forward strand.
GTGGTCTTGATGTTCCATCATCGACACTTTACCGTGGATGATTTCACCCGCTCCTGCAACCGTGCCGCCGTAGGCTTCAACAATGGCTTGATGGCCCAAACAGATACCAATCAGAGGCACTTTGCCTTTTAAGCGCTGAATAATCTCTGGCATTGAGCCCGCTTCTGACGGAGCGCCAGGGCCCGGCGATAACAGCACTACTGGGTTGTCTAATTCAGCGACCGTCGCCTCTATTGCCTCTGCTGCAATGTTGTTACGGTAGATAGTGACCTCATGTCCTAGTGAGCGGAACTGGTCGACGAGGTTGTAGGTAAATGAATCGAAGTTGTCGATAAAAACAATATTTGCCATCTCAGTGCTACTCCTTATGTGCTGCTTGAATAGCAGAGATTACTGCTTGAGCTTTACCACGGGTTTCGTCGGCTTCAGCTTGAGGATCTGAATCGAAAACAACTCCGGCACCTGCTTGAACTTGGGCAATACCATTTTCGACATAGGCAGAGCGGATCACGATACAGGTATCGAGCGTGCCTTCGCCAGTAAGATAGCCCACCGCGCCGCCATAGCTTCCACGGCGCGCACCTTCAACATCTCGAATCAGCTGCATTGCGCGAATTTTTGGTGCGCCAGTCAGTGTGCCCATGTTCATACAAGCTTGGTATGCGTGCAGGGCATCTAAGTCTTCGCGTAACTGACCCACAACACGAGAGACTAAGTGCATGACGTGGCTGTAACGGTCTACTTTTAGTAAATCGGCAACGTGGCGAGTCCCTGCTTGAGAAATTCGCGCTACGTCATTACGCGCCAAATCAACCAACATCATGTGTTCTGCGTTCTCTTTTTTATCAGTGCGCAGCTCAAGCTCAATGCGGCTGTCTAGATCGAAGTCAATCTCACCGTTTGGACGTTTACCACGACGACGAGTGCCTGCAATCGGGTAGATTTCGACTTGATTAGAGTGTGTTTCGTACTTCAGCGCGCTTTCCGGAGAAGCGCCAAACAGAGTAAATAGCTCATCTTGCATGTAGAACATGTAAGGGCTTGGGTTGCTCTGCTTTAACTCTTTATATGCCGCGAGTGGAGAAGGGCAAGGCAGTGTAAAACGTCGTGAAGGAACGACTTGGAAAATATCCCCTTTCACCACGAACTGTTTCAGGTCGCGAACGATCTGACAAAAATCTTCATCAGAGATACTTGGCTGAGCAAATGTATTAGCCACTGCTGTAGCCTTTGGCAGTGGCTTCAGGTTGGCGCATGCATCGCTTATTTGGTCAATGCGTTGTGCTAGTGCGGTTTTACAGTTGTTACCAGCAAACAGGGTTGCTTGTAATTCGCAAGATTGCTTTTGGTGGTCAACAACCAGTAAGGTTTCAGCAACGTAAAAGACGTAGTCAGGACACTGGTTTGAAGGCTTAGCGTCGCCGAGCGGTTCAAAGTTTGCCACTAAGTCGTAAGCGAACAAACCACCAATAAAGATCGCATGCTTGTGCAGGTCAGCGATATCAAAGCTGTGCTGAATTAGACGCAGAGCATCAAAGGAGGATGCCTCACGAAGACGTGAGTCCTCATCTAAGGTGTTGCACGGTTCGCTGTAGTTTAAAACCAGTTCACTACCGTTAAACGTATGCTCGATGTTAGGCGTAATGTTATGCGTAAGGTGAGCCAGCAGGTTTTTACCGTTATCGGTCAGTGCTGTCATTGTCACTGTATGACCGTAACAAACGATGCGTATTGCTGAATCAACGATAAGAAGGCTTTGTAGATCCTGTTTAGAATCAATCTCGGCAGATTCTAATAGCAGGCTGTCAGTTTTATTCTCACACAGAGTATGAAATAGCTGAGTAGGATCTTGAGCGTAAGGTGCTGATGTACGAATTAGCTCAATGTCACCTAGCTTTTTGATTTCTATGGCCTTGTTCACAAGACCTCCTTTTGTATTAATTTTTCTTCCTGCCGTACATAGTCGCATAAAGCATACGGTCGCCCAATCAAGATTTGGTTATATTTGACCATTGTTTAAGCACTTGGGTGTGAGGCAGATTACAAAACAAAAAGCCCGCTATCGTAGCGGGCTTTGAAACATGAATTCTATGAATTAAAAGTACACGTTAGCCCACCAAGAACTTGTCCAAGTGCGCCACCAAGCAAGCTCGGCTGAACTATTATTCATAACGTCAGCAGTAACTTTTACTTTATGGTTTTGCTTGATGTCTTGTAACATAGTGAGCCTTAAGTCAGGTACTTCGTATTTGTGTACTAGTTAACTGGTGCAGAGGTAAAAAGTCAACTAAAAAAATATAATTATGAGAATTGATTTACACAGTCATACGACCGCCTCAGATGGAAGACTGCCTCCAAACGAACTAATTGATAGAGCGCTAAGCTTTAATCTCGATGTGTTAGCCATTACTGATCACGATACAGTTGATGCCCTTAACGTGGCGCATCAGTACATTCAAGACAATCAATTGCCACTTAAGCTGATTAATGGCATTGAAATTTCTACTGTGTGGCAGAACAAAGATATTCACATTGTTGGGCTGAACATTGACCCACAATCAGCGGCGCTTAACGATTTAATCAACCAGCAACAGCGCCACCGTGAGTCACGAGCTGAGTTGATTGCTCAACGCTTAGAGAAGGCGACTCGTGAAGGTGTGCTTGAAGAGGTTAAAGCGATTGCCGGTGAGGCTCCGATTACTCGCGCTCACTTTGCTAAGTGGTTGGTTGATAATGGTTATGTCAAAACCATGCAGCAGGTATTTAAGAAGTACTTAACGCGCAATAATCCAGGCTATGTACCGCCAAATTGGTGCTCGATGCAAGATGCCGTCGAAGCGATACATGCTGCGGGCGGACAAGCTGTATTGGCTCACCCGGCCCGTTATGACCTTACGGCTAAGTGGACTAAACGATTGATCAATGCCTTTGTTGAAGCTGGTGGGGATGCAATGGAAGTTGCGCAACCTCAACAAGCACAACAAGAAAGGCGCAACTTGGCTGATTATGCTATACAATACAATCTATTAGCCTCTCAAGGCAGTGATTTTCATTATCCTTCTCCTTGGATGGAGTTGGGACGAAACTTATGGCTTCCCTCAGGCGTAGAACCTGTATGGAAGGATTGGGGTATTGAGCCTTCAAAACAATTAACTATAGAGTCGTGAGACTCGATAATGAGGAATTACAATGAGCCAGTTTTTTTACGTACATCCAGAAAACCCTCAGGCTCGCTTGATCAATCAGGCTGTAGCAATCATTCGTAACGGTGGGGTTGTGGTTTACCCGACCGATTCAGGCTACGCGTTAGGTTGTCAGCTTGAAAACAAACAGGCACTGGAACGTATTTGCCAGATCCGCCGCTTAGACGATAAACATAACTTTACCTTGTTGTGCCGTGATCTCTCTGAGTTGTCTCTTTATGCGCGTGTTGATAACACCGCGTTTCGTTTGCTAAAAAACAATACGCCTGGGCCATACACCTTTATTTTCAAAGGGACCAAAGAGGTACCGCGTCGCTTGATGAATGCGAAGCGTAAGACGATCGGTATTCGTGTTCCTGACAACCAAATTGCGCTAGATCTGCTCGAGGCGTTAGGTGAGCCATTAATGTCGACGTCGCTTATCCTTCCCGGTGGTGATGTAACGGAGTCTGACCCAGAAGATATTCGTGACAAGCTAGAGCACGCGGTGGATTGTATTCTTAACGGTGGTTATCTTGGTGAACAGCCAACCACTGTGATTGATTTTAGCGAGGGTGAACCGACGATTGCACGTCTAGGTTCGGGTGATCCAGCGCCATTTGAATAATCAAAAGTACGTGATTTTGGCCACACTTTTTGCTATTATATGCGGCCGCGATTTCGGGTCGCAATAGTTTATTCGACGTCTGAGAAGACGACACATAGGTAGATAAATGAACGAAAAATTACAGAAAGTATTAGCTCGAGCTGGTCATGGCTCTCGACGCGAGCTAGAAGCTTTAATTAAAGCAGGACGCGTGAGTGTGAACGGTATCGTAGCTAAGCTTGGCGAACGACTAGAAGACGAAAATGCAGTTGTGCGTATTGACGGCCACACTGTTTCTGCAAAAGCGCAGGAAGAGGTGATTTGTCGAGTACTTGCGTACTACAAGCCTGAAGGTGAACTGTGTACTCGTCATGACCCTGAAGGTCGTCGCACTGTATTTGACCGTCTGCCAAAAATCCGCGGTTCACGTTGGATCTCTGTTGGTCGTCTTGATGCGAACACTTCTGGTCTGCTGCTGTTTACGACCGACGGTGAATTAGCAAACCGTCTAATGCACCCAAGCCGTCAAGTAGAGCGTGAATACCTAGTTCGTGTATTTGGTGAAGTGACAGAGCAGAAAGTGAAGAACCTAGTTCGTGGTGTTGAGCTGGAAGATGGTAAAGCTCGCTTCGAAGATGTTGTTTACGCGGGTGGTGATGGTATGAACCACACTTTCTACGTAGCTATTAACGAAGGTCGTAACCGCGAAGTTCGCCGTTTGTGGGAATCTCAAGACACGACAGTTAGCCGCTTGAAGCGTGTTCGTTACGGTGATATCTACCTCGACAAGAAGCTGCCTCGTGGCGGATGGATGGAACTAGACCTTAAAGAGGTTAACTATCTGCGCGAACTCGTTGAACTTCGCCCAGAGAAAGAGACATTGCTCGACGAAAACAAGGCGAACTCTTCTCGCAAACGTGAACGTTCACGTAGCCAGAAGATCCGTCGTGCAGTGAAACGTCATGAAGAGCGCGTAAACAGCGGTGGTGGTCGTAGCAATAATCCATCTCGCCGTAAGCCGAAAAAAGCCGCAGGCCAGCAGAACGCGCGTAACAAACAGCGTTAATCTGTTCCTAGCTGAATGAATACAAAAATCCGAGTGTTGTAAGACACTCGGATTTTTTCGTTCTAGTCACTTGTAAACCTAACAGAAGGACATAGAGGCACAGCAGCGAGCTAATCCGTCTGCTTTGATAATATTATGCGCTTTTAGAGGCTTTTTCTGTTTCGACTGGTTTAGGCTCTTGCTGTTTTTCAAAGCTCGCGACTTCAGTTTGAGGCATTTCAGCGGCTTCTCCAGAGAACTTACCGCCGGGCTCAATACTTAGGTTGCTACTCCAAACCTTTCCGCTCACGCTGCCTTTCGACAGTACTTGAATGCGCTCGGCATAACAGTTTCCGTCTAGTAAACCGTTGACAATCAGTTGCTTAGCGTAAACTTCACCGTTTAATTCGCCTGACTCTGCGACGATCAAGGTGCCTTCTACATGCAGTTGACCTGTTACCTTTCCATCGATTTGGATGTCATTCTCTACTTTGAATTCTCCGCTAACAGAACATCCTTTGGCGATGATAGTTGAAGTTGCTGTGCTACTCGTTGTTCTACGGTTTCTACTAAAGATTCCCATCGTATGCCTCGCTGCTTGGTAAAGATATCTTCAAAATTATTTAGGTCCCACTCAACGAAGAACCTTGGATTTAGTGCTCTGCCGACAAATCGCACTTCGTAATGGAGGTGAGGACCAGACGATAGGCCACTGTTGCCGGAAATAGCGATAAGTTGACCTTTTTTAACGAACTCACCACTTTTGACTTTGAACTGCTTTAAATGAGAGTAGGAACTGGAAAAGCCAAACGAATGCTGTAAGCGTAGGAAATTCCCCGATCCTTTGTTGCTCGAACGTGTCACTTCAACTACACCGTCTGCAGGGGAATAGATCTTAGTTCCAGTGTTCGCCGCAAAGTCTAATCCACGGTGCATTTTAGCTACCCCACTTATAGGGTGGACGCGCTTGCCGAAACCTGAAGACATGCGTACGTCACCCACCGGAGAACCGCTTGGGATTTGATTGAGCATAGCGCGCCTTACGTTGGATGTTATGGCCGCGGTGTCTAACCTCTGGTTTAAACTCTGATCCGTAGCCTCGTTGGACACGCCGAGGACTTTTTCTAAATCGACGAGGCGTTCAGAAACTAATTGCACTTGTTCTTCTCTTTGGGACAAATCGCTTTCGAGCTCGGATTTTAGCTGTTGCAGTGTATCAAGTTCCTGACTGATGTTTTTGGAGTGCTCAGCTAGCTCTGTCTGTTTTAACAGCGCACTATCGACTTCTGAGTAGAGGTGATCAATAAGGAATAGTGTTGCTGCAAGAGCAAACCCGGCCACGACCAAGCTTGTTTTCAGGTTGCGCTGCATCGCCTTGCTAAAGTACCAATGCTTGGAACCATTAATTGAAGAGACAGTAATTGTAAGTTGATCTTTCATAATTACGTTTACATCGCGGGTAATGTTGCAGCGAAGGTATATTGGAGCTCGTTGTCGTTAGACTTCGCTACGTGGCATTGGCTAAATCCAGCCGAGCCGATAATTAATTTGGACGATGAAATATTATTGTAAATTGGCGTGAATATTACGGTAACTTTGGTGTGTGGAATAGTAAATTGACTTAAATTTGAGAGAAGAATGCAAAAACTGAGAGCATACAATCTTATTTATTAGACGTGAGGCCGATGTTGCTTTCTTCGTGAACAGTTTTTGAGAATGGCCAGTTGTTCGGCTTTTGAGCAGTGGGACCAGTTGAGGATCTCTTTTAGGGTGCGAAAGCAGCCTAAACAAATGTCCTGCTCATCGAGGCAACAGTTACGCACGCATGGGTTAGGTATGGATTGTGGCTGTTTGGTTTGAGGCTTCATATGCTTTGTCCACTCAGTGTTCTCTTCTAAATATACAAAAGACCCAGACTTAAGGCAGTAAACCTGGGTCTTTCTAGAGTAACCCGTTGGATTAAAGGGTGTGGTTTAACTGATAGTAACGACCTTGAACGTCAAGCAACTGCTGATGGGTACCGTGTTCAACGATCTGACCTTGTTCAATAAGGCATATCGAGTCCATCTTGTCTAAGTTCACTAAGCGGTGAGTGATAAACATCACGGTTTTTTGGGCAAATTGCTGCTCAAAAAGCTGCATTATTTGCTGTTCCGTCTGTTTGTCTAACCCTTCTGTTGGTTCATCAAGCAGTAGGATCGGCGCATCATGGAGTAGGGCACGAGCAATACCAATGCGGCGCTTTTCGCCACCAGATAGCTGTCGACCTCCATCACCAAGCCAAGTATCTAGGCCAGTATCTTCAAGCAGTTTTTCCAAGCCTACTTTAGATAAAATGGCTGCTAAGTCATCATCGCTAGCTTGAGGTTTTGCCATCAGTAAGTTGTCTCGCAGTGAACCATTAAGAATATCAACGCGCTGACTGACAACACTAATTGCTTGGCGCAACTGGCTTTCACTCCACTCTTGAATTGGTTTTCCTGCGATCTCTACGCTGCCTTGCTGCACATCCCAATAGCGATTGAGTAGCTGAATAAGAGTTGACTTGCCTGACCCGGTTTGACCAACAATTGCTATACGATGCTGAGCTGGAATAGCGAGATCGACTTGGCTAAGTACATCGGTATTTGAGTCAGGGTAGTGGAAGGAGACGCCCTTATACTCAATTGAGAACTCACCTTGATGTTGAGTCGCTTCTGTCGGAAACTGAACGTCTGCCTCTGCTTGAGTAATATCATTGAGTCGACGCGCTGATGTTAATGTTTGACCAAGGTGTTGGAATGCACCAGCAATTGGCATCAGTAACTCGACGCTCGCCATAGTAGCAAAGGCAACCAGAGCAATCATAGGATCTGGTGTGTTGCCGCCAACACCGTCAGCAGCAAGCCATAGCATGAGTACAATTGTCCAACCATTGGCCAACAGCAGCAGTGCTTGAGCCAAGCCAGAGAAATGGGCATTGAAGTATTGGTTCTTAAGCAGTTTCTCTTGTGTATCCAAGATAGCATTGCGATAACGCTCTTCCGCACCGAATAACGTCAGTTCGCTATAGCCCTGTAACCAATCTAACGTGGTGATACGTAAGCTCGCCTTATGCTGGGTTAGTTCAGCGCCATTGCGTTTACCCAGTTTGTAGAAAAGAACAGGCCAAGTGAATAGTAGCGCAAATAGTACCGCGCCCAAGGTTAGACCTAGCTCTAAATCAAACCAAGAGACCAGAGCGGTTAATCCCAAAATACCTAATGTGCCAACCACCATAGGACTGACAAGTCTTAGATAAACGTGATCCATCGCGTCAATATCTGCGACTAAGCGATTGAGCAGGTCTGCATCGCGCAAGTTAGAGACTCGACCAGGAATCAAGGGCGCTAGCTTAGAGAAGAAGAAGATTCTTAAATCGGTGAGGAGTTTAAATGTGGCGTTATGGCTAACCACACGCTCACCCCAACGACCCGCTGTTCTTCCCATCGCAAAGCCACGCACAAAAGCGCCTGGCAGCATGTAGTTAAATGTTTCTCGGGCAATGGTCAATCCGGCCACAGCGGCTGCGGATAAGAACCAACCTGAAAGGGTCAGTAAGCCGATAGATGCGGCTAAGGTTAGAAACGCCAGTAACATGCCTAGTGACAAGCCAAACCAATGTTTCTTATATAGTTTTAGGTAGGGAAGTAATTCACGCATCTAAGTTCCCCTTATCTGATTGGTTAAGGGCTTGGTTGGCAAACAGCATCTCTTGGAATAGGCCCTGTGTAGCCGCTAATTGTCTATAGCTTCCTGACTGAACGATGTCGCCATCTTTCATAACGAGTATTTGCTCGACGTTTTTCAGTGGCGTGAGTTGGTGGGTCACCATTAAGGTTGTTTTACCCTCTACTTGTTTTGCTAAGCCTTGCATTACAAGCTTTTCACTGCGTGCATCCAAACTTGCAGTGGGCTCATCAAGCAGCCAGAAGTGTCCATTTTGTACCATAGCGCGAGCCAAGGCTAGACGTTGCGCTTGGCCAACAGATAGTCCGCCTGAACGATCTGATATTGCATAGTCAAGCCCGTGTTGGTTAACGAACTCGGCTGAGAAAGATTCACTGAGCGCGTTCTCGATAACATCGCTGCTCACATCTGACTTGCCCAACGTGATGTTGTCACGGATTGAACCATGGAGGAGGAGAGGGTTTTGTCCAACCCAACTGATCTGCTCGCGCCAGTTGGTTAGGTCTAACTCACTTCTTTCGATGCCATTGATGGTTAGGGAACCTTGGTAAGGTAAGAAGCCCAAAATCGCATTGATCAGCGTTGTTTTACCAGCGCCACTAGGCCCGACTAATGCAGTGGTTTGCGCTGGGTTGAGGGCCAAGCTAATTGGACCGAGCAGTTTCTTTCCTTCGGGAGAGTACACTTCAAGCTCTTTAGCAGTGATTGAAATGCTGTTTGTGTCGGTGATTTTTGTTTCACCCGAACGCACTGTCTCTACATCGGTCTCAATAAATTCGACAATACTCTCTGCGGCACCCACTGCTTGTTGCTTAGCGTGATAGAAGGTACCCAAATCACGCAGTGGTTGATAAAACTCTGGCGCGAGAATGAGGATAAATAGGCCCGCGAACAGCGTGACACCTACGCCATAGTCACCAAAGTTAAGTTCGCCAATGAAGGCGAAACCAAAGTATACAGCGGTTAGGGCTATAGAAATTGATGTAAAGAACTCGAGTACAGCAGAGGATAGGAAGGCTATCTTAAGTACATCCATTGTACGTACGCGAAACACTTCAGACGCCCCACGCATGACTTCAGTCTCAGCGCTGGTGCGATCAAACAAGCGAATGGTGGTCATAGACTGAAGGCGGTCGTAGAAATGACCAGACAAGCGTTGTAGCGCCTTGAAGTTTTTACGGTTTGCCTCAGCCGCTTTCATACCAACTAGCGCCATAAACATAGGCACAAGAGGCGCTGTGACTAGAAAGATTAAGCCCGCAGCCCAGTTAATCGGGAATACCACTATCAAAATCACAAATGGAACCAGCACTGATAGTGACATTTGCGGCAGGTAGCGAGCAAAGAAATCGTGCATATCTTCCACTTGTTCAAGCAGTAGCGTCGCCCAAGCTCCAGCAGGCTTGCCTTTTATATAGGCAGGGCCAAGTTCACGCAGTTTGTCGAGAATGAGCTGGCGGATATAAACGCGGATCTGTTCACCACAACGGTAGCCTGCGATTTCTCTGCCCCAAGAACAGAGAGCGCGAGCAGCAACAACAGCAACCAAACCGGCAAAGTAAGGGATTAAGTCATACTTATCAGTGTGTTCTATAATGAGCTGATGCAATATTGTGGCAAGTAATGCGGCTTGAGCTAACAGGAAGATGCTTGAAAGAACACCCAGGCCAACAGCAATCATGAGCCAGCGCTTGGCGAGCTTGCTTTGCTGCTTGAGCCACTGATTCAAGCTGCGTTGTTTCTTTTTATCCATCGTGAAGGCTTAATGAGAATTATTATAAATTGATAGAGCTCGGCATTATACAAAAGAAAACCCCGCGGTAATACCGCAGGGTTTTAAGGTTTTGAGCTAAAAATGCAAAATATTATTTACTATCAGCCAACGCATCTAGGAAACGCTCTGCATCTAGTGCTGCCATACAGCCGCTACCAGCGGAGGTAATTGCTTGGCGATAGTTGTGATCCATTACGTCACCCGCGGCGAATACACCCGGAACACTGGTCTGTGTTGCGTTACCTTCAAGGCCTGACTGGACAATGATGTAGCCATCTTTCATCTCTAATTGGCCTTCAAAGATCGACGTATTTGGTTGGTGACCAATCGCAATGAAAGCCCCCATAACGTCAATCTGCTCGATATTGTCTGACTTGGTGTCTTTGATACGCACGCCTGTTACACCCATATCATCACCAACAACTTCTTCCAAAGTGCGATCGGTATGAAGAATGATGTTTCCGTTTGAAACTTTATCCATTAAGCGCTTAACGAGGATTTTCTCTGCACGGAAGCTATCACGGCGGTGAATTAAGTGGACTTCAGAGGCAATGTTAGACAGATAAAGTGCCTCTTCGACGGCGGTATTACCACCGCCAACCACTGCGACTTTTTGATTGCGGTAGAAGAATCCATCACAGGTGGCACAAGCGGAAACTCCGCGACCTTTGAACGCTTCTTCAGACTCTAAACCTAGGTATTTCGCTGATGCACCTGTCGAGATGATCAGTGCATCACAAGTGTATTCAGAACTGTCGCCTTTAAGCCGGAAAGGGCGCTGACTGAAATCGACTTCGTTAATATGATCGAACAGAATTTCTGTTTCGAAACGCTCAGCGTGTTCTTTCATTCGATCCATTAGACCAGGCCCTGTTAGCCCTTCTGGATCGCCAGGCCAGTTTTCAACCTCAGTTGTGGTGGTTAACTGACCACCCTGCTGCATTCCAGTCACTAGAACAGGGTTCAAATTGGCACGCGCTGCATAAACCGCCGCTGTGTATCCAGCTGGGCCTGAGCCAAGAATTAGTAGGTTGCTATGTTTTACGTCGCTCATTAGTGCTCCATTCGCGGTGACGCTTGATTATCTATTTGATTTGATTGTATGGAATAAATGAGGGCATTTAAAGGGTTAGCAAGGGGAGGAACTGTATTAATTGGTTATAGGTTAGAACTGAAGATATCGATTACTAGAGAGTGATTGGTGCAGTAACCAATTGATTTTAATGGCAAATGATAGCCTAGCTAGTGAAGTCATCTAGTTTTAAAACCAGTCACTAACTTAATTTGGCCTTATATGCTGAAAATTTTATAAAATTCAACATTAAGCTCCAAATTGTTGAGATTTATGGGTTTAAATTCTATCTGTGCTTGAAGTTGCCAAATAAATGCGTAAATAATACATGTGAATGGATTGTTAAAAATTTTATATCGCATGTGCCCTCATTAAGGAGATGATGATGTTACAACAGCGCGAAACTACCCTACAACTGACTAAACTAAGCGACGCAGCAATCTCTCAGCTCGCCCCCTCTTTTACCCAGTTACCTCATACCGAACACGCAGATGGCAAGTATCGTTTGCGTCGTTACTCAGTGGTTGCGTTCAAGGACGGTAATGTTGTCGATCTGAACAAGAATCAGTTTATGCAGACTGACGATATCAACCGATTCCAAGGCAATGTAGTACGACAGTTTGAACCGATTGAAGCATCGATTCTAGCTAGTGAAGGGATGCGAGAGATGTGTCAGTTGTTTGTTGAATCAAACGCTTTGACCCATGGTCATGAGATTGAAATTCATCAGATTCGAATATCTGCCATTTATGATGAAACGCAGGTCGCGCCAGAAGGTGTCCACCAAGATGGTTTTGAACACATCGCATTAATCGGTATTGGGCGCCATAACATCGAAGGTGGCGATATCATGCTGTACAACAGTTTCAATGAAGCGCCATTCTTCCGCAAAGTTTTGCAAAGTGGTGAAGTCGCGATGTTGGCAGATAACAAGCTTTGGCACAATGCGACGCCAATTCGTTCGGTTATCGATGGCCAAGAAGGCCATATGGATGTTTTTGTACTGACAGCAAAAGGTTCAAAGCATGAGCTTCACTCCTAACTTAGCAAGAGCACAGTTCAGCGCTCTTAGCCAAACTCACAATGATTTGCCAGTGATGTTTCTTGATGGCCCCGGCGGTTCCCAAGTACCTCAATCTGTCCTTGAGGCGATGAAGGAGTATTTGGGGTATTACAACTCGAATCTTGGTGGTCACTACTTCTCGAGCCAAAAAACAACCGAATTGGCGCTTCAAGCTCGCCAACATGCTCAAGCATTGCTGAACGCGGAGTCGAGCGACAATATCGTATTTGGCGCCAACATGACTTCGCTGACCTTTCAGCTTAGCCGAGCCATTAGCCGAGATTGGCAAGCGGGTGATGAGGTTATCGTGACAGCGCTTGACCACTACTCGAACGTCTCTAGTTGGCAGCAGGCAGCACAAGACAGAAATGTCGTTGTCCATCAAGCCCGTGTTGATGAAAATGATTGTGGCTTAGATATTGCCCATCTGTTGTCTTTGATTTCGCCAAAAACTAAGTTGGTCGCATTAACCTTTGCCTCGAACACCACAGGTTCAATTGTTGATGTTAAACGCGTGATAGAAGCCGCGCATCAGGTAGGTGCTCAGGTGTACGTCGATGCTGTTCACTATGCGCCGCACCACTTAATTGATGTTCAAGCATTAGGTTGTGACTTTTTAGCTTGTTCAGCTTACAAGTTTTTCGGCCCCCATGTCGGTATTGCTTATATAGCGCCAAAATGGTTGCAGACTTTGAAGCCTTATAAAGTTGAACCTGCGACAAATCTAGGTCCAGGCCGTTTTGAAACAGGCACTCAGAGTTTTGAAGGCTTAGCAGGTGTCATCGCGGCGGTTAAGTACTTAGCGCAGTGGGGCAATAGTCGCGGGTCATTGCGTGAGAGGCTGGTCGAATCTTTTGCGCAGTACAATCAGCATGAATCAGCGATCAGTGAACGTTTTTTAGCCCGATTAGATGAGCTAGATGGCGTAAACTTATTTGGTCAATCTCAAGCTAACAGCGAAGTACGAACCCCAACATTTGCGTTAGCGTTTGACCATCACTCTTCGGAGTCTATAGCTAAAAAGCTTGGGGAGAAAAACATCTGTGTTTGGAATGGTCATTTCTACGCATTAGGGCTTGTTCGTCAACTTGGCTTAGAAGCGTCGGGCGGGGTAGTGAGAATCGGTTTCATGCACTATAACACCATAGAAGAGGTGGATATGCTGTTTGATGAGCTCAAGCTTATCCTAAAGAATTAGGCGAACCTCTCTCATACACAAAGACCTCTAAATAGAGGTCTTTGTCTTAGAGATGATTTTATCGAGGCTTAAGCTAAGCGCTCACCTCTATTTCATAAGAGGTGAATTTTCGAATGTTAATCACTCCAGTGTCGAAAATCATATACTGACCTTTAATACCTTGCAGCACGCCAGTGACTTCTGGGTTCTTATCAAAATTATGAGAGGTAATTTTGCTCGGATGCTGTTCTACAGGGTAGCTGATGGAAGTAGTGTCGTCATTTAGGATCTCGATCGCGTCTTCACCAAACTGCTGTTTTATTTCGGCAATTTTGTCTTCGACCAACGGCAGTAACTCAGCAAATCTCGTTTCCAATGCCATTGGTTCTCCATCTCCTTTCAACAGGGTACGCCAGTTAGTTTTGTCTGCGATGTGTTTTGCCAACTCTACTTCAATTAGCCCGGAAATATGGCGAGTTTTTACTTTGAAAATGGGTAGACCTTGCGTCGCACCTTGATCGATCCAGCGAGTTGGGATCTGGGTGTGGCGAGTAATACCAACTTTTAGACTAGAGGTATTAGACAGGTAGACATAGTGGTCAACCATGCAGTTCTCTTCACCCCATTTCGGTTCACGACACGTGCCTTGATCGTAGTGGCAGGTCTCGGGTTTCATGATGCACATATCGCAACTGGCGAGTTTTTTCATGCAGACGAAACAGTGGCCTTGAGAATAACTTTTCTTGGTTTTCTTACCACAAGAACTACAAAAGATATTTCCGGTATGGGTTAGGGTAATGTTCTTGCCAATGAAAGGGTTAAGGTCAACCAGTTCATCTCCAACAGGCAAGCGATAATGAACGGTATTTTCGAGAGAGGCGCGCATTTTACTCAGCGTACCTTTAGCTAATAAAGACATGACAGTGCTCTTATATTGTAGTGAGGTGTACCCTCAGGTTTATGGGCCATTCTAGCATTCAATCGCGCCAAAATTGCAGTTTTGACCGATAATGAAGTTAGGAATCTTTCGTTGTTCTAAAATGGCCAGAGTAAGCCAAAAGTTTATGAGTCAGATCTAATATTTATTATCAGATAGTTACTTGAAATGCTGTAAAATGGAACCGATGTCGAATTATTGCGTGTTGTAGCACGTCCTTGGCTGCATTTTGGCGTATCGCAAGTTGGAATTGAGAATTGAAGTTAGTTCACAAAGTTACTTTTATGATGGTCCTCTTGACCATAGCAGTAGTGCAGCTTTATTGGATGCACGGCGGCGGACATATATTCAAAATTAGTCCTGATAAGTTTGAATATTTAGCCACCAATGATCAGGTGCAAGGTGGTGTCAGTCGTTCAAAGGTGACCGTTTCTGGTTCAGAAGCGGTGCTTGAATGCAAACTTGATAAAACCGATGCTTATCCTTGGCCATACTGTGGCGTCTCTATTCAACTAGGCAAAAACCTACATCAAGGTGTAGATTTAGCCAACTATCATACGATTTATCTTAATATCGACTTCGAGCAACTCGATAGTGAAAACCTTCCCAACATGCGGTTATATTTGCGCAATTTCAATCCTGAATACTCTTTGAAAGGTAATGAATATACACAAAAGTATAACGGAGTTTCCTATCAACCGGGTGTTGGACAGGGTGTTATTGAAATCCCGATTGCTAACTTACAGGTTTTAACTTGGTGGTTGAGCGACAACAATATTCCTATCGCCCACTCTGCTCCCGAGTATACCAATGTCACTAAGCTTGAACTTGCGACTGGCTCTGCGCATTATACTGGTGAGTACAAAATGACGATTAAGAGTATTGAGCTCGTCGGTGCGTATATTGAAGGTGAAACCTTGATGCTCTCGTTATTGATATTATGGGTGTCGCTAGCGCTTGTTTATAGCATTGTCGAAGTCAGACGTAGTCATGAGATAATACGTCAATCCCAATTTAGGCAAGAGCATTTAAGTCGTCTAAACATTGAGCTAAAAGAACAAAATGTTCATTTTGCTGAGTTAGCCAACAGAGATGCATTGACTGGCGCGATGAATCGCCATTCGATTCGAGAGTGGCTTGATAGGCATTATGCCGATGATTCTGCCGGGAAACATACCTTGTCGGTACTTTATCTAGATATTGATCATTTTAAGTTGGTTAATGATAAGTACGGTCATGCTATGGGTGACGACATTTTGCGTGAGTTTACTATGGTGGTTTGGGGAATACTTAGCCCAAGTGAACGTTTGGTGCGTTGGGGAGGGGAAGAGTTTGTTGTCTTTTGTCCGAGCTTAACCCAGGAAAAAGCGAGTCGCTTGGCTGAGAAGATTCGCCAACGTGTCGAATCTCATATTTGGGTGCATGGTGATCCTTTAACGACTAGTGTGGGGGTGGCTACAAAAGACCATGAGCGTGTTAGTTCGATGATAACCCGCGCGGATGAGGCACTGTATATGGCTAAGCGTCAAGGTCGAAATCAAGTGGTTACTCTTGATTATCCTGGACAGGACTAGTGTCATTTGGTTGTAATTCGAGTGAGCTTTCCTGGGCGTGCTCAATGACTATCGGCTCTTTAGGCCCAAGAAACTTGGGTTGTGCTTTAGTTATATAGATATCAAGTACGGCTTTGGCTCGCGCGAACACTTCGCGCAAACGAACTTTGAATCCTGAATGCTTTGAAGGGCCTGCTACAGCGAAACACTTAGCATCAATATTGTGTG
The DNA here is from genome assembly GCA_000775715.1 of Vibrio tubiashii. Taxonomy (GTDB): domain Bacteria; phylum Pseudomonadota; class Gammaproteobacteria; order Enterobacterales; family Vibrionaceae; genus Vibrio; species Vibrio tubiashii_A. The sequence goes on from JRWQ01000011.1 coordinate 427,468, forward strand.
AGTTTGCAATAAATATGGCTCGTTCGCAATGAAACTTCTGCGAGATGATTAGGAAGTTGTTAGTGTCGAAAATCTCTTTGGCTCTAACGACAGAGTCTAATGTTCTAAACCCCGCGTAGTCCAAGTAAATGTTCTCTTCAGGTATTTCCGCTTTAAGTAGGTCACGTTTCATCGTCCAAGGTTCATTGTACGAACGGTGTGCGTTGTCGCCGCTTAGCAAAAAGTTCTCTACTTTTCCTTGATCATACAGCTCAATCGCTGCGTCAATGCGATTGGCATAATACTCATTTAACACCTTGCCTAAGTATTTACTGGTGCCAAGAACCACTGCAACATCGAATGAATCGACATCTTTGATATCACTAAACAATTGATCTTGCGCGCTAAAGGAAACCCAACGATCAATTGCAATTAGAGATGCAGCCAAAACTATGGCTAAAATTGGTAGCCAAGTAAACGCTTTTAACCAAGGTCTTGTCGGTGGCTTATGGTGAAATAATCTTCGCACTAGATTTGTCGGTTCCTTTGGGCCCATAGGCCAATTAATGTGAAGCAAAATAATATGATGGCGAGCATGATGCCGGCCTCAAGTTCACCTAGTGTCCGAGATAGGTAAGGCGTTGCTTTAACGATGATTAAGCCGTAACCAAACGCATTTATCAATACAAATGCCACAGTTCTGAGGGCAAAGTTACTGTTTCTTAGAATTCTTCTCAGCATAGCGTTGATTTCGCCCCCTGCCATAACGAGTGTACAAGCGATCAATGCGGTGGAGATTTCAGTTAAATAGGGACGAAGGTAACCGCCCAATAGGTTTAAGTAATCCATTAATAACAATCGAAAATTACAGATTAGCGCAGCATACCATGAACTTAGTCAATAACAATTAAGAGAAAGGTCATGACGGGACATTAGCGGTAGGAAAAGAAAACCCAGCGAATCGCTGGGTTTACATTCTGTATTGTTGAAACTAGAAAGCAGTGCGCTTGTAACGGCGGTATACAGGCTGCCAGAATGAAGCATCAATCGCTTCTTCTAGCGCTTCATCTGGAATTTCTAATGCCACACCTTGTTCAATGGCTTTTTTGGCCACTGCGAAAGCAATTTTCTTCGATACGGAATGGATAGCTTCTAGCGGTGGTAGTAGCGCGCCCTGGCCGTTAATTGCCAGCGGTGAACATGTTGCCAATGCGCGGCTTGACTCCATAAGCATTTCATCGGTAACACGGCTAGCTTGTACTGCCAGTACGCCCAAACCAATGCCAGGGAAAATATAGCTATTGTTGCACTGAGCAATCGGATAGGTCTTTCCGTCATGGACAACTGGATCAAATGGGCTACCTGTCGCTACTAATGCTTCGCCGTTCGTCCAGCGGATGATGTCATTGGGTGTTGCTTCAACGCGACTGGTTGGATTCGACAGAGGAAATACAATCGGGCGAGGGCAATGTTTGTGCATCTCTTTAATAACGTCTTCGCTAAATAGTCCTGGCGCACCTGAAACCCCGACCAGTACGGTTGGTTTAGCATTACGCATGACGTCTAATAGTGAGAAAGCATTTCCTTCTGCTTCCCAATCGTTCGTTGTCACACGCTTTTGTACCAGGCGTTGTTGGAAGTCTAGTAAGTTCGGCATACCTTCTTGTAGCAGACCCCAGCGGTCAACCATGAATACTTGCGAGCGAGCTTGTTCATCGCTAATTCCTTCAGAAACCATCTGGGCGATGATCGCCTCTGCGATACCACAGCCAGCAGAGCCTGCACCAAGGAAGGTGACACGTTGTTCAGATAGCTGGCTTCCCGCCGCTTTACATGCGGCCAGCAGGGAGCCAACGGTAACCGCTGCAGTACCCTGAATGTCATCGTTAAAGCAACAAACGCGGTTTTTATAACGTTCAAGCAGCGGCATCGCATTTTTCTGTGCAAAATCTTCAAATTGGATAAGAGCATCTGGCCAGCGACGCTGGACGGCTTGCATGAACTCTTCGACAAATGCATCGTACTCTGCACCTGTAATACGCGGATGACGCCACCCCATATACATAGGATCGGCAAGACGCTGCGGGTTATTAGTGCCCACATCCAAAACGATAGGAAGTGTGTAAGCTGGGCTAATACCGCCACATGCTGTATAGAGAGCAAGCTTACCAATTGGAATTCCCATACCACCAATACCCTGGTCACCCAAACCGAGAATACGTTCACCATCGGTTACGACAATAACCTTGACGTTGTGGTTGGAGGCGTTATTTAGGATGTCATCAATACGATCACGATTCGCATAAGAAACAAACAGACCACGTCCGCGACGATAGATATTCGAGAAGTTCTCACATGCGGCACCCACCGTCGGTGTATAGATGATCGGCATCATCTCTGAAATGTGGTTTTGAACCAGTCGGTAGAATAGCGTTTCGTTAGTATCTTGAATGTTACGTAGATAAATGTGCTTATCCATATCGCTTTCAAAGTTTCGATACTGCTGATAGGCACGCTCTACTTGTTCCTGAATGGTTTCAGTATTTTCTGGAAGCAAGCCTTCTAGGTTAAATGAGCTTCTTTCTTCACTTGAGAAGGCACTGCCTTTGTTTAGAAGAGGAGTACTGAGAAGCGCAGGGCCTGCATAGGGGATATATAGAGGGCGTTTATCGTTATTCATTACATGCCTTAGTAGGGGTTAGGGTCATCAGACCTTTAGGAACAGGAACGTAAAAATGATAGGGATTCGTTGTTGTATTGTAAACAGAATAATCCTCCTTTCCGACAAACTTTGAGTTTATAATTTTAAGTCTTTTAAATTCATAAACGCCACAGATGACAAGCTTACCTATTGACTCTCTAAAATCGGACTTTGAAGCCGCACTTAGCCAACACCATTTAATTGTTGAAGCGGAAACAGGATCGGGAAAATCAACACGATTACCTCTTTGGGCTGCGGAGTCCGGCAGAGTGCTCGTTATTGAACCAAGAAGGATTGCTTGTACCTCTTTGGCGCAGTTTCTCTCTGAGCAACAAGGCCAGCCGCTGGGTAAGTCAGTAGGATATGCAATTAAATTAGAGGGTCGATTTGACGAAAATACTCAAGTGGTTTTCGTAACGCCGGGTGTCGCGTTGCGCTGGTACTCAGAAAACAAGCTCGCTGACTTCGAGACGATCATTGTCGACGAGTTTCATGAGCGTCGCTGGGACACCGATCTGTTGGTTGCGCTATTAAAGGGAACAAGTCGGCATCGTCTGGTTTTAACATCGGCAACGATTGAGGGAAATAAACTTGCCACGTATTTAGGCGCGCAACGTATGCATGCTGAAGGGCGGAACTATCAAGTAGCGATAAGCTATCGAGCTAATGACTCTCGGCAATTACCTGATGCGCGAAATTTAGACGAACGAGTTAGGCATGAAGTTGTGAATCTTGACTCGATTGAGGGTGATATTCTGGTGTTCTTGCCTGGGCGTAAAGAGATTAATCAATGTCTGAGTAAGTTAGCTTCTATAGAGGGTTTCGTTGCGGTGCCGCTTCATGCTTCAGTCACCGAAGAGCAACGAGACATCGCGCTAAATGTACAGCCATATAGAAAAGTGGTGTTGGCAACCAATGTCGCTGAAACCTCGTTGACGATTCCAAACATTGTTGCTGTTATTGATTCAGGTTTAGAGCGACGAACAGAGCAACGCAATGGTCGCACAGCACTGAGTTTAAAACACATTTCTAAAGCGAGTGCTAAGCAGCGCAGTGGTCGAGCAGGGCGAGTGATGGATGGCCTCTGTATTCGGCTTTATGGCCAACACGCAGCTCTCGCGGAAGTCACGCCTCCTGAAATGCACCGTGAGTCTCTGACCGAAGCTATGTTAGCGGCGGCGAGCTGTGGGGTAGCGTTGGAGCATCTTGAGTTCTTAGAAACCTTGCCAGAACGTTCGCTAAACCAAGCACGCGATATGTTGTTGGCGATGGGAGCGATCGACCAACAAGGTATCGCCACAGAACATGGTCAGCGCATCTATCCGCTGCCCATCGACGCTTTGTACGCCGACTTAGTCACACGTATGCCGACAAAAGCGCTACGCGAGGCTATGGTTGACCTTACGGCAGTATTGGCAACGCCCGCAAACTTGTATCGATTGAGTAACAGCGAAGAGCAACAAGAGCAACTTGCCATTGAAGAGCCATTAGGTAGCGATGCTCAGTTAGCCATCGGAATTGTGCGTGGAGATAAGTTTTGTGGCGTTAATGTGGACTCAGATGTACTTAAAGAAGCGCGTGCATTGGCTGCGCAAATGCGCGAGGTATTTGAGTTACCCCAACTAAGCGTCGCATCACGCTATGGTCATCGAGAGTTGGTTGAAGCTATTGCAGAGCTACATCCAGATCTGGTGTTTGTACGTCGTCTAAAGCGCAGGGAGGCTTTAGGTAATGGTTTGATGGAAGTGGTATTAGGCCGAGAAAGTCGTTTTCTAGATAAGTATGAAGCGGCGGTCGTTCTCGACACACATAGCCTGCCAGGCAGAGGGGTGAAACAGACGCTAAATCTGGCCACTTTCTGTATGCCAATTGAGTTGCAAAGTATCGCTAAATTAGAGCTTGGCGAATGGCAACCGGGTGAGATTGCAATAGTTGTTGATCAACCGTGTGTTACTTTAAACCTTACTTACGCCGGAAGGACGATTGCGACCCGATGGGAAGCGGCCCTGGGTGAACACGCTATTCAACCAATGGTTGAGGCAGTGAAGGATAACCAAATTCTGCCCAACTTCGCTTTAACTCGCCATCAAGAAATCGAGCATTGGAAGCTTTATGTGGCGCTGGGGCTAAGTGAATCGACGCAAAATATCGATGAGTTGAGTTTCGACACTTGGTTTAAGGATCAGTTGACGCTCTTGGAGTTAACGGACGTTTCTGAACTAGAACTGTTTTCAGCAGAAGACTTTCCATTTGATGGGATCCCATACTGGGAGTATGAGGACTTTGCGGCTGCTTATCCTTTTGAATTGTCGCTAGGAGACCTCAACCTCGACGTAGAATATTTGGTAATGAAGAAACTCGTCTATGTAGTACATCGCGATGGATTGAGAAAAGGTTACCCTAAGCGTTGGGAGTTACCAAGTTGGAAAGGTTGGAGAGTTCAGTACAAAAGAGCAAGTAAGATAGTCGATATCAAATAATGCGCTTGTTGTGGCGATATTATTCGGTGGTTGAAATATTAAGCAACAGGTTCCTTATATCACGATGTTGATCGCATTATGTTACCGTATTGGTTTTTATATAGCTTTTTCAAACAAAATTTGGATATAAAAGACCAATGATTTATATCCTATTGCTATAACGTAGCCGTTCAACGATATTAAGTACACTATGTTGCTAACGTCGCCGGGGATAATATGGAACATCTAAGTAAGACCAGTGTTGTATTTGACTACACTTCTTTTTTAGGGGCCTCTTGCAACAAAAAATGGACCTTTTTGGAAGCGATGAGCACATTCGCGCCAATTTTCAGTTTGGCTTGGAAAAACACTATCAAAGATACACTCACGGTTGAAGATCGCTTGTGGGATCAAGCGATGAAATCGTTATCGGCGAATCGTAGTGACGAATCAAATATCCTCACATTGCTAGAATTGGCGAAATATGAGGGTGTCGAAGAACTTAAGTTAGTGATGCCCTATGAGCTTGATATTGAATCTATCGAACGAGTAAAGGCAAAGTCCAACGCAGACATTCAAGTTTCGTCACAGGATGAGCTGTTTATTCGCTTCTAACGTTTACCATCCAACCTGCTTCGCGCCTGTAGACCAATTATTTCAGGGACGAGCTCTGATGAGATCTTTCCCTCTAACTGAGCCACTTGGCTCGCTGAAGATCATACTTCTCGTAATTTGTTGCCTAACTTGGCGTCGACTTGTTCTATATTTCCTTTGATTACAACTCCTCCTGTGCCTGGGTAGGTTTTCAGTAGCAAACTCAAACTAAGTTACTTGGGCGAATGACTGTTTTGGATTAATGAGGTCGCAATGGAATTGAAGTACTGCTCGATGATCGCCTTTTTATTGTTGGTTGGCTCTGTTCAAGCTGCAGAGAACCAGAATACAAGGGGCAGTCAAACAAACCACTTGAACTACGATTATCTCTATGCTGATTTAAGCTCAGGATCGCTCAGAGAAGACTCGGACAGCAAGAACGCCACAGCACTTGCTGTAGGTGTTAATTATCTATGGAATGATAATCTTCTATTTACCCTCGATTACTCAGCGCGCTTTATTCACCCAGCCGACGTGACGACTGAGCTCTACACACTGTTACCGGGTGTTGCCTATCGTTTTCCTCTCGCCGATAAACTCGATCTGGTTGCTGGAGCAAAGCTTGGTTACTTGTGGGGTAAACAGTCGTTAGATAGTACCAATGAAAAGCTATTTAGTGATAACAATGGGTCGTTCGGGGCAAGTTTAGCGGTCAAATACGCATTTTTTTCGAATTGGGAACTCGCGAGCAGCATTGAGATCAATCGTGCCGACTTTGTAGAAGAGAATTTGTTTCAGATCCGAGCCGATTATCAGTTTGCCAAAGATTTTACTTTTGGGGCTTTCTACACCTATCGCAAGAGTGAGTTTGAGACTGTTCGAATCAAGGGCAAGACTACCACCAGTGAAGGTGGGATAGCATTGAGATACCTTTTCTAGCAGACAAACAAAAAGCCAGCAAAGCTGGCTTTTTTAGTTCTGACCGCGCGAAATTATAGTACCGCAGCGATGCCTTTACATAGTGGAAGCATGTTCGAGCGAGTCATACCAGCAACGCTGATACGACCTGAGCCAACAATGTAGATACCGAACTCTTCTTTCAGGCGGTTTACTTGTTCTTTTGACAGGCCAGAGAAAGAGAACATACCGTTTTGACGTTCAATGAAACTGAAATCAGCATCAACGCCTTGCTCTTTAAGAGTGGTTACAAACAGTCCACGCATATCTTGAATACGGTCACGCATCTCTTTTACTTCAGCTTCCCATTCAGCACGAAGCTCGGCATCGTTCAGGATGTACGTGACTACTGCACTGCCGTGTGCTGGCGGGTTAGAGTATATAGAGCGGATGATTGCTTTCACTTGAGAGAACGCAGTTGTCGCGACATCTTCAGACTCTGCAACAAGGGTAAATGCACCTACACGCTCATTGTACAGGCCAAAGTTTTTCGAGAACGAGCTCGCGACAAGGATCTCTTTATTGTACTGAGCAAAGATACGTAGGCCTTGAGCATCTTCTTCCACACCTTTTGCGAAGCCTTGGTATGCGAAGTCGAATAGGGGTAGCAGTTTTTTATCTGCAACTAGCTTAGCCAGTGTTTCCCACTCTTCAGCTGTTGGGTCGATACCCGTTGGGTTGTGACAGCAACCGTGTAGAAGAACGATATCACCTGCAGATGCTTTTTCTAGGTCAGCGACCATTGCGGCGAAGTCTTTGTCTTTTGTTTCGGCGTTGTAGTAGCTGTATTGAGCTGTTTCAATGCCTGCTGCGGCAAACACACCATTGTGGTTTGCCCAGGTTGGGTTACTGATCCAGATTTTTACGTCGCCTAATTGACGCTTAATGAACTCACCAGCGACGCGAAGCGCACCTGTACCACCAGGAGCCTGCGCTGTTTTAGCTCGTTTGTTAGCAACAATTTCAGCCTCATTACCAAAAAGTAGCTTCTGTACCGCTAGTGCGTATTCAGCTGTGCCTTCGATAGTTAGGTAAGATTTGGTCTTTTCAGTTTCAACTAGCGCAGCTTCAGCTTTTTTAACTGTCGCAAGAACAGGGGTTTCACCTTGTTCATTTTTGTAGATACCAACACCGAGGTTAATTTTTTCAGCGCGAGCATCTTTTTTAAATTCTTCAGTAAGGCCAAGAATAGGGTCTGCGGGTGCAGCAACTACTTTTTCAAACATAATCGTCGTCCATGTTTATCGAAGGTTTAAGTAACGAGTAACTGAGTTAGTTATACCTTTCTAAGTAAACTGAGACAACAGTGAAAGTGAAGAAAATTTCAAAAAGCGTCGTAATTTAGTATAGATTTTGTTGAAGCCGGGTTTTCTATATAAAAAGTGTCGCTATTCATTGCTGTATGTAGAGGTTAACCATCAAAAAATGCCGGAGCTAAATAGCAGCTAAGCGAGTATTTTCTTCTCTAGTTCGTTTTCCTTTGCTTCCATGCTGCGATACTTGTCTGCAATCGCAACGAAATCAGCCTCTACAGCAAGAAAGGCAGCCACAATCTCTGGGTCGAAATGCTTGCCATCGCCTTCTAAAATGATTGCCTTGGCTTTTTCATGGCTAAAGGCCTTTTTGTACACTCGCTCAGAAATAAGTGCGTCATAAACATCAGCTAATGCCATTAATCGTCCTGAAAGAGGGATTTCTTGTCCTTTTAAACCCCGTGGGTAGCCACTTCCGTCCCATTTTTCATGGTGAGTTAAGGATATCTCTTTCGCCAACTGAAGGAAGGAATTACTGCCGAGTTCTTTTTCTGCCATCGACAGCGCTTGCGCACCAATCTCAGGGTGGCGCTTCATGATTTCAAACTCTTCACCTGTCAGTTTGCCTGGTTTGAGTAGGATATTGTCAGGGATGCCGACTTTACCCACATCGTGAAGTGGTGCTGACTTATATAGAAGTTCTATGTAATTTTCGGTGAGTAAGGAAGAATGCGCTTCAAACTGAGACAAATGTGAAGCCAAAGAGCGGACATACTCTTGAGTCCTTAAAATATGCGCTCCAGTTTCGTTGTCGCGCGATTCTGCTAAAGCCGAAAGACTGACAATCGCCACATCGCGGGTTGTTTGTACCTCATCTTGAGAGGACTCTAGACTGTCAAGCATCTGATTGGTTAGTGATGCCATTGAACCTAGTTCATTATGCTCAAACACCGGGACGCGTGTGGAAATATTGCCATTGGCAACTTCAATGAGTGAGAACTCTTGTGCGCGTAGAACCAATCGCATCAATTTGCTCCATTTCACCATTATCGCAATGACATAACCCCCAAGTACAAATGAGATGTAAATAAACTCTTTAATTACACTGATTACTCCCGTGCCGTCGAGTACACGTTCAGGGTTGTGTTTGAGCCAAAAGATATCTTTGATTGCTACCATAGCAAGCATAGAAGTTAATGCGACTAAGAGCAGGCTGGTAAGCACTATCATCTGTTTGACCATAGATTGTCGCTTGCCACTAAGCTCAAACTGATAGCGCTGGTGACGGGTAAGGTTGTTGAAACTGCTGATTTTTGTATCGAGTTGTAGTAACAGCCCAGTGAAAAAACCAAATAACGTCATTCCAAACAGCACTTTGAGATTACTATCGAGTGGGAAGTCGTATTGTAGGTTGTAAAAGGCGGCGAGAATTAGGCTGCCAAAGAACATTAAAGTGCTATCAAGTTGTGCGTGTTTTTGCTCTACAACTAAAGAGTGGTGTCTAAGGAAAAAATGACGAATCAGGTAGACTGTACCAAAGGTGGCGGTGACGTGGGTAAACAGTTCGGTAAAGGTTAACGTTGCGAGCATCGGACACACTCGACCGCCGTAAATACCAAAAACAACCGCGGCGAGAAGGTAGAGTTTGAGCGTTAGAGGTCCATTGTAGTGTGTGTTATCCATGGCAAAGCCTTTGTTTATTTTATGATAAGAGTAATGCTAGCCTAACGGGCAATCAAATACGCAATTCGCCCACTCAATACAAGACCGAGAATTTTATCGATTTGTTTCGCTCATTGATACAGTTTTACAACTTTCGTGTGAGATGCCGAGGATGTCGTGTGAGTAAGATAAGCGCGCACTCATGCGAGTGCGCACTGAAGGGCTAATTTTTCAGATTGACCTGAGATTCAATGGCATTGGTCTCTATATCAGGGTTATTACTTAACTTATCAGTTGCCCACTGGTTAAGGTGCGACAAGATGGCTTTAACCGCATGTTTCTCCGTCGGTGCTTCACCTTCGCTTACCTCTAACTGCTGTTTTGGGTGCGAGCCAGTTGCGTCTTCTGCGATGTGTAGCCAGTCTGGATGCCAATAATACGGCTGCCCACTGTTTGATATCCAGCTGTGAACGCCGTTAGTTTCACCCTTGTACTCAATGTGTGATGAATCGTATTTAGTCATTATTATCATCCTCTATGTAGGTATGTAGATCACTTTTGCTCTACAAATGTAACAGCATTATTTTGATTTAATGTGACCAGTATCGAGTTACACAGTTCGATATAGCTATTTTGCCTAACTGAGAAGGGGATAAGCTCATGATTCCATTGGCTGTGGTATCTTTGCCAAGCAATCAACGAGGGAATTATGAATCGCTATCAAAAACTTGCCGAAGATCTAAAGCAGCAGATTAAGGATAAAACTTGGCGTGCTGGGGAGAAAGTTCCTTCATTACGTGCCGCAAGTAAGAGTTTTTCGGTGAGCTCCGCGACAGTGTTGCAAGCTTATCAACTGTTGGAGTCTCAGGGTTGGATTAAAGCAAAACCTCAATCTGGCTATTTCGTGACCTCGGTGATCGAAAACTCGCAGATGGAACAGGCGAGCCTTCCTGTCAGTCGCGAGTACAACGATGAGCTATATGAGTTCCTTAAACTCAACGATCAAGTCTCTGTAGCTTTTGGTTCGGCGTTTCCGTCGCCACAACTTTTTCCGCTCCAATCTCTGAACCGTCATCTAGCAAGTGCAGGGCGTAAGATGCCTGCTGAAACCGTTATTCATAACTTACCTCCCGGCAATGAAGCGTTACGAAGAATGATTGCTCAGCGCTACATAACCCAAGGCGTTTCTGTGTCACATCAGGACATTGTTCTCACTTCAGGGGCAATGGAGGCTCTCAATCTGAGTTTGCAGGTCGTGTGTCAGCCTGGTGATACGGTAGTTATTGAAACACCAACATTCTATGGTGTCTTGCAAGCAGTAGAGCGTTTAAATTTAAATGCAGTTCCAGTTGCTGTCGACCCGATTGACGGCATTGATCTGGATGCGCTAGAGCAAGCGTTCGGGTCCTATGACGTAAAAGCGTGTTGGTTAATGGCGAACTTTCAAAATCCGACCGGAGCTTCCCTGAATGAAGAGGCAAAACGTAAAGTCGTCGAGTTAGCTAATCAGCATGATGTCTATCTGATTGAAGATGATGTCTATGCGGATATGCATTTTGATAGTGTCAAACCCCAGCCACTTAAGTATTGGGATCAACAGGGACGAGTGTTGCTTTGTGGCTCGCTTTCGAAGTCACTATGCCCTGGATATCGAGTGGGGTGGGTGGTGAATCGCAAACTAAGCGATCGCCTGCAAAAGCAGCAATTTACAACGACACTTTCGGCAAGTTCGCCGATTCAGCATGGCGTGGCTCACTACCTTCAGTTTGAGAGCTACGATAGCCATTTACGAAAACTACAGAAGCAACTTAAAGCTCGACAAGCAGAGTATAGTGACGCAATAGATAAGATGATGCCGAGCTGCGTGAGACTTCATTTACCTCGAGGTGGATACTTTGTGTGGCTGGAGTTTAGCCCTGAGGTTGATAGCTATTGTATTTACCAAGAACTAAAACAAAGCGATGTTTCGGTTGCGTATGGTAATCTGTTTGATGTTCGCAACCAGTTTCAACATTGTCTGCGTATTAATATCTCATTTGAACTGACCGATGAAGTTGAACACGCTTTGATTAGAATAGAGCAGTTAGCAGCTCAGCAAGTGACTGCTAGGTGATTTTTCGCTTTAACTGTACTGCTTGTCTTTAGCATGTTTGTGTTCAAATACCTCTAGTTAATTGCGAGAGGTAAGTCATGGAAAAACAAGGTAATAAACACGAATTTCGCTTAGTGTTCGTCGCAATAGTCTGTGCGAGTTTATTGGTATTCGGTCATCTTATTTTGGCAAAGTCTTTTGCTGATCTCGCATGGACTGAGTACACCGCAGCCGCGATTCCTTTCGTGATGTTTGCCATCTGCTTATATGGAATTCGTTACGCAGCCAAAAATGATGCGACAGACAAGTAGAAAAAAGGCTAACCCGAAGGTTAGCCTTAGTTTTAGTTAGTCACTTCAAATTTTAACTCGCCATTTTGCTCAACCATGTAATCTAGTAGAGCGTAGATAAAGAAGGCAATACCGAGTTTTTCAAGTAGTTCTTCCATAGTATAAGTCAACGCATATGATACGCCTTCATGAGCGCCTACTTCCGCTATTTTACCGCCTAGCATTTCCATACCTATCGCTCCCATAACGAATAATCCGCCAGAAAATATGAATAACTGCATGGTTTTTTTAGGAAGTCGTAACAGGAATTTGAAATAAAGAACCGCTAAAGCAAGCAGTGCGAGCGCATAGGGGATTACCCATGCAAAGTAGAAGTAGCCACTCGCATCAACTTTATCACGCATAACCGGTACGAGTTGCTCATGGATGGAAAATAGTTCGTCTATCGAAAGGAAGAAGAAAATGGCGGAAAGTAGCAGCCACAGTACGTAGCGATCCTTTGCTTGTTTATGGTTAATACCGATTATCGCAAGTAAGGCACTAGCGAATAGAATTGCCAAGGATGCATAAAGGGTAGGGAGATTTTTTTCTGCACCAAAATCGAAGAAGGGAATGACTCCAAGTAAGCGTCCATAACCTAAGTAGAGTTTAGAAAACAACCCTAGCAAGTGAGGGACCAATAAACATAAGATGATTGTCAGGAAAACTGATAACACTTTTTTAGGGGTAGTTTGGATGAACATGTTTCAAACTCCTTGAGTGACTCTGGAACTAACGTCACGTTACATGATGGTGTGTTGCTGCATGATAGGGGAAATCAAACAGTGAAAACACCAGCAATAGTCTAAATATTAAGGTTTTGTGATAGTTTCATTACAGTCGTATCAGTAATGAGAATGTCTTCGTGTGTTAGGAGCTTCATGCGTGTCACTACAAATTGTTCATTATGATTTGTATGTTGAAAGTTGAAGAGATCTAGATACAAAAAAACCGCCGAAGTAAGGCGGTTTTGGTAACTTTGTGGTGTACTTCGATTAGAAGTTAGCGCTGCGTGGAGTACGTGGGAACGGGATTACGTCACGAACGTTACCCATGCCTGTTACGTAAGATACTAGACGCTCGAAGCCAAGACCGAAGCCTGCGTGAGGTACAGTGCCGTATTTACGCAGATCGCGATACCAGCTCATGTGCTCTGGATCGATACCGATTTCACGCATACGATCATCCAGTACATCTAGGCGCTCTTCACGTTGAGAACCACCGATGATCTCACCGATACCCGGCGCTAGTACGTCCATCGCCGCAACTGTCTTATTGTCATCGTTTAGGCGCATGTAGAACGCTTTGATATCTTTCGGATAGTTCTTCACGATTACTGGTGCTTTGAAGTGTTCTTCAGCAAGGTAGCGCTCGTGCTCAGAAGACATATCGATACCCCACTCAACAGGGAACTCGAACTCACGACCAGAATCCAGAAGGATCTGGATTGCGTCAGTGTAGTCTACTTGTGCAAAGTCAGAAGAGACAAACTGCTCTAGGCGAGTGATCGCTTCTTTGTCGATACGTTGAGCGAAGAACTCAAGGTCGTCACGACATTCAGCAAGCACTGCTTTAAATACGTACTTGAGCATATCTTCCGATAGCTTAGCGATGTCGTTTAGGTCAGCAAAGGCAACCTCTGGCTCAACCATCCAAAACTCAGCTAGGTGGCGGCTTGTGTTCGAGTTTTCAGCACGGAAAGTCGGGCCGAAAGTGTAAACCTTGCTTAGTGCACAAGCGTAAGCTTCTGCGTTTAGCTGACCAGATACAGTAAGGAAAGTCTCTTTACCAAAGAAATCTTCATTGTAATCTACGTCGCCCTTATCAGTGCGAGGTAGGTTCTCCATATCAAGCGTAGAAACGCGGAACATCTCACCAGCACCTTCTGCATCAGACGCAGTGATCAACGGAGCAGATACCCAGAAGTAACCTTGCTCGTGATAGAAGCGGTGAATTGCTTGAGATAGACAGTTACGTACACGAGCAACAGCACCAATCACGTTAGTACGTGGGCGTAGGTGTGCAACCTCACGCAAGTACTCGATAGAGTGACGAGTTTTCGCCATTGGGTAAGTGTCAGCATCTTCAACCCAACCAACAACTTTAACGTCAGTTGCGGCTAGCTCGAAGTCTTGACCTTTCGCAGGAGACTCAACAATCTTACCTGTTACTTCAACAGAACAGCCAGTGGTTAGCTTTAGTACTTCGTTGTCGTAATTATTAAGATTATTAGGGACCACGGCCTGAATCGGGTCGAAACAAGAGCCGTCATAAATGGCAAGGAAAGAGATTCCAGCTTTGGAATCACGACGTGAACGGATCCAGCCACGAACAGTCACTTCACTGTCTACTGCTAGCTGACCTTTCAAAACGTCTGATACAGGCGCGTAAGTCATGTTTTCAATATTCTCCATTGAGGTAAAAATTCAACCCAATGTTGCGTTACTCATTGAATTTATAATGAGCGAACATTGGGTTGGATAGAATTCTATAGATTCAATGGGACATATTACCTTTCAAATATTATGCTTCAACCTTTATTGTTACTTAGAGGCAGAAAAACACTGAATATCGAACTATTTTTTACTTGAAAGGGTAAATTGATCGAGTAGCTCCTCTAAATGCTCCGCAAGCTGTTCAAGATTCATACTAATATCTCTCGTTTGAGCAGCAGAAACCGACGTTTGATTAGCATGTTCGTTGATAACTTGTACTTTGTGCTGTACATCTTGACTTAAATGAGCCGTATTGCTTGATTGTTGCTGAATGCTATTAGCGTGGGCCAACGCCTGTTTCATTTCATCAACGACCTCAGTCATTGCCTGAGAGAGTTGCTCGATTTCACTTGAACGTTGATGGGCTGTGCCGCAGACCGTATCCACCGACGTCAGTGATGCTTCGCTGTCTTTTTGAAATTGAGCAATAATGCACTCGATACTTCCAGTTGCCTCTGCGGTACGACTTGCTAAATTGCGTACTTCGTCAGCCACCACAGCAAACCCTCGACCTTGCTCACCCGCCCGCGCGGCTTCAATCGCTGCATTGAGCGCTAGTAGGTTTGTTTGATCAGCAACGCCTTTAATGACCTCAAGTATGCTTGATACTTCAGAGGTTTGGCTGTTGAGAGCTTCGATGCTCTCTTTAACACTTTCAATATCGGTAACTAAGTTCTTTATTTCACCGCTCGCTCCGTGAGCTTGTTGGGCGCTTTGATCCGCAATCTGAGTAGTATGCTTAATTAACGACGAAGCATCTTCTGTTGCGGTTTCAACCTGTACTTGTTGAGACTGCATCTGTTCAATGTTTCCTTGAACTTCGGCTGTTTCCACCTGTTGGTTGTTTGCTGCCGCATCAGTGACATGAGCCACTTGAGTCAACTCTGTTGCGCTGCTGGCAACTTTATGTGCAGTCGACTGGACTCGTTCAAGGCTTTGAGTGACAGTGCCCATAAATGAGTTGATTGCACCTGCTAGTTGACCAATTTCGTCACTTTGTTTGCTAGTTAAACGCTTAGACAGATCTTTGGTTTTGCTGACACTCTGCATGAATGCGGATGTTTTTTGGATAGGGCGAACGATGATGTTTCTGATAAGGCCCATGGTGATGAGGAAACCGACAAAGCCAAATGCCGACATGATTGCTAGCGCTATGAACGCGCGTTGGCTAATGAGTTGATTTATATGGGATAGGTTGTACTCTAAGCGAATTGCACCAAGCACTTCACCTTCCGGTGCCATGTGACAAGCGACACAGTTAGTTCCGCGATAGTTCTCACTCGATTTCATTGGTAAGGCGACGACAATCCCTTTACCCCATTCAGCAGAGATTGGCTCAATGATCATCTCACCAGCGAGAGCACGTTGGTCAATTTCATCGCTTGGTTTTTGATTTTCTTGGCCCGGGCCGTAGAGTTTGCTGACTGCATCTGCACGCAAGACTTTGACGACTTCAATTCCATCTTGAGCTAGGGCTTTTTGTCGTAGTGTCTCTTTTTGCGTCATGGTGCCGGTAAGCATCATCATATTTAGGCTATCAAAGTAGTTACTCGCTTTGTCATGGAGCTGTTCGCTTAGAACAGAGTTAATAAGTTCACGTTGTTGCAGATATTGGTACGTGGTTGACGCGACCAGTACTAAGCCAAATACGGTTAATAAGGTGATGAGCAGTTTATTTGTAATTGTAAGGCGCATTATTGAATTTAAATTTGTTATTGGAATAGACATCAACATGATCTCTGAAATGAGAATATGAAGGAAGACGCCTAGAATTATACTGTGACCGTACTCTCTGTGAGGGTAATGTAAATGTGATGTAAGGTGTATGTAATCAAAAGTTTGACGCCGTGACGTAAACTCGACAAGGTTTGAGTGGTAAGATTATTCAGCGAAAGTAGATGAATAATCTGGATGTTTAACCCAAATGATATCGCAGCTTCAATCGATTCTAATTTACCTGCGATTAACGAGAAGGTTAGCTTGGACTGTAGGACGCTGCTTCTTAGAGCTGAGCCTACAATTTAACCAGTTAATGTCTGATCTATTGCATTCGATCGCTCAAAGGATAAGATGAGTAAATCTCAGTTCGAGATACCATAGCGCAGGACTTGCTATGACTTCTGCAAAGGAATGTCTGTTATTCAGGACATTTTAATGATTTTCAAAATTACCACACCCATTCTAGAGCCTACTGAAGGGTCACCGCACTCTAACGTGAACACCTCATTAGTACTATCAATATCATCCTTCTCTTCTGCGTTTTTTCGCATTTTCAGTACCCCTCTGCTGTCTTATTCATTTTCTCGATTTTATTTCTCGTATTGACCCTTTTAAACCTCAATACATGCGCCTATATCGGCAAAAAATTAATATAAATTTATAGTCACGGTTTTATAGAAAATGAATACAAAACTTTTGGGCAGCGCGCTCATTATTTCTGGCACCGCGCTTGGTGCTGGCATGCTTGCAATACCTATGGTTCTAGCTCAATTCGGCTTGTTCTACGGCACATTACTTATGCTGCTAATCTGGTTTGGTACCACTTATTCGGCGCTAATTTTGCTTGAAGCAACCGTTAAATCTGGTGGTGGGCTAGGTCTTAACTCCATTGCACGTAAAACATTAGGTAAAGGTGGACAACTGGTTTCAAATGCTTTGCTCTACGCGCTACTTATTTGTCTGCTGATGGCGTACATTCTTGGTGCCGCAGATCTGCTAGTTAAGGGCGTAAATTTGATAGGCATGGAACTGAGCTTCGTTCAAAGCCAAATACTATTTACTTTGGTCACGGGGGCGGTTGTTGCCTGTGGCACAGGCGTAATTGATAAGCTCAATCGCGCGCTCTTCTTAGTAATGATTGCAAGTCTGCTAGTGACATTATTTGTGCTTATCCCTGAGTTTTCAGCAGCAAATTTAACTCAGGTGAGCAATCATGATCATCTTGGACTTATTCAAACCAGTGCGGTGCTATTCACCAGCTTCGGTTTTATGGTGGTGATCCCAAGTTTAGTGTCATACAACGACGGAGCGACAGATAAGCAACTAAGAAACATGGTTATCATAGGCTCAGTCATTCCGCTATTTTGTTACTTATGCTGGTTGTTTGCCGTAGTCGGAAACTTAGCTCCGGAGCAGTTGAGAGAGTTTGCGAGTGTTTCGGAATTGATAGCAGGCTTTGAACACGATGCTCCTTGGATCGGTAGCGTACTGTCCGTGTTTACAGGCTTGGCGCTGTTGACCTCTTTCTTTGGTGTTGCGATGTCTTTGTTTCATCAAAATAGCGACGCCTTTAAGCAGAACCGTTTGATTACTTATGTGATTACCTTTGTTCTGCCATTGGTTGGTGCGATTCTAGCTGCCGATCAGTTCCTCTCTGTACTCGCTTACGCGGGAATCATATTGGTATTTCTTGCAGTATTTGTTCCGATGGCGATGGTATACAAACTGCGTCTTGCGGGCACATTGGCAGAGCGCTACACCGTGGAGGGGGGGAGTGTGATGATGATGTTTGGTCTAGGCTTTGGTTTGTTCTTGTTAATGTCACAACTTATCTAGTTTAAGCACTAAAAAAGCCCGAACAGAGTAAACTGCTCGGGCTTTTTGCATCTTAATACGTTCGAGGTTAGCAGATAACTTTAACCGCTAGACCACCTTGAGAAGTCTCACGGTACTTCGCGTTCATGTCTTTACCTGTCTCTAGCATGGTTTCGATAACCTTATCTAGAGAAACGGTAGGAGCAGAAGAACGACGTAGAGCCATGCGAGTAGAGTTAATGGCTTTAACAGCAGCAATACCGTTACGCTCAATACAAGGAACTTGTACTTGGCCCGCGACAGGGTCACAAGTTAGACCTAAGTTGTGTTCCATTGCAATTTCAGCCGCCATACATACTTGCTCTGGGCTACCACCCATAAGCTCAGCAAGGCCAGCCGCTGCCATTGAACATGCCACACCAACTTCACCCTGACAGCCTACTTCAGCGCCAGAGATAGACGCGTTTCGCTTGTAAAGACCACCGATTGCGCCAGAAGCGGCAAAGTAACGGATGTAATCTTTTTCCGTCACAGTTTGGATGAACTTGTCGTAGTAAGCCAATACTGCAGGGATGATGCCACATGCACCGTTTGTTGGTGCAGTTACAACGCGACCACCCGCAGCGTTTTCTTCGTTAACGGCAAAAGCAAACATGTTGACCCAGTCAACTACCGACATTGGGTCGTTGGTCGTTTTTTCAGAAGTAAGAAGCTGCTGACGTAGTGCTGCTGCACGGCGAGGCACACGTAGAGGGCCGGGCAAAATACCTTCAGTATTCATACCGCGATCCATACACTCACGCATGGTCTTCCAAATGTTTGCAAAGTAAGTACGAGATTCTTCGTCAGAATGAAGCGCAGCTTGGTTTTTCATTACCAACGTGCTGATAGAAAGACCGCTTTGCTTACATTGACCAACGAGCTCTTCAGCCGTAGTGAACTCGTAAGGTGCTCTAACTGGGTTCTCTTCTTCTTTACCGAAGTTCTCTTCATCAACGATGAAACCACCGCCGATAGAGTAGTAAGTTTTCGAGTATGCTTTCTCTTCACCAATCCAAGCATGAATTTGCATGCCGTTTTCGTGAAGTTCAAGGTTAGTAGTATGGAAGTTCATACCACCATCTTTAGGGAACGATACTGTGTGACAGTGCATGCCAACAGGAAGGCGCTCAGTTTCTTCTACACGAGCGATAAAGCCCGGAATAGAGTCGATATCTACTTTTTCAGGGGTATTGCCAGCAAGACCCATGATGATTGCGATATCTGTGTGGTGACCTTTCCCTGTCAGTGATAGTGATCCATATACGTCGACGGTAATTTTAGTGATGTCGCGCAATTTTCCCATTGAACGTAAATCATCAATAAATTCTTTACCTGCCTTCATTGGGCCTACAGTGTGAGAACTAGAAGGGCCAACGCCGATTTTATAGATATCAAAAACACTAATCATATCGATTACCTCAGAACAAAGCCTCCCAGGGGAAGGGAGGCTTTTTTATTATCGTTATACTTTTGATTTAATCATGCTTATTACAAGCAAAGATTAAAGAGCGCCGTAGATTACAGAAGTAATGGCTGCGATACCACAGATTGCTGTGAAAATCTGTACAGGTGCAGAAGTTTTGTACTTCGCCATCGCAGGAACTTTTTGCATTGCAAACACAGGCATTAGGAACAGGATAGCCGCGATCATTGGCGCGCCCATTGTTTCAATCATGCCTAGGATGCTTGGGTTAACGATAGCGACAATCCAAGTAGTGATAACGATGAATAGTAGAGAGCCTTTTTCGATCTTGCTTACTGGTGTTTCAGAGCGAGATTTAACTAGACCAACTAGACCTTCATGAGCACCTAGGAAGTGACCAAAGTAGCTTGAAGTAATCGCAGCGAAAGCAACCAGTGGCCCCATGTAAGAGATAAGCGGAGATTCGTGAACGTTCGCTAGGTAAGAAAGAACAGAGATGTTTTGCTCTTTAGCCATTGCGAGTTGCTCTGGAGATAGAGAAAGCACTACAGAGAACACGAAGAACATTACGAAGCCCATTAGCATCATTGCTGCACCACCAGTGATAGCGTCAGTCTTTTTAACTGCGTCGTCACCATAAACGCGGCGTTGCTCTTTAGAGAACTGAGAGATTACCGGGCTGTGGTTGAATGAGAACACGATGATTGGAATTGCTAGCCAAACGATAGAAGGCATAGCTGCCCAGTCAGGTGCTACTGACATCATTGAGCCGTTCCAGTCTGGGATTAGGTAGAAAGAAAGTGCTAGCAAGATGAACACTAGTGGGTATACCAGTGCTGATGTTGCTTTAAGCATCAGTTCTTTACCGAACACCACGCCCGCAGTCATTGCCGCGATTAGGGCACCCGATAGTAACCAGCGTGGAATAGACTCCATGCCCATCTGGTTTACTAGGAATGAATCAACTGTGTTTGTGATACCAACACCGTAAATAAGAACGATTGGGTAGATAGCGAAGAAGTAAGCGAAAGTGATGATGTTTGCGCCAGTCTTACCAAAGTGCTCTTCTACTGTATCAGTAATATCAGCTTCAGGGTTTTTCGCCGAGAGAACAAATCGAGCGAGAGATTTGTGTGCGAACCACGTCATGGGTGCCGCGATTAGAGCAAGGATAACTAATGGCCAAAAACCGCCAGCACCTGCTTTGATTGGAAGGAAAAGTACGCCAGCACCTACCGCTGTACCGAAAAGCGACAGACACCAGGTGAAATCCTTGTAAGTAAACTTACCAGAGGATTGTGCGGTAGAAACCGCAGAAGTAGTAGTATTCATTTTGTGATACTCATTTTTGGGAACAGGAAATAAGTCGGGGCCTATTTTGCATAAAAATGTTTCACAAAAACTAGATCTAAATCATGATTTGATTCAAGTGCTGTAGTGTTCAACTCAAAACAGGTTTTTGTTCACGAATTTGATGTGCTACAGGTGATTTATGCTAATCCATTACATTAGTAAAACTAATGTTGTTGCTATTTTGTATTATCTTTGTCGCAGGAAACCGTTTGCTTTATTGATAAGTAATTTAACTAATGTGAACAATGATGTAGGTGAACGTTATACGGTTAGTCTTGGAGCATGATATGGCTTTGCATTGCTTGAATAATTTGCGCTGTCATACCCCAAATAAAATGAGACTGGTATGATAGGCCGAAAATACGATGTGAGTCGTTATTAATTTTAAAACTCTGGCTATGCAGTTTACTCTTGTCTAATACAATCGATGCGGGTACTTCAAACGCCTCATCCACTTCATTTTTATCGATGCGAGTTTGGTAGTCAGGTGATATGAATGCCAAAAATGGCGTCACAGTAAATCGACTGATTGTTACCAGCTCTGGCATCTGGCCAAAAATTTCAATTTTATTTTTTTCAATCCCGACCTCTTCATAGGTTTCCCGTATTGCCGTATCAGCCAAAGTCCGATC
The DNA here is from genome assembly GCA_000775715.1 of Vibrio tubiashii. Classification (GTDB taxonomy): domain Bacteria; phylum Pseudomonadota; class Gammaproteobacteria; order Enterobacterales; family Vibrionaceae; genus Vibrio; species Vibrio tubiashii_A. The sequence goes on from JRWQ01000011.1 coordinate 448,973, forward strand.
TGAAGTTTCTAATTTCCCTCCTGGAAAACTGACTTGGCCGGGGTGATGCTTGAGATGTTTCGCTCGGCGAGTAAAAAGCACGTTGATTCCGTTATCACGCTCGATAAAACCAATTAAAACTGACGCCTTACGTAGTTTGTCTCGCTTTAAGTGGGCAACGCGATTGAGTGCGCCGTGGTGGTAGTCGACGGTTTGGTGCATTTGAAATTGTTGAATCAATTGTTTTTTATCTATTAGTGACAATATGTTAGCTCCTATATCTATTTGAAAATAATTCATTCTTGAACCATGCTTTGTAGTAACTAGTTTTATGCAAGGGTAGCACCGCGCCAATGAAAGGAATTATCTTCACTGAATTTATGGACCTCGTAGAGCAGAAATTTGGTCTAGAAGTTCTTGATAGCATACTGTCTAGTGCAGACGATAAAGGCGTATACACGGCAGTGGGAAGCTATGATCACCGTGATCTAGTGAAACTGATTATTGAGCTAAGCAAACAATCCGGTATCCCTCCAGAGGAGCTACAACGCGTATTTGGTCAAGTTGTTTTTAGGAATCTTTATAACACTTTACCAGATAATAGTAGTCTACAAGCGTGTAGAACGTCGTTTCAATTTGTCAAACTAGTGGAAGATTACATCCACATAGAGGTCAAAAAACTCTATCCAGAAGCAAACCCGCCTTCGTTTGAGTTTGTGTCTGATTCTGAGACTGAGATGGTATTTGATTATGTGAGTGCGCGCTGTATGTCTCACGTATGCTTTGGCTTGCTAGAAGGCTGCGCCACATTTTTTAATGAAGAGTTATCCTTATCAATGAATAACCTGGCTTCAGATGGAAGTAGGGTTCGTTTTACAGTTAATTTGGTAGGGTAGAGTGGATGGCAAATGAATCAGCCCTTGAGCGAAAGTTAGCGCGAGAGGTTGCCGCAAGAAAGGAGGCAGAGGCTTTACTTGAGAGAAAAAGCCTTGAACTCTACGAAGCTAATCAACAATTGCAGTTGGTACTTAGCCAGCTTAAGCGTCAAAATCTTCAGGACTTGAACAAGCTAAAGTTTGAGCAGGAAATCAATGAAGCTCTGATTCACTTTGGCCGTGCGTTTCTAAGTCGCACCTTGGATGATGGATTGATTTCAAGCTTGTTAGAGCGTTTAGAGTCTTCGTCTGCTCTGGAAAAAGCCCATTTATTAATTGAACCTAATCTTCTTTCCAGCGTTGTAAACGTGGAATTTGGTACTCACTTGCAAAGTGACCTTTCAAAAGTCAAACCTTACGCAGTATGGGAGGCTCATCTTTTAAAACTCCCCATTGAAGTTGATCATCAGGTTGTCGGCGAACTTGCGGTTTTAGTTAACGAAGAGGGCATGAGTCGCGACTTTATCACTAGTCAGATGTTGTTGGTTGGTGAGTTACTTTGCAGTGCATTAAGTCGTCAAATTATCGTCAATAGGCACCTTGATGCACGTGCGCGCGCTGAAGAATCAGAGCGTTCAACTAAAGAGTTTGTGGCGATGATTAACCATGAGCTCAGAACCCCGTTAAATGGCCTCTTAGGAAGTGCAGAGCTTCTGGAAAGTACATCGCTTGATGAAGAGCAGCGCACGCTTTTGGCGAACTTAACACACTCTGGCGATCTTCTTCGCCATATCATCAACGATATTCTTGATTTTAGTAAAATGAGTGCAGGGATGATGGAGTTGATTCCTTCCCACTTTCAGTGGGCCGACCTGCGAGACATGGTTACAGGAATCTTCGAGCCGAAGGCCCGTGAAAAGGGAATCGCCTTTACTATTGAAGAGTGTGGGGATTTGCCTTGTGGTTTTATTGGTGACTTTGAGCGGCTAGGGCAAATATTGATCAATCTGGTTGGTAATGCGGTTAAATTTACCGCGGAAGGTTCGGTGTTATTGACTACTCGTTGGCGAGATGGCCATCTACATATCTCTGTACTTGACACAGGTATCGGAATTGCGCAACAAGCTCAAAAAGAACTGTTTACGCCGTTTGTCCAAGCAGATAGAACCGCGAAGCGTAATTTTGAAGGAACTGGCTTAGGCTTAGCCATCTGTAAGAATCTGATTGAACTTATGTCAGGAACTATAGAGCTTAAAAGTGAAGTCGGTAAAGGCAGCTGTTTTGATATTGTCATTCCTTTGAAAACAACGGCTAAAGTGGGGGCAAGCAGTACACGTTCAGAAAGTGATGGTGATCTAAAGGCCTTTGAGCAACTGTCAATTTTAGTTGTTGATGACATTAGAATGAACCAAGTCATTATCAACCAAATGCTGAAGAAGATGTCGATCTCTCCGGATATCGCGAGCAATGGCGTCGAAGCGATAAAAGCTATCTCAGACAATAGTTACGATTTGATCTTTATGGATTGTCGCATGCCGGAAATGGATGGCTTTGAGGCCACGGCATATCTGCGTGAACAGGAATATCGATTGCCGGTAATCGCTCTTACTGCGGGAACAACGCTAGAAGAGCGCGAGAAGTGCATTCAGTGCGGAATGGATGATATCTTAACTAAGCCCTATACGGCTAAAGACCTCAGACTTATGATAGAAAAATGGGCCTAACGCTCACATCAGACCCATATTAAAACAGAGTTGGTTACTGAGTTAGGACGGGTAATATCCGGCTCAGTTTATCGAGTGTCTCTTGATACTCTGCATCGCATTGACTGTCAGCGACTAGACCGCCTCCCGCCCAAACGTGTATAGCGCCTTGTTCTGCTACTAGGGTACGAATGGTAATGCTGGTGTCCATATTACCATGACGACTGATATAACCGATGCTGCCACAGTACGCGCTGCGTCGGTGTGGTTCTAACTCCTCAATGATTTCCATTGCGCGCACTTTTGGAGCACCAGTAATCGATCCACCAGGGAAAGAGGCTTTGAGAAGATCGGTTGCATTATGCTGTTGATCGAGTTCTGCACAAACGGTACTGACAAGGTGATGTACCGCAGGGAAGCTCTCTATATCGAACAGCTTAGGAACATGGACTGTACCAGGCTTAGCAACGCGGCCAATGTCGTTCCTTAGTAGGTCAACAATCATCAGATTTTCGGCTTGATCTTTTTCAGCATTCGCTAGGTCATACGCCGCTTGCGCGTCAGTGTGTGGATCGCTGCTTCTAGGACGTGTACCCTTAATTGGCTTAGTCTCGATTTTTTTGTCTTTTAGCTGCAGAAAACGCTCTGGAGAAACGCTTAGGATTGCACCTATGTCAGTGCGAATAAATGCGGAAAATGGACCTTGGTTCACCTGTTCGAGCTTCTGATAAGCATCCCATTCACTGCCTTGGTACGAGGCGCTAAAACGTTGTGCTAAGTTGATCTGATAGCAGTCGCCTGAGCGAATGTATTCTTCAACTTGAGCGAACTTCTCACTATAGCTTTGCTTAGTCATATTTGAACGCCAGTCGCTAGTTAGATAAAACTGAGCTGAGCTTTGTTTTTGCTGCGAGCAGATCCATTGCCATTTCTGTTCGACGTCAATGCCGACAACAAACGCTGCTTGCTCTTGATGGTCAACGATCAACGCCCACTCATATAGACCAATCGCCATATCGGGTGTTTTAAGGTCATTGCTGGCGATCGTAGGGATGCGTTCTACGTGGCGTCCCAAGTCATAGGCAAAGTACCCAAGCGCGCCACCCACAAATGGTAGCTCACCTGAATAGTCAATGTGGGGAAGTAACTCCGCCTGTAAACGGTTTAGAACATCGAAGGGGTTTTCATTCGATGCCTCCTTGTTATTGCCTTTGACTATGTAACTTGTGTCACCAATGGTGCTTATCGTCGCAATAGGTTGACTAACTAGAACATCAAATCGGCTGTCTGCATGAGTCCTAGTAGGCGAGCGCAACAACATAGACCAAGGCTGGTTCTGGATCGACGAAAAAAGCTGCGTCGCTAGGTCGGGTTTGTAAGGAATCGATTTGATTTCTAAGCAATTTGGCTTGATGTTATTCATTTGTGTAATTTGTGACAAAGAGATCATTGATTGCATGGCGTGTTGAGGAAAGCAAGAGTATCATAATGACGACAACGGTCGCTACACCAGTGTTTTGCAAATAGATAATAAGCAAGCAAACGTTTGTGTTCGACTGCAAAAAGGAAGCATAAATATAACGAGGCATGCAATGACCGTAATTCGCCAGCAAGATGTGATCAGCAGTGTTGCTGATGCGCTCCAATACATTTCTTATTACCATCCATTAGACTTTGTTCAAGCCCTAGAAAAAGCCTATCACCGTGAAGAGAGCCAAGCGGCAAAAGACGCGATTGCTCAGATACTAATTAACTCTCGCATGTCAGCGGAGGGACATCGCCCAATTTGTCAGGATACGGGGATTGTGACCTGTTTCGTCAACGTAGGTATGGGTGTTCAATGGGACTCTACCGAGCTGACCGTGCAGCAAATGGTTGATGAGGGCGTACGTCAGGCCTACACCAATCCAGACAACCCTTTGCGAGCTTCCGTTCTGATGGACCCTGCTGGCAAACGTATTAACACTAAAGACAATACGCCGGCGGTAGTCCATATCAACATGGTTCCTGGCGATAAAGTCGAGATTCAAATCGCGGCGAAAGGCGGCGGCAGTGAAAACAAAACTAAGATGGTGATGCTAAACCCTTCTGACGATGTTGCAGAATGGGTTGAAAAGACACTACCGACTATGGGCGCAGGTTGGTGTCCGCCGGGTATGCTTGGTATAGGTATTGGTGGTACGGCAGAAAAAGCTGCGGTTCTGGCGAAAGAGTCGTTGATGGAGCACATCGATATTCAAGAGCTGATCGATCGTGGCCCTGAAAATGCGGAAGAAGAGCTTCGTTTAGATATCTTCAATCGTGTTAATAAACTGGGTATTGGTGCGCAAGGCCTTGGTGGCTTAACCACTGTTGTTGATGTGAAAATTAAAACAGCCCCAACACACGCCGCTTCAAAGCCAGTGTGCTTGATTCCAAACTGTGCGGCTACTCGTCATGTTCACTTTACCTTAGATGGCTCGGGCCCAGCTGATCTGACGCCACCAAAACTAGAAGAGTGGCCAGACATTACGTGGGAAGCGGGTGCGAACACTCGTCGTGTCAACCTAGATGAAGTGACGCAAGCTGACGTAGAGCAGTGGAAAACAGGCGAAACCGTGCTGTTGTCAGGTAAGATTTTAACTGGACGTGACGCGGCGCATAAGCGTATTCAAACCATGCTGCAAAATGGCGAAGGTTTGCCAGAAGGTGTCGACTTTAAAGGCAAGTTTATCTATTACGTCGGCCCGGTAGACGCTGTTGGTGACGAAGCGGTGGGTCCAGCGGGTCCAACTACCTCGACTCGCATGGATAAGTTCACCGACATGATGCTTGAAGAAACGGGCATTATGGGCATGATCGGTAAAGCTGAGCGTGGTCCGGCTACTGTCGAGTCAATTAAAAAGCACAAGGCTGTGTACCTAATGGCAGTTGGTGGTGCGGCTTACCTGGTTGCTAAAGCAATTAAGAAGGCGCGTGTGGTCGCGTTTGAAGACTTAGGTATGGAAGCTATTTACGAGTTTGAAGTAGAAGATATGCCAGTCACTGTTGCTGTTGACTCGAATGGTGCTAATGCGCATCAGATCGGCCCTGATACTTGGAAAGTAAAAATCCAAGAAATGGAACAGCAAGCGTAACTCGTTGTACTAAGTCTGTGAGAAATCGCTGATTTAGTGCCTTTTAGATTGACAGGGGTGTAGTAAATTCTGCACCTTTTGTTTATTGCAAATCGAACCACTAATCAAATGTCAGGAGTAACAATGCCACGTTTTATTCAAATCTTGCAGCTCATCATAGCGGTGGTTATTGGTGCTTTCGTCGGGTATGATCTTATTCTCCATGGTATAAGTATCTTTGATGAGAAATACGTCACCATTAGCTGTGCTCTGTTTGTGCTGTTAGAAATTACTCTGTTTGTAATCTATAAATTGATCGAGGACGACTAACGTTTGCCGTTTTCGCTGATACACTAAGCCTCTGATTTTTATCAGGGGCTTTTTTGTTCATCTAGGATTAAGATTAAAAGCTCTATCCTGAGCGCGTTAGTTATTTAAAGAGATCGTGAATGAAGCACCTTACTAAAGAAGTGAATGACATACTCAATCGTACCTTAGACTCTCATGTGCGTATTGCCGTAACTGGTCTATCTCGAGCAGGAAAAACTGCGTTCATCAGTTCATTAGTTAATCAACTTCTCCACACTTCAACGCACCAAAATCTCCCTCTGTTTTCCGCGTCGCGTGAACAACGTTTGGTGGGGGCTAAGCGCGAACCACAAACAAATATGCTGGTGCCTCGCTTTTCATATGATGAAGCAATGGAGCATGTACACTCCGAGCCGCCAATGTGGCCAGAACCCACACGTGATGTGAGTGAAATTCGCTTAGCTCTGAAGTATCGCCCGAATAAAAAGACTAAAAAGCTGTTTAGTAGTACGTCTACTTTGCATATCGACATTATTGATTACCCAGGCGAGTGGCTATTAGATTTGCCACTGCTTGATATGGACTTCGCCCAGTGGTCGCAAAGTCAGTTTGATGCGCTCAAAGGTGAACGAAAAACCTTGGCTCAACCTTGGTTAGAGGCATTGGAAAAATTCGATTTGACAGAAGAGCTCGATGAAAAAATGCTCGAAGAGATCGCAGCTTTGTATACCGAGTTTCTCCACAGTTGTAAGGCTAAGGGGCTGCATTGGGTGCAACCGGGGCGATTTGTTCTTCCAGGCGATCTGGAGGGGGCGCCAGTACTGCAGTTCTTCCCTTGCCAGTTTGATGCCGAGCAGAAACCACATAAAGGCTCTAACTTAGCGATGCTAAAAGCGCGTTATCAGCAGTATCAACAGAAAGTAGTGAAAGCCTTTTATAAGCACCACTTCGCGACATTTGATCGCCAAATAGTACTGGTGGATTGCCTACAACCACTGAATGCTGGCTATGAATCTTTTCATGATATGCGCCATGCCCTTGAACAAATTATGCATAGTTTCCGTTATGGACGTAACAATATATTGAAGCGTTTGTTTGCACCGAGAATCGACAAAATCTTGTTTGCGGCGACTAAAGCTGATCATGTGACGCCAGAGCAGCACACCAATTTGGTGTCGTTGCTGCAGCAAATGGTACATCCAGCCTGGCAAACAGCGTCGTATGAAAACATTGAGATGACCTGTATGAGCATGGCATCTATTCAGGCGACTCAGGCTGGGTTCATAAGTAAAGGTGAACAGTCTTACCCAGCACTGCAAGGCGTGACTATGGACGAGCAGGCGCTGACGGTGTTTCCCGGTGAAGTGCCAAAGAAACTACCTGCGCAAGATTATTGGGATACGCAAGGGTTTGAGTTTACCGCATTTAGGCCACAGCAGGGATCGCTCGACGAGCCTTTACCACATATAAGATTAGACAAAGCGTTGGAATACTTGATTGGAGATAAGCTGAAATGACCGCAGACGATAAAACTCAGTTTAAGCGTAAACAAGTTTTTGATGACGCTTTTGAACAGCAAGTTAGCGAAGCAGAGCCAGAACTGACTGCACAAATGCAATTTGAGCAGCAGGAGCATTTTGTCCCGGTAACAATAGAGTCTGGGGATGAAGAAACCAAAGCTGAAGCTCAGTTGCAGCAGGTTATTCGGCCAAAATCGGGTTCTAAATGGCTAGCGGCAGGGCTCGTCGGGGCATTCGCTAGTCTAGTCGGTTGGCAGGCGATTGATAATGTCGTGACGGCGCTACAAACTTCGGACTGGTTAGCATTAGGCTGGGCTGGGCTGATTGGCACAGTTTCGCTACTGGGTGTGGGTGTGATTGGTAAGGAGCTATATAAGCTGCGCAAACTGCGTAACCACTTTAGTGTCCAAGAGCAGAGTGAAGCGCTGATCAATTCAGACAGTGTAGGCAAAGGGCAGGCGTTTTGTGAGTCTGTTGCTAAGCAGTCAGGTATTAAGCGTGAGTCGCCAAGTTTTGACCGCTGGATTAATAGCATCAATACCTCCCACAGTGATGCCGAAGTACTCGATATGTACGATGCTATGGTTGTGGTAGAACAAGATAAAACTGCAACTAAGATTGTCTCTCAACACGCAACTGAGTCAGCGGCGCTGGTGGCGATAAGTCCACTGGCGATAGCCGATATGATGCTGGTGGCTTGGCGTAACTTTAAGATGATCGATAACTTAGCCGACGTTTATGGCGTAGAGCTGGGCTACTGGTCGCGGATAAAACTGTTTAAAGCGACGCTAGTAAATATGGCCGCTGCCGGAGCAAGTGAACTGGCTGTTGATGCGAGCATGGATCTGATGTCGATGGACCTTGCTGGCAAAGTATCAGCACGAGCAGGGCAGGGACTTGGAGTCGGTATCCTGACTGCAAGGCTAGGTTTAAAGGCAATGGCTTTGTTACGTCCGATTCCGTGGCATAACGAAAGGCGAGTCAGACTAGGCGCGATACGCAAACAGATTGTTGAAAAAGTCGCCGCTATTGCAATCAAATAGCGCGAATGTGAAGCAAGTAATACCGGATTGCTTGACGAGGATCTAGGCTTAAGGGAAACTACTGTCAACTTTTCGTGACACCTTACTTAGGAACTTATCTGTGCGTCTTGAAGTTATCTGTGAAGACCGACTTGGTCTAACTCGTGAATTGCTCGATATTCTTGCTTCGAAAAACATCGATCTCAGAGGGATTGAAATCGATGTTTCGGGAATTATCTACTTAAACTGTCCTGATATTGATTTCGATACTTTTAGCGAGTTGATGACAGAGATCCGTCGTATCTCTGGGGTAAAAGATGTGCGCAAGATTCAGTTTATGCCGATTGAGCGTCACAATAATGAGCTTATCTCTCTACTGAACAACCTTCCCGAACCCGTGCTGGCGATTGATTTGAAAGGCCATGTTGATATGGCTAACCATGCTGCACTATCACTATTTGGTGGTGAAGAGAGTGAAGTCATAGGTCATCAAATCTCTAATTTAATACCAACGCTCAACTTCACTAAGTGGGTTGAAGGCAATATTGCTCGCCAGCGTGAAGAGGTCGTCATCAACGGTCTCGACTATATGATGGAAATCATGCCGGTTTATATCACTGATGAGTCCAACGAATCTATGCTAGCAAGTGCGGTATTGATTATCCGCTCAGCGCAAGAAAAAGCGCTATTTGATGATTCCCTACCTTTGAATAACAATCTTGGTTTCGAGCACTTTGTTGGCCTGTCTAATCGCCATAAAGCTCTGATGAGTCAAGCGAAAAAGCTATCAATGTTAGACCAGCCGCTGTTGATTCAAGGTGAGACTGGAACAGGCAAAGAGATGTTAGCTCGTGCGTGTCACAACCGCTCGCACCGCGCTTCCAATCCGTTTTTGGTTTTAAGTTGTGCGTCTATGCCTGACGGCGTTGCTGAAACTGAACTGTTTGGTCATGCTCCGGGTTCGTTCAATCATGAGCAGGGTCATAAAGGTATTTTCGAGCAAGCGAATGGCGGCACCGTATTCTTAGATGAAATCGGTGAAATGAGCCCTCATCTACAGATTAAGTTATTACGCCTTTTACAAGACGGCACTTTCCGCCGTGTAGGTGAGGAAGACGAAATACATGTCGATGTAAGAGTGATCGCCTCGACTCGTCATCAACTGGCTGATCTTGCTGAGTCAGGTTCTTTCCGTGAAGACTTGTTTTACCGCTTGAATGTGTTAACCCTGTTGATTCCACCGCTCAGAGACCGCTCGAATGATATTGCGCCTCTGCTCGATTTGTTTGTAACCAAATACGTGAAGCAACTTGGCATCTCGAAGCCAAACATTGATGAGACTCTGATTGATCAGCTAGTGAGCTATCAATGGCCGGGCAACATGCGCCAGCTTGAAAATATGGTACTGCGCGCGTTAACCGAGCTTGAATCTGACACTTTAACCGCGGATTTATTCCACTTGCCGCAGCTAGAAGCGTCGCCCTCTAATGCGTCAACCTTGAATTTGGATGGCTCACTTGATGAGATCATGAAAGATTATGAGTCCCAGATATTGGAGCGCCTTTATCAGTCCTTCCCCTCTAGCCGTAAGTTGGCTAAGCGTCTGAACGTTTCTCATACCTCAGTAGCAAACAAATTACGTGAATATGGGATTAGAAAGAACTAAATGGAACGATTAAGTACGCCTACTTCTGTGTATGAGGTGGACGAAGATATTGTAGTGCGGACCGCGGAGCCGACAGACGGCTACCTGATCTCTGAGTATTTTATTGCCAACCGAGAGCATTTGAAGGAGTGGGAACCCAAGCGAGAAGAGGGCTTTTTCACTCTTGCAGGCTGGACCAGTAAACTTATCAAACTCAATGAATTGCATCGAATGGGCCTAGGCTACTATCTATTGATAATAGATAGGGAAACCAATCAAATGCTTGGTACCGTGTCGTTTAGTAGTGTCACCCGATTCCCATTTCATGCTTGTAATGTTGGTTACTCATTAGCTAAGGATGCGCAAGGGCGAGGTGTTATGACGCGTGCGTTGAGACTGGCGGTGAATTACATGTTCAAGATGCAAAAAATGCACCGAATTATGGCGAGCTATATGCCCCATAATCATCGTAGTGAAGCGGTACTGCAGCGGGTCGGTTTTATTCAAGAGGGCTTTGCCAAAGACTACTTGCTTATTAATGGCAAGTGGCAAGACCACAATTTAACTGCCCTAACTAACCCTAACTGGAAAAGTGACTAAAAGCAGTAACGCTTTAAGAGGAATTTTAATGTCATACCTAACGTTGGACGAATACCAAAGAAAATGGATTTTCACCCATCAGTCTATGCCTGTTCCGCAAGAGGACTTAGCGTACATCAAGCCGATGACTCAGGCGCGAGCCTCCCAGTTATGGAAAGAGAATATCAGTCCACAAAGCCCAGACGCAGAGCGTTTAAGTTCGAGCGATTGGCCGATGAAAGAGTCAAACTGGCAGCAGAATGTTGATTGGATGGTTGCATGGGAAGCAGATGAAGCGATCATGCCTCCAGAGGTCGAACAGTTTATTGATTGGCAAGACGACGTAACCGTCTACTTCTGCTACGAAAAATATAATGTCATCGAGACTAAATGGTCGGTGTTTAAGAAGCACTGGAAGAACTTCTTGTTTTACGATGATGGCCCAATTTTAATCGGTCGTCGTCGTAAAGAGGCACTGTGGTTTGATACAAAAGGCACAGTAAAGCTGGGCTACAGGAATTGAATATGACTTATTGGCCAAATTAGCCGGTCGTCACTACTTTTCTTAATATAATTTTTTCACCAGATCTAAAGTCGATCATTGAACAGATAAATATGATCTAAATTGATCGCTTAACTAACAGAAAAGTAAAGCTTAATTCCTTAAGAATAGTGTGACTTTTAGCCCAATGTTTTGCCTATTTTTTGCGACGGTTATGTAATTTGATATCATTACTGAGATAAATGCTTCCAACGCGTTATTTTTTCATTAATCACAAGAAGTCTTAGGGAAAAGCAGTGGCTTTGAATGTATCCAAATTACGTGAAGATTTTTACGCTCACATTAGTACGGTCCAAGCGTACGCGCTTCCGCAAACTAAGCCAACGCTCTCACTGTTGACAGAAGAAGAGTTAAGAGAGCTTGAAGCGTGTTGGATTGCTCTTTCTGTGTGGAAAAACCAACAAGATTAAATCGGTTATTAATATCATTTCCCAATGAAACCTCGCTACTAACGCGAGGTTTTTTGTTGCCTTAGTATTGAGGTGTTATATTATAACATTTGTGATCTAATCATTGAAAAGATGAGTAACAGTCCCCATAGTTAAAGTCAGAGCGGAGCATTTCATGAATGCAGCGACAGAAATAATAAAGAAAGATATCCAAGTGAGTAAAAATATGGCGGAAGTAAGAGCCAGAGTCGACTTCAAAGTAGGTGCACAAAGCAACATTGATGCAGAGCTACTTTCTTTTCATGGTCTTAAGACAGAAAAAGAGCATGTTGCGGTTATTTTTAGACAAGCAGATTCAGCCCAAGAAACTCCGCTTGTTCGTATGCATTCAGAGTGTTTGACCGGAGACGTCTTCCATTCGTCGCGATGTGATTGCGGTGAGCAGCTTGATGAAACCATTAATCGTATGGGTGAGTCTGGTGGCATCATTCTTTACCTTCGCCAGGAAGGACGTGGGATTGGTTTATACAACAAAATCGATGCGTACAAGCTGCAAAGCGAAGGCATGAACACTTACGAAGCGAATAACCACCTTGGTTTTGGTGATGATCTCCGTGATTTCACTGAAGCAGCGCAGATGCTAAAAGCGCTAGGGGTTAATAAAATTCGCTTGGTGACCAACAACCCGAAAAAGATTCGTGACCTTAAAGAGCATGGCATTGAAATCGATGAAGTTGTCAATACATTAGCGCACGTTAAAGACGGCAATGAGAATTATCTTAAAGCTAAGGTATCGCATGGAAAGCACAAATTAGACGTTTAACCCTTTGAATATCCTATGTTGATAAAAGCCTCACTTTTGTGAGGCTTTTTTGTTTCCTACTTGCAAAAAAAATGTAAGTTTGTATTATTCGCAATTAATGGTGCAAATGATAATAATTAGCACTACTAATAATAAAGAAAATACCAAGCTCAACAAGGATGCTTTCTCAATGAACGTAAAATCTCTATTAGCTCAATCTATCGCGGCCACCATGCTTATCGCGAGTGGCTCTACTCTTGCAGCATCGGTCACTAAACAGCAGGTGGTTGAACATTACGCTGACGTCGCTCATGCAGTGTTTGCAGATTCTCTTACAACAGCGAAAGCGCTGGACAAGTCAGTGGAGTCATTTCTCGCGAACCCAACGGCAGCGAAGTTTGAACAAGTTAAGCAAGTATGGCTTGCATCGCGCGTACCTTACCAACAGTCTGAAGTTTTCCGTTTTGGTAACGCGATTGTCGATGATTGGGAAGGCCAGCTAAACGCATGGCCTCTTGATGAAGGTCTAATCGACTATGTTTCTGCAGACTATCAATATGAGTTAGGTAACGAAGGCGCGAACGCTAACATCGTTGCTAACCAAGAGCTAACGATTGGTGCATCAACATTGGACGTTGCGAAAATTACTCCAGAACTGATTGCCGACTTAAATGAAGTGGGTGGATCTGAAGCGAACGTTGCCTCTGGTTATCACGCGATTGAATTCTTGCTTTGGGGTCAAGACCTAAATGGCACGAACGCAGGTGCAGGTCAACGTGCTTACACAGACTTTGTTGTTGGTGCTGAATGTACAAACGGCAACTGTGACCGCCGTGGTGAGTTCCTGAAAGCTGCTGCTGAGCTTTTAGTACAAGATCTTGAGTGGATGGAAAAGCAGTGGTCATCAGAGGTTAAAGGCAATTACCGTGAAGAGCTTGTAACTGGTTCTGCTGACAATGGTCTGCGCAAAATGCTATTTGGCATGGGTTCACTCTCTCTTGGCGAGCTAGCCGGTGAGCGAATGAAGGTGGCTCTAGAAGCGAATTCAACTGAAGATGAGCACGATTGTTTCTCAGATAACACTCACAACTCTCACTACTACAACGAGCAAGGTATCTACAACGTTTACACCGGTATCTATAAGCGTGAAGACGGTACATTGCTTTCTGGCCCAAGCATCAATGACTTGGTAGCGCAAAAAGATAAGCAAGCAGCTAAAGAGATCCAAAAGCAGTTTGATTTAACACGCGCCCAAGTTGGTCAGCTAGTGACATCAGCTGAGAAAGAAGGTCAGTATTTTGATCAACTTATCGCAGCGGGCAACACACAAGGCAATGCATTGGTGAATGAAACCATCATGTCTTTGGTTGAGCAAACTGCTCAAATCGAACGTGCAGCAAAGATCGTCGGTATCACTAGCTTGAATCCAGATACTGCTGACCACGAGTTCTAATCTGGGACACGCATTTCAATCAAAGGGCTCATAAGAGCCCTTTTGCCGTTTTTTACTAACTGTGTTTTTGAGAATAATTCCCATTTAAAAACTCAGGTTATTTTCGAGTCGAGATCTTTCCCATGAAGTTGTACACGAAAACTATTCTTGCCAGCCTTATTGGCCTGAGCGCATCTTTCTCCGTACAGGCCTATGACACCAAGTCAGGAGGTGGCACCTCAGTGAAGAAAGAGGGAGCGAATGCATTCTCGCTTCCTGCTGGAAACCTGCCTATGTCTAAACGCTTAGATTTTAGTGTCGGTAACAGTTTCTTCCGTAATCCTTGGGTACAGGCGCCAGCCTCGACAGATGCTCGTGACGGTTTAGGTCCGTTATTTAATACTAATGGCTGTCAAAACTGCCATATCAAAGATGGTCGCGGCCATCCGCCAGAAGAAGGGGATATTCACGCCGTATCCATGCTAGTGCGCCTGAGCATTCCGGCAATGACGCCTGAGCAAAAGCAAGCGATTATTAAAGATGGTGTCATACCAGAACCAACTTATGGAGGTCAGCTCCAAGACTTTGCACTGCAAGATCAAGTGCCAGAGGGTAGGATTCAAATAACTTATACCGATGTGCCAGTGACATTTGCTGACGGTACGGTAGTGACTTTGCGTAAGCCAGATCTAGCCATTACGCACTTAGGCTATGGAACGATGCATCCAGATACTCAGATGTCAGCACGTGTTGCTCCGCCGATGATTGGTTTAGGACTTTTAGAGAGCATTCCAGAAGAAACACTCAAAGCATGGGCAGATGAGCAGGATAAAGATGGTGATGGTATCTCTGGTAAAGTGAACATGGTATGGGACGTTCGAGCTAACGACTTTGCTATAGGTCGCTTTGGTTGGAAAGCAGGGCAGCCTAGCTTGATGCAGCAAAATGCCGCCGCGTTCAATGGCGATGTTGGTCTTACCAGTAACTTGTTCCCCAATGAGAATTGTACCTCTAAGCAGACGATATGTGATGATTTGCCTAATGGAGGTTCACCAGAAGTTAGCGATAATATCCTAGACTTTGTTGAGTTTTATTCTCAGCATCTGGCGGTGCCAATCCGTCGCAATGTCGATGATCCGCAAGTAAAACTAGGACAAGAACTCTTTGCTCAATCGGGCTGTGAAAGTTGCCACAAAACCAATGTTAAAACAGCTGTGCGCGACAACTTACCCGCACTTTCAAATCAAACCATTCATCCATATACCGATATGCTACTGCATGATATGGGTTCGGGTTTAGCGGACAACCGACCAGAGTACCTTGCTAATGGACAAGAGTGGCGCACTCCGCCGTTATGGGGGATTGGCTACACTGAAGAAGTGAATGGTCATAGTTACTTTTTGCACGATGGTCGAGCTCGTAACTTGATGGAAGCGGTGCTATGGCATGGTGGTGAAGCAGAAGTAGCTCAGAAAAAAGTGCTTAAATTTAATCAAAATGAACGAGATGCGCTGATTGCGTTCTTAAACTCGCTATAGGATTTAATCATGAAGCAACGACACTCTATATTAGCCGCGATAGTGGGTATGACTTTGCTCGGCTGTCAGAGTTCTACAACAGGTGAGGCTCAGCCGCAAAAAACGAATCACCTTAGCCAAGGTGTTTACGAGGTTGAGTTTGCATCAGCACACAGCTTTAAAAAACAAACGGCGAGTTTGTCTCAGTCGCTTGTCGATTATTGCGCGTCTCGCTCAGATCTTGAATCGGTTAAGAAGCAATGGCACCAAACTATGCTGGCCTGGATGGCCCTACAAGGGCAAGAGCGAGGCCCAGAAGCGGCACTTGCTCAAAGTTGGAACATCCAGTTTTGGCCAGACAAGAAGAACACAACTGGACGAAAAATGAGTCAGTTGGTTAAACGACCTGTCGCATGGTCTCAGCCAGATATCGCTTTGCAAAGTGTCACCGTACAAGGTCTTGGCTCGGTTGAATGGTTGCTCTACGACAGTGCCTCTAACTTCACTGGGAACCCACAAACTTGTCAAACAGCAACGGCGATAGGTTCTAACATTCAAATCAACGCGGGCAAAATTGCACAGGCGTGGGAGTCCAACCCTTGGGTTGAGCTTGATCAGAAGCAGTGGCAGTCAGAGTACATCGCACTGCTTTCTAATCAGCTTGAATACAGCATGAAAAAGATGAGTCGTCCACTGGCTAACTTTGGCAAGCCGCGACCATATTTCTCTGAATCTTGGCGCTCAAAAACATCAATGCAAAATCTGAAGGCAAACATCGAAGCAATGCAATCACTTTATTTTGCAAACGGAGCGGGGTTAGATGCTCTGCTACGTGAGAAAGATAAAGCTACACTAGCGGACCGAATCGTGAATCAGTTTGCGATGACAATAGAAACTTGGCCGACGGAGCAAAGTCTGTTTGAAATGTTACAAACCAAGCAGGGCTATCAGCATGCTTACTCACAGTACAATAAGCTAGAACAGCTTAAGTATCTTATTCATGAGGAAGTCGCTATCGAACTTGGAGTAATTATAGGGTTTAACGCAACTGATGGTGACTGACAATACAAGGCGTTCGTTACTTAAAGCCGCCATGTTTGGGGCGGCTTACCCACTAGTTGGGTGTGTTTCAACGTCGACTCAAAACTCGATACCGACTTTGATTGGCTGTTCCATATCAGGTCGTGACCGTTTTAACGTCGTGGTTGCTGATCAAAATGGCATGCCTATTCGTCAAGTGCCACTGCCTGCACGTGGGCATGGTGTTGCTACGAATTCTTCACTCAGGCATGCCGTTGCTTTCGCTCGACGCCCTGGTGCCTTTTTCCAAGTGTTCGATTATCAAACGGGTGAATCTATTAAGCTTCGTCCTGCGGATAGTCATCGCCACTATTATGGCCACGGTGTTTACTCAAACGATGGAAAGTGGCTCTATGCGACTGAAGGTGAGCGTGGAACCAGTCGTGGCATTATCGGAGTTTACGACGTCATTGCTGGATATGAAAAAGCCGCTGAGTTTAGTGGGTTTGGCCTTGGCCCTCATGAAGTGATCTTGATGCCTGATGGTGGTTTAGTGATTGGAGTGGGGGGCGTTCATACAAATGGTCGAGAACCGCTCAACTTAACCACAATGACACCGAGCCTGAGCTACCTTGACCGAAATGGTGAGCTTGTCGACCAAGCTGGCTTAAGTGATCATAAACTGAGTATCCGACATTTAGCTCATGATGGTTCTGAAATCGTGTTATGCGGCCAGCAATATCGCGGAGAGCCTGATGAATATCCATCGCTTCTCGCTATGCATACTAAAGGAAGCGATTTGACGCCTTTGGAAGCAGAACCCGAGCAGTGGGCGAAATTTAATCATTACATCGCTAGCATCGCTGCAACAGAGGACTGGATACTCGCTACTTCTCCGCGGGGTAACTGTTACGGTATCTGGTCTAAGCATTCGAGAAAGTTAGTTGAGCTTTCTCATCTACCTGATGCATCCGGTGTGGTCGTTCAAAAAAATGGATTTAAAGTAAGCTCAGGGGCCGGCGGTGTTGTTAGTCAAAAGCAACCGGGTCATAAAGATATGCATCAATCGGGTACTCAGTGGGACAACCACTGGTCAGTAATTAGTTAATAAATAAGTTAAAAATAGAGATACTCTCGGGGTTTTCAAAAACAAGTCACACGTTTGCCATTTAACTCTGCCATACTTAAAGCTTAAGGTATGGCAGAGGGTGACGCGATGGCGAAATGGACTGTATGGTTGTTGGTGCTTTGTCTGACACCTTCGGCGAGTTTTGCCGCGCAGTACTTTAATCAGATTGGCTGGCTAGAGCCTGATAGTAAGCTGCATAGCCTATTGCAGTATCCAGCCGTGGTCGAAGACCTGTATCGAACCAATGGCCCACAGATGGTTTGGTTTGATTTACAGCAGAGTAGCAAACTCGAGTTCCAACTCGAGGTGATCCATCATGCTGGCTTTAGCTCTCTCTTTTCTCGTCAACTTAGCTATCTTCAGTTCTATCGTAAAAGTAATCGCTGGTATGAGTACGACGTGCTTGCTACGGATACCATGCTAATGTATCTCAGCTACGCCGAAAAATCGCGTAATGAAGGTAAAGAGTGGTTCTTCAACAATAAGGTGGTCAACGCTTTGCCATTGCCGCCAAACAGTGCTTTGGTGGCCGTACGTCGGGCTATTGCGCAGCACTCATTCGGTGACCTTATTGAACGTTACACGCCGGATTCAGCAGAGTATCAAAATCTTATTGACACCTATCTTCATTTAGTCAAATTCCAGAAACTTGCGCTCCCTGAATATCAGCAATTAGGCATTAAAAAAGTGGGTGACAAGCTGAGTAACCGTGAAGTGTTGCTGCAGCGCCTTGAGGTGGTTGATATCAACCTGATGACTGTGCGCAAAGACGTCACTTGGTTTGATAGTACATTAGATGTTGCAGTCAAAGAGTTTCAGCGGCTTCACGGACTAAAAGAAGATGGTGTCATTGGTCCTGATACTATTAAGTGGCTGAATCTGCCAATTGATAAACGTTTGTCGACCCTAGCTATAAATGCAGAGCGAATCCGTTACTGGCCCGCACAAAGAGATACCATCATAGTAGTTAACGTGCCAAGTTTTCAAATGCGGTATTGGTCCTCTGGGGAGCAATTGTTCCAGTCAAAGGTCGTGGTTGGCCGCAAAGGGCGACCGACACCAGTAATGAATACTAAACTTGACTCGCTGATCTTGAATCCGACTTGGAACGTTCCTTGGAAGATTATGGTCGAAGATATCATTCCCAAGGTACAAGAAGATGTGGGTTACCTTGCGAGACACAATATTAAGATCATTCCTAAATGGGGCTCTGAAGAGGTTATCAATCCAGAAGATATTGATTGGGATAACTTGAGACCAGGCGCTTTTCCTTATCGCATGACTCAGTTATCTGGCAATGCCAATGCTCTTGGACTTTACAAGTTCAATACACCGAACCGCAGAGCGATCTATTTACACGATACGCCGAGCAAGAATTTATTCGAGAAAACACAGCGAGCCTTTAGCTCTGGATGTATCCGGGTTGAAAATGCTGACCTGTTTGCGATGACTTTGCTTGAATCTCAAGGTCTGGAGCTAGAAGAAGAGAAAGAGGCGCAGAAAGCTCAAGGTATTGACGTTGTTGCTAATCAAGCCATCCCACTAAAAAGTCGAATCCCGGTCCACATCATTTACCAAACTGCATGGTACGAGGAAGGAAATGTCCATTATAGGGAAGACATTTACCGCTTAGATAGATTTCGTTACACAAAGGGATAACTTTTACCATTTTTTTACTTGGCGCATTAAAAAAATATTTTTCTAATATGTTCAATAGTTAAGCAATGTAATCTGAAACATGTTTAACTTTGAGCATGTTTTATGCATTTGCACTTCACAATAGAGTTCGGTAGTGTCGCCGTTCGGCACGTTAGGACAACAATTGTGAAGGTATTTAAAAGTGGCATTATCCCGTCGAGATTTTATTAGGCTGGCTGGAAGCGGCATAGTGGTAGCAAGCTGCGCACCTAGCATTGCTTTGGCATCTTATCCAGATCAACCTCGCTCTTTAGCATTGACCAATCTCCATACAAGAGAAATGCTTGAAACCTGCTATTTTGATGGCAGTAACTATATTGACAAAGAGCTTAATCGCTTAAATCACTTGTGCCGTGATTTTAGACGCAATGAAGTTTACTCAATGGATAAACGCTTGTTTGACCACATTAGTAAAATTCAAAAAGAGCTCGGTGTTAACACTGAGGTGCAGATTATTTCTGGTTATCGTTCGCCAGCGACGAATGAAGCACTACGTAGCAAATCCAATGGTGTGGCTAAAAAAAGCTACCATATGCTCGGCCAGGCCATCGACTTTAGGCTTGATGGCGTGAAATTGAAGCAAGTTAAAGATGTTGCCCGTGAGCTTAAGCTTGGTGGCGTTGGCTATTACCCACGTAGTAATTTTATTCATATCGATACAGGCCCAGTTCGCTACTGGAGCTAGTCAACGCGCGCTCAGAGTTGTCAAACCATCAATCAAGTGTCATAGTTCAGCCAGTTTAGATTTATATCAAGGTTAA
Source organism: Vibrio tubiashii (assembly GCA_000775715.1). GTDB lineage: Bacteria > Pseudomonadota > Gammaproteobacteria > Enterobacterales > Vibrionaceae > Vibrio > Vibrio tubiashii_A. The sequence goes on from JRWQ01000011.1 coordinate 469,010, forward strand.
GCTATGTCACTTAAGTACCAAGTTGTTCCTGTCACTTCTTTTTCACAAAACTGTTCAATTGTCTGGTGTGATGAAACCATGGAAGGCGTTGTTGTCGATCCGGGTGGTGACGTTAAGCAGTTAGCAGTGTTGATTAAAGAGCTTGGCGTTAAGGTTGTAAAACTGGTTCTGACACATGGTCACCTTGACCACGTTGGTGGCACAGAGCCTCTAGCTCAAGAGTTGGGTAGTGTAGAAATTGTCGGCCCACACAAAGATGATAACTTTTGGCTGCAGGGGTTAGAAGGCCAGAGCAAAATGTTTGGCTTCCCGTTAACTGAAGCATTTGAGCCAGACCAGTGGCTAAACGAAGGTGACCAAGTCAAGTTTGGCAATCAAGTGATGGATGTGTTCCATACACCTGGGCATACACCTGGGCACGTAGTACTGTTTAGCGATGAGGCAAAGGTGGCGTTTGTTGGTGACGTACTGTTTAACGGCTCTGTAGGCCGTACCGACTTCCCTAAAGGGGATTTTGATACGCTAATCGCGTCGATTAAAGGTAAGTTGTGGCCCTTGGGTAATGATGTTCGGTTCGTTCCAGGGCACGGGCCGGAATCAACGTTCGGCCGCGAGCGTGCTTCAAATCCATTCGTCGCTGACGAAATGCCGTTGTATTAATTAATAAATTCATGTCCATATCTAAGGTCGCTTGATGAAGCGGCCTTTTTGTTATCTATTCATTTGTAGTGTCTGCCGCTGCTAAGTACCGACGCGCAAGCCCAACAAATTCTTCAGCTGGTCGGTCTAAGTCGTTAGCAGAAATGAAGATATCGTAATCGTAGTAGTTACGTTGATGTTTCATTCGATTGGCAAGCATCGCTAGCAGTCCGTTGAACTCTTCACCTTTGGAATTTCGATAGTTTTGTGAGTCGAGTACTATGTTTTCAAACTGCTCACCTTGTTGATGTTGACGGGCTCCTAAGTAAAGCAGCGCTCGCTGGCTGAGTAAAATTTCAGTCGCGATACGCGGACAGATGCTAGTGAGGTAAGGGGAGTAGTGCTTGAGTTTGATGCCGATCCAAGGCAGTGGTTGGTGCCACCCATCTTGTTGATAGGTACAAATTCCGATTTTTTCAATATTGCTCCACTTTACAACCCAACCACCTTTGAATAAATGCTGTTGAAAATGTGTTGCGGTAAGAGTGAACTTAACGGTACCTTTTAAAATCAAGACGTAACCGAAACCGACGAACATGACAATGGCGATGGCGGTCATCAATGCTTGCTGCCAACCAGGCGCATACAGAAACAGAAATAGGCAGCCGAGTGCAAACATACCACCAATCCATTTGACTGTGATTGAAGAAAAAACAAAGGGTTGGTTAGTCAAGTGTACGGTTTCCATCTAGAACAGGCCCATTACAATAAATATATCTGTTTATATAATCAGTAGTCGAAGAATCGATCACTTACCTAGTTGATTAAATTGTAGTCGCATGTCGCTATATGGCGTATTTTTGTCGCACAAAGCCGTTCATACCCTGTAAATCTAAGCAAAATTTTGGTATAAATCGCGCTTCAAATTTCAACACTGCGCTGTATGCAGTGAAATGGAGACAAACTCGATGAGACTTGCTCATAAGCGTAAAGTGCAGCTTAAACTGCAAAAGCGCATTAAAGCGACAGTTGCAAACGTTCAAGCAACTAAGACAGCTAAGCCTGCAGTTGAGAAAAAAGTAGCTGCAAAACCAGTAGCAGAGAAAGTGGCAGCAGCAGTGAAAACAACTGATGTTGCACTTACTCCAAAGCAGCAACAAGTACTAGATATCGTTGTAAGCAACGTTGAAGGTATCAACCCTAAAGGCATTGGCCTAGCGGCGGGTCAAGATGATGCGAAAGCAGCTTCTTGGGCGACAGGCGCACTGAAAAAACTTCTAGAAGAAAACCTAGTAGTGAAAGAGCAGCTAGCTGGCAATAAAGTTATCTACAAACCAGTTTAATTGCCTATGCTAAATCTAACCCAGTTAGATACGCAACGCTTTCGAGCCTCGATATCGTCGGGGCTTTTTCATTTCTGTTAACAGTGTTTAATACTCCCGTCACATTTCTTATCAATCGATTCCCTGATAAGTTACTACGTATAAATCACTCGCATATTTAGTTTTAAGAATTCATAAATTATTGTTATTAAATAATTTGTTTCTTTCGTGTGCAGATTGCCTACGTATAACTACGTAATTCTTTAGTCTAAGCTCTGTAATTATTGTTAAAAATAGTGCGTGTTCGCGCTTATATCTTCTTTGTTATTGATCAACGACTCTGTATGAGAAATATAACGTACCCACATAAGGTATGACCCTTCAACAAAGGACGTGAACATGAGTCTTATCAAACAATCTCTTAAAAGAGTGTTAAAAGGAACCGCGGTCGTTGCTGCATTAGCTATGGTAGCGACAACTGCAACAGCAGCTGACAAAGTGTACCGCTTAAAACTTGCTGAAACATGGGGACCAAATTTCCCTGTATTCGGTGATGCGACGAAGAATATGGCTGCGATGGCAGAGAAAATGTCAAACGGTCGCCTGCAAATTCGTATTGATTCTGCCAACAAACATAAAGCACCTCTGGGTGTATTTGATATGGTGAAATCTGGCCAGTACGACATGGGGCACTCAGCTTCTTACTACTGGAAAGGTAAAGTGCCAAATACTCTATACTTCACTTCAATGCCATTTGGTATGACGCCGGCTGAGCAGTACGCATGGTTCTATCACGGTGGTGGTATGGAGTTGATGGAGAAGGTTTACACTCCACATAACCTAATGTCATTCCCTGGTGGTAACACGGATATTCAGATGGGTGGTTGGTTTCAAAAAGAGATCAACTCAGTTGAGGACTTACAAGGTTTGAAAATGCGCATTCCGGGTTTTGCAGGTGAGATCCTTGCAGACCTTGGCGCTAAACCAACCAACATTGCCCCGGGTGAGTTATACACTTCTCTAGAGCGTCGCACGATTGATGCGTTAGAGTGGGTTGGTCCTTCACTTGACCTTCGCATGGGTTTCCACAAGATTGCACCTTACTACTACACAGGTTGGCATGAGCCAGCGACTGAGCTTCAATTCTTAGTTAATGCTCGCACTTGGAAACGTCTACCTGAAGATCTGCAAGAGATCCTACGTGTTGCAATGCGCACAGCCGCTTACGATATGTATGCACAAGCTACGCATGAAAGTGGCAAAAACTGGGTTTCTATTAAGACTGAATATCCTAACGTTCAAGTTAAAGACTTCCCAGCAGACGTAATTAGTGCGTTAAAAGCATCAAACGATAAACTTCTAAAAGAACGTGCAGCAGAAGATGAGCTAGCGGCAGAGATTCAAAAATCTCAAGCAGACTATCTCAAGCAGGTGCGCTCGTGGACTGACATTTCACACCGCGCTTACCTAAACAGCCAAGCACAATAATTACAATAAATCCTAGGTGACAGCGTCACCTATGGTTAAGCCCAAGAAAACTATTTATAACAAGCGCCACTTGATATCGAGTGGCGCAAATTCAAATTCAAATTCCATGGAGTAGGGAATGAGAAGCCTAATTTATGTTGAGCGAGGATTTAATCGCTTTGGTGACTTCCTAGGATGGTTATCAAGCATTTTGTTCATCTTGCTACTAGCGAACGTAGTGTATGACGTTGTCATGCGTTATGCCTTCAATGATGTGTCCATAGCGTTTCAGGAAATGGAGTGGCACTTATTCTCAGCGGTATTCCTACTTGGTGTCCCATATGCGATTAAGGCGGGAGGGCACGTTCGAGTGGACCTGTTTTATGAGCGTCTATCGAATAAGGCTCAAGCAATTATTGATCTGCTTGGGACACTGTTTTTCCTTTTCCCATTTTGTTTGCTGGTGGCCTACTACGGTATTGACTTCGCGAAGGAGAGTTATGCCTTAGGAGAAACATCAGGAGACCCAGGCGGCTTGCCTTACCGCTGGATTATTAAAGCGATGATTCCTTTATCTTTCTTCTTTATGGCAATCAGTGGGGTAGGCTTACTGCTTCACTCACTGAACAAAATTGTTAACCCACACTTAATTTATTCTCAAGAGCAAAAATAAGGAGGCGACAATGGTCGGTATTGTAATGTTTTTCGTTGCCTTGTTTGCTTTGCTACTTGGCTTCCCGGTTGCGTTTACCTTTGGTGGTATTGCACTAATATTTGGTGTTTGGGCAGAAGGCATGGATATGTTTGCCTTTATGCCATACAGAATCCAGTCGATTATGGAAAACACCGTTCTAATGGCGGTTCCTCTGTTTGTTTTTATGGGGTTAGTGCTGCAAAAGACGCGTCTTGCGGAGCAGTTGCTAGAGTCGATGGGCAAACTGTTTGGCGGTGTTCGTGGTGGTATCGCTATCTCTACTGTATTAGTAGGTGCGCTGCTTGCTGCGTCTACGGGTGTGGTTGGTGCTTCTGTTGTCGCAATGGGGTTAATCTCACTGCCCGTAATGCTCAAGTATAATTACGACAAAGGACTTGCCTGCGGCACTATTTGTGCGTCAGGAACCTTAGGTCAGATTATCCCACCTTCTATCGTGCTTATCCTATTGGGTGATGTACTTGGCGTCCCTGTGGGGGACTTGTTTCAAGCAGCGATTTGGCCAGGGCTAGTTCTGGTCGGTGCCTATGTCGTTTACATACTGATCTATGCCAAGCTGAACCCAGAAGCAGCGCAGCCTATTCCGAGTGACGAGAACGTCAGCCGTAAACAAGAGGTCATCACTGCGCTAAAAGCGGTTATACCACCGCTGGCATTGATTGTGGTTGTACTTGGTTCAATCTTTGCCGGTGTGGCAACGCCGACAGAATCAGCCGCGCTGGGTGGCGCCGGAGCTATCGTGCTCGCGCTTCTATACAGACAGTTTAGCTGGTCAATGGTGTATGAGGCGTCTAAAGAAACGGTAAAAGTTACCGCTATGGTGTTTGCGATCTTGCTGGGTGCGACCGCGTTCTCCATGGCGTTCACCTACACAGGCGGTGACTACTTAGTTGAAGAGTGGATGCTGCAAATTCCAGGTGATAAATGGGGCTTCTTGATCATCACTATGTTGGTTATTTTAGTTCTTGGCTTTTTCATCGATTTCGTAGAGATCTGTTTCATCATTGTGCCGATTTTAGCTCCGGTCGCTGAAATCATGGGTATCAACATGACATGGTTTGCGATTTTGGTGGCGATGAACCTCCAGACCTCCTTCTTAACCCCGCCATTTGGTTTCAGCCTGTTCTATTTGAAAGGAGTAGCGCCAAAAGGGGTGACGACTAGAGATATCTACCGAGGTGTCATGCCATTCATTGCAATCCAGATATTGGTACTGGCATCTTTGCTTGTATTCCCTGGATTCTACGGAATGTGATCGTCTAGTTACGAAAAATTAACAACTCCTGTTAAAGTGGGGCTGCTTGCCAATGTGCAAGCAGCCTTTGTTGTTATTGGGGGAAAGGAATGCCTCTACAAGCCAAATTGATATTGCTTAGTCTGTTGCCCTTGTTACTGGTTACAGCGTTGACCAGTTGGATCTCGATACATCAATCAAAAACGTTGGGTGAGAAAGAGGTCCAGATTTTTGAAGACGGATTGATTCGTTCCAAAGAGACCGCACTGAAAGACAAAGTTGATCTGGCATTTGATGCGATTGCGCATATTTATAACGATGATAGCTTATCTGAAGAAGTGGCCAAACAGCAGGTCAAAGCGGTTCTGACCAAACTTCGTTACGGCAAAGATAAAGATGGCTATTTCTTTGCCTATGACGAATCAGGTACCAACCTTGTTCACCCCATTATGCCTGATCTGATTGGCAAGAATCTTATAGACCTAAGAGATAAAAATGGTGATTTAGTTATCGAAGAGCTCCTCGAACAAGCACAACGTGGTGGTGGTTTTCACCGTTATTTGTGGCAAAAACCATCGACAGGAGAGAATGTGACTAAATTGAGCTATGCCGCTTGGTTAGATAAATGGAATTGGATGATTGGCACTGGTCTTTATATTGAAGACATTACCAACGAGGTCACTAACCTGAAACAAGAGGTACGTAAGAACATCGAAACGACCTTTTTTTCAGTGATTGTGATTATGATTGTGACTGTTGGCGTTATCGTCGTCATTACATTAGCGGTTAATCTTCACGAACACCGCTTAGCTGACCGAAGCCTCAAAGAGCTTGCGCACAAAACGGTGATGTTCCAAGAAGATGAGAAGAAGCACCTTGCTAGAGAGCTTCATGATGGTATCAACCAATTACTTGTTTCCAGTAAATGTCATTTAGAGTTACTGTCAAACAAGATCACCGATGCTCCATTGCAGCAGCACTTGATTAAGTCACAACAGTCGCTTTCTACGGCAATTAATGAAGTACGCCATATTTCGCACAACTTGCGTCCAAGTGCACTAGATGATATTGGGCTTGAAGCGGCAATTAATACCTTGCTTCAAGATTTTAAATCTCACTCAGGGATAGAAGTGGAAGCTTCTCTGATAACCGATCCCGGTAAGCTTAAGTCAGAGATGGCAACCACCATGTATCGCGTGGCGCAAGAATCGTTGACTAATATTGAAAAGCACGCGTCGGCAAATACGGTCAGTGTGATCATGCATCAAATGGGCAATATGCTTCAGTTAATCATTAGGGATGATGGTGTCGGATTTGATGTTAATGCTGCGCTTCGCAAAAGTGGTATTGGTCTGCGCAATATGCGAGAAAGGGTTGAGTTCATTGGTGGTGAGTTTGAGATAGAGAGCGAGCCAGGATTTGGAACAGAGATTACGGTGTTACTTGAATTAGATGGATTAGTTTATGGATGAGCCAATTAGAGTGGTGATTGTCGACGACCACCAAGTGGTACTGGATGGATTTATCGCCCGTTTACAAACTGAACCTGAGATTGATGTGGTCGGTTCAGCGAGCAATGGCGTTGAGGCAATTGATGTCGTCAAATCGCTTAAGCCCGATGTCGTATTGATGGACGTTAGTATGCCTTTGATGAACGGTATTGACGCGACTCGAGTGATTAAAGAGTCCATGCCAGAGATAAAAGTGCTCATGTTGACGATGCATGATAACCGAGAGTACATCATGAAGGTGATGCAGGTTGGGGCAGTTGGCTATATGCTCAAAGAGATCTGTGCAAGGCGTATGGTGCAAGCGATTAAAACGGTTTATCAAGGCTCAACTTACTTCTGTGAGTCAGTGACTCAAACCTTGTTTTCGCAAGAGGTGGTGCCAGTGGCTGCAAAGCCAAACCCACTTAGCCGCCGCGAAGAGGCGATACTTAAACTGGTTGCCGAGGGAAATAGCAGTAAAAAGATTGCCTCTATCCTTAACATTAGCTATCGAACCGTTGAGACCCACAGACAAAATATTAAGCACAAACTTGATCTGCACAGCACGGCAGAACTCGCTAAATACGCGATTGAGCAGGGCATCCTAGCTTAGGTTATTGCTAATCAACATCGTCGATTAATAGTATAGAAAGCAACGATTGTACCCGCAGGCTCCTGCTAGGTAATCTTAATCACAACAACACATTAAGTATTTTTGTTGTGTGTATATACAGTATTTCTTGATCTCTCTAAATGATGATCTATACTGTATGTAGATACAGGTGATTGGGAGGTGTACTATGTTGTTAGAAACAATTGAACGCGTTAACCGCCTACGTCAACAAGCGTTGTCTGATCCAGAGTTTATCCAATCAGCAAAAGCTCATGAAAAGGCATTAAATGAGCAGCAATACCATTATGCTGCAAAGTCGAAAAACTCAAAGCAGAGAAAAGATCGTAGCTTGGCAGATATTTATCAACAAGCTGAGTTTGGCCAACGAGCGGATAGCTCAAAACATTGATTTTCATGAACGAAAGCAGCCTCAGGGCTGCTTTTTTAATCGGTAAAAAAACGGTCGCGTTTCAGCGACCATACAAACAGGAAGTATTGGATACCAGTAGAAGGCATATTGCTATTAAATGCCTACTGTTTAAGCATAGGTTAAATTGAAGACTGCGTGCTGAATAGATAGGGGTGCATCAGGACTTTGTGCCATTTATATTGAATGATATTGTTAAATTACCTTTGGTTTATGTGTTTTGTATTTGTCTTTTTTTGGATTTATATTCTATAAAATGGTTGATCTTTAAGTTTTAATGTCCGTTTTTAATGATTTGTTTGATATATAAATCTTATCTCAAGGGCCGTGATTTGATCGATGACAATGAAAGTTATGATTTGGTAGTTATATGTGAGATCTAACTCACACCATGCCTGCCTAATCAATGAGTTTCGTCGTAAAATTATGGCCCCTGACCTGTTCCCCGGAAACAACATGAATAATAAGCTTGGATTGACTTCTCTCACGGCGATTGTCATAGGCTCGATGATTGGCGCGGGTGTTTTTAGCCTGCCACAAAATATGGCCTCAGTGGCAAGCCCTGCTGCAGTGCTAATCGGTTGGACGATAACTGGCGTAGGGATGATTTTTCTGGCGCTCTCATTTCAGAAGTTAGCCGCGCATCGTCCGCATGTTGATAGCGGTGTGTTTGGTTATGCCAAAGAAGGTTTTGGGGACTTTGTGGGCTTTTGCTCAGCTTGGGGCTATTGGCTAAGTGCCATGTTAGCTAATGTCTCTTATCTGGTGATCGTTTTCAGTACCCTTGGCATGTTATTCGACACGCCTGACAACGTAATTTTTGGCCAAGGAAATACATTAGTCTCTATTGCTGGGGCATCTTGTCTACTCTGGTTAGTACATGCCTTGGTGCTACGGGGTGTGCAGACAGCCGCCATGATAAATATGGTGACTACATTTGCTAAACTAGTGCCTCTGTTCATTTTCATTGTGTGTGCCGCATTTGCGTTTAGCTGGAATACCTTCACCTTTGACTTTACTGGTCTCCATTTTGGCGAAGGGAATGGTCTGATTTCGCAAGTTAAGAGCACAATGCTTGTTACTGTATGGGTTTTCATTGGTATTGAAGGCGCCGTAGTGGTTTCCAGTCGTGCCAAGAACCGTAAAGACATTGGTCGTGCGACCATCCTTGGTCTACTCACTGCACTTGCGATATATGTGTTTGTTACGCTGCTTTCTATGGGCGTAGTAAAGCCGGTAGAGCTAGCAGGGTATCAAAACCCGTCAATGGCCAAAGTGCTGACTGATATACTTGGCCCTTGGGGGCAGTACATTATAAGTGCGGGTTTATTAATTTCGGTTTGCGGTGCTTTCTTGAGTTGGACTGTCCTTGCTTCTGAAGCGCCATACCTTTGTGCTAAAGAGAAGATGTTTCCAAAGCGTTACGCCGAGCTAAATAAAGCCGGTAGCCCAGTTAAACCGCTTTTGTTGACCAATGTTTGTATTCAAATCTCGCTGATCTGTGTGATGTTCGTTGGCAGTACTTACGAAACCTTGCTTATTATCGCCTCAGAAATGATTTTGGTGCCTTACTTCTTGGTCGGAGCGTTCGTTCTGAAAATTGCAATTGAGGAGAAAAACAAGGGCAGTTTACTTGGTGTTGGCATTGGTGCGACGCTTTACGGTATCTGGCTCCTTTATGCGTCGGGTTTAAGTTACTTGTTGTTATCGACGATATTGTATTTGCCTGGGGTCTACTTTTACATTCAAGCTAAGAGAGAGCAGGGGATTAACCCGTTTAAAGGGAGAGAAAAAATCGGTGCGAGCATACTAGGTCTAACTGCGGTACTGACAGTGAGCCTGATCTGGGAAGGAAGTATAAATATCGTTTTTTAGAGTTCAGCCTTACTCAGTGTAGGGCTAACTCTGTTTGTCTTAATTTTTCTTGCCAGTCGTTATGTGTTACGCAGTTATCAACCCAAGACCCAATAAGATTAAGACTCCAATAGTACAAGTGATAGTAGATAGGACTGTTGTGAGTGCAATCATGTTTGCTGCTAGAGTTGCATTACCTCCCATAGAGCGTGCCATAACATAGCTTGCCGCGGCGACAGGCGAGGCGTTCATAAAGAATAGAATTCCTAGCTCTAGCCCCCTGAAGCCCAGCCAGTATGCACCTCCAGTAATAAGTATAGGAGCCAAAATAAGCTTGTTATAACTGGCGAACCATGACGGTCTCGCTTCTCTTTTTAGTGAACTTAAGTCTAGCGACCCGCCTGTGCATAATAGTGCCAACGGTAAGGTCATTTTAGCTAAGTAATTTCCGGCTTCAATAGCAATATTGGGCACTGGAATTGAAAGAACATAGACTAAAATACCGAGTAAAATCGAGATGATTAGCGGGTTCTTGGTCAATGTGGAAATCATCATCTGACCAACGCTCTCGCCTGATTCTCCACCAGACGGTGTTAAGCAGATAACTGCGAGTATGTTATAGATAAAAGTAGTAGCAGCCACGTATATTGCGCCTAACGCGATTCCCTGTTCACCAAAAGCATTGGCAACATATGCGATACCGATAATGCCCGTGTTGGATCTGAAGCTGCCTTGTATGATCACGCCTTTGTCATCTGATTGAGGGAAGAAACGCTTGACCAATAGCGTACAGATAGCAAAGAAAATAACACTAGAAGCAACACCAAAGGCTATAAACCCACTCGCAGAGTAGTAATCAGGTTCAGATACAACGATGCTTAAAAATAACATGGTCGGCAGGGTTACTTTGAAAACCAGTTTTGAACCAATATCTATAAAATTTTCGTCGATGAGTCCGATACGTTTAAACACAATGCCGAGCAAAAGCATTAGGCAAATAGGGCCAGTAATCGATAGAGAAAATTGCAACTGGTTGAGAACGTCCATGCGGCACATCAGTCATTATTGGTCAATAGTTACACCATACCAGACTGTAAGTGATTGGGGGATAGAGAATATTTACCGTTATACTTCAAAATTCTAATAAAATGCCGATATAGGGTTGTTAAAGCATAATGAGTTGTGTTTATCTACACGACTAATAGAATTGAAAGGTATACTTAAAGAAGTACCTGGCTATGAGTAGCACGGAGCAAAACCATGAGTAGCTATATTCAGAAACGACAATATTACCGTCTGAGGTACCCGAAGCGAGCACGACCATTTGTTAGGCTTGGTGATGACTTGTTTCAGGTAACTGAAGTCTCAGAAGGGGGTATTCGCATGGTTGTGAGTAACCCTGGTACTCTGTATAAAGGGCTAACGATAAAAGGTGTGCTCAACCTCAATGATGACAACCTTGTGGAAATTGAAGGGGCAGTACTTCGATTCGACCGTGATGAAGTAATTGTTAAACTTCGTAAAGGTCCCACGTTCAAAATCATGGTTGATGAACAGCGCAACATCCGTAACAAGTACCCGATATTCTTCGCTAAATTAAGAGAAGCTGCTGCATAGGCTTGGTGGGCGGTTAAATAGAAATGGAGCAGAAATGCTCCATTTTTCGTTTTTCGCCTTGCGTGTTTTCTATAATGAGTGAAAAAGGTGGACAATGTCTTCGCATTGATTCATCCTGCGTCTCCATTTTATCCAACCTACCAGTGAGACGAAGTGCCTGCTGTTCTCTTAAACAGCCTCCCGTATCTCATTAGCTTATAAGGAGTTCGCCTTGAACCTATTTGTCAGAGATCTTACCGTTATCGATTCTTCATACATCTGCGAGCAGAGAGGGATGGTAGGGGATAGTTGGATTCTAGATGTCAGCATGTCGGGTGAGCTCAATGAGATGAGCATGGTGCTAGATTTTGGTCGGGTGAAGAAGCAAATCAAACAGTTGGTTGACGAGCATGTTGACCATCGTTTGCTTATCCCAATGAAGAACTCGGCGATTGTTTACCAGTCAACCAAGCCAGGTTACTCAACACTAGACGTTAATCGCGGCGATAAAAGCATTCATCTTCATTGTCCTGATGAAGCATACTGTTTGGTTGATGCCGAAGCGATTACCATCGAAAGTATTACGAGCCTTGTATACGAAATATTGCGCAACAACCTACCAAGCAATGTAACGGGAATTGAGATTACCCTGAGACACGAACACATCCCAGGTGCGTTCTATCACTACACTCATGGTTTAAAAAAGCATGATGGTAACTGTCAGCGTATTGCTCATGGCCACCGTTCACCTATTGAGATTGTAGTTGATGGGCAACGCGACACCGAAAAGGAAGTCGCCTTTGCTCGTCGTTGGCAAGATATCTATTTAGGCTCACAGGAAGATCAAGTTTCTGTTTCCCAACTAAACCTGAGTGAAAATGCAGCTTCAGTGACTGACTATAGCCACTATGGTTTTCGTTACACAGCTCCTCAAGGGGAATTTCAATTAGCGATAGCGAAAAGTGAAACAGAAATTCTTCCTACCGATACAACGGTAGAGCTACTTGCTGGTTATATCGCTGACGAAATCAAACCAAGCATCGCTGACAACCAATCACTAAAAATTGTCGCCTATGAAGGTGTCGGTAAAGGGGCAATAGCTTCTCGCTAAAATACCAATCTAAGCAGTTGTTATGTTTGTTGCCCAGTAGGGCAACTGCTTGTTTCACATCTAATGAACTGATGGCCTAGAGACTTTCTCGTGCTGGCCCCCATGTTTTTTTAGGTTATCAAGTTCGCATTTCTTCTCTTTGTGGCTACTTCTTACCTAAGTGGTGTATTTTAAATCTCATTAAAGTCACCGTCTAATATGAATCACAGCAAAATAATGTCTATTGTGAAAGATTATTTATCGTAAGCAGTAGGATGGGATGAAGTAATTATTCTATTTTATGAAAAATAAGTTATGTTTTGATTAAATTATCAGTTGATTTTCATTTGGCTGTGCAAAAAATCAACAAGTTAATTTCTATAGTTAACTAATCGCTTTCAGTTACATAAAAGTATTGTGACATTTATTCAGTTAAAAGTTATTACTCTCATTTCATACGTCTGGTCCACTATTATTTAAATGTCGGTTTGAAATTTCAAACAATAGTGGGAGGTGTTTTATTATTCTATATATTGAATTCAGTTGGTTGCTTAAATGTTCAATAATAACTCTAATTTGAACTAGAGAGTACCCTCGAAATTAATGGTTAGCTGTTAAGAAAAGAGGAATAAATATGAATCTGAAAGAAGAAAATCTAGGTAATATAAGCCGTAATGGTAATTATCAACAAGGTGAGCTAAATCTCGATTCCAATGTGATACAACAGTCCCAAACGATGTTTAATTCTTATACAACCATCGTTAAAAGTACTAGTCATGAGCTATTGGTTGATGGTGTCCCTTTACGCCGGGCGTCAATGAGCGCTGGAAGTGGATTTGGTTATGTTCTCGCGGAAGATTATGTGTTAAGTGCTGAATGTGGGCCAACACCAATCCCGGAGAAAGTCTATTTTGACAGTGCGCCATTGTGTAGCATTGAAGTGCCATTAGACTTAATGATGACCAACTTGACCAATAGGTTCTCACTCACATTAGCAGGAGATGAATCACTAAGTAACGTCACAGTTATTGTGAGAGTTTCTCGTGATCGAGCCCAAGACATATCTGATATTACTAAGCGGTTTCCTAGTGACTATGCCAAGCATGATGGGGTAGTCGAGTTTGACTTGGAAAAAATCACCTGTGCGATTGCGAAAGCGAGCAAGGTGAGCGATGAAACCGCACCTACAACTATGGGATCAAATGGGTATATCGAAACCAACATGCTTGGCAACTTTACAATCAAGATATTTGTCACAAGGCAGAGTGAAGCAGCTGCGAATGAAATCCTCTCTGGGCAAGCGACTTTGACTATGCACCCCATGCAGCCTGAAACGTCAACAAGTATTAACGTGGTTAGTCCCTTGGCACGTCCATTTAGCGGGGATGATGTTTTCAATACACCACTCAACAACAGCGCTGAAGTACAGAAAGTAGTCGCAATCATAGACAAAGCATCATCAGATTCGTGGAAGTCTGGAGACTTCTCGACCATTGAGGCAGGCTCAGATCGAGTGACAGTGATAAGTACAGCTGGGCTTAAAGTTGGGATGTACTTGTTTGAGTCACAGTATTATCACGAGCAATATTCCGACTCAGCAAGTTATCATTTGGTGGGAGGGAGTGATGATTATTCTATACCTTTAGAAACCAGTCATAAAGAAGCATTTCCTGCCCCATGTTTTATAATCGAAATTATTAGTGATACTGAAATACGGGTAAATTATAAACTCCCTATATCAAAAAAATATATCGGTTCGAAAGATTGGACTAAAGTCAGAACGGATAAAGATAAACCAATCTTATCTGCGGCATTTCCAGAAACATTGTCAGCGATATTTGGGATGGAAAGCAATTCATGGAAACCGAGTCCAATTACTGGAAAGACAGTACCTAGTTCTAACGCTATCGGTTATGTCGGTATGCTCAATATATTTCAAACAAAAGTAACTGATCCGCTAGTAAAATGGCGATGTAGTCGATTGCTAACACCGAATCCGTGGCTATTTCCTATACAGGAGGGACAGAGAAGTACACACGGTGAATATTATGATGACGTTTTTTTTTATATGCATACGCCAGAAGAGTTTAACGGAGAGCCAGGCGATTTTAATTCTGATAAAAATGCGCTGTTTATATCACCGTGTGGAAAATACTGCATTGAAGCTTTTTACTCGGAATTAGAACAAAGCTCAGATGCAAAATTTAAGGCATCCCGTGTTACTTGTGTTGATTTGGCTGGTAGCAGTGTAGCTGACATTACTGATATCCCTTTTTTTAAAGAGATTGGGTTGTCTACTCATACTCGCGCCGCTAGCACAGCGTTTAGTGCAGGATTAATTACCAAACATGACTTAAACAACATCACATATGGTGACGATATTGATTTGAACATTAACAATGCTATGGAAGCGATACCGCACAAGGTGGCAATGATTGCATCTAGCTGCCAGTTGATTGCCAACACATATAGCGAGCTGGGCAACGATGTCGATTTATTAAGTTTGAATGGCTATGTTTATAAACCCACCATCATTGATGGCGGCACAAACTATCGAGTAGGGGATGTTCTTTATGTCACCACAACTGACACTAGAGATATGATCTCAGCGGCAAAAATCACTGTCACATCGATAAGTGAGGAGACTGAAAGATGGAAAGGTTCCGTTACAGGTATTCACGTTTCCCACCCTGGCCAGTTCAAAGTGATGCCAGAAAACCCTACCCGTTATCAAGTGATAAGTAACAGTCTTGAAGGGCGGGGGTGTGTTGTAAATCTGCAAGGTGAAGAAGCATCGATAGAGTCTGCAATTAAAAAAATGGGTCAGTTTCAATCATGCTCGTATCCGGCAACACTAGCAGATAACGGCTATGGTGAGCATTACGCAGGCTCCTTACCTATGGGCGCGGTGATGACAATAAATCCAGACATTGATCTTAGAGCATTATGGAAGGATGTTATCCATCGACATGGTGAAGGCATCAATGCGTCAGGGCATGGATATGAAATATTGGCACTGTTTGCCGCGATTCAAAAATATGGAGCTATGATCGTTGATGTCGCAATCAATACCCACACCATGTTTGTTTTGGACAGTAATATTCCAGAGTTTCAGTGGCGTGTCCTTGCTGGGGCCACGAAAGCTGATTATGTCTACAGAACGGCAAGGACGCTGAAATCAGGATTGAGATATGTAGAGAATGTTGCTCCATACAAAGCGGGGTCACCAACGACAAACCCAAAAGACAAGCACATAGGCTGCGGTCGGCTAGTTTGAGTTAAAATGGACTCATTGATGAAGGGATACTTTGGTGTCCCTCATACTTTTCTATTCGCGATCAAAATAGAATGTTAGATTGCTTTTTGTGCAATATGATACTGCTCGCGTATTAATTTTCGATTTCTTTTAATTTCTACAAAGCAAACTACGCTATTACTGTTTTAACCAACAGGAAAGCTAGGATGCAATACACAAGGCAAATTAACCGAATAGCGGTTAGCGGGATAGCAGCAGTGCTGATATCCGCATGTACCTCCACCCCTAGTAATCAGATAAGTGATTATGGAACTGCAGTGGAGAACCTCACTACCCAGATTGATGCGGTCATTCAAGAGACCAATCAGATTTCAATTGAATACCAGCTACAAACCATCAATAACTACGCTTTGAAAAGCGCCAAACAAGACCGCTTAGAAGGGCGTTGTGAATTCGTGCTGTCATCGGTTGATTCCCAAACTGCAAACACGGATAGCCAGGGTAATCAGTGCACCAGTGTAGGGAAGAAGACGCTGAAGGATATCGCCCCGGTATACCAAGAGGCCGAAATAAAAAAACTTTTCATTTATCGCGCGAATCAAGCGCTAAAAGGGTACGGCCAGGCATTGCAACAGCTTAACGATGCAGCATCTGCAAAGCAGGTTACCGCCGCAACCATTAAGTTAGATAACGCCTTAATTGGGGTTTACAACGAGTACGAGAACTTGTCTGGCAATGCTCAATACAATCAACAGTTTAACGACAGCCTAGACATTGTTTCGACTGCGGTTGTAGCGATTGGTCGCACTATTGTTGAATCGAAACGTAACAAGGCGATAAAACTGATTGTGACTCAAGCTGACCCTTGGATTCAAAAGCTGACAGAGCAGATGGCTGCTGAGCTTAAAAAGCAAAGGGCTGATAACCTTGTCACTTCAATCAATGACACTATCCTGCGCTATAAAATCACTCGTTTTAACGACTTAGCGCGAGCAAACAAACTTAAGCCTGAAAAGAGCCGGAAAATGCTTGATGAAATATATGCTGATTGGACGACATACAGCACTCGTAAGATGAAATCAGAAACCTTAGTGAAGGCTGTGCAGGGTATTGGCAAGTCGCATAAAACTTTACTGAAAGAGGTAGAGAAAGACGTGTTTTCTAGCTCGGAAATATCGCATACAGTGAGTGAACTGACAGACTTTTACAAGCAGTTGGACTCAACAAAAGAGCTGCTCTCTTCATGCACAACTGAACTGGTGCTAGAAGGTGACGCTTATGTATGTAAATCAGATGGGTAGAATTGAAGAGGCTTAAATATGGATACTGAAGCAAAACTAGAGAAAGCAATTGTTGAGGCGGTGAAAACAACCAACAGCAAAATTCCACTTTTACCAGAAGAGGAGCGAGAGAAAAAAGAAAAAGAGGTGGTTATTTTGATTAACCAACTCACCACGTTGCTCAAAGGTGAGTCGAGTGCCAACACTGTAGAGCAACAACAAGCGCTTGATGCAGTTACGGGCTTAACTCAGCAAGCAAAAGAAGCGGAAGGGAATATAGTAAAAGTAATTGAAGTATTGAACAAACTCTCGGACGCGATTGAAAAGGTAGAGAAGGTGGTGTCTAAAGTTGCTCCTATAGTAGCGATGGTGTAAGAGAATGGACAGTTACCAAATCAAAATTTGGTAACTGTCAGACGTAAACTTAGCTTGCTAAACTGCCTAATCACTAAAGGGTAAACACCGTTTTCATCATGGTTTTCTTGCCGGGTGATAGGTGGGTTAAATACACAGGCCATGATCATTTATTTGCCTTTGTAGGTGAGCCAAGGAGCAGAAACGATCCTAGGGATGCGTATTTTCTTTGTGCTCTAAATGATCTGTTTTTTATTATCTTGTACAAAGTGATCTGGAAATCAAATTTAGAGCGATGCAGATAGTGTAAATGCATCTGACGTCACAAAAAGTGCCTTATTTGCCAAGTTGTCATTAAATTTGATATCTAATATTTTGTGGTGAAATGTTTTTGTTTGGCGGTTAAGGATTTTATTGCCGTTTAGTTCATGTTGAAAAATGAGACCTCATAGGTGAATAACCATTTCTTCTGTCACGCTTCTTTTAATTTTATTTTTAATATCAATAGTTTGGGTTTGTTTTGTGGGGGTTGTATAGGCGGAATTTGGATAGGATTAACATATTAGAGCCTTGATTGTTTAACATAATTGATTTGAAAATCGATATAATTTTGTTTAGAGTACGAATCGTTTGTGCAGTTGTGCACCTAGCAAAGGACGATTTATATGGCTCCCATACTGGAAGTTAAGGGACTCTACAAGGTGTTTGGTGAAGACACCGACCGCGCTTTTTCCATGATGGATGAAGGCGCAGATAAAGAACAAGTATTTGCAGAAACTGGACTTACTGTTGGTGTGAATGATGTTTCTTTGTCAATTAACGAAGGCGAAATATTTGTCATTATGGGCTTATCTGGCTCAGGCAAGTCGACGTTGGTGCGGTTATTAAATAGGCTCATTGAACCAACGAAAGGCAATGTTTTACTGAAAGGTAAAGACATCGCTCATATCTCGGCAGAAGAACTAAGAATGGTACGCCGCCAAAATATCTCAATGGTTTTTCAAAACTTTGCACTCATGCCTCACATGACGGTAATCGAAAATGCAGCATTTGGTCTTGAGCTTGCAGGTATCGATCTGGAGTCGAGAAAGAAAAGTGCTATGGAAGCGTTGGAGAGAGTTGGGTTAGACGCCTATGGTGATTTATTCCCAGATGAACTCTCTGGAGGAATGAAGCAGCGCGTTGGGTTGGCACGTGCTTTGGCTTGCGACCCAGATATTCTATTGATGGATGAAGCCTTTTCTGCACTAGACCCGCTGATTCGAACCGAAATGCAAGATGAGCTAATTCGCCTGCAAAATGATGATAAGCGAACCATTGTGTTCATTTCACATGATTTGGACGAAGCGATGCGAATTGGTGATCGCATTGCAATCATGCAAGGTGGTTCGGTTGTGCAGGTAGGAACGCCAGATGAAATCTTACGCAATCCTGCAAATGATTATGTCGCTGCATTCTTTAGAGGTGTCAATGTCGCTAGTGCCTTGACGGCAAAAGATATCGCTAAGAAATTCCCAGCCGCAGTATTTAAAAAATCCGAACACGATGGACCGGCTTCTGCGTTACAACTGCTAACTGACAATGATCGCGAGTTCGGCGTTATTGTCGATAAAAGCAACCGATTCTCTGGGGTAGTTTCACTAGACTCACTGCAATCTGCGTATCAAAACGGCCACTCTCTAGCGAGTGCACAATTTGATTCTATCATTACGCTTAATCCCGAACTGCCTATCAACGAAATTCTTGGTTCGGTCGCAGATGCGCCTTATCCAGTTCCTGTCGTCGATGATTCTGGAAACTATCATGGGATGATCAGTAAATCACGCTTACTTCAAACTTTGGATAAGGAATAGCACCATGTCAACAGAACAAAATTCTTCTGATCCGTGGGCGCAAACCAGTGAAGCGACTTCTAGCGAT
The DNA here is from genome assembly GCA_000775715.1 of Vibrio tubiashii. Taxonomy (GTDB): domain Bacteria; phylum Pseudomonadota; class Gammaproteobacteria; order Enterobacterales; family Vibrionaceae; genus Vibrio; species Vibrio tubiashii_A. The sequence goes on from JRWQ01000011.1 coordinate 488,264, forward strand.
CCATGGGGGGCAAACCAGTCATCAACACAAGCCGATTGGTTAAACTCAGAAACCGTTGAACAGACTCCGTTCGATATTTTAAATCCGTTCGATACGGCTATGGTGCCGTTGGATAGCTGGGTTGAATCCGGCCTCAACTGGTTGGTTGAGCATGGACGGCCCATTTTTCAAGCGGTTCGGATCCCAATTGATTTCATCTTGACTTCCTTTGAGACGACGTTGGTTGCAACACCTGCACCGTTTATGTTGGTTATCTTGTTTTTATTGGCGTGGCAGTTTTCAAGTCTACGTCTTGGCTTTGTGACAGCAGTATCGCTGGTTTTTATCGGCCTGATTGGCGCTTGGTCGCAAGCGATGACGACTCTATCGTTGGTTATGACGTCGGTGTTTTTCTGCTTGTTGATAGGTTTACCGCTTGGAATTTGGCTAGCTCGAAGTGATACCGCGGCCAAGTTCGTTAGACCTATTCTAGATGCGATGCAAACAACTCCAGCTTTCGTTTATCTGGTGCCCATCGTCATGTTATTCGGAATTGGTAATGTACCCGGAGTCGTCGTTACGATTATCTTCGCGCTTCCTCCCGTGGTTAGGCTAACTATTTTGGGAATACAGCAGGTACCTGAAGAGCTTATTGAAGCAGGGCACTCTTTTGGTGCAAGCAATAAACAGATGCTTTACCGCATTCAACTCCCCCTGGCGTTGCCAACGATCATGGCGGGCGTAAATCAGACATTAATGCTGTCGCTTTCAATGGTTGTTATCGCGTCAATGATTGCTGTTGGTGGCTTAGGACAAATGGTTCTACGTGGTATTGGCCGATTAGATATGGGGCTTGCGGCTGTGGGGGGCGTGGGTATCGTTATTCTCGCCATTTTACTTGACCGCATTACGCAAGAGCTCGGTGTCAATGCCGGAAACACCAAAACGCGTTGGTACCAGTCTGGGCCAATTGCCATTGTATTACGCCTATTTAAACAATCTAAGAATTCAGAAGTATCACTTAAGGAGAACTACAAATGAGTTATTCATGGAAGAAAGTCATGACCATTGGCGCTTTGTCTACGTTTGCTTTTACTCAGCATACATGGGCGGAAGCACTTCCTGGTGAGGGTGTGGCTGTACAGCCAGTGCAATCAACTGTAGCAGAAGAAACGTTTCAGACTCTCATCGTTAACCGTGCTCTTGAGGCGTTAGGTTACGATGTTAAAGAGACAAAAGAAGTGGATTACAACGTAGGGTATACATCTATTGCGAAAGGTGATGCAACATTCCTAGCCGTTGGTTGGTTCCCGCTTCACGCAGATAAGTACGCTATGTCTGGCGCTGATGAGAAGTTTTACCGTCAAGGGCACTACGTTAGTGGCGCAGCACAAGGCTATTTGATAGATAAAAAAACGGCTGAGAAGTATGGGATCACTAATATTGGTCAATTAACTGACCCGAAGTTAGCGAAACTGTTTGACGCTAATGGTGATGGTAAAGCAGATCTTACGGGATGTAACCCGGGTTGGGGTTGCGAAATGGTTATTGAGGAGCAACTTAAAGCATTTAAACTGCGTGATACGGTAACGCATAACCAAGGTAACTATGCGGCAATCATTGCCGACACTATCTCTCGTTACAAGAAAGGTGACCCTATTTTGTACTACACATGGACCCCATATTGGGTAAGTGGAGTGCTTGTTCCTGGTAAAGATGTCGTTTGGTTAGAAGTTCCGTTTTCTGCTCTACCGGGAGAACGTAAGAACGTTGATACAACGCTTCCAAACGGCAAGAACTATGGCTTTGAAATGAACTCAATGCGAATTGTAGCGAACAAAGAATTTGCTGAACAAAACCCTGCCGCAGCGAAGCTGTTTGAAATCATTAAACTAGACATTAATGATGTGAGTGCTCAAAACATGATGATGAGCCAAGGCAAAAACAGCTCTGCTGATATTGAATCTCATGTCAATGGATGGATCAAAGCAAATCAGTCAAAGTTTGATGCTTGGGTTGCTGAAGCCAAAAAAGCTGCGCTATAACCGCTTGATTCTAACTCTGTATAAGTACCTGTTTTAGGTACTTATACAATTCACTATACAGCGGAGGTATGGATGGATAAACACGAAGAGGTATTAGTTTCAATTCGTCAAATTATAAGAGCAATAGATTCACACTCGAAAAAGTTAAACAAAGAGTCTGGCTTAACTACGCCACAATTGATCATCATGCGTGCAATAAATGAACTAGGTGAGGTGACGATAAGCGAGCTGTCATCCAATACGAATATGAGCCAAGCGACAGCCAGCATTATATTAGATAGGCTCGAGAAGCATCTACTGATACAGCGAGTAAGAAATGCAAATGATAAAAGAAAAGTCCATGCGTTACTTACTGAACAAGGCAAACAAGTACTAATTGACACTCCTACACCGTTACAGCAAAGCTTTATTGACGAATTTCAAAGGCTTGAAGAGTGGGAGCGTTCTCTTATTCTCTCTTCTTTACAACGTGTGTCTGCTATGATGAACGCCAAAGATATACAAGTTGCCCCAGTACTGGAATTGGGTAATATCGGAAGGTCATCAGGCTAGGCGTTCCCCTTATTGACAAACCTACACAACTCGATTGGAGCTTTGCTCTTTTGTTAGGTATAACAGTTCATCAGCCTTTTTATTAGTTCGCCCCAACTGTTGCGTTTTGCTTATAATATGCAGCCACGTTGGCGACTATTTCAAGTTGTCCAAAGTTTAGCTGAGACAATCGTTTTGCGTGATAATTGTATCGAGTTCGATTTTTCAGGACAAACCCCTTAGTATAGACGTCTAACACATGGCACTTTTGCTTTGTTCAAGTTTATAGTGCTTATGAAGGTCTTGTAGGGCTAAGTAGCCATTTAGCAGGGAAGTGAAGCACTCGAAACCATTTCGCAAGGAGGTGATATGTTTCCATTAGAGGTATTTGTTACTTATACACTGGCGTGTTTATTGTTAGTTATCTCACCTGGACCAGATAACTTGCTCGCAATCGGCCGTGGTTTAAGTCAAGGTAAATTGGCGGCAGTAATGTCAGGCATGTCTTCTGGGGCGGGTATTTTGTTTCATGTCATCGCTGCGACCTTCGGGTTAACTCTTCTAATTCAAACCTCTGAAGTTGCGTTTTACGTAGTAAAACTCGTTGGTGCTGCTTATTTAATATGGTTGGGTGTTAAAGTTCTTCGTTCGAGAAACCTGTTTTCACTGCAACCTGCAAAAAAACAATCTTTGAAAGTTATTTTTTCAACTGGCTTTTTATCAGCAGCGCTTAACCCGAAGCCTGGTATGTTTGTTCTTGCTTTTGTACCTCAATTTGTAAACCCAAGCTTAGGGTCAGTGACGACTCAAATGTTCGGCTATGGAGTCTGGTTTGCGGTATTAACTGCGGTTGGTTTTAGCTTAATGGGGATCTTCTCGTCTCAATTGTCTAATTGGCTTAGAAACAAACCTCGACTAGTTTCGGGACTCAATATCGGTGCAGGTATTACATTCGTTTCTTCTGGGTTAGCCGTGGCGTTTATGAAGCAGCGATAATTTAAGTGTTTACAATATATTTGAGAGTGAGTTACAACGCTTGGCGATGTTAGTTCAGCTCAGCTTAGATACAATGGCTTAGGATCAGTTGTGATGGTCTTCACCACTGAAAACGACATTCGTTGTCTGAACTTACACCAGAATAAGGAAATGGAAGTGTTTATTAGCGAGGCATCAAAACTATCTGGAGCTACTCAAAGAGCAATAAGGTTATATGAGTCTCGTGGGCTACTGAATGTTTCTAGATCGGGAAAGTATCGTGTTTATAGTCAGGAAAACATAAACCTAATCAAGATAATTAAAGAAGCTCAAACTCTTGGAATTACCCTTTCTGATATGGCTGCGCTAAAAACTCAGCAAGAAGATTTTGATTGGAAGTTGGTTAGTGATTTTCTGGTTAAGAAACAAGCAATGGTTGAAAGAAGCATAGAAGACTTAAAGCTACAAAAGCAGCGCATTCAAGATTATCGAGTTTCGATTGATAACTGTATTCGAGAACTTGACTTTGACCTATAGGTAAGAGTTTAAACTGCATTTTCTACTCAATGCGAATATTTGAACTTATGAAAAAAGTATTAGTTATCAATGCTAACCCTAAGCCTGCTAGCTTGTGCAAATCTTTAGCTGAACAATATGTATCTGTTGCGACTGAGCAACATGAAGTTGAGCAAATTAATATAGGTGACTTGAGTTTTGAAGTCAGCTTAGACCAAGGATATGATCGAGTCGCCGATTTAGAACCTGAACTTGTGGATTTTCAAAAGAAAATTCAATGGGCTGAGCACATCGTTATTGTTAGCCCCGTTTGGTGGGGGACCATACCCGCAAAATTTAAAGGCGCTATTGATAGAACCTTTTTACCTGGTTTTTCATTCAGATATGTAGAGGGCAAGTCCATTCCTGAGAAGCTGCTGAAAGGACGAACGTCTGAGCTAATTATTACGCTTGATACTCCTACTTTCTGGTACAAGTACGTCAAAGGAAATGCAATATATAAACAGTTAAAGCAATCCATTTTGGATTTTTCTGGTATTAACACTATTTCTGCGACTTACTTTGGTCCGGTTATCAGTTCTAATAGCGATAATCGGCGAGCTTGGTTGAGTAAAGTCGCGAAGCTAGCGAATCGAATAAAGTGACAAGGGTACAATGATTTAGCAAGGTAGCATGGCTCACCGCTCAATACGGGCTTATGAATCAGAGTACCCCAATAGTTAAAGGTAAATATGACGGTTTTAAACATTCTTACTGCACCTGACCCTAGGCTTAAGGTCAAAGCGGAAACGGTGCAAGACGTATCGATGGTACAAACACTTATTGATGATATGTTAGATACACTATATGCGACCGACAATGGTATCGGTTTGGCATCAACTCAAGTAGGTCGTAAAGAGGCGGTGGTCATTATAGACCTTTCAGAAAATCGAGATGAACCGTTAGTCTTGATCAATCCTAAAGTGGTTAGTGGCTCAGATAAAGCAATGGGTCAGGAGGGCTGCTTATCAGTCCCTGACTATTATGCAGACATAGAACGCTTTACCTCTGTTGTTGTATCCGCGTTAGATCGTGAGGGTAAATCAATTACCATTGAAAGTGATGGCTTTCTAGCAATAGTAATGCAGCACGAAATTGATCACTTATCAGGAAATTTATTTATCGACTATCTTTCTCCCCTCAAGCGTCAAATGGCGATGAAAAAGATTAAAAAGTACCTTAAAGCGCACTCTTAGAAGTCTCATGCCAATAAATATTAGGAGGGCTCACAACGTTTGGTCCCCGCATTAGTGTACGGCGAATAGCTGGTATCAGGGCAGCTTTGTTAGCCGAGCGCTTAGAAATGTACTTGAATGAGATTCAATAATGAAAAACATTTTATTGCTCGTATGTATCACAGTGATGAGCACGGCGTGTATTAGCCGAACGAAAGATATTTCGGTTTACTATGGGCTACATTCGGCAGAGGATAAGCAGTTTACTAATATTTATCCGCCTAAGTTCCCAAAAGGTGAGCAGCAGAGTGACTACGACAAAATAAATTTTCTGCATGCGGAAGAAATAAAACCGGATAGCTACTGGCTGATCTCAGATCCTAACGGAGACATTGACCGTACTGCAGGTTACGACCCAAGTAAACATCAAGTTGCGTTGGATATAAAGCAGATAAAATACAGTAACACGCCCAGTATTACTTGGTTGGGGCATGCCGCTTTCATTATTAAAATGCAAGACGGAACAACCTTTGTTACTGATCCTGTCTTTGGAGAATTTGACGGGTTTTGGGGTAAGCTAGCCACAGTATTTAAAGAAAACAAACGAGTTTCCGATCCTCTAGTTAATGACAATAAATTGAGCTTTGTGGATGGGGTACTGATATCTCACAATCACTATGACCACTTAAATCTGGATTCGATAAAGCAGCTAGGCGATAAGCCCGAGTTGTTTGTCCCTTTAAAAGTGGCATCCAATTTATCTGGTATAAATAATGATATTAATGAAATGGATTGGTATTCCCATACCAGTTTGAATGCTGTAAATATCCATTTTGTTCCCGCGCAACATAGATCGGGGAGAGGTTTAGGAGATCAAAACGAAACGCTTTGGGGCGGATGGATACTGGAAAGTCAGAATAAAAAAGTGTTCTTTGCTGGTGACACCGCATACAGCGAAATTTTTAAAGATATTCGCAGCCAGTATGGTGAGATGGATATCTGCTTAATGCCTATTTCTGCTTATTTTCAAAGACATTATCATTTTACTCCAGAGGATGCACTCCAAGCTGCGGAAGAACTCGGCTGTAAAACCTTTATTCCATGGGGGTACGGGACTTTTATATTAGGGTATGAGCACGTAAATGAGCCATTACGACGATTAATGACAGCAGTGCATGATATGAAGCCCAGTTTCAATGTGCATACAATGAAAATGGGGCAAACTATGAACTTTAAAGAACTTTTCTCACAACTCAATAGCATTTAGCAAACTGTTTAATAGAAGGAGGCTAGCATGGAAGTCGTCGAAGCAAGCGTAGAGTTAGCTTCTAAACTCTCTAGCTATGCAAAAGAATGTGCAGAGTCAGGTATACCTAAGTATGTGAATGTAGAACAAAACCCTGAAGCTTATTTAAGAGACTTAGTGAACCGTTCGAAATCTAACTCTGAGCTTTCAAACGGGTACTTACCCAGTACTACATACTATTGTTTAGTAAATTCAGAAATACTAGGTGCGATTCGTGTTCGCCGGGGAACCAATGCGAATGTGGAAAATGTGATAGGTCATATTGGGTACGAAACTCGATCCTCGGCACGAAACAAAGGTGTGGCATCATTTCTTCTCGCCTGGGTTCGCGACAATGTCATCACCGATTCTGTTATTGTCACTTGCGCAGTTGATAACTTAGCTTCGCAAAAAGTTATTGAAAGTTGTGGTGGTAACTACCTCGGTAACTATACGGATATCCAAGAGGGTACAGTCAGACGCTATCGTTTAGTTAGTACGCCCGCCGGTCATAAAGTCGACAGAGAGTAGAGGGCGGTAAATCATGCCTCTATGGAAATGAGCGCACAATTGAACTAGGTGGAAGATGTGAGGGTAAACCTAATCAGCGAGGGCCTAGGTTCTCAGTCTATGCCAGAGGCCTAGATAACAATTATATTTGTTTGTCAGATTACCACGTTTGCGTTTTTGAAGGCTCAAAAACGGTGAAACCCCGATGTTGGTAGCATCGGGGTTTCGAATTTTTAGATATCTCGGATGGTAAGGCCGATAATCTTATATGCAAAAGGTTGGATTAAATCCGACTTAATTCCTTGGTAGGGAATTAGATGCGGATGAAGTCCATGTGCTCAACTTTTGGCTTGAACGCGTGACGTTGAACGTCTTGTGGCTTAACTTTAACTTCAGCGCCGTCGATCACTAGAACGATACCTTCGTAGAACTCAGGCTTGTCCATTTGGTTAACAACGTCATCGTGGTTAAGAACGATAGAAACTGCTGCTTCTTCACCGCCGTATACAACTGCAGGGAATTTACCAGCGTGACGTAGGCGGCGGCTCGCACCTTTACCTAGTTCAGTACGTACTACTGCTTCAAATTTCATAGTATTACTCTCAAAAAATAAGATTTTCATAATCACACTAACAATGCGACCTTGTTTAGTGTGGTAAACGCTGAAGAGTAATTGGTAGTAACTCTTCAAGCGAGCGCGGATACTATCACTCTATCGTTTTTCTAGCAACTCAAAATCAGCTAAATCCACGATTTTGTGGGCAAATCTAATCAAAAGGTTAAGTTTGACCCAATGGCTTGTCGTTGATGTGGAAAAAGGGTTTCGAACTAGCTTGCGATTTTTAGTGTGAGTGTCGATTTAAGTCCACCAATTAAACTATTAGCCAGTTGTAGCTTACCTCGGTAACTGTGAGCCATCTCATTGACGATGTTGAGGCCAAGGCCGCTGCCGGGCGTTGTTTCATCCAGCTTAACTCCGCGCTTAAGTACCTGTTGCATATCTTCCTCAGCAATGCCAGGTCCATCGTCTTCAATGATAATATCGATCGTTCCTGGTTCGCCCTCGACGGAATGAACTCGAATCATATTTGAAGACCACTTGTAGGCATTTTCCAATAAGTTGCCGACCATCTCATCGAGGTCCGTAGGGTCTACAGCAACTTCAATTTCTGAATCAAGTTCGTTAATTAACGTTACGCCTCGTTCGGCATAAACTTTGTCAAAGGCCATAGAGATCGCATCGACACGCTCTGCTGGGTTGGCTCGTACAGAAAGAATGTTTTTGGAGCCCGCCATACGAGCTCTGCCCAAGTGGTAGTCAATTTGGCTTTGAATTTGGTGTACAGACGGCAGTAATTGATCTCGATTTTGGATATCGAGTGAGGAAATTTCATTTCTAAGCACTGAAAGTGGTGTTTTTAGTGCATGGGATAGGTTTCCGGCATGGTTTCTTGCTCGATCAAGCAACTCTTGATAGTGGAATAGCAGCGCATTGAGATCTGAAACGACCGGAGCGACCTCTTTGGGGTAGTCTTCATCTAGACTGGTCTTGTCCCCATTTCGTAGCTGACTAAGCTCTATTTGCATCTTGCTGAGTGGGCTCAATGACCATTGTACCTGCAACATGATCACGGCAAGCACACCGAAGTAGAGTAGAGCTAGAATAATCCAAAGTTGACGCATCAAATCATGAACTGTGTCTTCAATCGGTTGTTCATCAACACCAATCAGAACATCAATAGGGCCATCATAATCAGGGTAGTAGAGCTTAGTTTTGATGAAGATAAGCTTTTCACCGCGAGCGCCAACGTATTCTTTGACTTTGTTGTCGATTGTTATCTGTTGATCCCATAGTGAGCGTGACCTAAGTAGGTCGGTTTTGGTTTGAGCTGACCAGTACAGACCGCTATAGGGGCGATTGAAGCGTGGATCGGATAAGCTAGAGGCGAGTGTCAGATTGCCAGATTTGTCGGCTTCGATGGCGGCCGCAATCTCGTCCATATAAACGGATAGCTGAGACTTAGCATCATCGGTCATGTAGTTGAACACCTGGCTTGGCACACTTACCCCAGCAGCAATAACCATAGCGGTTAGCCAAACTATAGCCGCTAAGACTAAGCGACTTTTTAAACTTAATTTTTTCAGTAGCAAGCGTTTGTTATTCGGCATTAAGCTGATACCCCAAGCCCCTCACTGTTTTGATCACTTTTGGTGCGATTTTTTTACGAATACGACCAATAAATACTTCAATGGTATTTGAATCGCGGTCAAAGTCTTGTTTGTATATATGTTCTACCAGCTCTGTGCGTGAAATGACCTTTTCTGGGTTATGCATAAAATAAGAAACAACCTTGTACTCAAGGGCCGTCAGACTGACGGCTTGGCCTTGCCACATCACCTTAGAGGTACGGGTATCTAAACTGAGATTACCCACCTGCATGACTGGGGAAGCATTGCCTGAAGCACGTCTTAGCTGAGAGCGAATACGCGCGATGAGCTCTAGCATTTCGAAAGGCTTAGTTAAGTAATCGTCTGCTCCTGCGTTTAATCCTTCCACGCGTTGGGTTAATGTGTCACGCGCGCTGAGGATAATGACTGGGGTATTGATGTGTTCGTCTCTGATACCTTTTAGAACAGTAAGACCATCTAGCTTGGGCAAGCCTAAGTCTAGTACGATGGCATCCCACTCTTCAGACGTGGCGCGATACAGTGCATCAATGCCATCTTGGGACAGTTCTGGAACCCAACCTGTCTGTTCTAGTGTTTCGACTATCTGTTGACCAAGACGCGGTTCGTCTTCCACTACCAGAATTTTCATAAGCTTTGTCTTCTATTATTTCAGTGCTTCTTTAATGTGTCTGCCTTTGATTTGCAGCATTTCAAGGGTTTCTGCGTTGTACTCGACCTTGATGATATTGTTATTGTGGTTCAATTTAAGTTCATAGACCCAAATATCATCATCTTCTTCCAACTCCACCTGTATGATACGACCATGCAGGTCGCGTTCGACAGCAGCAAACATTTCAGAAAAAGGGCGAACGTAGCCTTTTTGTACCGCATCATAGACTTCATCTTGGTCCTCATCGAACTCGATTTTCGTCCCCGGCTTATGAATGTCTTGGACTAATGCATGACCATCTTCGTGATAGTGCTTTTTTGCCCAAGTTGGAAAGGCGAAACATACGCATGCCAACAAGGCTGTCAGGCTGACTAATGGACGTTTAAACATAATCATACCTTGTCGTTTTAACTGAGTTTGAGTATACGGATTGATAGATGAACACCAAATGAATTTACCTTAGTTCGTTAATTCATCAGCAAAAATCTTATCGCGCATTTTCCAAAATCGTCCTGACTTTCTTGCTATGACGAACTGTGGTGGACGGAAGCGGTGTTGATTGTTGACCACTTTGGTTGGTGAAGCATCTTCAAAAGGGCGATGTTTGTCGGCGAGGTGTGGGCGAACAAACTGATCTTTGAAACGTTGTTTTTGATTCTTAGTGGTCAAAGACCAGAATTCGCTAACCTGAGCTTGGTTATCGCCGATGTAAGAGACTTTTAAGCTGCTCTTACCCTTATCGTCTTTATGAACGGTTAAATCCATTTCTCGACACTCAAAGACAAGTGCATCTTTAAGGTTTAACGCCTCTTTAAGTTTTTTGTCTGGGTCGACTAAGGTTGCGTCACACTCATGACAGATCCGCGCGGCAATATCGTTGTCAGCGCCACATTCGCCACAGTATTTAGCTCTAAAACGGTAGTCACAGTGCTCGCGCTCGCCGGTCTCTTCATCTTCGAAAAAACCTTTACATTTTCGGCCAAAATGTTCGATCAGAAAGCCATTACTGTCTAATTTGCCCCAGAAGTTGTTATTGAAGCCGCAAGCAGGGCAGGGGATGGTGATGATTTCACTGTCTGAGTCGGGTTTAGCATCACCAACTTCAGGTTGATAGAGATCGTAACTGTTACCAGCATAATCCAAAACCAAACATTCCGTTTTACCCGGTGATAAGCGTAGTCCACGGCCCACGATCTGTTGATAGAGACTGATTGACTCTGTTGGACGTAAGATGGCTATCAGATCGACATGTGGTGCATCAAAGCCAGTAGTTAGCACCGATACATTTACAAGGTACCTTATTTTTTTATCTTTGAAGTTCTGGATGATGGCGTCGCGTTCAGGTGTTGCTGTGTCACCGATAACAATTGCGGTCTGTCCTTCAGGCAATAAGCCGAAGATTTCTTGGGCGTGGCGAACCGTAGCGGCAAAAATCATGACGCCTTGTCGTTCTGAAGACATCTGGATAATTTGCTCGACAATTTGTGGTGTGGCGCGTTTGGCCTTGTCGATGACCATGTCCATTTCAGACTCTTTGTATCGCCCTGTATTCGCGGGTTTGAGCTGCGAAAAGTCATAGCTCAACACTGGCGCATCCATCATTTTCGCTGGCGTTAAAAAGTTTTCGTCTAGCAAGTATCGGATGGGTAACTCAAATATGCAGTCGCGGAAAAAACGTGGTTCCTCGCTGCGCACTAGACCTCTAGTGTGGTATTGATAAATCCACCCCATACCGAGCCGATAAGGTGTTGCAGTCAGCCCAAGCACTTTAATCCCAGCGTTCTGTTCGCGTAGGTGGTTGATCACTTTTTGATAGCTAGTGTTTTTATCATCTGGCACGCGATGGCACTCGTCGATAACCAATAGTGAAAATTGATTTTTAAACTGGTCGAGATTGCGAACAACAGATTGAACCGAGGCAAATACCACTTGTTGGTCGGTCTCTTTGCGGCCTAGTCCGGCTGAAAATATCGACCCTTTTAGGCCATAACCCTCGTATTTTTGATGGTTCTGTTCGACTAGCTCTTTGACATGGGCAAGCACAAGTACGCGACCTTTTGCTAGTCGAGCGAGTTCTGCAATAACTAAGCTTTTCCCCGCGCCAGTAGGTAGTACAAGCACCGCAGGTGTCGAATGTTTGCGAAAGTAATGAATGACCGCTTTGACGGAATCTGCCTGATAGGGACGAAGTGTATACATAAAATGTGTGAAATAGCTCAACTATTTAGTCTAGTCGCACTATAATACCCCACCTAGCAAAGATGAGGTATTCATGCGTTTAGATAAATATCTATGTGATGCACTTGGTGCAACACGTAAAGAAGCAACAAAAATCATTAAAAGCGGTGACGTTACGGTTAATGACGTAGTGCAAAAAAGCGGTGCGGTTAAGGTAACGGAAGAGTGCACGGTAGAGTGGCAAGGTCGTGAGATCCAAAAACCAGGCCCGCGCTATATCATGCTTTTCAAACCCGATGGTTTTGTCTGCTCGCATGAAGATGGTTTTAATCAAACTGCGTTTATGCTGCTCGATGAAGTAAAAATGGAAGACCTACATTTTGCTGGCCGCTTAGATGTTGATACCACAGGTTTGGTATTGATTACTGACGATGGTCAGTGGTCTCACCGTATTACTTCTCCTAAACATAAGTGTGAAAAGACTTACCGAGTTTGGTTGGTTGATCCTCTTGAAGCAGATTATGCCGAGAAATTTGCTGAAGGTATTCAGCTGCGCAACGAAAAAGGCTTAACACTACCTGCCAAACTTGAAGTGGTTGACGAGGAAGAGAAAGAAGTCCTGTTGACCATTACTGAAGGTAAATACCATCAGGTTAAACGTATGTTTGCGGCCCTTGGCAATAAAGTTGAGCACCTTCACCGTGAACGTATTGGTGATATTGAATTGTGTGAAACATTGGAGCCGGGCGAGTATCGTTACTTAACGCAACAAGAAATCGACTCTGTTTGGAAATAATTCTTTATTTAGGAAATAGTTTACTTCCATTTGGGAACTAGTCTTTTGGGCAATAATCGCTGAATATAGTTCGATTCATCTGACACTTTGTGTCCATTATTCTGTTTGGTTGCAGCAAGGAAGCTGCATCTGATTCGCAACCGAGTAGGAAATTTATGTCTGAAAGATCTTTAGATCAAACTAAAGCGCCACAAATTAGCTTCTTATTATTCCTTGTTCTAGGCGCAATCGGTGCGCTAACGCCACTAGCGATTGATATGTACTTGCCTGCGATGCCGTCCATCGCTAAAGACCTTGGGGTTGGAGAAGGGGCAGTACAGATAACGTTAACCGCGTACACCGCAGGTTTTGCTATAGGGCAACTGATTCATGGTCCATTAGCCGACAGCTATGGCCGTAGACCTGTTTTGATTTTAGGCGTACTGTTTTTTGGTCTGGCTTCGGTCGTCAGTGCCACGACAACGGGCATTGAAGCCTTAACCTGGGTACGAACAGCCCAAGGTTTTGCCGGAGCGGCGGCGGCGGTGATCATTCAAGCGGTGGTGCGTGATATGTTCGACCGAGAAGATTTTGCACGCGCGATGTCTTTCGTCACCTTAGTGATTACAATTGCACCTTTGATAGCGCCAATGATTGGCGGTTATGTTGCTGTATGGTTTGGTTGGCGAGCAATTTTCTGGATTTTAGCGGTATTCGCTATCGTCGTAATTTGCTTGGTAATGTGGAAGATCCCTGAAACTCTCAGTGAAGAAAACAAGCAACCATTTCGAATTCAAAATACGTTAAGAAACTACGTCAGGCTAGCTAGAAACCCTGAGGCAATGGGTTTAATTTTCTCAGGGGCGTTCTCGTTTGCTGGCATGTTTGCATTCTTAACGGCAGGCTCGTTCGTCTATATTGATATTTATGGCGTGCCACCAGAACAGTTTGGCTATCTATTTGGATTGAATATTATTGCGATGATCGTTATGACAAGCATTAACGGTCGATTGGTGAAAAAGGTTGGCTCTCATGCGATGCTGCGATTCGGTTTGTTTATCCAATTGATTGCAGGTGTTGGTCTGTTTGTGGCTTGGTTGCTAGACGCAGGTTTATGGGGAACCGTTGTGTTTGTTGTCATGTTCATCGGAACGTTGTCGACTATTGGTAGTAACACTATGGGCTTGCTATTAAGTGGATACCCAACAATGGCAGGAACGGCATCATCGCTAGCGGGCACGTTGCGTTTTGGTACAGGCTCTGTGATTGGTGCCGTTGTGGCGTTTATGCCTGGCGGTGTAACTTGGCCGATGATCACGGTGATGAGTGCGTGTTCAATTATTTCGGCAGCATGTTATTGGATATTTGGAAGAAAGGCGTAATGTCTCAGTACACAGTAGAAATACAAAAACTTGTTAATAAAGCACTCGATGATATTGCTAAAGAGCATAATGCTGGCAAGTTAACCAACGGCCCTACGGCAAATAATCTTTACTTGGTACGTTGGATTACTAAAGCGATCAAGTCTCAACAGTTTCCACGCATTGTGGCGGATGATCTGATTCGTTGGCAGAAAACTGGACGCTCAAAGGGTAACAGCGCTGGGTTGATGCAGACATTTCAGCGAATTTCTAAGTTCTATGCTCAGTTTTTCCCTGAAGGGCAAGAAGAACGCGTACTGAAAGATTTTCAGATCAACGAATTCATCGACATGATGGAAGAGCAGGGTTGGGAAGTAACAACCTCTGAAGAGCTGGTTAATTGCGGTAAAGTACAGATCTTTACTGAAGGTCCAAACTCGCTAGCAATGTGTACCGAGCAGTGTGAAACCAGTTTTGATGGTGAAGATATGATTAAACCGATGAGTTGGTTTGTGCGCGGTCACCATGCTGATTTTGTCGAGAAAGCGTCAGCCGCGGGTTTTATGGTGCATAAGGTGACGGACTATAAGTCGAATGTGAAGTACCATGGTGAGTACTTAGTCTTCCCGGCTAACCGAGGTGATCGATTAGCTGAAATTCCTTTAAGTTTGACGGTTTAAGCCGTTCTGAAATGATTGAGAGCTTCCATTAAGGAAGCTCTTTTGCTTTTCGCACTATCGCTTTGACCATACCCTTAAAGATAAACAGGTGAGCGGGCATCATTGCAAACCAGTAAAGTAGGCCTCTAAAGCCCTGAGGGTGCCACCAAGCCGTCACGGTGAGCTTGCGTCTGTCGCCCAATTCTTCAATTACAAACTCAAGCCTGCCTAATCCCGGACCTTTCATACCAAACAGCAGTGAAATAAATTGGTTCTCCTCACAGCGAATCACTTTCCAAGAGTCAATGTAGTCGCCGACTTGTAATTCTGGTCCTGCTGGTGAGCGTCGAACAGGTTTACCGCCACCAAAGAAGATATCGAGCCATTCACGAGTTCGCCAAAGAGCGTTGGCAAAGAAGTATCCTTCTTTTTTGCTACCTATTTGTTTTACCATTTGCCATAGCTGAGCAGCAGAAAGCTCAGTTTCGACTTCTGCACCTGTCTGTTTAGGGTAGTAGCCATAACCGGGTTGCCAACGAGAAAGAGCTGCTGGGTCAAAGCCCCAAACATTACTGCGAACAAACTCCCCCTCTTGTTCGATGCTGTTGGCTACCATCTGATTAAACGTGACTAATTGTTGAGGAAACTTTTTCACGATCTTTTGGTTATCAGCAATAAAGTCATGCTCAAGGCCAGACAATAGGGCGGCCCCGATGCTAGATGGTACAGACGTTACTATTCCCAGCCAGCGTGAGGCCATTTTCGGTGTTAGCAATGAGGTAGATAGAATAGAGATCGGCTTGCGAATCGTTTTGGCAATCACTCTAAATTGTTCCCGATAGCTTAGGGTGTTTGGCCCACCGACTTCGAATAGTTGATGCGCTTTAGGCTGCTCTTCAGCGAATGACAGTAAATAGTGGTTGAGATTTTCAAGCGCAATTGGATTGGCTTTAGAGTCTACCCATTTTGGCGTGATGAGCACGGGCATGTTGTAGACAAAGTCACGCATAATCTCGAAAGCAGCAGAACCTGGCCCAATGATCACGCCTGCGCGAAGCTCAGTAATCGGTACGCCAGAGCTGCGAATAATATCGCCTGTCATGCGGCGCGCTTTCAAGTGGCGAGAATCTCCCGTCTGAGGTTGAATCGCACTTAGATAGATGACGTGTTTCACTTGGCTGTGGCTAAGTGCCCCCTTGAAATGCTCAGCTAATGATATCTCATAATCTAAGAAGTCGTGGCCATGAGCCATACCGTGGACCAAAAAGTAAATTAAGTCGAAATCAGGAACTAACGCCTTTGTTTTCGCTTCGTCGGCAAGGTCTAAATAGCATAGCGATAAGTTGGGATGAGGCTCAACACGAGCGTTAAGGTAGTCTATTTGCCGAGCCGCCGCGGTGACCTTGTAACCTTTTTCACATAACTGTGAAAGAAGCTGTGAGCCCACGTAGCCAGAGGCGCCTAAAACCAGCACTTTTTTCATCCATAACCCCTATGGTTTTGATGGTTTCATATCAATAGTCATCATATAATAACCGCCTCTTCTTTTCTGTCTTTCATACAGTTGCATTTTTGAGGTGCGCGATTGATAACTCTTTCCAATGTTCTAGCTCATACCCGTGGTGATTTTATACGTCGATTAGTCGCTATCGCGATGCCTATCACGCTACAAAGTATTATGTTTTCCAGCCGAGGCTTGGTCGACGTGTTAATGCTTGGTCAATTAGGTGAGGCCGAAATAGCCGCTGTAGGTGTAGCAGCGCGAGCCACTTTTGTCACCACGATTATGTTGGTGGGTGTAACGACAGGTGGTGCACTCCTTACCGCTCAATATTGGGGAGCAAGTGACAGAAAAGGCGTGCGTGAAAGTACCGCGCTAACTTGGTTAGTCTGTATGGTGTTTGCGGCGATTACTGCACTGCTGTTTGTTTTATTTCCATCTCAAGTCATGGGGCTGGCGACAAATGATCCTGCCGTAAATGCATTAGGTGCCCAATACTTGGTGATTACTTCCGTTTCTATGTTTGCAGTCGCGTGTGTTGCGAGTATGGCTGTGGGTCTGAGAGCAATGCATAAACCAGGGCTGAGTACCTTTTTCAGTGGTATCGGCATCTTATCTAACGTTTTCCTTAATTGGGTGTTTATCTTTGGTAAGTTTGGTGTGCCGCCTATGGGAATCAAGGGAGCCGCGATTGCGACTGTATTAAGTGGCGCGATTGAAGTTGCAACACTGTTTGGTTACCTGTATGCCAAAAAGCACCTGCTCGCTTTTGGTATCCATGATGTGCGTAATGTTCTGGTATGGACCCGTGTCGCGAAGTTTTTGCAATTATCGCTGCCGACAACATTTAACTTCCTTGCCTGGGCAGGGGGATTGTTCGCTTACCATGCGATCATGGGCCAGTCGGGCGTTCAGGGTTTAGCAGCGTTGTCGGTGATGTCTCCAGTAGAGTCTATTGCACTCGCGTTGTTAATTGGTATGTCCAACGCCGCTGCGGTGTTAGTTGGTAACCAGATCGGCGCGAAGAAATACGACGAAGTTTATTATCAAGCAATTGGCGTTACCTGCTTAAGTTTTTTGGTCGGCATTGTGGTCGCAGTATTGCTGTACTTTGTTCAAGGTTTGGTTCTTGATGCGTTTAGTGCGTTAACGTCTGAAACACGTGCGTTATCTGAAAAGTTCATGTTGGTACTTAGCGTTGGTATTGTCCTGCGTTCTATCCCGATGATGGCGATTGTCGGTGTGCTTAGAGCGGGGGGAGACGTTAAGTTTTGTCTGTATCAAGATTTAGTCGCTCAGTGGTTAATTGGAATTCCACTTGCTGCATTTGCGGCGATCGGGCTAGGTTGGGAACCCGAGTGGATCTATTTTCTGTTTTTAACTGAAGAGATGATTAAGTGGGTGGGCTCGTTGTACCGGATGAAAACGCGTCGTTGGGTGCGAAATTTGATTGAAAATTAGACATTGCGCGTGCAGTTAGTGCATTTAGATGCTTATCTTGTGATCCAGTATCCAAAATGCTTTCTTGAATCGGCAATTTAGTGTAGATTCACACTCCTATTTTTAAGGTTTTCGAGAGTATTAATGTTACAACTAACAGACCTATGTAAGGGCTATTTAGACGGTGGTGAATTTCATCCTGTTTTACAAGGTGCTGAGTTGTCTCTAAAACAGGGTGAACAAGTCGCCTTGATGGGTGAAAGTGGTTCAGGCAAAAGTACTTTGCTCAACCTAATCGCTGGCTTGGATACTGTCGACTCTGGCGAAGTTTGCTTCCCTAACTTCTCAATGCACGAAGTCGCTGAAACAAAGCGAACAGCCTACCGCCGCAATAACATTGGTCTTATATTTCAACAATTTAATCTTCTACCAACGTTGAATGTTGCCGACAATATTCGTTTTTGTCGCCAACTTAAGGGCTTACCAGAGGATTCTGGCCTTTGGCGTCAGATCCTTTCTGCTCTCGACCTAATGCCTCTGCTTGGCCGCTACCCAGAAGAGGTGTCTGGTGGTCAACAGCAGAGAGCCGCAATTGCTCGCGCCTTGTATATGGAACCTAAAATTCTGTTGGCGGATGAACCTACGGGTAGTCTTGATGAGCGTAATGCGGAAGCCGTAATGCGACTGCTCACCACATTAACTAAGCAACTTGATTGTACGCTGCTGTTGGTCACGCATAGCGAGCGAGTTGCCGACCATATGGAAGGAAAAATAAGGCTTCAAGGGGGATCGCTGCATGTTATGGCCCGTAGTTAAAGCGTTACTCGGCCACTATAAGCGTCATCCTTTTCAAATCCTGTTAGTTTGGCTTGGCCTTACTCTTGGCGTTTCTCTCCTCGTTGGTGTTAGTTCTATAAATAACCATGCTCGTCAAAGCTATGAACATGGCGAAAAGCTCTTTTCTAATCCTCTCCCTTATCGAATTCGTCCTAAGCATGCAGCCAACAAAATACCACAAGGCTTTTATATTCAACTGCGCAGAGATGGGTTTCATCAATGTGCACCGTTTCAAAATTTAAGGATCACGACCGCAAGTGGAAGTGATTTGATGCTGGTTGGCATCGATCCTGTCTCCTTGATTCAGTTTAATGCGGGTAGCTCATTAAGCGAAATCTCATCGCTTGAATTGATGCGACCTCCTTTCCCAGTACTGGTGAGCGCCGATCTTGCCGAGCATATGCAGTGGGGGAATGGCGATTATATCAAACTCAATGATGGCACGGCGCTTGGCCCAATAGCTGTTGATTCGGAAAAACGTCTAAACGGTACACGTATTGTCGCCGATATGTCGCTGCTGAGAATGATTGAACGAAGCTCGGGTATTACGGTCATTGCCTGCGCTGATATGCCAGTCGAGAAGCTAAGCCAGCTAAAATCGTCATTGCCAAATGGCATGGTGTTGACGCGAATTTCTCAAGCCGAACTCGAGTCGCTAACAGAAGCATTTCATCTCAATCTAAGTGCGATGGGCATGCTGGCCTTCCTTGTTGGGCTGTTTATTTTCTATCAAGCAATGTCGATGACCTTGACACAACGTCAACCACTGGTGGGAAATCTAAGGCAGATGGGGGTCTCTGGTTGGCAGCTTGCTCAGGCACTGCTTTTAGAACTATGTGTACTGGTATTGGTTGGTTGGTTATGCGGTAATGTTTTCGGCATGGTATTAGCAAACCAACTTATTCCAGCGGTTTCAGCAAGCCTTGGTGACCTTTACAACACAAATATTGGTCTTTCTATTGATTGGGATTGGCGTTCGAGTATCTCAAGCCTCTACCTATCTTTGACAGGTGCGATTATCGCTTGTGCATGGCCATTGGTGCGTTTACTTCGTTCGCAACCTTCACGATTAACCACAAGGCTGTCTTTGGTTCGCTTTGCTGGGGCAGAATTCTCTATTCAGGCGCTGATTGCTTGCGGTTGCTGTGTGGCGGCTATTGCACTCTATCAAGCCCCACAAACTCAAGAAACAGGCTTTGCGATTATTGCGCTAATGTTGCTGAGCGTCGCATTGTTTACGCCGTATATTATTTGGAGAGTATTCGAAAGCTTATCGTATACACTACGTTGGGTTAAAGTTCGTTGGTTTTTCGCTGATGCAGCAGCCAGTATGAGCTATCGTGGCGTGGCAACCATGGCATTTATGCTCGCGATGGCGGCTAACATTGGTGTTGAGACCATGGTCGGTAGTTTCCGTGATACGACGGATAAGTGGTTAAGTCAGCGTTTAGCTGCAGACCTCTATATTTATCCGAACAACAGCAGCGCAGCGCGAATGAGCACTTGGTTATTACAACAACCTGAAGTTGAGTCGGTATGGTGGCGTTGGGAGAAAGAAGTCGAGACCAACAGAGGTGCGCTCCAAGTCGTCAGTACCGGTCCTTCTGAAGGTGAGCTCAATGCGTTAACTGTGAAACTTGGTATCCCGAATTACTGGTATCACCTCCATCACTCTAAAGGTGTGATGATTAGTGAGTCGATGGCGTTGAAGCTTGGAATACGGCCGGGTGACAAGATCGATCTCTCTGGAAAACTGGGTACTGGTTGGCAGGTCGTTGGGGTTTATTATGACTATGGTAACCCTTATAACCAAGTATTACTGTCTCATCGAAACTGGTTGTTTGCCTTTGCTGGTGGTGGCTCGGTTGCGCTTGGCGCGGTACTGAGTGATGAGGGAAGTCCAATTGGGTTAAAACGTAAGCTTGAAACTATTTTCAGAATAGATTCAGAGCAGATATTCGATAATAGCCACATCCACAGCCAAGCCATGAGGGTATTCGACCGTACTTTCTCCATTGCCGATACGCTAGGTAATATTACCTTAGTGATAGCGGTATTCGGTATTTTCTTTGCAACACTGGCTGGCGAGGTTTCGCGTCAGAAGCACATTTCTCTGTTGCGCTGTTTAGGTATGTCTGGTCGTGAACTTGTCATTATGGGTAGTTTGCAACTGTTCGTGTTTGGCGGTATTGCTCTTTTGTTAGCCATGCCACTGGGTATCGCATTGGCGAACTTGGTGGTTGATATAGTGATTAAGCAGTCGTTTGGTTGGACGTTAGAGATTCAATTTATCCCTGTGGAATATTTGCATTCTAGTGCATTGGCGATGTTCGCTTTGATGATTGCGGGTGCGATACCTGTCATTCGAATGGTGCGCAGCACTCCAATGCAGTCCTTAAGAGATTCGTTGTAGATGAGTATACGGAAGAGAAATCTAGTCGGTATTTTATTGGTTGCATTCGTTCTGGTTAGCCTTGCCGCTGGATTCCTATTGAGTCAGCCAAAACAGCGCGAACCCATCGCTAAAGGGGCTGAAGAGGTGACTTCGGTTCTCATATCCAAGCAAACCGAAATTTTTGAACCAGTATTACCGAACAACCCAGTGATTATTCCGCGTGATTTCGCTTTTCACAACGAATACCAACACGGTTGGTGGCACTTCTTTGCGAATGTAGAAGATCAGTTTGGAGAGAAGTACGGTGTTCAGTGGAGCTATTTTCGAATTGCGTCAAGTGACAGCAATTTGTCTGGTTGGCTAAGCCCACAGTTGTATATTTCTCATGTCGTAGTATCAAGCAAAAACAAAGTATGGCGTGAGCAACGGGTCGCCCGTGGAGGTATAGGTCAAGCTGGTATGACCTCAAAGCCATTCAAAATTTGGATTGATAATTGGTTCTGGCGCTCCCTAGGGCGTACACCATTTCCTGGCTTACTAGAGGCAGAAACCGATACTTTCAAAGTTCGTTTGAAATCACAAACTGATGGGCCGTTTGTTATACCGCGCGAGCGTGGATATTCAGAGAAGCATGATCTATTACCAATTGCTTCGCTTAACCTTACTGCGCCGTTTATATCGGTAGAGGGACAACTGGTTTTATCGGCAGATACGGTACTCAATGTTAAAGGCTCTGGATGGATGAGCAAAGAGTGGGGCAGTGGATTATTGGCAAAAAGTCAGCAGGGTTGGGATTGGTTTGTGGTCCACTTAGATGATCAAACTACGTTGTCGGTTAACCGCTACCGCCACCAAAGTCAGATGCCCTATGTGTTTGGTACCTTGGCTACGACAAATGGAGGAGTTGTGACATTAAACAATGATGATATCAAGGTTACTTCATTAGTTGATGCGCAGTTGGCAAACAACAAGATTGTCCCTGTCAAATGGTCGGTTAAGGTGCCAAAGCTCGGAATCGATATAGAAACTGATGCAGTGAACACGAACCTCTGGCTGCCATTTGTGTTGCCGTACTGGGAAGGCCCTATTACGACGACAGGCTCCCACAATGCGATAGGCTTTATGCAACTAGCTGGTTATTAGCCTTGTTGATCTAGCCATTACGAATTTAAAAGCCACTTCTTATTATTTGAGAAGTGGCTTTTGTGTTTTTATGTGGAATTTACGACGCTTTGCCTATAATGAACTGAGAACTTCAAGGTGAGTGTAGGTTATAAGTTCGGAAAAGCCGATGTGTTTCATCTAAACAATCGATTTTTCCATATGTATTGGATTATATAAACTCGAGCGTATTCTTAGTGGTCAGTTATTAACATAATAAATATAAGGGCAATATCATGAGTGATATGATTCGCGATTTTTTCAAACTAGAGTCTGCTGGGGGCATTCTACTGGTTATTGCAGCAGCGGTTGCAATGGTGATCGCAAACACTTCTCTAAATGATGCGTACCAAGGTTTCCTTCATACTTACGTCTTTGGTATGTCAGTTTCGCATTGGATTAATGATGGCTTGATGGCCGTGTTTTTCTTGCTGATCGGTCTCGAAGTTAAGCGAGAGCTTCTTGAGGGAGCTTTAAAGTCAAAAGAGACTGCTATCTTCCCAGCGATTGCCGCGGTAGGTGGTATGGTTGCACCTGCATTAGTTTACTTAGCGTTTAACTATGGTGATGCAGAAGCAGTACAAGGCTGGGCAATTCCTGCAGCAACAGATATCGCGTTCGCATTAGGTATTATGGCTCTGCTTGGTAAACGTGTACCCGTTAGCTTGAAGGTGTTCCTACTTGCATTGGCAATCATCGATGATTTAGGTGTTGTGGTTATCATTGCGTTGTTTTACACCGGCGACCTGTCTACAACCGCTTTGGCGGTAGGCTTTGCCATGACAGCGGCTTTGTTTATGCTCAATAATAAAAAGGTCACCAAATTACTGCCCTATATGATTGTTGGCGCAATCCTTTGGTTCGCAGTGTTGAAATCAGGTGTGCACGCGACACTTGCTGGTGTGGTTATTGGTTTCTCGATTCCGCTTAAGGGTAAGAAGGGAGAACACTCTCCGCTTAAGCATATGGAGCATGCACTGCACCCATACGTCGCATTCGGTATCTTGCCTCTGTTTGCGTTCGCTAACGCTGGTATCTCGCTCGAAGGTGTGTCAATCGATGGTTTAACGTCAATGCTGCCACTAGGTATTGCGCTTGGTCTGTTGGTTGGTAAGCCAGTTGGTATCTTCTCGTTTAGTTGGGTTGCAGTTAAGGCGGGCGTCGCTAAGCTGCCTGAAGGTATCACATTCCGTCATATCTTCGCGGTGTCTATTTTGTGTGGTATCGGCTTTACGATGTCTATCTTTATTTCATCGTTGGCCTTTGGCTCTGTGAATGTTGAGTTTGATACTTACGCGCGCCTAGGTATTCTAATGGGCTCAACGACGGCTGCCGTGCTAGGTTACTTCTTACTGCACATATCATTGCCAAAGAAGAGCGCAAGTGTTGAGAGTAATACACAGGTCAAATCTCAACACTAAAACCTAAAATAGAAAAGCGCCAACAAGGCGCTTTTTTGTTGGAGACAATTTAAGTCTATTTTTCTATTACGCTGAAGATGGTCCATTCTTCAACAACTTCCTCCTTCAAACCGACAACCGTTGCGGTAACACGTCGATTTAACGCATGAGAGGTTTCATCTTCACCTTGTGACTCTAGCCTCGTTTCGCCATAGCCGACAATCGTGACTCTACTCGGTTCTGTACCGAAAGAGAGCAACTCGTCTTCGACCGCATGGGCTCTTTTCTTAGATAGCTCAAGGTTATACTCAGGAGCCCCGACCTTACTTGCATAGCCTTGGATTTGGATTGATGCAGACTTGTAACGCTCCAAAAATTCGGCCATGGTCTGAATTTGGTCAGAGAAAATAGGGTTTATTACGTAAGAGTCATTGGCAAATAGAATTCGCAGTTGACGCTCTTCCTCTTCAAACAGTGCTGCCCCACAGCCATCGTTATCGACTTGGGCACCCGGTGGTGTCCCAGGGCATATGTCTCTCGCATTGACCACACCGTCACGGTCATCGTCAGTGAGGTCTGATACTTGGTTCGCCACTGGCGTTTCGATGTAGTCATACTCATCGGCCATTAGATTACTAAATGGAATAAGCGCAACAAGGCTAAATGGAATTAATTGTTTAATATTCATGTTAATACTCCACTCGCTCTGTCCATTCGTCCGGTGTATCTACTAATAACGCATCAAGTAGGTTGCCCGTGGCGTTCATTACTCGGTACTTGGCGTATTGTTCCGCGTAATGGGCATCTAGGTAGTCTTTCCTTGCTTCGAACAGTTCGTTCTCTGTGTTAAGCAAATCAAGCAGGGTTCGCTGACCGATTCGGTATTGCTTCTCGTAGGCAATAACGGTTTCAGATGCCGAGTCAACGTGATCGGCTAAAAAGTTCTTTTGTTGCAGAGTTAGATCTAGCGCACTCCATGATAAG
This sequence comes from Vibrio tubiashii, assembly GCA_000775715.1. Classification (GTDB taxonomy): domain Bacteria; phylum Pseudomonadota; class Gammaproteobacteria; order Enterobacterales; family Vibrionaceae; genus Vibrio; species Vibrio tubiashii_A. The sequence continues at coordinate 512,849 of JRWQ01000011.1, forward strand.
CGGAGACCTTCTTCAACCTGTCTGTAGGCGTTGTCTCTGAGATCTTTCGCTTGATTTAGCTGGTAAGCTGCGCGTTTAGAAAGATCACTATCTGAGCCACCGTTATAGAGGTTGTAACGCATTCTTAGCATGGCGAGTGTTTCATCACTCCGACCTCTATCACCACCCGCGTCGTCTCGCCATGTTTGGCTCGCTTCAATTGAGATGGTTGGGTAGTAATTGCCTTTAGATTGTTTGTATTGGAAACGAGCTGCATCAACATCGACTTGAGAAACACGAATAACAGGGTGTTTGTCATACGCTTCGACGATCGCATCTTGTAGCGACAATGGTAGTTTGGATTCATCCGCTCTTGGATAGATTAACCCCAACGGAGCTTGACCGACCAAGCGATGAAACTGCGTATGGGTATCGAGCAAATTGTTTTGCGCGGCGAGCAAGTTGCCATGCGCTTTGGCAATCCTAGCTTCTACTTGCGAAACGTCTGCTGTAGAGCCTATGCCTGAATCCGCGCGGCGCTTAATATCGCGATAGATCTCTTTATGTACCGCGAGATTACTTTCTGACAGCGCGAGAACCTCCGTTGCTTTAACCGAATCTAAATAAACTTGTGTGACACGTAAGGCTAAGTCAGAAGCATCCGATAACAACTGGTAGCGAACAGATTCTGCATCGGCTGCAGTTCTATCCATATCGTTTAAGGTTGCATTACCGTCCCACAACAGTTGAGTTAGGCTCAATGTTGCTTCTTTTCGGGTCAGATCCGTTTCTTCCCTACCAGCAGCGGCAGGATCAATACCTTCATAGCCGATACCTGCATCCAAATCTAAGCTCGGTAAATAAGCCCCGGTCGCAGCATCTGCTTGCTTTACTGCGCTTTTAAATTCGTTGTAGGTGCTTTTCAGCTCTGGGTTGGTCGCAAGAGTGATGGCGACAGCTTGCTCTAAAGTTTGTCCGTAAGTAGCAAAACTAGCTAACACTATGCAACTTGCTATGAGTGACTTTTTCAGTTTCAAGGTGGCCTCCTTAATTTCTGCTAAGTCATTAGTCCATTTCCATAGGAGCGAAAACCCCTAAATTCGGTAACAAAAGCTTAGTTGAGGAATAAAAAAAAGAGAACGTTTGTAGCGAATTCGTTATCGAATTATTAATCACTTATAAACTTTCGTATGGACTTTTTTGCTATTTACTAGATTGTCATTAGCAGCAGGGCTAGCTTTATAAGGTGTGGGAGTATGCAAAAGTTTTGTCTGCAGCGCTTTTGCTGAATTAGGAACGCCTAAAATTGAGACCCTGATTATGAATGCGAAAAGTCTTGCTCCGTTCATGTTGGCGAATACGACGGTAGTCATCGACATCAATGGTGAAATTAGAGAGTTAGTGCCAGGAGAAGTGCCAGCTCCAGGTGAGGTGATAGTTACTTTAGGACAAGGCGCGACGACTGCGACTGAGCCACAAATTGAAGCTCAGCTCATCGGTCAAGAAGCCAACAGCTTAGATCTTAATTTAGACAACGAAATCGCCTCAATCATTGAACAAATTGAGCAAGGTGTTGACCCAACACAAAATGAAGATTTCGCGACCGCTGCCGGGGGGCAAAATGGTTCAAGCCCCACGGGAAGTGGGGACATTGATCGAACGGGGGTCGAAACCTTAGCCGAAACACAGTTTGATACATCGGGTCTTGAGTCTCAAGGCCTGTCTGAAACTCAGAGTTTGGCCTTAATTGACTTAGTTGCGCAGGCGATTTTTGTCGGCGACGATGCAGTCACTGTATTTGAGACCGATGAGCCTCTGGTGGTGACAGGAACAGTGCTTGCAACTGAAACGGACACACCGACATTTATTCCACAAGATGAAGTAGCTGGAGACAATGGTATATTCTCAATTGATTCAGACGGCAACTGGACATACGTGGCCAACAGTGCATTTGATGAGCTCAATGTTGGAGATTCACTTGTCGATGTATTCCCAATTGAATCTACCGATGGAACCTTAGGCAGTGTTACCGTAACAATCAACGGCACAAATGACCTTCCACAGTTTGTTGCTGTAGATGACTTTGTTCCTCAAGGCCCGGAAGGGGATGACCAACTCGCTACGTTTGCTTTTGAAGATGGTGCATATTCATTTAGTTTTGAAGAGAATACCGCTGCGGGAACACCAATTGGTCAAGTGGCCGCGACTGACCCTGATAATGAGGTGTTGATTTTTAGTATTTCAACTAACATTCAGAACGAAGGCGGTGAAGATCTATTCCAAATCGATCCCGATACCGGTGAAATCAGTTTAACCGATGCGGGGGCTGCTTCTTTCGCCAATGACTTTGAACAGCTAGCCAACACTCACCCAATCGTGGTGACTGTGACTGAAGGTGATGGGATAGGAGAGCCTCAATCTGTCGATGTGGATGTCACGTTTACTGAGCTTAATGTCAATGAACCACCAACTTCTGACGAGCCAGAAGGCGGTTATGAATTTACTTATGATGAAAATAGCTTAACCACGGTTGCCTTAGGACAAGTATCGGCGACGGATTTGGACGCCAATGATAGCGTGTCGTACAGCATTACGACCAATGTCGAGATAGATGGTGAACCTTTGTATCGCATCGATGCAGAAACGGGTGAGATCTTCTTAACTGATGCAGGTGCTGCGGCGTTTACTAATGACTTTGAGTCGACACCGAATGTGCATGACTTGAAAGTGACAGCTACCGATACTGGCGGACTGACCGACATCATTAATGTCACGATGAAAGAGAGTGACATTAATGAGCCACCAACTTCTGACGAGCCAGAAGGCGGTTATGAATTTACTTATGATGAAAATAGCTTAACCACGGTTGCCTTAGGACAAGTATCGGCGACGGATTTGGACGCCAATGATAGCGTGTCGTACAGCATTACGACCAATGTCGAGATAGATGGTGAACCTTTGTATCGCATCGATGCAGAAACGGGTGAGATCTTCTTAACTGATGCAGGTGCTGTGGCGTTTACTAATGACTTTGAGTCGACACCGAATGTGCATGACTTGAAAGTGACAGCTACCGATACAGGCGGACTGACAGACATCATTAATGTCACGATGAAAGAACGTGATGTCAACGAACGACCAGAAGCGACTGACTTTTCTGTTGATGCTGGCACGGCGACATTCGTACCAATCATTTTCGACTCGGAAGATCCATTGCTCGATAGGATTTCAGATGAGGACGACGATGCGTCGGGTACGCAGGTACTTATTATGCTTTCGTCCTTACCTGATAGTGGCACTTTGCTCTACATCGAAGATGGAGTGACCCGAGTAATCACAGAATCCGACTTAATATCAGTCGACGACTACGATATGGAAGACCCTGCTAACCTAGACAAAATGTTTGTACCCAACAACATTGTTTATGTTCCGGGGGTTGGTGAAGAATTTGAGCTGGGCACAAGCGGTGACCCTGCTGGAATAGAACTCGTTGGAGGCTTTGATAATTGGGGCGAACCTGTGTCTGATGTCGAACGAGTCGTTACGTTAGAAAATGGTAACCAAATCACCGTTACTTTTGTTGACCAGAATCCAAACGGCAGTCCAAATGCTAAGCTAAAACAGTATGAAGGCGCTCAACCACATGTTGGTTATGGTATAGCGGATAACCAAGGTAATGGTCTCCAGCCTGGCGAACAAATCATCTTTAATTTGCAAAGCAATCCATTAACGGTGGTGCACTTTGGGTTAGACGGTTTAGGTGGTAACTTCGCTACAGGTAGTGTGGTTCTAGTGACTTACGAGTTGGCAAGTGGAGCCTTTGTCACTGAGGAATACTCGAAAGACCCGTCCGATGTTGGTAATGCCAATATCTATTACGAGTTCAGCTACTCGTCGCCGGATGATCCTATCGTTGGAATGACCTTTGATTCAACCGGTGGTAGCTATGAGATCCGTTACCTTTCGGGTAATGAAGATGTCGTGGAAGATGTGACATTTGACTATGTTGCTGTAGACAGTGGCTTGCTCATTAGTGAAGAGCGAACGGTTTCTATAGATACTACCGAATCACCTGAGTATCAGGTAGTCACGGCCGACGAATCTGGAAACGTAGAGGCGGACATCGGTAACCAAGTCATGCTGGGTGATAGCGACGACAATATATTCGTTTGGCTCGACAATACGCTTGATAATGGCACCGATGTTATTGATAACTTTGAATTGGGCAGTGATCGAATAGACTTACGTGCCATATTGGAAGACGATGACAATGTGGAACTCAATGACCTGGTAGATTCTATTAGCGCGGTAGTAGATGGTGACAATGTTGTCATGACGGTCACTGATGAAGGACGCGAGCAAACCATTATCCTCGAAGGTGTGACTAGTGCATTTGAGGATGCTGGGTTGATTGAAAACAATTCGATTATTAGCGAGCTAGAGATGCTCAATCAGGTGCTCAAGACCGACGCTACAACGTGATTTTGTTTCTAGGGTATAAAGACCAACCCATTGCGGTTGGTCTTTTTTATTGAAAGTAGCCTCATTATTTTCGGTGTGCTTGTAAAAATTATTGCCAGATTGAATCAATTTATGCTAATTTTCGCCGCAATCTCGGAAGCTGAGTCTTTTATCAAGACGATCTGGGGGATACGCGTGATGACATTCGGGCTGAGTGAGCATTACGTAGGGTAGGTATCGGCAAGTCCTTTTGTCGATAGACGGGATACTAATGTCGCGAAGCGACATGTGAATGGGAAACCCAACATTGAACTCACATACCAAAATGACATTAATCAGCTTAGTTCTTCCTCAATGCCCTGTTTTACAAGACAGTTGCATTACTGAACCTTGATTTGGTTTCTTTAAACTGAGTCCATCCTAGATGGATCGTTCTCTCGTACGCGCTATTTAGATAGTTCGCGGAGAGGTTTGCTGTACCCTCAAATCCGATTTTGTTGAGGGAGAGAACACTATTTCAAGGGATTTAATGATGAGCACAGCCTTTGAAGTCGATAACGCTGTAATCAATACGGCTATCGCAACACCTTTTTCAACTCAGATTCCAGTATTGGATGGAACGTACGATCTTACTCCTGACCAGATCTTACTAGACCAAGAACAACACGAATCTGAAGTTCGTTCATACCCACGTCGTTTACCGATTGCGATTAAACAAGCGTATGGCTGTTTAGTCGAAGATACGCGTGGTCAAATCTTCCTAGATTGCCTTGCGGGGGCGGGTACATTGGCTCTTGGGTACAACCATCCAGAGATCAACCAAGCGCTAAAAGAGCAATTGGATTCCGGTTTGCCATACCAGACTCTCGATATCGCAACCTCTGCGAAAACGCATTTTATTAAGTCTGTTAAAGGCTTTTTACCGCAAGAGTTGAGCGACAACTGTGTGCTCCAGTTCTGTGGTCCTTCTGGCGCGGATGCGGTTGAAGCGGCAATCAAACTGGCAAAGCAGACAACTGGTCGCAACACCATGTTCGCTTTCCGCGGTGCTTACCACGGTATGACGAACGGCACCATGGGAATGATGGGTAACTTGGGCACCAAAGCACGTCGCACTGGCTTGATGTCAGACGTCCACTTTATGCCATTCCCTTACGATCTGCGTTGTCCATTTGGTCTAGGTGGCGATGAAGGCGCGAAAGCGGGCATTCGTTATATTGAACGTCTTTTGAACGATGATGAAGCAGGGATCATGAAGCCTGCGGCGATCGTTGTAGAGCCAGTGCAAGGTGAAGGTGGTGTTATTCCTGCTCCTGCATTTTGGCTACGTGAGTTGCGTCGTATCTGTGACGAGCACGGCATCCTACTAATTTTTGACGAAATTCAATGTGGTGTAGGTAAGTCTGGCTACAACTTCGCATTCGAAGAAGCGGGCATTGTTCCTGATATTTTGTGTTTGTCGAAAGCGATTGGCGGCGGCTTGCCGATGTCGTTACTTGTGATTAACAAGCAACACGACACATGGAAGCCAGGTGAACACACTGGTACTTTCCGTGGCAACCAACTAGCGATGGTGTCTGGGGCGAAAGCGCTCGAAATCATTCAGCGTGATAACCTTGTCGAGCATGCAAACGTTGCAGGCCAGTACCTACGTTTTGGTCTTGAGAGCATTCAAAAGCGCGTCAACTGTATTGCAGATGTACGCGGCAAAGGTTTGATGCTTGGCGTTGAGATTAAACATCCAAGTGGCGAGCTAAACAAGTTTGGCGAGCCTTTGTCAGATGGCCAACTTACTCTTGCGATTCAACGTGCGGCGCTTGAGCGTGGATTGATGGTAGAAAAGGGCGGCCGCGACGGTTCGGTGATTCGTTTCCTTCCACCACTGATTATCTCTTTCGAGCAAATCGACTTTGCACTGCGCGTACTGGAAGATGCGATCATCGCTGCAGGCGGGAGCCACGTTGAAGCAGACCCACAAGAAGAGTGGAAGAAGCACTTCATTCAAACTGGTGAGCTAGGCGGTACTGAGTTTGCCTCAGTAATGAATCACACCACAGCCGCGATGAAGTCAGTATTCGAGCAGGTGGACGCGCCATACTCAGGTATGGATCCAAAACTGCTCGAAGCGGCAATTAACGCAGTCGATCTGGACAACAAAAACGCATCGCTAAAATCTGTAATTGATGAAGCAGCAGAGCTTGTTGCGAAGAATGCGATTTTCACTCAGCACCCAGATTGCATTGCTCACCTACATACACCGCCTCTTATGCCAGCAGTCGCGGCAGAAGCCATGATTGCAGCATTGAACCAATCGATGGATTCATGGGATCAAGCATCGTCTGCGACTTACGTTGAGCAGAAGGTCATAAACTGGTTGTGTGACAAGTACGAACTTGGTGAAAAATCGGACGGTATCTTCACTAGCGGCGGCACACAAAGCAACCAAATGGGCTTAATGCTGGCTCGTGATTGGATTGCTGACAAGCTAAGCGGTCACTCTATTCAGAAGTTGGGTCTTCCGGATTACGCAGACAAACTGCGTATTGTGTGCTCTAAGAAATCACACTTCACGGTTCAAAAGTCAGCATCTTGGATGGGGCTAGGTGAAAAAGCCGTGATGACCGTCGATGCGAACGCTGATGGCACAATGGACGTAAGCCAATTAGATCAAGTTCTAACTCAGGCAAAAGCAGAAGGTTTGATTCCATTCGCCATTGTTGGCACAGCGGGTACGACCGATCACGGTGCGATTGACGAACTTGATTTCATTGCTGATATGGCAGCGAAACACGAAATGTGGATGCATGTTGACGGCGCTTATGGTGGCGCTCTGATTCTTAGCAGTCACAAATCACGCCTGAAAGGTGTAGAGCGTGCACACTCGATCAGTGTCGACTTCCACAAATTGTTCTACCAAACAATCAGTTGTGGCGCGTTGCTGGTGAACGATAAGTCGAACTTTAAGTTCTTGCTTCACCATGCTGACTACCTAAACCGTGAACACGATGAGCTACCAAACTTGGTGGACAAATCTATCGCAACGACGAAGCGATTTGACGCATTGAAAGTCTTTCTGACGATGCAAAACGTCGGTCCTAAAGCGCTTGGTGATATGTACGATCACTTGTTGGCACAAACGAAAGACGTTGCTGAGATGGTTCGTGCACATGGTCAGTTCGAGCTTCTGGCTGAACCAGCACTTTCAACGGTTCTTTTCCGCGCAACCAATGTGTGTGCTGATCTTGATGAACTGAACAAAGCGTTGCGCCTTGAAGCGTTGACTCGCGGTATTGCAGTTCTCGGTGAAACCATCGTTGATGGTAAGACCGCACTTAAATTTACGATTTTAAACCCTTGTTTGACGACAGCGGATTTTGAATCTTTGCTTTTGAAAATTAACACGCTAGCGGCTGAGCTAGCTTAATAAAGGTAACGGAAAACTATGGCTATTCTACAGATTGGTGCAGGTGGTGTTGGTTGGGTTGTTGCACACAAAGCGGCACAAAACAACGACGTTCTAGGAGATATTACTATTGCGTCTCGCACGGTTGGTAAGTGTGAAAAAATCATCGAATCGATTCAGAAGAAAAATAACCTGAAAGATGCATCTAAGAAACTCGAAGCACGCGCAGTGAATGCTGATGATGTCGATGCACTCGTTGCTCTTATTAACGAAGTGAAGCCAGATCTTGTGATTAACGCAGGTCCTCCTTGGGTTAACATGACCATTATGGAAGCGTGTTACCAAGCGAAAGTTTCATACCTAGATACATCAGTAGCCGTTGACCTCTGTTCTGAAGGTCAGCAAGTGCCAGAGGCTTATGACTGGCAGTGGGGTTACCGTGAAAAGTTCGAACAAGCGGGCATCACAGGTATTCTAGGTGCGGGTTTCGATCCAGGTGTAGTGTCGGTATTCGCGGCGTACGCTGTGAAGCATCTGTTTGATGAAATCGATACGATCGACGTTATGGACGTAAACGCGGGCGATCACGGCAAGAAGTTCGCAACAAACTTCGACCCAGAAACGAACATGCTTGAGATCCAGGGCGACTCGTTCTACTGGGAAAACGGTGAGTGGAAGCAAGTGCCTTGTCACTCTCGTATGCTAGAGTTTGATTTCCCGAACTGTGGTTCACACAAAGTGTACTCAATGGCGCACGATGAAGTTCGTTCAATGAAAGAGTTCATCCCAGCTAAACGCATTGAATTCTGGATGGGTTTCGGAGACCGTTACCTAAACTACTTCAATGTAATGCGTGATATCGGTCTATTGAGCCCAGATCCACTCACGCTGCACGATGGCACTGTTGTACAGCCTCTACACGTGTTGAAGGCACTATTACCAGATCCAACATCACTAGCGCCAGGCTACACAGGTCTAACGTGTATCGGTACTTGGGTTCAAGGTAAGAAAGACGGCAAAGAGCGTAGTGTGTTTATTTACAACAACGCAGACCATGAAGTGGCGTACCAAGACGTTGAGCATCAAGCGATCTCTTACACAACAGGTGTTCCTGCCATTACTGCTGCGCTGCAATTCTTCCGTGGTAAGTGGGCGGATAAAGGCGTGTTCAACATGGAACAGCTAGATCCAGATCCGTTCCTAGAGACAATGCCAAGTATCGGTCTAGATTGGCACGTTCAGGAGTTGGAAGCGGGTCAAGGTCTGCCAGTAATTCACGAGCTTAAAAAGTAACGACTGAATTTTCGTTTTGTATCAAAAGGGGACAGTAGTGTTCCCTTTTTCGGTCATAGCGCTCGATTAGGTTTGCTATTAACCATGTTTATTTTGTAACTCACTTCGTTCAAACAGGACAAAATAAACATAATCAATAGCAACGCCAACTGCTATGGCTTTTTATCATTAGATTCTGCTTGAGTGCATAAAATGACATTTCAGAAAGAAGAACTTAAAACCCCGTACTTCATGATCAACGAAGATAAGTTGATTGAGAACCTTGAGAAAGCGAAACAGTTGAAAGAGATTTCGGGTGTGAAGCTAGTGTTGGCGCTGAAGTGCTTCTCAACATGGGGTGTATTTGACATCATCAAGCCTTACCTAGACGGTACAACCAGCTCTGGCCCGTTTGAAGTGAAACTTGGCTACGAAACGTTTGGTGGTGAGACTCATGCATACAGCGTGGGTTACAGCGAAGATGATGTACGCGAAGTCGCGGATATCTGTGACAAGATGATTTTTAATTCGCAGTCACAGTTAGCGGCTTACCGCCATATCGTTGAAGGCAAAGCGTCAATTGGCCTTCGCCTAAACCCAGGTGTGAGCTACGCAGGTCAAGACTTAGCGAACCCTGCACGTCAGTTTTCTCGTTTGGGTGTACAAGCTGACCACATCAAACCAGAAATTTTCGATGGCATTGATGGCGTGATGTTCCACATGAACTGCGAGAACAAAGATGTGGATGCGTTCATCGGCTTGCTTGACTCGATCTCTGAGCAATTTGGCGAATATCTCGACAAGCTTGATTGGGTGAGCATGGGCGGCGGGGTGTTTTTTACATGGCCGGGCTACGACATTGAGAAGCTGGGTCTTGCACTTAAAGCCTTCTCTGAAAAACACGGCGTGCAAATGTACCTAGAGCCGGGTGAGGCAATTATCACCAAAACCACGGATCTTGTGGTGACTGTGGTAGACATCGTAGAAAACGTGAAGAAGACTGCGATTGTGGATTCGGCAACAGAAGCGCACCGACTCGATACATTGATTTACAACGAGCCTGCGTCAATCTTGGAAGCATCTGAAAACGGTGATCATGAATACGTGATTGGTTCGTGTTCTTGTCTGGCTGGTGACCAGTTCTGTGTTGCGAACTTCGAGCAGCCACTAGAAATTGGCCAGCGCTTGCACATTTTGGACAGCGCTGGTTATACCATGGTGAAGCTGAACTGGTTTAACGGTCTGCGTATGCCATCAGTCTATTGTGAACGTTCGTCTGGCGAGATCCAAAAGCTCAATGAGTTCGATTACTCAGACTTTAAGCGCTCACTTTCTCAATGGTCAGTGAATTAAGTTCATTCCCCAAGGAAAACAAAAAAGAGAGCGAATTTTCGCTCTCTTTCTCCATCTAGCTCTCAACGAGAACCCGAGTATCTTCACTCAACGATTCCAGCTCATTGGCAACATCATCAATGTTGATTTGCTGAGGGAGTCTAACCGACATGCTTGCAGTGAAAAGACTTGAGCTTACGCCACCGCCTCCGGCAATAAATACGCGCTGACAATCCATATCCAGTATGTTGATACCTTGTCCATCAAGAACATGGGTGATCTCATTGACGATACCTGCACGATCATTGGAGTCGAGCCTTAGCTGGTAAACCGCATCGCTGTCGTGAGCATGTTGATCAGAATCGACAACTTGTACCAGTAGGTCTGGATGAGACGTAAACGCCTCTTTAACGACCTGTTCATTCTCAGCGGGCAAGTTCACTTTGATGACTGCAGCGACTTGATCTTCGATGAAATTTACTTTGCTGATTAGCCACTTACCACCATTTTCATGAGTAATAGCAGCAAGTTGTTTGATAGTAGCAGGCGTAGCTTTGCCGACGAAATTAACAATGAATGTACTGTTCATACTGGGCCTCCAAACGCTGAGTAAGGCATGATGTATCTTTCATCTACAGCGATAAAAGAGAGTTAATGCCTAACTTCAGTTTAGAATGTCATGACCAGTTAGGTTTGATCTGGGTCAAGAATTGCCCCTAAATCCTTGTCTCAATTACCGATCTTTTATGGCGACCACAAAACGTTCGACTGCGTATCGGTCATGGGATGTTTAAAACGTCACCTTCATCTCGGCACCCCAAAATACACTGTCGTAGCTTGCGCCGGAGTCTAAGGCGAACTTGGCTGCCTCTTTATTACCTAGCCAAGGTTGGTTGGTAAATTGAAACTCGGCACTGCCACCCCATGCACCACTAACCCAGCCGTGAATATGACCAACAGGGTTGAGCAAAAACAATGAAACGCTGCCTAATGATTCTGAACCCATAACTTCGCCCCCTGAAGCTACGATGTCTTGTTCCTTTTCAAACATCATTTCGCCGACAATAGCACCGAAGAAAGGGGTGATGAAAATATCTTGCCACGATGGCACTTCTGCGAAGGCTTCTACACCGTACTCCCAGAAAAAGGTCGACATGGTGGCTGAATAGAGGAAAGATTCAAATTCATCGAAACCTGCGTGGCGCGCAGCGGTATAGTAAACACCACCAAAATAGGGGTGCATAATGTAGTTCAGGACATGTTCATCTCGATCCCATACCGGACCTGAAGAAACGTTGTCTTTCCATTTAGAGCCTAAGCTACTAATATCGCGGTCATCTTTTTCCCACTTGGTTATCGATTCCGGCAAAAGGGTCATGAGTCCAACGGTTGCTACGCTCAAACCCAAAATGGTATAGGTTTGCCCCATTAGATAGTCCCAGTCTTTTCCGTCTGAAACAGTCAGATATTTTGGTGTTTCTGGCGATTCTAATTTGAGTTCACTTTCTGTCAAACTAAGTGCGAACGGATTAGGTGCCTGATACTGATAAGAGTGATGGAATGTAGTGTCAATTTGAGCTTGATCTACCGTATACGAAAACTCAATATGGTCTGTAGGAGCATATAAATTAACGTTGGCATGAGCTGGCGCTGACAAAACTAAAGCGAGAATGCTTTTTTTGAACACGGAGTACTCCATCGGTTGTGAATTGATGATCAAGTTCACAATTATCTGGTAAAAGTTAACGATTGAGAATCAATAATTGTCCTAAATAGAAAATTTAGTTGGTTTTAGGCAAATTAGCACAATTGTTATGAGTTAAACTCTTAAAAACGGTGATGTTTTGCCACTAAGGATTAAATAATGTTAAAAATCGCAATGCTCAGCACAGGGGAAGAGGTTCTCCACGGAGACATCGTGGATACGAACGCTGCGTGGTTATCACAAAGATTTTTTGAACATGGCTTTAGCGTGACAAAGCGCTCGACTGTGGGTGATGAGATGTCTGCTTTGGTTGAAGAGATGCTCATGCTGAGTTTCAACAGCGATGTGGTGATAGTCAATGGTGGCCTAGGGCCAACAAGTGATGACTTGAGCGCAGAGGCAGCGAGTATCGCGGCAGAAAAACCACTGGTACTTTATTCAGAGTGGATAGAAAAGTTAAAGGCGTTTTTCTCTTCGCGTGGATTAGCCATGCCAGAGAGTAACCATAAACAGGCGATGCTGCCACAAGATTCAGTTCTACTAGATAATCCAATCGGAACCGCTTGTGGATTTAAAGTTGTTATCAACGATTGTGACTTCTACTTTACACCTGGCGTACCTAGTGAATTCAAACTTATGGTAGAGCAGCAAATCTTACCAGATATGAAAACTCACCATCCTGACGTTTTAGGTCAAGAATGCAGTAAGCTGTATACTTTCGGAACGTCTGAGTCAGCGCTGTCGGATACCCTTGATAAGGTTCAGCTTCCAAAAGGCTATACGCTTGGCTATCGCTCTTATTTGCCCTATATCGAAGTAAAACTTTTCGGTCCAAAAGGTGATTTAGATAATCGCGTAAAACTGCTGCAAATTATTTTCAATTTGATTGAAAGCAATGTGGTCAGTGTTGATGAGTCAATGCAAGACCACGTTGCCTATCTGATTCAGGAGCGTAAACAGTCAATCGCGACTGCAGAGCAATCAACCTATGGTGCGTTGTCTCACTGGCTACAATCTAATGAAATGGGTGCGGAGTACTGTGGTCATGGTTGGGTTTTAGGTCAGCGTGTTAGTGTCGGTGATGATAAAGACGACCCTCTTGCGGCATCTTTTGCTTTGGCTGGTGCAACGAAAGATAAATGTGCAACAGATATTGCCATTGTCACGGGTAAAGTCACCGATAAGACGTTTTCTGTCGCTTTGGCTGCTCCAGAAGGAGAGTGGGGGCAACTGCTGACGATTAATCGTCAGTATAACCGTGAGGATAGAACATCAGTTATTACCACTGTCGCTGCTGATATGTTGAGAAGATACCTGAATTCAAAGCCAATGTTTGCTCACTATAGTTCTTTAACTCGCGATAAAGAGATGTTCGTACCTCGCAACGTTCTTGGTGAATAAGTATGCAGTTAGATTGTTGGGTCTGTTTTGTCAAACAGGCTCAGACTAGCGTGCCGTAATAAGTTTTTGATACCATTTCTTATTCCCAAATGACGAAAATTTTTTTTTAATATTCATTCTTCGAATAAATGTTAACTAAATGATTTTCAATGGAAGTCAAAATTGTCTTCATTTTGCAACGTGCAATCAGCTAAATAACCTTTAAACTGAGATTTCAGGAGTTGAACTGCTCAAGGAGGTTAGCATGTTTAGTCAGTCCAAAATTCTCGTTTGGTATCAAGTAGCGAGCCAAAAAGTCTTTTTGGGAGAGGCGTTTAGCGATGAACATCATAACGTAATCTCGCTGTGGCTTGAAGCGCCGAAAGAGCGAGCTGATGATGATAACTTGGGTTATCACCTGTCTTTGTTTGATGATGGAGGCAGAGAGATTGGTGATAAGTCGGTTTCGATGTTAACCGCAGACGAGTTTCTATCAGGGTTAAGAGCCTAACAACAAAAATGGCCACTGTTACGTGGCCATTTACAAAACTTCTTCGTGAATACTTATGCGCGTTTCTCTTTGAGCGAGTAATTAACATCTTCAATTTCGATGTCTGTTTTCGCTCGGCAGATACACGGCAAGATTTCATTCTCTTTGGTGTACGCCATTGCAAAACCAACGTATTCGACCTCGCCAGAGACTAGAGTGCAGCGACAAGCGCCACAATGTCCATCTCGGCAGTGATATTCAGGCTCGAGACCGGCGTTTTCCATTGTTTCAAGAATGGTATTCGACGGATGCGATTGAATAGCGGTGATTGCGTTGATTTTAATTCGCGACATTAGAGTTCAAAATCCTTAAAGTCATCAGCTCGAACGTCACTGTCGATTTGACCAACAAGGTAAGATGAAATCTCTGCTTCTTGTGGCGCTACCTGTACGTTATCTGAAGACAACCATGCGTTAATCCATGGAATTGGGTTTGACGTTGCTTCTGGATATGCTGCGTCTAGACCAACCGCTTGCATGCGAATGTTAGTAATGTATTCAACGTATTGGCAAAGGATGTCTTTGTTCAAACCGATCATTGAACCATCTTTGAATAGGTACTCTGCCCACTCTTTCTCTTGTTCAGCTGCGTCTTTGAATAGGTCGAAACACTCTTGTTTGCACTCTTCAGCAATCTGCATAAATGAAAAGTCATCCTGGCCGTTGCGTAGCAGGTTGATCATATGCTGCGTACCGGTAAGGTGAAGTGCTTCATCACGAGCGATCAGCTTGATGATCTTGGCATTACCTTCCATCAATTCGCGCTCTGCGAATGCAAATGAACAGGCGAAACTTACATAGAAACGGATCGCTTCTAATGCGTTTACTGACATCAGGCACACATACAGTTTCTTCTTCAGCTCGTGAAGTGTGATTGTTACTTCTTCGCCGTTGATTGTGTGGGTGCCTTCGCCATAGCGATGGTAATCGTTAGTCAGCTGAATTAAATCATCGTAGTAGTGAGAAATGTCCTCGGCACGCTTAAGGATGTGCTCGTTTTCAACGATGTCATCAAATACTAAGCCTGGATCATTAACGATGTTACGAATGATGTGGGTGTATGAACGTGAGTGAATCGTCTCTGAGAATGACCAAGTTTCAATCCAGGTTTCTACTTCTGGAAGAGATACCAGTGGAAGTAGGGCAACGTTAGGGCTACGACCTTGGATAGAGTCGAGTAGCGTTTGGTACTTGAGGTTAGAGATGAAAATATGCTTTTCATGCTCAGGTAACTTGTTGTAATCGATGCGGTCGCTAGATACGTCTACCTCTTCCGGACGCCAGAAGAAAGATAGCTGCTTTTCGATCAGCTTTTCGAAAATCTCAAATTTTTGTTGGTCGTAACGAGCAACGTTTACTGATTGACCTAAGAACATTGGCTCTTTTAGTTGGTCATTTTTGTTTCGGTTAAAAGTACTGTAAGCCATGGTGCCTCAATTCCTTTTAAGCCTCCCACCTTGTGAGAGGCGCATAATTTGTTAAGCCTTGATAACCCATTGTTTGGGTTATGGTTTAAATCTTACAACCGCCGCCTGCGCAATCGTCATCTGCTGGTTGTACTGCGTCTTTTTGGTCATCGCTCGCACCGTCACGGGTGTTGTGATAGTAGAGTGTCTTAACGCCAAACTTGTACGCAGTAAGCAGATCTTGCAGCAGTTTCTTCATTGGTACTTTGCCGCTTTCAAAACGCGTTGGGTCGTAGTTAGTGTTGGCAGATATCGCTTGGTCAATAAACTTCTGCATAATGCCTACTAGGTGTAGGTAGCCATCATTAGAACCAATGTTCCATAGCAGTTCGTAGTTGTCCTTGTACTCAAGGAAATCAGGCACTACTTGCTTAAGGATACCGTCTTTAGATGCTTTCACAGACACATAACCACGTGGTGGCTCAATACCATTGGTTGCATTAGAGATCTGAGATGATGTCTCAGAAGGCATTAGCGCAGTTAGGGTAGAGTTGCGCAGACCGTGAGTCATGATCTCTTCGCGTAGGCTATCCCAATCATAGTGAAGTTGCTCATCACAGATTAGGTCGACATCTTTCTTATAGGTGTCGATTGGCAGTAAGCCTTTCGCGTAGTTGGTCTCATGGAAAGAAGGACACTTACCTTGCTCTTTTGCTAGCGCTACAGACGCTTTTAGTAAGTAGTACTGCATAGCTTCAAACGTGCGGTGGGTTAGACCATTCGCGCTGCCGTCTGAGTATTTAACGCCATTCTTCGCTAGGTAGTATGCATAGTTGATGACACCCACACCTAGAGTACGACGGTTCATAGTTGACTTGTATGCCGCTGGTAGCGGGTAGTCTTGATAGTCTAGCAGTGCGTCTAGTGCACGAACCACGAGATCAGACAGCTCTTCGAAGTCGTCCAGTGACTTGATTGCACCAAGGTTAAATGCAGATAGAGTACATAATGCGATCTCACCTGAATCATCTTCTACGTTAGTTAGCGGCTTAGTTGGTAGCGCGATCTCTAAACATAGGTTCGACTGACGAACAGGAGCCACTTCAGAATCGAATGGGCTATGTGTATTACAGTGGTCGACGTTCTGGATGTAGATACGACCGGTAGAAGCGCGCTCTTGCATCAAGATAGAGAACATCTCGATAGCTTTTACGGTCTCTTTCTTAATTGATGGATCGTTTTCGTACTTCACGTACAGACGTTCGAACTCGTCTTGGTTCTCAAAGAATGCGTCGTAAAGCCCTGGTACATCTGATGGTGAGAACAGGGTAATATTGCCACCTTCAACTAAACGTTGGTACATCAAGCGGTTTAGCTGTACACCGTAGTCCATATGTCGAACACGGTTTTCTTCAACACCACGGTTGTTCTTTAGAACCATCAAAGCTTGCGATTCACCGTGCCAAAGTGGGTAAAAAACGGTTGCTGCACCGCCACGAACACCGCCTTGAGAACAACATTTTACCGCTGTTTGGAAGTACTTGTAGAACGGGATACAGCCAGTGTGGAATGCTTCACCACCACGGATTTCAGAACCGAGTGAACGAATTCGGCCCGCGTTGATACCGATACCGGCACGTTGAGAAACATAACGAACAATTGAGCTGGCTGTTGCGTTAATTGAATCTAGGCTATCACCACACTCGATCAGTACACATGAGCTGAACTGACGAGTAGGGGTACGTACACCAGACATAATTGGTGTAGGTAGAGAAATCTTAAATGTAGAAGTCGCGTCATAGAAGCGCTTCACGTAGTCAAGGCGAGTGTCTTTCGGGTATTTTGCGAATAGACAAGCCGCTACTAAGATGTAAAGGAACTGAGCACTCTCGTATATCTCGCCAGATACACGGTTTTGAACAAAATACTTACCTTCTAGCTGCTTAACGGCCGCATAAGAGAAATTTAGATCGCGTCTGTGGTCGATATACTCGCCAAGCTCGTCAAGTTCAGCTTTGCTGTAATCTTCTAGGATATGTTGATCGTATTTACCCATATCAACCAAGCGAGCAATATGATTATAAAGCGCTGGTGGCTCATATTGGCCGTACGCCTTTTTGCGCAAGTGGAATACTGCTAAGCGTGCTGCAAGATATTGGTAATCAGGCGTCTCCTCAGAGATCAAATCGGCTGCAGATTTGATGATAGTTTCATGAATATCTGAAGTTGTAATGCCGTCGTAGAACTGAATGTGAGCGCGCAGTTCTACTTGAGATACAGAAACGTTGTCTAATCCTTCGGCTGCCCATGTGATAACACGATGGATCTTTTCTAGATCAATACTTTCTTTGCGTCCATCACGTTTGGTGACGGTAAGTTGTTGGTTCATTCTGCTTTCTTTCCCTAACAAAACTGATTAAAGCCGTATTTTTGTGTAATTTTTGTAAAAATGAGCTCGGCTTTGTGATCAAAGTCTATCTATATATTGTAGCCCAAACACAACATATAGGGGTGCACCGAGGTGCGAGTTACAAGATAGTGCTATCAGAGATGGTTTTCAAGTTGCAGAACGGGGATGACTTGTGGATAACTAACAAAATTAAAAAAAACAGTAAGTGTCTACTAACCGATGAGGTAAGAGCCGATAAGATTGCGTTAAATTACCGTTTTTAGATCTGTTTACAAGTAACCTTAAATAAAAAAAAATTCCTTGATCTTTGAGCAAAGTTCACGGTGATTTTTACACTGTCTATTTTGGAATCAAACCGACAAAAATTAGTACAAGTTGCACTAAAAAAGGCGGTGAGCTTGTGCTACCGCCTTATTCATGACCACGTCATTTAGGCGTCAAAATTTTTCTGTGTGGACGATATAGTTCACATCAACATTGTGACCAAGCTTATAAGTGTCGGTCAGTGGGTTGTAATGCAGGCCAGTAATGCCTGTTTCGGTCAGGTCAGTCTGATCAATCATTTTTATCAGCTCTGCAGGACGAATAAACTTATCGTGGTCATGGGTGCCGTCTGGGACTATTTTTAGTAGCTTTTCCGCGCCAACAATTGCAAACAAGTACGATTTAAAGTTACGGTTTAGCGTCGAGAAAAAGACATGACCGCCGGGTTTGACTAGCGCCGCACATGAACGAATTACTGACAGTGGGTCAGGGACGTGCTCAAGCATCTCCATGCAGGTGACAACGTCATATTTTGCTGGGTTCTCAACGGCGTGGTCTTCAATAGTGCTTTGAATGTAGGTCAGCTTAGTCCCTGTCTCTAATGCATGCAGTCTTGCCACTTCCAAGGGCTCTTTGCCCATATCAAGCCCTGTAACTACTGCGCCTTCTTTCGCCATGCTTTCGGCCAAAATACCACCGCCACAGCCAACGTCGAGTACGGTTTTACCGAATAGGCCGTCACAGTTATCCAAAACATAGTTAAGGCGTAACGGGTTTATTTGGTGTAGAGGTTTAAACTCGCCCTCTAAATCCCACCAGCGTGAGGCCATATCCTCAAACTTTTTAATCTCGTTTGGGTCGACATTTTGTGATTGGGTCATAACAACTCTATTAATTTAAGCGCTTCCTTGAATGATGGGCATTATACCCGTTAACTAGCCTCACTCCATAGACGGGATCACTTTTCTCTACAGGTGAACAAAATATAACCATATATCAGCGAGATATATGATGAGTGTGCAAATTCTCGGCGTTTGATTCACAACCAAGCTCACAACCTGATAAAAGGAGAGGGAAAGTAATGCCGAACCACTGAAATGTATGTTATATTTTTGCACCTTAAGCGTATTGTACATACGATCTATAAATAGAGGGATAATGGCTCTATGAGCGATCTAGCGAAAGAGATCACGCCCGTAAACATTGAAGATGAGCTTAGAGGTTCATACCTAGACTATGCGATGTCAGTAATCGTTGGTCGAGCTCTTCCAGATGTGCGTGATGGCCTAAAGCCTGTACACCGCCGCGTTTTGTTCGCGATGAATGTACTAGGCAACGATTGGAATAAACCATATAAAAAATCTGCCCGTGTTGTTGGCGACGTAATTGGTAAATATCACCCACATGGTGATAGCGCGGTATACGATACTATCGTACGTATGGCTCAACCGTTCTCGTTACGCTACATGCTGGTCGACGGTCAAGGTAACTTCGGTTCGATCGATGGTGACTCAGCGGCAGCAATGCGTTACACCGAAGTTCGCATGGCGAAAATTGCCCACGAACTTTTGGCTGACCTAGATAAAGAAACAGTAGACTACGTGCCTAACTACGACGGCACTGAGCAAATCCCTGCTGTTCTACCTACAAAAATTCCTAACCTATTGGTAAACGGTGCTTCAGGTATCGCAGTAGGTATGGCAACCAACATTCCTCCGCATAACTTGACTGAGGTAATTGAAGGCTGCCTTGCATACATCAATAATGAAGAAATCACTATTGATGAGTTAATGGACTACATTCCTGGTCCTGATTTCCCAACAGCAGCGCTGATCAGTGGTCGTAAAGGTATCGTAGATGCTTATAAGACTGGTCGCGGTAAAATCTACATGCGCTCGAAAGCGGACATCGAAGCTGACAAGAACGGTAAAGAGACCATTATTGTTACTGAAATTCCGTACCAAGTTAACAAAGCTCGCTTGATTGAGAAGATCGCAGAGCTTGTTAAAGATAAGAAAGTTGAAGGCATTAGCGCACTACGTGATGAGTCAGACAAAGACGGTATGCGTATTGTTATCGAATGTAAGCGCGATGCTGTGGGCGAAGTGGTTCTAAATAACTTATACGCTCAGACTCAGCTACAAACGACTTTCGGCATCAACATGGTTGCGCTGAACAACGGTCAGCCACAGCTATTCAATCTGAAAGACATGTTGAAGTGCTTCGTTGATCACCGTCGTGAAGTGGTGACTCGCCGTACTATCTTTGAATTGCGTAAGGCTCGTGATCGTGCACACATTCTTGAAGCACTGTCTCTTGCACTAGCGAACATTGACGAAGTAATTGAACTGATCAAGAACGCGCCAACACCAGCTGATGCGAAAGTTGGACTGGTTTCACGTGGTTGGGACCTTGGTAACGTTGCGTCAATGCTTGAACGTGCGGGTACTGACGCAGCACGTCCAGAGTGGTTAGAAGATCAATACGGCATCCGTGACGGTCAATACTTCCTAACAGAGACTCAAGCACAAGCAATCCTAGAGCTTCGTCTACACCGTCTAACTGGTCTAGAACACGAGAAGATTCTAGACGAGTACAAAGCACTGCTTGATGAAATCGCTGAGCTAATGCACATTCTTGCAAGCACAGAGCGCTTGATGGAAGTGATCCGCGAAGAGTTAGAAGCGGTTCGAGACGGCTTTGGTGACGTACGTCGTACAGAGATCACTGCAGCTAGCCACGACATCGACATGGAAGAGCTGATTGCTCGTGAAGATGTTGTTGTTACTCTTTCAAATGCGGGTTACGTTAAGTACCAAATCCTAAGCGACTACGAAGCACAGCGTCGTGGCGGTAAAGGTAAGAGCGCAACTAAGATGAAAGACGAAGACTACATTGAACGTCTTCTAGTGGCGAACACCCACGATAACATCTTATGTTTCTCTACACGCGGTAAGACATACCGTCTGAAAGTTTATCAATTGCCTCTAGCAAGTCGTACTGCTCGTGGTAAGCCAATCGTCAACATTCTTCCACTAGAAGAAGGCGAGCGTATTACTGCAATTCTACCAGTCGATGAGTTCTCTGAAGATAAATTTATCTTTATGGCAACGGGCGATGGTACGGTTAAGAAAACACCGCTGACTCAGTTTGCTAACGTACGTTCAAACGGTCTAATTGCCGTTAACCTACGTGATGACGACTCGCTAATTGGCGTAGACATCACTAATGGCGATAGCGACATCATGCTGTTCTCGAAAGCGGGTAAAGTGGTTCGTTTCGCGGAAGATAAAGTCCGTGCAATGGGGCGTACTGCGGCGGGTGTTCGCGGTATGAAGCTAGCGGAAGATGACCAAGTTGTTTCACTGATTGTTCCTTCAAATGAAGGTGATATCCTAACAGTGACGCAAAACGGTTACGGTAAACGAACTGAACTTGCTGAGTACCCAACGAAAGGTCGTGCGACTCAGGGTGTTGTCTCTATCAAGGTCTCTGAGCGTAACGGTCCAGTAGTGGGCGCGGTACAAGTAGAAGAAGGCGATGAGATGATGATGATCACCGACGCTGGTACTCTCGTCCGTACACGTGTCGCTGAAGTTAGCCAAGTCGGTCGTAACACTCAAGGCGTCACACTGATCCGTACTGCTGA
The DNA here is from genome assembly GCA_000775715.1 of Vibrio tubiashii. GTDB lineage: Bacteria > Pseudomonadota > Gammaproteobacteria > Enterobacterales > Vibrionaceae > Vibrio > Vibrio tubiashii_A. The sequence continues at coordinate 534,659 of JRWQ01000011.1, forward strand.
AGATGAATCAGTGGTTGGTCTACAGCGCATCGACGAAGTAGAAGAAGTGGAATTGCCTGAAGGCGAGGAAGCGGCTGAAGGTGAGGTAGCACAAGACGCTACTGAGTCTCCACAAGCACCAAGTGCAGAAGACGATACTGAAGAGTAATTCAGTTGATTGCAGAAAAAGCCAGACCTAGTGTCTGGTTTTTTTTTGCCCTAGCTCTAATGATTGACGCATGAGATTGATTTCTAAAATAATTGAAGTAGATTAATACTTATGACGTATTTTTTTCTTGGGGTTGCATACTGTACGATTCGAGAGGGCAATGTAAACGGTTGAATTTTCAACTTAAATACTAGAGGAGAGATCGTGGCGAGCGAGAAACTACTTAAAGTCGCAAATATTGGCTTAGCCGGCTTCTATTTTGTTGCCGTTATGATCGTATCTTACGCTCTGATATCGGAACACGAATCAGTCCGTTGGCTCTATTTCGCATTTCCAATTCTATTAACCATCGCCTATTTTAGCCCTGATTCAAAAATCAGAAAGGGCTCGTCGATTTTAGCTATTGCTATCGTTGTTACTGGTGGTCTTATTGAGCCATTCGAACTCGATGCGATTGAAGAGAGCTTCCTGCTGCTACCCCTCTGTTACGTTATTTTATTCCCTGGTTCGCTTTGGCCTATAGCGGTCTGTTTTATCCTTATTCTCTGCTATTTGCTCGATCTCCCTGCGGAAGCATTTGATGAATTCGTCGAAGATGCAATCGAGTTAGTTTTCATCACCACTTTTGCTACTGTAATGACTTATTTTCAACAGCAAACCAAGATACAGGCTGAGCAGTATAAGAAAGCCAGTTTAACCGACTACCTCACCCAACTACCGAATAGAAAGTCATTCTTTATTCGCTTGAAGCAATTGAATGAAAGCGGAACACAAGAAACGAAATATGCGGTACTGCAAGTAGGGTTGGATAACCTTAAGCAGGTCAATGATAATCTCGGCTACGGCTATGGTGACGAGTTGCTTAAGGGCTTTGCTGAGATGGTACAGGAGATAGTAGCCGATGATGGGGAAGTGTATCGATTAGGTGGAGATGAACTGGTAGTCTTACTTCCTTTTTTAGATTCTAACATGTCCCCGATAGAGCGAATTATTGGAGAGCTAGAACAAGGCTATGACACGGTGTGTCAGATCCACAATACTTCGCACAGTTTAAGATACTGCGGTGGTATCGCCCTGTTTAAGGATGCACAGAATAACATAAATGTTTGGGGCAAGAACGCAGATGCCGCAGTCGCAAAAGCGAAATACCACAGGGATGGCAAAATTTATTGGTATGATGACGAATTGATGAATGACACGATTCGAATCCATCAAATAGAAGTAGAGCTAAAGTCGGCGATAAAGGCGCAACAACTTTATTTGGTATATCAGCCTAAAGTTGAGGTTGTATCAGGAAAGATCGTCGGAGCAGAAGCTCTTATTCGTTGGAATCATCCCGATCTTGGCATAGTACCGCCAAATGAATTTATCAGTGTTGCAGAAAGAACGGCTCAAATAGTACCGATTGGGCGGTGGGTCATTGAGCAAGCTGTTGATCAAGTAGCATTGTGGCGGCGACAAGGCTACGAACTATGTATATCCATCAACGTCTCTAGCCTACAATTTGCCCATGATGATATCTATCCGTTTATAAAGCAGACTTTAGCCAATGCATCGCTACCGCCAAGTTGCTTGCAGATTGAAATCACTGAAACAGCGATGATGGATAAACACTCTAAAGTCGCACAAGTGTGTGCGAAGTTACAAAGGCTGGGCGTAACGGTCGCGATTGATGATTTTGGTGTCGCTTATTCTTCTCTAAACTATCTAAAAAAACTGCCGATAGATGTGCTAAAAATTGATAAGTCATTTATTGATGAATGTGTATATGACCCAACCGATCATATGATTGTGCGTACCATAGTTCAGATGGGACACAACTTAGGTAAAGTGGTTGTTGCTGAAGGCGTCGAGACCGACGAGCAGCGTGCTATCCTTGAGCAAGAACAGTGCCATCAGTATCAAGGCTATCTGTACTCAAAACCAGTAGTGGCTGAAGAATTCACTCTGCTTATTTCAAGTAGAGTAAACTGAGATCTCGACTACACTCTAATTGATAATCCCATCAGGAGTGAGTTATGAATAGACTAACTAGTATAGCCGCGATTGTCATGCTGGTATTGTGTTCAAACGCATACGCGCAAGAGGAAGAGGCTGTAGAAGGTGATAGTGATCGAACTAAAACGCCTCCGAGTATAGAGCAAATGGATACCGATGGGGATGGTATGGCTTCCCTCGAGGAGTTTAACCAGTTCCGCCAGGTTAGCGACGATGAAAATGATGGCGAAGAAAGCGATGAGGACAGTGATGATCCAGAATCGCAAGATGGTGAAAAAAAGCTGAGCGCCTTTGCGTCCTTTGATAAAGATAAAGATGGCTTTGTCACTCAAGAAGAGTTAAATGCACATGCTAAATACTCGAATCCAGGTAACGGTACGGGTGAGCTGAAAGCAAGTAAACAATCAAATCGTCAGGCTACAAGCAACTCGAGTTCGAGCAGCAAAGGAAACAGTGGTCGCAGTGAAAGTCGCGGTAATAGTGGCAATAAAGGCGGTGGAAACCGGGGCGGTGGAAGCGGCAACAAAGGTGGAAAGGAAAAATAGCACCGATACAAAATGAAATGCCCTAACGATTAGGTTAGGGCATGAGCTTTGCGCGATGGCCTGCTTAGTCAATCAAGCCGTAATCTCGACTTAGAATGTCGATGATCTCTTGTTTAGGATTCTCACTCAAGTGGATCTTCTGACCTGTAATTTTTTCAGCAATAGATAGATAAGTGTTCGAAATATCCATTAACGCTTGTAGCGGCAAGTCGTTGTCTCTCGCTAGTGCTTCACGCTCATCCATACGCTCTTTGTTAAGCAGTATATCTGGGTCAGGGAAGTGGTTAAGTAAGAACTGACGGAATCCTTCTTTCGAGTTTTCAACGATGTTGCCGGCATCGTATTCGCGCTCATCCCAGATACGTGAAGAGTCAGGTGTGCCAACTTCATCCATGTAGATCAGCTTTTCGTTGCCTGCGGCATCGTGAACGTAGCCAAATTCGAACTTGGTATCGACAAAGATTTGCTCAACTTCTGCCAATGCGTTGCTGATGACGACAAAGCCTTCACGAAGTAGCTTTTCGTATTGAGCGATATCGTCAGCTTTAGAGAAGTTGAACGCAGCGAAGTTATCAACGATATTCTGACGAGTGATGTTGACATCATCAGCTTCTGGAACACCTGGAATGCCTTTTAAGATGCCTTTGGTTGAAGGCGTCATAAGCAGCTCTGGCAGTGGTTTGTCTTTTTCTAAGCCTTCTGGCAGCTCGATGCCACAGAATTCACGCTCGCCTTTTTCGTATGAACGCCACATTGAGCCAGTGATGTATTGACGACAGATCGCCTCAATCATAATTGGTTTCGCTTTTTGTACAATCCAAACGAATGGATGTGGAATATCAAGGATATGGCTATCGGCTAAGTCGTTATCTTTGAACAGCTTGAACCAATGATTAGAAATCGCGTTGAGAGCTGCACCTTTACCAGGAACGCCTTTTAAGCCACCTTCAGCGTGCCAAATACAGTCAAATGCTGAGATACGATCACTGATAACCATGATTGCTAGCGGTGCATCTGGCGCTACATCGTAACCTTTTTCTTGGATAAGACGCTTGCTGTCTTCTTCAGTTAGCCAGTAAACGGAGCGAACTTTACCGCTATGAACGGGTTTATCGGTACGGATTGGAAGATCATCGTTAACAGCGAGAACTTGATCAGCGAGACTCATATTGACATTCCTATACTTTAGCAACGTGGGAAATTATCGGCGGAGATAACTTAATTGCCCCGCATAATACCAGAACTATTTTGTGCTGCCAGAGAAAAAGCAAACGTTTGCTATATTTCTTTTCTGATTGATGAAAAGAACATCTATGGCTAGGGAAATGAAAAAGCCCCACCTATAGGGCGGGGCAAAAAGACAGTGAATTTGTTGAGCTTGTTAGTGATACTGGTTAACTCTGCCCTCAACGAAAAAGACTTCACACTGGAACTGGGTAGCATGGCTGCGCAAAAGACTTTGCTCGACCATAGGAATGTTGTTTGATGCAACTACCGCACTGGCATTGCCTGACTCGATCGCCTTTTTTACGATTTCGAATTCAGACTGCGTTTGTGATGGTTTCATCTGAATGATTTTTTTACAGCTAACATCAAAGGCCGCAAACTGAGAGTAATCAGGGCGAGGGCATTGTGCAGTAAATAAGATCCATTGCTTTTGATTTGAAAGGCCAGCTAGGCGACATAACGTATCGTTGTCGATGTTCATTGGTGCAGTAGGTTGTGCAAGAACATTGTATTTTGAAAACGAGTGAGTTTGAGTATGTGCCTGAATCATGGTTACTGTTCCTTTGTACATGCTGTATGGTTATACAGTAGTTTTATTCGGTGCAGATGGCAAGCTTTTTTGTGCGGAATTTAAGCAGAAAATGAGTGGTTAGGAGAGTGTGTTAGATTTAAGTTATTGTATTTTATAGATTAAGTTGGCTTTGCTAAGTGTTTGTACATACAAAGCCTAAAACTAAAAATGTGATTCGAATCACTAAGGTTTATACAGCGTTATACAGTGGTTAGGAAAAGCACTGTATAGGAGTTGGCTTCAGTCGAGTTGTTTCTATGAGTAGATAAGTCGTAGCTAAGTTTGTGCAAATCTGACAATATCGCGAGATAATCAAATAATAATTAGAGTTAAAAATTGAACGCTGAAACTAAAGCTGCCTGGATCCTTTTTATGACCACGGCTCTTGCTGGGCTAGGATGGATTTTCTCAAAAGAAGCGATACAAGGGCTCCCTCCATTTGGTTTTGTCGGGTTACGTTTTCTCGTGGCTTCGATTTGCTTGCTTCCCCTGTGTCATAGCCGATTTAGAGAGCTAACTAAACAGCTGCTGCTTCAAGCTATCGGGGGCGGTTGTATTCTTGCTATGGCGCTTTTGACTTGGGTTTATGCCATATCAATCAGTGAAACATTGGGAGAGGGCGCGTTTATCGTTAGCTTGTCGATGATCATTGTGCCAATCATCGCGTGGGTTTTGTACAAAGAGCGTCCGAAACGTGCCTTTTGGATTTCAATGCCAATCGCAGTGATGGGCCTTGCAATGCTCTCATTAGCAGACGGGTGGAAAGGTTCATTAGGTCAGTTTTGGTTTTTGGCTAACGCTTGCATGCTCGCACTGCACTTCAACGTCAATAATAAGCTCGCTCAGAAGATTCCAGTCTTACTGCTGACTTGTATTCAACTGTTTGTCACAGGCGTTCTCGCGGCTATCGCTTCTCTATTATTCGAAGCTTTCCCACAGAGTGTAGAAACCTCCATCTGGGGTTGGTTTGCTCTCAGTGCTCTATTAGCGACGAGCCTAAGGTATGTCATGCAAACCTTAGGTCAAAAGGGATGTAATCCAGCCAATGCGGCGTTGATTATGTTATTGGAACCCATCTGGACGGTCGTTCTAAGCGTGGCTTGGTATGGTGAGCAGCTATCACGCAATAAGCTCATTGGCTGTGCTTTGATCTTGCTTGCTTTGATTTTTTACCGTACCGACGGGCGACTATTCAAAGTAAGGAACTAAAAATTTGCTTGTTCCTAGATATTAATTCTGTATTTTGTGCTGCCATTGAAACTAAATTGGAATTGCTTGGATGTGTGTTAGTACAATCCAAAGTAACGGCAAAAGAATACAGGGATAGATAAATGAAGATTGGTGTTATTGGAGCAGGCTCTGTCGGTGTTGGGGTATGTAATTACCTTTTAACTCTTGGCAGCATCAGTGAACTCGTTCTGCTCGACAAGGACCTCGAAAGAGCTGAAGGTGAGGTGTTTGACTTTAGGCATACCTCGGCGCTTACTTTCTCAAAAAATACTCACTTAGTACCCACGGATGATTATCTAACGCTTATTGGCGCAGATATTGTGGTGATTACTGCTGGAGCGCAAATCAAGCAGGGCCAAACTCGTATTGACCTGGCCGAAATCAATAGCCGCATCGGGGTCGATATCGCCAAGCAGGTAGAGCGCGTTGCACCCAATGCGACTCTTATTATCGTCAGTAACCCTTGTGATGTGGTAGCGCACTTTATTGCCACCAATACTGGCTTCCCACGCTCAAAAGTGATCAGCAGTGGTTGTGTGATTGATACGGCTCGTTTGATGAGTATTGTTGCCAACCGCGTAAATCTCGATCCTAAAAATGTGTTTGGCTACGTACTTGGTGAGCACGGAAGCCATTGCTTTACGCCTAAGAGCTTAATTTCCATTGCTGGGCAGCCTGCAGATTTCTATTGTGACTCTCACCACATCGAACGAATCTGTGCTGATGAACTGCTCGAGTCGGTTAAGCAAGCGGGCTACGAGATCTTCAAGCGTAAGCAAAATACCACGCATGGTATCTCGGCCAGTGTATTCCGTATTATCCAAGCGATTATGATTGATGAACGTTCGGTGCTTCCCGTCGCAACGTTGTTAAATGGTGAACACGGGTTAAATAACGTTGTGTTAAGTCTACCTACCGTTGTGGGAAAGAATGGCGCAGAATCAATCCTCCAGCATCCTTTTACTAAAGAAGAGAGTGAAACCCTAGCTGAGATAGCGATCGAAGTGAATAAGGTCGTTCAGCAGGTTGCTGACAATACAGGGCTGCAAATAGGCAAAGAGTAAGCCTTCATTTTTGACTTGAAACAGCATATGCGGGTGGCCTTAAAGTTGCCCGTTTTTGATCGTTTAGTGATAACGATGAGTAAAACTGATGCTTTCGTAGTTCACATATTAGAGTGATTACTCTGTCAAAATCGCAGAAGATTGATAAATTAAATGTAAACTATTTGTTAATTTCAGTGTGCCCTATGAAAATTCATGTGCTTGACGGTTATATACAGAACATCTACTTGGCGGAATACACAGATAAACTCATGCTACTTGATGGCGCTTCGCGAGCAGACATCTCGTCTATCAGGCACTTCATTACTCATGAACTGAAACGACCTTTCAATGACTTGTCAGCGGTGGTGGTAACACACATGCATCCCGATCATGCTGGGGCAGCACATAAGCTTCGCAAACTGACGGGGTGTAAGATCATCTCTGCCAATAAAGAGACGCACTGGTACTCGGGCGTTGATGGGTTTTTAATGCACTTAACCGATCTACTGTTAGCTCGTTGGGTTGCGAATCGCAAGCGTAAACCAAAGAAAAATCTATGGTATTCGAGAAAGCTTCGCCCTGACGTAATGTTGAATGATGGCGATGTGATTCCAGATTTTGAAGATTGGGCGGTGCTAGAAACCCCGGGTCATACTGATCGTGACTTATCGCTGCATAACATAGAGCGTGACATCTTGTATGTCGCTGATCTAATGGTTGAAGTAAAGCAGCAGCTTATTTCGCCGTTTCCTATCTTTCACCCCAACAAATACAAGGCATCGCTAAAACGGGTATATAACTTAAACCCTAAAGTGCTGCTTCTTGCTCATGGTGGGCAGGTTGAACTCAACGAACAAGTCTATCAACATTTGGTTGATACGGCACCGCGAACGCCTTCTACTCATTGGCGAGTAACAAAGATAAAGTTCAAAAGCCTACTGGCTGCGATTTGGCGCATGAGACTTACAAAGCGTAAGTAACAGGGCAGTGAGCCTTTATCTAATTAGAGAATATTGTGTTGTTCATAACTTCAGATTAGAATGCGAACCCTTTTCAATTGTACTGTTGTTCTCATGTCGCGAATTTTAGTTGTAGATGATGATATAGAGCTGTGTGGGTTGCTTACAGATGTTCTTGTGGCGGAAGGATATAGCGTTGAAAGTGTGCATTGTGGTGAAACGGCACTTAAAGCCATAGAGAAAAAGCCGGTCGATCTTGTTCTGCTTGATGTCATGCTTCCTAGGCTTAATGGTATGCAAGTCGCTAGGAAAATTTGTCAACGATTTGCAACGCCGATTCTTATGTTGACCGCACTTAATGATGAAGAGTCTATATTAGAAGGGTACCAGTCTGGTGCTGACCAATACATAGCAAAACCGTTCAAAGCGGCGGAGTTACTTACCCGAATTAAAGCTATTTTTCGCCGCGTAGGCTTAGAAAAACAACGTCAGAGCCAAAGTTTGGGGTTTGCGGGAGAAGAGTTTGAAGTGGCGAACTTACCACTTACAGGCACTGAGGCTGATTTGCTCAATTACTTAGTTGCACGCGAAAGCATCGTTGTCGCAAAAGCTGAGCTGCAAATTGAAGTGTTAAAGAAAGAACTTAGCCCTTATGACAGAAATCTTGATATGCACATCAGTAACTTACGACGTAAGTTTGTCGAAGCGGGGCTCTCGAAACAGCACATAAAAACAGTCAGGGGCAAAGGCTATAGCTTTGTCGAAAAGGTGAGATAGCACTATGGTCTGGCCATTGGAGCTTGAAACTTTGTCAAAGCGCAAAGAGTCGCTAGCTTTTCAACTCTTTAGCTATATGTCTATCGTCATCATTTCGATCTTGGTTTTACAAGCTGTAGCAGAACAGGCTTTGGTCAAAACCATGCTCAAAGTACCATCTCAAGTAAAGCAAGATATCGAAAGCTTAGCTCACCAAGCTAATGTGCTAATTGAAGATGGCGATATGGATGAGTTAGCGGATTGGTCGACTGCTCAGTCGTACTATTTGTTTGTCCTCGATCCTGAGAATCGGCCATTGAGCCATCGCCGCATGCATCCACATTTTGAGTTCAAACTAAGATTTTTGCGAGAAATCGACGAGCGTCTTGATGATCGGGTGAACAAGCCGTTGATTGGAGTCAGGCTTGAGCATGGAAACACTTTGGTCGTTCAATTGCCAAGTCAATTGCACCCAGCTCATCGCTATTTAATCTATTTTACTGTCAGCAAAATCATCATTGTTGTCGTGATATTGCTATTCTTTTCAATCATTTTTGCAAGAAAGTTACAGATGCCCTTAGATAGATTGAGAGAGGCAAGCGGTAAACTAGCGCAGGGTGATTTTAACGTAAACGTTGTCAAAGAACTTAATTCCAATACACGAGAGTTTAATGATCTTGCCCATGATTTTGACAATATGAGCAAAGAGATTAACGCATTGGCAGAAAGGCAGCGCCAGTTGATACGTGATGTTTCCCATGAACTAAGGACCCCTTTGGCAAGGCAAAACCTAGCGCTTCACTTACTGCGAGCGAAAGCGAATGCTTCGGAGCTTGCTTTGGTTGAGCGGTTAGAAAGAGAAGTAGACGAGATGGACTCACTGGTAGGTGAAATCCTCGAGTTTAGCCGAATGGCGAACTCTCGCTACGAGGCAGACGCAAAACCAACATGTTTGGAAAGTCTACTTACTACTCAAGTCGAACAGAGCCGATTGCAACTTGCTCCGACACAACAGATTTCCGTTTCAACCGGAGTCGCGATACCACTAGTTTGGACAGACGAACGTTTAGTTATGCGTTGTCTGAGTAATTTGCTGTCAAACTCGATCAAGTATGCCGGGGAAGAGGCACAGATTGAGGTGTCTATCTATACATGTGACGATGTGTCGAACAAGTCTGTATGCATAGAAGTTGCGGACAATGGGGGAGGAATTCCTCAAGATCAGATCAAACAAATATTTCAGCCTTTTAGTCGTTTAGAGTCTTCTCGGGACAAAAAGCGAGGAGGCTATGGCTTAGGGTTGGCGATAGTTAAACAATCGGTAAGCCTTCTTGGTGGCAGTGTCAAGGCGATGAACAGAAAAGAAGGTGGCTTACGAGTGCAGATAACGCTACCCATTTAATACACGTTAAGAGTTATTTAAAGCGAGTGCCTTAGGTACTCGCTTTTTTGTAATTGATGAAAACAAATCGGGTCAACAGAGCCTAGTTACGAATGCAAAGAATGTAAATTTAATGCAAATGATATTTGTTATCATCTATATTCTGTTGCGAAAAAATAAGAACTAAAGGGCAATAATGCCGTTATGATTTGGAGAGAATATGTTTAACAAGAGCCAGTTAGCACTAGTCATTAGTGCTGTATTAGCTGCTCCAGCAGTGGTTGCTGAAAGTGTAGAAACTGACGAACACATGATTGTTGAGGGACGTGATTACGGCTATAAAGCTGACACTAACTCGACGGCTATGCGTATGGAAGCTTCACTGCTAGAAACTCCGGGACAAGTTGCAGTCATCGATGAACAAATCATTGATGAGCAACGTGCAAGTACTTTGGGCGAGGTATTAAAAAACGACGCCAGTGTAAGTGCTGGTGGTACAGGGCGTAACCGTGAGCGATTCTCTCTTCGAGGTTTTGAAGTCGAAAGTTCTTCTGGCTTTCTTCGCGATGGACATCAGCATTGGTCACATTATCGTCAGCCAGTAGAGTTGCTTGAACGTGTTGAAGTTGTAAAAGGGCCTTCTGGCCTTTTATATGGTGCGTCTGCGCCTGGTGGGTTAATCAATATGGTATCAAAGAAGCCGACGTATGATACCAAGGTTAATGTGAGCCAAGATATTGGTTCAAATGACCGTTCGCGCACCATGGTTGATGTAAGTGGGTCCTTAAATGACGAACAAACACTAAGAGCACGCACTATCGTATCTAAAGAGAGCTACAGCTCATCGAGAACATACGGTGACGGTTCAAAACCACAAACAGAGCGCCTCGTAGCTGGTTTGTTTGTGGATTACGACATCAATGAAGATGTTACAGTGTCATTTCATTATGACAAAACTAATGACGATGGCAGTGTGGACTCTGGCGCACTTTACAAATTAGACGGTCAGCGTGTTGGAAGTGAAGAGCACATTTGGGATGCGCAGTGGTCGAAAATTGAAAATGATGTTGAAAACGTTGGCTTTAACATTAATGCAAATCTCACTGATGCTTGGGCTGTAAAGAGTGGCTTTAACTATCAAGACTTTGAGCGCATCGATATCGAAAGTTACCCAGATTTTTCTAAGTTAGACTCTGATGGAACGGTTAAGCATGGTGGCAATAACCGACACGATAAATGGCGCTTTAGAACCGCGTACGTAGATCTGGCGGGTGATCTCGAACTTGCAGGTACCAAGCATCAACTGTTGTTTGGATCCAACTGGTTAGGTTACAGCTACGATCGCAATCAAAAAGGATTTAACAGTCAAGATGTAGCACCAGGCCAATCTGTGTCTGTTCCGACCTACAGCGGTAGCGATCGCGTTAGTCACTCGAGTTATGACTCTTGGGGTTTTTATGCACAAGACTTAGTCACGTTAACAGAACAGTGGCAAATGCTGGCAGGGGTTCGTTTTGACCGTAAAGTCGCAAATGGCGTCGCTGAAGAGAACGTCTCTCCGAAGTTAGGTGTGATCTTCCACCCTGCCGCAAACGGCAGTATCTATGCTTCATACTCAGAAAGCTTTGAGCCGCAGGGTACGGTATCAAGTGGTAGACGTACGTACACCAATGATGGTGAACTACTTGATTCAGCACTTGGTAAATCTTATGAATTAGGCACTAAGTGGGAGCTTCTTAACCAACGTCTGTTCGTTTCAGGTGCGGTATTCGACATTACTAAAGAAAATATTAGTATGGATGTTGAAGATGCTGCGACAGGGAACTGGACTAAAACGCAAAGTGGTAAGCAAGTTCATCGTGGTGCAGAACTCGCAGCGCAAGGCTTTGTTACCGATAAATTCTCGCTAACGGGTTCTGCGATGTACTTAGACGCTAAGATCGAGAACCACGAGACATACGCAGGTAATCGACCTGTTGATGTGCCTGAGTTTGCAGCAAGTGTCTGGTCAAACTACGCAGCGACTAACGAAGTTGATCTAAATGTCGGCGTTATTTATGAGGGCTCTCGCTATGGTGATCAGGCAAATACCTTTAAGAAAGATGGATACACGCGCGTCGATATGGGTGTCGCATACACACATAAATATGATGACAAGCTAGATATAGTAGCACGCTTAACTGTGGCAAACGTGTTTGATACAGAGTACTTAGCTGGCGGTGGTGCGACGTCTTCGAAACATAGCTACGCAGAAGATGTTGTGATTGGAGAAGGCCGCAACTACATGGCGACACTACAAATCAAGTACTAGGGTCAACATACCCTAATAGCCTAGTTAATACATAAACATGGCTTTGATAGGGGAGAGGCGTAGCCTTTCCCTTATTTTTGTATCGAGTGCAATTGCAATTTTGCTCAATCGCGGTACTATGCCTAAGTGAAAATGAGAGTGGTTCTCAACCATATACTACATCAGTGACTAATAACCGTTATGAATTTAATCAAAACTAGCTTGGCGCTTATCCTTGCTACGTCGGCACCCTGGGTTACGGCGAATAGCCTTGATTCGGCTCAATCCATTCAAAGCAAAACTAATGCAGCTTCTGCCTCTAGCCAAAAACGTATTGATGCTAGCGCGGAAAAGACTTTGACTTTGAAAGCTGAAATTGAACAGCTTGAAGAAGAAGTGAAAAATCTCAAAGTCTATCGCGATCACTTGACTGCCTTGGTTACTAGCCAGGAGCAAGAGGCCGCCAGTTTAGATAGCCAGATAGAAGAGATTAAATCTACACGTCAGGGTATTGTGCCCTTGATGTATCAGATGGTCGACGGTTTAAAACAAATTATCGCTGATGATGTACCAATCAAACTAGAGCAGCGCCAAACACGTATCGCTAAGCTTGAATCTATGATGACAAGGGCTGATGTAAGTGATGCAGAGAAGTATCGTCGGATTTTAGAGGCCTACCAAATCGAACTTGATTACGGCACTAAGTTGGGTCTGTATCAAGGTCAGATCAATGTCAACGGTGCAAGTAGAGAAGCGGACGTTCTCTATCTGGGTCGCATCTCATTAGTTGCTCGTAGCCTAAACGGAAAAACATTCTGGTCTTGGGATCAAAAATCAAATCAATGGTTAGACGTTGACTCTGCGCTTAAGTCAGAGCTAGACACCGCGTTTAATATTGCGGCTAAACAAGCTGCGCCAAGCCTGATAACTCTTCCTGTTTCTTTGACCGTCGCGGAGGCAAAATAATGAAACATACATTGATTGCTTCTTTAATTGCATTGACGGCAATTTCGTTTACTGGTGCAGCGGCAGATTTGGCGTCCCCTGCAAAATCCGACGCGAAAGCTCAAAAACAACACAACATTCAGCGTGAATCAGGATTCAAACAGACTGAACGTGAACTCAAGACATTAAAAGCACAACTGATCAAGCAAAGGGAAACCTTGCAGCAACAGAACGATCGACTTGCTGCTGAGTTTAGCCAAAATGAAGATAAGCTCGCTCGACTAGAAGAGAAGCTGCGTTTAGAAACGGGTAGTTTAGGTGAAGTGTTTGGCGTAGTCCGCCAGCACGCAAAAGAACTCGATTCAGAGCTTTCACAATCTGTGACCGCAGCGGGCGCACAAACACACTCATCTGTCATTAAGGACATCGTCGCGGCAACTAAACTACCGTCGATGCCGCAGCTTATCGGCCTTTGGTCTGCTTTGACGGAACAAATTCAAGCAAGTGGCCAAGTTCAATCCGTCAACGTTAAGTTTGTTGATGGGGAAGGGCTTAGCCAGGAAGTGACAGCGCAACGTATTGGTGCCTTTGGTTTGGTTGGCGAACAAGGTTACCTTAATTGGAATAGCGCAAAACAAGATGCGGCAGTTTACATTAAGCAACCAGAGAACGGACCGACATCAGCATCACTGTTAGGTCTATTAAATGGTGAGCGTACCAACCTTGTTGTTGACCCTTCACGCGGCATTATGCTTGAGCAACTCGCGCTGACGCCAAGCTTTGTTGACCGACTTCAAGCTGGTGGTGTGGTTGGTAAAGTGATTATCGCTCTGCTGGTTATTGGATTGATCATCTCATTGGTACGTGGTGTAAGCCTTTCTATCGCAAGGCAAAAAATTCGCAAGCAGTTGAAAATGCCTCAAAACCCCGGCGACAACCCATTAGGGCGAGTGTTGGCGGTATATAGCAAAGAGAAGAACCAAACCGTTGAAGCGCTTGAGCTACGTCTTTTGGAAGCCGTTGTTGATGAACAAGCGGGCCTAGAGAAAGGTCTATCAATGCTTAAGTTGCTAGCAGCCCTTGCTCCAATGCTTGGTCTACTTGGAACGGTGACAGGCATGATCGAAACCTTCCAAGTCATTACCCAGTTTGGTAATGGTGACCCGAAAGTCATGGCGGGTGGAATTTCGATGGCACTGGTAACAACAGTACTTGGTTTGATTGCCGCTATGCCGCTGTTACTTATGCACAATATTTTAAGTGCTCAAGCCGAGGGTATTCGAAATATTCTTGAAAAACAGGGTATTGCTCTAGTCGCTGAGCAAGCAGAGAAAGATAGCTCTAACAGCTACAATGGTTTGGAGAACGCAGCGTGATGGACGCGATACTCGCTCTCCTCCCTGAGGTGATCGCGACCAGTAACTGGTTAACCTCTCTGCAAGATTTCATGCAGCAGGGGGGCTATGTCCTGTGGTGGCTCTCTGGTGTAGTGCTAATTTGTTGGTTATTGATTGTTGAGCGTATTGTTTTCTTGTGGTTTCAGTTCCCTAAACAGAGAAATCAGTGGGTAGAGAGTTGGAAGCTTCGTCATGACCAAAACTCATGGTATGCAAGTGCCATCCGCGAAGGTTGGCTATCGGAAGCACATACGTTACTCAATCAGAACCTTAATATTATTAAAGTGTTAGTGGCAATTTGTCCGATGCTCGGTTTGTTAGGCACAGTCACGGGAATGATCTCGGTGTTTGATGTGATGGCAAACCAAGGTAGCAGTGATCCTAAACTGATGGCCTCAGGGATATCGTTAGCTACGCTGCCAACGATGGCGGGAATGGTAGCGGCATTAACTGGCATGTTTGCCTATGCTCGTTTGGTTAAAGTGTGCCAAATGAAAGAAATTAAATTGGAAAAATCTTTAAGGAGTCAACGATGAGACTCGGTCGACGTCATCATAAACAAGAAGAAGCTCAGGTAGATCTGACTTCAATGCTTGATATCGTTTTCATTATGTTGATCTTTTTCATTGTTACGAGTTCTTTTGTTCGTGAGTCGGGTGTCGAAGTCAATAGGCCAACTGCTTCCAACGTGGTCAGTCAAAAAGAGGCGGGTATATTTGTTGCTATCACATCAGCGAATGATATTTACATCGATAAGCGCATGGTGGATGTAGAGCGAGTTGAAGCAACGTTAGAACACCTTTTGCTTGATAAACCAGACGCGTCTCTGGTGATCCAGGCTGATGAGCACGCCTATAGTGGAACTGTTGTGAAAGTCATGGATGCTGCAAAAGGCGCAGGCGTGAAAAATATCGCTTTGGCTGCGGAGAAGATCTAGTGGGTCGATTTCTCATTGCGACACCGATAGCTTTATCATGTGCCGTCGCTATTTTTAGCTTAATGGCTTGGATGGTCGACATTGGCCACCGCCGAGCGCCAGAACCTAGCGAAGCGCTGAGTTTCAACATGGTGATGGTAGAAAACGAACAGGACGTTCAGCGTCGTCAGCGTTCGGTGCCGGAACAGCCTCAAGCACCAGAAGTACCGGAGCAGATGCCAACGTCACAGGCTAATCCGAAACTGTCTCAGCTATCACCCATGTCTCAACCTATGCTTGGGCTTAATACCGCGATTGATGGATTAGCAATCAGCGCGCCTAGCTTTGGCGACTTTGGTGTCAATCAGCAAGCGATGCCACTGTATCGTGTCGAGCCGCGTTATCCAGCGAAAGCACTTAAGCGCGGCGCTGAAGGCTATGTTGTGATGAAGTTTACGATTGATCCAACCGGCAAACCGGTTGATATCGAAGTGGTGGAAGCAAACCCAAGGCGTATGTTTGAGCGAGAAGCAATTCGAGCGCTAAAGAAATGGAAGTATCAACCAAAAGTTGTTGATGGCAGCGCGATTGCACAATTTGGTCAAAGCGTAAGACTGGAGTTTAAGATAGCCAAATGATTAAGCGACTATTGTTAATTTGTTTAGTGCTGTTGTCTGGGGCTTCATTTGGTCAGGAGCTTAGTCAATATACGGCGATAAGAGTACAGAAAGCCAATGAACTCGCGCTAAACGAGCAGATCACACAAGCTATTACCATGTTAAACGAGATAGAAACATCTCGTGATTATGATCAGGCTTTTGTTGCTCGCATGCTAGGCGTGTTTTATTGGCAAGATGGTAAACCAAAGCAGGCGATTAAGTATCTAGACAAAGCGGTGGCGAGTGGCCTTCTACAAGATGAACAAGGTTGGGTTACCGAGCGAATGCTGGCAGACCTATTCCTCAACGAACAGCGGTTTGAGCGCGCTTTAAAGCACTACTACGTTTTACAAAAGACAGTGCCTCAAACGCAGAATGCGGATGACCTATGGCTGCGTATCGCTCAGTCTCACTATCAATTAGAACAGTGGTCTAAAGTTATACCCGCAGTGAATGAGTATTTGAAGGTTAGCCATGAAAGTCCGCTACAGCCTTTGTCTTTGAAGCTTGGTGCTCAATTGCAACTTAAAAAGTGGCACCACGCGATTCCAACCCTAGAGCAGTTGATTGTTTTACAGCCGAACAAAGTCAATTGGTGGCGACAATTGGTTGGGCTGCAGTTACGTATTGGTAAAGATGGTGATGCGCTTGATACCCTGTCTTTAGCCAAATTGAATAAGTTAGAATTGAACCAAAGTGATCGCCGAATGCTTGCTCAGTTGTATGCAAAGCGTGGCATTCCTGAGCGTGCCGCTATTGAGATTAGTGAGTTAGACGATGCGAGTTCGGATGTTCAGTTATTGTCTGAGCAGGCAACTTATTGGCAGCTAGCTAAAGAGTGGGACAATGCGTTAAACATATGGAAATTGGCTGCAAAACAGGATGCAAAATACCACTGGAATGTTGCTCAGTTAATGGTTCAGCAGGGCTATTATCTACCAGCACTAAACGTGTTGGATAAAGTCCAAGGTAGAAAAGCAGACGTTGCGCTGGCTAAAACTCGTGCGCTATACAAGCTGAACAAATTGGAGAAGGCACTAATAGAAGCAAAACGTGCAAACAATGTTGAGCCTTCAACACAAGCGAAGAGCTGGATTAAGTACCTGACTCAGCTTCGCCAAGCGCAACAACAAACGGTGAGCTAAATAAAAAAGAGGGAAGCATATCGCTTCCCTCTTAACTATCTCATAACGTTGTTATTTCATATCGGAACAGACAAATTCAGCACGCCACAAAAGCCTTGTAGAGCCTTTCATGTTGGTCAATAGCTCCTGACCAGACATTTGCGGGAATGCATGCATAACTGTCACATCCTCGTTCTCTTCAGACCTTTGATAAGCCCTAACGTGCGTAAAAGTACTTGATAAATTGTTTGTCAACATACCTCTCGACAAGCAAATTCCGAAAACGTCGCGTTTCATCGTCTTTCCCTCTGACAATTGAGCCATCAAATTTTGAACTTGTTGTTATTTTGGGCTGATGGCGTGATTTAACGTTCCTACACATTTCAGTGTGCCCAATAATTATACGAAAACGTGATAGGTTAGTATAAAAAATAATCTAAAATTGGCGTGATCGACATCACTTAATTCATCCGTTTTATCTAGAAAACTTCAAATAAGATCTAAAAGTAATCGATTACAGAATAAGCAATGGTTACGTAATAACCTACAGTAATGAATTAGCTTTGTAATGCTCACAATTCTCGCAATCAGAAATCGGCCGAATGTTAGCTAAATGTTACTCTTATCGGTAGTGGAGGATGGGTATGAAATGGAGCAGTATCAGCTTTCGCAGAAGAATGCTGATCATTATGACGCTGTCGGGCTTAATCGAGTTGCTGATTCTCGTTGCAGCAGGGTTCATCTACGTTAAGCACGACCAAGAAGAGCAAATGGGCAGGCAAGCTCTTAAGGTGGCTTCTTTTCTTGCGAACTCGCCTGAAGTTGCGAGCCAGATAGAAAATGGTTTTGATCAATCAAGCCAACAAGAGTATCGCGTTTTAACTAATTTGATTGGTGCCGCTTTTATTGTTATCGGCGATATGCAGGGCGTGCGTCTTGTTCACCCTCTTGATCAACGTATTGGTAAACCGATGAAGGGCGGTGACAATGAGCGTGCTTTAGTTGGCGGTGAGGCTTATATATCTGTCGCAGAAGGGTCTCTGGGTTACTCTGTACGTGGCAAAGCTGCGGTATTTAATGATAGTGGCAAGATTATTGGGGTTGTTTCAGTCGGGTATTTGCTTGACCGCCTACAAGACCGTATCGAGCCACTGATTATATTTCTAACGTTAATGGCGTTTATTGTAGTTGGCGCTAATGCGATCGTTTCTAGCTTTGCGTCACGAAGATTCCAAAAAGCGATCTTGGGATTTGAGCCTGAAGAGATAGGCAGGTTATACGTCGAACTTGATGTCACTATGGAGACCTTAAAAGAGGGCATTTTATCTATTGATGACAAAGGCATATTAAGATCAATTAACCGCAGTGCGTGTCAGATACTTGGTCTTACTAAGCAGCACTGTCTAAACCGACCGATAAGTGATGTATTGCCAGAAAGTGATTTGCAAACGGTTATTCAAACTGCACGTACCGATAACGATATAAATCTTTATCTTAATCAACAGCGTTTGATCGCCAATCGTAGCCCGATAATTGTTGATGGACGTGTTGTTGGGGCGGTATCGAGTTTTCGTCTGAAAGACGATTTAACTGAGCTAACCGAGCAGCTAGCAAAAACAAAAGAGTACGCTGAAATGCTACGTTCTCAAACCCACGAGCATCGTAACAAGCTAAATACTATTAGCGGTATGGTTCAAATGGGTGAACTTGAAGCGGTACAGCATCTTATTGGCCAAGAGACTGCGCACTATCAAGCTCTGATCGAGTTTTTGCGCGAGACGATTAAAGAGCCGCTTATCGCGGGTATGTTGCTAGGTAAGACAGAGCGAGCGCGTGAGCTAGGGTTACAGTTGTTGGTTGAAGAGGGTTCTCGGTTAGAACCATTACCAAATACGGTGAACCCAGAGGACCTCGTGACCATTCTTGGAAACTTAATCGATAATGCGTTTGATGCGACACGGGACGCGATAACTGATGACCCTTGTTTTGCGGCAACAAGGCGAATTGTTGAAGTGTCGATCAGCGACTATGGTAATGAAGTGATATTGGAAGTGACCGATCAAGGGTGCGGGTTACCTGACAATGTTAATACCGATTGCCTGTTAGAACGGGGAGTTTCAACGAAAGACTCGTCAACGCGGGGCGTAGGGCTGTTTTTAACCAGTCAGTTAGCCTCACGTTATCATGGTCAACTAGAAATGAACAACAACGATGATTTTGGAGCAAGGATGACAGTGTACATTCCTAAGGAAGAGCAAGCATGACTTCAGCAACTCGAGTGATGATTATTGAAGATGATTTGGCTATTGCTCAGTTGCATCAGCGTTACCTTGAGCAAATTGGTGGCTATGAGGTGATTGGTATTGCTACCACTCAACTTGAAGCAAATTTGCAACTGGAGATCCTCGACCCGGATTTGTTATTACTCGATGTTCACCTGCCAGATGGAACCGGTCTGGATATTTTACAAAACTTGCGAATTAACAAAGTGGGCTGTGACGTTATCTTGATTACCGCTGCGCGAGACGTTGATACATTGCAACAAGCAATGCGTGGTGGTGTCGTCGATTACTTACTAAAACCTGTTGTGTTTCCGCGCCTTGAAGCTGCATTGAAGAAATATGTACAGCAAAAACACCAGTTTAATCAGGCATCTGATTTAGATCAGAGTATCGTCGACAAGATGATGCAAACATCTGGCCCGGTTGATGGTGCAAAAGAGCGATTGCCCAAGGGTATTGATGGCGTTACTCTCGACAAAATTAAAGCCCTCTTCACAGGGCAAGAGCAGATGACGGCTGATGAAGCAGGAGAGAAGATTGGCGCGAGTCGAACTACTGCGCGTCGTTATCTCGAGTATCTTATTAGCACTGGCGAATTAGAAGCTGATCTGAACTATGGAACCGTCGGTCGTCCAGAGAGGACTTATCTCAAGGCAACGAATTAACCCTCAGACTCGATGTGCATATCTCAAAAACGTGATTGTGTTGTTGCCCTCAGTGTATAATGGCGAATAATTAAATTATTGAATTCTTTTAAGGTTAATTGAAACCCCAATGGAAAGTGTTTTTATTGTCGTTGCTATTCTGGTGATCTTCTTTGTCATCATTCAGAAGCGTTATCTCAAACAAGATGAGTTGAAAGACAGCAGTTACAAAAAGAAAGGGGCTTTGTTGAATGCTAAGGAGTCGGCTTTTTACAATGCACTGATTGCTGCGGTTGGTCAGCATGGTGTGGTAATGAGTAAGGTGAGCCTAGCGAATGTGATTGTCCCTCTTGCTACGGACAAAAAGCAGTGGTTCATCGCTAATAATCGTATTTCGAAAAGCTACTTTGATTACGTTGTTTGTGACCCGCGTACCTTCGAAGTTCGCGTCGCCATTGAATTGGATGATGGTAAAGAGCTCAACAAAGGTAAAGTCGACCGACAGAAGTTGCTGATGCATACATGCAAATCGGCAGGAATTCCGCTTATTGGGGCAAACATTAAACATAGCTATCAAGTTGGCCGATTACGCCGTTTGCTAGCCGCTCATATCGATCTCATAGAGCCCGATAAAGAAGTTCGCTTTTGCAAACGGTGCGGTAGCCCAATGACAATCAAGATTGCAAGTCAGGGTGAACACAAGGGCAGACGTTTTTTCACCTGCAGCCGACAACCACACTGTACGTATACTGAAAACTACAATGTTGTGTTCGATGAAGAAGAGGATAGAAGCTAAATTGAGTTATAGCTTAATTCAGATGGACGGCTGCAAACCATAACTTGGTTCCGGCCGTTTTGTTTTGCGCGATACAACTCTTTATCGGCTTCTCGCAGGACACTTTCTAAGTTGGCGTAGTGGTCACACTGATAGACACCAATACTGACGGTTAGTGAAATCGGGTCGCAGCTATCATTAAACTGAAAGTGCTCAATGGCATTGCGAATTTGTTCTGCTTTTTCCTTCGCACTATCCACATCAGTATCATGCAGTGCAATACAAAATTCTTCACCACCGATACGATACACTAAATGCTCATCACTTAATCCATCGACTAATGCGGCAGTCTGGATTAAAACTTTATCCCCCACATCATGACCAAAACGATCGTTGACGGATTTAAAGAAGTCGAGGTCGAGGATAAGAAGTGACAGGGGGAGCTTACTACTTTCGCGGCGATAACGCTCAAAATTGTGTGCCAATGCATGGCGATTATAAACACCAGTTAACGCATCGCGTGACGCGAGTTGACCTAAAGACGCTTCAGAAACACGACGTTTTACTTCAAGTACATGAGAAACTACCCAAATACTGATGAAAGCGAGTGAAAAGTTAATGGTCAGAGCAATGTTGCTTAGCGCGGTATAGCCTTCGAGTTGAGATGAGAGGATACTTAGTTGACTAACAAAGCCGATAAAGGTCGCAAGCGCCCCAGCACGGCGGCCTAATATTAAATAGAACACGATCGGGTATAGGCAGGCCCATATAAATCCACCGTACTCTACTGGGGCACTATATGTCTTTAAGCTGGTGACAACGATAAGGCTAAATAGGTAGGCTGAAATGAGAGTTTTAGAGATTGTTTCTTTGTAAGCGTGGTAAGCGATATAGAGAGAAAACACCCCAAATGCAGTTTCGATATACTGGCTTGGACCATATTGCTGGTTAACGATATTGTAAAGGGCGATAGACGTAGAAATAAACGCCAGTAGGATACTGAGCCAAAACAGTGCTGACCGGCGTAACTGCCGAGACGGATTAAAAATGTCTAGCTCCATCCTTGTCGCCTCAATCTATAATCTGAGCGTATGCCTAAGCACGAATATGAGACTCATCATATGCCTTTTGTTTTGTGGATCAAGGTCTAATTTGAACCTATATCACACTATTGAGGTGCTACAAGGTGTAAATGCCACGTATGTTGCGAGTTGGTTCATGTATGTCGATGATTTAAAGAGGAAAAATAACTTGCTTTGCGAGGTCAAATAATTGAATAGAGTTACTAATAGAATGATTAATAAGTTGGTTGCGCCTCTTTGGAATGCGCGTTTTTCAAAGAGGCGTGATTAAGGCGGGTAGTGAGGCTAGCGTAGTTGGAACTGTTTCATTAACCTCTCAAGCCCTTCGAGTTGGTCGACGAGCTGGCTAGTCCTGCCGATGGAAGATTGAGAAGTTTGTGAAGTTTCATCCGCCAAGGTTTTTATATTGACGATATTACGGTTTATTTCTTGAGTCACACTCGCTTGCTCTTCGACGGCAGCCGCGATCTGCATACTGCTGTCGGTGACTTGGCTTAACCGTTCAGATATTGAGTCGAGGACACGGCCTGTGTCATCGGCGCGATCTTTACATTGTCCAGTCAACTCAATACCTTGAGCCATTGCTGCGACGGCCCGCTCCGCCGTTTCTTGCAAATGACGAATCATGGTGTGAATTTCACTTGCCGATGAACCTGTTTTTGAAGCTAAGTTACGCACTTCATCCGCGACGACTGCGAAACCGCGTCCTGCTTCGCCTGCTCGTGCTGCTTCGATAGCCGCGTTAAGCGCCAGTAGGTTAGTCTGTTCAGAAATAGTGGAAATAACTTCCAAGATGGTATCGATTTTTTGGCTGTCGTGTGAGAGCTGCGTAATGATTTCTTGAGCGTTGCTCAGCTGGGAAGCCATTAAGTTCACCTCAGAGATGGTTGCCTTGATACTTTGTAGTCCCAGTTTAGACTCTTGATCGGCTTCTTCTGCTACAGTCGAAGCCGCCGATGCCGCATTGGCCACCTCATTGATTGAATGAGTTAGCTCTTCTACCGCTGTAGACACTTGCTCGGTTTCATTGCACTGTTGGTCTAAGCTTTGCGCGATAGACTGAATAGTGCCAAATTCATCTTCTGCTGAGATAAGTATTTGCCCAGATGTCTCTGTTGCTCGAGCTGTGATGGCCCTTAGTTCGGCTTTTTTCATTAACAAAGCGAGTTCAATCTGAGAGTAGTCATCAAAGCGACTGGTGTAAGGCTTTTCCATTAATGGGTTGCTATAGGCTTGTTGTGCGAGTTTTGATGTATGTGTAAAACGTCGATATTGCATCAAGCCTGTTCCGCTGGCGCACAAGGCAAGGGTGGCAATGATAAACCCCAATAGATTAGGGTTTAGCGCTGCTGAGATAATTGACGCTATGGAGATCGTCAGTGACAAAATTAAAGTGATCAAATGAAACGGTAAGCGGAATTGAGCGGGCTTTTTGTTTGCTTTGAGTTTTGCATAGAGAGATTCAGCTCGCTCGATCTGATCGTCACTCGGTTTAGAACGAACGGATTGATATTCGGTGGTGTTGCCCTCTGCATCTTTAATTGGAGTCACAAATGCGGATACCCAATAGTGTTTATCGCTGTTACATTGGTTTTTAACCAGCCCCATCCAGCTTTTTCCTGATTTTAAGTAAGTCCACATTTGGGCAAATGCTTGCTTGGGCATGTCTTGATGACGGACCAGGTTATGTGGGTTGCCAATCAATTCGTGCTGCTGATACTCGGCGATGTCGCAAAAATCTTGGTTTGCATGAGTAATACAGCTAGTAGGGTCAGTAGTGGAGATGAGGTTAGCTGCAGCATTGTAATCTTTGTTACGCGTTGAGTCTGTCATAAATCAGTCCGATCGGTTGGCTGCCAGTATTGGCCGCCTAACAAGCAAATAAACTATGGTTTTCTTGATACGTTACATAATGATGTTATCTCCATTGGTGTGGATGCATAAATGACACAAATCAATTGGTTGTGTTTAGTTATCTATAAATAGCTGATTGTCAAAACGAATGGCTCATAAATGAGATTTATTGCAATTCGAGTGAACTTGTATGAGATATGTGTCTTGTCATGTGTACTGTATAGGTTAGCAAGCTTGTATGGTGGCGATATGTAAATTAAACGGCAGATAGCAAATGGCGTGAACATAAATGTTCATAACTGAAATAATATTAGTATTGAATAGTGGTTAAATAGTGTTCCTACCCCTTTAGGATAGTTCAATTCTGTAATTGATTTACATCATGTATTAATTTTCTTTCACAATTAACAATTGGCTCAGATAAAGAACCTAACCCCTAGGAAGTATTATGAGCAAGTTGAAGCTGGTCGTGATCGGTAATGGTATGGTAGGACACCGTTACATCGAAGACCTAGTAGAGAAGACAGATGCTTCTCAGTATGAGATTACTGTTTTCTGTGAAGAACCACGTGTCGCTTATGACCGTGTCCACCTCTCTTCTTACTTTTCTCACCACACCGCAGACGAACTATCGCTGGTTAAACAAGGCTTTTACGACAAGCATGGCGTAAACATGTTGATCGGCGAGCGCGCGATTAACGTTAACCGTGAAAAACGTATTGTTCATTCAAGTACTGGTCGTGAAATTCAGTACGACAAGCTGATCATGGCAACTGGCTCATTCCCATTTGTTCCACCGATTAAGGGCCGTGAGAGTAAAGACTGCTTTGTATACAGAACCATCGAAGACCTAAAAGCAATCGAAGCCTGTGCTAAGAAGAGTAAGGTTGGCGTTGTCATCGGTGGCGGTCTTCTTGGTTTGGAAGCTGCGGGTGCATTGAAAGCGCTAGGTGTCGAAACTCATGTGGTTGAATTTGCACCTAAGCTAATGGCTGAGCAGCTTGATCAAGCGGGGGGTAATCAGCTTCGCAAGAAAATCGAAAGCATGGGCGTGAAAGTTCACACCAGTAAAAACACGCTTGAGATAGCTCCTGAGGGTAAAGAAGCGCGTAATGTCATGCTTTTTGCAGATGGTACAGAGCTAGAGACTGACTTCATTGTGTTCTCGGCAGGTATCCGTCCACAAGACAAACTTGCTCGTGAGATGAAGCTTGATGTCGCTCCTCGTGGCGGTATTGCTATTAACGACTTCTGTCAAACATCGGATGAAAATATCTACGCAGTAGGTGAGTGTGCCTCTTGGAATGAGACTTTCTATGGTCTAGTTGCTCCAGGTTACAAAATGGCAACGGTCGCGGTTGATCATCTGCTAGGTAACGACAGTAAGTTCGAAGGCGCTGACATGTCTGCCAAGCTTAAGCTATTGGGCGTGAAAGTGGGCTCAATTGGCGATGCTAACGGTCGCACTCCTGGCTGTAAGAGCTACGTTTACCAAAACGAAGAGCAAGAAGTTTATAAACGCCTTATCGTTTCTGAAGACAATAGCAAGCTACTTGGCGCGGTAATGGTGGGTGACACCTCAGACTACGGCGACCTGCTTCAACTGATGCTAAATGAAATTGACCTACCTGAGCATCCAGATGCGTTGATCTTGCCAGCACACGCTGGAGCAGAAAAACCAACGTTAGGCGCAGATGCGCTACCTGAGTCAGCGGTTATCTGTTCTTGTTTCGACGTAACAAAAGGCAAAATCGCAGAGGCAGTAGCACAAGGTCACCACACAATTGGCGATATCAAAGCGGCAACGGGCGCGGGCACAGGCTGTGGTGGTTGTATTCCACTTGTGACTTCAGTACTCAATGCAGAGCTTGAAAAAGCAGGTGTTGAAGTGAAATCTGATGTGTGTGAGCACTTTGCATACTCTCGTCAGGAACTATTCCACCTAGTACGCATCGGTGAAATTAAGTCGTTTGAAGAGCTAGTAGAGAAGCACGGTAAAGGTTACGGCTGTGAAGTGTGTAAGCCTCTTGCTGGTTCTATCTTAGCCTCGTGCTGGGGTGACCACATCCTTAAACCATCTCTGGTTAAGTTGCACGATACCAACGATAACTTCTTAGGTAACATGCAAAAAGACGGTACTTATTCAGTGATCCCACGTATGGCTGGTGGTGAAGTCACGCCTCAAGCGCTAGCAGCACTGGCTGACGTTGCTGCAGAGTACAATCTGTACACAAAGATCACTGGTGCACAGCGTATCGGACTATTCGGCGCGCAAAAAGATGATCTACCAGCAATCTGGAAGAAACTGGTTGCAGCAGGTTATGAGACAGGTCAAGCGTACGCAAAAGCCCTACGTATGGCGAAAACGTGTGTCGGCTCCACTTGGTGTCGTTACGGCGTTCAAGACTCAGTTGGCTTGGGTGTGATGATTGAGAACCGTTACAAGGGCATTCGTACTCCGCATAAGATGAAGTTTGGTGTCTCTGGCTGTACTCGTGAGTGTGCGGAAGCGCAGGGTAAAGATCTAGGTATTATCGCTACCGATGCAGGCTGGAACATGTATGTGTGTGGTAACGGTGGTATGAAACCTCGCCATGCAACACTACTAGCAGGCGATCTAGACCAAGAAACTCTGATCAAATACATCGACCGTTTCATGATGTTCTACATCCGCACGGCTGCGCCACTACAGCGCACATCGGTATGGTTCGAGAACCTAGAAGGCGGTATCGATTACCTACGTGAAGTCATCATCGAAGACAAACTTGGTATCAATGACCAACTTGAAGCGGATATTGCTAAGTTGGTTGAAGAGTTCCGCTGTGAGTGGACAGACACCATCAATGATGAAACTCAGCTTAAGCGTTTTGCTCACTTCATCAACTCTGATGAGCGAGATGACAACGTTAAGTTTGTAACTGATGGCCGTGAGCAACATCGCCCAGCAACTTATACAGAGAAAAACTCTGAGGCTGTAGCTGCAAAGCTTCAAGGCGACATCATTTACGTTGAAACGGTTTAAGGGGAGAGCAGAACATGGCATTTACACAAGTTTGCAATATTGAGGACATCATCCCAGGTACAGGCGTTGTGGCATTGGTCGCAGGTGAGCAGGTAGCTGTTTTTCGCCCAAGAGCAACGGAAGAAGTTTTCGCAATAAACAACATGGATCCTTTCTTCCAATCTAATGTTCTATCACGCGGACTGATCGTTGAGCATGACGAGCAACTTTGTGTGGCTAGTCCACTGAAGAAGCAGCGCTTTAACCTAGCGACAGGTACTTGCATGGAAGACGAGACTAAAAGCGTCAAATCTTACCAAGCACGGGTGGTTAAAGGCAAAGTCGAAATCGCGGCTTAACTGGTCGTTACGAGAGATTTAATAGCTTAAAGGTTTGTTGCAGTAGGGCTATGTAGGGTGGCTTTGCAGCAAGCCTTTCACTATTCAATTTCAACTTTTAATTACACATTTTATTAAGGACAACCTTATGTCTACAGACTTTAAACCTGCAGAATTCGTACAGACAATGATCAACGTTGGTGAAGCGAAAACCAAAACGAGCACTCGCGATCTGCTGCTGCGTGGAACCATGGCAGGTATCATCCTTTCATTAGCGGTAGTGGTTGCGATCACCACTATTGTTCAAACGGGTATGGGCGTTGTTGGCGCGCTAGTGTTCCCGGTTGGCTTCGTTATTCTTTCAGTCATGGGTTACGACTTAGTAACAGGCGTATTTGGCCTTGCTCCACTAGCAAAATTTGAAGGTCGTCCGGGTATTACTTGGAACCGTATTTTCCGCTGCTGGGGACTTGTTGGTCTAGGTAATTTAATCGGTTCACTGCTTGTTGCTTATCTAGTTGCTGTGTCTCTAACCGGTAACTTCTCTTTAGAGTTGAATGCGGTAGCGAAGAAGTTCATTGCAGTATCTACAGCACGCAGTGCAGGCTTTGAAGCGATGGGCATGGACGGTTGGATTACTTGTTTCGTTCGCGGCATCTTCTGTAACTTAATGGTATGTTTAGGTGTTATTGGTAACATGACAGCACGCACGGTAGCTGGTCGCGTAGCTATGATGTGGTTCCCAATCTTCATCTTCTTCGCACTGGTATTTGAGCACACAGTTGTAAACATGTTCCTATTCCCACTAGGTATGATTCTTGGTGCTGATTTCGGTATTGCGACTTGGTTAAACTTTAACTTGATTCCAACTATCCTTGGTAACATCGTTGGTGGCCTAATCATGACTTGTATTCCACTTTACCTAACTCACGCTAAAACTGCGCCTTCTCTAAGTGATGATGAAGAAGTAGACGCAAAACCAGCGCTAGCTAAATAGTCTGGCATCAGCCCCACGTTGATACGTGGGGCCTTTGCTTCTGCTAGACTACGCGTCAAATTTGAATATAAAAAGTCATTACTTCAATCAGCTAGTAACAAGAGTGACTCTTTATATCCAGATTTAAAGATAGGCATGACTATGTGTGCAAATTCAACCGCTCCTAATCAGCAAGGTTTCGTTTCGTTAGTTGGGGCAGGGCCAGGTGATCCTGACCTACTCACCGTGAAAGGTCATCGTGTTATCCAGCAAGCTGAAGTTGTGGTGTATGACCGACTTGTATCTCCTGAAATCTTAGCGCTCGCCAACAGTGATGCCGAGATGATCTACGTTGGCAAAAAGCTCGACTTTCATTGTGTTCCTCAGGATGAGATTAACCAGTTATTGGTCGAAAAGGCACTAGAGGGCAAAAAAGTGGTTCGTCTGAAAGGTGGTGACTCTTTTATCTTCGGTCGCGGCGGTGAAGAGTTAGAAGAATTGGCTTTGCACGATATTCGTTTTGAAGTGGTGCCGGGTATTACCGCAGCAGCAGGTGCCACAGCCTATGCAGGTATTCCATTGACTCATCGTGACCATGCTCAAAGCGTTCAATTCATTACTGGTCACGTGCAAAAAGATGGGCGTGAAATTGAATGGCACTCGCTAGCACAATCAAACAATACTTTAGTGTTCTACATGGGCCTAAAGCAGAGTGGCTACATCACTGAGAATCTTTTAGAAACGGGGATGAGTGACACCATGCCGTGTGCAATTATTGAAAACGGCACCAGACGTGAGCAACGCGTGTTTACTGGGGAGCTAAAAGACTTGTCTAGCCTTGCTAATCAAGCGCTAAGCCCTGCTTTAATCGTTGTTGGTGGCGTAACGTCATTGCACGATAAGTTAAAGTGGTTTAACTAAAATACCGTTCAGATATTTACCAATGCCGCATTTAATGCGGCATTGTCGTTTTAGGGCGGCTGTAATTTGATGATTGTTCTGATAGAGTTTCGCCATTGAAGTTTGAGGTTACCCGCATGGAAAAGATCGCGATTTTCGTTGATGTACAGAACATCTATTACACCACTAGAGACAAATACCGTAAGAACTTCGATTATAACCAGTTTTGGTATGTCGCCACTGAAGGACAACAAGTTGTTGAAGCCAATGCCTACGCGATTGCTTCAACCGATCCTAAGCAACGTCAGTTCCACCATATTTTGCGCGGAATCGGTTTTACGGTAAATCTCAAACCATTTATCCAAAGGCAAGACGGTAGCGCAAAAGGGGATTGGGATGTGGGTATCGCGTTAGATGTGTATGAAGCTGCGTCGAAAGTCGATCGAGTCATCTTACTTTCGGGTGATGGTGATTTTGAAGTGTTGGTCGAGCGAATCAAAAATCGGTTTGGCACCAAAGTCGACGTGTATGGCGTTCCTAACTTAACCGCACAAGCTTTGGTGGACGCTTGTGACCGCTACATCCCGATTGATGATTCACTATTAATTCAGAGATAAAGACTAGCTCTCTTCACTATCAGAGATTTGCTCAGTTTGTTCATTTAATTGCTGAGCTTTTTCTTCCTCTTCCATCTTCGCACGTTCTGCTTTTGAGATGTAACGCGGCTTATTGCTTTTATGCAGCTTCGCGTTTTTCTTCTTCACTTTGGCTTTTAGGATGCTGTTGATTTTCTTTTTACGGTTCATGGTATAGCTCAATCGCGTTTGGGATGCGCATCCTATCAAATCCTAGCTAGCTTTGCACAGTTTGAAAGCAGTTAGAATCACGCACATTTAGTTTTTATTGTATTCGATTTATAAATACTGGATATATTCACAGCTTATTGATGAATGGTTTCAATATAGCGTGGTTTTGCTCGCTAACTGGGCTTGTTTTTACTTAAGGAGTTTAGACAATAGTTAAATGTTTCAAAGATATAGCACAACACGCTGGTATAAAAACGTGCTATCCTAATCAGACATTTTGAGACGGCTTGTTTTTCTGGACTCGATGAAGCCATAAACCAACGAATATGTGTTTAGATATATAGGCTTATCAAAGATTGACCGACTAGGATTTGGTGGACAAAAACAGTCGGCAGACTATTAAAGATGTTAGCTTTCTATAGGAGAATGGGGTGAGTCAATATTTGATCGAACCTGAAGTCCCTGGGGGATTTGGTAAAAATACTTTAGGGTGTTTTGATGTACACCCGCCAATAGTAGAAAAGTTACACCTAGAGTTTGATGGGTGGCTGGGTGATGATTTATTAGAAACATTTCCGTGCTTTTTAGTTTCTGAACATTTAGCGACAGCATTAGTCGCATCAAAGTTGTCTGGGTACAATCTTGAGGCAGTGGAACTATCAACTTCTGATATGTTTCAAGAGTTACAGTCAGAGCGCTGTTTACCTCGTTTCTCGTGGTTACAAATAACGGGACACACCGACAAAGATGACTTTAGCGTGTCTGAAAAAGGGATACTATTAGTCTCTAGAAAGGCTATGCAGCTGCTGCAAAAGTTTCAATTAACTAATGCTGATATTACAGTGTACAAAAGCTAACAAACAATTTAAGAGTGATTCAGCACGCTTGGCATTTTTGGTTTGGGTTAAGTTTATTGATTAAGTTGGTCATATTAAGTGCCGTGGTCGCGTGCTTCACACCTTAATTGGGCGTTATGAACCCTTATTGAATTTCGGTATTTCTTCCGAATGTCGTCTCCGAAACGAGCTTTATTCTAGCTAATTGGAAGTTCTGTTTTTGCGGGCTGAACGAGTAGGGAAGTCTCGCTAATACGCCGTACACCACTGGTGCAACGGCCCAACATCATTCGGCTATTAGCTAACCGCATAGTCCGTGCAAACGCCCTTAATCAAAATGCCTTCGGGAATTGATCAAGTTGCACGTAATTCAGTGAACTAATTCTTAAAGCCAGTACGTGCACATTGCACAACTTATTGGTTTAATTTAAGTTTCATAACAAAGCGTTTAAGTGGGATTGCTAACGCGCGGCAGTTCTGGTTCTAATTGTGAAGTGCAGTGTTTATGGCTGTAATTTTAAGTTGAGTGGTGGCGCTGCAACCCCTTAACGCGGCGTTAGCTTT
>JRWQ01000012.1 GCA_000775715.1 Vibrio tubiashii
GGGATGCGGGATGCGGGATTGATTTTGACAGTCGAGGTTTGTTCGTCAACCCTTTTACTTTTATTAAGAGCGTTTATCCTCAAGAGCAAGTAACAAGTAAGTTGGGGGTTATGGTCGCGAGTCGAGAACATAAAGATTCCCAACTCGCTCTTTCGTCGTTCTATAGAATGACCGCTTGTACATCAGGACATCCCAAACAACGTCATCGTCAAGAGTGAGGCACGAACGAATTGGGTATCTCTTAAAGCGAATAGACCCCTTACTCGAACTATGGAACAACCCAGCAGAAGAACCCGAAATAGTCGTAAGACTCTTTTCTCGAAGGGCTGAGCCCGTTCCCGACTCTCGCGGGCGTAGCCCAATCTCAGAGCAACGCGTTCTTTAGGGCTATGCCCTAACTCTATTTCGCTTCAATATGATCAATCATCAGTTGTAGCGACTGGTTTCCACGAAACTCGTTAATATCGATTTTATAGGCTAAACGAACGGTTTTTACTGACGCATCAGGCCAGCGGCGCAGATCAACATTGAATGCAATCCCATCAATCATGATATTGGTTGGATGACCTTTGTGTAGAGGTTCTAGCATCAGTTTCAGGTGTTTCTCACCAACCAGTTTCTGGTGAAGCACTTTAAACTCGCCATCAAACAAAGGTTCAGGGAATGCTTGTCCCCAAGGTCCACCAGCGCGGAGCATTTCAGCAACATGCATTGAAAACTCTTCAGGCTTTAGTTCACCATCGGACAGAATCACACCTCTAAGCGCGGCTTCGTCTAAGTCCTGTTTCACCGCCTCGTCGAACAGCAGAGAAAAACGTTCGAAGTCCTTTTCCTGAATGGTTAATCCTGCAGCCATAGCATGGCCACCAAACTTTAGAATCAATCCAGGGTTCTGGGTATCAATACGATCAAGCGTGTCACGCATATGTAGGCCAGGAATAGAGCGGCAAGAACCTTTAATTGTCCCTTCTCCGCCATCAGCAAAGGCAATCACAGGGCGGTGAAATTTCTCTTTGATACGCGAGGCAAGAATGCCAATCACCCCCTGATGCCAATCACGTTGGAACAATACCAAGCCATGAGGCATGTCACTATCACCAAACTGTAAGCGCTCACAAAAAGCCATTGCTTCTTGCTTCATACCCTCTTCAATCTCTTTACGAGTTTGGTTCAGTCCATCCAGTTCACTCGCCATTCGACGCGCAGCATGAATGTTGTTCGACATCAATAGCTCAACACCGAAAGACATATCATCCAGACGACCCGCAGCGTTAATACGCGGCCCTAAAGCAAATCCGAAATCAGAGGCAACCAATCGACGGGCATCTCGCTTTGCGACTTCGATTAACGCCTGAATACCTGGGCGTGCTTTACCCGCCCTAATCCTCTGCAGGCCTTGGTGGACAAGAATACGGTTGTTTTCATCGAGCGGTACAACATCTGCCACCGTACCTAGGGCGACTAAATCAATCAGTTCCATCAGTTTTGGCTCGGGCATCCCTTGCTGAGCGAACCAACCGGTTTTGCGCATATGCACACACAGAGCCATCATCAGATAAAAGGCAACCCCTACCCCCGCCAGTGCTTTTGATGGAAAGGCACACTGTTGCAAATTTGGGTTAACCATAGCGTCAACATTCGGTAATTCATGCCCCGGTAAGTGGTGGTCCGTGACCAAAACTTTTAAACCTTGCTGTTTGGCATATCGCACACCATCAATCGATGACACGCCGTTATCGACCGTCATGATCACTTCAGCACCAATCTCTATCGCTTGATCGACAACCTCTGGACTTAGGCCATAGCCGTCTTCAAAGCGATTAGGAACTAGGTAGTCGACATTATTCGAACCTAGCATCCTAAGCGCCAATACAGACAAAGCCGAGCTCGTCGCGCCATCTGCATCAAAATCCCCAACCACAATGATTCGTTGATTATGTTGAATAGTTTCAAACAGCAACTCAACGGCCGCTTGAATCCCATGCAGCTCTTGGTACGAATGTAATGCTCGCGCTGTGGTATCGAGTTGCTGCTGTGACGTCACACCTCGACTAGCGTAAATACGCTTAAGCAAGGGTGCAATGGTGTCTGGCAGAGATGAAACATCAGGTTCAGGACGACGTCGAATTTCAATCATAATAGTAGGCAACGATATGTTTATTTTAGCTTTTTCAGCAGCCACCGAGGCTTTAACCTATACTGGATGGCTGATTCAAGTTTGTTACTAGTTTTGTTGCAAGCGCAATAGCATCTGTTCTGGTGGTAGGTATCCACCGACCATTTCACCGTTTGGCAAGAAGATCGCTGGAGTACCACTGATGCCAAGCTCTTTACCTAATGCGTAGTGCTGTTTGA
Source organism: Vibrio tubiashii (assembly GCA_000775715.1). Classification (GTDB taxonomy): domain Bacteria; phylum Pseudomonadota; class Gammaproteobacteria; order Enterobacterales; family Vibrionaceae; genus Vibrio; species Vibrio tubiashii_A. Next base: position 2,356 of record JRWQ01000012.1, read on the forward strand.
TCAGCTCTTGATACTTAGCAAAGTCCTCGCCTCTTTCAGGGAACTCACGTCTCACTTTGCCGTTATGCATGGAGGTTTGTGGATCTTTAGCTCCCCAGATAGCAGCCATTTGGTCAGCTGTTGAGCCTGTAGCGCCATGACGTGGGAACGCTAAGTAACGAATGGTTATACCTAAATCGTTGTAGTCTTTCATCTGGCTGTGTAAGCGAACACAATAGCCACAAGTAATATCAGTAAAGACGGTTATAACGTACTTTTCATCCTTAGCTTTAAACTCAATCATGCTATCTTTAAACGCTTCGATTTTAGCGGCATTGATTGGCGCTTGGCGTTTAGCTAGAACATCTTCGTATTTACCGCTCGCGTCTAATTTGTAGAGAGTACCAGTGATAAAGTATTCACCAGTTGGCGAAGCAAATAGAATCCCACCACTCGTTTGCACTTCTACCAAGCCGTCAATATCCGCAGGAACGATGTCCTTTACCTCAAGCCCTAGCTTGGCAAAATGCTGTTCGAGTTGAGCTTTATCAAATTTAGTATCACCCGCTGAAACGCTTTGCGTCGCCAATAATAAAGGCAGGGTAAGTAGAGTCATTCGGCGTAATACGCGCATTCAATTCACCTTAAATCGATTTAGTTGTGACCACGAGCGATTAAGCCCTTGGATGATGCTCACTGTGTAGCTGTTTCAGTCGCTCTGTAGCAACATGAGTATAAATTTGTGTCGTAGACAAGTCACTATGCCCTAGCAACATCTGCACGACACGCAAATCTGCACCATAGTTGAGTAAGTGGGTTGCAAACGCATGCCTTAATACGTGTGGAGAAAGCTGTTCAGTATCAATCCCGGCTAGAACCGCATAGTGCTTTATACGATGCCAGAACGTTTGACGCGTCATTTGCCTAGCTCGTTTGCTCGGAAATACTACGTCAGATGTCGTCTCTCCGAGTAATTCAGACCTGCCTTGGTGGATAAAAGTTTCAATCCAGTCCACGGCATTTTCGCCCATAGGAACCAAGCGCTCTTTGCCACCTTTACCCGTTACTCGCACGACACCTTGACGCAGACTGATATTTTCCATCGTCAAACTGACTAACTCTGTCACACGTAAGCCTGTTGCATAGAGTAATTCAAGCATCGCCTTATCACGCAGCTCAATAGGATCGTTAGGATCTGGCGCATCAAGCAGAGCGTCAACTTGCTCTTCGGTAAGATCTTTTGGCAATCGCTTAGGAAGCTTAGGGCTAACCAATAGTGCACTAGGGTCATCTGCGCGCACTTTCTCACGGTGAAGGTACTGGAATAGCCTGCGAATGGCCGATAACATTCTGGCACGAGAAGTCTGTTTGTACCCCTCGTCCATTAACCAACTCTGGTAATCTTGCAATCCCGCTAAGCTGATAAAATCAAGACGATAGTTATTGGCTTCCATCCATTGCAAAAGCTTAACAAGATCGTTGCGATAGGAAGCGAGGGTATTTTCAGACAAGCCCCTCTCCATCCACATCGCATCTAAAAACTGTTCAACGAGTCCTTGATCGGCTGACAATTGTTGTGACACGGCAAACCTCAATCTTTTGTTATGCGCCCAATGTAAGTGTCACAAAACAATAAAGCCATAAAAAATGCGCTTCAAAGTGGATATTCGCTGCAAAGCTCGCCATTTTGTGGTTAGAATTCACCATCAATTCGCTAAACAACAGTCAATGCTATGAAAATCGGTCTATTTTACGGCTCTACCACTTGCTACACGGAAATGGCAGCAGAGAAAATCCGCGCTATCATTGGTGAAGAGCTTGTTGATGTTCACAACGTTAAGGAGTCACCTCTCTCCCTAATGGAAGATTATGATTTTCTAATTTTAGGTATATCTACCTGGGATTTTGGTGAAATCCAAGAAGACTGGAATGAGTTATGGGATCAAATCGATGGCGTGTCGCTAAGTGGCAAAACCGTCGCGCTGTTCGGCTTAGGCGATCAAGAAGGTTATGGCGAGTGGTATCTGGATGCTATGGGTTTACTTCACGACGAGTTGAAGAAGACCGGGGCTAACTTTGTTGGCTACTGGCCGAACGACGATAACTATGAATTTGAAGCGTCTAAAGCACTCACTGAAGATGAAAGCCAATTTGTTGGTCTTGCTCTAGATGAAGACTCTCAATACGAACTCAGTGACGAGCGGATTGCGACTTGGGTAGAGCAAATTCTAGTTGAGTATCAAGAGACGCTGTAGAAACGGATGCGGGAACGGGCTTCGCCCTACGGAGAACTGGAAAACTAAAGTTGATCCACTTTGCTTGAGGTATAAAGTCCAGTTTTCTCGTAGCGAAGCGTTACATAGAGCGCAGCTCGTTCGCGAAGGACGAAGTCCGATCCTATTGCTAAGGACGCAGTCCGTCCCTATACCTTCCCCAGTCAAACACTAAGCCCGGATCGGTCTTTCGCAGAGGGGCAATGTACTGGTGGCCAGTAATGCGCGGCACAGTAATCTTTGGATAGCTTACTTGGATCTGCTGAGTAAGCTTAGTTAACGCTTGGTACTGCGCTTCGGTATAAGCGACATAATCACTTCCCTCTAGCTCAATCCCAATCGAATAGTCATTGCACCTTTCTCTTCCAGCAAAGCTCGACGCACCGGCATGCCATGCTCTGGCAGTAAAAGGCACGAACTGAATCACCTCTCCATCACGTCGGACTAGACAGTGGGCTGAAACACCCATTTTATGTATTACACTAAAAAAAGGGTGCTCATCAGGGTCAAGTTGCCCCGTAAAAAACTGTTCAATGTAGGGACCACCAAACTGACCAGGCGGCAAACTGATGTTGTGTATCACTAAAAGCGAAATATCATTACTGTCTGTGCGTTGGTCGAAGAAAGGCGAAGGCACATGCCGAGCTTGGCTATACCAGCCATTTTTATCTATCATTTGTGGGCTCATGATCATGACTCATCCTGAGATTTTATCCCTTTGGCGATGAAATGCGAGAATAATGGCTGAATTTCACTCTCAGTCAGCGTATCATTCCCACCTCTTGTTCAACTGCGTATTAGATTTGCGATGAAAAACACACATAACAGCCAAGAACGCCTCGAATATTTGAAACAGCAACTTCCTTTAGAGATTACCCGCGCCGTCGCGGATACAATCAAGGAAGATCTCGGTGGAACACTTGACCCTGCTGCTGATATAACCGCAAGTCTTATCCCTGCTGACGCTCATAACGTTGCGACCATCATTACCCGCGAAAATGGTGTGTTCTGCGGTAAAGCGTGGGCTGATGAAGTTTTTAAACAACTTGGCGGTGAAGTTCGTATTGATTGGCATGTTGAAGATGGCGATAAAGTCGAGCCTAACCAAGTGCTGTGTACGCTAACAGGCCCTGCTAGAGCACTGCTTACTGGTGAGCGCAATGCAATGAACTTTATTCAAACACTATCAGGCTGTGCGACTCTTGTTGCTCAATACGCGAAAGAAATCGAAGGCACAGACTGTCGACTGCTAGATACGCGTAAGACCATCCCAGGTCTGCGTAGCGCTCTGAAATATGCCGTCGCTTGTGGTGGTGGATACAACCATCGCATTGGTGTATTTGATGCGTACCTAATCAAAGAGAATCATATCATCGCCAATGGTGGTATTACTCAAACCATCAAAACAGCCAAAGCGCTTAACCCCGGTAAGCCCGTTGAGGTCGAAACAGAGAGCTTAGAAGAGCTGCAAGAAGCGATCGATGCCGGGGCGGATATTATCATGCTAGACAACTTCACCACCGACATGATGCGTGAAGCCGTTAAAATTAATGCAGGCCGTGCAGCGCTCGAAAACTCCGGGAATGTTACCCTAGAGACGATACGTGAATTCGCAGAAACCGGTGTTGATTACATCTCGGTTGGTGCGCTAACTAAGCACCTGAGAGCCATGGACTTGTCGATGCGCTTTAAATAAGCATGACTATTTATAATTGTGAGAAAGAGGCTTAGTGCCTCTTTTTTGTATCTAAAGCTTTGCACCAAATTTTGTCCCTAGTCTTAATCTCCCCCTCGCTATCGATGCAACCAAGTAGTATTTTTTCCTAAACCACTCGGAAACCAAACCAAGCCGTATTTTCGCTCAGGTGCTCGCTACCTATTCTCTCCTTTGTTATCACAATCGTTCGATGGAGAGGAACAATGCAAGCAATACCAAGCAAAAAACTGTCAGGTTTTACCCTAATCGAGCTGATGATAGTCGTGGCCATCATTGGTGTGCTCGCAACTATCGCTATGCCTGCTTATCAAAACTACGTTCGACAATCTGAAGCAGCATCCGCTTTAGCGACACTAAAGGGGGTAATATCTCCGGCAGAAGTCTTTTATCAAGCCAACGGCACCGCCTCAGCCGCCACGCTAACCAATCTAGGAATTACCGCTGACTCCAACAGATTAGGCGCCATTGCCTCGTCCATCGTTGGCGAAGACTCTGATGCAAAACCGAACCTAACATTCACCTTTGGCGCACGCAGTTCAATGGGCAGCAGTGATACAATCACCTTTGAACGTGACGCGGAGACAGGATGGTCCTGTCAAACTGCAGGAGCCGTTCCACAACTAGATGGTTGCTCCCAATAGATGAACAGTCGCTTACCTGCCGTTCTTCGCCAAGCTTTGCTAATCGACCATGCTCAGGAAGCAAGGCTGAGCGAAGTCATCGACGACTCAGAGCAATCCGCCCTAGAAGCCATACTCAAGCTAAATTGGTTTAAACCCCACGAATTGACCGCCCACCTTTCACGCCTTTTTGACCTTCCGGTGATTGATTTCACTAACTATGATTACCAATCGGTATGTCGGCAGATTGGCTTAAAAGATCTCGTCATCAGGCACAACGCAATCCCGATACGGCAGAGTGACAACCAACTATTGATTGCCGTTAGTGATCCAACAAACTTAGCCGTTGAAGCGGATTTTGGTTTTGCGACCGGCAAACAAATTGAGGTTGTACTGGCCGAAGCTAAAACGCTACAAGGTGTAATACGTCGTTTGTACGGCAGTGCGATTACGCTGGATGACTCGACATCACCGATCGAGGTGAAAGCGAATGAGCTGTCCAAACTAATAGACCTCACAGAAGATGAGATAGACACCGGTGACGATCTCAGTGGTGACGATTCGCCCGTAAGCCGATATGTTCATCAGGTTTTGCTCAATGCGGTCAGAAAGGGAGCTTCTGATATCCATTTTGAACCCTATGAGTCTTCCTATCGAATCCGTTTTCGCTGTGATGGCCTGTTAGTAGAAACTGATCAACCGAGCCACACCTTGAGCCGACGCCTCTCAGCTAGGCTAAAAATTCTCGCTCAACTCGATATTGCTGAGCGCCGACTCCCCCAAGACGGTCGAATGAAACTGCAGCTTAGCTCTGAAACGTCGATCAATATACGCATTTCAACGCTACCGACCTTGTGGGGTGAAAAGATCGTACTGCGCCTGCTCGACAACGGGCATACTCAACTTGGTATTGAGTCACTTGGTTACAACACAAATCAGCTAACTCTATTTCGAAATGCTCTTGCTAAGCCACAAGGAATGATCTTGGTGACAGGCCCAACAGGCAGTGGTAAAACCATCTCTCTTTACGCAGGGCTTAAACAACTCAATACATCACAAATCAACATATCGACCGCTGAAGATCCGATTGAGATCAACCTAACCGGTATCAACCAGGTACAAATTAACCCCAAAATTGGGCTCGACTTCGCCCAAACGTTAAGAGCTTTCCTACGCCAAGACCCCGATGTCGTTATGGTCGGTGAGATACGCGACCTTGAAACCGCTGAAATCGCCGTCAAAGCAGCCCAAACCGGACACCTAGTTCTCTCAACGCTGCACACTAACTCGGCCGCTGAGAGTATTGTACGGCTACAACAAATGGGCATTTCTCCGTTTAATATCTCCTCATCTCTGAGTTTAATCATCGCTCAACGGCTGGCACGTAAATTATGCCAGCAATGTAAACAAGAGCACACGCTTGAACCTTCCATATACCAGCATTTGGCGGTCGATGAAGGCACGATGGTTTACCAAGCCAATGAGCAAGGTTGCAATGACTGTAACAATGGTTACTCAGGTAGAATTGGGATTTGTGAAGCAATGAACTTTACTCCAGAAATTACCGGGGTCATCAATCAACAATCAGATGCATTCACTATTGAGCAAACAGCAATAAAACTGGGAATGCAGACGCTGAAACAGAGCGGTGTCGAAGCCCTACTCGCAGGTATCACCAGTTATGCCGAGCTTCAGCGTGTACTGTTTTTGTAGATTGGCATTGCCATGAAAAAGCGCTCAGACAACCAACTCAAAAAGTATCGATGGATAGGCATCAATCACCGAGGCAAACGTGTTTCTGGCAGCACTTTAGCCACATCAGAGGCGCAGATTAGAGCCCAACTAAACGCTCAGTCGATTGCACTAAGGTCAATTAAGCATAAGCCAGTTTCTTTTTTCGCTCATCTTACCCAAGGTATCAATAAAAAAGAGATTACAATATTTACTCGTCAGTTGAGCGTGATGCTGGCAACTGGCGTACCGATTGTTCAAGCATTAAAACTCGTGACACATAGCTATCAGAAGCCGACAATGAAAGCGCTACTTACTCACTTGATTTCCGGGATAGAATCGGGGCAACCGATAGCCAATACCATGAAACAAGTTAGCCCCTTATTCGATTCTTTCTACATTGATTTAGTGGTGACAGGGGAACAAACCGGTAATCTGGCCGAGGTCTTCGACAGAATTGCCACACACAGAGAAAAGTCGGAACGTTTGAACGCAAAAGTATTAAAAGCTCTGATTTATCCGACAGCGGTAATTGCAACTTCGTTGCTAGTAACCTACCTTCTACTTACGGTTGTCATCCCACAATTTAAAGAGATGTTTGACGACTTTGGTGCTCAACTGCCATGGTTCACTCGCCAAGTGATTGCATTTGCCACTTTTGCCCAGTCTTATAGTATTCATTTACTCGTCACATTGTCGCTACTTTTGGTCATAGGTAAACTTGCCTATGAAAAATCTCTAAGCAGCAAGAAACTCATCAATAGGCTTCAACTCAAAATCCCGCTGGTTGGCAGTTTAATCACCAAGGCATCCATTGCCAGATTTAGCCGTACGCTCGCGACCAGTTTTAATGCTGGAATCCCGATTTTAACCGCTTTAAAGGCATCATCACAAAATACATCTAACCTCCAATTTCAAGCTGGCATTGAACTGGTCGCTCACGACACCACAGCAGGTATACCTCTCTACATCGCGATGCGTAACTCTAGCTTATTCCCTGAAATGGTGTTGCAAATGGTAATGATCGGTGAAGAGTCAGGTCGGCTCGATGAAATGCTGTATAAAATTGCTAATATCTATGAGTTCGAAATCGATAACACCGTCGATAATCTTGGCAAAATTATAGAACCCATTATCATTCTTTTTCTTGGTGTCATGATTGGTGGGTTAGTTATCGCTATGTACTTACCTATCTTTAACTTAATGAGTGTCTTAGGATAAGATACACAACTCATCTAAATGAACCTAACTTAACTCGCAGACCCGTATATGGACGTTTTTCATTTTTATCCTTGGCTTTTCCCTACTTTAGCAACTGTGTTGGGTCTGATCGTTGGTAGCTTTTTAAATGTTGTTATTCATCGCCTTCCAATCATGATGGAGCGAGAATGGCGAGCAGAGTGCGCCGAAAGTTTTCCAGAATACAAGATCACGCCTCCAGAAGGGACATACAACCTTAGTGTGCCAAACTCTACTTGCCCGAAGTGCAATACGCCGATAAGACTGATCGACAACATTCCGGTCATAAGCTGGCTTATCCTCAAAGGTAAATGCCGCCAATGCAGCAACAAGATTAGCGCCCGCTACCCTCTGATTGAGCTACTAACTGCTGGGTCATGCTTTTTAGTTGCTTACCAGTTTGAATTCAGTCACTTCGCGGTGGCGTTACTGTTTTTCATCTTTACTTTAATTGCAGCGACCTTTATCGACCTCGATACCATGCTGCTACCAGATCAGCTAACACTTCCGCTAACTTGGGCTGGGATCGCCCTTGCTCTGTTTGAAATTAGTCCAGTGTCATTGCAAGACTCAGTGGTTGGCGCGATGGCTGGCTATCTATCCCTGTGGTTAGTGTACTGGTTATTTAAGTTGGCTACGGGCAAGGAGGGCATGGGATATGGTGACTTCAAATTGCTTGCCGCATTAGGTGCATGGCTTGGCTGGCAATACTTGCCGATGATCATTCTCATCTCCTCTTTAGTCGGGCTTGTATTCGGTATCATCCAACTGAGACTGAGAAGCCAAGGCATAAACAAAGCGTTCCCGTTCGGCCCCTATCTCGCCATTGCAGGTTGGATCAGCATGATGTGGGGGGACGATATCCTCAACTGGTATTTCAGCAACTTTCTAGGAATCTAATATGGCCTTGGTTATTGGCGTGACTGGTGGAATAGCCAGCGGGAAAACAACCGTAGCAAACCTATTTCATCAAGAATTTGGCATAGAGATTATTGATGCAGACGTGGTTGCTCGCCAAGTTGTTGAGCCCGAAAGTGAAGGTTTAAATGCCATTGAGCAACATTTTGGTCGAGAGGTTATCCTACAGGATGGAACATTAGATCGCGCTAAGTTAAGAGAAATTATTTTTAGCCACCCAGAGCAAAAGACGTGGTTAAATAATCTACTTCACCCGATGATAAGAACTCAAATGCTAGCAGACCTCGCTAAAGTTCAATCTGAGTATGCACTACTGGTTATTCCCTTAATGGTCGAGAACAATCTCCAATCTTTAGCAGACAAAGTATTAGTTGTTGATGTCGACGAGGAAACACAAGTCCGACGCACCGTAGAGCGAGATAAGGTCGATGCTGATCAGGCGAGAGCTATTCTCTCTTCACAAGCGACAAGAGAACAGAGACTTTCCATTGCAGATTATGTGGTTAAAAATAATACAGAAAACCAAAAACTTTTGTATCAAATCACAGAATTACATAAAAAGTTCCTAGAAATCACTAGGGCAAATCGGTGAGAATAAAGGTTGAACAACTTAGAGCTGCATATTAATGACCACTCACTATTTTGAACATCCACTAAACGAAAAAACTCGCATCTACCTCCGTGTTGAAGCTTTGCTCAATCAACTGGAAGTCGCGGCTCAGTTTAGTGATGATATGCAGCATTTGATCTTCTATCGTTCACTGTTTGATCTGTTAGAGATCTTCGAACAGATCCAGCTCAAAAGTGAGCTAGCTAAAGATATCGAAAAGCAGCGACTCGCCTATCGTTCTTGGCTCAACGTTGAAGGCGTCAATCAAGAGATGTTGCAAAACATACTGAGTGAAGTGGATGCTGTTCATAGTGATTTAATGGGTGCAGAGCGCTTTGGTCAGAGCCTAAAAGAGGATCGCTTCCTCAGTGCCATTAGACAAAGATTCAACCTACCTGGTGGCTCTTGCTGTTTCGACCTCCCAGCACTTCACCATTGGCAACACCTACCTCTTGAAAAGAAACAAGCGGATGCATCACAGTGGCAGTCAACCCTCAAACCACTTGCAGCAGCCCTGAAACTGTGGCTAAAACTCACCCGTGAGACGGGTCACTTCCAAGCGATTCAAGCCAACTCAGGCTTCTACCAAAGTGATGCTGAAGACGCCAATATTCTTCGCTTAGAGATTCCGATGCATTTTGGTGTGTTCCCAATGATTTCTGGTCATAAGAACCGCTTTGCGATCAAATTTATTGAGTTTGAATCTGGACAAGCTTCTGTCGCTAACGTCGAGTTTAAGCTCGCTGTTTGTAGTTAACCACTCACACTTTATCCACGCTATACTAAGCCAATACGTCGATTTACGTTCAGAGAAACACCATGTCAAAAATTACCATCGTTCCTTGCCCACAATGTGGTCAAGACGTCACTTGGGGCGAGCAGAGCCCTTTCCGTCCATTTTGTAGTAAGCAGTGCCAAATGATTGATTTCGGCGAGTGGGCAGACGAGGAGAACACTATTCCCGGCGCACCAGATATGTCTGATTCAGACGGCTGGTCAGAAGAGCAGTATTGATAGTATCGAGATGCGAGAACGCTGCGCTTCGAAGTGGCGAGAGTAAATAAAGCTGATGTAAAAACATCAGCTTTTTTGTTACCTAACGAGCAACATTTTAGAGCGATATGCTCTGGAGTATTTTGCGAGAGCAAGAAGGAGGAACGGAGTTTACGCCAGTAAATGAGTACCGACGCCGCCGCTATCGTGAAATACCACCAGCATAGCGCCTAAAATAAAAAAAGCGGAGACCATATGGTCTCCGCTTAATATGAGAACGCTAGTTATAGCATTACTTCTTAGCAAGTTTCTCTTTGATACGAGCCGACTTACCAGAACGCTCACGTAGGTAGTACAACTTGGCACGACGTACTGCACCACGGCGTTTAACTTCAATGCTATCAACCATTGGAGAATGAGTTTGGAACGTACGCTCTACGCCTTCACCGTTAGAAATCTTACGTACAGTGAATGCAGAGTGTAGACCACGGTTACGGATTGCGATTACAACGCCTTCGAAAGCCTGTAGACGCTCACGGTCACCTTCTTTTACCTTAACTTGAACTACAACTGTGTCACCAGGTGCAAAGTTAGGTAGGTCTTTTTTCATTTGCTCTTCTTCAAGAGCCTTGATGATGTTGCTCATTTTCAATATTCCTAGAATAAACTGATACTAAATTAAATAGGTTACTAAGCTCGTGTCTCTTTAATGAACTCGGCCAGTAATTGTTCCTGTTCGTCAGTCAGAGCTAGGTTTTCCAGGAGTTCTGGTCTTCTGAGCCAAGTACGGCCTAACGACTGCTTTAGTCGCCAGCGACGAATGTCCTTATGGTTACCAGACTTGAGTACCATTGGTACTTCTTTACCGTCTAACACCTCAGGTCGCGTATAGTGAGGGCAATCGAGCAAGCCATTTGCAAAAGAGTCTTCTTCTGCTGACGCGAAATCTCCTAATACCCCCGGAACAAACCGAGAGACAGAATCAATCAATGTCATGGCCGGTATTTCACCACCCGTCATCACAAAATCTCCAATTGACCATTCTTCGTCAACTTCAGATTGAATGATACGCTCATCTACCCCTTCGTAACGGCCACAAATCAGAAGCAAGTTCTCATTCGTTGCCAGTTCTTCAACTCCTTGTTGGTCAAGTTTTCGACCTTGAGGAGAGAGGTAAATGACTTTCGTCTTACCTGGTGAGGCTTGTTTGGCTGCATGGATAGCATCGCGCAAAGGCTGAACCATCATTAGCATGCCGGGGCCGCCACCATAAGGTCTATCATCAACAGTGCGATGTTTGTCGTGCGTGAAATCACGAGGATTCCATGTCTCAATCGACAAAAGACCTTTTTTAACCGCTTGACCTGTTACTCCAAAATCAGTAACAGAACGGAACATTTCAGGAAATAGGCTAATTACGCCAACCCACATGTTTATCTCGCTCTGGTTATTTGGAGTTTAGAATCCAGGATCCCAGTCAACTTCGATCCGTTGAGCTTCGCGATCAATATTCTTGATCACTTGCTCTTCAAGGTACGGGATTAACCGTTCCTTTTGCCCGAAAGCATCTTTTAGATTTGCTTTAATTACCAAAACATCGTTGGAGCCAGTTTCTAGCATGTCTGAAACGACACCTAGATCGTAACCTTTGTCGGTTACAACTTGCATACCAATCAAATCACGCCAATAGAATTCATCTGATGGCAATTCTGGTAATACCGCAGGGTCAATTGAGATTTCAAAGTTGGTCATCAGCTGCGCTTCTTCGCGCACATCAAGACCTTCAAGTTTCACCACCAAACCTTTGTTATGGCGCTTCCAGCTTTCAACTTTGTACTCGACCCACTTTTCACCTTGCTTAATAAACCAAGGCGTGTAATCAAATATGCTTTCAGTATTGTCTGTGTAGGAAAAAACCTTGAGCCAGCCGCGAATGCCATAAGTAGCACCAAACTTGCCTACAACAATCTTGTCTTCGCTCATTGTTTCTTTACCTGTCATCGACATAAGCTAATTTCTACTTCTTAAGGTAAGAATTAAGCCGCTTTTTGAGCGTCTTTAACTAGCTTAGCTACGCGGTCAGATACAGTTGCGCCTTGACCAACCCAGTGGTTAACGCGGTCTAGATCTAGACGTAGACCTTCTTCTTGACCTTGAGCAGTTGGGTTAAAGAAACCAACTTTCTCGATGAAACGGCCAGTTGCTGCATTGCGGCTGTCCGCTACTACGATTTGATAAAATGGACGCTTCTTAGCGCCGTGACGTGCCAAACGAATGGTTACCATGTCGTCCTCTTTGCTTCTCAAAAATAAAATTAACCCCAGAGATCATTTATTGCTAAATGATTTGGGGCTCGTGCCAAAATAAAGCTCCGGAATTTTACTCTTATTCCGGAGCAATGCAAGGTCTTTAGCTACTTTTTCACCAACATAAAACGGGTTTTAAGTTTGTGAGCTAGCTAACACCTTGAAATTTTTATCGCTAGATGAAATTAACGACCGAATGGATTAAAGCCACCGCCGCCGCCCATTCCACCCATGCCGCCCATCATGCCTTGCATATTGCGCATCATGCCCTTCATGCCACCTTTCTGCATCTTCTTCATCATCTTTTGCATTTGGGTGAACTGCTTTAATAGGCGGTTTACATCTTGAACCTGAGTACCAGAACCTGCAGCGATACGTTTCTTGCGTGAACCTTTTATCAGCTCTGGACGCTGACGCTCTTTCATCGTCATTGAGTTGATGATCGCTTCCATCTGCTTAAACATCTTATCGTCGACTTTGTCTTTCACGTTGTCCGGTAAGTTGCTCATGCCAGGTAGCTTGTCCATCATACCCATCATGCCGCCCATGTTTTGCATCTGACCTAGCTGCTCGCGGAAGTCTTCAAGGTCAAAACCTTTCTTCTCTTTAAACTTCTTCGCCAGTTTTTCAGCTTTGTCTGTATCAACATTGCGCTGTAAGTCTTCGATAAGTGACAGTACATCACCCATACCCAAGATACGTGAAGCAACACGATCAGGGTGGAAGGGTTCTAGTGCATCGGTTTTTTCACCTACACCTAAGAATTTAATCGGCTTGCCCGTAATATGGCGAACAGACAACGCAGCACCACCACGTGCATCACCATCGACTTTGGTTAGAACCACACCGGTTAGCGGCAGTGCGTCACCAAATGCTTTAGCCGTGTTGGCAGCATCCTGACCTGTCATTGCATCAACAACGAACAGAGTCTCAACTGGATTGATTGCAGTATGTAGTTCTTGAATCTCGCCCATCATCTGCTCATCGATGGCTAAACGACCGGCAGTATCGACGAGAAGAACGTCATAAAACTTTTTCTTCGCGTGATCGATGGCTGCATTAGCAATATCAATTGGCTTTTGATCGGCTGAAGACGGGAAGAAGTCGACACCAACATCTGAGGCGAGTGTTTCAAGCTGCTTAATCGCCGCTGGACGATATACGTCGGCAGACACCACCAGCACTTTTTTCTTCTCACGCTCTTTTAATAGCTTAGAGAGCTTACCTACCGAAGTGGTTTTACCCGCACCTTGCAGACCCGCCATTAACACAACCGCAGGTGGCTGAGCGGCTAGGTTCAGAGCTTCGTTAGACTCACCCATCACCGCTTCAAGCTCAGCTTGAACGATCTTAATGAACTCTTGACCTGGTGTTAGAGATTTCGATACCTCAACACCTACTGCGCTCTCTTTAATACGCTTAATGAACTCACGTACAACTGGAAGTGCGACGTCAGCTTCTAGAAGTGCCATACGCACTTCACGCAATGTCTCTTTTATATTGTCTTCGGTCAGACGACCTTTACCGCTGATGTTTTTCAGCGTTTTGGATAAGCGATCCGTTAAATTCTCAAACATCTTAGTCTCTTTACCCAGACGGTGTGCAAGAAGTCTCGCCCGTCAATATTGGCGAAAAATTACTATGAGTATACCTTAGCCAACTCAAGCTTGACACTGTCTAGATGACTTTTGATATCTCAACTCACGCAAATGAAAGCGATAAGTCATAGCTCAAGCCGTTGATGCAAGGTATAATTTGCTAAAATTTCACCAGCCATAGAGAATAATGGACAACCTAATAGCCATTGTTGCTACGATACTTTATTCATTAGCAATCGCTACCATAGTACCTGGACTTGTACATCAGACAGGCATCCGCGTAAAAACCGTCTTCACTAGCGCGGCACTTGCGCTCGCTTTTCATGCGTGGCTACTTAGTGATCTTATCTTAGGTAGTTCTGGTCAAAATCTGAGTATTCTTAACGTCGCATCATTAATTGGCTTCATCATTTCACTGGTGATGAGCGGTGCAATGCTCAAAACTCGTCTATGGTTCTTACTGCCTGTTGTCTATAGTTTTTCTGCGCTCAACCTAGTTGCCGCAGCCTTCTTGCCAAGTACCTTCATTACTCACCTTGAGCAAGACCCTAAATTGCTGTTACATATCTCACTCGCGCTGTTTTCATATTCTACCCTCACGATCGGTGCGCTCTACGCGATTCAGTTAGCTTGGCTCGATCACAAGCTCAAAACAAAAAAAGCGTTGGTCATTAATCCCAACTTGCCTCCGCTGCTCATGGTTGAGCGTCAGCTTTTCAACATCATCTTAATCGGTAACCTACTACTGACTGGCACCTTGCTAACCGGATTTATTTTCGTGCAAGACATGTTCGCTCAAGGGAAGGCCCATAAAGGCATTCTTTCGTTTATCGCTTGGATAGTTTACTCAGTGCTACTTTGGGGACATTACCAAAAAGGATGGCGCGGAAGAAAAGTCACTTGGTTTGCTGTAGCAGGCGCTACACTACTTACCCTAGCCTATTTCGGTAGCCGATTTGTCCGAGAGATCATTCTCAGCTAGTTTCACTCAAAGGTGTGTGGGTAACACCACTCTTTTTTATACCAGCCAATTCACATTTTGAAAAATTGACTTAACCCCTAAATTAGGTCATAAATTAACCAAACATAACAAGGAAAAGAAAAGCTTTGGACGACATATCAACGGGTATCTTATTTGCGCTACTCGCGTGTCTTATTGTTATTTCAGGATATTTTTCAGGTTCCGAGACAGGGATGATGGCTCTGAACCGTTACCGCCTTAAACATCTAGCCAATACGGGGCACAAAGGTGCCAAGCGAGTTGAAAAGCTGCTTGACCGTCCTGACCGCTTGATCGGTTTGATCTTAATTGGCAACAACCTTGTCAACATCCTCGCTTCTGCAATCGCGACAATTCTTGGCATGCGCCTGTTCGGCGATCTTGGCGTTGCCATCGCGACGGGGGCACTCACCATGGTTATTCTCGTCTTTGCTGAAGTGACACCCAAAACCCTCGCAGCCTTATACCCAGAACGAGTCTCTTACGCGAGTAGTATTGTTCTGACCATCTTAATGAAGATTCTGTCACCGCTTGTCATGCTAGTGAACTTTATTACTAATGGCTTCATTCGCCTATTAGGTATCAAAGCCGATCACAATGGTGAAGATCATCTGAGTTCTGAAGAGTTACGTACAGTAGTAAACGAAGCGGGTAACCTGATCCCACGCCGTCACCAAGATATGTTGATCTCAATTCTCGATTTAGAGCACGTTACGGTTAACGACATAATGGTGCCACGCAACGAAATTACCGGCATCGATATCAACGATGACTGGAAATCTATCGTCCGTCAGCTAACTCACTCTCCTCATGGACGAGTCGTGCTGTATCGCGATCAGATTGATGAAGTCGTCGGTATGTTACGTCTGCGTGAGTCTTATCGTTTGATGCTAGAAAAGAACGAGTTCACCAAAGAGACCCTGTTAAGAGCTGCTGATGAAGTCTACTTTATTCCTGAAAGTACTCCTCTTAATGTGCAGTTACTAAAATTTCAGCGCAATAAAGAACGTATTGGTCTTATCGTCGACGAATATGGTGATATTAATGGCCTGATTACGCTAGAGGATATTCTTGAAGAGATCGTTGGCGAGTTCACCACATCCATCGCTCCAAGCCTCTCCGATGAGATAACGCCACAAGGTGATGGCAGCTTCCTCATCGAAGGCAGTGCCAACATTCGCGATATCAACAAAGGTCTCAAATGGTCACTACCAACAGACGGACCTAGAACATTAAACGGATTAATTCTAGAGCACTTAGAAGATATCCCCGAAAGTCACTTGAGTGTACACGTCTCAAATCACCCAATGGAAATCGTTGAGCTTGAAGAGAACCGCATCAAAATGGTGAAAGTGTTCCCAACTAAAAAGCAGAACAATGACTAGGATCTATTAACCAAATATCCATCAGGCTCAATAGCTGCCAGACATTTATTCAGCAAAATAGTATCAAGCTCTAACAATCAAAAAAGCCTTGGAAAAATCCAAGGCTTTTGCTGTACTAAATGTCCGGATTACTCTTCGGTTACACTAAACAAGCTTTCCATATTTAGCCCTTGCTTAATTAGAATCTCGCGCAAGCGACGTAAACCTTCAACTTGGATTTGACGTACACGCTCTCGAGTTAGATTGATCTCGCGACCAACCTCTTCTAACGTCGATGGCTCATAACCCAATAGACCAAAACGACGTGCTAGTACCTCTTTTTGTTTTGGATTTAGTTCATCCAACCAGTGGATCAGCGAGTTTTTGATATCATCGTCTTGAGTTGAGACTTCAGGATCAGAGTTGTTAATATCAGGGATGATATCCAGTAGCGCTTTCTCACCATCACCGCCGATAGGTGTATCAACCGAGCTAATACGCTCATTCAAGCGGAGCATCTTGCTCACATCATCAACGGGTTTGTCTAGCTGAGTGGCAATCTCTTCTGCTGTTGGTTCGTGGTCGAGCTTTTGCGAAAGCTCACGAGCGGTACGCAGGTAAATGTTGAGTTCTTTGACGACGTGAATCGGTAGACGAATCGTGCGAGTTTGGTTCATTAAAGCACGTTCAATGGTCTGACGTATCCACCAAGTTGCATAGGTGGAAAATCTGAAGCCTCGTTCAGGATCAAACTTCTCGACCGCGCGGATCAAACCTAGATTCCCCTCTTCAATAAGATCAAGGAGTGCTAAACCACGGTTGCTGTAACGACGAGAAATTTTAACCACTAAGCGAAGGTTACTTTCTATCATACGCTTACGCGCTGCTTCATCACCTCGTAATGCGCGGCGTGCGTAGAGAACTTCTTCTTCAGCGGTGAGTAGTGGAGAAAAACCAATTTCACCCAAGTACAATTGGGTTGCATCTAGGCTCTTCGTCGATGCATCAAACTCTTCTTTTGCATCTTCTACTTGAGTGGGTTTAGTGGATTGAGCGGTTTGAAGCGTTTCCATTGCTTCTTGACCGATTTCGAATTGTTCGACTTTCGTTGCTGCATTGCTGATACTCATAGCGCCTCCCCCGGCGAGCTAGCAAGACATTACTACGTCTAATGTCGCTATTTTACCTAACAGTAAATTACTATGGTAAGTAGCGTTTTGGATTCACTGACTTACCTTGATAGCGAATTTCAAAGTGCAAACGAACTCCACTTGTACCGGAGCTGCCCATTGTTGCAATCTTTTGGCCTGCTTTTACACTCTGTCCTTCGTGTACTAGCAACCGATCATTGTGTGCATATGCACTGAGGTAATTGTCGTTATGTTTTATAATCACAAGATTACCGTAACCACGTAGCGCATTGCCCGAATAAACGACGGTGCCGCCTGCTGTCGATACGATGGATTGACCCCGCTGTCCTGCGATATCAATACCTTTATTCCCTTGATCTCCAGCAGAAAAGTTTTTGATTACTCTCCCTTTCGTTGGCCATAACCATTTGGAAATTTTATTGTTGTTAGTTTTAGGTTTGCTAACAATATTGTTAACATTTTGTTTACCAGTAGAACCAACATACTCCTTTGATTTCGATTGATCAACCTTCTTAGAAGGATCTTTTTTCACCGTTTGAGTGCTATTTCTCGCCTGAGTTGAACTAAGTTTTTGATTCGAGTTTTTGCTCGAAACTGACTTATTACTTGAGGTAGATGGTGTGCTAGCTGAGGATATGGCCGCTCCCGCCCCAGAGCCACCATACGCTGGCGCGTTGTAGGCGGGTTGCCACAATTTAAGCTTTTGGCCGGGATAAATGGTGTATGGCTTTTTCAGGCCATTGTAATTAATAATTTCTTTTACATCCTTGTCTGTGACATAGGCTATAAAATAGAGCGTATCGCCCTTCTCAACCTCATAGAAGCTTCCTCTGTAACTTCCCCGAGAAACTGAACTGTAGTCTTTATTTAACCCGCTAACTGGCGCAGGCATATGGGCAGCACACCCAATTAATGCGCTGCACAATGTCAGGACCAGAGCAAAACGAGACCACAACTTCATTGTTAAGCTAAATCACCGGCTACCAAGGGAACAAACCTTACCATTTCTATCGCATCAGAAACGTAATCATCTCCCTGACGAGTTATCTTCAATAACTGTTGCTCCTCAAGCCCCACAGGTATAACCATGACTCCCCCGTCTGCAAGTTGGGATAGAAGTGCCGAAGGTACAGACTCCGCAGCTGCCGTGACGATAATGGCATCAAATGGTGCTTTAGATGACCATCCTTGCCAACCATCACCATGCTTGGTTGAGATGTTGTAAATGTCGAGTTGCTTTAAGCGACGTTTCGCTTCCCACTGCAAGGCTTTGATTCGTTCGATAGAAAAGACATGATCAACGAGTTGAGCTAACACAGCGGTTTGATAACCAGAGCCCGTGCCCACTTCGAGCACTTTACTTTGCCTAGTCAGGCCAAGTATTTCTGTCATCTTGGCGACGATGTAGGGCTGAGATATAGTCTGCCCTTGTCCTATGGGTAATGCATTATTGTCATAGGCTTGATGCATCATAGCCTGAGACACGAACTGTTCTCGTGGTAAACGATAAATTGCATCAAGCACTTTCTGATCTTGAATGCCACTAGCGACAAGAAAGTCGATTAATCTGTCAGCATGTGGGTTTGCCATTCTTAGTTTTCCTTTAACCAGTTATCCATACTTGTCAGAGATTCATGTGCAGTCAGGTCAACTTGCAATGGTGTCACGGAAACAAAACCGTGCTCAATTGCAAAGAAATCTGTTCCTTCTCCCGCATCTTGCTCTTTACCCGGAGGACCTAACCAATAAATATCATGGCCTCGCGGATCTTTCTGCTTAATCATTGCCTCAGCGTGATGACGCGCACCTAGTCGAGTGACTTGTGTCCCCTTCAACTGAGAAATTGCAACATCTGGCACGTTAACATTAAGCAGCCTGTTAGTTGGAATCGGCTTAGAGGCATGTTGAGAAACCAAATCACGAGCGACAACTGCGGCTGTTTCGAAGTTTTGTTTACCAACCAGAGAAAAGGCTATCGCCTGAACTCCAAGGAAATGCCCCTCCATCGCCGCAGCGACAGTTCCCGAATAAAGCACATCATCGCCCAAGTTAGCACCATGATTAATCCCTGCTAGCACGAGATCGGGAAGATCATCCTTCATCAGCTCATTTAAGGCAAAATGAACACAATCGGTCGGTGTGCCTTGAACAGAGAAAACCTTGGGAGCAATTTCAGTCACTCGCAGCGGCTGCTCTAAAGTCAGCGAGTTAGAGGCTCCAGAACGGTTACGGTCAGGAGCAACTATCGTCACCTCTGCCAACTCTCTTAACGAATCAGCTAATACATGAATCCCTTGGGCATGAACACCATCATCATTACTCACTAAGATTTTTAGTGGTTTATCACTCATTGTAGAGACGCTCCACTTCGATTTCTTCCACGAGCTCGCGTACGATTGCAGTCGCAAAGCAGCCCGAATCTAGCGAGAAATTGAGTGTGACTTTATCACCCTCGGCATGCCAGGTTAGGTCTTGAGGCATCAAAGCGATCTCACGTCGCTCATGACGCATACGATTACCACGAATCAATGCCATAAGATCAGGCTCTGCATCTAGGTGTGGCTGTTCAAGATCCAATGCTTTTCCTTGCGTAGGCAAGGCGTTATCACCGGCCATTGCTGCGGTGATTTGCGCTTGACCTAAAGTAACTTGCTCAGAGAGCGTCGCTAAATTGTCACTATCAACAGAAATGCGCTCATCACCGTGCTGGACCAAATCACCAATCACTGGCCGAGCAAACAGGTCTTTTTCAATTCGCTCCGATAAAATAGTGTTAAAAATCCATGAACGAGCGGCTGACAAGTACAGACTGCGCTTATTTTGATTGCGGGTACGAACATTGTCTCGCCCCCAGCGACGAGCTTCACTTAAATTGTTGCCCTGATTACCGAAACGTTGGCTACCAAAGTAGTTGGGCACCCCCCTTTTCGCTACAGATTCTAAGCGAGCCATCACATCTTGCACATCACTCACTTCAGAGATGATCACGACAAATTGGTTTCCTACCAGATCACCTGGTCGCAACTTTTTGTTGTGACGATCAGTCGCGAGGATCTCAATGCTTGGGTATTGGGCAAGGAAAGCACTAAAATCTGGCGTATCACCTTTCGGTAGATGGACACTCAACCATTGCTCGGTAACCGCGTGACGATCTTTAAGACCTGCCCAGCTAACATCTTTAGATTTCACACCACACGCTTTGGCTAATTCATTAGCGACAAAGCTGGTGTTCTCGCCTGTTTTTCGGATACGCACCATCAAATGCTCACCGCTTCCAGTGAAATTAAAACCTAAATTCTCGTTAACTTGAAAGTGCTCAGGTTTCACTTTGAGCTTGCCTTTCGCAACTGGCTTACCGTTTAGGTACGCCAATGAAGATAAAATATCAGACATAGTGTTTTCCGTTACTTAGTTGCCACTTTAAGCAACCAGTAAGCTATTTATTCTTTAACCAGTAAGACAACCGCTTCAGTTGCAATACCTTCTTTACGGCCTGTAAAGCCTAAGCGCTCCGTCGTTGTCGCTTTAACATTCACATTACCAATATCCGTTTCAAGATCTTGAGCTATCACCTGGCACATGGATTCAATATGAGGTGCCATTTTTGGGGCTTGAGCCATAATGGTGACATCCGCATTACCTAGAATATAGCCTTGTTCACGTACACGGCGGTAAACATCACGCAACAAGTCTCGGCTATTAGCGCCTTTCCATTTATCATCAGTATCAGGGAAGTGGCGGCCAATATCGCCAGCCGCAATCGCCCCCAGCAGAGCGTCACACAGAGCATGCAAAGCAACGTCGCCATCAGAGTGGGCTATTAGTCCTTGCTCATAAGGCACTTCTACACCACCAATAATGACAGGGCCTTCTCCGCCAAATTTGTGTACATCAAAGCCGTGACCAATTCGAATCATGAGTTATCCTTTGTTTCTTTTTAGATAAAACTCAGCGAGCGCTAAATCTTCTGGTTGGGTTATTTTTATATTGTCAGCTCGACCTTGCACTAAGGCTGGCTTTTCTCCTACCCATTCCATTGCCGACGCTTCATCGGTGATAGCAACACCACTGGCAAGCGCCTTGGTCAATGCATCCGTTAACGGCCGAGTTTTAAACAGTTGTGGAGTCAATGCATGCCACAATGCTTCTCTTTCTACAGTGTGTTCAATATTTTGAGCGCCATTTGCGCGTTTCATGGTATCTCTTACCGGCGCCGCAAGAATGCCACCTAATTGGTTTTTCTGCCCAACTTCAAGTAAGCCATCGACATCAGTTATGTCGAAACATGGCCTTGCCGCATCATGGACTAGTACCCACTCAGCCAAGTGATTCTGCTCAATATAATTGAGCGCAGATAAAACTGAGTCTGCACGCTCCTTGCCACCAGAGACCCTAATGACATCTGGATGGTTAGACAATGATAGCTCTGGGTAGTATGGGTCACCATCAGTAATCGCCACGACGACCTTACTCACCGCTGGGTGAGAAAGCAGTTTTTCGACGGTATGTTCTAATACGGTGTGACCTTGGATCTCAAGGTATTGCTTCGGACGATCAGCCTTCATACGACTACCGACTCCTGCAGCAGGAACGACAGCAACGACAGACATTCGACAAGTTGAAGACATCTAGTTGTCCTCTCCTACAATGCGGTAGAAAGTCTCTCCCTCTTTGATCATGCCGAGCTGATGACGCGCTCGTTCTTCAATGGCATCAAGTCCTTGACGCAAATCATCAATCTCAGCAAACATTTCATCATTGCGAGTTTGTAGGCTGCCATTCACTTGATGCTGAACTTGAGTTTCAGCATTCACAGCCTGAAAATCTGAAATACCATTTTTGCCGAACCACAGTTCAAACTGTAGCCAGCCCAATACTAGGGTTAGGGTCAGTGCAAAAATCCGCATACCATCAATTAAAGAAGAGAGATAAAGAAAGACCACATATATATCACAATGTCGCGATGCAAGCGAGATTGGACTATGTGGCCTTAATAAAGAATGTATCTATATGAGACGCTTAGTTGCTCATCAGGAACGCAAGTAAGCCCACACCAAGAATCAGGCGGTAAATAACAAACGGCGTCATTCCCATCCGTGAAATCAGCTTCAAGAAAAAGTGAATACAGATATAGGCACTAATAAATGAAGTGACGATTCCTGTAATCAAAAAGCCGAGATGAATAGGCTCACCACTGGTAACTAACTTAAGTCCTAAGTAACTACCCGCCAATAGAATGATTGGAATCGACATTAAAAACGAAAAACGAGCAGCCGCTTCACGAGTAAAACCTAGGTAGAGTGCGGCAGTAATCGTCGCGCCTGAGCGAGATGTACCAGGAATCATAGCCAGCGCCTGAGCAATACCAATAAACAGCGCTTTCTTCCAATCCGCCTGGTACTCGTCATCCGCTAACTTAGAGTTTTTGTCGACATACCACAGCAGTAGACCAAACACTATGGTCGTGGTCGCAATCACCCAAGCGCTACGTAAATAGAGCTCAATAATATCTTTCATCAACAAGCCAAACAGACATGCAGGGATGGTGGCCAATACAATCATCCACGCCAGCTTAGCTTCTTTGCTACGCTCGCCTTTGAAAATCGAACCTAAGAAAGCAGAAAGTAGGCTAATCACCTCTTTGCGGAAGTAAATAACGACTGCAGCCAAAGTACCGACATGTACCGCAACGTCGAAAGCAAGCCCTTGGTCTTCC
The DNA here is from genome assembly GCA_000775715.1 of Vibrio tubiashii. Taxonomy (GTDB): domain Bacteria; phylum Pseudomonadota; class Gammaproteobacteria; order Enterobacterales; family Vibrionaceae; genus Vibrio; species Vibrio tubiashii_A. The sequence continues at coordinate 25,571 of JRWQ01000012.1, forward strand.
CAGCCAAGAATGGCTGATGGAAGGATAAGGTGCGCCGAGCTAGAAATCGGCAAGAATTCGGTTAGCCCTTGTATCAAGGCAAGGATAAAGGCTTCAAAATAACTCATTTAAATCTCTAATTTATTGGTGGTTTGTCGTCCCTGGGTCTGTTGACCTAATTAAACCACACTGGGACAGGTTCTAGTTGTGTATCAAATTGAGCCTGTTGCCAAATCTGCTCAATCGTTCGCCCATCAGATGGAACAACCAATTGTGGGCAAAGCTCAAACAGAGGTTTAAGCACAAACGCATACTTGAATATGTCACTTCGTGGCAACTGCGGCTTTTCAACTGAGGTCTGCTCACCAAACAAGATAATATCGAGGTCAATCGTTCGAGGCTCAAGCTTGTCAGCATTCTCAGCACGCCCCCATTTAAGCTCGATTTCACGAAGTTTGCGTGAAAAATCGCTTAAAGTTAACGAGGTTTTCATTTCTACGACAAGATTGTAGAACGCGTGACTGTCAAAACCGATGGATTCACACTGATAAATCGTCGACAAGCGAAGTTCAGCGTCTATCGTACTTAACTCAGCAATCGCGGCTTCAATGTGCTTACGTCGTTCGATGTTGGAACCAATACCTATATAGGTGGTGATCATTGAATGCCTCGTTCGATCACGACACCCACTCCTTTAGCCTGTGGTACTGCGCCTGGTTTAGTCAGTCTAATCTTAATCCAAGGCACATTGAAACGGGCCATGATCAACTCAGCTACCTCTTCTGCTACTCGCTCAACCAATAGGAAGCGTCCGCCTTCGATGTGGGTAATAACAGCCTCACTCACCTGAGCATAATCAAGCGCATCAACCACATCATCACTTTTCCCTGCAGGGCGGTTATCGTGAGCCATTTCGATATCAAGCACCAATTTTTGCTTGATCTCTTGCTCCCAATCGTACACGCCGATCGTAGTGATCACTTCCAGTTGCTCAATAAATACTTTATCCATCTGCTACTTCCTATGTGGCGAGTATCCAACAGGTCGGATACCCAAATTGGCTAAAAAGTCGTACTCTTTGACACTCAAACTTTGCCGATCTTGTAGTGTGAGAGCGTTAGGCGCGCTATGATATCAGTTACTTGCTTGGCTAACACCTGTTTCAGACGAGTTACTCTACTATGACACCAATAGCTCTGATTATGATCATCTTTGCCTATCTTTTGGGTTCGATCTCGAGTGCGGTACTGATTTGTCGAGTTTTGCGTCTGCCTGATCCTCGAGGTGTTGGTTCACACAACCCCGGAGCCACTAACGTACTGCGAATTGGTGGCAAAAAAGCAGCCATTGCGGTACTGCTGTGCGATATGCTGAAAGGCACAATTCCTGTGTGGGGGGGATATTTCTTACAGATTGACCCTATCATTCTTGGTGTCATCGCCATCGCGGCCTGCTTGGGGCACATGTACCCGCTGTTTTTCCACTTTAAAGGCGGTAAAGGAGTAGCGACGGCGTTAGGCGCAATCGCTCCAATTGGCTTAGACCTGACTGGAATGATCATTGCTACCTGGATTAGCGTGGCTTTTTTATTCCGCTACTCTTCCCTTGCAGCGATAGTAACAGTACTTCTCGCCCCGTTTTACACTTGGATGGTCAAACCCCAATACACACTTCCAGTCGCCATGTTGTGCTGCTTGATCATCTTCCGCCATCACCAAAACATTAAGCGCTTGTTCGAAGGAACCGAGCCTAAAGTGGGTGAAAAGAAAAACGGATTAAATAAAGCCTCGTAAATGAGGCTTATCGTTAGGCGTAAACTCGTGCAAGAAAATTACTCAGCATCTCAGTGACAAAGTCAGCTTGCTCTAGGTTAGATATATGTCCTGCATTCGGGATCTGGATAAGCTCAGAGCCCGATATACAATCATTCATCAAGTATGACTCTAGCACTGGGCGAGGTTTATCTTCTTGTCCTACCGCAATCAGAACAGGCAGCGCGAACTTCTCAATATCCTCAATTTGATCGCGACGACCAAATACCATACGCCCGATACGAGCAACTTCCACTGCCTTGTCGCCTTTTAACTCGCGCAGTGATTGAGCAAAACGCTCTACCAGTTGTGGATTCTCTTGCTCGGCATTAGTGGCAAAAAATAGTGGCGTCACTGCTTCGACCAATGGCTCTGGAACTGTCTGCGTTTGGCTGATGGTATCTAACATAGCAAAGTACTTGGCATGAGTGACTTCTGGCTCTAGACCCACAAAGGTATCCATCAATACCAAAGATTGGACTCGCTGTGGTACTAAGCTAACCATTTCTGTTCCCCACATACCGCCGACAGAGAGACCAACAATTGAAAAACTCTCAACATTAAGGTGATCCATCAACGCAACAATCTGCTTAGCATAATCGGTAAGAGAACGCGTTGTTTGAGGAGCAAAATCAGACTCCCCATGCGCCCATAATTCAGGAACAATACAGCGATAGTGCTGGCTTAGCGCTGCCACTTGAGGTGCCCACATTCCGCTGTCCCAAAGGTAACTATGACCAAATACAATTACAGGGCCTTGACCAACATCTTGATAGGCCATTTCGCGGCCGTCGATAGCAAATTTATTCACGTTCATCTCCATTGGGGTCGAACCCTAATTGTTTTTATAAAGTTTGAGCATTGAGGTAAACAAAAGGCCGCTGCGTGAGCGACCTTCTCTATAAAGGCAAAGCTTTATTTAATGGGCTTTAATTGATCGATAGGCCAACGTGGTGTGGCTTGTACTGAAAGATCAGACACTTCACCATTTTTCAGACGTTGCATACCTGCGTACGCGATCATCGCGCCATTATCAGTACAGAATTCAGTACGTGGATAGTAGACTTCTCCACCAATCTTATTCGCTAGCGCCTCTAGGTCAGCACGTAAGCGGCGGTTAGCACTCACGCCACCCGCAATCACAATACGCTTAAAACCGGTCTGCTCTAGCGCACGCTTACACTTAATAGTGAGTGTTGCGCACACCGCTTCTTCAAAAGCTAACGCGATATCAGCACGAGTTTGCTCGTCATCACCATTTGCCGCAATAGTATTAGCAGTAAATGTTTTTAAACCAGAGAAGCTCATATCAAGGCCCGGTCTATCAGTCATCGGACGCGGGAACTTAAATCGACCTGGCGTACCTTTTTCAGCAAGCTTAGACAGTAAAGGACCACCTGGGTAATCCAAGCCCATCAGCTTAGCGGTTTTATCAAACGCTTCACCTGCAGCATCATCAATCGACTCACCAAGGATCTTGTATTCTCCTATGCCCTTAACTTCCACCATCATGGTATGGCCACCTGAAACCAAGACAGCGACAAATGGGAAAGGTGGTGGGTTATCTTCAAGCATTGGCGCTAACAGGTGCCCTTCCATATGATGGACAGGGACCGCAGGCACCCCCCAAGCGTAAGCGATACTGCGACCAATCGTTGCGCCAACAAGCAGCGCCCCGACCAAACCAGGACCGGCAGTATAAGCAACGCCATCGATATCTTTCGGTGTTAGATTAGCCTCAGCCAATGCTGCTTTAATTAGAGGGATAGTTTTCTTTACATGATCGCGTGATGCCAACTCTGGTACTACACCGCCGTAATCAGCATGCAGTTTTACTTGGCTATATAGTTGATGCGAAAGCAGTCCTTTCTCATCATCGTAAATTGCGATTCCTGTTTCATCACAAGAGGTTTCGATACCAATAATGCGCATGGTTTACCTTGGATGTCTCTGTCTAGTATTCAAAATTGGCGCAATCTTACCGCGCCTTTGCTTCTCAAACAAATTTTGTGCAAACTCTACCCAACAAAATACTTTACAAAGCTAGTGTGATCGGATTAAAATTCCGCACCATTTTTGATCAAGCTGATTATAGACCTAGCGAACAAGCTAAGTCGTGTGAAGTCAGCATTAACGAATTAACCCCTGAGGTGAAAGGCATATGCCAGTAGTTAAAGTACGTGAAAACGAACCGTTCGACGTTGCACTACGTCGTTTCAAACGCTCTTGCGAAAAAGCAGGTATCCTTTCTGAAGTGCGTCGTCGTGAGCACTACGAAAAACCAACTACAGTTCGCAAACGCGCTAAAGCAGCAGCTCAAAAGCGTCACGCTAAGAAGCTAGCTCGCGAAAACGCTCGTCGCGTTCGCCTGTACTAATAGCTAAGTCCTAAAGGATTATAGTTATGGCTCTGATTGACAAACTCAAAGAAGAGCAAAAATTAGCGATGAAAGCCAAGGACAAAACGCGCCTTGGCACTATTCGTTTAGCTCTGTCAGCCATTAAGCAACGTGAAGTTGACGAACAGATCACTCTGGGCGACGACGACATTCTCGCAGTGCTGACCAAAATGGTTAAACAACGTCGCGACTCTGTAGCTCAATTTGAATCAGCAGGTCGTCAAGATCTTGCAGATGCTGAGAAAGCTGAAATTACTGTACTTGAGGACTTTATGCCTCAACCGCTTACTGAAGATGAAGTGTCTGCACTTGTAGAAAGTGCTATTACTGAATCAGGAGCTGCGGGCATGCAAGACATGGGTAAAGTGATGGGTGTTCTTAAGCCTCAGATTCAAGGGCGTGCAGATATGGGTAAAGTAAGCGGCTTAGTTCGCGCTAAACTGGCTTAATATCCCAACCCAATTACTACAAGCCGTGCTATCCTTCGGAATGCGCGGCTTGTTTGTATCTACCTCTTAACTATTTACATACTCTAAATAGTTGAAGAGTATAAGTTAGTGCATTTTTCTAAGGTTTTATGGCAGGAACAATCCCTCGTAGCTTCATTGATGACCTCCTCGCTCGACTTGATATTGTCGACATCATAGACGCTCGCGTAAAACTTAAGAAAAAAGGCAAAAACTATAGCGCCTGTTGCCCATTCCACAACGAAAAAACCCCCTCTTTTAGTGTTTCACAGGAGAAGCAGTTCTATCACTGTTTTGGCTGTGGTGCTCATGGTAACGCCATCGATTTCATGATGGAGTATGAGCGCTTGGAATTTCCTGAAGCCATTGAAGAGCTAGCCTCTTTCCTAGGCCTAGAGGTTCAACGCGAACAGCGCCAAGGCGGAAGTTTTCAGTCCAATCAGCCTAAGGTAAGCACTGAAAAGAAACGTAACCTCTACGATTTGATGGGCAGTATTAGTCAGTTTTATCGTGACCAACTCAAACAGCCTAAAAGCAAAATTGCCATTGATTACCTAAAAGATCGTGGTCTATCAGGCCAAATCGTGCAGAAGTTTGGTATCGGTTATGTCGCGGATGAATGGGATCTAGTACGTAAGAACTTCGGTCAGACACCCCAAACGCAGGAGATGCTTGTCGATGGTGGCATGCTGATCGAAAACGACAAGGGTAATCGCTACGACCGCTTCCGTGGTCGCGTCATGTTCCCTATCCATGATCGTCGTGGCCGAGTGATCGGATTTGGTGGACGTGTCATCGGTGACGGTACACCTAAGTACCTTAACTCACCGGAAACCCCTATTTTCCATAAAGGTAAAGAGCTGTATGGCCTATATGAAGTCATGCAAGCTTACCGCGAGCCTCCTCAGATCTTAGTGGTTGAGGGTTATATGGATGTGGTGGCGTTAGCGCAGTATGGCGTTGATTACTCAGTTGCTTCTCTTGGTACCTCAACCACGGGAGACCATGTCCAGCTACTATTTCGTCAAACCAATACTGTCGTGTGTTGCTACGATGGCGACCGCGCAGGTAAAGAAGCAGCATGGCGTGCACTTGAGAATGCACTGCAATATCTAAAGACAGGTAATACGCTTAAGTTCTTATTCTTACCCGATGGTGAAGATCCAGACAGCTATATCCGAAAATACGGTAAAGAAGCGTTTGAGCAACGAATAGAGCAAGCCACTCCTTTATCAAGCTACCTATTCGACAACTTAATCGAGATTAACAATTTAAATCTCGGTAGCAATGAAGGTAAGTCAGCACTTCGAGCTCACGCGAGTGCATTGATCGATAAGATTCCCGATCCGTACTTCCAAGAACTACTAGAAAAATTACTCGATGAGCGCACAGGTTTTGATAATCGCCTGCGCCAAGCTCGCAAAAAAAGTAACGAAACTCGACCTCAACCGCATAAAGAGATCAAACGAACGCCAATGCGCGAAGTGATCGCTTTGCTTATTCAAAATCCGAGCTATGCTGAAATGGTACCAGACCTCTCAACTGTGAGGGAGTTAACAGTACCCGGGCTCAGTTTATTCGTCGAGGTGCTTGATTATTGTCATCAGCACCCCAATATCACTACGGGCCAGTTATTAGAACATTGGCGAAATAGTAGCCATGAGGCGCTCTTATCTCGTCTTGCAGGGTGGGAAATCCCCCTCGACGAAGATAATGAACAAGATATATTTTTAGATTCACTGGATAAAATTCTTGCCCAGTGCGTCGAAAAACAAATTGAAAACCTGCAGGCCAAAGAAAGAAGTGTCGGTTTATCAACCGAAGAGAGAAGGGAGCTGCTAGCTTTGATGCTAGATTTAAAAGCGTAACCCTGTTCGAATAGTCAGCAATAAATAAATTTGTTAAGATGTGTGGTTTGCAACTCGCATACTAATTCCTTCACTAGATACTAAGTTGGATACCGTCTATGGATCAAAATCCGCAGTCACAGCTAAAACAACTTGTCATTAAAGGCAAGGAACAAGGCTATCTGACGTACGCAGAAGTAAACGACCACCTACCGGCAGAAATTGTCGATTCAGAGCAGGTCGAAGATATCATTCAGATGATCAACGATATGGGCATTCGAGTAGTAGAAACTGCTCCAGATGCTGATGATCTTGCGCTGAATGACGATGATACAATTACCGATGAAGATGCGGCTGAAGCTGCTGCTGCTGCGCTTTCAAGCGTAGAGAACGAAATCGGCCGCACTACTGACCCAGTACGTATGTACATGCGTGAAATGGGTACTGTTGAGCTATTGACTCGTGAAGGCGAGATCGATATTGCGAAACGAATTGAAGATGGTATCAACCAAGTTCAAAATTCAGTAGCTGAGTATCCAGGCACTATCCCATACATCCTTGAGCAATTTGATAAGGTTCAGGCTGAAGAGCTACGTCTTACCGACCTTATTACAGGTTTCGTAGACCCAGACGCTGATGAGACTACTGCACCGACAGCAACGCACATCGGTTCTGAGCTTGCTGAGTCAGATCTTGAAGATGAAGATGCTGAAGAGAAAGACGAAGAAGAGTCTGAGGACGACGAGGAAGAAGAGGAAGATACAGGTATCGATCCTGAGCTTGCTCTAGAGAAGTTCACAGCACTACGTAATACTTTCCAAAACTATCAACTTGCGTGTAACGAGTACGGCAACGAGAGCCCGAAAGCGACGCTAGCGCACGAGATGGTTATTGATGTATTCAAAGAGTTCCGTCTAACACCTAAACAGTTCGACTACCTAGTTGAAGAGCTACGCACTTCTATGGAACGTGTACGCACTCAAGAGCGCTTGATCATGAAAGCGTCTGTAGAGTACGGCAAGATGCCTAAGAAATCGTTCATTACACTGTTTACAGGTAACGAATCGAGCGAAGCGTGGTTGGATGAGATTCTATCTTCTGACAAACCATACGCGGAGAAGATCCGTCGCAGTGAAGACGATATCCGTCGCTCGATTTCGAAACTGAAAGTGATCGAAGAAGAGACATCACTAACGGTACAGAACATCAAAGACATCAGCCGTCGTATGTCTATCGGTGAAGCAAAAGCTCGCCGTGCGAAGAAAGAGATGGTTGAAGCGAACTTACGTCTAGTAATCTCTATTGCTAAGAAGTACACCAACCGTGGTCTACAATTCTTGGATCTGATCCAAGAAGGTAACATCGGCTTGATGAAAGCAGTAGACAAGTTTGAATACCGTCGTGGTTACAAGTTCTCGACTTATGCAACTTGGTGGATCCGTCAGGCGATCACTCGCTCTATTGCAGACCAAGCGCGTACTATTCGTATTCCGGTACATATGATCGAAACGATCAACAAGCTTAACCGTATCTCACGCCAAATGCTGCAAGAGATGGGTCGTGAGCCATTGCCGGAAGAATTGGCTGAGCGCATGCAGATGCCAGAAGATAAGATCCGCAAAGTACTGAAGATTGCTAAAGAGCCTATCTCGATGGAGACACCAATTGGTGACGACGAAGATTCGCATCTAGGTGATTTCATCGAAGATACAACACTTGAGTTACCTCTAGATTCTGCCACTTCTGGCAGTCTAAAAGTAGCTACTAAAGATGTTCTTGCTGGCCTTACTCCTCGTGAAGCAAAAGTACTGCGTATGCGCTTTGGTATCGACATGAACACTGACCACACTCTAGAAGAGGTGGGTAAACAGTTCGATGTTACTCGTGAGCGTATCCGTCAGATCGAAGCAAAAGCTCTACGTAAACTTCGTCACCCTAGCCGTTCAGAAACTCTGCGCAGCTTCCTAGACGAATAAACTTCTTCGTTTTGCTATGATTGATGAAAAGGTGAGCACTAGCTCACCTTTTTTATTGCTTAACGATTTAAGTGGATAAAATCTAAGCGCATTTACCCTAGTTCACATCTAGACAGCCAGATCTGCATCCCCTATAATCATTGCCCTACAAGGCCCCTTAGCTCAGTGGTTAGAGCAGTCGACTCATAATCGATTGGTCCGCAGTTCAAGTCTGCGAGGGGCCACCACTTTCTCTTCTATACATGTTTACCAACGTCTATCTACCCCAGTAAAATCAACACTTAGCAACCAACCTTTGTCTATAGCTGTCTATGCTCATCTTGTAACATCCAAGTTTTAATGTACCATCGAATGTACCAACGGCTAAGAATCGACAATATTGGTGGTACATCATGGCAAAAAGAGTTGTCCCTTTAACGAACACTCAAGTCAAACAAGCTAAGGAATCCGATAAGGAATACACCCTCTCTGATGGTGACGGACTTCAATTGCGTATCAAAACTAATGGTACAAAGTTGTGGATTCTGAAATATACCCATCCAATTACTAAGAAAAGAAATAATATTAGCTTTGGTAGCTTTCCTGATGTTTCACTTGCAGAAGCAAGAAAAAGACGTACAGAAGCTAAAAAGCTGATCGCCCACAACATCGACCCTAAGCAACACAAGGATGAGCAGCTCTTAAAAAATAAAGCTGAACTTGAAAAAACCTTTGGTAAATTTGCTGATAAATGGCTGGCACTCAAGAAAGAGAGTGTAAAACCAGAAACGGCAGATAAAGCTTATCGCGCTCTTGAGAAACATATTCTCCCTAAACTCGGCAATGTACCAATTCAGGATATCAAACCAAAACTGGTACTCGATATTCTGGAGCCCGTGAAAGCGCAGGGAACGCTGGAAACAGTAAAAAGGCTATGTCGTATTATTAACGAAGTAATGCGCCTTGCAGTCGCTGCTGGCGATATTGAAGTAAACTACTTAGCCGACATCACCAAGCTATTCCCAGCCCCTAAGAGAAAGCACATGGCAACCATAGAACCGGAAAGGCTACCGGAACTAATGCAGGCCATCGTCAACGCCAATATAACCCTTTCTACACGCTGTTTAATCGAATGGCAGTTGCACACAATGACAAGGCCAATAGAGAGCGCTACCGCCCGCTGGCAGGACATAGACTTTAATAATAAGGTTTGGGTTATTCCTGAAGAAAGGATGAAGATGAAACGCCCTCACACCGTCCCGCTCACTGAACAGACATTCGCACTTCTTGAGATCATGAAACCAATTAGCGGACATAGAGAATATGTCTTCGCGAGCAACAAGAACCCTAAGAGTCATGTTAATAGTCAGTCAGCCAATATGGCATTAAAGAGAATGGGATTTGGTGGTGAACTGGTTTCTCATGGACTGAGAGCTCTAGCAAGTACCACACTCAACGAACGGGGATTCAATCCTGACGTAATCGAAGCCGCTCTGGCCCACGTTGACAGAAATGAGATCAGAAAAATCTATAACCGCGCTGAGTATCTCGAACAGCGTAGAAAACTTATGTGCTGGTGGAGTGATCATATTACCGCTGCGGCTGAAGGCAATGTCTCACTGGCCGGGAAGAAAAATCTTAAGCTGGTAGGATGACGGCATAGATAGGCTTCCTACCGGAAGCCGTAAGCTATCTTCATAACAAATTTTCGGACATTTCGCGTTAGAAATGGCTACTAACGGATATCAGCGTGTTTAACTCTTTAATACTTAGTGGAAGATTTTATTAATCTTCATCTGTATATGTGGTAAAGAAATCAAGTTGCATACCAAGACTAGCATGATTAGGGCCTGCTCATCAAAGGCCCTAATCATTGCTCAGAAACAGAAGAGCGTGAAGTAGTTTAAATAGTACAATGAGTTAAAAAACTCTTAACGACTTGATGAAGGAATCGATACTGTCTGTAGATTTGAGTAGCGCTTTAGTAGATTTGTTAATAGTCCAAACTCCACTTTGGCCTGTTCTTCGCTCAAAAGGCCAGAATGCCAGTCCTCCATAGCCTTGCTCTGTCTCAAAGCAAGAAGCTCTTTAATGCGTTGTGCCTTGAACGTTACTTCACGAAGTTTGCGAGTGTAAACTCGGTTTGTTCGATTCAGTAATAACCTGCCAATCATATACTCTGATGGCCCAGAGCTATTTGCCGCTGTAATTTTCCCGTCACTATCAACATTGAAATAATCAGTGGCATCCACTTGGAAACGATCAATGTAGCCTTTCTTGGAGATATAAGTGGCACCATCTTGTGTGTCCTTACATCCTTTCCAATCATCTGACTTTAAGACGTTGCACTTTTGACAAGAAAGATGAAGGTTGAATGGGTGAATTTTTAAGATACCACCGAACTTTCCACCAAAAATATTCTTTGGCCTAAAGTGATCTAATGAAAATTTCTCTCCTCCGCACTCATCAACATGAACATCACAGTACACACATCTATGCTGACAATCTTTGGCCACGTTGTCGTAGTTCTTTTGGCAATTATAGGTAGCGTAGAACTCTCCTTCACTCTTATAGTACTGCTCAACCTTTTGTCGCTTCAGGGCAGGAAAATATAAACTATTCATCTTCACCCTTCGTTAACTCTGCATAGATCGCGTTCAACTCATCAGAGGCTGCATTTAGTTCAGCAAGAGATTCTTCACTAATAAGTCTTTCATCAACTAACTTTTTGCTCCGTCCCAGATTCAAAACATTGAATTCCTCTACCTCTTCAGCGGTCAACGTTGAGAAAAGAGACTTTTCAAAAAGTTCATCAAATCGTTTTGCTTGTTCCGATTTAATATCTTTATAAGTGTGAATATGGCGAAGGAAACGTTGTTTGAGGTTGTCCTCTTCATCATCAGACTCCCAATCATTCTTGTCGATAACAAACTCGATATCACCAAGGTACTGTTCAATTTCATCTGCAGTACTAGTCAGAATGTAGATAGGTATTTTTGTATCAATTTTTCTTATTTCTTCAATTAATTCAATACCAGTATAAGTTGCTTTACCCGAGTGTTTAAGGTTTTCATCTACAAAATAAGATACTTTACCGGAGATTCCATCCAAAACCGTCATCATGTCTTTCAATGTAGTTTCTACATCTAAACAGACAATTTCAAACTCGTCACCAAACATCAGCTCCATCGACAATTTATAAGTATCCCTAATATCATTGTCATCATCTATAAATACAATTGTGCTCATTTATTTATCCTGTAACACTTCAATACTGAAGCCCGCTCCACCTAGCTCTGAGTACTGCATGGCTGAGATGGTTCCTGAGTTCATATGGTCTTCAACTTGGCCTTTGATGATTGATAGCCCCATGCCAGTACCTATTGAGTTTCCTCTAACATCAACTTTTCGACTATGCATCGGTAAGAAAATAGTCTCTTCCTGACCCGCTTCTAAACCACAGCCAGAGTCTAAGAAACTAAGTTTAAGTCGGTTGCCACCAACCCTTTCAAATATAACTTTAATCTTTCTATCTTCTCTAGGTGTATTTTCAAGAGCCCATGTTGAATTTGTAATAAAGTTAATAGCGATACTTTCCCAGTCGATTTCAAACGAACGGACGTTAAAGTCTTCTTCTTTGATTTTTACAAATTCAAAATCCCATTCCACTCCCATCTTGTCAAAAGACGCGGACATCATTTCAAATATACGCCTAAACACCGCCGGAACAGGCACCTTTTTACGTCGCCTTTTATCAGGCTTGATATTGTTTATCGCTAACTGAGAAAATGTATCAACATATTGTGCCCCCAAAACCATACGTGACGTAAGCGAGGCTAGTTGTTCATAATCAATTGGTTTACCTGTCTTTTCAGAATTTCGAACAATTTTAGTTAACAATTTCGCATTTGTTAAAGCCAACGCTGAATGTGTACGTATCTCGTGGCCAAAGCTTACTGTCAATACACCTAAAGATGCTAAATTAGAGAGCGTATCTTTTTGATCTTCTAGCTTCTTACGCTCTTTCTCTAGATGCTGGTAGTATTCGTCCAGAGCTTTCTGGTGAGCTTGCTTAGCTCGATCCAACTCCCGCAGTTTTTGGTTAACAATTTGGGCTGGGGGTGCCTTCTTCTTTCTCTTGTTACTTTTTTTAGAGTATGCCTTTACTTCGTTGATCGCTTTATCAAGCTCAGAATCTTTTTCCTTAACTATCTTTTCTAGTTCCTGAGCAAGATCCATATCTTCATCATCTTGCGCAGATTTCGTAGCTAATACTTCAAACGCGGATATGACTTTGAGAACAAAGGTACGCAGCTGCAGGTAAGCTTCGTTCTCAACAATTCCTTCCCTATTTGCTTGATCGTTGAGGATTGCATTAGTGGTTTTTGAAATACTAACGGCACCAATAATTTGGCTAGGACCAATTCGCCAACCGCCTTGTCTAATCCCCCCCGGACTTTGTGACTTTCGATAACCTAGATCTAACCAATCGCCTTTACCTGTCGGCTCACCATACGGTCGAACTCGAAAATCATCTCTATAGATGCGGACACCTCGATTTAGCTCCATAAACTTTGTCCAGTTCCGCGTCGTCATATCTACTTTGGAAAGAAATTCTTTCTTCTTAACCATATAGTGAAACTCAAACTCTAACGGACCAAATAACGGCTTGTCGCCTTGCTTAGAAATCCAGTTTCTCCAAGGTGTAGGGAGCTGCTTAACTTCTTCACCTGTAACATTATTCTTAAAGTTGAGTCGTACCCTATTAGTAGTGTCAACTACTGCTTTAACTTCCCAACTTGCAGCTTTCAAGAGCTCCTGCGTATCAATAACTTCAGACTGATACTGAGTTTTATTCACCGTTCGATGAAGTGTTACAGAAAAATCATTTGCTTTTCTATATGGAGAGATAAGAAGTCTAAGCTCTTGCTTCAAGTCCTCAATAAATTCTGGAGTCCAGTTATCCTTCAGTCCGATTAGAACCATATAAGTTCCAGAGTCATTTTCCGAAGTAAAAATATCTCCGTATTTCCCAGTTAGGGGCAAGTCCTGCTCATAGATATCATGTTGAATATCAGAAATAGAAGCGTTAGTTCCTTCGTATTTACGCCAATCAACCACGAGCTGCACTACGGAGTTGCTACCTTTCTTTTTAGTGTACAGAACAACTTTTTTACTAAGTCTATCAAGCCCTAAACGCCCCAGCCCTTTAGCTCCGGTAAGAACGCGTTGCTTGTTCAGAGATAGTTCAACACCATTCTTAAAATCTGTACCAATTTTGAGCCAATGTTCATAGATCGTATCAACATCCATCCCATTGCCGTCATCTCGAAGCACGAGAGTTGAAAGTGCGGGCTCATCTCTTAAGTGAAACTCTACATGAACATCTTCGGCATCAGCGTCATACCCGTTCTTAATTAATTCAGATACAGCAACCGTTGAGCTTGAAATACTTTCGCGGCCTAATTGCATTGGAACGCGAGCCGACATATCAAACGGCTTTTTGCCTAGGTGTCTACGAGCCATTATTTATCCTCTACAAATGGAATATCTTTTATTACACCAACAGTTAAGTGTCTCAAGCGAATTCGTTCATTCAAAAAATCATTAGTTTTTTGGCTCCGCAGCACCCGCATAAGCTTTTTACATGTACTCACCCTTCCATCCTTAGGCTTAACTACAATCATGTGATTCTCAATGGCAACAGGCCTACGAAGGTTAATCAAAGTCGCTGATGCTCGATTTCTATCCGATGGGCTAGATGTTCTTTTAATAACAACAAATGGTGGACTAAGCGCTTTTCCACTAAAACGCCTTGTTTCTATGGTTTCGCGTACAACTCCCCACTGAGGACATATTTTGGGATAGAAATATGGATACTCTGGACCTTCTTCAGGATCGCGATAGGCAACTAACGGACCTGTACGAACATCAAAATAGTCAGAAATTACAGCTGTTCCATGCCCCGCATGATGCCAAAGTATTTCGTCCGAGTTCATATCAACGACCCCAGAAAGCAAAAATACATCAACGTCAGTTTTGCTATTGAAACGCCCCCAAATATCAGCAGTAGCTTTCATTGATTTAGAAACAAACTCTCTAAAGTCATCATACCGGCTACCAGACCGCAGAACATCGGGCAGAATCGCACTCACCTTGCAGCCTTTCGGTATATTTCTCAAGTACTTATCAAACACGATACCTGCCGCGTTTACTTTCCCTTCTTTCCAATAGTTTTCTTTAGGTGAAGGGGTGATTGTAAAAGGCGGGTTCATAAGAACGTGAGTAACACTCTCAAGTTCTTGTTGTTCTACTATTAAGGCATCTTTGACAACAATATTTGGTAATAACTCTAAAGCCTCTTCTAGGTCGCAATCTTGTTCGACTCCTTGATTTAAGGCTTCCACGATAATCCGTAGTTTTGTTGCTTCAATAAAATGAAGGTGCAAGTCAAAGCCCCAAAGAACCTCACCCCATACCTTTAACGTTGCTGATAACGTAGGTTCGACACCAAGTTTTCTTGATGCTTCAATAAGTAGATTCCCAGCCCCACACGTTGGATCGAGGACAACGGAATCCGAAGTAATTGCAGGGAGTAAAGATACAGCTTTGGTCGCTAATTCTTGCCCCGTAAAAAAGCTACCGGCTTCACGCATTTCTTCTATTGTTAACAACTCTCTCAAGACTAAGTCAATACTGTCTAAGTCAACTAAGCTCTGGAGCTGCTCTTGATCTTGAGAAAGTAATAGTTCACGCATTGCTGCATTATGTGAAGTTAAGGCATTCATTACGATATTTCTGCAGGAAATTTTACTTAGTATACCATGTAAAAAGTAACTCCACGAAAATAATAAACAACCTAAATAATTGTTTATTAATGATTTTTAATTTTATTCACTATCAGTCGCTCTGCAGGATGTAAAGCTAACAAAAAACTCGTTTTGAGATGCCTTACTACTACAAAACCATTTTCATGACAGTGACCACCTTAAAAATCCATGAGGCAATAGGGATAGTATTAAGATCGACTTCATAAAAATCTAAATCTGGTTGCACCCACAAAAGCAGAGAATAATACACATGAAAACGAACTAAGTGACACCGTGCCAGCTCTTGCCAATGCTAAGTTTAAAACTATGAAACAACGATGCAGAAGCCTATTTCTGTTACTACAGCTAAATTGTTTCGACGTTCAAATGAGTCGACTTGCCCAACGATACATCCTTTTTTTCTCAACAAGATCAACCCCCTGTTGGAGAAAGACAGTATAGATTATCAATTAAAAAGTCCTTTACGCCCCCTATCTCTCACCTGCACTCGCCACTCCAGCCATTTTTCGATATCACTATCGATCCAAGCTACCGTCCTTGAACCAATGGGAACACTAGCCGGAAACTCCCCTTCCTTAATCTTGCTGTAGATTGCAGACTTGCTTAAGCCCGTCTTTTCTTTCACTTCTTGTAAACGTAAAAATCTCATCATATTTTCCTTATTTCAAAATCCAATAGAGCACTAAAAACCCGCCTAGGGGTTTGAAGACGTCCCAGAGCGTCCAGATACAACGACACAAAGTCCCATGACTTTCCAGTCCATGCGCTCAACCATCAACTCTCTGGACGTAGCGTTTAAGTTTGGCTGGCTCGATTTCTTTTCACATCACCACCAGCCTTCGGTTTACTGGAGCATTCCCTTCCTTCTTGAGTTAGTAGAGCGGTTCCTCGTCATCGAAACAGGACTTAGCAAGGGTATTCGCCTTTTGCATTTTGTTCCCCATATCCCGAAGCCTCTCCAGATGCACTTCCACATATTTTTCTGACCGAAGGCTATCTACCTGTTGCCATAGTTGTCGATAGACCACAGGCTTTCGCCCCGCCTTACGCCAGCCTTTCGCTTTCCACCTGTCTAACCACTCGTTATAGCCACGTTCACAAAACGCACTGCTGATAAAGACTTCATCGCCGTCCTGTGCGTAGCTCAAAGCCTCTACCAATGCAGAAAGCTCAAGTTCAGTGTTACTTTCCACCTCTAACACTCTGATACGACTCTCATCAACTAAAACACCTCTGGCGTTGTACACGGACAGTCCAATGCTGCCTTGAGCATCGCAGTTGCGGTTTGGATTCATGGCAATGCTGACGTAGATAGATTGCGACTCGTTCATGGGAAGTATTCCTTTTTGGTTTTAACAGGGGTAGCCAGAGCTAGGACAGCCATCCGCTCCAACATTGAATAGGTTTCGTGTAAATGAAGAAGAACGCTGTTATTCAGGTTCGACTGTGCGCTTCTTGCTGGGAAAGAAGCCTTGTAGGTGATGGAATCGGTGTGAGGCAGGATGCGTAATATCCGGTCCAATACCCGCAAAAGTTCTCTCAAGGGTTTCGATGGCATCGCGGTATTGTGGGCTACCCGGTCTTAAGCAAAGAAAGGTCTGACCCGGAGAAAACAGCACTAGATGCGTCACCATGTGGCTACCAGTCATTAAGGCACTCGCCCAAGACATACTGACCCAACGTTTAACTTGTTTCTTAATATCGTCTGGTAACTTCCGCCCGAATGCCTTCCGGTTAAAGGTCACGGCAACCAGAAACTGTGTCGAACTGTCTTCAACCATCAGTTTCTTAAAGCTCACTAAGATTGGACAAGCAAAGTCGCCATGACCTTACTTTTTCAACTGGTGTGCCTGCTTTTGTAATCGGCAGAGAAAATCGTGCATTAAACGGCCACCTTCTCTTTGCTTATGTACCGATGCTCTGAGTTTCAGCTTGACCACCAGCGCTTCAAGGTAACGGTTCAGAAAAGTAGAAAACGTGGATTTAGGAAGGTTGCCTCCACTTCTCATGCCGCTTCCCCATCTATCCCTTCATCACGCTCCCGTAATCGTTCCAGTATCCAGTCTTCGACCTGACTCTCTTCCCATGCGACCGCCCTGCCACCTAGCGGAACGCTTTTTGGAAAGGTGCCTTCATCCATGTACTTGTAGATGGTGGCTCGCGCCAGTCCGGTTACGTGCATGACTTCTTTCAAACGGATTAATCGAATATTCATTGTGATGTCCCTCATCTCTATCGTTCAAAGATGAAGGGCAGTCAGTAAAAAAAGTCCGAGAAGGTATCAGTGAGTCCACGCTCCGCATCACCTCAGTTAAAAGTCGATTCAAAGAAATTTCAGGTACATATCATCCAAGTGCGCATACCCACTAACAGGAGTTTCTATATGCACGATTTAAGTAACCGACACTATTCATTCCGGGGACCTGTCTCTGCCCACCACGTATTGGAGAAAGCCGCTGAAATCATCGCGGAGAAATATCTTAGAGGGGATGCATTTTGCAATCCGACAGCGACTAAGGATTACGTCAAGTTCCGACTGGGAAGCTATGAACGGGAGGTGTTCGCTCTCATGCTTCTCGATAATCAGCACCGCCTGATTGAGTTCAATGAGCTCTTCTACGGCACGATAGACAGCGCCAGTGTTTACCCAAGAGAAGTGGTCAAAGTCTGCCTAGAGAAGAATGCAGCCGCCGTCATACTGGCTCACAACCATCCTTCCGGAGACCCTACACCATCGCAGTCCGATAGGCGCATTACGCAAAGACTCAAGGACGCATTAGCCCTAATTGATGTTCGTGTACTGGACCATATTGTTGTAGGCGAAGACTGCTACTCGATGGCGGAAGGTGGCATGCTATGAGCAGTATTTTGAAAGAGATGGCGTCAGCCTTTCAGCTTGCAAGTCTCCACCAGCTCACTGAGCTCATCCTGAGCTGTTACCACATTCCAGAAGACAGCAAACGTGTGGTCCTTAACTTTAAGGTCTCGAGCTTCTACACCGAACGGTGCGGTATCCAGCCAGTAGAGATACAGCTTGAACGAGCCACTCAGGACTCTCCTTGGGAGCTTCGCTTCATTGCGACTTTTGATTACCCGGATGAGCAAGCAGAAAGCGTCGATGTCGCGCTGTACTTCAACTTTAAGTACCGCTGGTTCTATCAACCGGATATCGAGCGGTGCGAGTTATTCCGCCCAGAAGTCATTGCGCTATTCATCGCTTGGCTTAAAGCCTTTATCGGTCATCTTCAAAGCAACCAGTTCGACACACAGACTCTGCAGGTCATCAGTCGCTTCTGAGTGATCCGATTCAAACGATTTTCACATCGACATTATCAATCTGACTATACACCCATTAACAAGGAGGCAGCGATGTCTACCGCTACACACGCGAAAGCGTTATTTAACAAATGCCCTTTGTCTATCTCACCTCGACTACAAACCGTATTGATAGACCACATCAACACCAAAGCTAACGATTCATCTACCGCTATCACGCTGAACTTTCGTGATACCAGTTATAGCGCTGAGGCTGGTGGCTTTCACCCCGTCGAAATTGCCTTGAAGAAAGACAGCGAACAGCGTTGGTCGATTCTATATATCACTGACTTCGCCTACATGGGTAATCACTACCCTGAGCTAGAGCGTAGTGTTGATTTTGACATTGGCAACAACATAGCCTTTTTCACAGGCGTAGGCTGGCAAGCTATCGATGCCTATGGCGTCAATGATTTCTATTTGATATGGGAGAGTAACTTTCTGTCGTATCTCGAGATGGATGCCTTTGATGAGATAAAGCTATCCAGTCATTGAATAGGTCTATTGAGTAGTAGCAGGTGTTACAAGGCACCTGTTACTCATCTCTGTTAGCAGACATTAGACAGAATCTCTATCTCACTCTGAGTAGAGTTAACACAGTCCTACTAACGGGTTCTAAACAAAAAAGAAGAACCAAGAAAAAGGATGTCGCACTTACGTGCTCCACTGCTTTATAGAGGCCCCAACGTTTTGATACCCCACCCGACCCCAGTAAACGTCTGTCTACTGAGGCCAAGAGCTGTGATGACTCACTGCTCTCATAGATATAGGTAAGTTTGAGTAAAAAAATTCAAACAACTCGAGTTCCCAGCGCAACCAAGGAGGAACAACACCGTTCACCATTTATATCGACATAAACGCCCCTGATAAATCAGGAGCAACGTTGAGTATCGATACGGCAAGTAATGCCTCTTTGCTCATTAGCATGTGCAGCTTTCTGCCAGCTAAAGCACACAGCCTATACATAAACGCCATGACAACCAAACGTAAACCCACAACTACCGAGCAGTTGTCTTTCGCTTTTGAGCTGTATCACCGTATCCCCAAAGGCCGTAAAGTTACTGCTCAGGAACTACAAACCGAATTGTCCCACGTTGGTATCACACGAGACATCCGCACCATACAGCGCAATCTGGATGTGGTGGCGCAATATCTCGATGTGGATAAAGATACGAGAAACAAGCCATACGGATACAGCCGCCGATTAACGAGTCAGTTTGTATTAGGCCCCCGAGAGTCCATCGTTTTAGAGCTCGCCAAAGCCATGATCTCGGATGTGCTTCCGGACCAATTACACTACGCCGTTGAATCGGCTTTTCAACCGATATTCAACCACCAGCGCAGTTATCCGGGCTTACAACGAAAACAAGGAGAAAGCACAAGGGCAGGTACCCATTCTACTTTCTGTCCAGTTGAGACAGTTGAGGAGTTGGTGACTATTTTTGAACCGCTCTCGTTAGCCTTAACGTATCAGCGGCTAATAACCATTACCTTAAAAACTGGAGAGACTATCGAAAGGCTGATGCCACTTGGCCTATTGCTCTCGATTCACTCTTTCCATCTTGTCTATCAGTCAGATGACCACACATTCGACATTGCGTTGCACCACGTAGCAGAGGTCAAGGTTTTAACCTTCCACTTTGACTACCCCGCCGACTTTCAGTTGCACCAGTATTCTCTACAACCAGAGCTCTACGGTAAACATATCGATTTGGATTCAGACAGTTACCTGACGGAAAACTAAACCGATCCGGCAAGTAATGCCGAAGCAGGTATTACTCTGTGCCTGTTTCAACTTTCTGCGAACACAGTACACCGCTCGTACTTTTCGTAGAGCCATAGCACGACTCATGACGTCAGCAAGTAGGTAAGCCAGTAATAACTCCAACTGATTTACCTAACAAAGGCAGAAACAGCTGACTGAAAAAGCGTGCCTTGTCTTCGCTTTACCCAAGGAACTCAAGTAGAGGGGAACGGCCGTCCCCTCAGTATGGCTTCCCCTGAATGACTAACACACCACACCTCCAACTCCATGTCGTGATACCCGTGACTGACTACCCCTAATCACTATTACATCATCAACAAAAAGGAACACACTATGAAATCAATCATCAATACTGTCGTAATCGCTTCTATCGCTTTCTCTGTCAGTGCCTTCGCTAAAAGTCCACTTGACCAGTTGAGTGTAGAAGCCATTAAACAAACTCTGACCCCAGAGCAAATAGAACAAGTACTGGAGCAATGGAAAACCGAAGAGCTCAAGCATATTGAGCAGAAAGCCCAAGCAATCTCAGACCGTGCCCCGATAGAGGCTCGCCGAGAGTTTGTAGAGCAACAAATCAACAGAGAGTACAAGCAAGCGCTAATCACGTTTGGCTTGTAAGTACCGCAGGGAGCACGATGCTCCCTGATTTTTTTGTCATAATCGGCACATTGAAGATAGACTGTTTGAAAGGATATATTATCTAAGAAAAAGCGAAATATGGGCTAAATACGTGGATAATAAATCACTGATTCTTAGGGTTAGAGTCAAGGTTACTAAAGTAAATCGCTTCCTTTTCTTCTAGAACGGTCTTCAAAGCAACTTTATCGACAACTGGGAAACCTGTCGTGAACGATGGAACGGGCTTCTCTTTGCTTTTCTTTTTCACATTTTTATGCAAGTGATCTGGCCCATAAGGGATGTCATGATGATCAGCCGAATCAAATCGAGCGACTTCTTTTTTTCTACCCGGTTGATAAATCATGTAGCCGTAGTTCAGCTCTGAACTTAACCGGAAAACCAACTTGAAGTTCGATATGTTCCTGAAAGCTGTAATTGTGTCGCCTTCAACTTTATCAATACGACAGTCAAACTCTGACATAAGCATATCAACAACCATTTCTTCCATATCCTCTTTTGCGAAAGGATGTTTTGGGAACGGTGAAGTGATCCCCATGACTGAACTCAGATAGTCGAAGTTTGAGCTCGCTCTACTGCACTCTTCTGCATGTTCTTTGCAGAGGTTGAACCCAAAAAGAACTCCTTTATCTGCTGAAACCGTTGTGTTGAACATATGTTCATCATCAGCGCCACAAACCAAACACCCATCACTTCCCAAAAACATAGCAGATTCTGTTATTGTGTTTTCCTTTCTACCTTTGAATAGCCCTTTAAAATTGGCGTGTTTTTGTTCGATTTTTTCAAAGAAGTCATCAACTCTTTGTTCATACCCCTGATGCTCAGTAAATGCAAAAATAGTATAGTCGGAGAGCTCCTCACAGTTGGAGTTACCGCAAATATATTGCGCTATCACCATACAGTCAGAAATAGAACTGAAGCTCATGTAGTAAGATCTCGCGATTGGGAAGTACTTATCGTGCTTGAAAAACGCACATATACTGTATCGCCCTTGAAACTTATAGATTCCTTTTAAATCGGACGATGCCACCATAGTTTTGAGATAGTCAATACTCGGCAATGGAATCCCTAGAAATGGCTGCTGTTTGACTAAAACAGAACCGTACATTTTGATAGCCTTATCAGCATCTTTACCTGACATTCCCATATCCATAGCCAATACAGCTGGCCCATATGTATGTTCGAATAGCTTCAACTTCCGTCCTTCTTATCTGCTTCTTACCAACCGTCAAATAGCCCTAAAATACCTCAGAACAAATCAATACAATTGCATATGCATCACATTTAAACATCTTCAAGGCGGTTATAAATAGTACAGTGTAAACACAATGAGGAAATTTGATGAGATACTATGTCAATAAAAACAAACAGCCCAACGGAGATAACGAAGTACACACGCTGTCTTGCTCTTGGTCTCCAGCTGAACACAATCGAGTTTACTTGGGGGATTTCAATAGTTGTGCTCCAGCCGTAGCAAAAGCTCGACAACTTGGATACAACGCAAATGGATGTGCTCACTGTAGTCCCGGTTGCCACACTTCTTGATTGAGTTTATCCAAATGGGCCGAAAGGCCCTTTTTATATCAGACTAAAGCCAATGCTCCGTCTTCCATCGCGATAGTATTTAGTGTCCATTTTCGCAAGATAGCTCATCCAATAGAACACCGACTCAAAGCTATCACGTACAAGGCCATCTTTTTCGACTGTATGGCTTCCTGCAATCCTTCTAGCGTCAACTCGACGCACTCCACCACAGAAATGAACCAAGCCCGCAGAGTCGCTTTCAGAGATACCTATTGCACTCGCCCAAGCACTGTTTAGCACCCATGTTAACTCTCCGGGAACCAAGTTTTCAAAACGCCCAAATTGCCAGTACGTATCAGCATTCATTAGGAAAAACACATGATAGTGCTCCTTGATTGAAGAGCTAACCTCACGACACCAGACATAACGCACTTCTGTTCGGTGAACCCGCTTCCCTTCTCTCTGCCTA
The DNA here is from genome assembly GCA_000775715.1 of Vibrio tubiashii. Classification (GTDB taxonomy): domain Bacteria; phylum Pseudomonadota; class Gammaproteobacteria; order Enterobacterales; family Vibrionaceae; genus Vibrio; species Vibrio tubiashii_A. The sequence continues at coordinate 48,567 of JRWQ01000012.1, forward strand.
CGCACTAAATCTGCTGCTACCTTCGCTTTAAAGGCTTTGATAAAACGTGAGATTGTATTCTCAGAGTCAGCACTCCAGTTCACTGGATATCTAAGAACAGCGTGAAAAACCAATGTCCTCGGATGCTGATTTAATGAGTTCACAAGCACCCTATGAATCGCTTCTAGGTAGCTTTCGTTCATTGAGTAATTGGGATTGATAGGTAGTCCAAGATAATGATTACCCTGATACGGCGTGTAGTACATTCTGTTACTCCTTCTCTTCAGACAAAGAAGAAGTCAGCTATGTTTTTTATACCCAAAAGATGATGTGATTGAGAGCAGCAATCAGAAGTGGTGATAGAACATATACTACTTTTTCAGACAAAATTGATACCGTAATTTTTCGACCTACCGATCTAAACCACCAGTAAATAGTAAGCTTTTCTCAAGCCATTTTACTCTCCAGTTATTTTTTGGAACACTCACTATTTATTCACCTACCTAAGATAAATCCAATAAAGAAACATTGAAAGCCAGTACCGTCAATACCACTTGGGGGGATGCTTGTTGTTCATGCTCAAACGTCATCCCAATATCATCTACAGCTCAACCTAGACTCTCAGAGCTTCAGCAAACATTTTTCATTCACCTCATATATTTAAGCGCAACCTTATAAGTTCGAATACTCCCAACCACCAGTAGACACAATCCCAATTAAGATAAGGAATTAGAACCCAATAAGCCTCATGTAACACCACTTTAATTACAACGTGAAATAAATAACAAAACACAACTTAAAATACGTGTAAAATACTACACAGTAATAATCAAAAAAGTATCTATATGAGCACTATGAATGAGTTCAAAACATCTAATGGGCGATTAGCTCGTTACGTATGGAAGCGCATAATGAATCAATATGTAGTCCGCCATAACTCTTTAGAAGAGCCGGTTACCACTGAAGGATACATATCAGAGATAAATGATTTTTTATGCAACCATCGGAGCATGTCTGATGAGAAAAAGAAGACACTACCGCAAGAGCTTAAAACTCAGTTTGAAGAGACCTGCCTGAGTGACGACAACTTAAAATGGATTGATTCGAAAAACGAAAGGCTATGTCTATGGCTCTGGTATTGTGTGAAATCTTACTCTTTTGAGGACGTTCATTTACAACCAGATGAATCTCTCGATTCAGACGAACTACAATCATTTAGTGAAGTACTTTCCCCCTCAGAAGATACAGAATCTATCGCAGACTCAATAGAACGAAGCTCTCAAGATAAAAAGGGCTATATCACTTTTGGCTTAAGCGATTCATATAACACCCCAAAAGAACACTATGATGCAATCATCACCTGTTTAGACTTATGGAAAGCTCCCGCCAGACTAAAGAGAGAATTCAATAACGAGCACAAGAAGTTATGGGAAGACGTCGCTGATTATGGCAATTTTAGCTGGTTTGAGCCTGTTAAAAAGAAAGAAGATGGAGAGTGGTTTTTTCAATACATCAATAAAGGATTAGCGGCATACATTCAGCCTGAGAAGACACCTTGGGATCTATCCAAGATGGTTTCTACAGCCATATTAAGGTTTGACTCTTGGCAACCCGACTTCCCAAGAGAGAAAGAGTACTTTCTAAAGGATATGCGCAAAGCTTGGAGCCAGAAGAAACACCGCTACAAGATGGAAAAAGATGATAGAAAAGCCTATAGCGTAGTGATGCATAAAGACATCAACAGCCACCTAGAAGAAATGGCAATAAATACCGGTATGAGCAAAAATGAGTTTCTGGAACTACTGATAAAGAGCGAGTACAAGAATCGTGTTTACTCAGGACAGTAATTTGCAAAATCACTACATGAGCTAGGATACAGTTTTTAAAATTTACTAAATTTTCTTTAGTCTCTTGTCATTGGCTTTAACACGATGTACCACTAACTGTACCAACACCCAAAATTGAAACCAGATAACAAACCAAATTACAACAACTTACAATCAAAAGTTGAGTCTGCGAGGGCCACCATTTTCAAAAAGGCGTAGCAGGTGAATACCTACTACGCCTTTTTACTAACCAGTCACTCCGCTGTCCAGAAAGTCTCTGTTCAATATAATCCCTCTGAAGGATCTCTCTCCGGGTAGCGTTGAATAATGGATTTCAATTGGTGCTGTTGCTCACGTAGAGCATTAACACAGTTTGCATCCAACTTACCCTCACAAACCATTTTTTCTAACTCCAGTAGTGCATACGGAACGGACCACGCTTGCTTATAGGGCTTATGAGTCGTGAGTGCATCAAAGATATTAGCAACACAAACAATCTTAGCGCTGATCGGAATCGTGTTGCCATTGAGGTGGTGGGGATAACCACTACCATCTAAAAATTCGTAATGATATGAGACAACATCTCGCATCAGTTGAGCGCTTGAGTGATCAGAGGCATTAAGTTCACTAACAAAGCGATTAACGATCTCTTCTCCGTAACGAATATGTTCACGTAGCGTTTGCGTTTCTTCCCAAGTCAGTGGCAATTGCTTACATAGTAACTCAGGCGGCACCATCACTTTTCCCATATCATGGTACTGAGATAGCAAAGTCAGATGCTCAACATACTCATCATCAAAGCCGTAACGATCCGCTAATGCTAATGCTATGATATTGGTATAAGTCGAGACGCGCTGTTTATGGCTGAAAGACTCTTTTTGATAGACAGGAGAGCGAGCAACCAGTTTGTTAGACTTTTCGATTAACGCAGTAATCAGTTGATACTCTGAAAAAATCGCCGCTTCGAGCATTTTTAAATAAGGTTTTACTACCTCAATATCATGCGGGCAGAACGCTTGCTTTTGGTTTGAGTTGAGGAAAATAAACCCTTTAAAGCTACTGCCAACAAAAGTCGGTATAGCCACGGACGAATGATAGCCCTCCTCCAACAGCGAGTCTATATGAGGAGAAGGGTGCAAATAGCGAACATCATTCAAGAATGCCTTCGATCGGTTTTCAATACTTTTTTTTAAGTACGGCAGTGAGCTAAGAGGAGCCTCAAAGTGGGTAAGGCTCAATGACAGAGAAGAGCTGTCTGCATAGCTTTTGAGCAGATGCTCGCGCTCATCATAAAGTGCAAAAGAGACTTTATCGAGCTTGGGGAGATGGACCTGCATACGGGTTTGAATGTCAGCAAATTGGTTATTGAGACCAAACTGGCATTGAGCATACTCCTCAACTTTCCTTGTAGTTGTCTTCATGGTGACGAGTCATTTCAAATTACATTATTGTAAGTTTAGATGTAGATTTGACAATCCGACCAAGATACGAACAACAAATTTTGCTCTAAATTGATCTAGGACAATTAAGGAGTGGTTTGCTCTATAAGCCGTAGCTACCTCGTTTAATTGTGATGGTGGGCTACGACCAATCAGATAGCACCGTCCACTTCAACAATGACTTTATCAATCAGCCAATCACTAGGAGATCAAAAATTATTGGCTTTCTTAATTAAATCATACGCATTCTGGATCTCTTGCGCTTTTTCCTTGGCAACATTCATCATCTCTGGCGGTAAACCTTTTGCCATCAACTTATCTGGATGGTGTTCATTCATCAATTTTCGGTATGCGCGTTTCACAGCCTTAGAGTCAGCACGGCTATCCACACCTAATAGTTTATAAGCATCACTTAGTTGATCTGCGGTAGACGCTTGCTGCCAATGACCTCCGGATTGATGAGAGTGTCCGCCACCAGATTGCCCGCCAAAGCCACCTTGCTGGAACCTGAATGCCGCTTCTTGCATTCGTAAACGCTGCTCAAGTTGATCCGACGAAAAACCTAGACCGCGCGCAACTTTGTGTAACACACTGCGCTCACTCGGATGAACATCACCGTCAGCGAAAGCCGCCGATATCTGTAGCTCTAAGAAGAATTGCATCAAATCAAATCGGCCAGCTGATGAGATACGTACTCGCTCCAATACGGTTTCCAGTGGAAAATCGCTCTCTTTGCCTTCTCGAAAGGCATCTTGCGCTGCCCTGCGCTGATCGCCATGAAGATTCATACGATCCATCATAACGCTCGCTAACTGAATCTCTTCTCTGGTCACCTGCCCTTTGGCTTTTGCAACATGGCCCATAACGGCGAAGGCCGCTTTAAAAAATTCTTCCTGTCGCTCAGATTGACTTGGGCCACTACCAAAACCTGAGTTAAAGCCCGCTTGGCGTAAACGACGAGCTTTATCGAACTGATGGCCAATAAATAAACCAAATACTGCACCCAACGGCCCCCCAAAAAGGAAACCGAAGAATGCGCCGAGAATTTTGCCAAAAATATGCATTATGTGCTCTCAATCTATGAATTTTTTCTTCGCCAAGCGGTCTGATAGTGCCGTAAGCTGTAAATTACTTTATTATAAGGACCGATTTATTTTAGATTCGGTCCCTATTCACCGGATATATCAAGTTCAACAGGATAGTAAAACTCGATGTTACGTTTTCACCGCACCTTGTTAGCCGCTTCAATCAGTGCTGCTTTTGTAGTGCCTCAGACTCAAGCAGAAGTTTCTTCAGACGATAGTGTGCAGGAATTGCCCATCATAGATCAATGTTTGATCGATGAACCTGAAGCAGAAAACCCTAACCAACTACCCGTGAATGTTGAAGCCGACAGCTTAGAAGCCATTAATGGTAATAAAGCGACTTATCGCGGCAATGTGGTTGTAGTCCAAGGCAAAAAGCGAATGTTGGCGGATAACGTCACTATGCACCAACAAGAAAACATTGTGGTTGCAGAAGGTAATGTGACCTTTAGTGACGGTGAAGTCAAAACGATCTCTGACAAAGCGACCAACAACCTCAATACTGAAGAAGTAACTCTTGAGAACACCAACTACGAATTTCTTTGTGAGCCTGGACGCGGTGAGGCCGTTTACATAGCGAAAACAGGGAAAGCGGTATACGAGATCGAAGATGGTACCATCACCTCTTGTCCTGAAGGTGACAGCTCTTGGCGTATGCGCGCATCGAGCATCGATATTGACCAAAACGAAGAGCAGGCCGTTTTTTATAACCCAAGGTTTGAAATTGTTAATGTTCCAGTATTCTACCTACCGTTTCTTACTGTGCCTATCGGCGACACGCGTAAAACCGGCTTCCTCTACCCGAAAGTTTCTTACGGCACCCGAGATGGCTTTGAAATGGAAGTTCCCGTGTACTGGAACTTGGCGCCCAACTACGATCTAAAGACCACACTCAAATACATGCAAAATCGTGGTACACAGTTAGACAGCGAATTCCGCTACCTCACTGACTTCGGTTTAAGCACTTTAAAATCTGAATATCTCGCTGATGATAAGAAGAACCCAAATCTTGGCGATCGCTGGGGCTTCCAATGGCAACACTCTGGGATCTATAAAAAGAACTGGAAATTTGAGATTGATTACTCAAAAGTCAGTGATATCACCTACTTCTCTGATATGGACTCGAGTATCGGTAAACAGGAAGATGGCCAGTTAATTCAAGAAGGTCGCGCCTCATACCGCTCAGACAACTGGGATGTTTCCCTATTAACGCGTGACTTCCAAGTGTTGACCCAAAGTGCCACTCCGTATCGGTTACTGCCGCAATTAGAGTTCAACTACTACGCACCGGAACTCATGCGCTATTTGGACTTTGACATGGTAAGCCATGTCTCGCGTTTTGAAACGGATAGGGAAAGTCAACCTTCTGCAACACGCATTCATATTGAACCTGGCATTACAATACCCATCGGCACCACATGGGGAGCTTGGACTACCGAAGCAAGAGTGCTAGGCACTTATTACCAACAAGACTTAGATGGCGTAGATATAACCTCTGGCGATAAAAACTCCAACTCTAACTTTGGTTTAGAAGAGAACGTATCGCGAGTGATTCCAGAGTTCAGAACCCACGCAGGCCTTGTGCTTGAGCGCGATACCGTCATTTTGAGCAATTACACTCAAACATTAGAACCTCAAGTACAATACGTCTACGTACCAGAAAAAGACCAAAGCAATATTGGTAAGTACGATACAACTCTACTTCAAACTGATTACTACGGTCTATTCCGCAGTCGTAAGTACAGTGGCGTGGATGAAATAGCTGCCGCAAACCAATTCAGCTATGGTGCTTCTACACGATTCTTTGATGATGGCTATAAAGAGCGCCTCAATATCTCGTTCGGCCAAATATTCTATCTAGATAAAGAGACTAAAAACCAGTCGCTTGATTCAGATAACAGTTCATCGCCTTCCAACTACTCGGCTTGGGCTATTGAGATGGACTTTAACTACGATGATTACCTCTTCTACCACGGCGGTATTCAATACGATATTGACACCAGTGAAGTTCAGTTGGGCAATAGCACCTTAGAATATCGCTTTAATGGTGGTTATGTTCAGGGTAACTATCGCTACGTGACTAAACAGTACATCGAAAACACGCTAGGAAGCAGCTTAGGGGATTTGGATAGCATTACCGAAGACGGCATCTCTCAAGCCGGCTTTCTTGCAGGTTACCAAATCACTCGTAAATGGAATGCTAGCGCTCAATACTTTTACGACTTGACCACTGACAACTCGTTAGAGTGGCTGGGAAGAATCAACTACACCTCAGATTGTTGGTACATTGGCTTTACCTACAGCAACAAGTTGAAGACTTGGAATAGTAGTTCAAACAACGGCTTTGCAGACTATCCGAATGCTACGCCTGAGTATGAAAATAACTTTAGCCTCAACTTCGGTATTATTGGCTTCGGTACAGCAATTGGTGCAGGCTCTGGCCTTGCAGGGCTTGATGACGCAGGTAATTCACTAGGTTACGGTCGCCCATTCTTCTTAAACAACTAATTACTTAGCTCGCTGTCTAAACCTCAGTGAGCAAACTCTTTTATAGGATTTTCAATGAAATTTTGGAAACACACTCTACTTTCAATGGCCTCGGTTTGCGTGGTAAACGCAGCGTCAGCAGAGCCAGTTCCGCTAGATAAAGTGGCAGTGATTGTCAATGAAGGTGTAGTGCTACAAAGTGATATTGACGTATCAATCAAAACACTCAAAGCCAACGCAAAGAAGAACGGTCAAGCACTCCCCGAAGAAAACGTTCTTATTGAGCAGGTCACTGAAAAACTGATTGTCGATACCATTCAACAACAAGAAGCGGAGCGTATTGGAGTACGTATTGATGATAACCGCCTCAATGAGGCCATTTCAGACATCGCAAGTAACAACGACCAAACAGTTGAACAGCTCAGTGAATCAATTACCCAAGAGGGCTTAAGCTATGCAGAGTTCCGTGAGCAGATCCGCCGCGAAATTGCCGCTAGCGAAGCTCGAAATGCACTAGTAAGACGCAGAATTAATATTCTGCCTGCCGAAGTAGAAAACCTAGCCGATATTCTGGCGAAAGAGACCAACGCTACGGTTCAATACAAAATTGGCCACATTCAACTGCGAGTTAACGATGGTGACGACAAAGCAGCCATCGAAGCCGAGGCAAAACGCTTAGTTAAAGAGTTAAACAATGGAGCTGATTTCAGCACTATGGCTTACACCTACTCAAAAGGACCAAAAGCGCTACAAGGTGGTGATTGGGGCTGGATGCGTCAAGAGGAGATGCCGACCATTTTTGCTGACCAGATTAAACTGCAAAACAAAGGCAGCATTATAGGTCCATTTCGAAGTGGGGTTGGTTTTCACATTCTTAAGATTGAGGATGTTAAAGGCCTTGAGACCGTAGCGGTTACAGAAATCAATGCTCGCCATATTTTAATTAAACCAACGGTAATCCTGAGCGACGAAGGGGTACAAAATGACCTCAATGAAATCATTCGCCGCATTAAAGATGGCGAGTCTACCTTCGGCGAAATGGCGCAGCAGTACAGCCAAGATCCAGGCTCTGCGGCTCAAGACGGTGAACTAGGCTATCAAACCTCAGACCTATACGTGCCAGAGTTTAAACACCAAGTGGATACCCTGCCTGTTGGTCAAATCAGTGAACCGTTTAAAACCGTTCACGGCTGGCATATCGTTGAAGTCCTTGACCGTCGCGAAGTCGATCGCACCGATTCGGCACTTAAAAACAAAGCTTATCGCATCTTGTTTAACCGTAAGTTCAATGAAGAAGCAAGCGCATGGCTGCAAGAAATTCGTGCAAGTGCCTTTGTTGAAATTGTAGAAGAAGACGATCAAGATGACCGTTAAACGCATCATTGTCACTGCAGGCGAACCTGCTGGTATTGGCCCTGACCTCGTTCTTGCCTTATCAGAAGAGAACTGGAGCCACCAGATTGTGGTGAGTGCAGACAAAAAAATGCTAGCAGAGCGCGCTGAACAACTTGGCATTTCAGTACAACTGATTGACTATCAAGCCGATGCGGAGATTGTGCCACAAAAAGCTGGAACGCTAGTTGTGGATCATATCGCGATGGAAACTAAAGCGATCCCCGGACAACTCGACGAAGCAAATGGCCAATATGTATTAAAAACATTAGAAAGAGCCGCTTTAGGCTGTATGAACAATGAATTTGATGCTATTGTCACCGGCCCTGTGCACAAAGGGGTCATCAACCGAGCTGGTGTAGCATTTAGCGGCCATACCGAGTTTTTCGCTGAAAAGTCGAACACACCGCTAGTTGTCATGATGCTAGCTACTGAAGGATTGCGCGTCGCACTTGTTACGACACATATTCCTCTTGCTTATGTGTCTCAGGCAGTAACTGAAGAGAGACTTGAAAAGATCATTGATATCCTGCACAAGGATCTCGTTGAGAAATTCGCCATCTCTGAGCCTAAAATATATGTGTGTGGACTGAATCCACATGCCGGAGAAGATGGTGTACTTGGCTCAGAAGAGATCAAGACCATAACTCCAACCCTAGAGAGACTGCGTCAGGATAAAGGCATTGACCTCATAGGTCCTTTGCCCGCTGACACCATCTTCAACGATAAATACTTGCAAGATGCCGATGCAGTACTCGGGATGTATCACGATCAGGTACTTCCTGTATTAAAATATAAAGGCTTTGGCCGCTCAGTGAATATCACTTTGGGCTTACCGTTTATAAGGACCTCCGTTGATCACGGCACCGCACTTGACCTTGCAGGGACAGGCAATGCGGACACAGGAAGCTTTAGAACGGCTTTAGCTCATGCCATTGAGCTAGTCGATAATAAATCGAATTAACTTGAGAATACTATGAGAAACGATGTCCACTTAGGGCACAAAGCAAGAAAGCGCTTTGGTCAAAACTTCCTTAATGATCCTTACATCATTGATGGAATTGTCTCTGCGATTAACCCAAAACCTGGTCAGAACTTAGTTGAGATCGGCCCAGGCTTGGGCGCAATCACTGAACCGGTAGGTAAAGAAGTCGACAAGTTTACTGTGATTGAACTTGACCGTGACCTCGCTGAGCGCTTGCGTAACCACCCAGATTTAGGTGACAAGCTGACCATTCATGAAGGCGATGCGATGCGTTTCGACTTCACTCAACTAGTGAAACCAAACAACAAGCTACGTATTTTTGGCAACTTGCCTTACAACATCTCAACACCTTTGATGTTCCACTTATTTGAGTTCCATAAAGACGTGCAAGATATGCACTTTATGCTGCAAAAAGAAGTTGTTAATCGCTTAGCGGCTGGTCCTGGAACTAAAGCTTACGGCCGTTTAACCGTAATGGCCCAATACTACTGTAAAGTGGTCCCGGTTTTAGAGGTGCCACCTACCGCTTTCGTTCCACCACCTAAAGTGGATTCAGCGGTCGTGCGTCTAGTTCCGTACGAAGAGATTCCGCACCCAACAACAAGCCTAAAATGGCTTGATCGCGTATGTCGTGAAGGTTTCAACCAACGCCGTAAAACAGTACGTAACTGTTATAAAGCTCTAATGAGTGCAGAGACTCTAGAGCAGTTGGGTGTGAACCCAAGTATGCGTCCAGAAAATCTCACCCTAGAGCAATTTGTCGATATGGCTAACTGGCTAGACGCAAATCACCAATAAGCGCAGTATACTTAGAGTGATAAATCATAGATTTATCACTCTTTTTTGACTTAAGGAGTCTACATGGAAGCTAGCCCTTGTATAAAAGTCCAAGTCCACACCAAGTACATCCCTGAGCAATCTCAACCCGATGCAAAACGCTATGTTTTTGCCTATATCATCACTATCAAAAATCTTAGCCAACAAGCGGTACAATTAATCAGTCGTCGCTGGCTTATCACTGATGCAAACGGTAAACAAATGACCGTTGAAGGTGAAGGCGTCGTCGGCCAACAACCCTTAATTACAGCGAGCGATGAGTATACGTACAACAGCGGTACTGTGATTGAAACACCTGTTGGAGTGATGCAGGGCCAGTACATTATGTGTGACGACAATGGCGATGAGTTTACTGTCGAAATTGAACCCTTTCGTCTCGCAATCCCTAACATACTCAATTAAGGCTCTACTTTGGCTACATATATTGTCGGTGACCTACAAGGCTGCCTTGATGAACTGCTACTACTGCTCGATAAGGTTCAGTTCGATATGAACCAAGATACCTTATGGGTTGCAGGAGACTTAGTAGCAAGAGGCCCTAACTCTCTAGAAGTATTACGTTTTCTTTACTCCCTTGGGGATACAGTCAAAGTGGTGCTAGGTAATCATGACCTGCATCTACTTGCGGTATCACTAGGTCTGTTTAAAGTAAAAACTAAAGACAAGACAGCTGCGATTTTTTCTGCCAAAGACAAGCAAGAATTACTAGCGTGGCTAAAACAACAGCCATTGCTCGCCGAGCACGATGAGTTTGTTATGTGCCATGCTGGCATCTCGCCACAATGGTCTTTACAACAAGCTCGAGAAGCAGCCACTGAAGTGGAGACCATTCTACGTAGTGAAAAATGGGCGTGGCTGATTGAGAATATGTACTCAAATCAACCTGACTTGTGGAATGAATCTTTACAAGGAATAGAACGTTACCGTTATATCATCAATGCCTTTACTCGCATGCGATTTTGTAATGAGGAAGGCAAACTCGATATGGAGTGCAAACTTCCGCCGAGTAAGATACATAGCGACCAGCTCATGCCTTGGTTCAAAGTCAAAAATAGAGTAAAGCTCGAAAAAACTGTGCTATTTGGTCACTGGGCCGCCCTAGAAGGCTACCAAAATGAAGAGGTAATCGGCTTAGATACAGGTTGTGTTTGGGGCGGTAGCTTAACAATGTTAAGGTGGGAAGATAAACAGTTCTTTACTCAAAAAGCGTTAACGAGTAACGAGTAACGAGTAAACTCTGAAGGGTTGGCACACAATGCCAACCGTTTCTCTTAAATTCAGATAATTAAAAGCAAATCAGGCCCTAAATTTCCTGCAACTCTTGCTCAACTCACCACTGATCTCTTCTCGAAGGGCGAAGCCCGATCTCGGAGCAAAGCGTTCTCGCATCTCGCAGGGCGTAGCCCGTTCCTATCAATTTCTCTCAAGTACCACAAAACGCATATCATAAGCGTTCTTCTCATCAGCCGAGTAAGTTTCGGAGTAAGTTTCTTTAAACTCTTCACTCCATGCAGGAAACTGAGTATCACCATCAATCTCAGCATCGATGTGAGTGATGTAAAGCTTCGTTGCACGGGGCAGGCAAGCTTGATAAACCGTTCCTCCGCCAATGATCATGACTTCTTCGACATCTCCGGCCACTTGCAAAGCCTCATCAATCGAGGTCACCGTCGTTACTCCGTCAATAACTAACGACGCATCACGGCTAATCACAATGTTTTGCCTGCCCGGAAGTGGACGTCCAATGGAGTCATAAGTCTTGCGCCCCATCACCACGGGCTTACCCATAGTACAACGTTTAAACCAAGCAAAATCAGCAGGCAGATGCCAAGGCATTTGGTTGTCTTTTCCGATGATTCTATTGTGTGCCATCGCGGCAACCATACTAATGATCATTCCTTAGCTCCTAGGATTTTATACGATTGGTTTGCGGCGATAGAATAGCAAGCCTGGCATAGCTAAGCCAACAGCTAGTCCAGCAATAATAAACATCGCTTTCAGAAAGTTTTCTACTGACATAGCAACCAGTTCAGGGCTGTAGCCTCTATGATTCAATTCAACCAAAGCTATCATCGCTTTGAAGGCAAAAACGCCAGGGACCATAGGAATTAGCGAAGCAACAGTAAAAACTTTCGGGTGAGCTAAAAAACGAGCAGACCAATGAATGCCCACCATGCTCACTATGATTGCAGCAAAAAATGTGGCCCATTCAATAGGAATCCCAAACTGCATCATTAAATACCGCGAACCATGACCTATTGCACCACCCAGCGCACAATAGATTAGTGCCTTTTGTGGGACATTGAATACCAAGGCAAAGCCAACTGCAGGAATGGCAGCAAAGAACATATCGTTCAATAGACCAAGTAAAAGATCGACATTAATCATGCTACCCACCCCCAAACACCCACTAAACTCATTGCTGCAACAATACCTAGGCTAGTTGCAAGGGTAAGCAAACTTGCCATAACAAAACGCGCAATGCCCATATTGATGTAGCCTTTTAACATATCTGCGACTGAGTTGATGAGTGGGAATCCCGGAACGAGCATTAAAACAGATGATGCCATGACTATAGATGGAGAGTTACCTAACTCGTATATCACAGCTTGCGCAGAGACAAAGGTCGTCACAAAAGCTGTGGCCGTGAAGTTCATTAGAGGATTGAAGTGGCGATGACCAATCTCTTGTCTAACCACCATTCCGGTCGCTGAAGCAATAAATGTCATCAAAAATACTGTCCAATCTCCACCAGCGAGCCGACTAAATGCCGCGCACGAAAGGCCAATCATAAATACAACTAGCCAGCGGTTGTAACGCTCAGGGCTGATTTTATCTAACTGACGTTGTGCCATTGACCAGTCAATAATGCCTCGCTCGAGCATGATACAAATTCGTTGAACTTGGGTAATGGCGCGCATGTTGATACCACGATCGGCACATCGACGTGCTGTGGTAATGCAATGTTCTTGATATACGGTGGTAACAACGAGTGAGCTCGCCGATAATGAGACTTCAACTTCATCCATGCCTGCCGCTAATCCAAAGCGACGCATGAGATCGCCAACGAGAGTACTTTCAGCCCCATGTGCTAAAAGCATTTGCCCAGCTTGGGCGATTAAGCGAGACACCGCCCGCTGTTTAGATACCATGATTTAATCCTATTCCTTTAGAACGTTTTTATTCTGCGATGAAAGCAGAGACAATGATTTGATTTAGACACAAAAAAAGCCGCAATTGACGTTGCGGCTATGAAAAATTAGATACTGTTAATCGCGGACATAGACAACGTGGCCGTCATCTTCTTCATCATCCCAATCATCCCAGTCGTCATCATCTTCAGTGATGACATCGCTACCAGCCATCGCATCTTTATGGTAATCGTCCCACATGAAATCGACTTTCTCTTCTTCAGAGATTTCCTCTTCTTCGCGTGGTAAGTTTTCCATAAAGTCAGCCAGTTTGTAACAAAGCTCTTTCGTGCCTTGCTTGTTAACCGCAGAAATCTTGTAGTATTCCTCTTCCCAACCTAGCGCATCTAAGATGTTTTGGATCACTTCGTTCGCTTCCTCTTCAGGCATAAGATCAACCTTATTGAAGATTAGCCAACGAGGCTTGTCTGCCAGCTTCTCACTGTACTGCTCTAGCTCATCAATGATAGTCAATGCATTCTGAACAGGATCACTTTGATCAATCGGCATAATATCGATCATATGCAGTAGCACGCGACAACGCTCTAAATGCTTCAAGAAACGAATACCTAAACCAGCCCCATCGGCCGCACCTTCGATCAAACCAGGAATATCGGCAACCACAAAGCTCTTCTCAGGAACAACACTCACAACGCCCAAGCTAGGGATAAGTGTGGTAAACGGATAATCCGCAACCTTTGGCTTTGCAGCAGATACCGAGCGAATAAATGTCGACTTACCTGCATTCGGCAAACCAAGCATACCTACATCAGCAAGTAGCAATAGCTCCAGGCGAACTTCTCGAATTTCACCTTTAGTACCTAGCGTCTTTTGACGTGGTGCACGGTTTACTGACGACTTAAAACGAGTGTTACCCAAGCCATGCCAACCACCTTTCGCCACCATCACTTTTTTGCCATGTTCAGCAACTTCAGCCACGATTTCATTGGTGTGAATATCGACGGCACGAGTACCAACAGGCACGCGAAGCACTTTGTCTTTACCACGCTTACCAGTACAGTTGCCACCACGGCCATTTTCACCACGTTCTGCTTCATAGAAGCGCTGGAAGCGATAATCAATTAGCGTGTTAAGGTTTTCGTCGGCTTGAATATAAACATCACCACCATCACCACCGTCGCCACCATCAGGGCCACCTTTCGCAACGAATTTCTCACGCCAGAAACTCACTACACCGTTACCGCCATCACCGGCTTGAACTTTTACTACCGCTTCATCAACGAATTTCATCTCTTACTCCGCCCTTGTGCTACTTAGCGTAGCTGCGTTGCAAATATCATCTCACCATCCCCTATCTGATAGAGAAAAATGAATGATATAAATTCTAGCAGATTCCATTTCAGATCGATCTCCTTGATCTTCGACCGTTCTGCCACTGTTACTAACCAAAATAAACATCTAAAGACTTACTTACATGGTTAGCATTGGAATACATATTGAGGGACTTTTTTCAAAGTGCCTTAGTATAGATTCCGGCATTCGAAGCTATCTATTCAGCTACCATAAATAAAAAACCCCGCCGAATTGGCAGGGCTTTTGAATTCAGCTTGAAAGCTAAGAAGTGATTTAAACTAGGTTTAAATTACTCAGCTTCGATGCTAACGAATTTACGGTTTTTAGGACCTTTCACTTCGAACTTCACTTTACCTTCAGTAAGAGCGAATAGAGTGTGGTCTTTACCGATACCTACGTTAGTACCAGCGTGGAACTTAGTACCACGTTGACGAACAATGATGTTACCTGCAAGAACAGACTCACCACCGAAACGCTTAACACCTAGACGTTTGCTTTCTGAATCGCGGCCGTTACGAGTAGAACCACCAGCTTTTTTGTGTGCCATTGTTAAACTCTCCTAATCGATTAAGCGTTGATACCAGTGATTTTCACTTCTGTGAACCACTGACGGTGACCAGCTTGTTTGCGAGAGTGCTTACGACGACGGAATTTAACGATTTTTACTTTATCGCCACGACCGTGTTGTACCACTTCTGCAACTACTTTGCCGCCCTCTACTAGAGGAGCACCAACTTTAATGTCTTCACCGTTAGCAACAAGAAGAACTTTATCAAATTCAACAGTTGCACCAGTTTCAACGTCTAATTTCTCTAAACGAAGAGTTTGACCTTCGCTTACACGGTGTTGTTTACCACCAGATTGGAAAACAGCGTACATATCTTACTCCGCTTTTTCCGCACAGCCGTATGCTATTTGAGCATCAAGGGTGTGCGCTAAACTAATCATCAATAGGGCGCAGATTCTACAGAAAGGTCGCACCTATGACAAGCCATATTTTGAAAAAATTGGCGAAAAGCTAATCGCCAATGAAAAGTGCCCAGATGATGCCCTTTAACCATGTATTAATCAACGTTTTTTAGTGTATTATTCAGCAATTAAAACAGATAAGAATACCTTACACGTTCTAACTTCAGCCGGAATTACAATGGATTTTAAAGCTATCCAAGCACTCACCGCCGATGACATGGCAAAAGTGAACGAAACAATTCACGCCCAACTTACCTCTGACGTCTCTTTAATCAACCAACTCGGTTTCTATATCGTCAGTGGTGGCGGCAAGCGTATACGCCCTCTTTTAGCTGTTTTAACAGCGAAAGCGCTTGGTTATAAAGGAGAGGCTCATACCACAGCGGCAGCCTTTATCGAATTTATCCACACCGCGACCCTGTTGCACGACGATGTTGTCGATGAATCAGACATGCGTCGTGGCAAAGCGACAGCTAATGCCGCGTTTGGTAATGCGGCAAGCGTTTTGGTTGGTGATTTCATTTATACCCGCTCTTTCCAAATGATGACTGAGCTAGGATCATTAAAGATCCTCAAGCTAATGAGCGACGCCGTAAATGTGATTGCAGAGGGTGAAGTTCAGCAATTGATGAATTGTAATGATCCAGATACCACTGAAGAGAGTTACATGCAGGTCATTTACTCTAAAACCGCTCGCTTATTTGAAGTTGCTTGCCAAATAGGTGCAGTTCTAAATGAAACACCTGAAGAGGTAGAAGTTGCTCTGCAGAACTATGGCAAATACTTAGGCACGGCTTTCCAACTGATTGATGATGTGATGGATTACACTTCAGATGGCGAGGAGATGGGTAAAAACGTCGGTGACGATCTCGCTGAAGGTAAACCTACTCTACCGCTGCTATATGCGATGAAGCATGGCACCCCTGAACAAGCACAAATGATTCGTGAAGCCATTGAGAAAGCCAATGGAATGGAGCGCTTGAGCGATATTCTTGCGACTATGGCTCAAACTGGCTCATTAGAGTACACACGCCAAAAAGCCTACCAAGAAGCAGACAAAGCGATTGCCGAACTCGATGTTTTAGAAGAATCTGAGTACAAGCAAGCGCTAATCACACTCGCCCATATGGCAGTTCATCGTACCAGTTAAACACTAGCGGTTAGATACTAGATACAACAACGGGAACCAAACGGTTCCCGTTTCTCTTTTTTATCTATAAGAAAGAGAAGTATTCCAGACCAGCATAAGCAAAGGCAATCCAACTCGTTACCAACCTCTAAGTCTTAAGCTTGGAGTATCAATAACCCACCCGTTAATAAAATCTAGCATTAATACCTAAACTTCGATATCAAGTTAGTATGTTTTGTGAGGCAGATATTTTTTAGTAAAGCTAAATAATTCATTGTTACACGCGCCAATATGTCGATTGGTAGTACTCGATACGATCCTTTGGTCATTGCCTGTAATACTAGCGTCATCACATGGTCACGAATATCTCATCGCACTGAAGCCATTTTGCAACACCCTCTGCCTATTCTCACATCGACCCAATACGATTTTGAGGATGCTATGGAAGGTTCAAGTCCGTTTCGTTTGCCAAAGAAGACCCCATTTCGCTTAGGAGAGAGCTTAACTGAGTGGGCAACAGGTCTGAGTAAACTCGATAAATTTTATGCCCAACGCCCAGCCGGATGCGATACACAAGCCTTTCTTCGCTTTACTCTTGAAGTTCTCGGTATCGACTACCAAGTTTGCAAAGGGTCACTCACGCACATCCCACAATCAGGTGCGACCGTCATTGTTGCCAATCATCCACTAGGGTGTGTCGAGGGAGTCATCCTCGCAGAGCTTCTGCTACAGATCAGAAGTGACGTCCAGATTCTCGCTAATCAGTACCTAAAAACAGTCCCTGAACTCGATGAGCTCTTCATTGGTGTTGATGTGTTCGAAGGACAGAATGCCCATAAAGCCAATCTAAAAGCCTTGAGACAAGCACATCAGCACCTAAGCGCAGGTGGACTACTACTTCTCTTTCCAGCGGGAGAAGTCTCTCAGTTAGTCGATAGAAAAGCGCAGCGACTCGAAGATAAAGAGTGGAGTCGTTCTGTCAGTAGTCTGATTCGAAAATCCCGAGCCATGACTATCCCTGTCTTTATTGATGGTCAAAACTCGCAAAGATTCTATCTCGCAGGAAAGGTGCACCCTCTACTACGTACTTTGATGCTTGGCCGCGAACTGCTCAATAAATCAAACCAAAAAATTCACATCTCTATCGGATCGGCAATCAGATATAAAGAGGTGAATGGACTGACGGACACGCAAATCGTCAACTACCTAAGACTGAACACCTATCTGCTGCAAAACAGTAGCCTCACAGATCCGCAACAGCCATCGCTTATCTCCCCTGCATTACCGATCGCGGATCCACTACCAATTCATGATCTAGAAGCGGATCTCCATGCCCTGCCCGACGATCACCTGATGCTTTCTAGTGCGGAATTTGATGTTTACTGCACGACGGCGGAACATATTCCATCACTTATGCACGAAATTGGCAGACTAAGAGAACACAATTTCCGCCAAGTTGGCGAAGGCACTGGGCTCGCTATCGATTTGGATGAATTCGACCGTGATTATCTCCACCTATTTATATGGGACAAGGACAATCGTTGCTTAGTGGGCGCCTACCGCCTTGGGTTGGTAGATCAGCTCATCGCTCAGCACGGTATCAAAGGGCTATACTCACGTACGCTGTTTAACTTTGACCAACCTTTTGTCGCCAGTATGGGTAAAGCGATAGAGATGGGACGCTCAGTGATTGATGAGAAGTATCAGAAAAGCATGGCGCCTTTATTACTGCTTTGGAAAGGTATTGCCGCCTATGTTGATAAAAACCCACAATACACACACTTGTTTGGACCAGTTAGCATTAGTAATGACTACAGCGATCAAACTAGACAGCTATTAGCCCAAACCATGACGCTCCATCACTATGACGCCGAGAAAGCAGGATTTGTCACGCCTTCCAATCCTCTCCCAAGCCCTCCACAGATTTGGAATGCAAGCATGTTAACCGCCCTTGCCGATCTTCAATTACTCTCACGAGTCATCGCCAGAATCGATGAAGGTAAAGGCGTTCCTGTGTTACTAAGACAGTACCTTGGACTGAATGGAAAACTGGTCTCCTTTAACGTCGATCCCGCATTTAACAATGCACTCGATGGATTGATCATGGTTGCTCTCAGAGATGTGCCGCTCAAAACCTTAGCGAGATATATGGGACCTACTCAAGCGGAAGGTTACCTCAAGGCTCATGGCATCAATCTCTAAAAGATCGATAGGTTGTACCACTACTCTCTGTGCTGCGTGACCCACGCAGCACTTTTACCTTCCAGACTATCTTCTGTTAATTAAAAACGCATAACTAGAACAATACAACTTTCTATTATTAACTGGCATTTACATCTAGCAATATTTCTTTGTTTAGACATAAAACCTGCAATACGTATATTTGCGCACGACAAAGAAGATTGACGAAAAAATCAACAAGAGAAAAGCTAGGGGAAAAATATAAACACAACAACAAGGAAGTATCATCACTATGTTGCCATCAAAACAAAAACTGCGCTCGATACTCGCAGCAGCGCTTACACTCTCCTTCGCTCTTGGCTCTTTCTCTGCTCAATCTGCGGATAAAGTCTATCGTTTAAAGCTTGCCGAAACCTGGGGGCCAAACACGCCCATCCTAGGCGATGCCACCAAAAACATGGCCAAGCTAGCCGAAGAGATGTCCAACGGCCGCCTCCAAATCCGTATCGACTCAGCCAACAAACACAAAGCGCCCTTAGGCATCTTTGATATGGTCAAGTCTGGTCAGTATGATCTCGGCCACTCAAGCTCTTATTATTGGAAAGGCAAAGTGCCTAACACTTTATACTTCTCTTCTATGCCATTTGGCATGATCTCTACAGAGCAGTATGCCTGGTTCTATCGCGGCGGCGGTATGGAGTTAATGGAAAAAGTCTATGCTCCGCATAACCTCCTCTCCTTCCCGGGCGGCAACTCAGATATCCAAATGGGTGGCTGGTTTAAGAAAGAGATCAATTCCGTCGACGATCTAAAAGGACTTAAGATTCGCATCCCTGGATTTGCAGGCGAAGTCATGGCAAAAGTAGGCGCTGCGCCAACGAATATCGCCCCTGGTGAGTTATATACCTCATTAGAACGCGGCACCATTGACGCTCTAGAATGGGTGGGGCCAGCGTTTGACCTGCGGATGGGCTTTCAAAAAATCGCCCCGTACTACTACACTGCTTGGCATGAACCAGGTTCAGAGACTCAGTTCCTAGTTAATAAGAAGAAGTGGGACTCTTTACCAAAAGATCTGCAAACAATTTTAGAGACCGCATTCCGAGTATCTGCATTTGATATGTACACTCAAGCGGTTGATGCTAACGCCAACAGCTGGGCAACCATGAGCGCCGAGTATCCAGATATCAAAGTGAGAGATTTTCCACCACAAGTACTCAAAGCGATGCAAAACGCTACGGCTGAACTGCTTGAACAACAAGCCAACAACGATGCGCTTGCCAAAGAGATCATTGAATCACAAAAACAGTACTTAGCAAAAGTACGAGCTTGGACGGATATTTCTTCTAAAGCGTATTTAGAGAGTCATTAATCGCCGACCTCTGCCAATAGACAGAAAAGCCAGCCTAGGGGGACCAAGCTGGCTTGTTTCTTTACATGGAGGCATAAAAACCAATCCAGTTGAACATGAGTGAACAACATATAGAATCTGTTTTTATCTTTCGACGGAGCTTAGCCCCTCCACAAAAAGAAATTTGTCATAACTAGGTAAACGCTAGCGCCGGTTGGCCATACGTTTATATTGATGACGTCGACCACGCAGAGTAATACCAAGCTTCATAATATTTTCTGGTGGTGCAATCCCACTGTAGCCGCCGTCTCCAATATGCACGATATCCGCCCCCGCCCCTTTTGCCGCGATTGCAACTTGCTCAATATAGGACTCATCAGCCCCCTCTTGCGAAGTTCCTATCGCCAACATGCCTAGCATGTTGGTTTTATGAACCTCAGACATCATTTCACGAGCTAAACCAGCATCAACACCCGGTGTTGTATAAGGCGCAGGGAACATCATAATATCCGCTCCCGCTTTGGCGAACTCAGGGATAATGGCCAAATTATAGTCATTGCCAACGCCGCCAGCGTGCATTTTGCCAGCAACGATAATCAGCTCTGAAGAAACACTTCGTACTAGAGAAATCGCTTCAAGAATCGTCTCTTGAGTCACACGGTTACCCGGATTTCCGGTTAACATGACGTAATCTAAACCCAACTCCACTGCTTTTTGTACTGTCTCTTTCGTGACGGTACGGCCAATATCAACATGCTTAACGTCTGCCGGAATAGGTTCAAGATTACAACCGATTAAACGCCCCGTTGCTGCTTTAATATCAGCAACCGTCATTGATTCATCAGGGTCTTCCGTCAGAAGCTTAATCACTGGATTCATCACATCGAGGCAGTTTAGCGTGATCATATCCGCACCGAATGCAGCGGCTATTTCCGCACCAGAGACCACATCTAGCGGTGGAGCTATAGCAACGACATTCTCCACCATTAACGTTCTACCCTCAGAGTTTCGAATACTCTCAACGATTTGTTGACGCGACGCCTCACGAAAGTCGGCCAAGGTATAATCAAATATACGCTTTTTCATTTTGCATCACCTTCTCTAGTTTCTTGTGAATAACCATGACTTCATCGGCAAGATCACGGCATAGCATAGTGGTCATAATATGATCTTGGATGTGTGTGAGGATCAAAGTCATCGGCACTTTGCCCGCTCCTTCATCAAAACCAATCAAGGATGTTTGCGACTTATGCACATTAATCAAAGCTTCATCTGCTACAGATAAACACGCTTGTGCTTTATCAAACTGCTCTTGTCGAGCATAAGACATCGCTTGCATGCAGGCAGATCGCGCCTCTCCTACCTGACACAGTAGTAGCATCAAAAACTCTTCGGTAATATCCTCTACAGCGTTAATTTCTGAACTCATTACGCTAACTCTCCTTCAATACCTGCTGAACCTGCCGCTTTTGGTGATGTCGCATTTGCAGCTTGCTCTTCTTTTAACAACTGCCTTTCATGAATTTTCAAGAATGGATAGAACACTAGCGCACTCACAACCACACTACTTAACACGACCAAAGCTGCGGTTCCTGAATTGGTTGCGATGATTGCCCCAATCGGCGCTGGCATAGTCCAAGGTGGAATGGCGATGATCTTGGCAACAAAACCCGTTTTAAACGCTAACCAAACAATAGAAGTATTGATCGTTGGAGCAAGCAACCAAGGAATGAAATAGATAGGGTTCATAACGATTGGTGTACCGAAAATCACAGGTTCATTGATATTGAAGGTACCTGGAACAATGGACATCTTGCCGATGGTTTTCAACTGAGTCGCTTTAGAGCGCATCATCATTAAGACTAAGCCCCAAGTACCGCCAGCTCCTCCAACAAAAATAAAGAAGTCCATCACGGGGTTGATGAAAATAGCTGGAAGCGGTTCACCCGCAGCTAATGCATCTTGGTTGAGACCTAGGTTAATCAATAACATAGGACCGATAATGCCACCAACGACGGAACCACCATGAATACCACTGAACCACAAAACCTGTACGATAAGTACAGCAATTAAACAGGCGATATAGCTGTCAGATGCCATAACGAGCGGTTGGAAAAGCTGCATAATTGCAGTCGGAATTTTCAGATCATGCTGACCAAGATATACATTGACCGACATGATAATCACTGAGATAAACACGATCGGAATAAGCAGATCAAATGATGCGGAGATCTTTGGTGGTACAGCATCAGGCATCTTAATTCGGATGTTATATTTGATCAGCAGTCTTTGCATCTCGGGAACTAACAATCCACATAAAATCGCAGTGAAAGCGCCTGTTCCGCCTAAGAAAGCCCCGGGCAACACACCACCAATTTCTACATTAACCATAGGAGCAACAGCGAGCAAGAAGGCAAACATAGATAACATACCCGTGTTCATTGCACGTAGTTTATACGCTTCAGCCAAACTGAATGCGATACCAAAAGAGGCATATAGTGCAAAAATACCCATACTCAATTGAAATGGTGCCATGATGTTGTCTTTACCGATTGCAGCAATCAATCCATGCCAACCGTCAAAGAAAAAATTTCCTTCTGACGGGGGAAAAGCTAAAACCAATAGCAAAGAACCCACAATCAAAAATGGCATTGTTGAGACAAAACCATCCTTAATCGCATTGACGTGTCGCTGAGCCGATATTTTTCCGGCTACCGGGGCGACCACATTTTCTACAAAACGCAATACTCTGTCGAAAAAAGCCATAGCCTAACTCTCCGTTGTTATTCTGTTTGTATTGAAAAGCGCGACGGCTTGATCAAGTACCGCATCACCATTCAACATTCCATAGTTCATCATATCTATAAGCCCACAAGCCTTACCTTGTTCGTGAGCGATGCTACGAAATTCTTCAAATTTAAAACGAACTTGTGGTGCGACTAAGCATACATCGCTCCATTTCAAGCAATCTTCAAATTCAGCAATCGAATGAGCAGAGATCTCACACTCGATACCTTTTTCTTGCGCTGCATGTTCCATTTTGCTGACTAACATGCTGGTTGACATACCAGCCGCGCAGCATAAAAAAATCTTCATCCTGTCTCTCCTTTAACTTATTCCCGGAAGATGTAACCGGTTTCAGTAACCGGTTACACTTATACCGCAAGAGAGATTGAATAAATGCTTTGAATACAAAATATGCAGCACATATCTACTTTTTAGGTATGAATAGCAGGGGGCTCACTGGTTGAGATCACAAATATGAACAATGCGGTGCTCTACTCGAACAGAGAGCACCAAAACAAGACTATTAATTAGTGGGCTTGGCGGAACATCGAGAAATTAAACTTCCTTGAATAACTTCAGCCGAAGGGATTGATTGACCCTGAACTAACTGCTGAGCAACTTCCATTGCTCGCTGTGTAATTGCCTGAATTGGCAAGTCAACGGTGGTGAGTGAAGGAATGACAAATGCACTGAAAGGGTCATTATCGATACTTACAATCGATATATCGTCAGGAACGTTTATCCCTTGCTCTGAAAATGCCTTAATACAACCAACTGCAATATCATCTGATGCCGTAACAAGCGCTTGCGGCAGACTAGAGCCACTCAGAAGCTCTTTCCCCGCCGCATAACCTTCAATAAAACCAAAATTGCAATCAAGGTGATGGGTAGATAGACGTTTTTTTGAGTGTGTTTTAACTGTCGAATGGAAACCTTCGAGTCGCGATACCGACGTTGGAGTATTAGGTGGTGGACCGACATAGGTAATCGCTCGGTGCCCTAATGAAACCAGATGTTCAACCGCCATTTTCACCGCATGTTGTTGATCAAAACTGACAGAAAAACCCGCCTCTTCGGGTAACCGACGGCCAACATTAACCAGAGGGACATCAATAGACTGATTTAGTGCAATAAGCTGCTGCTCTGATAGCATTCGGCTATATAAAACAACAACATCACACCTCTTCTCTACCAATGAATGGACCGCCTGGAGTTCACTCTCTGCATGATTATGTCCGTCCGCAATAAGTAACTGCTTGCCCATACTATCCGCACTGATTGACGCCTGCTTCAGTAGCAGCCCAAAGTAACTGCCAGTAAAATCAGACAAAACAAGGCCAATACTATTGCCACTTTTCGTCGCTAACGCTTGCGCCACTGAACTCGGCTTGTAGTTTAGGTCCTTCATAACGGATTCAATCAAAAGGCGCGTGCTTTCTTTCACTTGCCCTGTACCATTAATTACACGTGATACAGTCGCTTTAGACACCCCCGCGATTCGGGACACATCTGAAATGGTTGCCATCAAATCCTCATATAACTACAACATCGATTTGGTTTATAAGCTACAACATACCAGAACGGATATTATTTAGAAGTCAATTGATGTCGTTCAACAATATTAGTCACGTTAGCTATGAACTCTCCACAGTTAGACATATGAAGATTCCAAACGACTAACGCACATAACATCGCATTCGGGCACGCTATTACTTAAGTACAACACGCTATGGCAAGGTTATATTACGTCTCAACACAGTAGCTGCAACTTATTCCCTCTTTTATCGAGGCTAGAAAAAAGCTCCTTATTCTCATTTTTATCAGCCAATAATGATGTTTTTTTGATCTAAAATAAGAGATGTACATTTTTCTCATAGCAAAAATACTGGTAAACATCACGGTCTTATTTTACAATGCAAAATAAGAAAACACTTCAATAATCTTTAGTAGGAAAAGACAAATGAGACTGATTCCTTTAAACAACGCGGCACAAGTAGGTAAGTGGGCAGCGCGCCACATTGCAAACAAGATCAACGCATTCAAACCAACAGCAGATCGTCCATTTGTTTTAGGTTTGCCTACTGGTGGTACTCCTCTAACAACTTATAAAGAGTTGATCAGCCTATATAAAGCTGGTGAAGTAAGCTTTAAACATGTTGTGACATTTAATATGGATGAATACGTAGGTATCGAACCTGATCATCCAGAATCATACCGCAAATTCATGTACACCAACTTCTTTAATCATGTTGATATTCAAGAAGAAAATATCAACCTACTAGACGGCAAAGCTGACGATATCGATGCTCACTGTGCTGCATATGAAGAGAAAATTCGTTCGTACGGTAAAATCAACCTGTTTATGGGTGGTATCGGTATCGATGGCCACATCGCATTTAACGAGCCAGGCTCTTCTTTAGCATCGCGTACACGTATTAAAACGCTCACTGAAGAAACACGCATTGCCAACTCTCGCTTCTTTGACAACGATATCAACCAAGTTCCTAAGTATGCGCTTACTATCGGTGTTGCGACACTTTTAGACGCAGAAGAAGTGATGATTTTGACAATGGGCCATAACAAGGCACAAGCTCTACAAGTTGCCATTGAGGGTTCTGTGAATCATATGTGGACAGTAACCGCACTTCAGATGCACCCGAAAGCAATTATCGTTGCAGATGAGCCAGCTCAGCAAGAGCTAAAAGTGAAGACGCTTCGCTACTTCCAAGAGCTTGAAGCAGAAAACATTCAAGACCTATAAATTCGGGTTCATTGATTTATGTTTAAACCACTTCCTTGGAAGTGGTTTTTTTAATGCACGAATTCATCTAACTGTTTTACATATGGAAACAGATAGTGGCATTATCTGATTCGCACCTCTCTAACTCCTCAATAGATATTCGCTGAGAAGGTGATAATATGTGCCGAATTCACACATCAGAAATATGGATATAACAATGCAGTTTAACGACATTGTCGATGTTATTGAGTTAACTGACAGCGATCACTTAGCGGAAGCCATCGACATTTTTAACTCTCAAGGCATCGTGCACACCAACAACTTACCTTTTCTCAATATTGTCTACGAAAACGCTGCACATGTACTACTCAAAAAACTCAATCAGATTGGCTTTAATGGCGATGTTCAATTAGCGAAAGGCAAAGACGGTGATTACGCCATCTTTGACGCAGATAAGCTAAGTGAAACAGAAGCGATTTCGAAGCTGAAATAACCCACGACAACTCTACGTTCGAATAAACTAGTAAGATGAAACAAATGACCTCATTGAACACTACTCTAGCATCTGAAGATACGGAGTTTTTTCAACTCCTTGGAACAACATTAATCGCTATTCAGAAAGTAGAATTCTCACTGTATACCGCGATTCAATCACTCAGTAAAAATTGCCAACAGAAAGATATTCAAGCAATTACGCGTGTTCCTTCCAATGCCTTTCTTAAAGGCACAACTACAGAATTGAAACCGGCACTTAACCTTCTACAGCAACAGTTCTCTGACGAACTGCCACTCTCGCTTAAAGAGCTAGAAGAGCTTATATACAAAAGAAACCTAGTTACCAATGATTTTTGGCAAGTAACAGGGAGTGATCAACTTGGTGTAGAAAAGATTGCTCAACCAATTATTTTTTTACAGACATTAATTGGTCAATGTGAATCATGGACTGCTGAGCTAGAAACTGTGTCTGCAATTGGCTAGCTTTCCACTATGACGTCAGTGCGTTGTCTCGAGATAACTTTTGATGGATATCGTTAATTGCTAGCACAATAGTGGAACGGACTTTCTGGAAATGACGCTCTAAAAACATCGGTTTCATATCTTCGGGCATACTTTCAACAATGTCTGAAGAGAACTCAATCAGCATTGTTTCTCTTACTGCATTTATTCTATTTAACTCGAATATAATGTCTTTATCCCAAAAGTTTACTTTCCCTTCCTGGACTTTAACCCACTCTTTAAGAGTGACGAAAATTTCGATATCGTCATACACCTCTTTGCTAATCACTCCTAATCCTAGCAGTAATTTAATTCTCACCAGTATTTCCCCTAATGGGCCGTCACTAGTGAGAAGAGGATCGACAACAAACTTAACCGCATAGTCATCCTTATGAAAAATACTGTTAAGCAGTGCATCAAGCATGTCTTCCAAAACATCATACGCACACAACAAACACTCAGCAGCATTCGCGGATTGAGCTAGCTCTTCTAACAATTCAGATTCTTGGTTCGTATGTATAGGCATGGCTTTTCTAAAAGAAAAATGCCGCTTAAGCGGCATT
The DNA here is from genome assembly GCA_000775715.1 of Vibrio tubiashii. GTDB lineage: Bacteria > Pseudomonadota > Gammaproteobacteria > Enterobacterales > Vibrionaceae > Vibrio > Vibrio tubiashii_A. The sequence continues at coordinate 75,818 of JRWQ01000012.1, forward strand.
TTGATAAATATTCATTTCAACGATAGGTACGCTTGTTCCGCTAGTTTAACAACTTCTGAGTCAACATTCAGCTCCGAATAATGCGCCAATGTCTCAGCAAAACCTTTTTCTGCGAACATTGTCTGAAGTTCAACCGCCTGTGGGTCATCCTCATTTTTATAATGGAATGCGGCCGCGATACCGTTAATCAAGTGTTGATTTGGCAACCCATACTCTAACGTACCATTGAGTGGTTTGATCAAACGGTCTTGCGGACTAAGTTTACGAATCGGCTGACGACCAACACGATCCACTTCATCACGTAGATAAGGGTTAGCAAATCGGCTTAAGATCTTTTGAATATATGCAGCATGAGCTTGAGGATCAAAACCATAGCGCTTGATTAATACTGCTCCACTTTCTTCCATTGCCGCTGTCACTTCAGCTCGAATCGCGTCATCTTCAATCGCATCTTTTATTGTCTCATGACCTGCCAAAACCCCCTGATATGCAGTAATTAAGTGCCCCGTATTTAACGTAAATAGCTTACGCTCGACGAACGCCATCAAATTATCCGTGCACTCCATTCCTGGGATATGTGGAATCTCACCTTTAAACTGCGTCTGATCGACAATCCACTCGCTAAACGTTTCTACTGTTACCGCCAATGGATCTGTTTCCCCTTCCTCTGCCGGTGGCACAATGCGATCTACTGCTGAATCAACAAACCCGACATGCTGTTCCGCAAAGTCTTGCAACTCTTCAGATAAATGCTCAAATACTGCTGCTTTTAACTGGCTAGTACCACGCACCATATTCTCAGCTGCAATAATATTTAATGGTGCTTTGTTATTCTGACCTGCACGCTTCTCAATTCCTAAAGCGATGGATCTAGAAATAATCTTCAACACCGTAGGACCGACGGCAGTTGTTACTAAGTCAGATACTGCAATGCAATCAACCACGGCATCAGTAGCCGAGTTTACTGCAGTTACATTCTTAACCGTTTCAATCACACACTCTTCACCCACAATTTTTACTGGGTACTCATTACGTTCAATCAGTGCGTTGACTACTGTTTCGTTTACGTCAGCAAATGTTACTTCAATACCTGCGTCTGACAGCAACTTACCAATAAAGCCACGACCGATATTACCTGCACCAAAATGTAACGCTTTCATAATACTTAACCTTTCAAATATGTTGAATCTATATAGCTGACGGCTCAACTTCTCACTTCTAAGCCGTTGGCTATCTAGACTAAAAATGAGGCCAGCGGGGGGACTGGCCTCGTTCACTCAGGAGCTAGACTTGAAGCCGTTTTACCTATTCAAGATGGCAAGAACATCATCTGGGTTAGATGTATTCTGCAAGCGTTCTACTGCTTCTTCGTCATCAAGTGAATTCGTAATAGCCATGAGTACCATGTTGTGTTCATCACCTTGGGCAGCGATACCAATCACCATTTTTGCAACATCATCTTCATCATCACCCCACTGAATACCTTCAGGGTATTGACAGAAAACGATGCCGGTTTTTTGTACGTATTGTTTCGCTTCAATAGTGCCGTGAGGAACTGCAATAGACTCACCTAAGTACGTCGACACCAACTCTTCACGAGCAAACATGCCATCGATATATTCAGGAGAAACATTGCCTAACTTAACCAGTTGCTCACCTGCAAACTTAATCGCCTCTTCCTTGGAGTTGGCTTTCAATCCGAGGAACACACTGTCACTAGTTAACGTCAGTGTTGAGTCCTTTTCCTCGGTTTGCGCTGCAGGTGCTTCAGGCTTTTTTGCCTCGCTACCCCTTGCTTGAAGTAGTTGCTCGACTAAGTTGTCGTAAACACCACCATCTAAGAAGTTACTTAGCGAAATATGCATCGCGCCTTGCGCATGGGTACGGGCACGGTCAGTTAGATCCTTGTGGGTAACAACGATTTGAGAGTCACTAGGGAGGTTGTTAATCGCAAGGTTAGAAACATCGATCTCTAGACCAGCTGCTTGAACTTTCTTACGCAATAAGCCTGCACCCATAGCACTTGATCCCATACCTGCATCACATGCCACATAGATTGCGCTCACGTTGGCTAGGTTAACTTGCGCTACTGCTTGACCTTTTGATGCTGCTTTCATGTCATGCATTGCTGCAGAGGCTTTCTCTAAAGACTCTTCATCGTCGTCAGTCGCTTTCGATGTTTTTAATAGAACCGAAGCAACAAGGAAGGAAACCGCTGCGGAAGCAATAACAGATAACACCACGCCTATGTATGAACCTTTCGGTGTCATAAGAAGTACAGCAAAGATTGAACCAGGAGATGCAGGAGAGATTAGACCTGAGCTAAACATTACGTTTGTGAAGACACCCGTCATACCGCCTGCAATAACTGCAAGGATTAGACGTGGATTCATTAGCACATATGGGAAGTAAATTTCGTGGATACCACCCAGGAAGTGGATGATAGAAGCACCCGCCGCAGACTGCTTAGCGTTGCCTTTACCAAATGCCATGTAAGCTAGTAGTAGACCTAGACCTGGACCAGGGTTCGCTTCGATTAGGAAGAAGATTGAACGGCCAAGCTCTTCAGACTGTTGAATACCTAGTGGCGAGAAGATACCGTGGTTAATCGCATTGTTTAGGAACAGGATTTTTGCCGGCTCTACAAAAATAGAAGCCAATGGCAATGCGCCCGTTTCAACCATCACGTTAACGCCTGCTGCTAATGCGCTTGAAAGTATTTTCACTGCAGGACCGATGATGAAGAACGCCAAGATCGCTAGGATCATACCGATGATGCCAGCAGAGAAGTTGTTCACTAGCATCTCAAAGCCGCTCTTCACCTTACCGTGAACAGCCTCATCGAATTTCTTGATTGCATAACCACCTAGTGGACCAACAATCATTGCCCCCATGAACATTGGGATATCAGTACCGACAATCACACCCATGGTTGTGATGGCACCAACAACCGCGCCGCGGTCTCCACCCACCATTTTACCACCGGTATAACCAATCAGTAGTGGCAGCAAGAATTTAATCATTGGTCCAACAAGCGATGCCAAAGTCTCGTTTGGCAACCAACCGGTTGGAATAAATAGTGCGGTAATGAAACCCCAGGCAATAAATGCACCGATGTTAGGCATTACCATGTTGGATAGAAAACGACCAAAGTTTTGCACTTTGATCTTAGCTTCTGGTGATAACATAGGGAGACCTCAGTTTTATTGGATGGCCAATCTGGCCCAAAATGTTTATTTAAAAGTCGATTAAAATGTATCACACAAAATCAAAAACGCACCCCAACCCCCAATTTAGTGACAAGAGTCACACACAAAGAATTAACATCACACTTTTTGAATGACCAAGATCACAAAACAAAACCGTTTATAAATTACATATGACTTTAAATGAGAATGAATATCACTCAATGTAGATTTACATCACATAAAAACAATGGATAATAAAAAATAAATAGTGACTTAAGTCACATTTATAAAACATAAACGAACAAAGCTCACCAAAACAGTTCATAAAGCGATCGATATTGGGTCAAAAATCCACCTTAAATGAGTTGGCAAATAGGTTGTGTAATTTAATTACAAGATTATTCAGCCTATTTTGGCGTTAAACTAGAGGCGCTGAAACACAACGAGAAAAGTGAGTGATATGCTCAAAGCAATACTTTTTGATATGGATGGACTGATCTTTGATACCGAGTCCGTTTATAAGCAGAGTTGGCAATATGCCGCTACAGAACAAAACCTAACCATTAGCGACAACTTCTATCAACAGTTTATTGGGATGCAAGATCCTGACTGTGAGCAATTATTGGTTGAGTATTTTCATGGTGCACTCGATATCGAGCGCTATCGATCGACTAGAGATACCCACTATCAACAGATCCGCCAGCAAGGCGTCGCAATGAAGCCTGGATTTGAAGCATTAATGGCATTTATCAAACAACGAAGCCTTAGAGCAGCTCTAGTCACCTCCTCCTCTTTCGTCGACGTCGAATTCAACTTTTTACCCACTGTCTATCTGAACCAGTTTGAGACCGTAGTCAGTGCTGAAGATGTCACAAGAAGTAAACCTCACCCAGAAGGCTATCTGAAAGCATGTCAAAGATTAGATTTGGATCCGAACGAGTGTTTAGTTTTAGAAGATTCAAATAACGGGATTCGCTCAGCACTTGCTGCTGGCTGTCACGCAGTGATGATTCCAGACTTAATACCTGCACTACCAGAATGGCAAGATAGGATTGTTCAACTCGACAATTTACACCAAGTGATCGACATAATAGATACCCTCGCGTAAAGCAGATATTAATAGAAGATACGAGGGAACGTTGAAAAAACGATTGCTGAACGCAAACAAAAATGGCTGCTAGTTGAAAACTACGCAGCCATTTCAATATCAAAGATTAATTAGTCTTTTAAACCAATCGACAATCTTCTGAACAATAAAAGTGAGTCTTACTCAACCGTCACCGCTTTGGCAAGGTTACGTGGTTGATCAACATCAGTACCTTTGATCAAAGCTACGTGGTAAGACAGCAGCTGCATTGGAACCGTATAATAGATTGGTGCCGTGACTTCACTTACGTGTGGCATCTTAATGATCTTCATGTTCTCATCGCTTTCAAAGCCCGCTGCTTCATCCGCGAATACATACAGCAGACCGCCACGTGCACGCACTTCTTCGACGTTCGACTTCAACTTCTCTAACAGGTCGTTGCTTGGGGCAATAACCACCACTGGCATATCAGCATCGATCAACGCAAGAGGACCGTGCTTGAGTTCGCCAGCTGCGTATGCTTCAGCGTGGATGTAAGAGATCTCTTTCAGCTTAAGAGACGCTTCCATAGCGATTGGGTAGTACTCACCACGACCTAGGAATAGTGTGTGATGCTTATCTGCGAAGTCTGTTGCTAGCGCTTCAATTTCTTTATCAAACGCCAGTGCTTTCTCGATATCTGTAGGCAATTGGTGAAGTGCTTGAACGATTTCAGCCTCTTTGGCTTCATCGATACGGCCTTGTAGACGACCAATTGACGTTACCATCATTAGCATCGCCGCAAGTTGAGTTGTAAATGCTTTTGTTGATGCAACACCAATCTCAGTACCAGCACGGGTCATAAAGGCAAAATCTGACTCACGAACTAAAGACGAACCAGCAACGTTACAGATTGTCATCGCCGCCATGTAGCCTTTTTCTTTCGCAAGGCGAAGTGCTGCTAATGTATCTGCAGTTTCGCCCGATTGAGAAAGCGTCACTAGCAAGCTGTTTGGACGAACCACAAAGTCACGGTAACGGAACTCAGACGCGATCTCTACGTCACAGCTTACGCCCGCCAAAGATTCAAACCAGTAACGTGCTGCCATACCTGAGTTGTAAGAAGTACCACATGCAATGATCTGAACGTGCTCAACTTTGCTTAGGATCTCTTCAGCTTTAACACCAATTGCATTAGTGATAACAGAAGTATCTGAAATACGACCTTCCATTGTATTGATCAGTGCCGTTGGCTGCTCAAAGATCTCTTTCTGCATGAAATGACGGTATTTACCTTTGTCGCCTGCATCGTGTTCTGCGTTAGACTCAACAATTTCACGTTCAACAGGCTCACCATTTGCATCAAATACGTTAACTTCACGACGAGTCACTTCAGCAACATCGCCCTCTTCTAGGTACATAAAGCGACGAGTCACGCTAAGTAGTGCCAATTGGTCAGATGCTAGGAAGTTTTCGCCAACACCAAAGCCGATTACGATTGGGCTACCAGAGCGAGCGACTACAATGCGTGAAGGATCTTTGCGATCAACGGCTACTGTGCCGTAGGCACCATCAAGTTGCTTCGCTGTCTTTTGTAGTGCTTCAACTAGCGTCTCAGAAGTACGCAGCTCCCACTCAACGAGGTGAGCAATAACTTCGGTATCGGTTTGAGACGTGAACTCATAACCACGACCTTGAAGAAGTGTGCGCAACTCTTCGTGGTTTTCGATGATACCGTTGTGAACAACTGCAATATCACCAGACATATGTGGGTGCGCGTTCGCTTCAGAAGGTTCACCGTGCGTTGCCCAACGTGTGTGAGCAATACCAGTGCCACCAACTACATTGGCTTCTTCTACAGCATCCGCCAGTTCTTGTACTTTACCAAGACGGCGAACACGGGTTAGGTTGCTTTCGCTATCGACAACAGCGACACCAGCAGAGTCGTAACCGCGGTATTCCAAACGGCGTAAACCTTCAACCAAAATTTCAGCAACATCTCGTTGTGCAACAGCACCGACGATTCCACACATATTCAACTCCATTCTGTTGAATCCGATCGGCAGCAAGCAAAGGCCTGATTCGGATAAATTAGATTAAAATTTAACTCAGTTCGTTTAGGCACAAAGCACTTTGACACCATGAGATTCAATTTTTGTTTTTAACTCTTGGTCTAAGTCTTTGTTAGTAATTAAGATGTCGATGGCCTTCCAAGCTAATTCCAAGTTGGGGATTTTTCTTCCGATCTTCTCAGACTCAACCATGACAATCACTTCTCGTGACACCTCGGCCATGACTTTGCTTAGGCCGACCAGCTCATTGAACGTTGTGGTCCCGCGTTCAAGGTCAACCCCGTCAGCACCTATAAATAGTTGGTCGAAGTCATAAGAGCGTAGAACAGACTCAGCAACTTGGCCTTGGAAAGATTCTGAATGCGCATCCCAAGTGCCTCCCGTCATCAATAGTGTCGGTTCACTTTCTAGTTCATTCAGGGCATTGGCCACATTCAGTGAGTTAGTCATCACAACCAAACCACGCATCCCATCAAGTTGTTTGATCAAAGCAGCCGTTGTGCTTCCACTGTCGATAACAATGCGGTTATGTTCACGAATCAGCTTAACGGCCGCTTCAGCCAGCTCATTCTTTCGAATCGAAACATTATCATTTAGTTCATCACTGACCACTTCTTTCGGTAAAGCAATCGCGCCACCATAACGACGAAGTAGCTGACCATTTTTTTCCAATGATGCTAAATCCTTTCTGATCGTTACTTCTGATGTTTCAAATTGAGCAGAAAGCGCTTCCACGCTCACTTCTCCTTTCTCATTTACGAGATTGGAAATGGCGTGTCTTCTTAACTGTGTGTTTCGTTTCGACATTTAAATACTGAAATAAGATTTCGAACTGAAAGTTATTATAATCACATCGAAACATTCTGGTCTATTTATTTCGATACAAAAAATTAATAAATAGCGCAAAAACCTTGTCCTAAGACAATTGTTAAGCAGTGATATTGGAATCATTCGGTGGTAGAATCCCCACCCTAAAAGAAAAAAAATTACAGAATTGACCGTTATTTTTTTGCAATCCACCCACTATATCCTAGTGTTGTCACAAAAATGCGGCTAATTATGACACTAAGTTGGTCATAAAATGACTAAACTACGTGAAAGACTTTCAGTTCTGAAGCCGAACAGAGAAACATCAGCTATAAATAATAGGCAGGCACAAAATGCTTTTTAATAGCATAGGTTTCAGACCAATAACCGACTTTCAAATTGTAACTATATTGACCGGAGAGTATCTTCCATGAAAAAGACCAAAATCGTATGTACGATTGGCCCTAAAACTGAATCAGTAGAGAAGTTAACTGAACTAGTAAACGCAGGCATGAACGTTATGCGTCTTAACTTCTCTCACGGTGACTATGAAGAGCACGGCACTCGTATCGCGAACTTCCGTGAAGTTATGGATAAAGTAGGTAAACAACTAGCGATCCTTCTAGATACTAAAGGTCCTGAAATCCGTACTATCAAACTAGAAGGCGGCAATGACGTTGATCTAGTCGCTGGTCAAGAGTTCACTTTCACTACTGACACTTCTGTAGTTGGTAACAAAGAAACTGTTGCTGTAACTTACGCAGGTTTCGCAAAAGACCTTTCTGAAGGCAACACCATCCTAGTCGATGACGGCCTAATCGAAATGGAAGTTATCGCTACAACTGAAACTGAAGTTAAGTGTAAAGTTCTTAACAACGGTGCACTAGGCGAAAACAAAGGTGTTAACCTTCCTGGCGTTTCAGTTCAACTTCCAGCTCTATCTGAAAAAGATAAGAACGACCTTAAATTCGGTTGTGAGCAAGGCGTTGACTTTGTTGCTGCTTCTTTCATCCGTAAAGCAGCTGACGTGAAAGAGATCCGCGAAATCCTAGACGCAAACGGCGGCAAAGACATCCACATCATCTCGAAGATCGAGAACCAAGAAGGTGTAGATAACTTCGATGAAATCCTAGAGCTTTCTGACGGTATCATGGTTGCTCGTGGTGACCTAGGTGTTGAAATCCCAGCTGAAGAAGTAATCTTCGCTCAGAAGATGATGATCGAGAAGTGTAACCGTGCACGTAAGATGGTTATCACTGCAACTCAAATGCTTGACTCTATGATCAGCAACCCACGTCCTACTCGTGCTGAAGCGGGTGACGTTGCGAACGCAATCATGGACGGTACTGATGCAGTAATGCTTTCTGGTGAAACTGCGAAAGGTAAGTACCCAGTTGAAGCGGTAACTATCATGGCGCAAATCGCTAACCGTACTGACAGCGCGCTAAAAGCTGAGCTAGGTTCTCGTCTAGACAGCCCACGCCTACGTATCACAGAAGCAGTATGTAAAGGTGCAGTAGACACAGCTGAGAAACTAGCTGCTCCACTAATCATCGTTGCTACTGAAGGTGGTAAGTCTGCACGTTCTGTACGTAAGTACTTCCCAACTGCAAACATCATCGCTCTAACAACAAACAAGAAGACAGCTGCACAACTAGTTCTTACTAAAGGTGTTCGCCCTGTTCTTGTTGATTCTATCGAAAGCACTGACGCGTTCTACAAGAACGGTAAACAGTACGCTCTAGAGTCTGGCTTTGGTAACAAGGGCGACATCGTAGTCATGGTTTCTGGTGCTCTAGTCGCTTCAGGTACTACCAACACTGCGTCTGTACACGTTCTATAATAAAGCGTTAACAAGCACATTTTCTATCAAAGAGGGCTTCGGCCCTCTTTTTTTATGTTTATCTTATACCAGTCTGGATAAGTAGATGATCAGATAATTGCGCAGGAAAAATCGCTTAGAGCAAGGCATAGATTGCAGCTAGCTAGTTGCTCTACCTACAAAATCTATAACGCTGCTATCAGCGATTTTAACCAGCAAGAATGTCCAGATACTTGTTTAGATTGGTATTACTCACCAACACTTCAAGGAGACTTAGCTGCACCAGCGTCTAAAAGAACGCTGGCTACAAACTTTTGATACTAGTGTGGATTGTCGACTAATCCAATCGGTAAATGACTTCAACACTGTCTCGAAGAATAATCGTAGAATCTTGGTAGCCACTTGACTCTGAACGTGCATCCATAGCCATCGATCTCATCAAGACGGGTTGCTGACCGGACATTCTGTAATTAATACGCCATACATCACCGAGCTCTTGGCCAAAACCTTGGGCAAGTGACTCCGCTTTCGTCATCGCATCTTTAATTGCGGCCAAGCGCGCCTGTTGTTGATATTGGGCCTGATCTTTCACTTTCAGTTGAATATTGTCGATCTGATTAATACCCGAGTTCAAAGCGATATCTAGGTACTGATTAAGATTGGCAAGATCGTCAACCGTCACAGTAACGCTGCGCGAAGCACGATATCCGACCAACTCGGGTTTACCATTTTTAGGATAGTGATATTGGGGAGCGATATAGAGATTTGAGCTAGTGACATGGCTCTGTTCAACGCCTTTCTGATTCAAAGCATCGAGGAATGTGCTAACCACTTGATCGACTGACTTTTTAGCTTGTTCCGCAGTCATCGTTGATTCAACAACTTTAACCGAAAACTCTGCCATATCAGGCTTAGCAATCACTTCGCCATAGCCGGTCGTTGCTAAATGGGCGAAATTGGGGCTATTTGCTAGCACGGAGACACTGGTCAACGACAACGCCAATGTAACAACAAATGTAGAGATAACTTTCATACTCAATCACCAAAATCTAGGAGAGGTTGAATACATCATAGGTAGTGAATAAATTGAAACCAACATCCGTACCTAAGTTCTGACAAAGAACTAACTCAGCAATCAGACAACTATTTAGGCAATAGGTCTCGAGTGTAAGAGACAATAGCGTGAGTGACTTCTTTTAACAGCCCCGTTTCAAGCTGCCAGTGATGCCAATAGATACGAAAACTCATAAAACAACCCGGCATCAGATCCACCAACTTCCCTGAAGCCAGCTCATGTTCTATTTGCAATTTTGGGATTAAACAGTAAGCGCAGCCCAATAAAGCTAGATTAACAAATGCCTCTGAACTGGCGACATGGTGATGAGGCATCGCTTCTGGAGAAATGTTAAAGTGCTGCTTTAGGAAGTCTCGGTGCAGTTCATCATGTTGATCATAAGAGACTGCAGGCGCTAGCTTTAATGCATCTCGCGTCACGCCGCAAGGAAAATAGTCTTTTGCGAATTCTGGACTTGCGACACAGACATAGTCCATTCTACCGATATATTTGGCTTCACAGCCCACCATCGCTTTGGGCTCCATACTCAACGCGCCCAGCACTTCACCATTTTTAAGCTTGTCGAGTGTTTTCGCTTCACCATAAACCTCTAGTTCGAACTGAACCCTTCTTGATTTCATGATAGGGGCTAAGGCAGGTAGTAGCCATGTGGCTAAACTGTCTGCATTGGTAGCAATGGCCGCTTTTTGCAGCCGCTTAGTCGTCTCGCTATCCAATTCAGGAATGAGATCGGCCTCAAGTAGTTGAACTTGTTGATACAAGGCTAGCAGTTTTTGCCCTACAGGAGTGGCGCGAGGAGGTTGCTCACGCACCAATACAGGTTGGGCAATAAACTTTTCTAGCTGCTTAACCCGTTGCGACACCGCTGATTGAGACACAAACAAGGTTTCCGCCGCACGTTCAAAGTTTCCTTTAACAATAACGGCTTCTAAAGCCTCTATCCATCGATAATCCAAACCACGCATTTCACTCTCTACCTGACAAAATCATTAGATGTTCTAATATAGTATAAAAATCATTAATTATACTTATTGTTTTGGTTTGCTTATCTTCTCGCTATTCAGTTATTTCTTGGAGATAAGTCCGTGAACTTTTGGCTTCTATTACAAGGTTTTGGCCTTGGCGCCAGTATGATCATCCCGATCGGCGCACAAAACGCTTATGTATTAAATCAGGGCATCAAACGTCAACACCACCTAGCAACAGCAACCATCTGCAGCGTACTCGATATTGTATTTATCTCTTTGGGGATCTTCGGTGGCGGAGCCCTGCTGTCACAAAATGAAACCCTACTAATGTTGGTTACTTTGGGCGGAATCGCTTTCCTTTTACTCTATGGTTCACTATCTCTGAAAAGTGCATTTGCACCGCAATTAGAAGAGACTCAACTTGACCAGACTTTAAGAGGGAAACGTGCGGTCATTCTAGGGGCATTAGCCGTCACTGTACTTAACCCTCATCTTTACCTAGACACAGTGGTAATCCTCGGGTCGATTGGCGGTCAATTTGAAGGGCAAGATCGCATCGCTTTTGCTGTCGGAACTATGATGGCTTCGCTAGTATGGTTTTTCTCTCTTTCCATTGGTGCAGCAAAACTTGGGCCGACATTGTCACAACCTCGGGTAAAGCAAGGTATTGATATTATTGTTGCGATTATAATGTTTGTGATTGCCTTTATGTTGGCAACAGAGTTGTTCAATCAGTAAATCTAGGTGACATATGTGCAAGCTTGAAGCAATTTATCAGTTCAACAAACAGCTTTTAGGCCAATTAAATGTGGACTACCAAGAGTGGCAACATGAGCCAATTTTGGACTTTGAGACCGATGAAAGAATAGCTCGAGAGTTAGGTTGGACTGGGACTCACAGTAAAAGTCTGTTCCTCAAAATCAAAGACTCAGGCTACGTGTTACTTCTAGCAGACAAGGACTCACGTTTAGATACCAAGAGCATAAAAGCACTAACGGGCAAACGTCCTTCAATAGTCAGCAATGAAGAGATGATTGAGCAGATTGGCTGCATTCCTGGTGCGGTATGCCCTTTCGGTTTACCCAAGGAAGTCGCGATTATTGTTGACCGCAGACTCTTCCAACAACAGGAAATTCTCTATACACCAGGTAAACCAGAGTTCACATTTGGTATTCCTGCAAACCGACTCAAAGTGGTTTTGAACGCACTTGAGAACCGAATCCTAGAAATGTAAAAAGCGAGGCAATTTGCCTCGCTTACATTCGTTTTCAACCGCCAAATTACGCTTCGACTTTGTTGAGATGTACATCCATTTGCGGGAATGGAATCTCAATACCTTCTTTGTCTAGGCCCTCTTTTATAGCCTGCATTAAATCGAAGTACACAGCCCAGTAGTCCGCTGTTTTAACCCATGGGCGTACAACGAAGTTTACCGATGAGTCTGCAAGTGTATGAACACCAACCAGAACACCCGGCTCTTTTAGGATACGCTCATCCGACTGACAAATCTTAGTTAACAGATCTTTGGTTTTCTGCAAATCCGAATTGTAAGAGACCCCAATCATCAGATCAACACGGCGAGTTTCATGTCGAGAGTAGTTGGTAATAGGGCTACCGATCACACTACCATTAGGTACCACAACCATTTTGTTATCAGGAGTCGTCAAGACAGTTTGGAAGATTTGAATCGAATCTACCGAGCCAGCTACGCCACCAATCTCAACATAGTCACCGGATTTAAATGGGCGGAATGCAACAATAAGAACACCTGCTGCAAAGTTAGATAGTGAACCTTGTAGTGCTAAACCAACGGCTAAACCCGCAGCACCGATCACAGCCACAACAGAGGCAGTTTGAACGCCTAATCGTCCTAGAGCAGCAATCAATACAATTACAAATAGTAGGTAACGCACTAGCCCATGGACGAATTCAACAACCGCTTTGTCCATCTTCTTCTTGTTTAGAATTTTCGCGACACTGTTGGCGACCGCCTTCACAATGATATTACCGATGAACAAAATCAGAATAGCGGAGATAATATTCACGCCGTACTGAACTAAAAGATCCGAGTTATTCGTCAACCACTGCTCGGCATGGCTGATACTATCAACCAATGGAGTTTCAATCCCTGCAGATTCACCTGCCATAATCTATACCCTCTAAATTAAAATGACTCTACGAAACACGTTGTCTTTCATTATTATTTTAGCAACAACACCTCTTTTCATTCACTGAGGCAATGTCAGCTTTTTGGCACAATATCTTATTTTTGACCAACATCAAAGTTATGTTTTTACAAAACAACCGACACGCTCACTTATCAGAATCGCCTGATAGTTGCAGGCATAAAAAAACCCGCTCGATGAGCGGGTTTAATCTAATTCAGTGTAAGACGAATTATAGTACGTCTACTGCATTTAGGTCTGCGAACGCTTTCTCAAGACGAGCAACCATAGAAGCTTGACCAGCACGTAGCCATACGCGTGGATCGTAGTACTTCTTGTTTGGCGCATCTTCGCCAGTTGGGTTACCGATTTGACCTTGTAGGTAATCACGGTTTTCCGCTTCGTATGCACGGATACCATCCCATGTTGCCCACTGAGTATCAGTATCGATGTTCATTTTGATAACACCGTAGCCGATAGACTCTTGGATTTCAGCTTCAGATGAACCTGAACCGCCGTGGAAAACGAAGTTTAGTGCATTTGGCGCAATACCGAATTTCTCAGCACAGTAAGCTTGAGAGTCACGTAGGATAGTTGGAGTAAGAACAACGTTACCTGGCTTGTATACACCGTGTACGTTACCGAAAGAAGCAGCGATCGTGAAACGTGGGCTGATAGCAACAAGTTTCTCGTATGCGTATGCAACGTCTTCTGGAGAAGTGTAAAGCTCAGATGCGTCCATATCAGAGTTATCTACGCCGTCTTCTTCACCACCAGTACAACCTAGTTCGATTTCTAGAGTCATACCCATTTTCGCCATGCGCTCTAGGTATTGACCAGAGATTTCGATGTTCTCTTCTAAAGACTCTTCAGAAAGGTCAATCATGTGAGAAGAGAATAGTGGCTTACCAGTTTGAGCGAAGAACTCTTCACCCGCGTCTAGAAGACCGTCGATCCATGGTAGAAGTTTCTTAGCAGCGTGGTCTGTGTGTAGAATTACTGGCACACCGTAAGCTTCAGCTACAGCGTGAACGTATTTAGCACCAGCAACAGCACCAAGGATTTGAGCACCTTGACCTTCAAGTTTAACGCCTTTACCAGCGAAGAAAGCTGCACCGCCGTTAGAGAACTGAACAACTACTGGAGCTTTAACTTTAGCAGCCGCTTCTAGTACTGCGTTTACAGAGTCAGTACCGACTACGTTTACTGCTGGTAGAGCGAAGTTGTTTTCCTTAGCAACTTCAAAAACTTTCTGTACGTCATCGCCAGAGATAACACCTGGTTTTACGAAATCGAAGATCTTAGACATGGATTTAATCCTATTTATCTGTCGTTTTAAAAATAAAACTTGTTAAGTTCAAATTTTTGCAAACGTTTGCTCACAACGCGCGCTATTCTAGCAAAAAAATGTGATGTGCAGCAAACAAGAAAGCGGGAGAATCTCTTCTCCCGCTTCCGTTCAATTACTTAGCACGCTCTTCAAGCATTGCTACAGCTGGTAGTACTTTACCTTCTACAAACTCTAGGAAAGCACCGCCACCTGTTGAGATGTAAGATACGTCAGCTTTGATACCGAACTTGTCGATAGCTGCTAGTGTGTCACCGCCACCAGCTACAGAGAAACCAGCAGACTTAGCGATTGCTTCTGAGATACCTTTAGTGCCTGCTTCGAAGTTCTTGAATTCGAATACACCTACAGGGCCATTCCAAAGGATAGTCTTAGCGTTACCGATGATTTCTGCTAGAGCTGCAGTTGAATCTGGACCAAGGTCGAAGATCATGTCGTCGTCAGCAACGTCAGCAACGTTCTTGATTTCAGCTTCAGCGTTCTCGTCGAATGCTTTCGCACATGCAACGTCAGTCGCAACTGGGATAGAACACTCTTTCATTAGTTTTTGCGCGGTTTCAACTAGGTCAGCTTCGTATAGAGACTTACCTACATTGTGACCGTCTGCAGCGATGAATGTGTTCGCGATACCACCACCAACAACAAGTTGGTCAGCTACTTTAGATAGTGACTCAAGAACAGTTAGTTTAGTTGATACTTTTGAACCACCAACGATAGCAACTAGCGGACGCTCTGGATTGTCCATTGCTTTGCCTAGCGCATCAAGTTCAGCGGCTAGAAGAGGACCAGCACACGCTACAGGAGCGTTCATACCAACACCGTGAGTAGATGCTTGTGCACGGTGAGCCGTGCCGAATGCATCCATTACGAAGATGTCACATAGTGCAGCGTACTTCTTAGATAGCTCTTCTTCGTTTTTCTTTTCGCCTTTGTTAAAGCGAACGTTTTCAAGAACAACGAGTTCACCAGTGTTTAGCTCTAGGCCGTTTAGGTAATCTTTCGCTAATTTAACTTCGCAATCTAGAGCGTCGTTTAAGTAATTAACAACAGGTTGTAGAGAGAACTCTTCTGCGTACTCACCTTCAGTTGGACGACCTAGGTGAGAAGTTACCATAACTTTAGCGCCTGCTTCTAGGCAGTGCTTGATAGTTGGTAGCGATGCTAGGATACGTGCATCAGAAGTCACTTTGCCTTCTTTTACTGGTACGTTTAGGTCCGCACGGATAAATACACGTTTACCTGCTAGATCCAGGTCAGTCATCTTGATTACAGACATGTTGTGTCCTCTCAAATTTTAATAAGTAAAGTTTTCAGTAGCCCGGCAACCCTGCCAGACCTATTAATTCTTCAAACGCTGTTGGTAATAGTGGAGGCGATTCATCTTTATTTCAACATTCAAAATAAAGATTTCTCTCCATCGCTGATTTACGACCTATTCAGCAAATTGCATTGCGAGCGCAGTGTCCAACATACGATTCGCAAAGCCCCATTCGTTATCACACCAAACGAGCATTTTTACTAGATGCCCGTTGCTTACTCGAGTCTGTGTACCATCGACAATCGCGCTATGGGGATCATGATTAAAGTCGATAGAAACAAGCGGCGCTTCAGTATAGTCAACAATGCCCTGTAATGTACACTGAGATACGTTAACAATGGTTTGATTTACGTCATTAACTTTCACATTTGTATTAATTGTTACACTTAAATCCATTGCAGTAACGTTAACAGTGGGTACCCTAACGGAAATTGCTTCAAATTTGTTGGAAAATTTCGGGAATATTCTTTCAATACCTTTGTGCAATTTAGTATCGACAGGAATAATCGACTGGCTAGCAGCGCGAGTCCGTCTTAGATCAGAATGATAAGCATCAATCACCTGTTGATCATTCATTGACGAGTGGATAGTTGTGATAGTGCCAGACTCTATGTCAAACGCATCATCAAGCGCTTTGATAATTGGCACAATACAGTTGGTGGTGCACGAACCGTTAGACACCACATTGTGCTCTGGCTTGAGGGTATCGTGGTTTACCCCATAAATAATGGTGTTATCGAGGTCATTGGCTCCAGGGTGTGAAAACAGGACCTTCTTTGCACCCGCTTTGATATGCTCCTGCCCATCGGCCTGAGAGCCAAATACGCCAGTACAATCAAGAACAAGATCCACTTCGAGATCTCGCCAAGGCAGTAACTCAATATCGTTTAAGTGAAGAATACGGATCGAGTCAAACTCTCCCGTTCCTTGATGTGGTGTGCTGTGATGAACATAAATATGCTCTTGGTCATTGGTAATTTTTTTACCAAAACGGCCATGACTAGTATCGTATTGCAGCAGATGTGCCATCGCATCAGGCTGAGCGAGTTCATTGACCGCTACAACCTTTATTTGCTGGTTCTTACCACTTTCATATACCGCCCGCAGTACATTACGGCCGATACGTCCAAATCCATTGATCGCAACTTTTAGCATCATTCCATCGCTCTACATCATTTTCGTGTCACAAATACTAACCGAATCAGATCAAAAGCGCATTAAATGAGTGATCTTACTCGCTAAAAGCAACTCAAAATATTGCTCAACATCAGCCTTACCATGAAGGTAAAGGAGAAATGAGTACCGCCTAATTCTATGGCTGTTTCTTACTTAGTTTTTCAACCAAAGGAGAGGGTGATGTCTGGATACCCAGCAACTCATTTTTGTAAAAAGTGCAATATTAAGACACCACATAGTGAAATTCTTGTTCGCAAACCAAGTAGTTATGACACCGACAAATCCTTGCTCGGTAGAATCAAACTATTTGCTAACTCAATTATTAATGGTGGCCACTACTACAACATGGATCGTTATGTGAAATGTAAAGTTTGTGGCACAAAAGAATTAGATAATTGGGGTAACGAATTCGAGTAATCTCGTCTTTTTGAGCCAAAAAAACCGAGCCATACGGCTCGGTTTTCTCAATTCCAATACTCAAATATGAAGAGTATCTATACTAGAAGCTCTTTCGCTGTATTCACAACATTTTCAGTTGTGAAGCCGAACATCTTGAACAGTTCGCCAGCAGGCGCAGACTCACCAAATGTTGTCATACCGATAATGCGGCCATCAAAACCAACATACTTGTACCAGTAGTCAGCAATACCCGCTTCTACAGCCACACGCGCCGTCACGTCTGATGGTAGAACTTCTTCACGGTAAGCTGCGTCTTGCTTATCGAACGCATCTGTTGATGGCATTGAAACAACACGTACTTTGTGACCTTCAGCCGTTAGCTGTGCAGCGGCTTCTACAACTAACTCAACTTCTGAGCCGGTTGCGATAAGGATAAGCTCTGGTTTACCAGCGCAATCTTTGAGGATGTAAGCACCCTTAGCAATGTTAGCCACCTGCTCTGCATCACGCTCTTGCTGCGCAAGATTTTGGCGAGAGAAGATTAGCGCAGTTGGACCATCTTTACGCTCGATAGCCAGTTTCCAAGCGACCGCAGATTCAACCTGGTCACATGGACGCCATGTACTCATGTTTGGTGTCACACGAAGAGAAGCGATCTGCTCAACCGGTTGGTGAGTTGGACCATCTTCACCCAGACCGATTGAGTCGTGAGTGTAAACTTGGATGTTCTGCACTTTCATCAGAGCAGCCATACGCATTGCGTTACGAGCGTATTCCATGAACATTAGGAACGTTGCACCGTAAGGTACGAAACCACCGTGTAGAGCAATACCATTCATGATCGCTGTCATACCAAACTCACGCACACCGTAGTGGATGTAGTTACCAGAAGCATCTTCGCCCGTTAGCGATTTAGAGCCCGACCACATGGTTAGGTTAGAAGGCGCAAGGTCAGCAGAACCACCTAGGAACTCAGGTAACATTTGACCAAATGCTTCTAGTGCATTTTGCGATGCTTTACGTGATGCGATGTTGGCTGGGTTTGCTTGAAGATCCGCAATGATTTGAGTTGCTTTCTCTTCCCACTCAGCGGGTAAGTCACCGTTTAAACGGCGCTTCAGCTCAGCGGCTTCTGCTGGATACGCTGCAGCGTAAGCATCAAACTTAGTGTTCCATGCTGCTTCTTTTTCTGCGCCCGCTGATTTAGCATCCCACTCTGCGTATACATCAGCAGGAATTTCAAATGGGCCGTGCTCCCAACCAAGTTGCTTACGAGTAGCCGCAATTTCTTCAGCGCCTAGTGGTGCACCATGACAATCGTGTGAACCAGATTTGTTTGGCGAGCCAAAACCGATCACTGTTTTGGTACAGATTAGCGTTGGGCGTGGATCCGCTTTAGCTGCAGTAATCGCCGCGTTGATTGCTTCAGGATCGTGACCATCTACTGCTGGGATTACGTGCCAGCCATACGCTTCAAAGCGCTTAGGTGTATCGTCAGAGAACCAACCTTCAACTTCACCATCAATTGAGATGCCATTGTCATCCCAGAAGGCGATCAGTTTGCCAAGACCAAGAGTACCCGCTAAAGAACATGCTTCATGCGAGATACCTTCCATCAGACAGCCATCACCCATGAATGCATAAGTGAAATGGTCAATGATGTCGTGGCCTTCCTTGTTGAATTGTGCCGCAAGCGTCTTCTCTGCTAGCGCCATACCAACAGCGTTAGTAATACCTTGACCTAGAGGACCTGTTGTCGTCTCAACACCTGGAGCATAACCGTACTCTGGGTGACCCGGAGTTTTAGAATGAAGCTGACGGAAGTTTTTCAAATCGTCAATGGATAGCTCATAACCTGTTAGATGTAACAGAGAATAGATCAACATAGAGCCATGGCCGTTAGACAGGACAAAACGGTCACGGTCAGCCCACTCTGGATTTGCAGGGTTGTGATTTAGGTGAGAGCGCCAAAGAACTTCAGCGATATCAGCCATACCCATAGGTGCACCTGGGTGACCAGAGTTAGCTTGTTGAACACCATCCATGCTTAGAGCGCGGATTGCGTTGGCGAGATGTTGACGAGAGGACATGTCAGCTCCTGAATGCGTTAAGCGAATCAAAATAAAAATGGACGATAATTCTCTCAAAGCGCCAGTGTGACTGCAAACGTTTTCCTCAGTAATTGGTGACAAAACCCTCGACTTTGATAGCAATTCGACTCAAGTTAGCTATTGTTTCACAAGATTGACGCAAACGGTTGGTTTCATAAGCTCAGAAAATAGGACTTGAAATTCAAGCAACAACATCTAGAATAGACGTCTAGATGTAGATACACCTGCGTGTACTAAAAATATTCAATAGTGTTCCTCTAACAATGAGGGATATCTCTAATTCAATAGTGGAGCTCTCATGGCTAAGCACCTGTTTACTTCTGAGTCAGTTTCAGAAGGTCATCCAGATAAAATCGCAGACCAAATTTCTGATGCTGTTCTAGATGCGATCATCGAACAAGATCCTAAAGCTCGTGTAGCGTGTGAAACATACGTCAAAACTGGCATGGTGATGGTTGGTGGTGAAATCACAACATCAGCATGGGTTGATATCGAGGAACTAACTCGTCAAACCGTTCGTGAAATCGGCTACGTTCACTCTGATATGGGTTTTGATGCGGACTCTTGTGCAGTTCTAAACACTATCGGTAAACAGTCTCCAGACATCAACCAAGGTGTTGATAAAGCGGACCCTAAAGAGCAAGGCGCGGGTGACCAAGGCATTATGTTTGGTTACGCAACTAACGAAACAGAAATCCTAATGCCTGCGCCAATTACTTACTCTCACCGTCTTGTAGAGAAGCAAGCTGAAGTACGTAAAAACGGCACACTACCTTGGCTACGTCCAGACGCTAAGTCTCAGGTAACTTTCCAATACGACCAGGGCAAGATTGTTGGTATCGATGCAGTTGTTCTTTCAACTCAACACTGCGATTCAATCTCGACTCCTGACCTACGTGAAGCAGTAATGGAAGAGATCATCAAGCCAGTACTACCTTCAGAGTGGATCAATAAAGAGACTAACTTCTTCATCAACCCAACTGGCCGTTTCGTAATCGGTGGTCCAATGGGTGACTGTGGTCTAACTGGTCGTAAAATCATCGTAGATACCTACGGCGGCGCAGCTCGTCACGGTGGCGGTGCATTCTCTGGTAAAGATCCATCAAAAGTTGACCGCTCTGCAGCATACGCAGCTCGTTACGTTGCGAAAAACATCGTTGCAGCTGGCATGGCTGACCGTTGTGAAATCCAACTGTCTTACGCTATCGGCGTTGCTGACCCAACCTCTATCATGGTAGAGACATTCGGCACAGAGAAAGTTTCTCACGACATTATCGTAGAAGCAGTTCGTCAGAACTTCGACCTACGTCCATACGGTCTACAAGAGATGCTGAACTTACTTCAGCCTATCTACAAGAAGACTGCGGCATACGGTCACTTTGGTCGCGAAGAGTTCCCGTGGGAAGCGACAGACAAAGCTGCGCTACTGCGTGACTTTGCTGGCCTATAAGCCAGGAATAAAACTCATATTTACCTTAAAGCCTCTGTTTTCAGAGGCTTTTTTTATGCCCGATTCTTCTCGCCAGTCTGGTCGGTTTAATCGCAATTTGGGGAATTCACGTGCTCATACCAAAAAGGGGCAAGTGTTTAAATGACAAATTAGCACCAGTTAGCAAGTGCACATGAAACACCGTTAATCATCAGTATATAAAGGTGCGAAGCAATGACGCAGCGAACAATAACATTGATAGCCGTTAGGCATGGCGAGACTGAATGGAATCAAATCGGTAAATCGCAACATCTTCTCGATAGCACTTTGACCGCTCGCGGAAAACGACAAATGCACCAAGTTGGTCAAACCCTGTTATCTCAGTATGGCGAGACCATCAGCACCATATATACCAGTCAATTGGGCCGAGCAATGTCCAGTGCAAGAATTATCACTGGCTACCTCAGGGCGCCAATCGTCTCCCAGTGGGAGCTAAATGAGTTCGAACGGGCCTTACAACGAGATAGTAACGCACAAAAATGGTTGAACCAGATAACTCGTCAACACACTCGCCAGAATCCTTGCTTAATAGTTGGACACGGCGACTGGATTGCTTCCTTAGCCAGTTTAGTCAACCCATCGAAGCCACTTAAAACATTAGATAACGGGCAAATAATTGAGATTCAAATAGAAATATAGTTAAACTGTCTGGGAATCAGGTGTCACTCCTGAGCTGTACCCGAAGCAGTATGCGACCAACCCTTTATTTGGAAAGAAGTAAAGCGCGGCGAAACACTCAACATCGTAAGTCAGAATAAAGGCTCACTGCCCTTTCAATAGAGTTCAATTATGTTGCTTTTAGATCTTCCAACCGATTTAGCGTGCATGTTAATCACCGTCATTGTGATGCTGAGTTTGCTCCTTGACCACTATTTAGGTGAGCCGACACAGTTTCACCCTTTGGTCGGTTTTGGCAACGTTGCGCAATGGTTGGAATCTCAAATGAACAAAGGTAAAAAATGGCAAGGGGCTGTTGCTTGGGGCTGCGCTGTAGTGCCGATCACTGGCGCTGTCTATGCAATCCAAGAACTGCTCATTAGCAGTGAATCTCTATGGCTATATAGTGGGGTCAATGTCGCGGCGCTCTATCTAACAGTCGGCCAGCGTAGCTTGCTTGAGCATGCGAACTGGATTTATCAACCACTAAAAGCCGATGATTTAGAGCAAGCGCGAGTCAAAATTGGTTGGATAGTGAGTCGTGATACTGAGTTGATGGATAGCCGTCAAATCACCTCATCAACCATTGAGTCTGTATTGGAAAATGGCAACGACGCCATTTTCGGAGCGCTTTTTTGGTTTGCGCTGCTTGGTGCGCCGGGGGCCGTTTTATTTAGATTGGTCAATACACTCGATGCGATGTGGGGATACAAAACTGAACGATGGAAAGCGTTTGGCTATGTCGCCGCCAAGCTTGATGACTTAATGGGTTGGCTTCCAGCACGCCTAACGGCTATAAGTTACGCCTTACTTGGTAATACCAAAGCGGCACTAAGAACTTGGCTGTCACAAGCCCGTCATTGCTCTAGCCCCAACGGTGGCCCCGTGATGACATCCGGCGCTGGAGCTTTGGGGATCAAAATTGGTGGTGATACCTACTACCACGGGCAATTGGTTAAGAAAATAGTAATGGGACAAGGAAGCTATGCCACGATGAGCGATATTCCTCGCGCAATCAAACTTGTCATTAACACCAGCAAACTGTGGCTAGCCGTTCTGTTGGCTGCCTCTGTGTTATTAATTCTATTTAAGTAATCACGCTATGACTGAACCATTAAAACCTCATCATGGCGGTAAACTACGCCAAGCATCAGAACAGCACCAAATACCACTCAATGATTGGCTAGATTTATCTACCGGTGTAAGCCCCTACTGCTACCCAATACCTGCTATACCTAATTCTGTCTGGAACCGCTTGCCTGAAGATGAAGATGGGCTGCAAGCTGCCGCCGCTAGTTACTACCAACACTCTAATTTACTCCCTGTCGCAGGAAGCCAAGCTGCAATCCAAGCACTTCCACAGGTGCTATCGCAGAGTCTATCAATCGGTACTGTTTTGCTCCCCTCTGTCGGTTACAAAGAGCATCAACACGCTTGGCAAACCTATCAGCGAAATAGCCACCAGCCCGTGACTATCCGCTTTTATAAAAACCAACCGAGCGAGGCTCAGCTGAAATCTTCGGATGTGGTTGTGGTGATAAACCCTAACAACCCAAGTGCAACGTTGCATCCTGCCGAGACCTTATTTGGTTGGAGAAAACAGATGAGCAGTGAAGCGGTATTGATTGTTGATGAAGCCTTTATTGATGCCACCCAGCAAGAGTCGCTACTTCCCCATTTACCAACTCCGATACCAACCAACACGATCGTCCTCAGATCAGTCGGCAAGTTCTTTGGCTTGGCAGGGGCGCGAGTCGGTTTTTGCTTTGCTCACCCACAGCATCTCAAGAAAATGAGCCAAAAATTAGGGCCTTGGACACTATCTGGCCCGAGCCGCTACGTTGTTCAACACGCCTTAAACAACCGTGAGTGGCAAGTTCAAACGCGAGAAACGCTTTACCTCAGCAGCCAACGTCTACACGATTTGCTAAGCAGGTACTTTGAACATGTTTGCCCTCAAATACTTTTCCAACGAGTCGAGCTGAGCAATGCGACTAAATGTCATCAAACTCTCGCCAAGCAAGGCGTTTTCACTCGCCTGTGCGATGAAAAAGACGCGATCCGTTTCGGCCTTCCGCACCAAGAGGCTGACTGGAAAAAACTCGAAACCACGCTTAACCAAATCAAGGATACTCTATGACTACGGCTCACTGCGCAGCTCTCGTTGTTGGCGCACCCTCTTCAGGAAGCGGAAAAACCACAGTGGTTGCCGCCCTTGCCAGAGCTTTAACTCAGCAAGGAAAAAAAGTACGCGTTTTTAAAACTGGCCCCGACTTTATTGATCCTCAGTTTCTATCTATAGCGGCACAGAGCCCTGCATACCAACTCGACCTTTGGATGTGCGGAGAAGCACACTGCCAACACCTTTTGTATCAAGCTGCACAGCAAGCGGACGTGATCCTGATTGAAGGTGTGATGGGTATGTTCGATGGTCAGTGTTCCAGTGCCGATATCGCCGCTAAGTTTAATCTGCCGATGCTCGCGGTGGTTGACGCTGGAGCAATGGCACAAACCTTTGGCGCTATCGTCAACGGGCTTTCTACCTATCGCGATGATGTCAATGTGTTTGGTGTCGTTGCTAACCGAGTCGGTTCACCAAGGCATGCCGAAATGCTAAAACAGAGCCTCAAACCAGAAACCGCGTTCTGTGGCTGGCTACCCAAGGATATGGAGCTATCATTGCCAGAGCGCCATTTAGGTTTAGTCCAAGCACAAGAACTAGACGATATTGAGCAGCGATTGGATCACGCCGCTAACTTACTCAATCAGTTTGGTGACATACCTCTTCCTGCGCCACAAGCCTTCGAGCCACCTAACCTAGCTTTACCAAAGGTAACTGAATCTCTACAAGGACTTAAGATTGCCGTCGCGCGCGATGCTAGCTTCGCTTTTATCTATCGAGCCAACCTAGAAATGCTCGAGTCCCTCGGTGCTCAGTTACATTTCTTTTCTCCACTAGCGCAGGAGGAGCTTCCTGAGTGTGATGCGTTATATCTTCCAGGTGGATATCCTGAGTTACATATGGCTGAGCTAGAGCTCAATATCACTCTAAAACAGCAAATCCTCGCCCATATAGAAGCCGGTAAACCTTGCCTTGCTGAGTGTGGCGGTATGCTCTACCTCAATCGTAGCTTAATGAGTAGCGAGGAGCAGACTAGCAACATGGTGGGCGCACTCAATGCCACTTCTCAGATGCAAACCAAACTGGCTGCGCTAGGCATTTTAGAAGCCGACTTTGACGGGAAAACACTACGTGGACACACTTTCCACTACTCTAAGACACAAAGTGAAGAGCGAGTGTTAACCCAACCTGTTTCGCAATATGGCCGACCTACTGATCCGGTTTGGATAAAAAACTCGACCATAGCTTCTTACGTGCATTGGTATTTCCCGTATAACCCTGATTTAGTGGTAAAAATATTCAAAGGCACCTTGCTGTAGATACTCACCTGCGAGCATAGCATTGAGAGACTGCTGCCAATTGGGTGTCGGAGAAATTTGAAATTTGGCGATTAACGGTCAATAGTTAAAAATATGTTAACGAAGATCCACCAATGGAGAAGTCTCGTAGACATCAATAACTGATGCGCCGCTTAACCAAGACGTCGCCAAGCCGGGCATCGAGTTTCATTCACTGCAAAACGCAGTGTAGTTAGAGAATCGATCAAGGAGGATGTATGCCTCGTACGGTGAATCCACACGACTTCAACGATAAACAGAAAGAGGTCAAAAATTCAGAATACGCCCGCACTATCCCGTGTAATCAGGTCAGTATTTCTGCTCCATTCCACTGGCTTGCGCTTGGTCTTCACGACTTCGTTCGCATGCCTCTAATCAGTACTTTCTACGGCCTGTGCTTTATGGCAGCGGCGATTGGTATTGTGTTACTGGTCCAATGGCAAGGCACTCACTTGGTAGTAATGCCAAGTTTGGTTGTCTATATGCTGATTGGTCCTTTCCTCGCACTCGGGCTCTATGACGCTAGTTGGGAACGAGAAAAAGGTCACAATGCGAGTCTGCTCCACTCAATGAAAGCGATCGGCCGCAACTCCACATCTCAATGGGCATTCGCGGTCCTGCTCGCGGTGTGTATGATCTTCTGGATGAGAATCGCGGCACTGCTTCACGCTCTCTATCCATCGGTGCAGGGCGCTCCTTTGACTGAATTTATGCCATTTCTGGTAATTGGCTCATTAGTCGGCTTAGTGTTAGCTTGTGTCGTATTCAGCATTTCGGCAGTCTCGATTCCACTGATGATGGAGCGTCGAGTGGATATGATGACCGCAGTCTTCTCAAGCTTCAACGCGGTTAAATCCAACATCCCAGCTATGATAGTTTGGGCAGCGCTGATTTGTGGCGGTATATTAGTCGGCTTTGCTACCTACGGCATCGGAATGCTGTTTACTATGCCTATACTTGGTTACGGTACTTGGCACGCCTACCATGAAGTTATCAAGAAAAAGCACCACCCTTAAGTCGCACAAAACGCTAAACCAGTATATGATTCGCCCCTCACTGTAGGGGCGTTTTTATTGGGGTCGACGTTGAACTTAGAGCTAGAGTATCGTGCAAAGAGAGTGATGGCCGAGTGCATTCAAGCGGCTTCACAGGCTTTCCAACGCTCATTTCCTATTCCTCAGCTTAGCTTTAAGCTACGTGGTAAAGCAGCAGGTAAAGCCTACCTACAACTGAATGAAATTCGCCTCAACCCTATTCTGTTTACAGAAAACCAGCAGGCATTTCTAACTGAGGTGATTCCTCATGAAATTGCCCACCTGATTACCTATCAAGTCTATGGTCACGTCCGCCCGCATGGAAAAGAGTGGCAAGGCGTGATGGAATCGGTTTTCAATCTCCCGGCCCGAACTACACACAGCTTCGAAATCGCTTCAGTGCAGGGAAAAACATTTGAATACGATTGTGGCTGTACCCTCTATCCCCTATCCATTCTCCGCCATAATAAAGTCGTTCGTAATCAAGCGAGTTATCGCTGCCAACAGTGTCAACGCCCACTGATATTTACCGGCAAACAGTTGTCATAACTGAGTAGAACATTAGTAAATCATTTAGTTTTTGCGTGTTAAACTACAAGAACTAATCCTTTTCTAACACGTTATCATGAGTAAATTTGTCTCGGCTTTCATTGCCACATTGCTGTGTGCGTTTTCCGTTCAAGCCGCTCCCCCCTCTTCCTTTTCCAAAGCCAAGAAAGAAGCGGTAAAAATATACGCCGACCATCCAGTCAGTTTCTATTGTGGCTGTGATATTTCATGGCAAGGAAGAAAAGGCACACCGGATTTAGCCTCATGCGGATATCAGGTACGCAAACAACAAAAGCGTGCATCGCGTATCGAGTGGGAACATGTCGTCCCTGCTTGGCAATTTGGCCACCAGCGTCAATGCTGGCAAGAGGGCGGACGTAAAAATTGCACCAAGAATGATAAAGCCTTCCGCATGATGGAAGCGGACTTGCACAACCTCACACCCGCAATTGGCGAAGTCAACGGCGATCGCTCCAACTACAACTTTAGCCAGTGGAATGGCGTTGATGGCGTCAGCTATGGTCGCTGTGAAATGCAGGTTAACTTTAAACAGCGCAAAGTCATGCCACCAGATCGCGCTAAAGGCTCTATTGCGCGAACCTATCTTTACATGAGCCAAGAGTATGGATTTCGCCTCTCGAAGCAGCAAACTCAACTGATGAACGCATGGAACAAACGATTCCCCGTTGACCAATGGGAGTGTGAACGCGAAAAACGCATCTTCAACATTCAGGGTAATCGCAACTCATTTGTCTTTGCTCAGTGTCAATCGAGTTCCAGCTAGATGAGTTGCGAGTAAATCTCTGCAAACACTCAATTACCCTTGTTTTTTAGTGCTTAAGCATCCATGTTAGAAAGTAATTCAAATCTCTTGCTGGAAATCGAAACAGAATGCGAATCCCACGAATTTATCACCCAGAAACCATCTCACAATTAGGCACTGTGCTTCTTAGCGACGATGCAGCAGGGCACATTGGCCGCGTATTACGTATGAAAGAGGGCCAAGAAGTATTGCTGTTTGATGGCAGCGGGGCAGAATTTCCAGCAGAGATCACTTCGGTTTCGAAAAAGAGCGTCGAAGTTGAGCTAAAACAGCGTGTCGAACGTAGCTCAGAATCACCGCTTGATCTGCATCTTGGTCAGGTGATTTCACGTGGTGACAAGATGGAGTTCACCATCCAAAAATCTGTTGAGTTGGGAGTGAATACTATCACCCCTCTGATTTCTGAACGCTGTGGGGTTAAACTCGATCAGAAACGTTTCGAGAAAAAGCTCGCCCAATGGCAGAAGATCGCCATCAGTGCCTGCGAGCAGTGTGGCCGTAATACGGTTCCCGAGATTCGCCCAATCATGCAGCTCGAAGATTGGTGTGCAGAAGAGTACAACGGCTTGAAGCTCAACCTTCATCCACGTGCCAAGTACTCAATTAACACCCTACCAACACCAGTGGAAAAAGTACGCTTATTAATTGGTCCTGAGGGCGGACTCTCTGCTGAAGAGATTGGCATGACAGAAGAATATAAATTTGAAGAGACACTGCTAGGCCCACGCGTACTGCGCACGGAGACAGCAGCTCTTACTGCAATTACAGCCTTGCAAGTTCGTTTTGGCGATCTTGGTTAAACGGAGAAAACACATGATCAAATTAGGTATCGTAATGGACCCAATCTCGTCCATTAACATCAAAAAAGACTCTAGCTTTGCCATGATGCTTGAAGCGCAGCGCCGCGGCTACGAAATCCACTACATGGAAATGAACGACTTGCACCTTGATCAAGGTGTCGCAATTGCCGATACCAAGGTTGTTGAGCTCAAAGAAGATCCAAATGGTTGGTTCGAGTTTAAATCGAAGCAAACCATTGAGCTTTCTGAACTAGATGCTGTATTGATGCGTAAAGATCCTCCGTTTGATACCGAGTATATCTACGCAACCTACATCCTAGAGCGCGCCGAAGATCAAGGCACTCTGATTGTTAACAAGCCGCAAAGCCTTCGTGACTGTAACGAGAAGCTGTTTACCGCTTGGTTCCCAGAACTGACTCCGACCACCATCGTGACGCGTAAAGCTGAGAAGATTAAGGCCTTCCGCGAAGAACACGGCGATGTAATCCTTAAGCCTCTTGATGGTATGGGTGGCGCATCAATCTTCCGTGTCAAAGAGGGTGATCCTAACGTTTCAGTGATCATTGAAACTTTGACCAACCATGGCCAGAACTACGCAATGGCACAAACTTTCGTCCCGGATATCAGCAATGGCGACAAACGTATCTTGGTTGTTGATGGTGAGCCTATGCCTTACTGCCTAGCTCGAATTCCAGCTAAAGGCGAGACGCGCGGCAATCTTGCAGCAGGCGGAACGGGCGAAGCAAGACCACTAAGTGAGACAGATATAAAGATCGCTGAGGCTGTAGCGCCTACACTTAAAGAAAAAGGACTGATTTTTGTCGGTCTAGACGTAATTGGCGACAAGCTGACAGAAATCAATGTGACTAGCCCAACTTGTATTCGTGAAATCGAGGCTGCATTTGATGTGTCAATCACAGGCAAGTTAATGGACGCAATTGAGCGCCGCCTGAAAGCCTAACTCTATTTGGGCAACGCAATCAGTTGCCCCTCCTTGATGAATGGGAGTCTATATGAATTTGACCAACCATTTTTTAGTAGCAATGCCGGGGATGAAAGATCCCTACTTCAAACGCAGCGTTATCTACGTGTGTGAGCACAATGAAGAGGGCGCGATGGGTTTGATGATTAACGCGCCTATCGATATCACCATTGGCAAGATGTTGGAGAGAGTCGATGTCGAGCCATCGCACCCAAAGCTAATTTCTGAGAGTTTAGAAAAGCCAGTTCTTAATGGCGGTCCGGTGTCTGAAGACCGTGGATTTATTCTTCATCAACCTAAAGATGAGTACGAGTCTAGCATTAAGATGACCGACAACATCTCGGTCACAACATCTAAAGATATCCTTGGCGTATTAGGCACAGAGGCAGAGCCCAACCACTACATCGTTGCGTTAGGTTACTCGGGTTGGGAGCCAGGACAATTAGAAATCGAGCTATCAGAAAACTCTTGGCTAACTGTTGAAGCAGACCCTGATGTGATGTTCGATACGCCAATCAATGAGCGCTGGCAAAAAGCGGTGCAAATGCTTGGCATTGATGTGGCTCAGCTCTCTAGCGAAATTGGCCACGCGTAAACAGATTAAGAAAACTATTTATGTCTAAAACCATTATGGCCTTTGATTTCGGCACCAAAAGCATTGGCAGTGCGATTGGCCAAGAAGTCACAGGCACCGCTTCACCACTTAAAGCATTTAAAGCCAACGACGGCATCCCGAACTGGGATGACATCGAAAAGCAGATCAAAGAATGGCAACCTAACTTACTTGTTGTCGGGCTACCTACAGACCTTTATGGCAAGGATTTAGAGACCATTACACCAAGAGCAAAGAAATTTGCTAATCGCCTGCATGGAAGATTTGGTTTGCCTGTCGAACTGCATGATGAAAGGCTCTCCACCATGGAAGCTCGTGCAGACCTCTTTGAAATGGGCGGCTATAAAGCGTTAAGTAAAGGTAATGTCGACTGCCAATCTGCGGTGGTTATTTTAGAGAGCTGGTTCGAAGCTCAATGGGGAGAATAGACCTGAGTTGCGAGTTCCTAGTCTCTAGAAACAGAACTAGAGACTAGAGACTCAATATCTCTAATCCATATCTATCTTCACACCACTCAACGAACCTGAATTAGACACCTCACCCCGTTGGGTTTTGAGCATAATGCGCAAGTCATTGGCAGAGTCGGCGCTGTGCATTGCATCCTCTTCACTGATCTTATCATCAACAACTAATTGATAAAGCGCCTGATCAAAGGTCTGCATTCCAATCTCTCTCGATTTAGCCATGGTCGATTTCAGCTCATGGAGGTCGCCACGACGAATGAGATCCGATACGCGAGGGCTGTTGAGAAGAATTTCAAATACCCCATGACGGCCTTGACCATTTTTATCTCGGATTAGCTGTTGACCAATCACACCACGCAAGTTCATCGACAAATCAAACAGAAACTGCTCTTTTTGCTCTTTAGGCACTAAATGTAGAATGCGCTCTAAAGCTTGGTTAGCATTATTGGCATGGAGCGTCGCCATACAAAGGTGCCCAGTTTCAGCGAAAGTCATCGCATATTCCATCGTCTCTCGGCTGCGAATTTCACCGATCAGAATCATATCTGGGGCCTGACGTAGTGAGTTTTTCAGTGCCACTTCATAGCTTTCGGTATCAAGCCCAACTTCACGCTGAGTGACGATACAACGGTTGTGTTCATGAACAAACTCAATCGGGTCTTCCACGGTCAAAATATGGCCGGTTTTGTTGCTGTTGCGAAATCCGGTCATCGCTGCCATGGTGGTTGATTTACCCGATCCTGTCGCTCCAACGATTAGAACCAAACCGCGTTTGGCTACGGAAAGATTCTGCAAAACATCCGGCAACTTCAGCTCTTCAAAGGTCGGAATTTTGGTTTCAATACGGCGAATCACCGCGCCCGGCAGCTCTCGCTGGTAGAAAGCCGACACACGGAAGCGGCCAAAATGGCGCACAATGGCAAAGTTAGCCTCTTTGGTTGAGTGAAACTCATGCTGACGATCGTGGTCCATCATGCTATCGAGCAAAGAGCTCACCACTGCGTGCGAAAGCTTATCTCCATATGGTTTGAGTTCACCATCAACACGATAAAGGATCGGCGCATCGACCGTGATGTACAGATCAGACGCTTTGTGGTCGATCATCTGCTGCAAAAAAGCATCAATATCCATAACGACTACCTCTAGTTAGAACATTGATGTTTCAAGTTCGATTTTCTTCGCCACTTCGTCTTGATCCACCAAACCTTGAGCCACCAGCTTTTTGGCATTTTGTTCCATAGTCTGCATGCCATGGGCGGCACCAGTTTGAATCACGGACATCATTTGTGCGACTTTATCTTCTCGGATCAAGTTACGAATGGCTGGCGTCGCCATCATGATCTCATGGCAAGCAACACGTCCTCCGCCAATACGTTTTAGTAGCTTCTGCGCAATAACGGCACGTAGAGACTCAGACAACATTGAGCGAACCATCTCTTTGTCCGAGCCTGGGAAGACATCAATGATACGGTCAATCGTTTTAGCCGCAGAGCTCGTATGCAAGGTACCAAATACCAAGTGACCAGTTTCCGCTGCAGTCAATGCTAGGCTAATCGTCTCTTGGTCACGTAGTTCACCTACGAGAATAACATCAGGATCTTCACGCAGTGCGCTGCGTAGGGCATTGTTAAAACTGTGCGTATCTCGATGCACCTCACGCTGGTTTATCAAGCACTTATTGTTGCTGTGAACAAATTCAATCGGATCTTCGATAGTTAAGATGTGCTTATTGTGGTTGCGGTTAATATGGTCGACCATCGCGGCAAGAGTAGTTGATTTACCTGAGCCCGTAGGGCCAGTCACCAACACTAAACCCTTCTCCATATTTGCGATGTTCTCAAAAATCTCTGGCGCAGATAGCTGCTCTAACGTTGGAATCTCAGTTGGGATGGTTCGAAACACTGCAGCGCAGCCACGGGCTTGGTTAAACGCATTAACACGGAAGCGACCCACGTCAGGTAACTCAAAAGAAAAGTCAACTTCGAGTCGCTCTTCAAACTCACTTCGCTGAGCATCATTCATAATTTCTAACACTAAACGGTGCACGTCTGAGTGACTAAAAGCTGGCACGCCAAGCTTTCTTACTTCACCATCTATCCGTACCATTGGAGATACTCCTGCAGAAAGATGTAGATCTGAAGCATTATGCTTTACACTAAAATCCAGTAATTCGGCGATATCCATTTAAATTCCTTAAGTAAAATCTGCTATGACTAGTATTCAACAAAACATTGAACAGATCACCTCACAGATTGAGAGCGCACAACAAAAGTGTGGACGCGGTCGAGACACAGTGCAACTTCTGGCGGTAAGCAAGACTAAGCCTGTTGAGGCAATTTTAGAAGCAGCGCAAGCCGGGCAAGTCAGTTTCGGCGAAAACTATGTCCAAGAAGGGGCAGACAAAGTTGCCTATTTTGCAGAGCACCACCCACTGCTAGAACTGGAATGGCACTTTATTGGCCCAATTCAGTCGAATAAATCACGTCATGTTGCCGAGAGCTTCGCTTGGGTTCATACCGTTGATAGGGCTAAGATAGCTAAGCGACTCAATGACCAAAGGCCTGATGGTATGGCTCCGATTCAGGTATTGATTCAGGTAAATACCAGTGGTGAGTCTTCTAAGTCAGGCATTAGTGATGATCAAATCTTTGAGCTAGCAGAGTTGATTTCTCACCTTCCGAACCTCACTTTAAGAGGATTGATGTCGATCCCGGCCAATGTGCCAGACTATGCATCTCAGCTTGATGCCTTTACTCAGTTAGCACAACTAAAAGATAAACTTGCACAACGCTTTCCTGAGCAAAACATTGATACCTTATCGATGGGCATGAGTGGAGATATGCAAGCCGCAATTGAAGCGGGCAGCACTATGGTACGTATTGGTACCGCAATATTTGGCGCGCGAGATTACAGTAACAAAGCATAAGCAGCTCAAAAGAAAGGACTAAACCAGTAATGGAACACAAGAAGATTGCCTTTATTGGCGCAGGAAACATGGTTAGAGCTATCGTCTCTGGCTTAGTTGCCAATGGTTATCCGGCAGAATTAATTACCGCAACAGCACCATCAGAGACTCGCCGACTACCACTAGAGCAGGAATTTGGTATTCGTACTACCAGTGACAACATTCAGGCTACACAGCAAGCAGACGTTGTGGTTCTATCGGTAAAGCCGCAAATGATGGAAGAAGTATGTAAACCGCTGCGAAGTATCGACTGGTCCGAAAAATTAGTCATCTCTATTGCTGCAGGCATTCAGAGTGCTCGCTTCGACCAAATGCTTGATGCAGAACTTAGCCTAGTGCGCGTGATGCCAAATACACCTTCCCAATTAGGGTTAGGCATGAGCGGACTGTATGCGCCAGAAAAAGTCTCACAGCAAGATAAAACTTTTGCAGCGGCGCTTATGGAGTCGTGCGGTAAAGTCTGTTGGGTAGAGCAAGAATCTGGCATCAACAATATTATCGCCGCAGCAGGTAGTGCGCCTGCGTATTTCTTCCTGTTCATGGAAGCGATGCAAGCTGAAGCCATAGCTCAAGGATTTGATAAGAAGACAGCTCGCTTGCTGGTTCAGCAATCCGCTCTTGGCGCAGCAAGCATGGTTGAGGGCAATCCAGACACCGAACTTTCAACCTTGCGTGAGAACGTGACTTCAAAAGGTGGCACCACCGCAGAAGCACTACGAACATTCAACCAACATCAACTTTCAGATATAGTAGCCAAAGCCATGCAGGCAGCGGTTTCTCGCGCTGAAGAGATGGAAAAACTATTTTAATGACCAGAGCACTCGGCTCTAGACAATAAGGGTAACCTATGAATTCAATGAGTTTTCTGATTTCCACCCTGTTTGATCTCTACATCATGGTGGTGATCTTACGTATTTGGTTACAAGCTGCCCGTGCAGACTTTTATAACCCGTTTTCGCAATTCATCGTTAAAGCGACTCAGCCAGTTGTAGCGCCACTTCGCCGTGTGATCCCCTCCGTCGGCAGCCTAGATCTGGCCACAGTTTTATTCGCTTACGTGCTATGTGTTCTAAAATTTGTCGCGCTAACTTTTATCATGTCTAACGGTGCGGCGGCATTTGATGTTGGTTTCCTGATTTTTGGTGCCCTATCGCTAGTTAAAGCAGCAGGTGGATTACTTTTCTGGGTGCTACTGATCCGCGCTATCCTAAGCTGGGTAAGCCAAGGTCGCAGCCCAATTGAATACGTTTTCCATCAGTTAACCGAGCCAATGCTTGCGCCGATTCGCCGCGTGATTCCAGCAATGGGTGGTTTTGATTTAAGCGTACTAATCTTGTTTATCGCACTTCAATTCGCCAACTTCTTGATGGGCGATCTGATCGGTCCTATCTGGTACCAGCTATAATGTCACAAGCAGCTTGGTTTGATGGTGAAGACTTAGTTATTAGGCTCTACATCCAGCCGAAAGCCAGTCGAGATAAGATTGTAGGCAGGCACGGTGAAGAGCTAAAAATTGCCATTACAGCACCTCCTGTTGATGGAAAGGCCAATGCTCATTTGAGTAAATATCTCGCCAAGCAGTTCAAGGTAGCAAAGGGGTTAATAACAATAGAAAAAGGTGAATTGGGTAGACACAAACAGGTCCGTATCAGCTCACCATCCCAAATACCTAAAGAGATAGAAGCCATCTTGTGATGGCTTTTTCTTTGCTCTCGTACAGAGTACGTACCCAATTCAAAGGAAGCACTATGAAAAAATGGATCATTCTCATTCTGGCTAGCGCCCTAACCCTACCGACTTGGGCTGGCCAGTTTAAAAACATTAAAGATGTTGAAGTTCATTACTCTGCATTCAATTCAACATTTTTAACTCCGCAAGTCGCCCGTAGCTATCAGCTTAAACGCAATGGCTACTCGGCTATTATCAACATTAGCGTGTTAGATAACTCGCAAGCCGGTAAACCAGCCACAACGGCTAAAATAAAGGGCAGCGCCAAAAACCTTATTGGCCAGTCACGTGAGTTAAGTTTCCGTGAAGTGAAAGAAGGCAACGCCATCTACTATCTTGCTGAGTTTGCCATCTCAGACGAAGAGCAACTTACCTTCAACATCGATGTTGACGCTGGTAATAAAGGCGCTGGCACATTAAAGTTCACCCAAAAATTTTATGTCGAAGAGTAAAACTCGACGCTCGAATTACAAGTAAGGCAATACGATGAAAAGCAATAAAATTGTTCTAGCGACCAGTAACCAAGGAAAAGTACGTGAAATGGCAGATTTACTGTCTGACTTTGGTTTCGACGTAGTGGCTCAAAGCGAGTTCAATGTGTCTGACGTAGCAGAGACAGGAACAACCTTTATTGAAAATGCCATCATCAAGGCGCGCCATGCAGCCAAAGAGACGGGCCTTGCAGCGATTGCCGATGATTCCGGCCTTGAAGTTGACTTCCTCAACGGTGCTCCCGGTATCTACTCGGCTCGTTACGCGGGTGAAAACGCAAGCGATCAACAGAACCTAGACAAGCTACTCGAAGCGATGAAAGGAGTACCTGAGCAAGAGCGTAACGCTCGCTTCCATTGTGTATTGGTACTCATGCGTCACGAAAATGATCCAACGCCAATCGTCTGTCATGGTAAATGGGAAGGACGTATCCTAACGAAAGCCCATGGCGACAATGGATTTGGCTACGACCCTGTGTTCTATGTTCCAGAAGATAACTGCGCATCAGCGGAACTAGAACCAGCACGCAAAAAGCAGCTTTCACACCGTGGTAAAGCACTAAAACAGCTTTTCGCCACCCTGTCTGAGCAAGCTCTGTAAGCGTCTTTAGCTAGTATGAACCAGTTAATTCCACCAGCATTGAGCCTTTATGTACACATCCCGTGGTGTGTACAAAAGTGCCCTTATTGCGACTTCAACTCGCACGCACTCAAAGCGGATATTCCAGAGCAAGAATATATCGCGGCTCTACTACAAGACTTGGACGCTGATATTGAGCGCTACCAAATCTCAGATAACCAACGTCAACTGCACTCTATTTTTATCGGCGGCGGCACGCCAAGTCTGATTTCACCGCAAGGGATCGCCGAGCTACTACAAGGGATCGAAACAAGAATCCCCTTCAAATCCGGCATCGAAATTACCATGGAAGCTAACCCCGGCACCATTGAAGCTGAACGTTTTGCAGGTTATCAACACGCTGGTGTAACTCGAATATCTGTAGGGGTACAGAGTTTTGAGCAACAAAAGTTAGAGAGGCTTGGGCGTATTCACGGCCAAGATGAAGCGGTTAATGCTGCTAAATTAGCGCATAAAATTGGCCTCAACAGCTTTAACTTAGATCTCATGCATGGCTTGCCGGATCAGTCTGTTGATCAAGCACTTAAAGATCTTGAGAAAGCGATCGAACTCGATCCTCCTCATCTATCTTGGTATCAGTTGACCATCGAACCTAACACCATGTTCTACTACAAGCAGCCAACGTTGCCTGACGATGACGATCTGTGGGACATCTTTGAGTTAGGGCATAAAAAGCTAGCCGAAGCCGGTTATGTGCAATATGAAATTTCTGGCTACAGCAAGCCAGGCTATCAGTGTCAACATAACCTCAACTACTGGCGCTTTGGTGACTACCTAGGTATCGGTTGTGGCTCTCACGGAAAGATTAGCTTTGCTGATGGGCGTATCGTACGCACTACCAAGATCAAACACCCTAAAGGCTACCTTGCAGCGTACGACAATATGATTAAGCCTTATCTTAACAGTGAGCAAGAAGTTGCGTTTGAAGATCGCCCTTTCGAGTTCTTCATGAATCGCTTTCGTCTTATAGAAGCCTGTCCAAAACAAGATTTCCTCGATACCACTGGGCTTGGTTTTGAAGTCATTCAAGGGACCATTGATTGGGCAATTGAGATGAGCTATATCGATGAAAGTGACACTCACTGGCAAATCACTGAAAAAGGTAAACTGTTCCTCAATGACTTGCTCGAAGCATTCATGGTGGAGGAGGACGTATAACTCGCTTACCCTCACTATGAAGTGACACGCATAAACATACTTTTTATCAATCAAATACGGATGATTTAATTACATTCCTTAACCAACTGATTTATTAATCATTTTTCTTTGCTACGATGCGGGCGATTGTTTAGATGTAACGTTAAGGAAATACGATGAAAACAATAAAACTATGGTTGGCACTATTCTCCATTATCTCTTTGTCCGGCTGCGTTAGCCCGATTTCGCTAGAGGAACAAACGCCGAACCCTAATATCACTCATGAAGACAAATTGGTCATCGCCGTGCTGGATAACCGAGCGCGTTTGATGGAGGGTGAAAGACCTGACAACTTTGTTGGCGTTGCACATGGTACCTTCGGTATTCCTTTTGATTGGCACGTAGAACAAATCCTGGCCACCGAAGCAGGAGATGAAGAAAAGAACTTGTCTCAGTTTATTGAGCACCGCCTTACGATGGGTTTCAAAGAAAACGGCTGGGATGCTGTTGAGGCAAATGTCGAAAGCATTGATTCTGATGAACAAGTCAAACAAATCATAGAGTCTAACCAAGCTCAAAAACTATTGGTGATCAACATTAGCGAGTGGTATTTCAGTATCAACCTAAACTGGGTTAGCTCATTTAACTTTGATACAGATTCCATCGCGACAGTCTATGAGTTGCAGGCGGGTAAGCTGGTAGAGAAGCACTTTAAAGATCGTGATGTCATCGATGAGAAAGCGGATGAATCTCCGCAAAATAACGTACTACGCGCTTATCGAGATCAGTTGATCGAAATCGTTACCGATCCAGACATCCAATCCGCATTACAACAGTAGGGATGAAGCCGCACTTGGTGCGGCTTTAACTCAAAAAATAGAACGACCAATGCGCTCAGCTAATAACTCTAAGGCTCTAGTACCGGCTAAAGAGTTACCCGCTTGGTCAAGCTCTGGAGACCAAACGGCAATCGTCATTTCACCGGGTACAACAGCAACAATACCACCGCCCACACCCGACTTACCCGGCATACCAACTCGATACGCAAACTCTCCGGCACCATCGTATAAGCCACATGTGGCGAGCAAAGCATTCAACTGCTTGGTTTGGATTGACGTGATGACAGGCTTACCCGTTTGAACCGAAGTCCCTTTATTGGCTAAATAGCTAAAGGTTTTGGCGAGATCGACACAACTCATCTTAAGTGCACATGCGTGGAAATAATTATTAAGCACCGGAATGACATCATTCTCAAAATTGCCAAATGAGCGCATCAAGTAGGCAATCGCTGCGTTGCGGTCACTGTGCATCATTTCAGAGGCCGCTACCACCTTGTCATAGCAGATATGCGTATCACCTGAGAGTTGGCGTACGAACTCTAACAAACGCTGACGAGGAGCCGATAGGCGGCTGTTTAGCAAGTCTGCAACGACAATCGCTCCGGCATTAATAAACGGGTTGCGCGGGATCCCCTGCTCGACCTCAAGTTGGATTAAAGAGTTGAATGCCTGACCGGATGGCTCTTTGCCTACGCGCGCCCAAATTTCTTCGGGCTTATACAGGCACATCGCCAAAGTAAGGCTCAACGCTTTGGAGATAGATTGAATCGAGAAAGCCTCATCCGCATCGCCTGCTTTGATCACCTCACCTTGATTGGTAAATACAGCAATGCCGAGCTTAGAAGCCGGCACCTTAGCTAAAGCAGGAATGTAATCGGCAACTTTACCTTGGCCAATAAGAGGGCGTACCTCGGCTAAGATATCAATCAAGATTTGCTGAGTAGGTTTCATCATCAACCTCAAAATCAATGAGTTACTTTTATCTTCTTATGGAGTCAAAAAAGCCAACATAGATATGTTGGCTTCTGTTTACACGTCAATCTGTTGCTATCGAAAGCCAATAGCAAAGCAACTAGTTAGGCTTATTTTACGCGCTTATACTTAATATCCCAAACGCCGTGACCTAATCGGTGACCACGTGCTTCAAACTTTGTTAGCGGACGCTCATCTGGGCGAGGAACAAAGTCACCGTCTTCAGCGATATTTTCGAAACCTGGCGCTTGATTCATTACTTCAATCATGTGCTCGGCGTAATTTTCCCAGTCAGTCGCCATATGGAAAATACCTTCACCGTCGATAAGCTTCTGACGTACCATCTCTGCAAAATCTAGCTGAACGATACGGCGCTTGTGATGGCGCTTCTTATGCCATGGGTCAGGGAAGAACAGCTGTAAAGTCGCCAAACTGCTATCTGGGATCATGTTAGCGAAAACTTCTACTGCATCGTGACACATCACGCGTAGGTTTGTAATGCCTGCGTCACGCGCGTCAGAAAGACACGCACCCACACCAGGACTATGCACTTCAATACCGATAAAGTTCTTTTCTGGTGCGTTCTTCGCCATTTCTACAAGCGATGCGCCCATGCCGAAACCAATTTCTAAAACGACTGGGTTATCGTTACCAAACACCTCTTTCCAATCAAGAAGCTTTTCTTGGTAGTCGATGCCCATGGTCGGCCAGCATTCATTCATCGCGTTTTCTTGACCTTTGGTCAAACGACCTTCGCGTCGAACAAAGCTGCGAACTTTGCGTATCAGTTTACCGTCTTCGTTGTACTCGTTAGTGGTCACTTCACTCATGATATTGCCTGTTTAAAAAATGGTCTCGCCTCAAAGGGATTGTGATTATCCAAAGAATTGCTATTGGTGCAAGTTTTTTAGAGCAATTAAGCGCAGATTACTTATACCCTTACTGTTTATCGGTTGTACTATACCCTCAACTTATGATGCAATTTTGTTTAATTACACAACTATAATATCGAGCATATCGTGACCCCTTTCGCTAATGCCATCTTAGAATGGTACGAAAACTATGGACGTAAAAGCCTACCTTGGCAGCAAAATAAAACTGCCTATAGCGTGTGGCTTTCAGAGATCATGCTACAGCAAACTCAAGTAGCAACAGTTATTCCTTATTACCAACGTTTCCTCGAACGCTTCCCAACAGTTGTGGAACTCGCTAATGCAGAGCAAGATGAGGTTTTACACTTATGGACAGGCTTAGGCTACTACGCACGTGCACGGAACTTACACAAGGCCGCCAAAGTCGTCACTGAGCAATACGGTGGAGAGTTTCCACTCGATATCGACGAAATGAACGCGCTACCCGGCATTGGTCGTTCCACTGCAGCCGCGATACTGTCATCAGTATACAAGCAACCTCATGCGATTCTCGATGGTAATGTTAAGCGCACCTTAGCCCGTAGCTTTGCTGTCGAAGGGTGGCCGGGACAAAAGAAAGTAGAGAATAAACTTTGGCAATACGCTGAAGAGCACACGCCAGATGTTGATGTGGATAAATATAACCAAGCCATGATGGATATGGGCGCTATGGTCTGCACTCGCAGCAAGCCTAAATGTACTTTATGCCCTGTCGAGTCTTACTGTATTGCCAACAAACAAGGTAACCCGCTCGATTATCCAGGCAAAAAACCGAAAAAAGACAAACCAATCAAAGAGACTTGGTTTGTAATGCTTCATCACAACGGCAAAGTATGGCTAGAACAGCGACCACAATCGGGTATTTGGGGAGGCCTGTTCTGCTTCCCAGAGCACAATAACGCTAATATTGAACACCAAATTGATCTCCGAGGAATCCAACAGGCTGATATTAAACGACAAAATCAACTGATCGCTTTTCGTCACACGTTCAGTCACTACCACCTCGATATTACGCCAATTTTGGTAGACCTATCAAAGCAACCTAACGTCGTCATGGAAGCAAACAAAGGTCTTTGGTATAACTTATCGCAACCTGAAGAGATTGGCTTAGCTGCCCCAGTGAAACAGTTACTGGAAAGCCTGTCATTCGAAATTCAATGCTAATTACTGTTAAGGAATTGTTATGAGCCGCACTGTTTTTTGTGCTCGACTACAAAAAGAAGCCGATGGATTAGATTTTCAGCTTTATCCAGGTGAACTGGGCAAACGTATTTTTGATAACATCTCAAAAGAAGCATGGGCAGAGTGGCAACACAAACAGACCATGCTGATCAATGAAAAGAAACTCAATATGATGGATCCTGAACATCGTAAGCTGATCGAAACGGAAATGGTCAACTTTTTGTTCGAAGGTAAAGACGTTCATATCGAAGGCTATACTCCACCAAGTGAGTAATAGTAAGCCACGGTTGAAACAGAAAAATGACATCATTGCCTGCAGTGATGTCTTTTTTTTAGGAGAGTTATGAGAAAGTTAGTGTACTTTTTGGTTGCAATAGCCATGACTGGTTGTAGCCGAGAATTTGTTGAAAGCCTCTACGATGTCAATTATGAGCCAACCAATAGATTTGCTAAAAACCTCGCACAATTGCCTGGTCAGTTTGAAAAAGACACCGTAGCCCTAGATGCACTGATCAGTAGTTTTTCTGGCAACATTGAAAAACGTTGGGGGCGTGGAGAGCTCAAATTTGCGGGCAAAAGTAACTACGTAAAGTACATAGATAACTATCTCAGTCGTTCCGAGGTCAACTTTGACAAAGGCTTAATCACTATAGAGACAGTTTCTCCGACCGATCCTAAAAGACACCTTAAAAACGCGATTGTCACCACGTTGCTGACTCCTGATGACCCGGCGAGTGTCGACCTTTTTTCGTCCAAAGAGATCAAGCTCGAAGGACAGCCCTTTCTCTACCGACAAGTCGTCGATCAAGACAAAAAAGCCATTCAGTGGACGTGGCGTGCTAACCGGTTTGCCGATTACCTAATTGCGAATAAGCTCAAGGTAAAGAATGTCGACTTTAAGAAGGCCTACTACGTCGAGATTCCCATGGTGGAAGAGCAGTTTGAGATTCGTAGTTACAAATACGCTGATATCGTTCAACGCGCATCACGCAAGTACGACATTCCAGAAGATCTCATCTATGCCATCATAAAGACTGAAAGTAGCTTTAACCCCTACGCTGTTAGCTGGGCCAATGCCTATGGTTTGATGCAGGTTGTGCCTAAAACCGCAGGAAAAGATGTTTTTAAGCTCGTTAAGAAAAAATCTGGCCAGCCATCACCTGAATATCTATTTAACCCGGAAAACAATATCGATACAGGGACCGCCTACTTCTACATTTTGAAAAACCGCTACCTAAGAGATGTTAACCATCCTCTCTCG
This sequence comes from Vibrio tubiashii, assembly GCA_000775715.1. Lineage (GTDB taxonomy): Bacteria > Pseudomonadota > Gammaproteobacteria > Enterobacterales > Vibrionaceae > Vibrio > Vibrio tubiashii_A. Next base: position 118,329 of record JRWQ01000012.1, read on the forward strand.
CTTGAGTACAGTATGATTTCGGCCTACAACGGTGGAACTGGAGGGGTACTTAACACTTTCAACCGTAATGACAGAAAGCGGGCAATGCGCGATCTTAACTCGCTGCAGCCGAGCCAAGTTTACTGGGCGCTGACCAAAAAACATCCAAATGCAGAAGCACGCCGCTACCTTGAAAAAGTTACCAAATTCAAAAAGGATTTTAACTCTGGTAAAACATAACCACCAAAAACGCCTAAATAATCGGCACTCAACCACTTTTTTGAATTTTTTTCTAAAAACAAGTTGACGACAAGACCGAAAATCCGTTTAATAGCGCTCCGTCGCCCGGATAGCTCAGTCGGTAGAGCAGAGGATTGAAAATCCTCGTGTCGGTGGTTCGATTCCGCCTCCGGGCACCACAATTTGTTTGTTGGTGTCTTAGACATCAATAAGTTAGCAAAAAGAATATTAGTGTGCCGACTTAGCTCAGTAGGTAGAGCAACTGACTTGTAATCAGTAGGTCACCAGTTCGATTCCGGTAGTCGGCACCATTCTTTTGCCTCGATAGCTCAGTCGGTAGAGCAGAGGATTGAAAATCCTCGTGTCGGTGGTTCGATTCCGCCTCGAGGCACCATTATTTGGTGCTTAACAAATAATGGTCTCTAAGACCTGTTGTTAACACAAATAATTCCCCCTTAGTTCAGTTGGTAGAACGGCGGACTGTTAATCCGTATGTCGCAGGTTCGAGTCCCGCAGGGGGAGCCACTTTCAAAAAGCCAAGTCAAAAGACTTGGCTTTTTTGTTTTTAGCTGCGACTTACTTGTTCCAAGTAAATGCCTCAGAGCTAGCCGCCCGCGTTGAATCCCTGTAGGGGGAGCCATATTAGAAAAAGCCTCATCATCTGATGAGGCTTTTCCATATCCACTATTCCTCAATTACATCGCATACTCAATCTATCCTAAGGTTATTCCCCCCTAATAACTCATAAGAGTCGCTTTGCCTTAAATTCAATGAGAGTCGCCCTCAACACTTCATAACCGATTCAGCAAAGTTCCAAATTTGCGACTAAACTACCTTTTATGCACTTTCACTAGTAAAGAACCACTTATTTTACAGCAAAAATTTAATCCAAATCATAGTTTCAGGCTTGTCTGCTACTAGGATTCACACTTCTAAAATAAGATGACAAACATATTACAACAACTAACCAACTCGTTTTCTGCTATAAAACGACCTATTAGTGAGCACTTTTATGAAACTAAAGACACAAGCTTATTTATTATCAGGAATAATCTTAGTTGCTTTACTTGCACTAACGGCAACAGGTCTATGGACTTTGCGCGTTGCAAGTAACTTAGACAACCAAGCTCGCGTAACCGAACTGTTCAGAAGTGCATACAGCATTCTTACCGAAGTAGAGAAAATGGCCGCAGATGGGACGCTTGAGGAAGCGCAAGCCAAATCTTTTGCGACGCGCTTACTACGCAACAACATCTACAAAGACAACGAGTATGTATATGTAGCGGATGAGAACATGACCTTCGTTGCGACACCTCTTGACCCTCAGCTACACGGTACCAGCTTCCATGACTTCAAAGATGGCGAAGGCAACAGTGTCGGCCAACTGATCCAAGACGTTCTTGGCCGTCAAGCTGGGGGAATTGTTGAGTACACTTGGACTCAAAAACAAGCCGACGGAAGTATTGAAGAAAAACTCTCAATCGCCCAGAAAACACCACGCTGGGGCTGGGTTGTCGGTACTGGTATCGGCTTCAACGAAGTAAACGCACGATTTTGGTCTACCGCGCAGTGGCAGTTAGTACTGTGTCTAAGTATCGCAGCTGCGATTCTAGCCATTCTAATTATTTCGATTCGCCGCATGCTGTCACTACTCGGTGGTGAGCCTCAAGATGTACGTCGTGCGGTTCAGGAAGTAGCAAAAGGTAATATCCAAACCACCTTCCCGACCGATGCTGAAGAGGGCAGTATTTACGAAGCAGTGCAGAAAATGAGTCAGTCTTTAGCCCAGCTAGTCACCAACTTAGATGGTTCAATGCACGGTTTACGTAATGAGCTAGCGAGTGTAGAAGATCGAGCGGCGAGCATTGCTCAGTTGACTGACTCTCAGCAACAATCAACGGCAATGATTGCAACAGCAATGACTGAAATGGCCTCTTCGGCGAGTAACGTTGCAGATTCAGCAAGCGATACAGCCAATAATACTGACGAAGCAGACAAACAGAGCCAGCACACTCAACAACTGATTCACAATACGGTTGATAATATCCAAGGCCTAGCGTCTCAATTGGGTACAGCGAGTCAAGCAGTGGCCGACCTAGACAACGATGTAAACAACATCGTTAAAGTGCTTGATGTGATCGGTGATATTGCAGAGCAAACTAACCTTCTTGCACTAAACGCGGCGATCGAAGCGGCTCGTGCTGGCGAACAGGGGCGCGGATTTGCAGTCGTTGCAGATGAAGTTCGTAATCTTGCTGGCCGAACTCAAGACAGCACCAAAGAGATTCAACAGATGATCAGTAACTTGCAGGAAGGCTCTCGTAACGCAATCCAAACTATGGAAGTGTGTGCTGAGACGAGTGAAAGCACAGTTCAAGAGTCGCAAAACGCCTCTGAAGCACTTCAGCAGATTGTAGTAGCACTTGAGTCTATCACTCAAATGAGCCAACAAATTGCCACGGCAGCGGCAGAACAAACCCAAGTTAGCGATGATATTTCTCAACGCATCAACATGATCGAAGAGAGCGGTAATCAGTTAAGTGGTGTAGTAACCGAGAGCCACAACAGCACTCAAAGTCTAGCGAAACTGGCAAATGAGCTAGAAAACTGGGTAAGTAAGTTTACTGTTAAGCACTAATTTAGCTTGTAGTAGCAAAAAGCACGCCTCTTAGCGTGCTTTTTTGTTATATGAACCGAACAATTTCGCTTGTTAAACCATATATCGCCTATTGTCTGCTATACATTTCCTCACCAAAATGGATGAAAACAGCCCATTAAGTATAGAAAAACAACAAACGATATTTTTTTTGCATTTTAATATTGACCTAAAGCACGAAAAGCCTTTTAATACACCTCGTCGCCCGGATAGCTCAGTCGGTAGAGCAGAGGATTGAAAATCCTCGTGTCGGTGGTTCGATTCCGCCTCCGGGCACCACAATTTATATATTGTTGGTGCTTAGCACGAACAGTAGTTAATAGCATAGAATATAGGTGTGCCGACTTAGCTCAGTAGGTAGAGCAACTGACTTGTAATCAGTAGGTCACCAGTTCGATTCCGGTAGTCGGCACCAATCTTTCTAGCTAGTTTAACGAATAATTCCCCCTTAGTTCAGTTGGTAGAACGGCGGACTGTTAATCCGTATGTCGCAGGTTCGAGTCCCGCAGGGGGAGCCACTTTTAGTGTGCCGACTTAGCTCAGTAGGTAGAGCAACTGACTTGTAATCAGTAGGTCACCAGTTCGATTCCGGTAGTCGGCACCATTTATTTTGTTAGGAATATCAATTCTTAACTGAATAATTCCCCCTTAGTTCAGTTGGTAGAACGGCGGACTGTTAATCCGTATGTCGCAGGTTCGAGTCCCGCAGGGGGAGCCATCTTCAAGAAGCCAAGTCGTAAGACTTGGCTTTTTTCGTTTTTAGCTGCGACTTACTTGTTCCAAGTAAATGCCTCAGAGCTAGCCGCCCGCGTTGAATCCCTGTAGGGGGAGCCATATTAGAGAAAGCCTCATCACTTGATGAGGCTTTTTCGTATCTTACTGCTCCTGGTTTGTTCCAAACCCACCTCTCTACAGATATCTATACTTCGCGCATAAAAAAACTCAGCCTTTCGACTGAGTTTTTAAATACGCTGCATAGTACGCGCCAATTAAGCTTTAACGCCCTCTTGTTGATTACGTAGCGCAACCTCTTTATCTAGAGCTTCGAGTTTAGCTTCCATCTGCTCGCGACATACATTCGCCAATTCTCGCACGTTCTCTTTGCTGTAGCTATCCACTTGGACTGGTGGCAGCATCTCGATAATCACATGACCATTATTCCAACGGTTTAGCTTAATCCCACCCGTAGAGCTACATACAATAGGAACAATAGGTAGATTAGCGGCTATCGCTGCATGGAAGGCGCCCGTTTTGAATGGTAGTAAACCACGACCACGTGAACGCGTACCTTCAGGGAACATCCAAATAGAAACATCGCTGTTGTTTAGGTTGTCGACTACCTGATCGATAGTACCTTTTGCTTTAGAGCGGTTAGCACGGTCAATCAGAATGTTACCCGTCAGCCAGTAAAGCTGACCAAACAACGGCATCCACGCTAAGCTCTTCTTGCCAACTGTAACCACTTTAGGGGTCACTGCAGAAGATACAGTAAACAGATCCCAGTTATTTTGGTGATTAGCAATATAAATATGCTGACCGCGCTCATAGGCGTCTTCAGGGAGACGCAGCTCAAGCGAAATACCAAACAGTTTCGACATCTTTCCAAACATGCGTCCGAAAGTGAACACGTGCTTTGGATTGCGTGGGCTTAATAAGCAATAACCACAGCCAAATACAAACATCACAATTGCAAACATCGCAACAGCCAATACACGTAATAGTGCAATCATTGTGGTTCTCCAAGGTGCAGAGTCAAAGATTTATAGGTGCAGACTCTAACTGATCTAGTATTCATAAAAAAGCCGAAACTCGCGTTTCGGCTTACAATCGTTAGCTGATTTTATCGTTAATCGCGAAAACGTTCAATCTTTGCGCCAAGAGCAGACAGCTTGTCTTCAATTTTGTCGTAACCGCGATCGATGTGGTAGATACGGTCAACAATGGTTTCACCGTTAGCAATACAGCCAGCAATAACCAAACTTGCAGAAGCACGTAGGTCAGTTGCCATTACCTGAGCACCGCTCAGTTCATCAACATCACCACAAATAACAGTGTTGCCTTCAATCTCAGCTTTCGCGCCCATACGCATGAGCTCAGGCACGTGCATAAAGCGATTCTCAAAGATGTTCTCTGTAATCACGCCGCCGCCTTTCGCCATTAGGTTTAGTAGCGTAAATTGAGCCTGCATGTCTGTTGGGAAGCCTGGATGTGGCGCTGTACGTACTGTTACCGCTTTAAGCTCTCTGTCTGTCATATCAACAGAAATCCAATCTTCACCGCTCTCTACTAACGCACCAGCCTCTTCTAGCTTAGCCAGTACCGCTTCAAGTAGGTGTGCTTTGGTATTGCGACAAACCACTTTACCGCCCGATACGGCAGCAGCAACAAGGAACGTACCCGTCTCAATGCGGTCAGCAACAACAGAGTGCTTACCGCCACCTAAACGCTCGACTCCTTCGATAGTAATGGTGTCTGTACCTGCGCCAGAAATTTTTGCACCAAGCTTATTTAGGAAGTCTGCCGTATCAACGATTTCAGGCTCACGCGCTGCATTATCAAGAACGGTTTTACCTTCAGCTAAAGTCGCAGCGCACATAACAGTGATCGTCGCGCCAACACTGACTTTATCCATCACTATGTGGGCACCTTTCAGGCGTCCATCGACGTTCGCTTTTACGTAACCATCTTCAAGGGTAATCGTCGCGCCTAGCTGCTCCAAACCATGGATGTGAAGGTCAACTGGACGAGCACCAATCGCACAGCCACCAGGCAGTGAGACTTGACCTTGACCAAAACGAGCGACCAATGGCCCCAAAGCCCAGATTGAAGCACGCATAGTCTTAACTAGGTCGTATGGCGCACAATACTCATTGATGCAGCTAGGGTCTACATGGACAGAGCCATTACGCTCTACTTTTGCGCCTAAACGCTCTAGTAGCTCCATAGTAGTGTCGATGTCACGCAAGCGTGGCACATTCGCCACTTCTACTGGCTCTTCAGCCAAAATAGACGCAAATAAAATAGGTAGTGCAGCGTTTTTGGCACCTGAAATGGTTACTTCACCAACCAGTGGTTGTTTAGAACCAGTAACTCGAAACTTTTCCATTATTAAACCTTATAGTGACATCAACTTCTTATCACGAGCCCACTCTTCAGGAGTGTAAGCCTTAATAGAAACTGCGTGGATATCATTTCTTTGGATGTATTCCATCAGTGGTGCGTAGATAAACTGTTGTTTTTTAACGCGGCTCATTCCTTCGAAACTAGCATCAACAGCAACTACCTCATAGTGACTGCCCTCTCCCTTTACGTGCAGTTCTTCTAAATTCAGTGCTTCGTTTAAAATCTGTTGTACTTTTGCGCTATCCACAATTCACCCCTGTAGTGCTTTATAAATGCTCAGCAATGAACTCATCAACATTGCTCAACTGAAATAATGTGCGCAGTTGTTCCGGCACGAAACTGAGCATTATATGACAGTTTTGTTTTTTTGCATGCTCTATTAAATGAATCAGCATCACCATCCCAGCGGAGTCTACCCTTGAGAGGTCTTTAAGCGACAACTCTGTTTGCTGAGAATGAAATTCGACTGATTGAAGTAAGGGCCATAACGCCGGGACAGTGTCCCGATTTAAATCACCTTTAAGTGAGTACTGACTATCACTTATTTGCTGCCATTTAGGTTCCATATTAAGATTTGCTCTCAATTCGAATCGGTTGCTTAGCAAGCTCTTCAAGTTCTTGAGCAACAGACAAGATCCCCTCTTGCCTTAGCTTAGTTGCCCATTCCGATTGCTTACTCGACAACAGACTTATCCCTTCAGCAATCATATCAAATGCCTGCCACTCACCCGTGTTCTTATCACGACGCAACTTGAACTCTAGCTTAATATTTGGTCGCGGCGTATCAACAATATCCACTTTGATACCTGTAATGCTTTTCTTTGGGTCTAGCTGTGGCTCTGGGCCGAACTCGATAGTCTGATCGGTATACTGAGTTAACACTTGCGCATACGAGGTTACCAAGTAAGCTCGGAACGCAACAATAAACTGGCCGACGTCTTCGCGTTTAGCACCACGTAAGTTGGGGCCTAATACCTTAAGCGCAGCATACTTTTCGTTCACATAGGGCATTAAAGTTTCGTCAACAATAACCTTAAGATACTCAGGGTCGTCTTGAACCTTATCTTGTTCTGATTTCAATCTTTCAAATGCCAGTTCTGAAACCTGCTTCATCATTTGATAAGGCTGGGTTTTATCGATTTCACTTGCCGAGGCATTAAAGCACATAAACACAGAAATCAGAGTAAGTACTAACTTCTTAAACATTATTTTCTCCCTACTCTTCTGAACCGCCAACGCTATAAAGCACTTGACCGATTAAATCTTCCAGCACGAGCGCTGACTTAGTATCCTCAATGAAATCACCTTCAACAAGCATCTGTTCATCATCAAAAATAAAGCCTGGCGTTAAACCTATGTACTGCTCTCCAATCAAGCCTGAAGTAAGTATTTTCACACTTGAGGTTTCTGGAAACTGGTTGTAAGCACCGTTGATTGCCATGGTCACAACTGGCAATAACGACTCTTGATTGAGCCCGATATTCGTCACACGACCAACAACCACACCACCAACTTTTACTGGAGAGCGCACTTTTAAACTACCGATATTGTCAAACTCAGCCTTGAGCGTGTAAGTATCATTGGAGCCTAGCCCCTTAACGTCAGCGACTTGAAAAATCATCACTAGAATCGCGCAAATTCCAGCAATAACAAAGCTGCCAACCCATAATTCAATCTTTCGAGTTTGTTGCATGATTAGTTCCCAAACATCATTAATTACCAAACATCAAGGCAGTCAGTACAAAGTCTAGACCAAGTACTGCCAAAGAAGAGTGGACAACGGTGCGCGTCGTAGCTCGACTAATCCCTTCCGAAGTAGGGATTGCATCATATCCATTAAATAGTGCAATCCAAGTCACTGTGATGGCAAAGACAAAACTCTTAACCATACTGTTACCTATGTCTTGACCTAGCTCTACTGATGCCTGCATCGCAGACCAAAAACTACCGTGATCAATCCCTTTCCAGTCAACACCGACAAGCTGTCCGCCCCATATGCCAACCGCCATAAAAATCATCGCTAACAGCGGCATGGAAATAACACCCGCCCAAAAACGAGGGGCAATAACACGTTTAAGTGGGTCAACCGCCATCATTTCCATGCTCGATAGCTGCTCTGTGGCTTTCATCAAGCCAATTTCTGCGGTCAACGCTGAGCCAGCGCGTCCAGCAAAGAGCAGCGCAGTAACCACAGGGCCTAATTCGCGCAGCAAAGAGAGCGCAACCATCTGACCCAAGGCACCTTCCGCGCCAAAATCGACCAATATCACATAGCCTTGCAGGCTCAGCACCATACCAATGAATAAACCCGACAGCACAATAATGATCAACGACTGCACACCGACGCTGTGCAACTGTTTGACAAGCAGAGGTAAGTTTTTAATTGGCTGAGGTTTACTCGCTAGAGCGCCGAATAGCATCAGGCTTGCACGACCAAAGGATTCGCAAACCGCCATAGCACGACGGCCAACAGAGGCGACAAAATTAACCAAGCCTGACATTATAAGAAGAGCTCCTTGGCTAAAGGTTGAGATGGAAAGCGGAAAGGCACCGGACCATCCGCATCTCCTTTGAGAAATTGCTGAACCTGTGGGTCAGTGTTGCTGTGCAGCTCATCAGGCGTGCCACTAGCGATAATTTTTCCATTCGCCAAGATATATACCCAATCCGCAATGCTCATGACTTCAGGCACGTCGTGAGAAACCACCACTGAAGTCACCCCCAACGCTTGATTTAAATTACGAATCAGCTCCACCAGCACTCCCATAGTTATCGGGTCTTGGCCGACAAAAGGTTCATCGTACATGATTAGCTCAGGATCTAGGGCGATAGCACGAGCCAAAGCAGCACGCCTTGCCATACCACCAGACAGCTCGCTCGGCATCAATTGAGCCGCGCCGCGCAGACCAACAGCTTCGAGTTTTAATAGCACCAACGTTCGGATAAGCGACTCATCAAGCTCGGTGTGTTCGCGCAAAGGAAAGGCAACGTTGTCAAAAACAGACAGGTCAGTGAACAATGCCCCTGACTGAAAGAGCATGCTCATTTTTTTACGTTGCTGATAGAGTTTGCTTCGGCTTAGCGCGGGAATGTTATTGCCATCAAACCAAATTTCTCCGCTTTCAGGGTAGATCTGCCCACCAATTAAACGTAGCAGTGTGGTTTTACCAATCCCAGATGGTCCCATGATTGCCGTTACTTTGCCTTTTGGCACACGTAAGCTGACATCGTCAAAGATCTTACGCTCACCACGAGAAAACGTTAGCTGATTGATGGTAACTAGGTCTTCGGATTCCATTCTGGACTCATATTTGTTCCTTTGAGAATGGGCAATCATAAGCACATTCAATAGGAATTAAAAGCACCGTTCAATTAATTGTGAGTCAGTCGAATTATCGTCTAAACACCGTATAATCGGCCTTAAGTTGCTGAAGCACGTTGCCTGTTCGCAATTAATTGAATGAACTGCTTTTCTTTTTACCCTCAAACCGTCAAAATTAACGGTTAAATTCTCTCGTTGTATATTGATTAGGAATCATCATGCTCGAAGCCGTTGTGTTTCTCATTATTGGATTGGTATTTTTGGTGTGGAGTGCCGACAAGTTAGTATTTGGCGCGGCTGCTCTCGCTCGAAACATAGGAATTTCTCCTCTGGTTATCGGCATGACCATCCTTGCAATGGGCTCTTCAGCGCCTGAAATGATGGTTTCGGCAACGGCCGCTCTGGATGGTAAAACAGATACCGCAGTAGGCAATGTATTAGGTTCGAACATTGCGAACATCGCTTTAATCCTTGGTATAACTGCCCTCATCAAACCATTATCGATCAGCTCTGGTGTTCTGCGTCGTGAGCTACCACTTATGATAGGCGTTACCCTACTTGCAGGTATCTTGTTATGGGATAGCCACTTAGGTTTCTATGAAGGCGTATTACTGTTCGTTCTTTTCGCCGCCTTTATTCTCACCATGCTACGCATTAGCCGCAACGAGCAGAAAAATGGCGACGCACTTATTGAAGAGCAAGAGTCAGAAGTCCCTGAAGGAGTGAGCAACGCTAAAGCCGCAATGTGGATGGTTATTGGTTTAATAATTCTCCCCCTCGCCGCTGACGAACTGGTCGACAACGCCGTGATTATCGCTCAATACTTCGGCATGAGTGATCTCGTCATTGGCCTAACCATTATCGCAGTAGGCACCAGTCTGCCAGAACTTGCAGCATCACTCGCTGGTGTGATGAAAGGCGAAGATGATATGGCAGTAGGTAATATCATCGGCTCTAACGTGTTTAATATCCTCGCGGTGATGGGCATCCCAGGCATCCTAAACCCTTCAGTGTTAAGTGAGTACGCGATGGGACGTGATTTCTGGGTCATGCTTGGCGTATCACTTTTATTGGTAGCGATGGCCCTTGGCAAATCACGAAGTATCAATCGCTTTGAGGGCGCTGCCCTATTCTGCTGCTTTATTGGTTATCAGGCTTATCTAGTCATGAACATGACTGCCTAATTATTTCCGGAGTATTGTATGTTTGATTTTCGCTCTACGGCGCTAGAAGTACTAAAAAACGAAATTGCCGCCCTTCAACAACTGGACCAGTACCTAAACGAAGATTTTGTTAAAGCCTGTGAACTTATCTTGGCGAACAAAGAGGGTAAGGTCGTGGTTATGGGTATAGGTAAGTCTGGCCATGTCGGCAATAAGATTGCTGCCACGTTAGCGAGTACCGGAACCTCTTCATTCTTTGTCCACCCTGGAGAAGCGGCTCACGGCGATTTAGGCATGGTTGCGCCAGGCGATATCGTTCTGGCTATCTCAAACTCAGGTGAGTCTGGTGAGATCCTAGCGCTATTTCCAGTACTTAAGCGTCTCAACATCAAAATCATCAGTATGACAGGCAAGCCACAATCCAATATGGCCAAACTGTCAGACCTGCATCTACAAATCACCGTACCGAAGGAAGCATGCCCACTTGAGCTAGCTCCGACATCAAGCACCACTGCGACGCTAGTAATGGGTGACGCATTGGCAGTGTCGTTAATGCAAGCGCGTGGCTTTACTGCGGAAGACTTTGCCCTTTCTCACCCAGGAGGCGCGTTGGGCAGAAAACTACTGCTGAAGCTGTCCGATATCATGCATACCGGAAACGACTTACCGCTAGTAACGCCAAATACCCTAGTTAGAGATGCCTTACTTGAAATCAGCCAAAAAGGCTTGGGCATGACAGCGGTCGTGGATGACCACCAGCAACTAGTTGGCATTTTTACCGATGGTGATTTACGCCGAATTCTCGATAAACGCGTCGATATTCACAGCTCTGTGATCGGTGAAGTAATGACAGTCAATCCAACCACTGCAGCACCAAACATGCTCGCGGCTGAAGGGCTCAACCTAATGCAAGATAAAAGCATCAATGGCCTTATTCTTTGTAAAGATGGCAAAGTCGTTGGTGCGCTAAATATGCATGATTTATTAAAAGCTGGGGTGATGTAATGTCGAAAATGATTGAAACTTTATATCAACCAGTGGAACAATCCATCCTAGATATTGCCAAACAGATAAAGCTATTAATCTGTGATGTAGATGGTGTCTTCTCTGATGGACTCATTTACATGGGTAACAACGGCGAAGAACTTAAAACATTTCATACCCGTGACGGCTATGGCGTAAAGTCGTTGATGAATGCGGGGATTGAGATTGCCATTATCACTGGCAGGCGCTCTCAAATCGTTGAAAACCGCATGACGGCACTGGGTATTAAGCTCATTTATCAAGGGCAAGATGATAAAATCAAAGCGTATCAAGATATCTGCGACAAGCTCTGTATCGCCCCAGAGCAAACAGGCTATATCGGTGATGACCTTATCGATTGGCCAGTAATGGAAAAAGTTGGATTAAAAGTTTGTGTAGCAGATGGTCACCCGTTGCTGGCACAGCGAGCCAACTACGTGACCTCGATTCGAGGTGGACATGGAGCAGTAAGAGAAGTCTGCGACCTAATTCTACAAGCACGAAACGAACTAGACGTTCATAAAGGTCTAAGTATATGAGTCTATCTCGTATTGGATACCTGATACTAGCGTTCACAATATGCTGGTCTGCTTACTATCTTTTCGATAAGGAGCAAGGTTATGATATCCAAGTTGAGCCAGATACAGAGCTCCCGATGTTTAGTGGCGAAAACCTAGTTAACACCTCTTATAACGAGGCAGGAATTCGGAGCTACGTTATTACATCGGTTAACCTCGACCACTACTCGAAAAGTGGTAATACAATTTTTAATCAGCCTGTCCTTAAAGTGTATAAGGAAGGCACCACCTTAGAGTGGGAAGTAACAGCCGTCCGTGGAGTTCTGAGTAAAGATCATGTGTTGACCCTTTACGAAGACGTTTTGGCGACAAACTTATTACCTGATTCAGGTTTTGATACTTTGTCTACCGACGTTATGAACATCCAACTAGACAGCCGAGATTTTTGGGCCGATGACCAAGTAATTATGGTTGGGCCTCAATTTGAAACTTTAGGGCAAGCGATGACCGGCAATTTCGCTGATAATCACGCTACCCTTTACAATCGCGTACAAAGTAGATATGAAACTATCACACCTTAGTCTGATTTCTTGTTTATTACTGTCGAGCCAAGCTTTTGCACTATCGACCGACCAAGACCAGCCGGTTTACATCGACTCTGACAGCCAGCAGTTGGACATGCAGAGCAATAAAGTAACCTTCCTTGGTGAGGTAAAACTCAAACAAGGCAGTATCAATATCAACGCTGACAAAGTTATTGTGACGCGAGATCCTGAAGATGGCTCAATCCGAGAAATCGAAGGGTACGGTGATTTGGCAACCTTTTCTCAGTTAACTGATGATGGCAAGACTTTGTATGGCGAAGCGAAAGAGCTTTACTACGTCATGGTCGACGATCAGTTAACCATGATCGATCAAGCAATGCTCTCACAAGATGACAGCATTATCCGTGGCACCAAGATTCGCTACAAAATCTCTTCACAAAAGCTGATTGCTGACGGTAAAGAGAAGGGAGATCGCGTCTCTACCGTACTTCAGCCACAAGCAGTACAAGAATAATTATGGCAATACTTAAAGCTGAGCACTTAGCAAAAACATACGGCAACCGAACCGTCGTTACTGACGTAAGCTTACAGGTAGAGTCTGGGCAAATCGTCGGGCTACTCGGTCCCAATGGTGCAGGTAAAACCACGTCTTTCTATATGATCGTCGGCTTAGTTGCTCGAGACGAAGGTGCGATTACTATTGATGGTGAAGATATCAGCATCTTGCCAATGCATAGTCGCTCAAGAATGGGGATAGGCTACCTTCCACAAGAAGCTTCAATCTTCCGCAAGCTATCCGTTGAAGACAACATTATGGCCGTTCTCGAAACACGCGAAGAGATGACTCGCGAAGAGCGCCAAGACAAGCTTGAGGATTTGTTAGAAGAATTCCACATTCAGCACATACGCCACAGTGCGGGTATGGCATTATCAGGTGGTGAGCGTCGCCGTGTAGAAATAGCCCGTGCACTAGCAGCCAACCCTCAGTTCATTCTACTGGATGAGCCATTTGCAGGTGTTGACCCGATCTCGGTTATCGACATTAAAAAGATCATTGAGCATTTAAGAGATCGTGGATTGGGTGTTTTGATTACCGACCACAACGTTCGTGAAACGCTGGATGTATGTGAAAAGGCTTACATTGTTAGCCAAGGCCACCTCATTGCGGAGGGGACGCCAGACCAAGTCCTCAATAACGAGCAAGTAAAACAAGTTTATCTCGGCGAACAATTCCGTCTATGATTAAAGGAAAGAACGGTAAGATTCTCTAGGATTAAGGCAAATAATACTGAATGAAACCCTCATTACAACTCAAGCTAGGACAGCAGTTAGCAATGACACCTCAATTGCAGCAAGCGATTCGTTTGTTGCAACTGTCAACGCTAGATCTTCAACAAGAGATCCAAGAGGCTTTGGATTCAAACCCTCTACTTGAGGTTGAAGAGACCAGTGATGAGCCGTCAGCGGAAGAGAGCAACCGCAACGAAGAGAAAGAACCTACCGTCGAAGTTGCTGAAGCCGCAGAGCCCGATGTCAAAGACAGCTCTGAGCTAATCGAAAAATCAGAAATCAGCAACGACCTAGAAATCGATACCACTTGGGAAGATGTATACAGCGCCAACACAGGCAGTACTGGTATCGCTCTGGATGACGACGCACCTGTCTATCAAGGTGAGACTACCCAGTCTCTGCAAGATTACCTCATTTGGCAGCTCGACTTAACTCCATTTAGCGAAACCGACCGGACTATCGCCCTAGCATTGATCGATGCTATTGATGACTATGGATATCTAACCGTTTCTACCGAAGACATCTTAGAAAGCTTTGACAATGAAGAGATTGAAATCGAAGAGATAGAGGCGGTACGTAAACGCGTACAGCAGTTTGATCCTCTCGGCGTCGCTTCAGTCAATCTACAGGACTGCTTGTTACTTCAGCTTGCCACCTTCCCAGAAGATACCCCTTGGCTTACTGAAGCGAAATTAGTCCTCAACGACCATATCGATCAATTAGGCAATCGAGATTACAAACTCGTCATCAAAGAGACTAAGCTTAAAGAAGCGGAGCTGCGTGAAGTTCTTAAGCTGATTCAGCAACTCGACCCACGACCAGGCAGTCGAATCGCTTCAGAACACGCTGAGTATGTAATCCCTGATGTATCGGTATTTAAAGATCACGGCAAATGGGTAGTCACCATCAACCCAGACTCCGTTCCTAGGCTAAAGGTCAATCAGCAATATGCTGCGCTAGGCAAAGGCAGCAGTGCCGATAGCCAGTATATTCGTAGCAACCTACAAGAAGCGAAATGGTTGATTAAAAGCTTAGAAAGCAGAAACGAGACATTGCTCAAAGTAGCCAAGTGTATTGTTGAACATCAACGCGATTTCTTTGAGTATGGTGAAGAAGCCATGAAACCTATGGTGCTTAATGATGTGGCGTTAGCCGTCGACATGCATGAGTCCACCATATCTAGGGTGACAACGCAGAAGTTTATGCACACCCCTCGTGGTATTTTTGAATTGAAGTACTTTTTCTCTAGCCATGTCAGCACAGACAATGGTGGAGAGTGTTCATCCACTGCAATCCGCGCACTGATTAAGAAGTTGGTTGCCGCTGAGAACAGCGCGAAACCACTCAGTGATAGTAAGATTGCAGCTCTACTCGCTGACCAAGGGATTCAGGTCGCTCGCAGGACGATAGCAAAATATCGAGAGTCTTTGGGAATAGCCCCTTCAAGTCAGCGCAAACGCCTGCTTTAGGCCTACAACCGAGAAGGAAAGTCTATGCAAATCAATATTAATGGGCACCACGTTGATCTAACCGATTCAATGCAAGACTATGTAAACGAAAAGTTTCAAAAGCTCGAACGCTTTTTTGACCATATCAACAGTATTCATGTTGTATTAAAAGTTGAAAAACTCCGCCAAATCGCAGAAGCTACCCTTCACGTAAACCAAGCTGAAATTCATGCATCCGCAGAAGATGAAAACATGTATGCAGCTATAGATTCGCTGGTCGACAAACTTGTTCGACAGCTTAACAAGCACAAAGAAAAGCTAAACGCCCACTAAAACCATGCAACTAAGCGAAATCCTTACATTGGACTGCACTAAGAGTGCAGTCCAATGTACCAGTAAAAAGCGAGCCCTAGAGATGATCAGCGAATTAGTCGCTGAGCAAACAGGGCAAAACTCCACCGAACTCTTCGAATGTATGCTCAGTCGCGAGAAGATGGGCAGTACAGGAATCGGAAATGGAATAGCCATTCCCCATGCACGTATGCAGTCGAGCGACAAAGCCATCGCAGTTTTACTTCAATGCGAATCGCCAGTCGAGTTTGACTCCATTGACAATCGTCCCGTCGATCTGATGTTTGCTCTACTCGTACCAGATGCACAATGTAAAGAGCACTTAAAAACGCTGTCGAGCATGGCAGAGCGATTAAACGACAAACAAGTCCTTAAACAACTTCGTAAAGCTCAGTCTGATCAAGAGCTGTACGACATTATGGTTAATCAGTAATGCGCCTTATCGTTGTAAGCGGCCAATCCGGCGCCGGTAAAAGTGTTGCCCTACGTGTTCTCGAAGATCTTGGTTATTACTGTGTTGATAACCTTCCAGTCGATCTACTAGAGATGTTTATCCAGTCAGTTCAGACCAGTAAACAAAACGTCGCCGTTAGCATCGATATTCGCAATTTACCTACCGAACCGAACCTAGTGGAAGATGTGCTTACCAAACTCAAACAGAGTTCAGATGTGAGTGTCCTGTTCCTCGATGGTAATAAAGAAACCCTACTTAAGCGCTATAGTGAAACTCGCCGTATACACCCGCTTTCACTTAGCATAGAAAACACATCCTTAGAGCAGGCGATCGAAAAAGAGCGTTGTATTCTCTCCCCTCTCAAAGAGCATGCGGATCTCGTCATTGACAGCAGCAACCAGTCATTGCATGAGCTCAGTGAAACGGTTCGTATGCGGGTTGAAGGTCGTGAGCGCAAAGATTTGGTGATGGTTTTCCAATCCTTCGGTTTCAAGTATGGCCTGCCCAATGACGCTGACTATGTATTTGATGTTCGCTTCCTACCCAATCCTCATTGGGAGCCCGATTTAAGGCCACTAACTGGTTTGGATGCGCCAATTAAATCCTTCTTAGAGCAACACCATGAAGTGCTCGAACTAAAGCAGCAAATCCAAAAATTCATCGAACATTGGCTACCTATGCTAGAGAAGAACAATCGCAGTTATCTCACCGTTGCGATTGGCTGTACTGGCGGCAAACATCGCTCCGTCTATCTCACTCAACAAATTGGTGAGTATTTTGCCCAAATGGGCCATCAAGTCCAAATTCGCCACGCTTCACTCGAAAGAAACCTTAAGGAATAGTTTATGCCGCAGCAAAGCCGTACAGTCTTAATCCAAAATCGCTTAGGCCTACATGCTCGCGCTGCCGTAAAACTTGTCGAACTGGCTCAATCATTTGATGCCATCCTGACCATCCAAAGCCATGAAGGCAAAGAAGCCACCGCCGACAGCGTTATGGGTTTACTGATGTTAGAGTCAGCTCAAGGCGAGCATGTCACTATCAACGCGGAAGGAAGCGATGCTCATCCTGCTCTAGAAGCGGTCTGTCAGTTGATTGAACACAAGTTCGATGAAGATGAGTAATTGGCCTACAAATTACGACTAAATCACCTTCCTTAACATTAACTTATTAAATCCATTCTAAAATTAAGTTACTATTTACAGCATTGTACGCATAAAGAGTTAGGGGGAATAAATGGCAGAGCAAATAGAATTCGATCAAGCTCACCAAGCCCTCCAAGAAGTTACTGAAGCTCTAGAAAATGGCCGTTTTGTCCATGTCCGTCGCCAACTACAGGACATGGAGCCCGAAGATATTGCTCATCTTTTAGAGGCATCTCCACGTAAAAGTCGTGAAGTGCTTTGGCAACTCACCGATCCTGAAGATTACGGTGAGATTCTTGATGAACTAAACGAAGACGTTAAAGATGACTTGGTGTCGAAAATGGCACCAGAAACCCTCGCAGAAGCGACCGAAGGTATGGAAACAGATGATGTGGCCTACGTCCTTCGAAGCTTGCCTGACGATGTATCACGTGAAGTTCTAGCACAGATGGACGCAGCTGAGCGTCTATTAGTTGAAACCGCCCTCTCTTATCCGGAAGACACTGCTGGTAGTTTAATGAACACCGACGTTATCACTATTCGTGGTGACGTTGATGTGGACGTAGTATTGCGTTATCTGCGCATGAAAGGGGAACTGCCTGATGCCACTGACGCCCTCTATGTTATTGATGAAGAGAGCCGCCTAATTGGTGAACTTCCTATCACGACTCTGTTAACCACTCAGCCGGATGTTCAGATTAGTGATGTAATGGAAGACGCAGATGAAGCGATTGATGTCACCATGAGTGACTCAGATATTGCAAGTCTGTTTGAGCGCCGTAATTGGGTATCAGCTCCAGTTATTGATGAGAACCAACATCTCGTCGGTCGAATCACCATTGATGATGTGGTTGACGTTATCCGTGAAGATGCCGAACACTCAATGATGAGCATGGCCGGTATGGACGATGATGAAGATACCTTTGCGCCAGTAGTTAAATCGGCACGTAAACGAAGTATTTGGCTCGGTGCGAATGTATTGGCCGCACTCGCTGCTGCTTCTGTATCTAATATGTTTGAAGCAACTTTAGAGCAAATGGCAGCCATCGCAGTTCTAATGACCATTGTTCCGTCTATGGGCGGCGTAGCCGGAAACCAGACAGTGGCACTGGTAATCCGTGGCTTAGCGCTTGGCCACATCGGTGACTCCAACAAACGTGAGCTATTAATGAAAGAAGCGGCGATCGGCCTGCTCAATGGCATCATGTGGGCGCTGATCATTGGCGGTATTGTCGTGGCTTGGAAAGGTAACTGGATGCTGGGAGGCATTATCTCCGCCGCTATGTTAACTAACCTATTCGTCGCTGGTGTCGCAGGGGTAACCATTCCTATTCTGCTGAAGAAGATGAACATCGACCCTGCACTAGCGGGTGGTATGGCGCTCACAACCGTTACCGATGTTATCGGTCTATCGGTCTTCCTTGGCTTAGCAACCATCATGATTTAATCATGACTCTCAGAGACTAAAAAGCGCAGCTCTTAAGGCTGCGCTTTTTGTTTCTAGTTAAGGTTTGGTCCTAACCACTTCTCTGCTTCGAGCATGTCCCAGCCCTTACGCTCTGCATAGCTTTGCGCCTGATCCTGCAGGATCTGAGCGATCGCATAGTAGCGCGAGTCAGGATGAGAGAAATACCAACCAGAAACCGACGCGCCTGGCCACATCGCATAACTGGTCGTTAGTGACATGCCAATACTCTCTTCAACATTGAGCAACTCCCACAGCGTACCTTTCTCGGTATGTTCAGGACATGCTGGGTAACCCGGTGCAGGACGAATACCTTGATACTTTTCACGAATCAATTCTTCATTGGAAAGGTTCTCATCTGGTGAGTATCCCCAGATCTCTGTGCGAACCTTCTCATGTAGAAGTTCAGCAAACGCTTCAGCCAAACGATCCGCTACCGCCTGAATCATGATAGCGTTGTAGTCATCACCAGCCGCTTTATACTGGTCTGCAAGTTCTCGCTCACCAATACCACCAGTCACAGCAAATGCACCAACCCAGTCTTTCTTTCCTGACTCTTTTGGAGCAATGTAATCTGACAAACAGTAGTTGAAACCTTTAGGCTTTTCAGTTTGCTGACGTAAATTATGTAGCACTTTCGCCACTTCAGTCCGAGACTCGTCCGTGTAAACTTCAATATCGTCACCAACACTTGCGGCAGGGAACAGACCACACATACCACGCGCTTTAAGTAGCCCCTCACTTTCAACTCGATCTAACAGCTCATTGGCATCTTTGAATAGACGTTTCGCTTCTTCACCCACTTCTTCATGCTCTAAAATCGCTGGGTACTTGCCCACAAGCGACCAAGTCATGAAGAAAGGTGTCCAGTCGATGTACTTACGAAGAGTAGCCACATCAAAGTCATCAAACACATGCACACCCGGTCTTGCAGGCACTGGAGGAGTGTAGCTATCCCAATCAATGGCAACTTTGTTCGCACGCGCCTGTTCCAAAGTGACAGGTTTGGTGCGTGGCTTTTTACGATTATGCTGATCCCTTACTCGTACGTAGTCTGCATCCAACTTCTCAACAAACGCCGGGCGTAACTCATCAGAGAGAAGAGAAGTACATACACCCACCGCTCGAGACGCGTTGTTTACATATACAACAGGGTTGCTGTAGTTTTGTTCAATCTTAACCGCGGTATGCGCTTTAGATGTGGTCGCGCCGCCAATAAGAAGTGGCAGGTCAAAATCAAGACGTTCCATCTCTTTCGCCACATGAACCATTTCATCAAGCGACGGTGTGATCAAACCGGACAAGCCAATAATATCGACGTTCTCTTCCTTAGCGACTTTAAGGATCTGCTCACACGGAACCATAACACCCAGATCGATGATCTCGTAGTTATTACACTGCAGGACAACACCAACAATGTTCTTACCAATATCGTGAACATCGCCTTTGACGGTAGCAAGTAGGATTTTGCCGTTCGAAGAGCCCGCTTGTTTTGATGCATTGATATATGGTTCTAGGTGCGCAACAGCTTGCTTCATTACACGTGCGGATTTTACCACCTGAGGTAAGAACATCTTGCCTTCACCAAATAGATCGCCAACGACGTTCATGCCATCCATTAGTGGACCTTCAATAACCTCTAAAGGTTTGCTGGCATTAACCCGAGCCTCTTCTGTATCTTCAACAATAAATTCAGTGATACCTTTAACTAATGCATGCTCTAAGCGCTTTTCGACTGACCATGTACGCCACTCAAGCGCAGAAGCATCCTCTTCTTTTCCAACCCCCTTGCCTGCATATTCAGCAGCAATGTCCAGCAGTCGCTCAGTACCATCATCACGTCGGTTAAGTACCACATCTTCAACCGCTTCGCGTAGCTTATCAGGGACGTTATCGTAAATTTCCAATTGACCCGCGTTTACGATACCCATATCCATACCATTCTTGAAACAGTGGTATAAGAAAACCGCGTGGATCGCTTCACGTACGTAGTTGTTGCCACGGAAAGAGAATGAAACGTTAGAAACACCACCAGAGATCATCGCATGCGGAAGGTCACGTTTGATATCAGCAACCGCTTCAATAAAGTCGACAGCGTAGTTATTGTGCTCTTCAATACCTGTCGCAACGGCAAAGATGTTCGGGTCGAAAATAATGTCTTCTGGCGGGAAACCTATCTCATCAACTAGGATATTATAAGCGTTAGTACATATCTCTAGCTTGCGTTGACGAGTTTCCGCCTGACCGATTTCATCAAACGCCATTACAATCACTGCCGCACCATAGCGACGAATCAGCTTAGCTTGCTCTACAAACTTCTCTTTACCTTCCTTGAGCGAGATAGAGTTGACGATACCCTTGCCCTGAATACATTTCAGGCCGGCTTCGATAACCTCCCACTTGGAAGAGTCGACCATGATGGGTACTTTGGATATTTCTGGTTCAGAGGCACAAAGATTTAGGAAGCGCACCATACACGCTTCTGCATCGAGCATGCCCTCATCCATATTAATATCGATGATTTGCGCACCATTCTCCACCTGCTGACGAGCAACTTCTAGCGCTTCATCATATTGCTCTTCTTTTATCAGGCGCTTAAAACGAGCCGAGCCGGTAACGTTAGTTCGCTCACCAACGTTGACAAACAGCGTCTCTTTTTCGATGGTCAGCGGTTCAAGACCAGAGAGGCGACAAGCGGTAACAAGCTCAGGAAGTTGACGCGGCTTAACACCCTCAACCGCGTTTGCCATTTGGCGGATATGTTCAGGCGTGGTACCACAGCAACCACCAATTAGGTTTAAGAAGCCACTTTGCGCCCACTCTTTAACATGCTCTGCCATGTCTTCTGGAGAAAGATCATATTCACCAAAAGCGTTCGGCAAGCCAGCGTTAGGGTGAGTAGAAACAAACGTCTCTGAAATACGCGAAAGCTCTTCAACATAAGGGCGAAGTTCGTCTGGACCCAATGCACAGTTCAAACCAAATGAGATAGGTTGAACGTGACGAAGAGAGTTATAGAAAGCTTCGGTAGTTTGGCCTGATAGAGTACGACCGGAGGCATCGGTGATAGTACCTGAGATCATGACAGGTAGCTTGAAGCCTAGCTCTTCAAATACAGTATCAACAGCAAAAGCACACGCTTTGGCATTCAAGGTATCAAAGATAGTCTCAATAAGAATGAGATCAGAGCCGCCTTTGATGAGCGCTCGCGTCGACTCCGAATAGGCTTCAACCAGTTCATCAAAACTTACATTACGATAGCCTGGGTCATTAACGTCAGGCGAGATAGAACAAGTTCGGTTCGTCGGTCCTAAAACACCAGCAACATAACGAGGTTTATCTGGCGTTTTCGCCGTCCACTCATCAGCGGCTTCTCGCGCTAGCTTAGCTGCTGCAAAATTTATCTCTTCACTAAGGCTTTCCATCTCATAGTCAGCCATAGCAATAGTAGTTGCGTTAAAGGTGTTAGTTTCAAGAATATCAGCCCCTGCTGCTAAATAGGCTGAATGGATGTCCTTAATAAGCTGTGGCTGAGAAAGAACCAGTAAGTCATTGTTGCCTTTTAGGTCACAATGCCAATCAGCGAAACGCTCGCCTCGGTAATCTTGTTCTTCCAGTTTATAATCTTGGATCATGGTGCCCATACCACCATCAATCAACAAGATACGTTGTTTTAATTGCGCTTCAATCTGTTGCTTTACGTTACTTCCCACAGTACAGCCTCATTCCTTTTTTTATCCCTCCATCCTATCACACATTTTAAAGGAGTCTAGACGTCTAAAACAGTTAATTGATGACTTAGTTATGACAAAAAATGTTTGCTATTTGTACACAGTAAGAAGAAAATCCCTATTCACAATTTGTTACATATTGAGATTATAATGTCGGTCTATTACACGCTCTGTTTTTTGTCAGCTGCTGCGATGTTGATTGCTTTCATAAACAGCAAGATAGGTAAAATGCAAACCACCATCGCAATCACTGCAGGATCGATGATGTTATCGCTCTTGATTCTTGTCGCTGGCCAAAACGACTGGTTTCATTTAACAGAAGTGGCTTCAAGCACGGTTTCGAGCATTAACTTTGAAGACTTTCTGCTCAAAGGGATACTCGGGTTTCTTCTCTTTGCTGGTGGGCTCGGAATCAAACTGCCTCACCTCGAAGATCAAAAGTGGGAAATTACTGCGTTAGCACTAGGGGCGACTTTATTCTCAACCTTCTTTATTGGCTTTGTTCTCTATGCTTTCTGCCAGTTTATCGGCATTCAATTCGACTTAGTCTACTGCTTACTATTTGGTGCTCTTATCTCACCAACTGACCCGATCGCTGTACTAGCGATTGTAAAGAAGCTCGACGCGCCAAAACGAATCTCAACTCAAATCGAAGGCGAATCCCTATTCAATGATGGCTTTGGCCTAGTTATCTTTGTCACCATCTTTACTATCGCGTTCGGTAACGAAGCACCGACTATCAGCAGTGTTACCTTGCTATTTATCCAAGAAGCGCTCGGCGGCATCTTATATGGTTTTGCTTTAGGTCTACTGTTCCACTACCTAATCAGTTCTACCGACGATCACTCGATGGAGCTGCTGCTTACCATAGGGGTACCAACTGCAGGCTATGCATTCGCTGAGGTACTACACGTTTCAGGACCATTAGCTATGGTCGTATCCGGAATAATGATGGGTAACTGGACGCGATTTATCGGTTTTTCTAAAGAGAGTGAAGACCACCTAGATCACTTCTGGGAGCTCGTAGATGAGTTCCTTAACGGAGTCTTATTCCTTCTGATCGGTATGTCGATGCTGTTATTTGAGTTCCATAAAGAGGACTGGATTCTAATGGCCTTCTCAGTGCCACTGGTACTGTCAGCTCGCTACCTAAGTGTTTTCTTGTCTTATATTGGCTTTAAGCGTTTTCGTCAATATAACCCTTGGTCGGTCAAGATTCTTACCTGGGGGGGATTAAGAGGAGGGCTGGCATTAGCAATGGCCTTGTCAATTCCATCTGGCATCTGGGTTATTCAAGACAAGCTGATCGATGTAAAAGAGATTGTCTTAGTCATGACATACTCGGTAGTAGTGTTCTCCATCTTAATCCAAGGTTCAACCATTACGCCTATGATTGAAAAGGCAAAGCAGGAAGAAAAAGAAAATAGTTGATATTACCTGTGCCAACACTCGAGTATTACACTAAATTATTGGAAGTTCTCTGCATTTTGTAACTTATTTGTTACCTAAAAAAACTAGCGTCAGCCACAATAGTGTGGCTATCTGTTAAAAAGTTTTCCGAGGTAACTACTAGGTATATCAATGGATGAGTTAACCCTAGATATTCGAACACTTAACTTCACCGTCATCATATTCTCCCTGATCTATTCTTCGGGGTTGTTCCTGTATCAGACTAAACAGAAAAACATTGCTGGCTTAAAAACTCTCGCAATGGGCGTATTATTGATCGGCGTAGGGCCTGCACTTTTGGGTTTACGTGATCAAGCACCCGATTGGATAACCATTATTATTGCAAACTCGTTCATTATGCTTGGTTTTCTCAGCTTACTTTATGGTGTGAGCTTAGTAAGAGAGTTTGCTATTCGTGTCTTACACCTATTTTCGGTCGGGTTCATCATCGCATGCTGCCTGTTTTACTATTTTACGTATCACCAACCATCGATAGACGCTCGCGTCATTGTCCTGAGCCTGTACGTTAGTGCTTGTTGCTTGATGAGTGGTTGGGCGTTAATCAAGGGAAAGCGCAATGATGCGTTAATGCCTATCTTGATAATGGCACTGCCATTTTTCGCCTATGGCCTATTTATGTTACTTCGAGCATTCATTGTCCTATCCGGCCCCCAAATCACAGACTATATGGCCGCAGGTAACATTCACGCATTGACTTATTTATTCTGCCTAATCTTATTAGTGACTATCAGCTTAAGCATGCTTTGGATTAACAACGCCCGACTATTGCAATCGATCCATCATCTTTCACTAAAAGATCCCTTAACCGGACTTTATAACCGCCGTGTAATGGATTCTGTTCTCCCTGAACTTGTCGAAAAGGCACGAAAGCAGTCTACACCGGTAAGCCTAGTGATGACTGATATCGATGACTTTAAACAGATTAATGACGCTATGGGACATGTCGTGGGCGACGAAACAATCGAGAGCGTTTCATCAGTATTCACAAATCGCCTACCCCAATCCGATGATCGCTTCATTATCCGATTTGGTGGGGACGAATTCATGATTTTCCTTTTTGGCTGCGATGCCAATTACGCGTCTGCAGTAATCGAAGAGATACGTGAAGAAATAACCACAGCAGTAAAAGTAAACCTCAGTGATCACCCATGTACCATGAGCTTTGGCATCGCCGAACTCACTGACACGGATAGTCTAGATGACCTAGTCGCTGAAGCTGACATTGCCCTTTATCAAGCAAAACGCCAAGGTAAGAACCAAGTAGTGATCGCTCGTAGCAATGATCGTTTTATTCGCTAGCACCGTTCATCTACAGCAGAACCAGCCATAAACCCGATGCATTATCAATTTGTAGGTTAGTCAACTATTTAAAGACCCAGCAGCTTCGAAACTCATGTAGATACGCCAAGGCCACTCTTTCGAGTGGCCTTTTTGTTTGGGATACGGGAAAGGACTTCGTCCTACGGATAACTGAAGAACGCTAGAAAACTGAACACATGGTTTCAACTTTCGGATGTTCTTAGCGCCTGCGAGGCAAATAGCGGTGGCGTTTCTTAAGCAAAATCTTTTATCTTAACCGTTCATACTGTGATTCTAGTAGCTGTATACTGCTAGATAGACAAATATTTTGCGTAGAAACGTTATCGCTTGTGCATAGAATACCCATCGAGATTCCCTACTCACTCCTGCGTCGTTCTATGAAATGACCGACTCCTAAGTCCTTAAATATAAGAATCCCGTTGCGCCAGCAACGGGATTCTAAAACGACGAAAGCCTAGTCGTAAAACTAGGCTTTCTAATAAGTGGCTGACGGCCGGGCTTGCGTTCAAGCGGGACTCGATTTCTTTGCAAAAGGAACGTTTCTTCAGATATTAAAAAACCCGACGCTTTCGCATCGGGTTAAATAAGTGGCGGAGTGGAC
>JRWQ01000013.1 GCA_000775715.1 Vibrio tubiashii
CCGTCGTAGCCACCATTCCTTCTTAGGAAAAATAGATACAACGTCCAATCGACTTTACCAATTGTTGATTACGACTACAAAATTGATGCGGAAGTGGCGGAATTGGTAGACGCACCAGATTTAGGTTCTGGCGCCGCAAGGTGTGAGAGTTCAAGTCTCTCCTTCCGCACCATCATTTAAAGAAAACCCAGCTTTATAGCTGGGTTTTCTTTTATCTATCTCACTCTCCAGTATGGTAAACCTGCTTGATAAACACGCTTGCCTTCGCAACGCAGTGCAGCAGGTAGTGATGTATCAAGCAAATGCAAGACATAAAAAATCCAGCCGAAGCTGGATTTTTTATTCAGTCATGACTTCTTGTTCTAAGAAACTACTTTCTTAGCCTAAAAGCCCCAACGCTGAGTTGGGCGCTTGCTTTGCTTGCGCAAGAACAGAACTTGACGCTTGCGATAGGATCTGAGACTTAGTAAGAGCCGTTGTCTCTTTGGCAAAGTCGGTATCCTTGATACGACTCTTAGACGCATTCACATTTTCGTTGATGTTGTCTAAGTTGTTAATCGCATGATTGAAGCGGTTCTGGAACGCACCTAACTCAGCGCGATGACTGTCTACAAACTTCAATGCAGAGTCAACGATCGCCACAGCTTCTTGTGCGCCACCTACAGTAGTCACATCCATGGTGTTAACAGTTTTAGCTTCTGCTGCTCCAATGCTTAGTTCACCTGCAAGCGAGCCACCAAATGTTGCCGTACCTTCAACTTGGTTATTGTCAGTAAACAGCTGTAGCTTACCATCTTGGTCTACAGACGCTGTTATCATGTCCGTTTGACCATTAATATAAGTCGCTAGCTGCTCAATATCATCACCCTCTTTCGCTGTGATAGAGATATTCTGCGCTTGACCAAATTTGTCGGTAAGATCAATCGTTAAATCGTTCGCACCAGCTTGAACAACCCAGTCTTTGTCTTGACCATTAGCGGCGACATAGCTATTACCACCCATCTGTGCGTTATCACTACGCATATTGTTTAGGGTAAGCATGACTGCCTCACCGTTGTCTGCACCGATCTGAAAAGATTTGGTAGAGAAAGTACCGTTGAGTAGCTTGTTACCACCAAACGAAGTTGTTTCCGCAATACGATTTAGTTCGTCGTTAAGCGCTGTAACCTCTTCTTGGATTGCAACACGCTCAGACTTAGAGTTTGAACCGTTCGCTGATTGAAGTGACAAGTCACGCATACGTTGTAGAATATTGGTTGTTTCGTTCATCGCGCCTTCAGCAGTCTGCGCCATCGAAATACCATCGTTCGCGTTACGTACAGCAACATCTAAACCACGACTTTGAACATTCAAACGGTTCGAGATTTGTAGACCAGCTGCATCATCTTTTGCGCTGTTAATCTTGAAGCCAGATGAAAGTCTTTCCATCGACGTTTGCTGGGCACTTGTCGCACTGTTTAAATAACGCTGTGCTGTCATTGCCGAAACGTTTGTATTTACATTAACCGCCATAATAGGTCTCCTATTGATTTCCGTACACCGGAGGTAAAGGGTTTCCGACGTCTCGGTAAACCAATTAGTTCTCTCAAAGTACCCTTATTAGCGACGTAAACTTGATTATCTTTAGAGCTAAATGGTCGATTATTTAAAAAAACAAAGGAAAAGAATAAGATAGAGAAGCTATAGACAGATATGAACTTACTTGCTAAAGATTTTTCTCTATTGGCCGATATGATGCGGTTTATTGTAGAGAGACATGCCTAATTAGGCATCGATATAGTTCGGTTATACCTGGTAGAAATGAGGCGATACTTTTAGGTTGGTACCATGTTTTAGACAAAAGAAAAGCCCCTTTTCCTTTGAGAGAACCGGGGCTATTAGGTAGCCAAATGCTAAGGAGATCGAGAGAAATGATCATAGCTTGACTGCCGTGCTACATAAGTGACTCCAGTGATGGAGCAGGTGTGAGAGAGAGCTCCACTTCCTGATCACTCATGTTTGCCATCAAAATCTTACTGACCCTACGTCTAGGTTAATGTCAGTTAAGACGTTGATTACTACTGCAATAGTGACATCGCAGAGTTAGGCAACTGTTTTGCTTGAGCAAGTATCGAAGTACCTGCTTGTTGCAGAATCTGTGCTTTCGTCATCGCTGTGGTCTCTTTCGCAAAGTCAGTATCGCGAATTCGACTATTCGATGCTTCAACGTTTTCTTGGATGTTTGCTAAGTTATTGATGCTGTGGCTCAATCGGTTTTGCTTCGCACCCAGATCCGCACGCTGTGAATCTACATATTTAAGCGCCGCATCGATAATGCCAACTGCATTTTGAGCGCCACCAGCTGTACGAACATCAATATTTTGCACTGTCGTCGCTACACCAGGTCCACCCGCTAAGCCAAGCTCACTCGCAAGGCCACCAGAAATATTTAGGTTGCCTTCAAGGTTAGGCTCTGCCGCAAAAAGCTGTAGCCTACCGTCTTGGTCGACTGACGCTTTAAATTTATCAGTTTGACCGTTGATGTATGTCGCTAGCTCTTCGATATCGTCGCCTTCTTTTGCAAGGATATCCAAAGTAATCGCTTCACCGTCTTTGGTTGTGAACTCAAACTTCAAGTCGTTGGCGCCAGTAGGAACACCCCAGTCTTTATCTTTGGCTTTTTCAAGGTCAGAAATAAACGTTTGTCCACCCATGCGGAAATCGTCAGCTCGAACACTGGTCAAGCCCATAATGATCGCTTCACCGGAACTTGCGCCAATTTGGAATGACGCTTCACCGAATGAACCATTCAGCAGTTTACGGCCACCAAAAGATGTCGTCTCAGCGATACGGTTAAGTTCATCTTGCAATGCCGACACTTCTTCATGAAGTGCTTGTCGCTCTGATGCAGAGTTGGTGCCGTTCGCTGATTGCAACGACAAATCACGAATTCGTTGAAGGATAGACGTTGATTCGTTCATCGCACCTTCAGCTGTTTGAGCAATAGAGATACCGTCATTCGCGTTTCTCATTGCAACATCTAGACCTCGAGACTGAGCTGTCAATCTGTTCGAGATCTGTAGGCCTGCGGCATCATCTTTAGCACTGTTAATTTTTTGGCCCGATGATAGACGCTCCATGGAGGTATTAAGCTCTCCGGTCGCCTTATTTAAGTAACGTTGGGCGGTCATCGCCGAAACGTTAGTGTTTACTGTAATGGTCATACTTTGCTCTCCTATTGAGTTCGCAAGTGCTTGCGAAGCGGCCAGCTTTGTCTCATTGGGAAGCACTGACCGTAAATGACTTGCTAAGTAGATCTCATGCCTACTTAAACGAATTAGTTTAACTCTGTACTAAGTAATTCAAGTTGTGTGCCAATTTTAAGAAATCAAAAAATAAAATTAATTTTCTTTATTTATTAGCCACTTATAACATAAGAGCAAATTTGTATCGCATAGAGTAAATTTTGCTCATCTTAAGCGGCAAAATCATTGCCGCCTTGTTTGCCACTCGATTGCCACTCTTTCTATGAGTCAACAAGTTCAACTGGCGTCACCTTTCTCGCACGTATGGCATAGCACATAAGGCATTGAGTTTAGATGTAGTTAAATAGGGTTAAATCTTTAGTTTTACCAAACGCCTGCTGGGAAGCTTGCAAAGCGCGGGAATTTTCACTGAATTCAATAATGGCTGACGCATAATCAAGATCCTCAAAATTACTTTTGGATTTTGCTAAAGTCATTTTGAAGTCTGAATGTTGGTCTTCTTGAATATCGAGAGTTTTCAAACGCGCACCTATGTCGGTACGAGCTTTGTTTAAGTGAATAAACGCAGCGTGGAACTCTTCCGTTATCTGATGCAACTTCGCCGAGTTACTAGTATCTGAAACCGATCCTTCAGAGTAAGCCATAGCGTCTCTAAATGATTCAAATAAGCTAAATGTTCGACGCGGCTCCAAAGTAATTTGGTCACCCGGCGTGATCTGTCCTTTTACCTGTATCTTTACCCCTTCATACTGAATACCTTCAGCTGGGTTGAACTCATCGGCTTTCACCACGCTACCATTCTGTTCAAGTTGGTAGCCATATTTACCATCGGGCATATTGACGAACGTGACGGAATAGACTGATTGATCCTCTGTATCCAAATTGGTCGCTCGTTCCAGCAAAAGCTCGGAAGCGTCTTGTAAGTTGTATTGAGGTTCAAAATGACCAAACGGGTTGTCTATCTCCATGAATATCTTGCTGCCTGGGTCGTTGATAGGCATTTCTAAGGTATTAGAGATTCGCATCTTTCTTTGATAGTCATCACCCGCATACTCCACTTCTCCATTTCTATCTCGGAAAAATGGCTGATTTTTGGGCTTAGTCCCCGCAAAAATATAGTTACCCGATTCATCTTGAACGTTTGAAAGATTCAAAACGTTGTTGCTCATTTCTAAGAGCTCACGTTTACGCGCCAATCGGTCTTCTGGTGACAAAGCACCGTTAATCATTTCCATCACGGTACGTTTCGCCTCATCGGTAAAATTTTCCGCATTAGAAATAATTACTTCACTATGCTCTAAGCGATTCCGTGATAGTACAATCGCATCATTAAATTGACGAAGCTGTTCACGTTGCTGACCAATACTCTGTATATAATGTGTAGCTAGAGGGTCGTCACTCGCTTTCATTAGCTTTTTACCCGAAGCCAATTGAGCATGATTGTGGTGGACTTTCGCCTCCTGACGTCGCAGATCATTTTGAACGGCCTGATAATTATGGAAGCTAGAAATTCGATTAATCATTTATGCCTCCTTATCTCAACGCTAATATGGTGTTAAACGTATCATTCGCCGCCTGCATAATTCGAGACGACGCCATGTAAGCTTGCTGAAACTTCATCATGTTGGCCGCTTCTTCATCAAGGTTAACCCCTGCTATAGACGCCACTCGCCCTTCTGCAGACTCTTTCTCTAGTCGAGAAACATCGGTTAATCGGGAAGCCGTTGACATCTGCAAACCCACATCTGTATTCAAATTGTGGTAAATGCTTAGAATGGTTGAATCACCACCATCTAAAATTTTCCCCGTCTGCAGATTGAGCATTTTAAGCAAATTACCGTTATCCCCTTCAGAAGGAACCAAGTTGGCGGTGAATTTATCGTTTGGAAATGCACCGTCAGTTAGCTCAAATACCGTTCCCTGAACGTCAACTGGGCCTGCCGGTGGGTAAGGCTGCGGGGCGAGTAGAATATTTCCTTTGGTGTCTGTAACGGCAAATTCCTTCCCCGTCGGTGAGATAATGACTTCGAACTCTCTGACATCACCAGCCTCTTCAATGCGGAACTGAGCGCTACCTTGAGCAAAGGTGGTTGAAGCTTCATAACTTTGAGCGGCAATTTTACTCGGGTCATTGATGGCCATTTGAATTTGCTGAGCACCCAGGCGAGTAGGACGAATCAATACTCGTTCTCCTGCAGCCAAATCCTTAGTAATCTCGATACGTAGACCATCAACACTAATTGCATCATCGACCACAGGAACAATTGAGCGCTCGCCCGATGGGCTCGTCACGTAGTAATCTCCATCAAAATATTGAAGAGAGTACTCTCCGCTCACGACTTGCTTCATGTCTTCTATATACACGGCAAGTTCCGCTTGTGAATCAGAGGCTGCTACCACGCGTGATTGAGCAACCAGCTCATTGTTAACATCCACGAATAGCTCGTTTCCGACTTGACCAGCGAGATCTAGCCCCTGCGATTGGAGTTTATTCACTTCAAATGCAAAAGCCGTAGACATTTGACCAAGCTCATCCATCAACTGAGGGATTTTTTTATCACGCATTGAGAGCATTGCACCGAGTTTACCGTCGATATCTTTGGTCGTAATCGCTTTCATACCCTTGCCTTCAATCATGGCTAAGCGACGTTGATGAACATCAGGATAACCATCAATCATTTTGAGCTCACTGGCTTCTGTACCAGAAACAAGCGTATGTCCATTACCGATATGAATGTTGAAGCCCTCCGAATTTTTGCGCGGAGTCACGGTAACCTTAGTGTACTCAGACAGCTCAGCAACTAGCTTTTCATGCGTATCCATTAAATCATTGTGTGGACCAGGGGTTCTCATCATCAAACGATGAAGGTCTCTAATCTCTGTCGCTAGCTGATTTACTCGTTCAATACCCAGCTCAAGCTTCTTGTTAGCCACATCGGACTGGCGACGAACAGTTTCATGGAAGTCATTTAAATTCTGAGTAATCAAGTTCGCTTTCTCAAGCACAACCTTACGGGCACCCAAATCATTTGGACTATCAGCTAGAGACTTAACCGCATCGAACCACTCGTTAAGGTTTTCAGGGATTTTCTTAGACGATACCGAAGAGAGCATGTTAGATAACATCTCTAGGTTCGCTTCATCATCAAGTTTGTTGGCGTAGTTCGTCGTCGAAAGATTAAGCTCATTTACGGCAAATTGATCCCAAGAGCGGCGAACTTTTTCCACATGAACGCCCATACCATAGGTTTCTCCACCATATTGGCGCGGCATATTTGTGCCTTGTATCACCGACTGACGGCTATAACCCTCTGTATTTGCATTCGAGATGTTATGACCGGTAGTGTTTAGTTGTCTCTGAGCTGTAAGGACGCTTTGCGAACCTAAATTCAGAAGATCAGACGACATATTGCCCCCAAGAAACCTATAAAAATCAGCGTTAACTGAACATCTAGATTAGATTTTGCAATATGTGTGCCAAGAGCGGGATGCGGGATGCGGGA
>JRWQ01000014.1 GCA_000775715.1 Vibrio tubiashii
ACCGTCGAGCTCATCACCAATGCCTTAAAAATGGCGTTTGAGTCACGTAAGCCGCCTAAGGGCGTCATAATTCACTCAGACCGTGGTGTACAATACAGAGCCTATAAATATCAAGACTTCATGCGCAAACATGGAGGTGTACCGAGCATGAGTCGACAGGGTAACTGTTGGGATAATGCGGTGATGGAGTCGTTCTACAGTCGACTGAAAGTCGAGCTGATATATGCAGAAGACTATCAAACTGTCGAAGAAGCCCGAATGGGCATCTTCGAATACATCGAGGTATTTTATAATCGCAGAAGAAGACACTCAGCGTTAGGGCATGTTAGTCCGGTTGAGTACGAAAGTATGTAGTTATGTACTGTCTACTTTTTGTGGGGTACACCAGTCATTCAATGGAGTAATTAGTTTGAAGCAAAAAGAGTTAACCCTTCCAAAAGGGGCTACACAAGAGAAAGTACAAACAGAACAAAGTATCTTGTTCATTGGTGCTAATGGGTGCGGTAAAACAAGGATGGGGACATGGATAATAAATAATGCACCAGATAAAGAGTTAGTACATAGAATTTCAGCACAAAAATCGCTCTCTTTCCCAGACTCGACCAATATTAAATCTATTGACCGTGCAGAAAATGCTTTATTAAACGGAAATGATTCATTTAGTTCATTCCACCGTAACGCAAATCCAACCAGCATGTCTAATGATTTCGACAAACTATTGGTTTACTTATTCTCGGAAGAAACGGAGGCCAACGCAAAATTCAAACATGAATGCAAAACGTCAGATACTAGGGTTATACCACCAAAAACTAAGATTGATCTGGTAAAAGAACTATGGGAAAGCATTCTTCCTCATAGAGAGTTGGTTGTTAGAGGGTTGAGTATTCAGACCAAAGTTAAAGGTCAGGATGATGAAAGTGCATATAACTCTTCTGAAATGAGTGATGGTGAGCGAGTTATATTCTATTTAATCGGACAGTGCTTGGCCGTGCCCAAAAATGGTGTTGTTGTAATAGATGAGCCGGAGTTGCATTTACATAAATCTGTGCAAGTACCCCTATGGAACGCAATTGAAAGGTTACGTCAGGACTGTCTTTTTGTATATTTAACCCATGATGTAGATTTTGCAGCAGCTAAACAAGCATCAAAAAATATATGGCTGAAATCATTCGATGGGAAAATATGGGATTGGTCAAGCATAAACACAGATGAAAGCTTACCAGATGAATTAGTTATTGAAATACTAGGAAGTAGAAAATCTGTAGTATTTGTTGAAGGAGAAAATGGTAGCTTTGATAGTAGCCTTTATCGAGAATTGTTACCCAATTTTCTTGTTATCCCTCGGGGTAGTTGTACCCAAGTCATTCAATCTGTTAAAGCGTTAAAATCAAACTCTCAATTTCATCACTTAGATGTTTACGGTGTTATAGATAGAGATAGGCGCCTTAAGAAAGAAATAGATATTCTGGAGCGAAATTCAATTTATGTATTGGAGGTTGCCGAAGTGGAAAATTTGTTTTGTACAGAGGAGGTATTGAAAATCGTAAGTGAGAGGTTAGCTCGTGATCCTGCCAATGATTTCTCAAAAGTCTCGAATACCATTTTTTCTCGGCTAAAATCGGAGCTTGATACACAAGTTTCACTACATGTATCAAATGAAGTAAAGTTCCGGTTGAATGTTTTCGATGTTAATCAAAAAGGTGCGATGAGTATAAATTCCGCACTGGATAATCTTGTAAAAAGCATTGATATCAATGAAATGTACAGTGATACACATAAACGCTTTAGTGATGTGCTAGACAGTAAAGACTATAAGGCATTATTAGCGCTATACAATCGTAAATCTCTCTGTACTCAGATTAGTTCTTCTTTAGGCTTATCGAATGGTAGTCTACCAGAAACTGTTGTAAGACTCTTAAATGGTGAATGTAAACACTCTATAGTTACAGCGTTAAAGCCCTACTTTGGTCGTTTTCAACAGCACATGACATAACAAAGCGTTTAAGGCAGATTCGCAACGCTTGGCATTTTTGGTTTGAATCGGCTTAAGTGTTTACGGCACAATGATGTCGGTATAGTGGTGGCGTTGCTCACTACTTAACGCGGCGTTAAGAAGCCCTTTTTAAATTTAGTGTCATTTCCAACGTGTGTCACGGAGCTGCACTTTGGTTCACCAGCGTCTTTTGTTGCCATGGCAAGTAGTGTGGTTCGGGCTGTTAGAGTAGGGAGCTTGTGCCAATAAGCCGTTTATCGTTTGTACAACAACCTATCATCGCTCGGCTATTGGCAGTCCTCGAACTCTATCTGTTCGCCCGTTTGCTCACGGCGTTCGTCTATCGGAGTCCAAGCATTCAATTCGGTGACCTGTGCTTTATCGTTCGTCAGTGCACATTGCACAGACTTTAGTTTCAATTTAAGTTCTTCTTAACAAAGGCGTTCAAACGGGACTGTTAACGCGTGGTAATTTTGATAGTAAAGTCAAACTCCGTGATTAGGGTGGTTTGTTTAGGCTTGGCGGTTTGCGTTGCACAGCCCCTTAACGCATCGTTGGTTTGCTACAAAGAACCGGGAAGTATTGAGGAAGGTATGAAAGTAGATATTAGACCAGCTAAGGAAGACGAACTGGAACCTCTCCATTCTTTGGTTATTTCAAATGATGAATGGATGAAGTTCAATGGTCCTTACTTTCCATATTCTCATCCAACATTAGAACAGTTTGAAAGTTCATCATTTCAGCGTTTACTCGCAGGCTCAGACTTACAATTAATCACTGTTGACGATATTCCTGTTGGAACGGTTAGTTGCTACTGGGAATGTGAAGAAACTCGTTGGCTTGAAGCTGGTGTAGTTATTTACGATGCGAAGTATTGGGGTAAGGGGATTGCTGCGCTTGCTCTACCTTTATGGGTATCGTACTTGTTCGAAACTAAAGAAATCGAGAGGGTTGGTTTAACCACTTGGTCGGGTAATCCTCGAATGATGTCTTTGGCTTTGAAACTGGGTTTTCAGCAAGAAGCAAGACTTAGAAAGGTTCGTTACTACAATGGTGAGTACTATGACTCCGTCAAATATGGTGTGTTACGGTCGGAGTGGTCAGAGCGCAACTAACAATGCGTTTAAGAGGGATTCATAACGCTTGGCATTTTTGCTTCTACTTCAAATTTAGTGTTTATGGCACAATGCTTTAGGTTTGGGTGGAGGCGTTGTTCACCCCTTAACGCGGCGTTATGCTTACTCTTCAATTTTTTACTAACTAAGGTTTTAACGATATGAAAAATTTAGTGATATTGACATTATCTTCTCTGGTGTTCTTTTCTTCTAACACTCTTGCTAGAGATGATATAGGAGCATATCCAATTGAAAATGCACTAAGCTCAGAAGCAGCAAAAAATAAACTAGGTACTGCTGTAAAATTCTACTTCGGTGAGCAGAAATTTCCCAAAGTGGTGGCGGAGTTTGGCGAATTCAAAACGAACAAAAAAACAAACGCGTTTAATAAAACAGATGAAGAAGCGTGTAACTGGGTCTTCTTATCGGCCATGATAGCTCTGAAAGAACGCGCAATTAAAGAAGGCGGTAACGCGGTGGTTGATATCAAATCTAACTACAAAAACAACCTAACTTCTAGCTCAGATACCTTTCAATGTGGTGCTGGTACTATGATTGCGGGCGTTGCATTAACAGGTAAAGTAGTGAAGTTAAAGTGAGCTTAGTATCAAGTTTGTAGTGCGACACTTTTTACAGATGCGTTGGTTTCAGTGATTAAGGCGGTATGCAGCGGCTTTGGTATTGCGTTACTCACCCCTTAACAGGGCGTTATACCGCGATCAATCATCTAACCTTTTCATGGCTTTACGGTAAACATCGCTACGTTCTCGTTTTCCGACTGCTAAGACGGTTACAATGATGACATCGTCTTCAACTTTGTAGACGAGACGGTAGCCCGACTGACGCAACTTAATTTTATACATGTTGTCAGCTCCAGAAAGTCTTGAAGCTGGAACATGTGGGTTATCTAAGCGCTCGATTAGCTTTTTCTTAAATTGTTGTTGCAGAGTAGAGCCAAGCTTTTTCCACTCTTTGAGTGCGCTCTTTTTAAAGTCGAGTTTATAGGTCATCAATATTTACCGAAATGCTCTCTTCAGATTCACGCTCTTTAGCGATAGCTAGTAGTTCAAGATCTTCGAGTCTGTCCATCATCATTTCGTACGCTTCGGCAGGTACGCAATAAAATGCTGGCTCATTTCGGTTTAATACAGCAACAGGTTCGCCACAAGCACTAGTTGCAACTTTCATAGGGTTAGCTTTCAACTCGGTAATGCTTGCAGCAACATCGGCTAAAATTCTAGTGGTCATATAATCGGTCTCTTAAGTGGTCTTTATATTGGTCATTTTAGCCTCTACAAAGCGGTATAACAAGTTGCTTAAGAGGGATTCGCAACGCGTGGCATTTTTACTATGCGTCGGTTTATGTGTTTAAGGTATTATGCGGAGACTAAGGTATTGCGCTGCTCACCCCTTAATGCGGCGTTAGGCGAAATTTCTTTAGGATCTTCAATGACAATTTTGAAATTGATTTTAAGTGCGCTTTTGCTTTTCAGTACCGCAGCATGTTCACCTCTTGAAGTAATTCAAGATATGGACAACAAAGAAAAGAAGTTTAATGAATTAAATCTCAATAATTTCGGTGCTAGGGCAGAAACAAGTTGGGATATCCAGAATGGTGAGTTAACTGGTATTACAGTTATTTATCGTGCTAACTCACTAAATGATGTGACAGTAAGTCAACTAGAAAATTAAGTAGAATCAATGGTTAAGACCATCTATGGTGACGAGCCATATGCAATAAGTGTTGCAATTAATTTGGGTAGTGAATAAGTTGTTTAGCAACGGTGTTTATTAGCAATAGAGGAAATAAAATGGAATGGTATTTGGCTGTTTTGAAGAAGTATGCAGTTTTCAATGGGCGAGCTAGACGAAAAGAATACTGGATGTTCTTTTTGTTTAACTTCATTTTTTCTTTTGTTTTGGGGTTTATTGATGGGTTATTAGGTACAGCATTTATCGGTACTGTTTACGGGTTAGTTGTATTGATTCCGGGTATAGCTGTTACTGTTCGTAGGTTGCACGATATTGGTCGAACAGGCTGGTGGGTTTTAATCGGGCTAATCCCATTAGTTGGATTGATAGTGCTTATCATATTTGCGGCAACTGATGGAAATGAAGGTAGTAACGAATACGGGTCCAATCCAAAGGAACTGGGCGGAACATTTGCCTAACAAAGCATTTAAGAGTGATTCGCAACGCTTGGCAGTTTAGCTTCGCTCAAGTATAGCCAAGCGCCGCGCGTTCCTTAATGCAGCGTTAGGCTAATTGGTTGAAGAATGTACTTCTTGTCGCAATCTCAGTTCATTTAGTATAAAACTGCTTGTCTATGATGTGTGTGGGAATACTATGCCTAGATAAATGAGTATTTTTAGTAGCAGCATAGGTAAGCCTATGAACATATTAATTTTTTTAGTTACCATTGTTATCGCAAAGTACATAGGGGCTCAAATCAGCGTAACCTATGATATTGTTTCAGATCCGTTTAACTTTAAGAGGGCTCTATTCGACTTTGTGCTGTACGGGACGGTTTATATGACACTCAACTATATCTATGACAAAGGAAAAGCTGCCTTGAAGAAACTAAGGCAAAACTGAATTAGCTTAACAAACTGCTTAAGACGGACTATCAACGCTCGGCAATTTTGGTTCTAGTTTAGTACAGTGTTTAAGGTGGCTACTTAAGTATAGTTGTATGCGTTGTTGCCCCTTAATAGGGCGTTATGAGTCTTCAAAAAATTTAGAGGTGACATGGAAGTTATAAAAAGAATTCAAGTACTTATGGTGGTGGGCTTCTTTTGTGTAAGTATTGATCAAGCTACAAAACTATTCGCGTCTGAGTACTTGCTCAAAAATACGATGAGCAGTTACTTTTTCGACACTTTTCGTATTGGGTATACTGAAAATATCGGTGCATTTTTAGGATTAGGTAATGGTCTGTCAGATGAGCTCAGATTTAGCGTTTTTGTTCTAGGTGTAGGTGCTTTCCTTTTTTTAGGGCTTCTTTATCTAATAACAAGCTCTCGACTAAATACGATGTCGTTGGTCGCACTATCAATGATTTTATCCGGTGGAGCAAGTAACCTATACGACAGAGTTCTAAATAATGGTGCGGTTATTGATTTTTTAAATATAGGTCTAGGTTCAATTCGTACAGGTGTTTTCAATATTGCTGACATAGTCATAGTAGTAGGTGTTCTGATGTTCATATTGCTGGGAAGTTACGTTGAAGCAGGTGAGTAACTGGCTCATAACAAAGCGTTTAATACGGACTCCCAACGCTTGGCGCTTTTGGCTTTCTTCAGGTTAAGTGGCTATGTCACAATGGTTTAGGTAAGGTGGTTGACGTTGCTAGCTACTTAACAGGGCGTTATGTGAATAGGAGGTTCCAATGAATAAGGTAGTAAAAGCACGTTTCGATGAATATCCGGAAAATGCGCGTATTAGGCTGGAAGAGCTACGAAATTTAGTCTTTCAAATCGCATCTGAGTTGGAACTGGGTGAAGTTGATGAAACTCTAAAGTGGGGAGAACCGAGCTATAGTGTAAAAGCAGGCAGCCCGCTAAGAATGGACTGGAAGCTGAAATCCCCTAACAATTATTACCTGTTCTTTAATTGCCAAACGAAGTTAGTCGATACATTTCGAGAATTGTATGGTGAAGAATTGGTGTTTCAGGGAAACAGAGCAATCGTTCTGACCTTATCTAAAGCGTTACCAGAAACAGCAATCAAGTCCTGTTTAGAGTTGGCTTTAACCTATCAGCAGCGTAAAAATATGCCTCTTTTGGGCGCGTGAAAGATTCACATAACAAAACGTTCAAGCGGGACTGCTAACGCGCGGCAGTTTTGGTTCTAATGACCAAGAGCTGCATTTATGATAATAATTTTGAGTTAAGTGGTGGCGTTGCTCCCATTACAAGGACCTTGGTTGGTCCAAGAGATAAGCAGCTATGTATAAACAATCGGAAGTTAACACAGCATTGATATCCATTCTTTTGATTCTCAGTGCGATTATAGTTTTTACCTCTAGCTATATAGGTGGTGCACTCATTGCTTTGTCAATCAACCTCGTTATAGGAACATTGTTTTACTCGATGACGATCGAGGTAACTGGGAATAAAGTTTCCTGGTATTTTGGTCTTGGGTTTCTTCGTAAGGAAGTCGACGCTTCAAGTATTACAGAAATTTCAATTTATGAAACTAAGTGGTATCAGGGTACTGGAGTTCGTATATTGAAGGACGGTTGGATGTACAATGCTTCAGTAGGTAAAGCCCTTAAGTTATCGATGTCTAGTGGTAAAAATATTTACCTTGGGTGTAAAGACGTTGAAGGTCTTCAGTTCGCATTGGAATCTAGCAACTAACAAGGCGTTTAATTTCAAGCTCGCGATGTTCGACTTTGCTTTGTATATCTCAGTGTATTTTGCGCTGACGTTTTTGTTTTACAAAATTAAAGTCTTCATAGTTAAGAATTAGCCTAATAAACTCTTCGTGAGGAATTCCCAACGCTTGGCATTTTTGGTATTGGTCAATTTCAGTGTTTATGGCGTTCAATTTGAGCCTCATGGTCGCATGGCTCAAACGCTAATTTGGCGTTAGAAATTAAATGGAGAATTTATCATGGATGCAAGGTATATGGACTATTTCCAAGCCTATGCAAGTACACTGTCTGAATCTCAGTTTTGTGAGATTGAAAAAGTCGAAACTACTTACTTTTGTGATGATGAATACAATACGAATGAGTGTGCTCGACTTGTCGCTCTTGGTCAAAAGCGTGCAACCTGTAGTGTCAAAGAAGCGTACCTTATTGAAGGAGAGGAGTTTCCAAAAATAGGTCAGCATCAAATCGTACTGGACTGGGAAAAGAATCCAGTTTGCATAGTAAAAATTACTAATGTGGACTTCTGTCCCTTTGGTCAGGTTAGCAGAGAGTTTGCCGAATCTGAAGGTGAAGGGGACGGTACATATGAGTGGTGGTACAAAGCACATGATGACTTCTTTACCGAAGACTGTAAATCAGCTTATGGAATTGAATTCAACGACTCTACAGAGTTAGTTCTTGTAACGTTTGAATTGGTGTACAAGTAACGTCTGATAAAGTGTTTGAGACAGATTCGCAACGCTTGATGACTTTGGGTTGAGTAAAGTTTTGTGTTGACGGTGTAATGGACTAGGTAGTGTTATTCACTACTTAATTTGGTGTTATATGCCATATGAATTTCGAGGGTAGTATGAGTTTATTTCCCAATATGAGGCAACCAGAAGGAAGTTTGTTTTGTGGGCCTTATTGTATTGTTGCATGTTTAAAAAGGCTAAATAAGCTACCTCTTGTGTCGCCTTTTGAGTTACGTAAGTACGATGCGACAGAGGTTGCGTTTACGGGAGCTTCTGTTGAAATTAGTGGCTCAAAGAAATTAAAAGACTTGGCTTTGGAGCTTTATAAAGTCACGGGAATCATTACTCCTGGCGAGAACCCCGATTACATTGAACACTCTGGCTACAATTCACTAGGGGCAATGCTGTATGTTCTTAGTCAATTTGGTATAGAGTGTGAGGTTCTGATTCGAGATGCTCAAACGAATGAATACCTACGCCGAGTTTTCCCCATTGAATTTGAATTGATTGAAAAACTAGGAGTCTCTACAAAAACGTTGTCGCTAGGTAAGTCTACACCTGACAAAACAATGTTGATTTCAGTTATCTCGGTGAATGATTCGTTACATTACATACTCAACGATGCTCAAGGTAACTGGTTTGATTCAGATATTGAAGGTACTAGTGCCGCGTGGGACTTCATTGAAAATTGGCACTCTACAGCCAATAAGCGTGAAGGCGCATTTTGGTTAGGGGTGTCAATACGAGTCAAGTATTGAATACATAGAAAACTCCTTAACAATGGCGGCTAACATTCTGAGTCCCCTCGTTTAGTCGACACTTTACTGAGTTAGAGCTAGGGCCTAATTGAGAGGTGGCTTATGGTGAAACATCGTAAGCCAGTGGCTGGCGCTATAACGGCTCTTGGGGATAAGAGCCGTTACTAAATCGGTAACGTTCAGTGTTCAGGGGTTTCTAATAACTGAATAGCGCCATCTACAGCGTTATTAATAGCTTCGTGGCTTTCTAGTTTTCCCGAGCTTGCCGGCCCGAGAGCTCCGGCATATAAAGCCAGTTGTTTATTGAAAGGCAAATCCAACTGCTCATAAAGGTTTTGTCTTATGGTTGCGTGTTGTTCTGGAGCTTGATTGGTAAGGTTTACAAGCGTTTCATAAATAAGGGCTTTCATGTAATGTTCATTTTATTATAGTTTACGGGGTGCATATAATTCTACGCGTGAAGTGGTTGTAATTCTTGTGCAACAATCACATAACACGGCGTTCAGGAGAGAATAATGCCGTATTTTCTATTTAACGCTGCGCAGTGCTGCGAGTCAAAATTGACTCAAATCCGAGGTTTTGCAATAGCAGAGTGATTCTTATAGTTTTGTTAGCCATGGTTGTATTTTGGATTAACCAATGACTAAGAAGATATACGTTATAAGGCATGGTGAGACGGTGTTCAATTCAGAGCAAAAACTGCAAGGACATTGCAATTCACCGCTTACAAACAAAGGAAAAGCGCAAGCACATTCGGTAGGCTCTGAGTTAAGTAAACGTTTGACTGGGCATAATTATCAAGTGTATTGCAGCCCGCTTGGCCGCGCAGTGCAGACTGCGAATATTATCTGTGAAGCAATTAATTTTCCTCAATTTGATTTGTTGCAGGATGAACGCTTAAAGGAGTTTTCACTCGGTTCCTGGGAGCAACGGAAAATTCCTGATTTGGTTGAAAGCAATCCGAGGTTGCTCAATCAAAAAGATTGGTATCTGAGCGCCCCACAGTGTGAGCCCTATGAATCTGTCCGCAGTAGACTACTGTCATGGCTTTCTGAGTTGCCGGATGAACAAGATGTTGTCGTCGTGAGCCATGGTCTTACAGGAATCGTTTTGAGAGGGATTTTACAAAATTACAGCTATAAAGAAGTTTGGGATCAAGATTTACCGCAAGATGCATTTTTCATAGTCGAAAATGGTGTTGCGGAAAGAGTAAGCTGCGCGCTCGACGAGGCGCTCGCATAACAAAGTGTTTATGGCGTCATAGTTCAAGTGTTGGTCGCTGGTTTGTATAGTATCGATTGGACAGTATATATGGGTAAATTATGAAGTTTTTATTTCCTATCGCGTTTGCATTGTTGGGTTCTAAGCTGATTTTTAGTGTATTTAATTTTGAGTACAAAGTATTTTCGCAACCATTTGATATAAAGTACTTCTTGATAGATGTTGGCGTTTTTATTGGCCTTTGGTTTGTGGGGGAGTTGTTTGTAAAGCGTTTCCTTACGGAAAAAATGAGTTAACTTCGTTACCGGATAGTGGCTCGGAATACTCCGCTCAAAGGGACAACTACACGCTCTACTTTTGGTGCTGCTTTGCTTTTTAGTGTGTGGTTGTCCGTTGATAGGGCGTTATACGATAAGGAGATTTTTGATGAGCAAAATAAATATACACGAGAAATTCGACTTGTTCACGGAAGAGTGGGTACCTAAAATCATAGCCCAATCAAATGGTCAGTTAGTTAAAATAGCTAAAGGTAGCGGTGAGCTTATCTGGCACAAACATGATAGTGAAGATGAGCTGTTTATTGTTTTTAGAGGTCAACTTACTATACAGCTTAAAGCTGGTAATGTTGTTTTAGAACCGGGCGAAATGTATATCGTTCCTAAAGGTATGGAACATTGTCCTGTAGCTAAACCTGATACTCATTTTATGATGATCGAACCCGCGTCTACAGCTCATACCGGCGATCTTGAAAGTGAGGCGACGATTTCGTTGGAGAAACAGGAGTGGATTTAGCCTATAACAAAGCATTTGCAAGGGATTTTGAACGCTTGGCACTTTTGGGTTGATTAGGGTTTAGTATTTGCGGCATGATGGTTCAGTAGCGTTGTTGACTACTTGACTCGGCTTTAGCTCTTTTGGGAGAAATACATGTCAGTTCCGAAACATTCTGAGTTGTTTGATTATGCTAGAGGGGCTTATTTCGCTGATAGCTTTTCATGCGAAATAACTAACAATAATCAGACCGCACTCGATGTCTATCTTGAAATTGCGAAACAAACACCAGCGTGGGTTTCATTTTTAATGGCAACGAGAAATCGCATTGTATCAATGCTTGGTCTAAAGCACTTAGGCCGACTTCAGGATGCTAACTTAGCTGAAAATCTAGCCAATATTAGCGTTGGTGAGAGAATCGGTATTTTCACGTTACACAGCAATAGTGATACTGAAATTGTCTTAGAGGACCGCGACAAACATCTTGATGTAAGAGTGTCGTTTTTACTGGATGTAGTTGGCGATAAAACTACTGTACACGCAACGACAGTGGTACATGTACATAACATATTGGGCAGAGTGTATATGTTTTTTGTTGCTCCAGTTCACAAGCTTATCGTCCCTAATTCTTTGAAAACATTGACACAGGCACAGCCAAGCGTTTGATACGAATTCACAACGCTTATTTAAAAATAGAGAAAAGGAGTTGCCACCTATGTGGCAACTCCTTTTTAAATTGTTTTGCGTCACTTCCTTCGTTCGCGTGGCGGCCAGAACAGGCGCAAATCTTGTGCTGAATAGCTTTCAGTGTTAAGGAAAACCTCGATTTGATAGATACAATCTGCGAGTTATCATCCTAATGATGGTAACACGCCTGCAGTGATTAAGATTTGTGCGCCAATGATAAGTACGCCCACCGTGCTGGTGGCAATTAATCCGAGATTACCGCCCATGACTTGATAATGAGTTGCCTTGGCCTGTGCACGCGCTTTCTTGATCATCAAGATAGGTAGGAAAATTGCTAACACGACCAATGAAATCGC
This sequence comes from Vibrio tubiashii, assembly GCA_000775715.1. Classification (GTDB taxonomy): domain Bacteria; phylum Pseudomonadota; class Gammaproteobacteria; order Enterobacterales; family Vibrionaceae; genus Vibrio; species Vibrio tubiashii_A. The sequence continues at coordinate 12,014 of JRWQ01000014.1, forward strand.
AGCGTAACCCAGTGCCATAATAAAGCCCTGTGGATAGAACAAAGCGAACCCCATAGGTGGCACGAAGGTAATCAATCCGACGAGTACTCTTGAATGGGTTTGACTTTGTCGCTTTATCGAGTCGCCCAAGAACTCAAACAAGCCTAAACTCACCCCGAGGAAAGAAGTAAGCAGTGCTAGATCGGCGAAGACGCCAATAGTTTGTCCTAAGCTAGAGACGTTAACCTTAGCTGAAAGTGTTGAAATGAGAGCACTTAAACCTTGATTGTCGAGTAAGGCGTCTTGATTTACTACGCCCAGTGTGACTATTTGCCAAAATACGTAGACGACCAATGGGATGGCTGAGCCAATCATGATGGCCTTACGTAGTGAGGGCGTGTGACCATCTAGGTAGTTAACAATTGTCGGGATACTACCGTGGAACCCAAATGATGTGAAAATGACGGGGATAGCAGCAATTACTAGGCCTTGCTCTACAGGCATGCTCAATAGATAAGACTCAGTAACATTAGGTGCTAAAAATGTCAGCACCATGGCCATGGCTACAAGCTTAATCAAAAATAGAACACGGTTTACTTTATCTACAGTGGCAGTGCCGATAGTCACAATGGATGCAACCATTAGAGTAAAGATGACGGTAGAAGCAGTATTGCTAACTTCTAAGCCAGTAAAACTCGCGATGCGTTCACCGAACTGTGCTCCGCCTCCGGCAATGTAGGCGGCACATAGTGCATAGAAAAGAAATATCATGGCGAAACTGGCCACCCACTTCCCTTTAGCACCAAGAAACTGTTTGGCAAGCGTATGAAGTGTCGCATTATGATCGGCGTGCTGATGAACTTCGATCATAAGCAGCGCGGTATAAGCCATCAGCGCCCAAAGAGCCAACATGATGATAAGTGATGTAGAGAAGCCGATTCCAGCAGATGCGAGCGGCAGTGCCAACATACCAGCACCAATAGTTGTGCCAGATATGATCAAAGTACTACCCAATACCTTTGATTTATTCATTGTATATTTATCTTTACAAGTTAGTGTGTTTGTTGGCGTTTATGACCATTTAGCTAGTAACATTTGGTGTTTAACGCTGCTAATTATGGGATTGTGTAAAATAATCGAAACGAAATCAAGCTATATGTACATAATAATTACCATTGGTGTAATTAATTATATACACATCAGGCGCTACACTGACGTAAACGTTTACTTGGGAGGAGACTCAAATTGATCCAACAAATTTCTTCTCTGATTCAAAAAAGTGTCATGTAAGTGCTTTAAAAATAGACCGTGCAACCACATATAGAAAACGAGCCACAAGTGTGGCTTTAGAAGTGTTTTTAAGGAGGTCAGAATGAGTGACCAAACAACAAATGAAGAATGCCTTGAGCTATTAGATGCGATGGAGATTGGCTTTGAGCTCTCAGACTATGAGCAGTCAATCGAAGAGTTAGCAGACGAGATCTTCAAATAGTAGTTCTTCAAATACGATACCTAGAAAGAGCCAGTGCAATCGCGCTGGCTTTGTGTTTTTATAAACCTGTGTATACTTTGGTATTGTGTTCCCTTTAGGCGTTTCCATTGAACTATCTAGCTCACCTCCATATCGCTAACCACTGTGATTCCAGTTTATTGGGTAATTTGCTGGGGGATTTTGTTAAAGGTAATCCCGACGACCAGCTACCTGCTCATTTATCTTCAGGGGTAAAACTACACCGTTTTGTGGATTCATATACCGACCAACACTCAATCGTCGTTGAAGTAAAACAACTGTTTCCAAATGGCTTGCGCCGATTTTCTTGTATTGCGCTAGATATGTTCTGGGACCACTGTCTGGCAAAACGTTGGAATGAATATCATACCGATTCGCTGAGTCGGTTTTGTCGCCATGCTGAGCATACCGTCCGTGCGGACAATGGACATTCATTGCCAGAGCGCTTTATCCACGTTTCTGATGCGATGTGGCAGGGAAGGTGGCTAGAGTCATATCGTCACTTTGAAAACATTGAGTATGCACTGCAAAGAATGTCGCGACGTTCTCCTCGTATGCAGCGCTTGAGTGAATGCAGCATGCCGCTTTTTAACCATTATGAACAACTGAATGAGACATTTTCACGCTTCTATCCGGATCTACTAACTGCAAGCAAAAGTTTTTGATAGAATCGTCGGCCTTAAAATGAAAGGTTATCTCCATGTCGACACATTTTGCAGCACTAGGCTTGTGCCCACTCCTTAGTGAAACCACTGAGAAATTGGGCTTCAATCAACCAACAGACATTCAGGCTCAGGCTATTCCACATGTGCTTGAAGGTAAGGATGTATTAGCTGGTGCACAAACTGGAACCGGTAAAACGGCTGCGTTTGGTTTACCGATTTTGCACAAACTGCTTGAAGCAGAGATTAAGCGAGATATCCAAAGCAATGATGTGTTGGCACTAGTATTGGTACCGACGCGCGAACTGGCGCAGCAGGTGTTCGATAACCTAAATCAATATGCTCAAAACACGTCGCTTAAAGTGGTTGCTGCCTACGGCGGAACCAGTATGAATATCCAGACTCGAAACCTCGACCAAGGCTGTGACATCTTGGTGGCGACCCCAGGGCGTTTGCTTGACCATCTTTTTTGCAAAAATATCAAGCTAGATAAAACCCACTATTTAGTGCTAGATGAAGCAGACCGTATGCTCGATATGGGCTTCATGCCTGATATTAAGCGTATCCTCAAACGTTGTAATGACGATCGCCAAACGATGTTCTTTTCGGCGACATTTGACAAGCGAATTAAGACCATTGCATACAAAATGTTAAATGAACCAGTAGAGGTTCAAGTTACCGCGTCGAACAGCACCGCCGATACCGTGACTCAAATGGTTTACCCTGTCGACAAAAAGCGTAAAGCAGAGCTATTGGCTTACCTTATTGGTTCACGTAACTGGCAGCAAGTTTTAGTGTTTACTAAAACTAAGCAAGGCAGTGATGCACTAGCTAAAGAGCTTAAGCTAGATGGTATAAAAGCGGCTTCAATTAACGGTGATAAGAGCCAAGGTGCTCGCCAAAAAGCCCTAGACGATTTCAAATCTGGGCAAGTCCGTGCACTAATTGCAACTGATGTCGCCGCGCGTGGTTTGGATATTCAGCAGTTAGAGCAAGTGGTCAACTTTGATATGCCATACAAGGCCGAAGATTATGTTCACCGCATCGGCCGCACGGGTAGAGCCGGGCAGAAAGGATTCGCTGTTTCGCTGATGAGTCGCGATGAAGAATACTTGCTAGAAGCCATAGAACGTTTATTAGATAGCAAACTACCGCAACAGTGGCTTGAAGGATTTGAGCCGAGCCTAATTGAAGAAGTTGTGCCTGACAAATCACCGCGCAGAAAAGGGCGTAACTCAGATAAACGCAAGATGAAAGCGAAACTTAAAATTCACGCCAATCGCGGTAAGAAAAAGTAACAAGGGAACGAACAGTGAAGCTGTCACTTATTAGATTAAAGGACGCTGAAGAGTTATTGGCGTTTGAGCTTGCAAATCAGGTTTGGTTTGAGCAGTTTATTCCGCCACGGGAGCCAGATTTCTACACTAAGAGTGGGGTAGAGCAGCACATTCGCGAGTTCTTGCTTGATTACCAATGCAATGAGTTGCTTCCACTGCTAATCAAAGATGAGAATGATCGAATTATTGGCCGACTAAATGTCACGAATATAGATACTATTCGATGCACAGCTCATCTGGGTTATCGTGTAGGTCAAGGCTCAACCAAGCAGGGCGTTGCAAAGGGAGCGGTGGCTGAAGTCGTGAAAATGTTGCGTGCTAAAGGGATAAAGACGCTGTTTGCCTATGCCGCGACAAGTAATCCCGCCTCGCAAAAGGTATTAACCAACAATCGCTTTCAGCCAATCAAATTGATTCATGAGTATGCTGAGCTTAATGGAGAGTCGATCGACTGTATCGAATTCAAACGGTTAATCGATTGATACCAAGCAGAATGAGTTATTGATGAAATCATCTGGTTATCTATTTATCCCTGTTGGTATATCAAAAACGGAAGCCTAGGCTTCCGTTTTGTTATGCGTATTGAGCGACTAGCGCATCCCAGCTTTTTCTTTGAGCGGCGAGATCACGTTTAATTTGTTGGTAGCGCAGTTTAAGTAGCGATTTTTCATACTTCTTGACCAGATCTGTCTTGGTCGCCTCTAACACTTGTTTCTTGAGCTCATAATAATCTGACATTTTACCCATTAAGGCGTCAAACTCTTTGTTCAATGCTTCATTCAACATAGAGGCATTAGGAAGTTGACTGATGTTTTTCGAGGCATTCGCTAGCGCCTGCTTTGCTTTGGATTTTTCGATTTTTAGGTATGGAGTAATACGTAGCTTCGAGGTTAAACCAAGCCAAGAACATGACTTGATTAACCATTTAGTTGGATCGTATTGCCACCAATAAATGCCATTTCGGTAATCATTTTCAAAAATATGGTGATAGTTGTGGTAGCCTTCGCCAAAGGTGAACACGGCAAGCACCCCATTGTCGCGCGCGGTGTTTTTGTCAGTGTAAGGTTGGCTTCCCCAGATGTGGGCGAGCGAGTTTATAAAGAAGGTCGAATGGTGGCTTAGTACGAGGCGAAGCACTCCGACGACAAGAAGCATTCCCCAAATGTCACCATGGATCAGCCCTAAAGCGATTGGAATCGCAAAGTTGGTGATTATAGCCAATGGCACATAGTATTTATGTTGCCACATAACAATCTTATCTTTCTGTAGATCACGGCAGTTACTGTAATCAGCATAGGTATTAGCATTGTACTCACGCAGCATCCAGCCAATGTGTGAAAACCAGAAGCCACGTTTAGCCGAGTAGGGATCTTTATCATTGTTATCAACATGCTTATGGTGGATGCGATGATCTGAGCTCCAGTGGAGAGCACTGTTTTGCAGCGCAAATGCACCGCCAATAGCGAATAGGAACCTTAGTGACCAGTGTGCTTGGTAAGTCTTGTGTGACCATAACCGATGATAACCAGCGGTAATCGAAAGATTACAAAAAGAGAACGCGATTAAGAACCAGACAAGGTGTTCTACACCGTAGCCAAATGCGATTCCGTACCAAGGGACCACTGCAACGGCGACAATGAATGAAGATAAAAAGATAAAAATATTTAACCAAATAAGAGGTGGTTTGGTTGACCCTGACATGGTGGCTTCCTTTCAGCTAACAGTTGTTCGCTAGAATATCAGCGTACACGTGTAAGTCAAACGGAAATAATCGGATTGATGTCTGCCTCACGAGATTGATGGGTGAAGTATGAAACGGATTATATGGTTATATTTTGAATAAATAATTATTCACTCAATTGATTATTCTAATGCAGAATATTTGGCTTTTAGGTAAATGTTTTATAGTATGAAGGTATAAACAATCCTTACAGGAAGTAATAAGGAACTATAAATGGAATTAAAAATAGCTGAATATAGCGACTATGAGCGTATCTCTGCATTGCATGCTCAAAGCTGGAAGCATTTCTATAAAGGTATTCTAGGAAAGGATTTTCTAGAGAATGAAGTGACTCAAGAGCGGGCGACTATTTGGCAGACTCGCCTAATCAACCCCCCTTTTAACCAACATGTACTGCTCATCGAAGAAGGTGGACTTCTGTGCGGGTTTGTTTGTGCGTTTGGTAATCATGACTTTGAAAAAGGCACTATGATTGATGCACTTCATATAGATCGCGCATATCGAGGCCGCGGTCTAGGTGTAAAACTCTTAGCAGAAATGGCTAAATGGATAGCACAGTATTTTCCGGACAACGGGGTTTACGTTGAGGTGATGAAAGAGAACAAGCAAGCGATTGAATTCTATCAGCATTTGGGTGGTGAACTCTATCTTGAGCGCTTGTGGAATGCCCCATGTGGCGGAAAAATCCCTGAATTAACTTACCACTGGAAATCGGGTCAGGAGTTAGCGAACAGCGTGGCACAACATCTTAAATCAGAACTTGTAATAGGTTGAAACAAATTACTCAGTTTCCCTGATACTCCTCGGACATAAGCTCTATCGCCGTTAGGTAATTTTAAATTGCCCATTTTTATTACCTAACGGTCAGTTCATGAAAAAAACCTTACTCTTCACAGCGCTTAGTAGTGCGCTTTTTCTCGTAGGATGCGGCGAAACTACTCAAGGACTTAGCCAATCACCGGCACAACTGGTTGTTGCAGAGAGAGCTCAGATTTCTTCCCACCAACAAAGTAAATCATACATTGGCCGAGTGGAAGCCGTTGAAGATACCAATATCACAGCGCAAGTTACCGGATACCTAAAGTCGCGTCACTTTGACGAAGGACAAATGGTAGAAAAGGGACAGCTTCTATATACCATCGAGCCCTCTTCGTTCGAGGCTCAAGTCGCTAGCGCCAAAGCAGCTTTAGCTCAAGCAAACGCAAATCTCAAAAAAGCACAGCTAGATTTTAAGCGTGGTGAAAACTTGCTTCCAAAAGGGAGTATTTCGCAATCGGAATTCGATAACTTGAACGCATTACTTCTCGGCGCACAAGCGCAAGTTGAAGCGGGAGAAGCACAGTTACATTTAGCTGAGGTTAACCTGTCATACACAGAGATCAAAGCGCCGTTCTCAGGCCGAATCGCACAAAGCAAAGTTAGCACGGGTGATTTGGTGTCACCACAAACGGGTATTCTTACTACGTTAGTTAGCTTAGATCCTGTACACACCAGCTTTAGCATCAGTGAAAGAGAGCGCTTAGAGCTAGGTATGGACAAAGTTCTTGGCAAGGGCGATGACGGCCAAATCGAGGTGCAGGTTGTGCTTGAAAACGGACAACCCTTTGAACATTTGGGTAAGTTGGACTTTCTAGGTAATCGAATTGATACCAATACAGGTACAATTGCGATGCGTGCTGTTGTCGACAACCCGCTATATCGTCTCCTTCCTGGTCAACATATCCGCGTAGAACTGCGTGAAAAAGAGAAAACAGACGTGATAGTCATACCGCGTCGCGCAGTACAAATCGATCTTGAAGGCAACTTTGTGATGATTGTCGCCGAAGGAAATGTTGCTGAGCGGAGAAATGTAGATCTTGGCCGCCAACTCGAAACGGGTGTCATTGTACGCAGCGGTTTGAAAGCGGGCGAGGATGTCATTACACAGGGGCTACAACGAATTCGAAATGGCGTTCCTGTTCGTTTCGAACAAAACACAGCAGCAGAATAGGGGGCTAGATGCTAAGTCGTTTCTTTATTCAGCGCCCTAAATTTGCGCTAGTTATCTCTATTATACTCACATTGGCTGGTGCGATTGCTCTTGCTATCCTACCCGTCGCAGAGTATCCGAAAATAAGCCCTCCCTCAGTGAGTGTGACAGCATACTACACAGGTGCAAGTGCAGAGGTGGTGGAGCAAGCTATCGCTGACCCAATAGAAACCTCGGTCAATGGTGTGGAAAACATGATCTACATGTCTTCCAAAAGTGCTAATGATGGTTCGTATAACCTTAACGTAACCTTCGACGTGGGAACCGATCCCGATATGGCCCAGGTGAACGTGCAAAACCGCGTATCACAGATAGAGTCAAAGCTTCCACAAGAAGTGCGTATGGTTGGCGTCACGGTTAAAAAACGTTCTCCAGATTTGCTGATGGTCTTGAACTTCTACTCTCCAGACGGAAAGTATGACGATCAGTTTTTGATCAACTACATCAATCTTAACGTTAAAGACCAACTAGCACGTGTTAAAGGCATTAGTGAAGTTAATGTCATTGGCGGCGGTGAGTACGCGATGCGCGTTTGGCTCGATCCTGAAAAAATGGCCAACCTTAACCTGACAACTACAGATGTCTACTCGGCGTTGGCTGAACAAAACGTTCAAGTTGCTGCAGGTCGCGTAGGGTCGGCGCCATACAGTAGTGCGCAAGAGGTGCAGTTTAACCTTGTGACCAAAGGTCGCTTGGAAAGCGTTGATGAGTTCGAAAATGTCGTGCTTCGAGCGAACAGTGATGGTTCTAGCGTCTACTTGAAAGACGTGGCGAGAATTGAACTAGGTAAGAAATTCTATGATGGCAGCGGCAAATTCCGCGGCCAAGACGCGTCAATTGTTGCGTTATCACTTCAATCCGATGCAAACGCACTAGAGAGTGGTCAAGCGGTAATGGATCTGCTCGATACCTTGAGCGTCAACTTCCCTGAGGGGATGGCCTACGAGACTAGCTATGACACAACGGTATTCGTAGCAGAATCGATTAAGGGCGTAGTTAAGACCCTGATAGAAGCGATTCTATTGGTCATTGCTGTAACTTATCTGTTCCTTGGTAGCGCACGAGCAACCCTGATACCAGTTGTTGCCATACCTGTTTCCCTGATTGGTACGTTCGCCATCATGCAAGCGACTGGGTTTACCATCAATACGGTTACGCTGTTTGGTTTAATCCTCGCCATTGGTATCGTGGTCGATGATGCGATACTTGTGATAGAAAACGTTGATACCACAATGGCCAAAGACCCATCACTGACGCCACGTAAAGCGACCTTGCTAGCGATGAAGGAAGTGACTGGACCGATTATTACGTCGACCTTGGTTCTATTGGCGGTATTCTTACCTGTGGCAATGTTACCCGGCATAACCGGGATCATGTACAGGCAATTTGCCTTGACGATATGTATTTCCGTGGTGATCTCATCAATTAATGCGCTAACGCTCTCCCCAGCACTATGTTCACTTGTGCTCAAGCAAGGTGGAGGCAATACGGCACGTTGGTTTGCAGCATTTAATGCCGGCTTAGATAAAGTCACCAAGCGTTACGGTCAAATTGCCGGCTTCCTGGTCAAGAAAGTCGTCTTGTTGGTGACTTTCTTTGTTGTCGCAGTCGCCGCGGTAAGTTTCTTTGCCAAAACGACATCAACAGCGTTTGTACCTCAGGAAGACAAAGGTATTTTGCTGGTTAACGTTCAACTCCCTGACTCTGCGTCGTTGTCACGAACTGAAGAAGTCACTGAGCAACTGATCAATATCGTTGAGCAGGAGCCCGGAGTTGATGGTGTAACTGTTGCCAATGGTTTTGCCTTTATGACAGGTGCAGCCGCTTCGAATGGCGCATCTTTGTTTATCAAGCTTCATGATTGGGATACACGAAATGCCCTTGATGGTGATCACTCGTCAGACGCCATTGCTAATCGAATCAATGGTCAAGCTGCAATGCAGTTGCCACAAGCTGTCGTGTTCGCGATGGGCCCGCCTGCGGTTCCGGGCATGGGCGCTGCATCGGGTTTTGAGTTTGTCCTGGAAGATACGTTAGGTCGAAGCCGTACTGATTTAGCCATGGTTATGGGCCAGATGATAGAGCAAGCGAACAAGCAGCCTGAAATTGCCTTTACCTTTAGTACATTCCGCGCCAACGTGCCGCATTACTATGTCGATATTGACCGTGAAAAGGTGCAGCAACTTGGTATACCACTATCTAGCGTGTTCCAAACGCTACAGGGTAACTTAGGTTCGCTGTACGTTAATGACTTTACCATGTTTGGTAAGAACTTCCGCGTCACAATGCAGGCAGACAGCGAACATCGCAGTAGCATGGAGGACTTAGAGCGCTTTCACGTAAGATCGGCAAGTGGGGACATGATCCCTTTGAGCACATTGGTGAGCTACGAACAGATTTTTGAACCTGATGTCGCATGGCGCTACAACATGTATCGTAGTGCGGTTATTCAGGGCCAACCTGCGCCGGGTTATTCGAGTGGTGATGCCATTGCCGCGATGGAGCGCGTTGCGGCCGAAGTACTGCCTCAAGGCTACCAATACGAGTGGACGGGGATGGCTTACCAAGAAGTTTTGGCTGGAAATCAAGCGATCTACGCATTTGCGCTGGCGTTGATATTTATCTACTTGTTTATGGTTGCTCAATATGAGAGTTGGACAATTCCTTTGGCGATTATTCTCGTTGTGCCGGTTGCGACACTAGGCTCGTTCTTAGCGTTAAATCTGACGGGTACGCCTTTGAACCTGTATGCGCAGATAGGTCTAGTGTTACTCATAGCGCTCGCAGCGAAGAACGCAATCTTAATCGTTGAATTCGCTAAAATTGAACGAGAAGAGAAAGACGTGCCAATTGATGAGGCCGCGGTGAAAGGCGGAAAGCTGCGTTTTCGTGCGGTGAATATGACATCTTGGTCGTTTATTCTAGGTATCTTCCCGCTGATCTTTGCATCTGGCGCTGGGCATGTAAGCCAAAACTCATTGGGGATCTCGTTGATTGGCGGCTTGTTATGTGTATTGCTGGCAGGTACTTTCTTGATCCCAGGTTTCTACGCTTTTGTTCAACGTAAGCGTGAAAAAGCATATGGCGGCAGTACTAAGCTAATACCACTTGATGATGACTAACCTGCAATAATAAAAAGCCCTAACATTTGTTAGGGCTTGGTGTTATTGGGTTAAGCTTTAACTAGCTGCTGTTTTAAATTCCGCAACGGCGTTATCCATTTCCAAAGCTTGCGCTGACACTCTGTCTACTTCATTCAAGCAATTTTGTGCAGAATTCATATTGCCTTCAGAGATGGTGTTAAGTTCAGTAATGGACTCACTGACTTGATTCATCACAATGCCTTGTTCTTCAATGGCTGAAGCAATACGTTCAGAGTTGGCTTGAATGTTACTCATATCATTAATAATTTGTGCCAGGCTGCTGTCGAGAGTTTGTGAAGCCTCAAGCGTTTGTGAACCTTGCTCGGTACATTGATCAATATCTGTTACTACTTGAGACATTTGAGACTGTATCGAAGTAACGACATTGGTAATCACTTCAGTGGACTGATGGGTGCGGCTCGCTAGCGCACGCACTTCATCAGCAACAACGGCGAAACCGCGACCTTGTTCGCCTGCACGTGCTGCCTCGATCGCGGCATTCAGCGCGAGTAAGTTGGTCTGCTCTGCGATCTCTTGAATGATGTTTACTGCATCACCGATCTTGTCAACGTGATTGTTCAGATCACTGATGGACGCTTGGCTGCTACTTAAGGTTGATGATAGTTGGTCAATGTTTTTAACCGTAGTTTCAACGACCGTGCGTCCGGTTTGCGCATTGACGGAAGCTTGTTGCACGCCTTCTACTGCTACAGCCGTACTTTCCGAGATTTCGCTGATGGTCGAAACCATCTCTTGTACCGAGGTAGCCATCATATTGGTGTGATCCGCCTGCACATGGAATTGATTGATCACGTTTTCCAATTCGTTGTGCATACTTGATGTACTGCGAGACAGTTCAGATGATTTTGACTGTGTACCTGAGATAAGCTGTTCGAGTTTGTCGAGCAATCGGTTGAAATAGTTGCCAATGACTGACAGCTCATCGTTGTTATCCAGTTTAGCTCGCAGTGAGACGTTGTTGGTACGTGCCACTTCTTGGATTGTTGAAAGCAACAAAGCTACTTGGCTATTGATAGTACGTGAAATCTGGAAAATAAATACAACAATGAGCAGGACCACGATACCTGTTGTCACCATTCTCAAGGTTGAAATTCGGTTACTTGTGGCGTCCTTTTGTTCGCTTAACGCAGCTGAAAAGGATTTAAATTGCTCTTCAACAGTATGGGATAGGCTACGGGTTTCACCAAGTAGTCCTTCGTTGTATTTTAGGCCGACAATCCCATTCTGCTTAATGTAGGCTTTGGCTGCTGTTTCCAGCGCCTGAGCATTGGGTGGAATGAGGTCGGCAGCAAAATTCCCTGCTAGCACCTGAGTGTTAAACTCAAACAGCTTAACCAATTGATCATTGGTCAAGGACGGTTTAACAGCGGCAAGTTCATTGTTATATTGGCCGAAAAGGTTGGCATCAGGCGCTAGGCCGAGTTGCTCAAAGGCACGAACTAGATTGTTGAAGCCAGATTGATATTTGACAATATCTTGCTTCAACTGATTGCTCGAAGGAAGAGACTGTTCAGTGAGAATATTGGATAGTTGAGACTCTAGAGAAAGAAAGGTATCCATGTTGCCGTTGAATCTATCGAGATACTTTACATCTTTTCGCAGTAGGAAGTCTTTCTCATTGCGTCTTAGGTTTAAAAGTCGAATTTCAAGTTTGGCGACAAGTAAACTTGCCTGATTGAGCTGCGCAGTTGTTTGGGCAAAATGAGTTGTAGCAAAAAGAATAGAGACAACTCCAATGATGGCGACCGCACCCAATGAATACAGTTTATTTTTGATATTCATGAGATTACCTTTTTCCGTTAACAGGATAAATTTTAGTTATTTAATGTGATGTTAGTCCTTGGTTACGAATATATCAATGGCTTGGTATGGACAAGGAAAAGTTACGAGTAATGAGGCAAACTGTTAAGTTTGCTATCGGGGAGATGAAATGTTCGACACATTGAACAAATATGACGCACTGATTTTTGATATGGATGGCACTCTGATCGATACCATGCCTGCGCATTTGGATGCGTGGCAGCAAACCGCCAATCAGTTTGGTTTTCCGTTTACCAAGGAGTGGTTACATAGTTTGGGTGGCATGCCAAGCTTTAAGATAGTGGGTGAAGTAAATAAAATGCATCGTTTGGATTTAGATCCGGCGCTTGTGTCTCGCTTTAAAATGGAAGCGTTCGCGAACATGGAAAATCATGGTGAGCCCATTGGATGTACTATGCAGGTGTTTAACCAATTTGTCGGTAAAAAGAAGCTGGCAGTAGGGACTGGAAGTCAACGTGACAGCGCGGTTCGTTTGCTAACTAAAGCCGGTATAATGGACCAAATTGATGCGCTTGTGACTGCCAGCGATGTTGTTAATCACAAACCTAACCCTGATACATTCCTTCAAGCGGCAAGTACATTAGGCATTGAGGCGAAAAACTGTATTGTGTTTGAGGACACTAAGCTTGGCTTACAAGCAGCGCACGCGGCGAATATGGATTGCATGATGGTCGAAGGCGAGCAACTGGTTTTCTATCCATGCGAGTAAAATGAAGCCGCTTGAGTAAGCGGCTTCGTTATTATTATCTATCCCAGTATGCTTCTTCTAAGCTGTCTTCACGCTCTGGAAGGGCTCTGGCTAGCCGAGGAGAGTGCTGAGTTAGGACTTCATAGCTGACTCGGTTTGCGTACTTACAAATTTGCGAAAGCGAAGAGTAAGTTAAGTAAGGTTGATCGTGCTTCGACGAATTAGGGACGTTCATCTGATGGTGGCTATTTGCTGCCATATCATGAAGCAGTGCGGATAGAGCTGCGTCACCAGCACCATTAGTGTTCTTTATCTCTAGTGGACCACCTAAGTAAGGGCCAATATGAGAGTAGACTTTCACTGGGTTGCTACAGTCTGACTTGCGCATCGCACGGCTAAACTCATATTTGTTGAATTCTGCGATATTACCCGGTAGTAGCGGTAGTTCAGTCTCGCGCTTAACGGAATCTTCCGTGTAGCCTGCCATGTAAAGTCCAACCGGGCCCGCAGTACACAAAACTACATCAACCCACTCAAGCGCTTTATCTGCGGCAAGTAGAGGATCTTTTTCACCGGTTAATGCTTCGCCTTCTTCTTCGTTCATTGCAACGACAGAAATGTTTTGTTTGATATAGTCCTGCCACCACTTCGCATTGCCTTCGATAACCCATTTTGTACCCAACGTTAGTACAACAGGAACTTTCTTAGCCTTGGCTATTTCAATGGCACGGGCTACCGCTTGTGGCATTGGGTCTTCTGGTTTACCACGCATTAGATACGAAGAGACAACCAGCGCTGAAGCTTTATCGAATACATCTTCAGGAATGCTGTCAGGGCGAAGTTGGTTCATATGACCTTCGTTGATGGCAAAGGTGCGCTCGCCGTTTTCTGAAATGAGTGTATAACAACGACCAATGGAGCCCTCGACCATTTGCAGATGGTTTAAGTTCATTCGTGAAGAGGTGCGGCACAAGTAACGGTAGGCAAATGAACCTACTTCAATATTGCGTGACATCACGCCTAGAAGTACCGATTTGCTGTCAGCGAGCACTGAGTAGTTGTGTAGCGTATTACCAATCGTGTCACCGGGGTATTGGTGAGTGATCAACCCACGTTCTATTAACTCTTCGTATAGTGCATCAGCTTTGTCCTCTTCTAAAACGAGAGAATGCCCTTTACTCAAATCATATTTAGCAAGAAACTCGTCATCAACTCGGGCTTCAATATCCACGATAGTTTGGCCAACTCCGACAACAATAGGACGATAGAGCTTTGGGGTTTGCTTCATCTGATTGACGAGTGGATCACGGGCGTGAGTAGGAAAGTAGTGCTTAGATTTGCGCTGTCCAGGAAACTTCATGATAAAAAGGGTGTTGGAAATTTTGCCGCATAATATCACACTTTTCTCGCAGTGTTTTCATATTAATTTCATTTATAAGAGCTATGTGCGCAAGACAGTTAACTCACTAGTATGCGTATCACAATGACAAAATTACTGATTGTTGAACAACAATGCCGTGAAGTGCGTCGAGTTTGTTATCATTAACAAAATCAACTACATACATATGTGTTGCGTATCATTTTTAAGCGCGCTTTAGTGACCAATATTTGTTAATTTAAGTCGATTATGGCTGGGTAACCACTTGATTTTACAATCTGCTCATTTAACGGCATCTCGCTCACTGATTTTAAGGATGAAAATATGCGATTTTTACCAATAGCGGCAACCGTACTTTTGCTCGTCGGGTGTAAAAGCACCCCTATGGTTTATCCACCAGCACATAAGGTGATGGTTTCGGGTAACACATTGATTTACGAAGGAGTGATAACTGGTGATGCGGTGTTAGAAGCGATGCGTGTTGTGCGTGAAGGTAAAACGTCAATTGATAAGCTCAAAATAACCAGTCCAGGGGGGGAGATGGCGGTAGGCATGGAGTTTGGTTACTTCATTAAAGAGAATGACCTTGATGTTGAAGTGAGTAGGCTCTGTTTCTCAGCGTGCGCCAACTATATCCTCCCGGCAGCAAAGAGCGTTGTCATTAATCCTGACTCTCTGTTGGGATGGCATGGTGGTGCTAAACAAGCTGATGCATTGTGGATGCATAGCGTACCAAGTCAAGACAAAAAGCAGTTTATGGAATATTTAAATCGCCTACGCATTAAGGAGACCGCTTTCTTTGGATTCGTCGGTGTTGATCAACAGATCACCACCTATGGGCAGACGTTAAAAACCAGTTGTCAGAAGAGTAAGAATACCGATGGTTGGTACTATTCTGTGGCTGATATGAAACGAATGGGGATTAAGAATGTAACGGTGAAAGGGGCAGGATTAGTCGAAGAAGTCGATTACAAAGCACACGGTGTTAAGGGTGATACGACCAATTTTGACCCAGAGAAAGTCACTTCTTGCTTACTTGAAAACGTATTTGATAGTTAGATGAGAACAGAGTAGAGCAGCCCATATTTTGGGCTGCTCAAATCACCTATTGCTTGTTCGTTGTTGCTTCCACATAGGCTGATGTTCCCCAAAGTGGAACCGTCGAAAGGCTGTGTTTGAAGCTGCCATCAGTCTCTTTGGTCGTATATGAGAGGTAGAGTAGGGTTTGGTTTTCTGCATCATAGATGCGTCTCACCTTCATTGACTTAAAGAAGATGCTTTTTGACTGTTTAAATACCACCTCACCCGATTTGCTCTTATCAATTGTCGCGATCATCTCGGGTGTTATGTCTCCGGTCTGACGACAAGAAATGGAGCTGTCACTTGGATCTGATAAGCTAAGGTCGGCTTCTATTGAAGCGATATGACAGGTCACTCCCGGAATTTTGTCGTCATCAAGGTTAGAAATTTTGATGTCTTTCATAGTAAACCAGCCTAAACCGACATCACCAACTTCATTGTTGTCACACGCGGTAAGTCCAAGTGTAATAAGACCGATTGTCGCGATACGTTTAATCATGTTCGATAATCCTTTGTGCACAGAGAGACGTTGTAATCCAAATATTGGTGAGCATATCAGGTTTTGACTAAGTTTTGTTGCACACACTTGAAAAGACTTGAGTGGTCAAGGTGTTATCTAGTAAGCTTCAGCCTAACTTATTAAAGTGAATGCAGGTCTGTCTGACGCTATGACGATACCCCAGATTGTAAAAATCAAAAATGAATGGCTCTATCAACAAGTCGATGTTGAGTATCCAACTAAAGAGAGTATCGCCGGTTTAGCTCTATATAAGGAAAAGCAGGCTTCCAGTTGCTATGAAACATTGCAAGAACTGCCTCAAGGCGCTGGCGCATTTAGTGTTGACGATGTTTTTTTGGTCGACTTCCATCGATTAACCGTTATGTTTTCTCTGCTTCAAGCTCGTCGCTGGGAAGTACAAGCTGATCAAGAGATGATCTTAGAGTTTTTGTCGCAGATTATCTATTCAGAGCCTTGTCGTTTATATCTTGGCTTCAAATCTGGTGAAGCAGTGGCGGCTGCCATCGTCACGCAATCTGAAGGCTCATCACTCATATCGGATGTAGTTAGCTTCAATAACTACAGCCGTGACGATTTCATCTATGCATTGATCAAAAAGCTCAATTTGTCTTTGAGTACTGATTCTCCATTAGTAGTCGAACGTTAACTGCCTTATCTCTTCCTATTTACCACAATCTCCACGAACTGCCTTTGAGCTCTTTATGGCAAATTATTGTCAGCTTATGGTTAAATGGTGATGCGCTTTAAACTTCTGGTTATAAAACATTTATAAACCAATGAAGTGTTAAGCAGGTCATTTTAAAAAGTGCTAACTGTCCTACTATTTCACTTAGAAAACTCAATGAGGGACAGATATGGCAAAACCTCAGGCACTATGTGTCATCTTTGATTGTGACGGGACGTTAATTGATAGCGAACGCCTTTGTTGCCAAGCCTTGTGTGATACATTTGCACAGTTTGGTGCGAGCTTGACTATGCAAGATGCAGTCAATCATTTTGAAGGTGGTAAGCTTGCCGATATCCTCGATGCCACCAAGAAGCGCCTTGGTGTTACCGTGTCGATAGACAAACTTGAGCCTGTCTATCGTGCACGTCTTGATCGCCTATTTGAACAACAGCTCAAACCTATGGATGGAGTGTTTGACGTACTTGAATATCTTAATGCACATCATGTTGAGTACTGCGTCGCGTCAAATGGTCCTCGGGATAAAATCGAGCGTTGCCTGGAGTTAACTGGCCTGTTGCCGTATTTTAAAGGTAAGATCTTTTCTGCTTTTGATACCAATAGTTGGAAGCCTGAGCCAGACCTGATTTTATACAGTGCAATGAGCATGGGCTTCAAGCTTGAAGATTGTATCTACGTTGATGACATGCCGAAAGGATTAGAAGCTGGTATAAGAGCAGGCGTACAAACCGTTCATCTCGCTGGCCTCAACAATAAACACCACTCTTTAGAGCTACAAAAAATTCGTCACTTGAAAGAGTTAGAAGCGCTACTTTAATGAGAAGCGCTATTTAAGAAATTGGTCACTGTACCGACTCGTTGACAAACCATGTTTGTCGGTGTCAGTTTGGTGACATTTTCGAAGAAGGAGCCACATTCTGCACACAGCATGCTGTTAGCGCTTGACAGTAAATACTCCTCGCTACCACATAGCGGGCAGCATAGCACGTTATCGTGCATTTTATCATTATTCATAGGGAATCTCCCAGCAGCAAAAATAGAAATAACATTTTTTATAGTATGATTTCTCGTATGACAGGATAGTTAGCTGAAAGTTTCCTGACAATTTCATTTTAGTCGAATAGAGATTTGAATTGTCATCGTAAGGTTGGAATTAACAAAGATTGAGAAGCATCTCATAGAATAATGGTCTAACTCATTAACTAATTATTAATAAGCTCGCAACTTTGCGAGCTTATTAATTTATGTATTTGCTGTTTTAGGTTCTGTTGGCTAGGTAGGCTTCGTAATCGGGGATTTCGATGTCGACCTCACTTTCAATAAGATCGGATTCGAAGATAAACTTAGCAGTGGCGCGGTTTGTTGCGACGGGAATATTCCAAACACTCGCAATGCGAAGTAGGGCCTTTACATCAGGGTCATGTGGAACGGCGTTAAGCGGGTCCCAAAAGAAGATAAGCACATCAATTTTGCCTTCGGAAATCAAAGCGCCAAGTTGCTGGTCACCGCCCATAGGGCCGCTGATCATGCTCTTGATTGCTAGTCCTGTCTCTTTACTGAGCATTGAACCTGTTGTTCCCGTTGCATACAGAAAGTGACGTTGTAGCTTTTCCTTGTTCTCTTTTACCCAGCGCAGCAGTTCAGGTTTGCAGTTGTCATGAGCAACAAGGGCTACATGTTTGTGTGCAGGCAAAGTACGAGTCGTTTTTTCCATTTAGACTTCCTAATTGTTTTCGTTATAGATGTAAAAAATAGGTCGATACTCTGAAGGTGATAAAGATTCTTCGATGACTTCAGAGCTCAAGTTATTGGGAGTTAATGATTCGATTTTTGGTGCTTCTAATTTATTGAAAGCCTTGCCTTGCAAGTAATCAATGGTTTGCTTAATCGATAGCCTGCCCTGAAGCACCATTTTATCTGTTGGGGCAAACTCGACTCTGTTTCTTAATAGTCCGCGATAAACACCATGACTTAGATAAGTTGAAACCAAGCCTATTTGATCGGTTTTGTTTGCGCTGCGTAACTCACTGATTGCAGCTTCGATAGCGACGGCGCTACCGACAATATAGTCGACGTCTTGGCGGTCGATAACTTGTTGCACTAAATTTCGTTGTAGCTCTTTGTCATTGTCAGCCCAGTAGGATTCAACCACCCTAATATCGCTGCCTTGGATCGCGGCATAAAAGCCCTGAACCACAGGTTTTGTACCGCCACTTGATTTAGGCCCGGGTAGCATTGCGACCGTAATCTCACGGCGTTCGTTGATATGCTTGTTCTTAAGATACTCGCCCGCGTAATAGCCCATCCAGTACCAGTCAACACCCACTTCGCCCTTTAAAATTGAACGATTGTTTTGATCGACAATCAGTTTGTTAACGGTTGCGAAGACAGGAGTAGATGCAGCCGCTGTATTGAGAGAGGTATAAAACAGATCGGGTGCCACCGTGCCGAGAACGATGGCGTCAGCACCCCATTTAACACATAAAGATAGTTGTTGACGCTGTTTATCACGATGGAGATAGCCCCCCGATTCAAGTACGCGTAAATCAACGTTGTGTTTGCGTGCCTCGTCAACCATGCCAAAATTGACCGAGAGCCAGTAGGAATCCTTTAAGTGGGGATAGATAGCACAGATTCGTTTTGGTTCAGCCGCAAGGGAGTGACCAACGACGAGCGAGCATGCAATTAGCAATGCATGGACGATGGTTTTTGGCGTTTTGATTGTAGAGATCAAATACATGCAGCTTTTCATTGGTATTGGGCTTATAAACACTGCAGAATATAACCCATTCTCCCACAGTTAAGAAGTGAAGAATCTTAATGTTACTGGCGAAAGCGAGTATTGGTCGTAAGTTACTGTTGGCATTTCTTGCCATGGCATTGCTGGTATTGATTTCAGCCCTGATTGGTATGTTCGGGTTCTCGTTTGTTGCTAAAACCGAACGTAACGTTGTGAACACCGCGATACCATCAATGATTGAAGCGCGTCAGGTGTCTGAGTTAAGTTCAAGGATTATCTCTTCAGTTCAAGCGCTTTCCAATGCAGAGACGGAACAGGAGCGACAAAGCTCTGGTGCCATCCTATTTTCTCAGTTGGAAGCATTGTTAACTCACATTAAAGCACTAGGAGCAGACTCCTTTGACTCTGTACTATTAGACACGCTTGAATCAGACGTTCAAGGCGTTATTGATACTTTGGCTGAGCTAGGCATTGTGGTAGAAAAGCGCCTGTTCCTAAGTGATGATTTGCAGCATAGGAGTGACGAACTACGTAAATTGGCACGCGAGTTAGAGCAGTTGACCCGAACTCAAGTCGCAAATACATCCACCATTGCCGTTGCCAATGTCACACATATCTATGACCTGATCGACCGTAGTGAAAGTGCGAAAGCTAAGCAAGCACTTGATACCTTGGTGGAGGTAGACCTTGATCTTGCCGAACGGTTACATGAGTTACATCTACTCGCATTTAAACTGCTCAACCATATCGAAGAGACGCGAACCATTTCTGACATCAACCGTATTCATAGCATTCGCCAAGAGTTCAGTAACAACCTCAGCATTATGAAGCGTCGAGTTGAGGCAGTAGAAGACCCAACTCGATCTGCGCAGATGGAAGTATTGCTTAGTAAGTTAGAGAAACAAGACATAGTGTTTGATGTCCTTACCCAGCGCTATGAAAATGACACGTTTGCAAAGCAGTTAATGCAAGATACCCTAAATCAACTCTCGTCGCTCAATACCACGGTCAGTAGGCTAATAGATGATTCTAACGCTACAACAACAAGAGCGGTGGAAGAGCTTAAGGCAACGTTAAACTATGCTCAGCTTACTCTAACTATCATTACAATATTGGGTATGGTGATTGTGGTGTTTATCGTCTGGAAGGTCGTTTATATCTCGGTGGTGAAACGTCTTGCCGCGTATTCTTCAGCTTTACTTTCTATCGCGAAAGGTCAATTAGAGGTTGATGTTAAGGTTAAAGGTAATGATGAGTTAGCTCATATGGGGCAAGCTATTTTAACCGCTCGAAACACCGCAAAAGCGTTAAAAGTTGTTGCAGAAAGTGAAGCGGCAGCAAAGCGTGAACTAGAAACACATAAAGGTCATCTAGAAGAGTTGGTTACTGAGCGAACCTACCAACTACAAAATGCCAATACTCGCCTGAATCAAGAGGTTGAGAATCATGCTCGTGCACGTCAAGAAGCAGAACAAGCCAGCAGGGCGAAGTCGGCCTTTTTAGCGACCATGAGTCATGAGATCCGCACGCCGATGAACGGAGTCTTGGGCACGGCTAGGTTACTCAAAGATACTGCGCTAGATAGTACTCAGTCGCACTATGTTGACGTGATCAATCGCAGCGGTACAAACTTGTTGGCGATACTCAACGATGTACTGGATTACTCGAAGATTGAAGCCGGGCACCTCGATATTCGCCCGGTCGACTTCGATCTGCATTCTATGGTTGATGATATTAAGCAGCTATTGCTTGGCAGGGCGCAAGAAAAATCACTAAAGCTCGAGTATTTTGTCGAAAGCGATGTAGAACAATACTATTGCGGCGATGCCACACGCATTAGCCAGGTGCTCAATAACCTAGTAGGTAATGCGATAAAATTCACGGAAAGTGGTAATGTAGATATCTATGTATCACGTGATCCTGATGTCGAAAGCAACGTTATTTTTGAGGTTTCTGATACCGGTATAGGGATCAAAGCTAATGAGCAGCCGATGCTGTTTGATGCTTTCACTCAAGCGAGTAATGGCGTGGGAGCGAAAGGGGGCACAGGTCTTGGTTTGGCCATTAGTAAGCGTATCGTCAAAGCCATGGACGGGCAGTTGTTTGTTGACTCTGATATTGGACAAGGGAGTCGTTTTTGGTTTTCGATTCCGCTAAAAAAAGGCCGAGCCGTAGAAAAGTTGGACGTTCAAATTGATAGCCGGATCCGAGCTAAAGTGCTACTGGTGGAAGATAACCCTGTCAATTGCCTAGTGGCGGAAGGCTTTTTGAATAGTATGAATCACGAAGTGCATACCGCCGTGACTGGTGAAGCTGGACTAGAACTGTTTAAACGTCAAGATTTCGATGTGGTTCTGCTTGATATTAATCTTCCAGATTGTAATGGTGTTGAGCTACTTCATCAGCTGAGAGAGTTTGAATTAAGAGATGGTAGAGACCCAAGTACACCTGTGATTGCTGTCTCTGCTCATGTCTATGACGAAGAGGTTGAAAGCTATTTAACCGCAGGCTTTGACGGCTACTTGCCTAAACCTTTGGACAAAGACCAACTGTGCCAGACAATTCAAAACAGTTTAGAAGGTAAGCCATTGTTGCTATCTCAAAGTGACAATCAAGCCAGTAACGAAGCTATACAGGCGCGGGCGATCATAGACCCAACTGTCGTGACTGCTGATATGGAAGTGTTAGGTAGACGAAAGATGGTGGAGATTTGTCAGTTGTTTAGTCATGGAGCGGACGAGATAGTGCAACTTCTCGACAAAGCGGCAGAAATGAACCACCAGCACGATACAGCGCAATTAGCTCATAAACTTAAAGGGTCAGCAGGAAGCTTAGGCTTACACTTATTGTTTGATCTCTGTTTAGAGATAGAGAAATCTGAGACTCCGGTTACTTGTTATTTAGATAAAAGGCAGCAGCTAATCGATACTGTCTTTCAGTCTAATCAATCACTGAAACAACTAGTAAGTTAAATGTGTATGAATCAAATTGAATCAAAGCAATTGTTAATGGCTCAGATTACTGAGCAAGGCTGGCGCCTTTTTGAAAGGTTGAATCAAGATGAAGACGTGATTCGTTATGCGTTTGACAAACCAACAACTGAGCAAATCCGTCAACGGTTTGAGTCTAGATTACCAGTGTGGGATTGGCCTGCTAGCCACTGGCTATGTTTGGTCATTCGCGAAAAGGATTCAGGAACGGCAGTCGGTGTAACGGGTTTGTGCGTCTCAGAACAAAACAGTAATGAAGTGGAAGTCGGATATCTTCTATTGCCAGAGTTTCACGGTCAAGGCTACGGCACTGAGTCTTTAGTGGCTCTAATCGAACATAGCACTCGTGAGTTCCCAATTAAACGCGTCAATGCCATAGTGACCGATGGCAATATTGCCTCTTGTAAAGTACTAGAAAAAGCAGGTTTTACGTTGGCTGAGCGAGAGAAAGATGCGTATCAGATCGGCGGGAAACTCTACGATGACTTAATTTATCGTTTGGACGTGTAATTCACAGGCGTAAAAAAAGCAGCCAGAGCTGCTTTGTATTAGCGAATAATGGAGCTTACGCGATAGCAAGATCAAGGATCTTACGAGTCTGCTCTGGTGTGATTGCCTGATTCTCACCAAGAGCAACCATGCCATGTTGCTCTAATTGATTCACCACAGCATCAACTGCTTGTTCTTTACCATCTTGGTACTCATTAAACTGAGTTGCAACACCGAGCGATTGGTAGAAGCTCTCAATTGCGACAATAGTCTTTTCAGCGAGATCATCCGTTTGATCTAGACCGAAGACATTCTTACCCATCTGCTCTAACTTCGCTTTCTTAACGTTAAACTGATTGCGCAGCAGTGAAGGTTGAACAATCGCGAGCGAACGCGCGTGGTCCACACCCCATAACGCAGTGAATTCGTGCCCAATCATGTGCGTCGCCCAATCTTGTGGTACGCCTGATCCGATTAAGCCGTTGAGAGCTTGGTTCGCTGTCCACATAAGGTTGCTGCGCCATGCATCGTTGTCGCGCTGTTCGAACTGCTCACCGAGTGTTTTAAGGTTTTTCAGGAGTGCTTCTGAATAACCATCTTGAACCATAGCGCCATGATCATTGGTAATGTACTGCTCACAAACGTGTACCCAAGCATCGACGATACCATTAATTAGCTGCTTTTCTGGTAAGGTTTTCATCACATCAGGGTCCATGACAGCAAATTTAGGCTGAACATGCGGAGTTAGAAACGCCAGCTTATCGTGAGTTTCCGCTTTGGTAATCACTGCACCCATGTTGGACTCTGAGCCTGTCGCTGGTAGGGTTAGGATTGCGCCTAAAGGTACGGCAGATGCTACTTGATGTTTGCCGATCATGATGTCCCAACCATCACCGTCGTAATGAGAGGCTGCAGCAACATATTTAGAACCATCAATAACAGAACCGCCGCCAACCGCTAGAATAAAGTCAATATGTTCTTGTTTAACGATAGCAACCGCTTTGTCGAGCGTTTCTTTGGTTGGGTTTGGCTCAACGCCTGAGAATTCTAACCAAGAGTGGTTCTTCAACGCTTGTTCTACTTGGTTATAAACACCATTGCGTTTGATAGATCCACCACCGTATATGACTAAGACTTTTTGGTCTGCCGGAATAACAGATTCGATGCTTTGAATCTGGCCTTGGCCAAAGTTAATTTGGGTAGGGTTGACGTAAGTGAATTGCATTTACTGTGCCTCTTGCTTCCGTTTTGGATTTATACCAACCTAAATAAGTATCTGGTCATTCTTGCTAGTTAAAATCGCTGATAGCATCGTTATAGATTTTGTAGTTAGGTCAACTAGCTAGCTGCAATCTATGCCTTGCTCTAAGCGATTTTTCCTGCGCAATTATCTAATCACCTACTTATCCAGATTGGTATTATCATGATTGTTGTTAATGTGCATATTAGTCTTGACATTGTGCGGTTTAAAGGTCAATTTCTCTATATATTGTGCCTATTTCTACAAAGTTTTGATTGGTGAATAAATGACAACACTTGCTAAACTCATGCAACAGTACGTAGAGTATGAAGGTCTAGAACAATTAGAAGGAATCGCGAAAACGAGCATTGATGGTTTGTACTTCTATCGAAGTAGCGAAGGTAATTCCCGTAAGCCTTTTGTGTACCAGTCTGGTGTGATTGTGCTAGGCCAAGGAGAAAAAAATATCTATTTAGGCAACCAACCTGTCAAGTATGGGCCTGACGACTATCTGGTTGTTGGTGTCCCTATGCCTCTAGAGTGCGAGGCCATTGCGGTCAATGGAGAGCCACTGCTTGGCTTAAGTATCGATATTGATGCTCAAGTGCTACATCGCTTGGTCAATAAACTGGAATCGATGAACTGTTATAAACCTTGTGGTGATAAGGCCGTTCGTTCAGGTCTTAAATCCGTCGCAATGGATGACGATATGCTCGATGTGTGTAAAAGACTGATCAAAGCGTTGTGTAATCCGATTGAGAGAGAGTTACTTGGCGAGAACCTAATGGAAGAGCTGGCGTTTAGAGCATTGATGAGTAAGGAGGGGGGCGTACTATTTGATCTAGCCAGACATGATGGTCATTATGCTCGTGTGGCAAAGGCGCTGGAGTACTTACATCAAAATTACGCTAGCTCGGTAACGGTTCAGAAGCTCGCCGAGCGAGCCAATATGAGTGTCTCAGCTTTCCATGAAGCATTTCGTAGCGTAACGTTAGCGTCTCCGATCCAATATATTAAGAAAGTGCGCCTTGATAAGGCGCGTGACCTCATTCAGCTTGATGGCCTTAAAGTTGGTGATGCGGCGCGAATGGTTGGTTATAACAGCACGTCACAATTTTCGAGAGAATTCAAACGCCATTTTAACAAAACCCCTACTGGATAACGGTATCGAGACTGGAAAAAAGGGGAAACGTACGATTACATATTTACAGTGTTTTTTACCCAACGTTTAGGTAATACTGCAACAACAAAGATAATTATACATGTAACCCCCTATAGGAGATCTAGTCAATCTTCTTTGGATAAGCCCCTTCAGCTAATTGATGTAGGGGCTTTATTTTTGTCTCGCATGGCGTTGAACGCACATAAATCAATTAGGCTATGGAGTCTTCTTCAACAAAGGAAAGTAGAGTCACTCGATTACGTCCGAGTGACTTTGATTCGTACAGTGCAATATCTGCGCGTTTGTATGCTTCTTTTGCCGAGTCTGAAATTTCGGTCGCACCCGCACTGACTGTAATACTGAGCTCACTAGTTATGTTGATAGCAGTCCTGAGGCGATTGAGTACGATATCCGCTTCTTTTAGTTCGGTATGGGGCATGATGATGGCAAACTCTTCGCCGCCGATTCGCGAGATAATGTCCGTTTCGCGCAGATGAAGCTCCAAACATCGCGCTACCTCTACGAGTGTCTCGTCTCCTTTGCCATGACCATGAGTATCATTAACACGCTTAAAGTGATCGATGTCTATAAGGGCAAGCGTGGAAGGTTCACTGTCACCGTAACGTTTTGAACGCATTGCTTGTGCTCGCATTTCTGAGTCAAATTTTCTGCGGTTCCATAGTGATGTTAACGGATCTTTCTCGCTCAGTTCTCTCAAGCGGTTTTCGAGCTCTTTCCTGTGCGAAATATCGACAAAAGAAGCGACATAAAACTGGATTATCCCTTTGTTATCCTTGACGGTTTGTATTCGCAATATTTCAGTAATTAAGCTGCCATCTTTGCGTTTGTTAACCACTTCACCTTCCCATAGACCTCGGTCTTCAAGGATCTTCCACATGTTCATATAAAACTGCTGTTGGTGTTTACCTGAAGAGAATAGTGAAGGTGGATAACCTTGAACATCTTCTAACGTATAACCACTTATCCGCGTGAACTCACTATTTACTTGGATTATACGGTTGTTGCGATCAGTGATCACAACTGCAGACATGCCGTTCATTGCCGCTCGAGCAATTTTGCTATCTAAGCTGTTTTTATGATGATTATGGTTCCAAGAGACAAACGTGAATGTAAGTAATAGCAGAATGACGCTAATAAAAGCCGCTTGTGTGTAGATACCTTGTCTTGATTCAGCACGCAAAGCAGATGCTACCTCATTGGGAGTCTTAATGAAGAAAATTAACTGATCGATGTTTTCAGCTTCATTGACTTGCATTGATGTGTAAGAAATCCAATGACCTTGATCTTTGACGGTACCGGATGGCCTAAGCTGTATGGATCGCCAGAGATGAGGATACTGAATGGCGATGTTTGAATCCTTATGCGCATTAATTAAGTTACCCAGTAACGGGTCACCTTCAGTAGACATAAGGTAAAAGCCCCTTTCATTTGCCACATTTGGCAAGTTGGCGTGGTTCCGTTTATAGGCGAGCCCTTGATAGATGCGTAGCAAGTCTAAGTTGGCGATGAAGTAACCCTTTCGCTCCCCATTAACTGTGATCGGGTAGATGGCACGATAGGCGGGTATGTGAGGTATCACAAGTTGACCATTATCTTCCTCTAGGTCGATTCCAAAATATCCAGTCTCATTCTCTTTGAGGGTTTGCGCATGAACGAAGTAGTCGCGGTGCGCTTTATTTTGCAGCCGATCAGGTTCAACAATTTCAATGATGCGTGAATTACTATTAATACGAACAACTTCCATTCCTGTGTTGTCGAGAAACCTCAGTTGTGAGTAGTAGCCCTGAGTTCGTGCAATTAACAACCAAAACTCTTCCAGTGCGTCTAAATTCTGTCTAGTTGGATCAGAAACGGTTTGATTGAGTAAGCCATTGTTTGCTAGATAGTTGAGGGAGGCACTGATCTTTTGTAACGAGGTATGCAATTCGACTTTTGAATATTCAAGCTTATTGCGGTTAAGTTGTTCAACAAAGTGTTGAGTTTGCTGTTCAATAGAAGACAGTTGGCTATAAAAATAAAGAAAGGGTACGAACGATAAGACGCACAAAACAGTGAAGAACTGGATAATAAATTTCGAGCTACGTCGACGCATTTGACTATTGTATCTACTAAGTCATTAAATAATCGTGAATGTTAGCAGATGCTCATTTAACTTACTGTGAGCGTGGTTGAATATTGCCGCAATGAGAATAACGTATCTTAATGAAATAACATGTCTATTTAGCAGCAATACTGGTGCAAATGGAAGATATTGGCAGTCGTTTGGGCCCTGCATATTAGCAGGGCCTATGAAGGGTGTTATCAGTACTGAAAGCGTACAGACATCGTCATCTGTGGACCGTATAAACCATTATTTCTGGTTTCTGCTGACAGTGACAGTTGTTGAGTTGAGTGGAAGCGTACACCAGCGTGGAATACAGAAGCGTCGTCATTGCGACCTAGGCGCGCCGTTGCTTCTATTTGCTCAGCTAGCCATAGGCGGATGCCGACGTTGAGTTCAGGTTTGGTTTCACTTTCACCACCAGCTTCTTCAGTGTACTTAACTTGGTGGACGAGTAGTTGGCCATAGATATCAGCAAACTGATTAATTGGGCCGTTAAAGCCAATACCACCCGCGAGATCATAATCTTTGGAGAATTGAGAATCGGCACGAACAATTAGGTGTGTGTTTTCAGTGAAAAATGTACTGAATTCGGCCCCCATCATTTCTGGCCCAATCGCAGTTCGAACCTCGAAGTAATTGTAATTAAAGTTATTTGCGTGGGTAGTTGTGCTGATCCCTGCTAGCGCAATTGCACCGGCCAAAATGAGTTTTTTCAATGTAGTCTCCGACTCGCAACAAAAAATTGACTATTGTGGTTTAGCTTGCAATAACCAAGCCAAACCACAATTATATCAGAGACTAAACGGTGAAGTACTACAAAATCTGTATATGTTCTACCTCTATTTCAGGAGTGTTTCCCCCTTCATATTCACCAAATAGACGAACTTTGGTTTTGTCATCAATCGGCTGCGCCATATGTATGTCGTCATCTAGCTCAACTTGGATTTCACCTTTACCATCGGAAAACACAAACGTATCGCCTTTGATTTGACGTAACAGTACGCCCTCGACGACGACATTTTTTTCTGTGAACATACCGGTATCGGCAAGGAGAGTGTCAACGGATGATAGTTCAACAGGGCCGTGATACTGAACGCCAATAGAGCGGTGTTCATGCCCATCTTTAGCTAAAGCAAGTGTTGGTGATACGGCGAGGATAGCAACAGAAGCAAGTACCGTTTTTTTCATTTTAATTTCCTATTGAGGTTGGACCGTGGTTATTAAGTGTGTCCATTAAAGCAAGTGGCGTTTGAATCGATGCTGAGTAGAAAGTTCATATTCGATTCATAATGTTGAGGAAATTGGCCAATTACCGTTACTATTATCGGTATCTCTGAGATTTACATAAGTTTAGACCCAAAATGCAGTCAACAATTAAGGCGTTAATGGTACAAGGCACGACTTCTGATGCCGGTAAAAGTGTGTTAGTGGCAGGTTTATGCCGCGTGTTAGCGAGAAAGAAAATTAAAGTGGCTCCCTTTAAACCACAGAATATGGCACTTAATAGCGCAGTAACGCTTGATGGTGGAGAAATAGGCCGAGCACAAGCGGTGCAGGCACTGGCATCAAATATAGAATCAAGTGTTCATATGAACCCGGTGTTGCTGAAGCCAAACACCGATATGGGTGCACAAGTCATCTTGCAAGGGAAGGCGACAACAACTGTTGATGCGATTGGTTACCGCAGTTACAAGAAGGTCGCGATGCCAATTGTTATGGAGTCGTTTTCAATTCTACAATCGCAGTATGAATCGGTTCTGATTGAAGGGGCGGGTAGTCCAGCGGAAATTAACCTAAGAGAAAACGATATTGCCAATATGGGTTTCGCTGAAGAAGCCGATGTTCCAGTTATTATTGTTGCTGATATCGACCGCGGCGGTGTATTTGCTCATTTATATGGCACACTTGCTTTGCTGTCTAAAAGCGAACAAGCGCGAGTAAAAGGTTTTGTGATTAACCGTTTTCGTGGTGATATTTCATTGTTAGAGCCTGGTTTAGATTGGTTGGAGCAAAAGACAGGCAAGCCTGTAATTGGCGTGCTGCCTTATTTACATGGCTTCGACTTAGAAGCGGAAGATGCCATCAATGCTCAGCAAGTAATCAGTGAAAAGACTAAGCTCAATGTCGTGGTTCCGGTGTTCCCTCGAATCAGCAACCATACTGACTTCGACACGTTAAGGCTTAACCCAGACATCAATCTTCGTTATGTCGGACAAGGCGAAAGGCTTGACCATGCTGACCTGATTATTTTGCCGGGTTCTAAGTCGGTAAGGGCGGACTTAGATTACTTACGCAGACAAGGTTGGGAACAAGATATTCAACGCCACTTGAGATTAGGCGGTAAAGTGATGGGGATCTGCGGTGGCTATCAGATGCTTGGAAAGATCATTCATGATCCTCAAGGAGTTGAAAGCGATGTTGGCTCTACACAAGGACTTGGATTGCTGGATATAGAGACGGAGCTGAAAGAGGACAAAACGCTAACCAATGTGAGCGGCATGATGCATTTAGATGGCAAAGACATTCCCGTCAGTGGATACGAAATTCACGCTGGCGTTAGCCAAATTGCGGGACAGGCTCTGATTAAACTTAACAGCGGAACACTTGACGGTACCATCAGTGATTGTAATCAAGTGCTTGGTACTTACCTCCATGGTATTTTTGATAACTCAGATGCGGTAGCTGCCATTTGTCAGTGGATGGGTGTCGAAGATATCACTGAAGTTGACCATAGCAAAAATCAACAGCAGGCCATTGATAGGATTGCGGATGCGATTGAGCAACATCTCGATCTGAACAAACTATGGCCAGAGCTAGAATCAAGGTAAGTATGCAACGTATTCGTTTTTTCCTACTAGCAGTTTTATCATGCGTAAGCCTCTCTTCTCATGCTGAAAAGCTTCGTGTTTATGCTGCTTCGTCAATGACCAACGTGGTTAATGACATTGTACAAAAGTTTGAAGAGAGTAATGAGGTAGAAGTCATCACGGTGTATGGAGGAAGTGCTTCTCTTGCTCGCCAGTTAGCACAAGGTGCACCTGCAGATATCTATATCTCGGCCAATCAAAAATGGATGGATTACCTGATTCAACAACAGGTAGTGGCTAGTGACGACGTTACTAATGTTGCGTCCAATGAGCTAGTTGTTGTTGCGCCAAAACATCAAGACAGTGAATTGATAATTCACAATGCCGCTTCGTGGACCTCGAATTTAGATGGTTTACGCTTGGCTATTGGGCAAACCAATGCGGTTCCAGCTGGTATTTATGCCAAGGAGTCATTGCAGAGCCTTGGTGTTTGGAGCGAAGTAAAAAACCATTTAGCCCCTGCTAATAACGTAAGAGTCGCGCTAACGCTAGTGGAAAGGAAAGAGACCCCCTTAGGTATTGTTTACAAAACCGATGCTATGCTCAGTGAGAAAATAGAAATTGTTGCCACACTGCCGAGCAATACACACTCGGCAATTATTTACCCAATGGCGGTATTTAATAATCAGCCAGTTACGTTAAAATTTGCTGAATATATGCTTTCGGACCAAACGCAGCAGTTATTATCTCGTTTTGGTTTTTCACGCCTAGCGGAGTAGAGGGAAATTTGCTGACAGATTATGAATATCAAGCGCTGCTTCTAAGCCTTAAGGTCGCTTTTTTTGCAATTCTTTGGCTAATCCCTATTGGGGTGAGTTTGGCGTGGTTGCTGGCTCGTAAGCAGTTCTATGGTAAAACCTTGCTTGATTCGATTATTCATTTACCTTTGGTACTACCTCCAGTGGTTATTGGTTATCTATTGCTGATTTCGATGGGTAGACAAGGCGTGATTGGTCATTGGTTGTATCAACAGTTTGGTTTAGTGTTCTCCTTTAGTTGGAAAGGGGCAGTATTAGCCTGTATTGTTGTCGCGTTGCCTTTGATGGTCCGCTCGATAAGGCTTAGCTTAGAAAGTGTCGATGGTAAGTTAGAACAAGCGGCTGCGACGCTTGGCGCATCACCAATAAAGATCTTTTTTACTATTACTTTACCGCTGACTATTCCCGGAATTATTACTGGAACCATGCTCTCTTTCGCCCGTAGTTTAGGTGAGTTTGGTGCAACGATAAGTTTCGTATCAAATATTCCAGGAGAAACACAGACCATTCCACTGGCGATGTATGCATTCATTGAAACTCCTGGTTCCGAAGCTCAAGCCATGCGTCTATGCATTATTTCAATTGGGATAGCGCTAGCTTCAATGTTGTTATCACAATGGCTAGCGAAAGAGAGCGCACGACGATTAGGGGCGAGCAATGGGTAACATAGTGATCTGCTACCAGCAAAACCTCGGCGATGCGCTGTTTGATATTGATCTGCAACTGCCGCAAACCGGGATTAGTGCGATTTTTGGTCGTTCTGGGGCCGGAAAAACCTCACTGATCAATGTGATTGCTGGGCTGACTAAACCGCACTCAGGTCAAGTGGTCTTGGGCGGTCGGACATTGTTTGACTCAAAGCAAGGTATTGATGTTCCGGTGCATAAGCGTAATGTTGGTTATGTATTTCAAGATGCGCGCCTGTTCCCGCACTTTAATGTTGAACATAATCTTAACTATGGTGTGAAACAAACCGACTCAGAACATTTTGGTGAGATTGTGAGTTTGCTAGCACTTAAAAAGTTGTTGAAACGTCACCCGAATCAACTCTCGGGAGGCGAAAAACAACGGGTAGCGATCGGCCGAGCGCTACTGTCTAAACCAGATATTCTGTTGATGGATGAACCGTTAGCGTCGCTTGATCTTCCGCGTAAACGTGAAGTCATGCCGTTTTTAGAACGTTTGTCACAATCGGTTATGATCCCAATCGTCTATGTTTCTCATAGCCTCAATGAAATCCTCAGGCTTGCTAATCACCTTGTTGTGATCGATAACGGTAGTATTGCCGCTTCAGGCTCCATAGAAGATGTATGGGGCTCAAGTGCAATGAAACCTTGGCAGTCTTTTTCGGAACAAAGCTCGTTGTTCGAAGGTCGTGTGATGGAGCACAGCGACAAATACGCACTATCTAAGATTGAATTAGCGCCTAGCGTTTCACTTTGGGTGCAAAAAGTTGAAGGGGAGACAGGTTCTCCGGTACGACTGCAAGTGCGCTCAAACGACGTATCACTAATGCTTGAACAGCCAAGGCAAACCTCGATTCGAAATGTATTAGCGGGCAAAATCTTAAAGCTTGAAATGCATGGCAACAGCCAAGATAGGATCAGTGTTGCTGTGACGGTTGAACTGGCTCAAGGGTGTAATCTCGTCGCCACTATTACTGCTTGGGCAAGAGATGAACTGGGCCTTAGAATTGGCATGAATGTTTACGTGCAGATTAAGGGTGTGAGTGTTACTCAAAGAGATGTGGTTCTATCTCATTAAATAAGATTTCACATAAAAAACGCCGCATTGTGCGGCGTTTCTATTTCACTCTATTATTTAGCGAAAACGTCGGTGAAATCGCGTTTTAGAATAGGGTCACGACGTGCCTTCTTGATTTGTTTAACCATGTCTTTAACACAATTGTGCAGCACTTGGTCAAGTAACTCTGCACGATACTCTTCTTTCTGCTCTTCAGTCATGTCTTTAGGAAGGTCTAGAGTCGGAAATTCTTCCATCACATTGAGACCTGCGAACGCTTGGCTAACCGACACTAGCGCATGAAATTGCTCAAAGTTATCAAGTACATTCTGTGCACTTGCTGGCAGTTCGTCCCAAGATTCACGGACAGCCTCTTCAGACACTTCGTGGATTGACGTTACCATTAGGTGCATCGCCTCTGGAACTTCATCAAACTCTATAACTTGGCGAAGTTCAGCAGAAATTTCTGCTAGGTCTACTGTTTTCTGCTCTGTTTGATCAACGTCAGACATTAATAATTTCTCTTAAAGTGTGTGTATATCGCAGCTATCGTAAAAAAATAGCGCCAAATGTCAACCATAGATGGCTGAATGCGTTAGGGTGAAGTATGCTTTTGTTAAGCATGTGATTTCTTAATTGTTTTTTGTGGTTTATCCTTAGCAATTAAATCAATCAATACTTTAAGCGATAAAGATGATTCAAGGTAATGGTACAGTGGAAGTAACGGGCTCTTCAATGAATATTCTGTTGGTCGATGATGTCCAAATGGAACGTATTCAGCTTGCCATTCGATTGAAGCAATTAGGTCATGTTGTTGAAATGGCGAGCTCAGGCGAGGAGGCGCTTAAGCTTTATGCTCAGTTTGAGCCGGATCTGGTGCTGCTCGATGTTTCAATGCCACAAATGAATGGTTTTCAAGTTTCGGAGAAAATTCGCGAACTATACCCAGATTGGGTACCGATCATCTTTTTAAGTAGCCATGACGAGCCAACCATGATTGCAAGTGCTATTGAGGCCGGTGGTGATGACTATCTAATTAAACCTGTCGACAAAATCGTACTTAACTCCAAGCTTATTGCCATGCAGCGGATTGCGTTTATGCGTCGTGCACTCAAGCAGAAATCAGTAGCACTTGCAAAAGCGAATGAAGAGCTAGCCAAGTTAGCCCAAGAAGATGGCTTAACTAAAGTAAAGAACAGACGCTACGTGGACCAGAAACTGTCGGAAATGATCACCTTACATGGCCGTCATGGGTTGCCATTGGCGATCATTTTACTCGATGTTGACCGCTTTAAACCCTACAACGACAACTACGGTCATATTCAAGGGGATAAGTGTCTTATTGAACTTGCTTCTATTCTAAAAGGTATGTTTTGCCGAAGTGGAGAGGAGGTTGGACGCTATGGTGGTGAAGAGTTCGTTGTGCTGCTGTCTCATGCAGACGAAAAGAAAGCAATCGATAATGCCCAACGTATTAAATCGACACTGGTGCAAGCTGCTTTACCACATGAGTACAGTGACGTTTCAAGTCTAGTGACAGTGTCACAAGGAGTGCTTAGCTTTACCCCAACGGGTAAAGAGGTAATTGAGGAGATCTACTCTAAAGTGGATAAACGACTCTATCAAGCTAAAGTGAACGGCAGAAATCAATGGGTGATAGAGGAATGAAACTAAAAGTTAGATTCGCGTAGCCATTGATTATCTCTCCGAGTTAGGCGAGACAAACTCTGTTTCTCCCTCTTTTTTTCGCTTTGTATAGCGCGTTGTCGGCGGCTTTGATGACTTCTGAAACCTTATTGGACTCTGTACTGTCGGCGACACCAATGCTGATGGTAACGTTAACGTAGTCTTGCTGTTTTGTTGCACCACGTTTCTTAGAGCCAACTTTATCGTCTTTAGGACGGGCGTCTTGGTTGCGAAGTACCATATTGTAGTTTTCAATTGAAGCTCGCAGTAATTCCAAGTGATCACGAGTATCTTCAGCGTACTTTCCCTTGAATAGCACGGTAAACTCCTCTCCGCCGTAACGGTATACTTTCGCTTTCCCGCCCACGGTTTGTAGTTTGGAAGCAACTAACTTCAAAACGTCATCACCCGTGTCGTGGCCATAGGTATCATTGAACGATTTAAAGTGGTCGATATCAAGCATCGCTACAGTGTAACGTCTGCCGAGATGTTTTAAATCTGATTCGAGCGCAAGCCTGCCAGGGATCTCTGTTAAGGTATCCATAAACGCCAGTTCATAGCTTGCTGATAGTAGGTAAACCAAAAGCAAAATCCCGGCGAGCGAAAACATAGTGCTCGAGATGTAGGTGATGTGGAAGAAAATAAAGGTAGACGCGGCTAGAAGCGTCGCAGAATAGATAACGACATCAATAATACCATTTCTGTTGAGCACGCATATCGCATAGATCAATACCATGGCGGTAAGAAACACCACGAGAATAAAGGGCAATTTGGAAATCTCGGGTAGGGTAAATAGGTAGGTATCGTCGATGTTTTCGAAGCCGCCGTCATAAAAATAAGTCAAGATCAGATATGACCAAAGTACCAACATAGCAATTTTGAATAGGTACAAACCAAAAGCACGCGTAAACAGCGCAGAATCTTTATAGCTGTAGACGGAGGCGAGTGCGGTTGGTAGCAGCGCTGCGAGCAGTGATAATTCAAGAATGGTAGTCCCTGAAGACAATGGACTTTGTAGCCTTTCCTGAATTACCCAATAAGCAACCAGCAGTGCTGTTGCAACCATAGCAATGCGGCTTTGTTTGAACACATCGGCTAGGACGATGGTAATTGCAAATAACACGAATGGAAGTTTAGAAACAACACCTAGATTGGCGTAAGTAAGGGCGATGACGTTGTTCATCCCGAAGGCAATAAAAGCCAATAACAGTATTGGCAACGACAAACGAAACCAATTTGTGGTGACGATGGAAAACGACATTAATCCTAGCCTAGCGTGATCTTGTTATAGAGTAACCACCTAAGAATACTTTTATTTGATGAATTTCCAAGCCTTTTACTAAACTTAAAGGTGAAAATTAGGGTCACGTTTAGATAGTGGTCATAATTTGGCGCACAAACGCGCAAATTTATAGCAAGGTTTATCTATTTAAAACATACTACTAACAGCAAATGTCCCTAGAAGGAGTTTAATGATATGCAGATAAGTGTAGATGTACACAACTACATGGAGACATTAGTTGGCCAAGAGCTAGCAAAAGACGACTACGTCAATAATTTTGATAATGAGCAATTAGCGGATTTAGCATGTTTAGCCTTGTCTCAACTTAGACCAGTTTATATCCGTCACGACATCGATTTTTTGTCTGCGCTTCCCGAAGAGCGTCTTGTCACTTTGAAAGAGTATGCCGCTACGGCGATTGAAGCTGCAACTTCGATGATTATTGATGACAGAAGAACCAATCGGAAAGATGAAGTTCTCGTTATACTTGGCAAACAGCCGATGTTTGATGATGATGTTGAGTTAGAGTGGTACGAAAAGCCGATTCTAACTAAAAAATAGTAGATACAAAGGAGTAGTTTGTGGGACTTTTTTCTCGCTTGTTTGGTGGTAGTGATAAGCAGCAAAATGCTGAAGTGGAACCAGTAGAGTATAAAGGTTTCTTGATTTATCAAGAGGCGAAGCCCGAAGGTGGACAGTATCGTATTGCGGGTCGCATAACAAAGCAGTTTGATGATGAAATGAAAACGCACCACTTTATTCGTTCTGATGTGTTACCGAGTAAAGGTGATGCGGATGAATTTATGTTGAAGAAAGCGCAAATGTTCATTGACCAAATGGGTGACAACATTTTTTAGTTGTTTCTCTCCTATTTGATAGACATCATGATTTTAAGAGCCATTAGTCGTTATTCTGATGGCTCTTTTTATATGTGCTAGTCATATAATTGTTTGTTTTTACAGCGCTTTTAATTTACTGGTTTGACCTCCTATCACGGGGGCTAGCTATTGTTTGCTGGCAAATTGGTAAGCAAAATAGCCCATTACCATAGGTTATAAGTAATGATATTTAGTGTTTTTGCGATAAAACACTTGAAGTATCTAAATTCGTTGGATAAAAACGAATAATCATTGTTGCGAATAGTCAAGGAATAGCTAATGCAAATTGGTGTGCCAAAAGAAATACTCGCGGGCGAAACGCGAGTGGCTGCATCGCCAAAGTCGGTTGAGCAGTTATTAAAATTAGGCTTCGAAGTAAACATCGAAAGCGGAGCCGGAGAATTAGCGAGTTTTGATGACTCTGCTTTTGAACAAGCTGGAGCAAAGATCGTTTCCGCTGAAGAGGTCTGGGCCTCTGACCTCATTCTTAAGGTCAATGCTCCTTTATCTGATGATGAAAATGACGAGATTGCGCTAATTAAAGATGGCGCGAGTTTGATCAGCTTTATCTGGCCAGCTCAAAACCCTGAATTGATGGAAAAGCTATCTAGCAAGAACATTAACGTAATGGCGATGGATGCTGTTCCACGCATTTCGCGTGCTCAAGCGCTAGATGCGTTGTCTTCGATGGCAAACATCGCGGGCTACAGAGCAGTCGTAGAAGCTGCCCATGAGTTTGGCCGCTTCTTTACAGGTCAAATTACTGCTGCTGGTAAAGTACCACCGGCGAAAGTCTTGGTTGCTGGTGCAGGTGTTGCAGGTCTTGCGGCTATCGGTGCTGCGGGCAGCCTAGGTGCGATTGTACGTGCATTCGACGTACGTCCAGAGGTTAAAGAGCAAGTCCAATCAATGGGTGCAGAATTCTTAGAAGTAGACTTCAAAGAAGATTCAGGCTCAGGTGATGGCTATGCAAAAGAGATGTCAGATGAATTCAACAAGAAAGCAGAAGAGCTATACGCAGCTCAAGCGAAAGACGTTGATATCATTATTACTACTGCACTGATCCCAGGCCGTCCAGCGCCTAAGCTAATCACCAAAGAGATGGTTGATAGCATGAAGGCTGGTAGCGTAATTGTTGACCTAGCTGCGGCTAATGGTGGTAACTGTGAATACACAGTTGCAGACCAAGTGTTCACAACTGAAAATGGCGTGAAGATCGTGGGTTACACCGACATGGTAGGTCGTTTGCCGACTCAGTCATCTCAGCTATACGCAACAAACATCGTTAACCTTCTTAAGCTGTTAGCAAAAGAGAAAGATGGCAACATCAACATTGATTTCGAAGACGTCGTTTTACGCGGCGTAACTGTAATCAAAGAAGGTGAGGTTACTTGGCCTGCACCACCAATTCAGGTTTCAGCTCAACCAGAGCAAAAACCAGCGCAAGCTGCACCTAAAGTAGAGGAGAAACCGCAGGAGCCAGCATCGCCAGTTAAGAAAATTGGTGCAATGGTAGCGGGCTTGGGCGCGTTCGCTTGGATCGCTTCAGTTGCTCCTGCTGCGTTCTTGTCTCACTTTACTGTGTTCTTCTTAGCGTGTGTTGTTGGCTACTACGTGGTTTGGAATGTGACTCACGCACTACATACACCACTAATGTCAGTCACTAACGCTATTTCAGGCATTATCGTTGTTGGTGCGTTGCTGCAAATCGGTCAAGGAAATGCCGTGGTTTCGGTTTTATCCTTTATTGCCGTACTGATCGCAAGTATCAACATCTTCGGTGGTTTCACCGTTACCAAGCGTATGCTTGAAATGTTCCGTAAAGATTAAGGAGTAACAGGGAATGTCTG
Organism: Vibrio tubiashii; assembly: GCA_000775715.1. Taxonomy (GTDB): domain Bacteria; phylum Pseudomonadota; class Gammaproteobacteria; order Enterobacterales; family Vibrionaceae; genus Vibrio; species Vibrio tubiashii_A. Next base: position 50,418 of record JRWQ01000014.1, read on the forward strand.
CAGGATTAGTACAAGCAGCTTATATTGTTGCTGCATTTTTCTTCTATTTGAGTTTAAAAGGTCTGTCTAAACAGGAATCGGCACGCTCAGGTAACTACTACGGTATCGCTGGTATGGCGATCGCATTGATCGCGACGATCTTTGGCCCAGAGTCGCAAGGCTTTATTTGGGTAATCATCGCGATGGTGATCGGTGGTGCGATCGGTATTCACTACGCTAAGAAAGTTGAAATGACAGAGATGCCAGAACTAGTGGCAATTCTTCACAGCTTTGTTGGTATGGCGGCGGTACTGGTTGGTTACAACAGCTACCTCGATGCACCAGAAGCGGCGACGCATGCTGAGCATGTCATTCACCTAGTAGAAGTATTCTTGGGTGTGTTTATCGGTGCAGTTACTTTTACAGGTTCGGTTGTTGCGTTCGGTAAGTTACGCGGAATTATCTCTTCATCGCCACTTAATGTTCCACACAAACATAAGTGGAACCTAGCTGCGATCGTCGTTTCAACGCTACTAATGATCCACTTTGTCAATGTTGATGGCAGCATGTTTGCGTTGATCGTGATGACATTAATCGCGTTTGTATTCGGTTATCACTTGGTTGCTTCAATCGGTGGTGCGGATATGCCAGTTGTTGTATCTATGCTTAACTCATACTCGGGTTGGGCTGCAGCCGCGGCAGGTTTCATGCTTGCAAATGATCTATTGATCATCACAGGTGCCTTCGTTGGTTCGTCTGGTGCAATTCTGTCTTACATCATGTGTAAAGCGATGAACCGCTCGTTCATTAGTGTTATCGCTGGTGGCTTTGGTCAAGAAGTGGTGATCTCTTCGGATGAAGAGCAAGGTGAGCACCGTGAAACAACGGCTGAAGAAGTTGCAGAAATGCTTAAAAACTCTAAGTCAGTTGTGATCACCCCAGGATACGGTATGGCGGTAGCGCAAGCTCAATACCCAGTTCACGAAATCACAGAGAAACTTCGTGCGCAAGGCATCAATGTCCGTTTTGGTATTCACCCAGTAGCGGGTCGTCTACCTGGTCACATGAATGTACTGCTTGCTGAAGCAAAAGTACCTTACGATATCGTGTTAGAGATGGACGAAATCAATGACGATCTATCTGAAACAGATACAGTGCTAGTTATTGGCGCTAACGATACTGTTAACCCAGCTGCGCTAGACGATCCAAACAGCCCAATCGCTGGCATGCCAGTTCTTGAAGTTTGGAACGCGCAGAACGTTATCGTATTTAAGCGTTCAATGAATACAGGTTACGCTGGGGTACAAAACCCACTGTTCTTTAAAGAAAATACACAAATGCTCTTTGGCGACGCGAAAGAGAGTGTGGAGAATATCTTTAAAGCACTATAAGCTCTACCTTGCTATCACAGAAGCCAGCTACTTGCTGGCTTCTTTCGTTTTACGAGTACCATTTCTGACATTGATATTACATTTCAGTTTTATATTTTTGCCATAATGTTTTACCCTAAATCATAACTTACTGATTTAACGATTTTTCCATTGATTAAGAATACAGTAAAAACGTTCGTCCTTGGCTGCGCCATTATCTCAAGCAGCGTATCTGCAGAGTCTTTACCTGAGCGTATTGACCGATTTATGGATCTTTTCGATCAAGCGCACGCAACGGTTTCTTACGATATTCGCAGTCTACAATCTGATTACCCAACGCGTTTGCTTACACCAGAGTCAATGCTTCCGCAAACCGCCGCTTATCCACTTAAAGATATCCAAAGGCTGTATAGATTAGCTCAAAACTGTACTGGAAAATTACCGCTTAGTCCTTTAATCACGGAGCCTTTGGTTTTTACTAGAGCGATGTGTAAAGGCAATAAACTCAGCGAGAAGTGGTTCGCGAGAAGTGCATTGATTCATCCGGGGGGCGGAACTTATGCCAACCGATACGTTCAAATATATCCAGATTCTATTGTGCAGCTTCAGCAGTACATGCATATAAAAGAGCGTCCTTTAGCATCAGATTCAACTTTGCTCGGAAGACTGCAAAGAATGAACGAAGATGCGGTTGTCTCTTTGATATCTGGCTCAAGTATGTTTATTGAGCGAAATGAGCTTTGGTTGAGAAAGAATGACAACTACCTGATTTATCCCGAAAGCATTTGGAAGCAGGCCGTAGAAGACGCGGGACTGACTTTTGCCATGCGTAGCAGCTCTAACAGCTGTTTTGTTCAACGGGGTAACGTCTGTTGGGATGTCGTTGATCACTCAGATATTCTGCGTATTAGTATGGTTGTGTTGGTTATAGCCAACATTTTATTGGTGATCGGTTGGTCAATCTATCGCTGGAATACTAAGCGACAAGAGATGAAGAGCAGGATGTTGATCTTGCAGATCCTAACCCATGAACTAAGAACACCAATAGCCAGTTTATCGCTCACCGTCGAAGGTTTCCGCCGAGAATTTGAGCATCTCCCTGAATCGGTTTACGATGAGTTTCGACGTTTATGTGAAGACTCGCGCAGGCTTCGACAACTGGCCGAGGCGAGTAAGGATTACCTTCAATCAGATAACAAGCCATTAGCTAGTGACTGGGTACCTTCAGTTAAAGACTGGTTGGAGTTCAAAGTTGAAGAAGAATTTAGCAACAAAGTGAGCTTTACGATTGATCAAGATGTCGCCGCCAAGTTGAACGTTTATTGGCTCGGCACTTGTATTGATAATTTAATTCGCAACGCTATTAAGTACGGGGTTGCGCCAGTGGTATTAGATGTTAGTACCACTACAAACAAGATTACGGTTAAAGTACAAGATCAAGGGCAATTGTCGGCAAAAGATTGGCGTCAGCTAAGAAAGCCCTTCGTTAGTAAAAGCGGACTTGGTCTTGGTTTAACCATTGTTGAATCCATGGTTGGGCGAATGGGTGGCAGAATGTCACTGATTGGTCCGCCAACATCGTTTATTTTGGAGATTCCTTGTGAAACAGACACTGCTTCTAGTTGAAGACGATAAAAACTTAGCTGACGGGCTATTAGTTAGCTTAGAGCAAGCGGGGTATGAGTGCTTCCATTCAGAGACCATAGCAGATGTTGCTCAATACTGGGATCAAGCCGATCTAGTTATTTTGGATCGTCAGCTTCCTGATGGCGACTCGGTTGATCATCTCGTTGAATGGAAAAAGATCAAAGACGTCCCGGTGATCTTACTAACTGCACTTGTCACGGTAAAAGACAAAGTGGCTGGACTAGACGCCGGTGCTAATGATTACCTGACTAAGCCGTTTGCTGAGGCTGAGCTGTTTGCTCGTATCCGTGCGCAGCTTCGTGCACCAGAAGGTGAAGAGCAGGATGACAATAAAGTTCTGACAGAAAACCTAATTATCGATAAATCTACACGTGAAGTGACTTATAAAGATGAGTTGATTACTTTAACGCGTACTGAGTTTGATCTGCTACTTTTCCTAGCAAGTAATCTGGGTCGGGTATTTACACGTGATGAACTTCTTGATCATGTGTGGGGCTATAACCATTTCCCAACGACTCGTACTGTCGATACACATGTATTGCAGCTACGCCAGAAACTGCCTGGACTTGAGATTGAAACACTACGTGGTGTTGGTTACAAAATGAAAGCGTAATGAGAAAAGTTCCGCTATTGGTCGGTGTATTGATAGTCAGCGCACCGACATCTGCCGATAACGTGCCTTGGTTTGAGAGCAACACTCCACTGACTCAGGCGCATCGGAATTTGCTCAACAATGATCTCCCATCGATGTTCGCATCGTTGGTAGAAGTTTGGCAGCTTGATAAAAACCGCTCATTGACCCCGCATTTGAATGAATTATTTTTACAGTCGCTCGATGTCGACTGCGGTAAAAGTTTGGATAATCGAACCCTTCCTGAATGGATTACTAACGTCACGGTGCGTCGTAGTGATATTCAAAGCCCAGGTAGAGATGCGTACCGCGCCATTGTTGAGGTGGAATCTGCCCGAGATATCAGTGATATTACGTTGACCCGCTGGGTGAATAAAACGTTGTCTACCGATAACTCTTTTGTTACGAGCTCTAGTAACTCTGACCAAGGTATCACCAAATATACCAAACGCTACAATCTCAATACTCAAGCTAGAAGTGGCTTATATAGAATCGATGTCACTGCAGCTGATCAATCATCGTGGAGCTCTTGGCTGATACTCGCTAGACCAAAAGCTGAAGTGACAGTTAGGTGGGATGCTAAAGCACAATGGGGGATTGAGAAAACGGCACTGCTTAATCCTCATTGTCCGCTACCGAAACTTAATGTTGCTTTATATGACTATGTCGATGGCAGTTACAATCAGGTATGGGGTCAAAGCTACGATTCCGATTATCCTACATCGTTAAGTGGTGATGAAGTAGAGAAAGGACGCTATGTGTTAGCTGTTTCAATCAATCACCAACGCTGGCAAGGCCCTATAATTGTCGAACAAACACAAATTATTAGTAAGACATACGATGTTTCAGTGGAGGAATAGCTAAAGTTAATAGACAATTGAACGATATAAGCATATGGAACAAAAAAGTTTATACCAATTATGGAAAACAAATTAAAACTCCTTACCTTGTCTATTGCCTTAGCGGCCAGCTCTGCATCTGCTGCAAATTATGCCATTGAAGCTCGTGGCGATGCGATGGGCGGAGTTGGTGTTGTTTCTGCAAACTTCTTAACTGCGCCATTTTACAACCCAGCGCTAACCGCGATCTATCGACGCAACGATGACTACGGAATGATCACCCCAAGTTTCGGTCTATCATATAGCGATGAACATATGATGGTAGATGATCTCGACAAAGCTTCCGATCTCATTGATCAAGCTGTCGGTGGAGACTATTCAAACATATCTGAATTGCAAACCACTCTAGATGCGCTCGAGGGTGACATTGCTAATTTGCAAATTGGTGGCGTTGTTGCATTCGCAATTCCGAACCAATATTTGGCAATGAACGTATTTGCTAAAGCTTATGCAGAGTCTTTTGCTGAAACCGATATCTACACTGGTGCTAATAGTGCTGACCCAACATTTAACCCTGCGGTAAACGCAGAGTTAAGTGGCGTGAATGCGGTTGGTCTGGGTGTCACTGAAGTGGGGATCTCACTCGCTAAATATCAAACTTTCCTAGGACAGCATATCGCGTTCGGTGTCACTCCTAAGCTTCAACGAGTTTATACTTATGTGTATCGTGCGAATTTAAACAACTACGATATTAAAGATATACGCGAAAACGGCCAAGGCGAAACCATGTTTAACATGGACGCGGGTTTTTTATGGTTTTACGGCCCGTTACGAGTTGGTGTGTCGGCGATGAACTTAGTTTCTCGTGATATTAAATCACAAGAACTAGCTGCAACAACAGTGACTTCACGCGTCGACCCAACCCAATCTAGAACGTTTGGTGCGACGAGTTATGATTACCAAATGCGCCCACAATACACGCTTGGTATTGGCTTAGTAGCAGACTATGCAACCATCAGTGTTGACTATGATTTGAATGAAGATGAAAAGTTTACTGTCTTTAACGACAATACCCAGATGCTGCGAGTGGGTGGTGAAATCGATATCATGCGTCAACTAAAACTTCGTGCCGGTTGGAAGCGCAATCTGGCATATGATGACCTGGATGACACTATAACCGCAGGTATTGGCCTTTCGCCACTTAACTTGTTTCAGTTAGATATTGGTGCAAGTTACACCAACGAAAATTCTATGGGTGGCTACGTTAACTTCTTAACCAGTTACTAGGGGATCTGTTAGTCACTCGAACGACTAGCACTTAACTTAGAATCGTAATATAGTCGGCTCCTAAATATTTAGGAGCCTTTTTTATGTTTGATGATTTACCGCCGCTTACTCACGAAGAACAACAAAAAGCTGTAGAAAAAATTCAAGAGCTAATGACGCAGGGGATAAGTACTGCAGAAGCGATAAAAATCGTCGCACAACAAATAAGAGAAGAAGCCGCGAAAAAATAGTCGCTTTAAGAAATAGACGCATAGAAAAGAGCAGGGAACTGCTCTTTTTTTATGTGTGTAATATCTGGTGCACTATAACTAATTAGTTCACAGCCGTCAGAGAAACTCTAGAACTATTATCTGTTGCCAAGAAACGTGACAAGGACAAAATAGGCTTTTGTAATAAAACTGAAAGTTGCGGTTTATTGCCTTTGTTTCAATGATTAATTATTTAAATTCAATAACTTATAACAGTCAATTATTCTAGCGTTAAGCTTTCGTTGTTTTAGCCTGTAATAAAATTACGGAGTTGAAAGTTGCGAGTGTGGGCGCTTACTATCAGCCAGTTGAATGCTCTATGGCGTGATCGCGTCACAGTTTTTCTAAAGACACTCACGTTGGGAAAGTGTTTGTACTGAAGGTTGTTGATAGTGGTTGTTGGGACTGTTACCAGTAGACAATTGGAGGGGTTTAGCTGGGATAAGGGCTGTATGAGTCGATTACTTGTTCGGTGACACGGTCACGATATTGTGTTCGACAAGCAAATGTCTAGAGGATAAGCGAAAGGGGGATTACTTAGAAATGGAGTGGTTTGAGTCATAAACCCGCAATGAACTCTATGACATTAAAAAGGCCGCTGATGCGGTCATTACTATTCTTATAGTTTCACCCTATATTACTATATATATTACTATAACGCGTGAGCCTAGCGCGACGCATATCTTGTTGTAGTAACATCGTCGGCTTCGCCATAAAGGAGCTGCTCTAGCTCGAAGTAGTCATATGATTTTGAAACTGGTACTCGCATCAAGGGAATTCCAGCGGTACAGGTAGCATTGTTTACAAAGTTATCTCTGCGAATTCTATCTGGTCTAGAATGAGAAGAATCATCAAGTTCAATAAGAATCTCGACTTTTAACGTTATAGGGTTGCAAAGGACGAAGTCGTAATGCTTCTTGGCTATCTTATTGAAAGCCTTATGCCAGGTACTTTTATCGTATTTGCCTTTTTTAGGAGTAATAACATCAGCGATTCGAACTTTAGAGAAGATCAGATGCCTATCTTTTACTGTGACGGTCAACGCTCGATAGAAGGCTAGCTCAGTTGGTGTAACGATCGACCCAGTAGACTCGTACTCATAGTAGTCTTTAGACTTGATTTCAGGCTCTTTGTTGGATTTGAGTTTTTTAACAAATATAAGAATTACGACAGCTATGAACCCATACAAAAAGATTAGATATTCCATATCAATGATTTATCCGTAACTGGTGATGTAAGTCATGAACCTATACTTCAAATAAGAATAATCAAACCGATGCATAAAAAGTGAGTGCTGCTTCAGATGGTAATGAAGAAAACCGTCCTGATAGTATGAGGTTGTGCAGTATGGGCCAGAAACATGAGAAGCTAGCAACGACAAACTGATTTGGATTGACGATAAGACAAACACAAAGCGTTAAGTCAATATATAGCGATTGTTCTGCGACTCACGCGTAGTGAGTGACCAGCACCTTAGTTTAAGTTTTTGTCAGACAAAGCTTTGGCTGACATTTAAACGTTGAGCTTCTACCTAAGTGCGCATTATGTGCGTTATGTTAAATAATGTTTGATATTAAGAAAGGACACTCATTGTCCCTTCTATTTAATCATCTTCTATAGCTCCGATTCACCATAATCAGATTTACCATAAAATACCTAATAATCAGTTTGCTAATCGAAGATTAACGCTCTGCTTATTAGTTTAGCCACCGGCTAGTTTTACTGTGTGACCTTTCTTTTCCAGGTGCGCTTTTATTTTGTCGCGTGCATCGCCTTGAATTTCGATGTTGCCGTCTTTAACTGAACCGCCGCAGCCACAAACTTTCTTTAGTTCTGCCGCTAACAATTTTAGTGGCGCATCATCAAGATCTAAGCCCGTAACGATTGAAACGCCTTTGCCTTTGCGTCCTTTCGTTTGGCGTTCAATACGAACAATGCCATCGCCTTTTGGACGTTGAGGTTTGTCTTCTTCAGGTTTGATGCGACCCACATCAGTGCTATATACAAGAGTCATAAAGCTTACTTCTTCTGTTGTGCCTTTTGCTTAGCGACCAAGTATGCCTCTATGTGCTTCTGAATAGCAAGTTTTCCGCCTTTGATAAGTCTACCGTTAAAGAAGCAATACCAGCTATTTGGCTCGCCTGTGTCATTCTTTATCGTATAGCCATGAAAAACTTCTTGAGATGGTTGTCCACTCGCAGCGTGTTGCTTTGATAGAGAGTTGAACTCTTTAGGGTCTATGATGGTTGCAGTATCGCAAAACCAATCAATACTCTTCTTTACAGCAGCCATACTGCCTTGCAAAGTATGGTTCTTGATTTGAACTTGCCAAACATCCGTCGAGTTTCCAGCAGATTTGAGGGTAAAACCTCGGTAACTTGCAGCAGCCATAATCACTATTATCTTTGTTGTGAGTAAGTTTAATAATAATTGTAAATCTCTCATTATCAAGTATATTTATCACAAGTTTAGTTGTTATAGTGCGTGACTATGAAAAAAAATGTTCGCATAATCACATGTGAAGAACGAAAGCGATATTTTATCAATACATTTTCGTGCCTGATTGGTGTTGAGCATTTTAATGATTTAACTGACGGTTCTTATTCACATAACTCGCTATTAGCGATGGGGAAAGATTGGAACCTGTTTCGTGAATTTTGCGATTCAAAAACCGTTCGGCCGCTTCCAGCAGCGGCCACAGCAGTGCGTCTGTTCATAGAAAATGAGTCAAAGAGTCGCAAATATTCGACTATCAAACGTTACGCCGTCACTATAGGCCTGGTACATAGGTTACTCGGTTTGCCAGACCCTGTTTCTTCGGTTTCAGTAAGGAATACACTTGCAGATCTGAGGATAAACAAAAAGCACGACTCCCATTCAACAAACGCATTTAGTCGTCAACATTTGGATGAGTTGACTCTCCTACTACACAAATCGAAAAATAGTAAAGATATTCGCAACTTGGCGATTTATCATATTATGTTTGAATGCATGTTAAAGCGTTCAGAGTTACGTGATTTAGCGCTTGAATCAGTCTATTCACATGACGAGCGCTTTAATGTGGTTGTCGGCAGTGAAGAATATCAATTGTCAGTCGAGTCGTCACAATTACTCGCACGTTGGCTAGAAGTTCGTGGTGATTACAGTGGCGCGTTGTTCACTGCCATTGATAAGTACGGCAATTTGAGTAGGAATGCGTTGAATGACTCTTCTATCTATCGAATTCTAAGAGCTGCGAGCGACAAGTTAATGCTAGATGTGCAGTTTTCTGGCCAATCGTTACGTGTCGGCGCTGCTAGCGACCTTGCTTCTCAAGGAGCTAAGGTGAAGGAAATACAGAGGCATGGTCGTTGGAAAAGTGCTGCTATGCCCTATCAGTATGTTGGTAATAGATCGCAAGCAGCACTAGAGCGTATGGTCTACAAGAGCTTTAAGCCTTGGGACAAATAGAGCGTTTCACACAGTTCGCTAGGAAGCTCGCAAAAGAGTGTCCGTTATGTTCTAGCATTTTAGGGAACATAGAGATCGGCGTCATACCTGGGAAGGTGTTTATTTCATTAAGATAGATTTGGCCATCAGGCGTTAGGAAGAAATCAATGCGCGACAAATGACGTAGGCGCATTTGTGTGAACACTTTCTCGGAACTTGCGCGGATAACTGCAAGCTGATCTTGGGTTAGGTTCGTCGCTTCTACTTGCGTTGTCGAATGGCTTGAAGCACTGTATTTCTCTTCATAAGAGTAAAATGCATCTTCCGGAGCGATGATTTCACCGGGCGCTGTGATATGCAGTTTCCCTTCATATTCATACGCAGCGACTTCCAGTTCACGAGGTTTTACTGCTTGTTCAACAAGTACTTGATCTGAATAGCTAAATGCATCGTCGATAGCTTGTTGCAGTTGCTCTACTTTCGTTACCTTGTAACAACCAACCGAAGAACCCTGTCTCGCTGCCTTGACAAATACCGCTCCCCACGCTGCAAAAGCAGCTTTGCTTTGCTCGAATGCGTTTTGGTTGTTTTCTGATAGGAAAATGTAAGGCGTATTCGGGATACCTAACGCGTCATACCATAGTTTTGATGTGATCTTATTGAAGCTGTTGGTGCTTGCTTCAGGACCACAACCCAAATATGGGATTCCAGAAAGCTCTAACATAGACTGGATATCACCTGTCTCTCCAGGGAATCCATGAATACATGGAATAACAAAATCTAATTTGGTAGAACTCGTTTTAGTGTTGATAGTGCCGGTATTGGTATCTAAGTATGCGAGTTCACCTTCGCTTGTGTACCAACCGTCGGATCTCATTTCAACGCGTACAACGTTAAACTCAGCCGTCAGTTTTAATTGTGATTGAAGGAAATCTGCAGATACTAGGGACACTTCGTGTTCAGAAGAACCACCGCCGCAAAGAAGAAGAATAGTCGTGTTTGTCATTAAAAATCTATCCATGAGACAACTGGGAATCTCAGTCCATAATAATCAAAACCTGTATCAGTTACACGGTTTTAGCGGTTAAAAATCCCAATTGGTGTCTGAATGAAGAAAATATAGGCGATAAAAAAGGGGCCATCGCCCCTTTTTTGCTATTTTAGTTCAGCTTGTTCAATGTTGGGTATTGAGAGTTTTTAATGTCATCAATACTTTTAACGAAAGGCTTAAGAGACTGAAACTCTGCTGGTAGATCTGAAATCGCGGCTTTGGCATCAGTGCGTGTTGCGTAGTCACCGTAAAGAACGGTATACCACTTAGTGCCGTTAACCATTTTGTAGTTTTCCCAAATTGGTTGATTGTCTTTACGCGGAAGCTTACGCGCGAAGTGGTCAACCTTAGTCTGAGAGCCTACTGCAACAACCTGGATAGTAAACCCATAACGAGGCATTTTAGCTTGTTGTTTCGCTGTTGGAGGAATAATGGTAACAGCCGATTTGTTCGGCTTTGGTTGCATCTTCACGGTTTGAGTTGTTGGAGTGGTTTGCACAACATTATTTTCAGAAATGTCGTTAGTCATTCCCTGCTGCGTTACAACGGGTTGTTCAACCATCGCTGTTTTGTAATCCTCACGATAACTTTCTGAACTTACGTCGGTAACGTAATCGCTCGATACACACGCAGAAAGCACCACTGATAAGCCAACAATCGCTATTTTTTTCATGAATTATTCAAATGCCTTAAGTAGAAATTACTTTAAATCATGCCGTTAGATAGACTTAGAATCAACCCAACATTCTAATTATATATCAATACACTGTGACGCAAGGCACAAACTTCGGTTGTATCTCAGTGATCTGATTAAAACAACACCGAAATAGCTGAGAATTAAGCCACTTTGTTGGTTAGGATTATAGCTGTCACCCCCTTTAGGAGCTTTGCTATGAGCCACCTTACCCATCTTTTGAAGCCTCAATCTGTTGCGGTTATTGGCGCATCGATCAAACCAATGCGCGCTGGCAATATAGTTATGAAAAACCTGCTTCATGGAGGGTTTGAGGGAGCAATCATGCCTGTTACCCCTAAATACTCCTCTGTTTGTGGGGTGTTGGCTTATCGTTCCATCGATCAGCTACCAATCATTCCTGACGTAGCGATACTTTGTACTCACGCTAAGTACAATCTTGAGCTGTTTCGGCAGTTAGCAGAGAAAAGTGTCAAAGCAGTGATAGTGCTCTCTGCTGATATGCACTTCGCTAGTGATAGTGGAGACAGTATTCAAGATGAGTGCCTTAAGATAGCTCGAGATAACGGTATGCGTGTCTTGGGACCTAATAGCCTTGGATTGATTTTACCTTGGGTCAAATTCAACGCTTCTTTCTCTCCTGTTACAGCTGAAAAAGGGAAAATAGCCTTCATTTCTCAGTCAGCGGCGATGTGTACCACGATTTTAGATTGGGCAAATGATAAAAATATTGGATTCTCGGCGTTTGTTTCACTTGGTAACGCGCTTGATATCGATTTTGCTGACCTACTCGATCACTTGTGTACAGATTCTCACACCGAAGCAATTCTTCTTTACGTTGATACCATCAAAGATGCACGAAGATTTATGTCTGCCGCGCGAGCTGCATCGCGTAACCGCCGAATTCTAGTGCTAAAAGGCGGTAAGACCCCTGCTGGGCGTATAGCCGCGCAGGCGCATACAGGGGGGGATAATACTCTAGACATCATCTATGACTCAGCGATTCGTCGTACCGGTATGCTAAGAGTAAATAACTCTCATGAACTGTTTGCTGCGGTAGAAACCTTAACGCACTCGGTCCCGCTTCGTGGTGAACGATTAGCCATCATTACTAATGGTGGTGGTCCCGCTATTATGGCGGTGGATACTCTACTAGAACGCGGTGGAAAACTCGCCAAACTGTCCGATGAGACCATTGATAAATTGAGCGCCATCCTTCCTGCAAGCTGGAGTAAGAATAATCCCATCGATATGGTCGGTGATGCAGATGATAAACGTTATATCCAAACCCTTAACGCAGTCATGGACGCGGATTGCGCCGACGCAATATTGATCATGCATAGCCCATCAGCAGTTGCTCATTCTGAGCAAACGGCTCAAGCCGTTGTAGAAGCGATCAAAACGCACCCACGTCATAGACGGTTCAACATACTAACTAACTGGTCTGGTGAACTGACGGCGAAACCCGCTCGAGATATCTTCACTAAATCAGGGATTCCTACCTATAGAACGCCTGAGAGTGCGGTAGTCGCATTCATGCACTTGGTCGAATACCGTCGTAACCAGAAACAGTTGATGGAGACGCCGACCACTGCTGAGCCAGTGCACATTGCTGAGCTAAATGAAGCGAAAAAATGGATCGAAACCCGATTGCTGGATAAAGATACAGTGTCGTTAGATACCCACCAAATTGGCCCGTTTCTCAGTCATTTTAACTTCAATGTGCTGCCAACTTGGATCGCATCTGATCCAAGCGAAGCCGTTCATGTCGCTGAACAAATTGGCTATCCAGTGGCAGTCAAGCTCCGCTCACCAGATATTGCGCACAAATCGGACGTTCAAGGTGTGATGCTCAATTTAAGAAACAGCGCAGAAGTCGCTGGGGCGTCACAGGCGATATTAGATCGGACTAAACTCTCCTACCCGTCGGCTCATATTCATGGCCTGCTTGTTCAAGGAATGGCAAAACTTGCAGGCGGTGAAGAGATTCGAATCAAAGTCAAAACGGACGAGACGTTTGGCCCTGTCATTTTGATTGGTCAAGGTGGCTCAGAGTGGGATGAATCTATTGATGCAGCCTCAGCTCTTCCGCCGCTCAATATGGCGTTAGCACGGTATTTGATTGTTCGAGCGATCAAGAGTGGCAAGATCCGCCCACAGAAACTCCCAGAGCCGATGGATATACATGGTTTATCAGAGCTGTTAGTGCGTGTCTCTCAAATGGTGGTAGATTGTCCGCAAGTACATGAACTGGATATACACCCAGTACTTGCCAATGGCAGCGAATTTACCATCTTAGATGCCGACCTTGTGCTTAAACACTATGAAGGCGATGCCCAACAACGCTTAGCAATTCGCCCTTACCCAGTGGAGTACGAGCAGATTATTACCCTAAGGGATGGTGAAGAGGTGCTGTTAAGACCAATATTGCCAGAAGATGAGCCTCATCATGCTGATTTTATACATAATGTCTCTAAAGAAGATCTTTATAAGCGGTTCTTCAGTGATGTGGGTGAATTCAACCATGAAGCGTTGGCAAACTTAACTCAGATTGATTATGACCGAGAAATGGCATTTGTTGCGGTCAGTCAGAGCCGCGAAGGAAGCCCTATTATTGGCGTATCCCGTGCTCTGATTAACCCAGATAATACCGACGCTGAATTCGCTATCTTGATTCGTTCAGATCTTAAGGGCAATGGCTTAGGAAAAGTGCTAATGAAAAGGATCATAGAATACTGTCAGCACAAGGGCACCAAGCAGATGTCGGGAATGACCATGCCTACTAACCGAGGCATGCTGATGCTTGCTCAAGGGCTTGGCTTTAAACTTGACGTTCAGTTCGAAGATGGTACCGCTGATATGGTGTTGCCACTTAATTAGATTAGTTACATTGTAACCCAGCACTTTCCTAAATACCGCTTTAATAAGCGGTATTTTCGTATTTAAGATCGCAACTATGGATTTGAGTTGTATGTTATGGCTAGTGGGAGTATTATCATCGTCATTCGACGATAGGCTATTGAGAACGTTAAATGCCCATTTCTTGCACGATTGCCAACCAAAAAGCATTTGAATCTTCTGAACAAGATTTAGCCCAAGAGCAAAAGTTAGCATGCCAAGCGAAGGCTTTGTCACACCCTGCACGTGTGAGGATTGTTAAGATCTTACTCAATCTAGAAAAGTTAGATGGCTGTTTGAATAGCGAGCTTGTGTCTCAGCTTGGTTTGGCTCAATCAACGGTATCTGAGCATTTACGAATCCTCAAACAAGCAGGATTTATTACCGCTGAATCCATTCCGCCTAAAGTTTGTTATCGAGTAAACAAATCAGAAATCGATGAGTTCTCTGATCTGTTCAATACTATATTTAGTTAGATTGATATTTAGGAAGAATGAGTTCTTCCTATTTTTTAACCTAGTCTAATCGCTATTCGACGATTGACGAATAAGGAATGCCAAAATGAATTATTCACTGGCGTCCTTGGCCCACTTATCGAAGTGCCAATTCTTATTGTATTCGTCAACGTGGCATTGCGATTGAAGAAAAAGTATAACTCAAACCACTAGGACTCAAATTTAACGGTCAGCTGGGTGATTAACACCGTCATTAGTGACAACGTCACCCACTTCGAAAGGATTAACGCCTTCTAAGCATCCTAAGTTAAACCCATACTCGTTGGGTGCAGAGCGCCTTTGGTGATGTGTGTAGATTCCACATACAGAGCAAAAGTAATGCTTAGCGGTATGGGTATTAAATTGATATAGCTTGAGCTTGTCTTTGCCTTGCAAGATCTTGATTCCGTCTAGCTTGACTGACGCTACAATTGCGCCCTTACGGCGACAGATTGAGCAGTCGCAGCGGCGAGGTTTTTCTATTCCATTTGGCAAATCGAGTTCAAAAACCACAGCACCGCAGTGACAACTGGCTTTGTGCTTGGGATGAATATCCGTCTCTCCTACCTTGGTAATCATTTTCTACTCCTTTGAGTTTATAATGCGTCCGCTGCTTGTTGCTGCTCAGGAAACTCTGATTCGTATAATTCCATAAAGTCTGCGCGAATAAGTTGCTCTAGGTGTGTTGCTTTTTCAGTTGGACAAAACAGCATAAAATGAACAATTTGTTCGCCTGTTGCGCCACTTGATATGTGTATATGCGGCTCTGCACCTGGTAAGTCTACCCCTGCATGTTTTTCTATCACTGAGTTGTACCGCGTCGCAACATCGTAGAAGTAGCTTGTATGGCTCTCTATTTTTTCCATTAAGCTTGGGATCAGCGGAAAAAGGTTGACGAATTTGGGCACTATGATTGAAAAATCATGGAAAACATAGCGCTTCATGAAGTTAAGGTTTTTCACTGGATAGGTAAAGAACATGCTGTTAGGCAAGGTTGCCGTTTTTCCAGTGTAATGATATTGGCCGTGATGTAAGTCAATCTCATGAATCACCGTTGCCATCATGTTGTGTTCAATGACTTCACCACAGATTTTACCCACCTCAATCCAATCACCTATACGAAACGAACGTGAGCTCGCACGCTGTATTGAACCAGTAAAACAGAGGATTATCTCCTTGGAAGCGACAACGATGGCTACAGCAATTGCGGTAACGGATAGAGCGAATTCATTGATTTCTGACTGCCAAAGGATAAACAGCATCAACACTGTGATGATAAATGAACCGTTCTTGGTACGAGACATCCAGCTACGTTGGTATTCAGATACAAACGCAACATCTCCACGAATCATAGATAGCGTGAACCTTCGTATTAATGTGACGAGGAGAATGATGCAGATAGTAAATATGAGTTTGTGAGTCAGAAGAAAATCGATGACAGCTTGTGCTTTCTCCACGCTCTGCTCCTATAAGTAAATGGTGGTGGTTTTGGTCGGTCTAGCCATCCTTTCTAGCCGGTCAATAGTATGATGATAGCGTGATGTTATTTATATCGCGCTGAGGTAATAAATTCGCCAAAAGTTTCACACCATATAATGATGCTGTTGTATTCATCGAGTGGGAAGTTGTCTGGTAGTTTAACATTAAATCGATCAAAGCTTTTCACTTCTCCAACCAGAACCATATTGTCTTTTTGGGCTATAAAATCAACTTCTGTTTCTATGAACGTCGGTGAGAAATAGAGCTTGTAGTCGGGGCCTGGAGCGAGTTGACCAACAAATGCAATTTGTTCATGGCTGATCGAAACGGAGCCTTCGCCCCAATGAAAAAAATCGCTGTCTTTGCGATCTCTTTGAAAGGTTGCGCTATAAATGGCGTGGTTAGTGACGTTTTGAACATCGTGCATGCTCGGAGGTGTGGGTTGGATCAGGATGGGCAACGCGTAAATTCCAAGTGCGAAGCCCAATCCGATACACAATGAATGTGTAATCACTAACAATAATTGTTTCATCCTGATACTCACTGCAAAAGTCACTACTAATAAATGTATATGATTTTTAATGAAATATCAGTCTACTGATTAAGTTATTTGTACTTTAGCGCGGTTTTCTGTGCCAATGTCACGATGACGTTAACCGCTTGTTCCATTCCTTCGATAGAAATAAATTCGTGAATACCGTGAAAATTATAGCCTCCGGTGAAGATGTTCGGACAAGGTAACCCCATAAACGAGAGCCTTGCGCCGTCCGTTCCGCCTCGAATTGGCTTAACTAGTGGTTCGACATCGCATGCAATCATTGCCTCTTTTGCTAACTCGATTACATGTGGGTATGGCTCTACTTGCTCGCGCATATTGAAATAGCTGTCAGTGAGAATGAGTTCAACTCTTCCTTTATCGAGCTTTTCATTGAGTTCAGCGACTTTTTCAGCCATAAATTGCTTACGCTGCTCCTGCCCTTGACGATCAAAATCGCGAATGATGTAACCAAGCTCACTGCGTGCAACTGACATCTCGGCTGACTTCAGGTGATAAAAGCCTTGGTAGCCTTCAGTGCATTCTGGTGTTTGCTGCGCAGGCATCATCAGTTGGAACTGCGCCGCGATGTTCATCGAGTTAACCATTTTATCTTTGGCTGTCCCCGGGTGAACGTTAACGCCATGACAAATTACATCCGCGCTGGTGGCATTGAAATTTTCATATTCCAATTCTCCAACTGGACCACCATCGATGGTATACGCCCACTCGGCACCAAATTTCTCTACATCAAACAAGTCTGCACCACGGCCAATTTCTTCGTCAGGGGTAAAGCCAATGCAAATGTCACCGTGTGGAATTTCGGGATTGTTGATCAGTTCAGAGATGGCGGAGATAATTTCTGCTATCCCTGCTTTATTGTCAGCGCCAAGTAGTGTTGTCCCATCGGTGGTGATCAGGTTGTGACCATGCAGAGCGTGTAAGTCTGGGTACTGAATTGGTGAAAGTACCTCGTCGCCTTTACCTAACGCAATATCACCACCTTTATAATTTTCAATGATCTGTGGTTTAACATTTTTGCCTGAAGCATCAGGTGCAGTATCCATATGAGCAATAAACCCAATCGCAGGCACTGGATAGTTAACGTTACTAGGGAGTCTTGCCATTAAGTAGCCATTGTCGTCAAGTGAAACGTCAGGTAGGCCTAGTTCTTCAAGCTCTTGTTTCAGAAACTGCGCAAAGGTCAACTGCCCTGAACTACTTGGACAGTTTGAATTTGCAGGGTTAGATTGAGTATCGAACTCGACATAGCGCAGAAAACGTTGAACTAATTCATTCATGACAGGATCTCTTATTATTTGGTGCATACAGTTTCAATGCAGAACATCCTACGCCTTCTGAGCGCTAAGTTTTTGCTATAAATCAGGTTTTCCCTTTTAAGTAAAATAATAGTCTGCAAAATAAGGTATTGATAATGATAGATATCGACTATGGTATTGGTGGCGATAGATGAGGCCAAACGGGATAATCAGTGTATGTCAGTACACCTTTGAGTTGCTGTGCATGAAGTTGATATGAAACCGTGAACCAATATCACAATTTCGGGACATTTTTATTATAATTCTAATTGTAAAGTTTGCGATTTTGGATCGAGCATCTAGTTTTAAATAAGAATTCTTATGGTAGTTTATCATTAAAAAGTTCACATACAACGTCAACGGCTAACCTAGCAAACTCAACAAACATTGCCTCGCAAATTGCGGGGCGTTTTTTTGCCTGAGTCTAGTATAGTAATTTTCCCAACAGTGGTTAGAATACACAGCCAAATTAAATTTGTCTGAGTACCCGTATGCAACGCGATTATACATACACCTGTCTGTCTCAAATGCCCGATGACGAGTTAGAAGAGCTTAGTCTGAGAATGGTTCATCGCTTAGTACCGGAAGAGTCGATGACAGAATTGTTCACCTTCGAAAGTGAGGAAACGGCAAACGAAGACAAACTTCAAGAAGCACAGTTTGATGCTATGCTTCGCATGAATGCAATTGCTCTTAGTGAGTTACCTGCTCTATTTGCTGAGTCGGAAAACAGAGCGCAAAATGTTGTGCGTATGCAGAGGCTGTTGCTGTGGCACTTCTATTCTGTGTCATTCCATTTAGAACGCGCGATTCCTCTGGAAACGCACTGTAATCATGTTGAAGTATTAGTAAAAAGTGCGCCACAAAATGCGTTAGAGTGGGTAACGGCATTGACTGACCTATTGCGTCAATATTCTCAAATTGCGCAAAACGGCTAGCCACCTCATTGTTCACAATATAATTGAGGCCTCTGGATCGAGGTTTGGTTACATGATTCATTGACGCACTGAATGTCTATTGGTCATACTTAGGGCCAAAGCCATTAAATACAATCACATCATTGAGACTTTTAGCTTTAGTTTTCATACTAGTTTCAACGTCTTCTTTTTCCGAAGAAGATGTTGACTACTCCCATTGCCACAGTCAACCTGATAGCGCTCAAATTCTCGACTCAGCATTTACTTACGTTAATGGTAAGTTATGTGAGCCAGCGGTTTGGTTTGATAATTTCTTCGTTGATGAACGTGTCGACCAAGATGCGCGCGCCGGAAGCACAGTTAGGTGTTCAAACGACTTTTCTTACGTTGAAGGCGAAGGCTATAAGTACAAAACTAGGGTTAAAGCTCGTTTACATCTGCCTAAGGTGACCAAGCGTTTAAAGCTCGTGTTCGAGTCTGATGATGAAGATGAACTATTCAACTTGTTTCCGCAGACAAGTCAAGATGCTGAAAACACGCTTGGTTTGCGATATGACTGGTTACGAAGAGAAAGGTATAGTTTTAATCTCAAGGTAACCGCTCGGCCCGGAGTTGAAGCACGTTTCCGCTACACCTACCCGATTAACGACGATCTTTTGCTTCGAGCTACGCAAAAACTCTATCAAAAAAAGAGCGTGACTGGCGAGTCGACAGAGGTCGATCTTGACTACTCAATCAGCCGCAGTGTTCTTTTTCGTTGGAGCAATTTTGCTCAGTATGAGAGTGATATCAAAGGTTGGGAGCTAGGGACAGGTGTTACGCTTTACCAACACATTTCAGACACACAAGCGCTTAGCTATCAAGCAAGCACAACCGGATCTAACCGCCCTTTTCACCATATTACCAACACGCATGTTTCAGTGACTTATAGACAAAACTTTTGGCGTTCTTGGCTCTTTTACGAGTTAATACCGGAATATAACTGGGACCGAGAACAAGATTCCGAGCGCAAACGCGAAGCGAAAATGACGCTACGCTTAGAAGTCCAGTTCAACAATATCTAATATGAAAACCGAGCTCGCTTAAGCTCGGTTCTCTTACTTTATTTTGTAGATGAAGCTGCGCTACTCCCAATCAAGAATAACTTTACCAGACTTACCGCTACGCATTGCGTCGAAGCCCGCTTGGAAGTCATCAATCTTGTAGTGGTGCGTGATGATTGGTGTAAGATCTAGGCCAGATTGAATCAATGACGCCATCTTGTACCAAGTTTCGAACATTTCACGACCATAGATACCTTTAATAACTAGGCCCTTGAAGATCACTTGGTTCCAGTCGATGCCCATGTCTGATGGTGGAATACCCAGAAGTGCGATACGACCGCCGTGGTTCATGGTCTTAAGCATTGAGTTAAACGCTGATGGTACGCCAGACATTTCAAGGCCGACATCGAAGCCTTCTGTCATATTTAGCTCTTCCATTACGTCTTCAAGTTTCTGCTCAGCAACGTTTACCGCGCGAGTAACGCCCATTTTACGTGCTAGTTCTAGGCGGTATTCGTTAACGTCAGTGATGACCACATGGCGCGCACCAACATGTTTCGCAACTGCAGCCGCCATAATACCGATTGGGCCTGCGCCAGTAATAAGCACATCTTCGCCGACCAAATCAAATGACAAAGCAGTATGGACTGCGTTACCAAATGGGTCGAAGATTGATGCAAGATCGTCAGAAATACCTTCAGGGATCTTAAATGCGTTGAATGCCGGAATTACTAGGTATTCGGCGAATGCACCTTCACGGTTAACGCCGACGCCTACCGTGTTGCGACATAGGTGCGTACGGCCGCCGCGACAGTTACGGCAGTGACCACAGGTAATATGTCCTTCTCCAGAGACGCGATCACCAATTTCGAAGCCGCGAACCTCTTGGCCAATACCTACGACTTCACCAACGTACTCATGGCCAACGACCATAGGCACCGGAATCGTGTTCTGTGACCACTCGTCCCAGTTGTAGATGTGAACGTCAGTACCACAGATCGCTGTCTTCTTAATTCGTATTAGGAGATCATTGTGTCCAAGCTCTGGCTTGTCTACTTCGGTCATCCAGATGCCTTCTTCAGGCTTAAGTTTTGAAAGTGCTTTGATTTTCATTACTTGATGATCTCCATGTCACGACCTACCTCGATGAACGCATCGATAGCGCGATCTAGCTGCTCACGAGAATGCGCTGCAGACATTTGGGTACGGATACGAGCTTGGCCTTTTGGTACTACCGGGAAAGAGAAACCAATAACATAAATGCCTTTTTCAAGTGCGCGTTCTGCAAACTCTGCCGCTACTTTGGCGTCGCCTAGCATGATAGGGATGATTGCATGGTCAGCACCACCCATCGTAAAGCCTGCGTCTTCCATGCGGGTACGGAAGTGCGCTGCGTTTTCCCATAGGCGATCGCGTAGGTCTCCACTTTGCTCTAATAGATCTAATACACGGATAGAGGCATTAACGATTGCAGGTGCGACTGAGTTAGAGAATAGGTATGGACGCGAACGCTGACGTAGCCAGTCGATCACTTCAGCTTTACCTGATGTGTAACCGCCTGAAGCGCCACCCATAGCTTTACCTAACGTACCTGTGATGATGTCGATGCGATCAACAACATCATGATATTCGTGGGTACCGGCGCCTGTTTTGCCCATGAAGCCAACAGCGTGAGAGTCATCTACCATAGTCAATGCGCCGTACTTGTCTGCAAGATCACAAATAGCCGGAAGGTTTGCTACCACACCATCCATTGAGAACACACCGTCAGTGACGATAAGAATGTGGCGAGCGCCCGCTTCTTTCGCTGCGATCAATTGCTTTTCTAGCTCTTGCATATTGTTGTTGGGGTAACGGAAACGCATCGCTTTACATAAGCGAACACCGTCGATAATTGAAGCGTGGTTCAACGCATCAGAGATGATTGCATCTTCTTTGCCAAGAATCGTTTCAAACAGACCTGCGTTTGCATCAAAACAAGAGGTGTAAAGGATTGTGTCTTCTTTACCTAGGAACTTAGACAGTTTTTGCTCGAGTTCTTTATGGATATCTTGAGTACCACAGATAAAGCGAACTGATGCCATACCAAAACCGTGTACATCCATACCCTGCTTACCCGCTTCAATCAGCTCTGGATGGTTGGCAAGGCCAAGGTAGTTGTTTGCACAGAAGTTTAGTACTTCTTCACCGGTAGAGATCTTTACCGCAGCCTGTTGTTGAGATGTAATGATGCGCTCTGACTTGTAAAGACCTTCAGCCCTTACTTCTTCTATTTGATTTTGAATCTGTTGGTAGAATGCAGAAGACATTGCAAATTCCTTCCTAGTTATTATGTGGGATTCCAGTGGTTCACTGGAGCCAAAATCTTATTCACTAAGTGTAATTCAAGCGCGCTAATTTCATTATCCCGTTAGGTGGAAAAACATTGTTGAATCATAGGCACAAATAACGCCTTTTAATGATGACGCTCACATTTACACACGCTACAATTGCGAAAAATACCCACATGACGTTAAGAAAATGAAGAATACTAAGCTGATCACCCTACTTCCCGACTTAGCGAGTTTTATTGTTATCGTAGATGAAGGAAGTTTTACCGCAGCGGCCAAAAGTCTCGATGTTACACCATCCGCATTGAGCAAATTAGTGACGCGTTTAGAGGTCTCACTGTCAGTTAAGCTCTTTGAGCGTACGACTAGAACGCTGATCATCACACAGCATGGCCAGCAGGTTTACGATCAAGCTTTGGTTATGTTGGATGCAGCAAAGCGCGCAGTGGAGCTGTCGACCACCGCCCACCAAAAGATGTCTGGTGCATTGACGATCGCTGCTCCGGAAGCGTTTTTAAACTCAGTACTCCAGCCTCACGTCGTTCCTTTCTTGAAAAAGTATCCTGAAATTCAACTTAAGCTGCGTGTCGCAGACGGAGAAATCGATCTAATTCGTGAAGGAATAGACATCGCGTTTAAACTTACCGATAAGCCCGATGAGAACTTAGTGCTAAAAGAGGTAAGCAAAACCAACCTTGTACTGTGCGCGAGCCCTGCATATATCGCTAAACGCGGCATGCCAGCCCATCCTAGTGACCTGACCGACCATGACTGCCTCTATCTAGCAGAAACAGACAAAGATCATGTGTGGGATTTCTTTAAAGATGACGAGTACCACTCAATTGCAGTGTCGGGGCGATACGCAGTTAACCACTCACAAATGCGCTTAACAGGAGTAAAGAACGCCCTAGGTATAGGTATCTTCCATGACTTCGTGATAGCTGAATCAGTAGCGAACAATGACGTTATTCAGGTCTTGCAGGATTGGACAATAAAAAGTAACTATCATGGTGCAGTTGCTATGCAATATCCTCAGACCAAATATATGCCAGCCCGGCTGCGCGGGTTTATTGACTATATCAGCGAGCAATTGGCAGCAAAGTAGGCTAAGCCCCACGCGAGGCTTAGCCTATTACAAGCCTAGGATAGATATGCTCTTAGCTTAGGGCTATTACGAACGACTAGAGTATCTATAACGAGTGCCAGCACGATAGAGATACCAGCTAGTGGGAACATTAAGCTAACTAGAATCAAGCTAATCAATCCTAGTTTCCAAATACCATCTTGTTCAAATCGCGTCGGTACACCCAGTTTATTTTGCTTTGCTGGGCGACGTACCCACCACATCATTGCCCCTGTCACAGAGATCGCAATGAAAGCTAAGCAAAAAACAACATTGAGTACTTTATTGATGATGGTTAAATCCCCTTGATGCAATGAAACTCCGGCTGCCATCGCTTTTGCTACCAGGCTGTAGTCTTGCCAAGTGACATCAACCAACACATTTCCGGTATATTGATCAAAGTGTGTGGTGCGATCTTTTCTTGGATCAGTAACATCACCCGCCATTGAGTTTGACGACACAGTAAAAATGCCCGTGTCTGATTGTGGCAGATATACCTTGAACTGAGTAAATCCCAGCGCTTTGGCTTTCGCTATGATTTCGTCAATCCCAATACCGTGCACAAAATTGTATGGTTTATCAGTTTGATGTTCATGAGGGGCACTGTGGTGGCCCTTTGATTCCGGTACTGTGGCTTGTTCAAGGTTCCAAGGCATCTCTTCCTCACTACCATGATTAAGCTGTGCATGAGTTAAAGCAGACTGAGGCTTCTCCCCCCAAGTGTAATAGGTAGGAAAGGTGTTCCAGCCCTGTACCATCTTAGCGCCCCATACACCAGCCCAAGCTAAACCCGAAAGTAAAAACAGCAGCAACACTAGTGATAGTGTACCGCCAAGATTGGCATGTAAGTCTCGCATAAAGACACGTGTTCCAGCGTTAAAGCGTAGTTTTAGAAACCCTGCTTTACTTGCATTGTCTTGAGGCAACCATAAATAGAGCCCACTAACTAAAAGTAGGATGCCTAAACTTACTGACACTTCAATTAGGTAGTCACCCCATTTTCCGATTAACAAGGTACCGTGGATATCATTTGCCAGTTGATACCAGCTCTCACTTCTATCAATTTCGCCTATAATTTCGGCGTTATACGGATTTACGGTAACGAGTATACTTTTACCGTCTGCGAGTTTTACGTTGAAGCGGTGTGCTAGGTCTTCGCGGTTTGATGAGACGTACTGAGTTATTTTAGCGCTCGGGTATGCTTGTTTAACTGCCAGCAATTGTTTGGAAACAGGCTTAACCCGCTCCTGAGGAATCACATAAATGATGTCGCTGTATCTTAACTGCTCTATTTCGTCATCAAAGAGCATTATGAGCCCAGTAATGCTGAGCATAATCATAAAGGGGATCGCAAATAGGCCAGCATAGAAATGCCAACGCCAAGTTAAAAAATAGCGAGCTTTTGCGGTGTTTGTCGTTTCTGGTATAGATGGGCGTACTGAGTCCTTAGGTGGAGTCTGAGTTTGACTACCTAACATATTTATTCCTTTTTTGAGCATACAGCGAAAGCACTCGTGTTAATTGACGAGTGGCATGCTGAGCTGCGCTTAACTTTACTATTTGGCTTTTAGCCTTTTGTTATTAGATGTACTTGGATTTCGTCAAAGGAATAGAGGTGGAGCTCGAGGGATAGCGAGTTGGAATCGTTCGCTTAGAGCCAAAAAAGCGTAACCTTCTACTATCGCTAAAGTGCTTTTAGTAAAGTGTGTGGGTGTTGGAACTGTGTCTTGGTGAAAACTGGAAAAGTGGTTGAATGGACAAGGTTTACTGTGCTGAGTGTCTACTTTGCCTTCTTCGATTTGAACTAACTCAAAACCATTGATGGTACACAGTGTCGCCCAAACACCTGCACTCGCTCCATGGGCATTTATAACGGGCATCAAGGTTACAAGCACCCAACTTAGGGCACTTGCAACTAACATAGTTCGCTTGAAGTTCGATGCTCGTAACATATTCACTCTCAGTTAATTGGCAGTGAATATATAACCTTTTGCTAACAATCTCAGCAAGCCACTCCCAAAAACCTAACAAAGATCATGGTAATAGATGGTTTAATGATAGTGCCGTCGCTTAATCAGCCGAAAAGTTTGCTCCAAATACTAGGGTTACGCTTATCGTGGTACTCAATTCTCAAATCATCTACATTTTTCAGTTCCGCTTTTGCACCATCAATATCGCCCGCATCTAACTTGCGTTCGATGGACTCGAGGGTAACAGTTAGCTTGGAAAACCCTTCAAAATAGATATCGAATTTCTCTGGAGGGTAATCGCCACGTTTTGATTGCTCAACAAGCTCAGACAAATTGCTCACGGCTGATTTCATTTGACTGATTTCACTTGCCTCGGCAGCAGTCTTGAACTCGACTTTCATTTGCTTCATCGTGGCTTTAAGGTCAAAGTCGCTTGCAAACGCTTGAGCTGATAGGGTAATGGCTAAAACGGGTAGTAACTTTCTCATTATATTTTTATGCTTTTGTTAGTTGGTAATTTAAGTGTACTGAATCTCACTTAAAGTTAAGAAACAAACTTTGTATCAAGTTATAAATTTTTGAATTCAGAAATTGGCGTATGGCCTCTTAACTCGAGGAAACTAAGGAATTGAGATACGCTGTGTGTGATAACTTTGTCGCTGCTCACACCAACCTTATCTAGTAATTCGCCACTTAACGACAAGTTACCTACGTCTTGGCAGAAATGGGCATCACTACCCGTAGTAAAATAGACGCCAACCTCTTTCCCTAAGCGAGCAATCTCTTCACAGCGTTCGACACTGCCAACTCGGCTATTCCCTTTCAAGGTGGTGTTATTAATTTCGATCGCAACATTATGCTTTTGTGCGCAGGTTAATACTGCTTCGAAGTCGAAATTGAAGTTTGGATTGCCTAAATGGCCGAGTGCGTCAATGTGGCCGCTCTTTATGGCATTGATCAGTGCCAAGGTATGACTTGCCTCATCACTTGGCCTAAACACGGGCTCGTGAAAGCTCGCGATCACCCAATCTAAGCTTTTATATGAAGTAGGATGGACGTCGATTTCACCAGCTGTATTGAGTATGTTGGATTCGACCCCTCGGATAATTGCAACACCTTCGATAAACCTTGGGAGAATTTTCTGGTTGGAAAAGAACCAAAAGTGAGGAGCGCCAGGCATCGACTCCGCATGATCGGTCGTGCAAAACATCGCTAGGCCGTTTTCTCGCGCTGAACGCGCATTTTCAATAAGCGTGCTGTACGCATGACCACTGGCGTATGTATGAGTATGTGTATCGATAACTAGGTTCATAGATCTACGCTATTTAAATTGAGTTCAATGATCCTATGTTATCAGTCAATTATGTTTCTTGCTCGCACAACAGCTTGATCATTGGCAAAGCTTTCTCCCAACCACTGTTGAACATGGTGACGAAATCAGGATGTGTTTCAATTGTTATGGTCAGCAGTACACCTTGTTCTGTTTCCTCGATCTGGTAAATCTCCCTACTTCCAATCCATTTTCGGGCAGAATCGCTGTCTATCTGTTGCACTTTATCAGAACCGAATACTCCAACATGGTGATATTCGAGATGGTGGTTAACGTCAAAGCAATCAACGACAGCTTTGGTGCCTCCTAGGTCTGGGTCAAAAAATGACACCTGCTCGCCTACCCGCCAATCTCCGGTGAACTGAGAGTTGGGTGAAAAAGCGACGGCCCATTGTTTGTATTTGTCGGATTGAATAAGAGCATCCCAAACAACATTTGCCGTGGTATTGACTTCGATTTGATAGTTTAACTTCAGCATAAATCGCTCACTTTTGGGGTTTACTACAGTTATAGCTCAATTTGCTGATTTTTCTTGTTAATTGTCACGTTAAACATAGAGATGTTGGTACGAACAACAATATTTTTTGCAGGTTGCTGAGATTGTTCGATACTTATTATGTCCCTTTTCATTGGTGGAGCTATGAAAAAGCGCCGGTACTCCTTAAGTATTCACATCACTACATTGTTTATGGTATTGACGACCTTAGTTGGATCAGTGCTTATCGCCATTAGTTATCGGCATGCACAGGAACTGTTGACGGTAAGCGCAAAGGAGCTAAGTAACGAGAATAGCCGTAAGCTTGAGTCGACATTCCAGGTTAAAGCGGGCCCAATACTGACTACGTTGGACTTTATGGCAATGAGTCGTGCGATCGAAAATCATGGCTCTGCGGTGACGTATATTCGCTTTTTGACTTCTCTACAAACTATTTTCGAGCGCAACCCTAGTGTTGTCGCCCTTTACTATGCCAATGAACAAGGTGATTTGACTCAAATCAGGGCGCTAAGATCGAACAATGATAGAGAGAGATTCGAAGCCCCAATCAAAGCAACTTTACTGATCAATACTACCCGCATCTCTGGATTGAATGAATTCTATTTTTTAGATGGCGCTTACCGAACGTTAGAGCATAGAAAACTCAACAACAACGTGTTTGATCCCCGTAACAGACCGTGGTTTACCAATGCCACTGCAGACGGCGCGATAAGACTTACTGAGCCCTACTTTTTCTACTTCTTACAAACTAATGGAGTGACGCTGTCACGAAGATCACCGGATGGCAAGAGTGTGGTGGGGGCTGATTTTACGCTCACCTCGCTGTCTGAGCAGGTAAGTGAAATGGGCTATTCCAGTAGCACAAAGCTGATTCTTTTTGACCACCAATTTAAAGTCTTGGCACACCACAATTTAGGCAGTGCACTGAGCACGGCTGATTCAGTGACTGTAGAAATGCTTGAAGATACTGTATTCGGCGGAGTGTTAAACCGTAGCGCAAGCCAAACTCTCTATGCTACTGCGGAGGAAGATCAGCAGAAGTGGTCAGTGACATTAACACCTGTAACACTGAACCAGCAAACTCGTCTTTTACTCGCGGAAGCCACACCACAACACGATCTATTGGCCTCATTGCTCTCTATGCGTGACAAACAAGTTCAAGTGGCTATCGCGATGTTGTTTATGAGCTTTATCGTTGTCTGGATTGTCGCTCAGCGCTTAGCAAACCCATTACAGGCTTTGATGAAACAAACAGACAATATCGCTCGTTTTGACTTCAAAAAGACCCGTTATTCAAAAAGTGTCATCAAAGAAGTCGCCAATCTCACTGAATCGATAGAGTTGATGGAGCACACCTTATACGATCTACTCCGTTTGCTCAGAGAAACCGCGAGCAATACCGATTTCAGTGTATTGGCTAAGACGATCGCTCATCAAAGTTTTCTTGTTACAAGAGCAGAAACGATCATCCTCTATGTTAGAGATGATGAAGAGAGCGACTACACACCTGCTGCCAATCACGCGATCATTCCATTCAAAATTGACATCAACGAGTTAATCTCTGCGACTGCATGGGCCAAAACTGAGTTGATGAAAGGTGAAATTGTTCACCTTAACCGAGATGACAATGCCCTAGCGAACTACCGCGATATTATTTACAACTCGGATGTCTATTTTTTTCCGCTACATAATCGCGACAGCAAACTTGTCGGGATACTACTGCTAGGTTACGAACGAGCGATTACTCAAGAACAAGCAGATAAACATGCCTTTTTAAAAGAGCTGTTAAGTTTTGCGGAAATTGCAAAAGAGAACATCGACCGAATTGAGCAACAAAAAGAGATGCTTAACGCCTTTGTCGAGCTTATTGCATCAGCAATTGATACCAAATCCCCTTATACTGGAAGTCACTGTCAACGAGTGCCAGATTTGACCAAGATGATCGTTAAAGCTGCCGTTGATGATCAAACCCACTTTCCTTTGTTTTCTATGACGAAAGAGCAATGGGAAGAGTTACATCTCGCTTCTTGGCTACATGACTGTGGCAAAGTCACGACACCAGAGTATGTGATCGATAAAGCAACCAAGCTTGAAACCATCTATGACCGAATTCACGAAGTTAGGATGAGGTTTGAATTGCTTAAACTGCAAGCCGAAGTCGATTATTGGAAGGGAATAGTTGATGGTAAGGATGAAACTACACTTAAACATCAATTGATTAGAGTGCAACAACAATTGGATGATGATTTTGCCTTTGTTGGCCAATGCAACATTGGCGGTGAGTCCATGAGTGAAGAAGACCTGAAGCGACTCAAGCTCATCAGCCAATATCAGTGGACACGTACACTAGATGATAAGATTGGTGTTTCATGGGTCGAACTCCAACGCGCCGAATCGAGTGAACCTCTTCCTGTGAAAGAGTTTTTGCTAAGCGATAAAAGGGTTCATCAAATAGAGTGGGATGCGAACTGCAAACCACAAGATGTATGGCAGGAGCAGTTCGTTCTCTCACCTAGTGAACTAAAATACAACCGTGGTGAAATGTATAATTTATCGATTGAACGTGGCACTCTCAATGATGAAGAGCGTTTCGTTATCAATGATCATATCATTCAAACCATCACCATGCTCAAGCGGTTACCCTATCCTGATCATTTAAAGAATGTTCCTGAGATTGCAGGTGGGCATCATGAGCGTGTTGATGGTCATGGTTATCCAAAAGGTCTTTGTGAAGAGCAACTTTCAATTCCGGCGCGAGTCATGGCTATTGCCGATGTGTTCGAGGCTTTGACCTCCAATGATCGCCCATATAAGAAAGCAAAAACTCTTAGTGAGTCTATTGATATAATGACTGACATGGCAACAAATGGTCACCTTGATCCCAAGCTCTATCTGATTTTCTTACTCAATAAGATTGATCAGACATACGCGCATAAGTACTTAGAACAATCGCAGATGTCTGAGATAGATAGGGATGCTCATATTAGACGGGTTAGGAGCTTCATCAAATCGAAATTCTAACGATTTACTTAAATGTTTAGACGCTAATTTACTCT
Source organism: Vibrio tubiashii (assembly GCA_000775715.1). Taxonomy (GTDB): domain Bacteria; phylum Pseudomonadota; class Gammaproteobacteria; order Enterobacterales; family Vibrionaceae; genus Vibrio; species Vibrio tubiashii_A. The sequence goes on from JRWQ01000014.1 coordinate 80,583, forward strand.
ACGACATAATTTCCACCTCACACAAATTCAATAGTTTACGTTTAACGCTAGTTAATATTTAATCGTTTGCTCGACAAAAGGTTGATGTATATCAAAGACTCGTAGACAATACGATGCCGCTCGGAATTGTCGTTTGTGTTCGTTTTACGAGCCTCAAATTATGCTCCGTTATGTGGCCCCGCTTTATGTTTCTGTCTATCAGTGTAATAGACAAGAACGATTATATAATTAGAGGTGTCACTGATACCGTTGGTCTTCTTACATAGCAACTGCTTAGGCACACGCTAAATACCTCACTCTCAAGGGAAAGATGATGGTAATACCAGAAAACAGCAGCATCGTTATTTTTGGTGCTTCAGGCGATTTAACTTACCGCAAGTTGATCCCTGCCCTATACCACCTTTACTCTAACAAACAGTTGCCTCAGAATTTTGCCATTTTGGGTGTAAGTCGCACTGAATATAGCGATGACACCTATCGGGAAAAATTAAAACAGTCTCTGCAAGAGATGGAAAAAACTGAGCCAGAGACGTTAGATGCTTTCATTAATCACCTGCATTACCAAGCAATCGATACGTCAGACACTGCGGACTACGCTAAACTTGCTGTTCGTTTAGAGCAGTTATCAACAGATTACGAGTTTGAACAGCGAAATACTCTTTTCTATCTGGCGACACCTCCTAGCCTATACAGTGTTATTCCTGCAAGTCTCGCGGCTCATGGCCTCAACAGTGAGCAAGATGGTTGGAAACGTTTAATTATCGAGAAGCCATTCGGCTATGATCTCCAATCAGCACAAATCTTAGACGAAGAGATTCACGAGCATTTCCAAGAACATCAAATCTATCGCATTGATCACTACCTAGGTAAAGAGACCGTGCAAAATCTATTGGTGTTCCGCTTCTCAAATGCCATGTTTGAGCCTTTGTGGAATCGTAACTTCATCGATTATGTCGAGATTACTGGTGCTGAGTTCCTCGGTGTTGAAGAACGAGGTGGCTACTACGATGGCTCAGGTGCTGTTCGAGATATGTTCCAAAACCATCTGCTCCAAGTCCTTGCAATGGTGGGCATGGAACCGCCAGCACAGATTAACGCTGATTCTATCCGTGACGAAGTCGTCAAGGTGCTTCAGTGTTTGAAGCCGCTCGATGAGCAAGACCTGCGTAACAACCTAGTTTTAGGTCAGTACACCGAGTCTGATGTACGTGGCGAGTTTCTGCCAAGTTACCGCGATGAGCCGGGCGTTGCCGAGGACTCACGTACCGAAACATACATAGGCCTAAAAGCATACATCAATAATTGGCGCTGGAATGGTGTACCTTTTTATGTACGCACTGGTAAACGCCTGCCGACACGCGTGACTGAAGTGGTCATCCACTTTAAACAGACGCCTCACCCAGTGTTTGGTCAAAATGCGCCTGAAAACAAACTTATTATCCGAATTCAGCCAGATGAAGGGATTCAGATGAGTTTTGGTTTAAAAGAACCAGGTGCTGGATTTAACGCTAAAGAAGTTAAAATGAACTTCCACTATGCTTCACTGCAGGAGACTCAGATGTTGACTGCCTATGAGCGTTTGTTGCTCGATGCATTGAACGGTGATGCAACCCTGTTTGCGCGCACCGATGCAGTAGAGGCGTGTTGGAAGTACGTACAGCCTATTTTAGACTTTAAACAAGATCCGCAAGCTCTATTTGGGTACGCTTGCGGCACGTGGGGGCCAAAAGAGTCTGACGATTTGTTACAACGTGACGAGCGTGCTTGGCGTTTCCCATGTAAAAACCTAACTGATACGGATTACTGCGAACTATGATTAATCACAAGATTTTTCAAACAGCTGAACAAGTTGTAATTAGCCTAGCCGACGACATGAAGGCGTTTAGCGAACTTGGTCGCCCTGTTCATATTTCTCTTTCCGGTGGTAGCACGCCGAAAATGCTATTTAAGCTACTGGCACAAGCGCCTTACGCCGAAAATATCCAATGGCATAATCTCCACTTTTGGTGGGGAGACGAACGCTGCGTTGCTCCGGAAGATGCAGAGAGTAACTATGGCGTAGCTAATGTACTTCTGTTCAGCAAAGTGAAGCTACCTGTAGAAAACATTCACCGCATTCGCGGAGAAGATAAACCTGAAGTTGAAGCGGTTCGCTTTGCGCAAGAGATGGCAGATGTTATTCCAGCACAAAATGGAACACCAGTATTCGATTGGATCCTTTTAGGCGTTGGCGCAGACGGTCACACTGCCTCACTATTCCCAGGCCAAACTAACTACAATGATGAGAACCTATCCGTGTTAGCTTCTCACCCAGAGTCAGGCCAAATTCGCGTATCTAAGACAGTTAAAGTCTTAGAAGCGGCTAAACGCATCAGCTACCTTGTGCTTGGCGCAGGCAAAGTTGATATCGTACACGAAATTCATACTACTCCAGCGGATGAACTGCCTTACCCGGCAGCTAAGATCCAGTCTAAAACTGGCGCAACGGAGTGGTACTTAGATTCAGACGCAGCAGCAAAAATCGCTTAATGCGAGCGTCCAAATAGGAAAATTGGAGATAAACAATGAAAGGTGATATCGGTGTAATTGGCCTCGCGGTAATGGGTCAAAACCTTATCCTAAACATGAATGACCACGGCTTTAAAGTCGTGGCTCACAACCGTACTGCTGCGAAAGTAGATGAGTTCCTTGAAGGCCCAGCAAAAGGCACCAACATCATAGGTGCTTACTCTCTTGAGGAGTTAGTAGAGAAGCTAGAAACGCCACGTAAAGTGATGCTAATGGTTCGAGCAGGTGACGTTGTTGACACCTTCATCGACAACTTAATCCCACTTCTAGATCAAGGCGACATCATTATCGATGGTGGTAACACTAACTATCCAGACACTAACCGCCGCGTAGCGCACTGCCGTGAGAAAGGCATTCACTTCATCGGTACGGGTGTATCAGGTGGTGAAGAAGGCGCGCGCTTTGGACCTTCTATCATGCCTGGCGGCGCCGCTGAAGCTTGGGAAGCGGTTAAGCCTATCTTCCAAGGTATCTCGGCGAAAACTGATGCTGGCGAGCCTTGTTGTGACTGGGTTGGTAACGACGGTGCGGGTCACTTCGTTAAGATGGTACACAACGGTATCGAATACGGCGACATGCAGCTTATTACTGAAGCTTACCAGTTTATGAAAGATGGTCTTGGTATGTCTGCTGATGAGATGCAAGCAGTTTTCGCTGATTGGAACAAGACTGAGCTAGACAGCTACCTCGTTGAAATCACGGCTGACATCCTTGGGTACAAAGATGAAGACGGTGAGCCTCTAGTTGAGAAGATCCTAGATACAGCAGGCCAAAAAGGCACCGGTAAATGGACGGGTATCAATGCACTAGACCTAGGTATTCCACTAACACTTATCTCCGAGTCTGTATTCTCTCGTTGTCTATCTGCACTAAAAGACCAACGTGTTGAAGCCCAGTCTCTATTCGGCAAGACAATCACTCCAATTGAAGGCGATAAGCAAGAATGGGTTGACGCACTTCGTCAGGCGCTTTTAGCTTCTAAGATCATCTCTTACGCGCAAGGCTTTATGCTAATGCGCGAAGCTTCAAACGAAAACGGCTGGGATCTTAACTACGGTAACGTAGCACTAATGTGGCGTGGTGGTTGTATCATCCGCAGCGCATTCCTAGGTAACATCCGTGATGCGTACGAAGCAAACCCAGATATCGCGTTCCTGGGCTCAGATGAGTACTTCAAAGGTATCCTACAAAACAGCTTGTCAGCATGGCGTAAAGTTGCGGCGAAATCTCTTGAAGCCGGTATTCCAATGCCTTGTACTATCTCGGCACTGTCGTTCCTAGATGGCTACACTACAGCTCGTCTTCCAGCGAACCTGCTTCAAGCACAACGTGACTACTTCGGTGCGCACACATACGAGCGTATCGACCGTGAGCGTGGTGAGTTCTTCCACACAAACTGGACCGGTACCGGTGGTGATACAGCGTCAACGACTTACGACGTATAATAAAAGGATGAGTTAGGTATTTATTCATACCTACGACTCATACTATAATATTTGTCTTACGGAGGATGTTAACTGAGTTAACATCCTTTATTTTTTGAAACCTAATACAAGGAGTCTCCATCAACTGATGGCGATAAGGTGATTTTTTAACCGGGAAGGTTACTACTACCAAAATAGAGGTTCTTTCGATGACTATTAATAAGTACTTTGTATTCGTTCCACCACAACAGGAACGCACACTCGATAAGGAAAATAAAGTGGCTAACGAAGAAGAAACTCAACGTCAGGCTTTAGTAAAACAAGCGCAGCAGCAAGGCGGCTTGTGATACAGCTAGGTTTCAAAATATAAAAGGGAGCATATTTGCTCCCTTTTGTTATCTTACAGAGTAATGAACAGCCGCTAAACCTTGGCGTTGTTTTTAAAGTTCTTGAGTAAATACTGGATACACCAAGATTTCGCTTCACCAATATTGTTGCGCTTCCACGCTAAAATGATTTCCATTTGCAGAGGCTTAGTGTCGCTAATCTGCTTAAGTGTTCCATTCGCTATCAGTTCGCTTGCTAGGTCTTTGGGCAATGTTCCAATCCCCAGCCCGTTTTTAAGTGCGTCTACCTTAGCAGCAAAATTTGTCACCGTTAGGCGTGGTTGCCGCTGGGTAATATTGACGCTGATTGCCGGTTGTTCGCGGGCGGTATCTGCAATGGCGATGACGCGGTATTTCTCGCGCGCTTGTTCGTCAAACACACCGCTGCGCCTATGGATATAATGGTCACTTGCCGCAACCCATATCATCTCCATGTGACCAATGACTTCTGCTTTTACATCTTGTGGCAGTGTCTCCATTTTCGGACACACCAATAAATCCGCTCGTCCTGAGTTTAGAGCTTCCCAACAGCCTGCTAAAATCTCTTCTTGGAGCTTAATTCTAGTCGAGCTGACATTGCTCAAATCATTGACCAAACTGAAAAAGTTTTGGACTGGGATGATTCCATCATAAGCAAGGGTGATATCAAGCTCCCAACCGTTTGCTAGCACACTTGCATCATTAACTAACTTTTCTGTCGCGATAAGGATGTCACGCCCCCGTTCGAGGATCAGCTTTCCCGCCTCTGTAAAGCTGGCTTTGTGACCCGAGCGATCAAAAATCATAATGTCGAGATCTTGTTCAAGCTTTTGGATCTGATAACTCAGTGATGATGGCGCTCGATCCAGCTCATTTGCTGCTGCAGCAAAACTGCCACGTCGGTCAATGGCATCGAGAATATGAAGCGCTTCTAGGGTAATTGGACTTTGCAATGCTGTTTTCCTTATAAGCAAATATCAATATAATTGTGACATAAATCACAATACAAGCTGATAAATGGAACCTTTACAAAAGTAAATAAGACTATTAAGTCTTTGAAAGATAAATAATTTGATACTAATGCGTTTACAAAGTAATCAATAACCGACCACTTCTTAATAACGAGAACGATAGTAATTATCATTTAGATCCAATAGAATCCTTTCCGTTCAAAGAAACCTATATGGATCAAAGGTAATTATAAAATGTATAAGAAAACATTTCTGTCAGCTTCAATTGTTTTGGCGTTAACGTCAACCGCTTATGCCGAAGATTATGCCCTTTTCGACGAAGTCGTTGTATCAGCCACTCGTACCGAGCAAAGTAAAGCCGACGTGAGTTCGTCTATCGAAACTGTTTCAGCTAACGATGTCGATAGCTCCCTTTCGACAGATGTAAAACAAGCGCTTAAGTACACGCCTGGTGTTAATGCACAAGGTTCGGGTCGCTTCGGTATTTCTGGTTTCAATATTCGAGGTATGGAAGATAGCCGAGTAAAAGTAATGGTTGATGATGTTCAGCAACCTGTACCATACAACTCTGGTGGTGGAACCCAAGCCAAACATCAAAACACATTCGAAATTGATACGCTTCAACGTATCGAAGTTAATAAAGGTGCCTCTTCTTCTCTTTATGGTTCTGATGCACTTGGTGGAACTGTACTTTTACGAACCAAGAATCCAGACGATATATTGATTACTGATGGTGATGAACATCGATTTGGTATCAAAACAGGCTACACGTCAGCTGATGAAACGTTCAAAACCACTGGAACGTGGGCTATGCGAAAAGACAAATTAGAAACTTTGTTGATGCTCACCTACGCGGACGGTAATGAAACGAGTAAGCATAGCGACGGAGCTGACATCGAAGGCGATGACCGTGGTGCTGCAAACCCAGCAGACAAAAAAGTCCAAAACCTATTAGCCAAGGCATACTACCAACTTAACGAACAACACCGTTTAGGGTTAACCGTTGAACATCATGACTTTACTTATGAAGAAACAGATTTAGAAAAGCTATCATCTACTCCGCCCTACAACTACAGCAACGCATTCAATGACGATAACAATACACGTACACGTGTGACGCTTGAACATGATTGGCAACTAAACAACGCGATTGCTGATGAGTTAAACTGGGCATTATCTTATCAAGATTCCCAGTCAGTAAATGATAACGGTGATACTACTGATGCCAAGGGTAAACGCATACGCGTACGTGATACTCAAGACACCTCAATTCAATTTAGTTCTCAGTTGAATAAAATTATCGAGAGCGACTCAGCGACCCATGAAGTTACTTACGGTGCAAGCTATATCCAGAACGATTTTGAACTGACTAATACGGACTATTTCTTAGATACAGGCACGTCTGCCCCTAGCACAAGAGGAACAAGCCCTAACGCTAAACTCACCCAGTGGGGCATGTTCGTTCAAGATAACGTCTTTTTACTCGATGAAAAGCTTGTCGTTACAGCAGGCTTACGCTTCGACTCGTTTGAGTCGTCGCCAGAGCAGACACCTAGTTACACAAATGACGTATCTAAAAACAGCGATTCCTCAGTAACGGGAAATATTGGCACGGTCTATCACCTAACGGATAAGTTTTCTACGTTCGCTAAAATTAGTACAGGTTTCAAAGCTCCTACTGTTTATGACTTGTACTATTTGTATGATCAAGGGGCTATCGTTGAACCAAATCCAGATCTAAAAGCTGAGAGCAGCATTTCGTACGAAGTTGGTTTTAGAGGTAACAACGAATTTGGTCGATTTGAGCTATCTACGTACTTTAACGAGTACGACAATTTCATTGAAACCGTTCGTACCGGCTCTTCTGGGAGCAAAAATGTCTACACTAATAAAAACCTTGATGAAGTTGAAATCTATGGTGCTGAGCTTTCAGCTACCCTATTGATGGATAAAGCGTTTGATCTTCCGGTCGGTACTTATACAAAGTTGTCAGTAGCATACGCTGACGGCAAAGATATAGAGTCAGGCGATGCTATTAACAGTGTTGCTCCGCTATCATCTATTGTAGGTTTTGGTTATGACAACCCAAATCAAACCTATGGTGGTGTGATGAACATTACTATGGTTGCTTCAAAAACGGATTGGGCCTCAATGACTGATTTTATGGGTAATTCAGTAGATAACGTTGACGTCAATGGCTACACATTGGTCGATTTAACCGCTTACTACCGTCCAATCAAAGATCTTACGTTACGTGCAGGACTGTTTAATGCACTTGATAAGAAATACCACCTGTATGACGACTTATCAGGTAAGTCTAGCGTTTCTAACATGGATTACTACTCTCAACCAGGTCGAAACTGGGGTGTTAGCTTAGATTATCAGTTCTAAACTACCCTTTCTAAGACAAAGCCAGCAATAGTGCTGGCTTTTTTATGTTTACAACAAATAGCTATTCTAAATCAACTAGATAGTGGAAATAAAAAAGCTCCTTAAAAGGAGCTTTTAGGGACAATTCATAAGAAAAGATATTAAAAAATGGATGAATTGAACCGACTATTTAGCTGATGCCATCTCTTTTTTAACCATTACAGCTGCTGCAACGATAAAAGCGATGATTAGACCTAGCTCCATTACAAACCCCTAAAGTAAAGTTGGAAAAACCGAAAAGAAACTGCGGCTATTCTATCACTTGAAAAAAACATTGATACCCTTAAGTGACAATTTTGGTTATTTTATCGACTGAGATCAAAAACGGGGTTGTAGAGTCTATTTTATAAAGTTTAGTGAGTTACTGAGTTAGATCTATCGCCTGGATGAATGTGTGGCAAAGTTGCTACTTCATAGCGACTTTGCCACCGATTATTTTGAAAGCAGGAGCTCCTCTAACCAAAGTATCTCTGGCAAAGGCAAGGCCACAGTTAGGACAAATGCAGGGTTGTTTTGTATAGTCAATTACGATTCTCTCTTTGAAACATTTGACTAACGCGCCCTTGCCCCCTTTTCGGTATTTATACAGCTTAGCTCTACATTTGCTACAGAAGATTTCAACCGTTTTATCTGGCTGTTTTTTATTGGGCTTTGCCATTATTCTTGTTCTTCACTTACCTTTGTAGAAACCAGAGTTTCAGGCTTAACCCATACCTTGCTAAAATCAAACCAACCTAATGCATTACACTTAGCGTTCTGCAGGGAACCACAATGATCTTTACTCACACCCAACCAACAGTGGAACATCGGGATGATCTGCATTTTCTCGACTAGTGATTTCCCCAGTTCGTGAGCTGGAAAACTAGCATTTTGTTCCGCTTGCCACGCCTGTACTACGCTAACCCAGTGAGCGAAATCTTGCTCGCGGCTTAATGCTTCTATGTCACTGTTATTTAGTAGCCAACCCGCTAAAGCATCGTCACGACTGGTTGTTATACCCATTGGTTTTACCCATATGTCCACCTCTGACCTATCTTCCACGGTGAGATCGTAACTAATAAATTTGACACTCAACCCATCTTCCTTGAGTAACCCTTCTATACATTTGACTAAGGTTGGAAACATGGGATGTTGGGCATGATATGCAATCGTCACACTTTGATAAGAAGGTGGTGATGTGTAACTCTTGCGAGTACTGTGGTACCAACCAGGCTTTAAACCGTGGGCAGGTAAAACACCGAGTTCGATAATTTTGTCCTGAGGGAGATGTTGAAATAAATTAAGTGTACAAAGCTTCTGGGTAAAATAGTTAGCCCAATCATTTGATGACGCTAAGCCATTTTTTCGATTTAGCAGTAAATAGGTGCAACCGGGGTCTAGGTCGACGGTCTCTGCGTAATCTGCGACTGACGGTTTAAGAGGCTTAGATATACTCGGAAATATCATCGATGAATGTTGATCATCAATTACCCACACTTCAATACGGTCAAGTAATGGCCTAAAGCCAAAATAGTTGTCAAACGCCTGCAGAACAAGACGTTTGTTGTCATTCTGAATTACCCGATATGGCCCAGTACCTATTGGGAATACATCGTAGTCTTCTGAACGATTTTCCGAAGGAAGCAAGATCTTCGCGCAGGACTCAGACAGTAAAAACGGTAGTTGGTAGTCGTCTCTTAAAAGATGGATATCGACGATTAAATGGCCTGGGGAGCTGACATCTATGATGTGTGAAAACAGCTTACGATGCTTAAGACACATAAGGTTGTCAATGATGGTTTGGGTGGTCAGCAAGTCACCATTATGGAATCTAACGCTAGGGCGAATATAAAAACGCCAGTGCTGCGGCGTTATCATATCCCATGAGTGAGCTAAGTCAGGCTGCAACTGTTCATTGTCATCGATACTAGTCAAACCACTAAACACTTGCTGTACAATGTGAAGTTCAGAACGGCGCAGTGGCAAGGTTGGATTAAGGGTCGACAATGGACGGTAATATGGCAGCCTTACAACTTGTTGACCTTGTTGATGAACAATGCCTAAATAGCTCTCAACAACTTGAGCGAGTTTCGCGGTATCTTGATCGAGCACTTTAAGCGCATGGCCGATTTTGCCCTCTTCGAGATAACGGCGTGCTAAGTTTTCGCTTACATCCGCACGGCTTCGTTTGAAAATCAGTTGAGATAACTTGCCGCGCCCGGGTGCTGGATGCCACTCTAACCAGCCCTCTTCTTCCATCTTGTTGAGAACGATACGCGCGTTACGTCGTGTACAAAACAGAATTTCAGTGATGTCTTCCAGTTGGATACCGCAATCTTGTCCTTTGTAGTGTTCAAATAGCGTTTCAAACTGAACTCTCAATCGTGGGCTGCTCATAAAGAGGAAATCTCATCTAGATTTAGTTAGGTGTAAGTTTCCTCGTTTGTTGTATGAGTATCAAGACAAATTAGGAATTATTGGATCTGGCATCCAACTTGGAGAGCTATCTGTTGAAGCTGCTCTTCAGAGTCGAGTTTTATTGACCACTTAGTCTCGCTCCCATTAGCGGCAATAACATTGGCACCTTTACCAATCAGTGAAATAGCATCAATTTGTGCTTGCATCGTCACCCTATGTTCACCATCGAGTTTAACCACAACTTCATGGGGTGTAACGATGATTTTTCCGCTTTTAAACTCTACAACCACAACGACAACCTATTTGTTCTTTTGGTGTTTAACTGCGATGGTGAGTCGACTGGTGCAGACAAGTCGACCGCGTTCATCCGTAATATTGATTTGCCAAACTTGTGTGGAAACCCCAAGATGAATGGGTTTTGCTGTACCGATAACCTCTCCGCTACGCATTGAGCGTACATGGTTGGCATTGATATCCAGACCAACACAATAGCTTCCCTCTGGTACACAAAAATTAGCGGCTACAGAGCCTAAGGTTTCCGCAAGCACAACCGAGGCACCACCATGCAGCATTCCTAATGGCTGATGGGTAAACGAACACACTGGCATGGTGGCTGAAATATAGTCATCACCCAACTCGGTGTAAACGATGTTAAGGTGTTCGATCAGTGTGTTCTGAGATGTTTTATTGAGTGTGTCAAGGTCGACCGCTTTTTTCCAAATTGTCATGTCACATTCCATAAGTGAATGGGATTACCAAGAATAGTAACCTAATGCTATGATGTATATAGCTAAATTGTATGTTTAATTGAAATGGAGACTTCAATGCACGCATGCTTTAAAGTCGCGACGCTTTCTGCAGCTATAGTCATGACGGCTTGCTCGTCCTCTCCCACTGGTCGCAACCAGTTGCTGCTATTTTCTGATTCTGACATGAGTGCACTAGGCGCTCAATCTTTTGAGCAAATGAAGTCTGAACTTAAAGTCAGTGACGATCCTAAAGTCAACGCCTATGTTCAATGTGTCACTGACTCGATCACCAAATACGTCCCTAAACAGTCCGGCTTTGATGAGTGGGAAGTCGTCGTATTTGAAAGTAAACAGGTCAACGCTTTTGCCCTCCCTGGAGGAAAAATCGGCGTATACACTGGACTGCTTGATGTTGCAGTCAATCAAGATCAACTTGCCACCGTTATTGGTCATGAGATCGCTCATGTACTGGCTGATCATAGTAATGAGCGTTTATCTCAATCTCAAATTGCCAATGCTGGCCTTCAGTTAACTAATATAGCGCTGAGCTCTTCAGAATACGCTCAATACCGAGGTGCAACTATGGCGGCATTGGGTTTAGGTGTTCAGTACGGAGTACTTATGCCATACGGCAGAACACAAGAGTCAGAAGCTGATATCGTTGGCTTAGAGCTAATGGCAAAATCGGGTTTTAATCCAAACCAAAGTGTCGACCTATGGAAAAACATGGCCCGCGCTGCAGGTGGTGCCCAACCACCCGAACTTCTGTCGACGCACCCTTCTCATAGTACTCGTATTTCAGATCTCTCCGCTAAGATAAAAGTACTACCAGCAGAAAGCGCAGCTACACCAAACTGTATGTAGAAACCCATCCTATTTAGGGAGCGAGTTGCTCCCTTCTAGGGTCTTTTAACCCTAATATCTAAGTCCCGAGAATGAGCAAGGGTAATCTCAACAGTTCGTCACCCGTGCTAGCAAAGTACCAAATGATACCAATTAACCCAGCAACCAGACCTAGATACCAAATTGTCGCAATCGTCTGTCCGTAGCGATCGAGCGGCAACAGATGGCTATGATGCCGACCTCTCCACTCAATGACTATTTCCAACATACCCATAATCAACAAAAAGCCAAAGAGTGTAAGTCCTAGTGAATAGCTCAGTACTACTCCACCCGCAGCCGCAAGCGTACATAACACAATCCCTGTCACGCTGTTCATCGAAAAGCTGATACTCTTGAGTACATGCCCTCCATCAAGCGGTAGTATCGGCAAGAGATTGAACAGGTTTAAGAAAGCATTGAAAACTGCAAGGCCAGCAAAAAACATTTCACCAGTGACAAGATAGGCAATGAGTAGTACCAATGACAAAATTAGCCCAAACATTGGCCCCATGATGGAGATAACCACATCTTGCCAGCGAGTATTTATCTTCTCATCGCTTAACGCTAAGCCTCCAAGAAATGGAACCAAATAGATGCCTTTGGTTTTCATACCAAAGTACTTCATTGCCTTTACATGGCCATATTCGTGGAAAACTAAACACGCGATCAATGCTAGAGCAAACTGAAATGAAAACAGCCATGAATATGCAGCTAGACTCGCCGATGCCAATACCACTTTGATCAATTTGGCGCTTTTTAACGCTTTCATTCCTAGCGATATAAGACCGATCAAGCTGAATCGACGATCAGGCTCAGGCTTAGTAAATGGCGTTTGTTGCTCAATATCTTTGCTAGTACGACTGCCTTGTTCAATAATCTGTTCGTTAACATAGGCAGTAAATTCCAATATAAATGGCTGCCAAGTTAAGTGAGTTTCTAGTTTGCAAACTAGCTCACTGTCACCATTGAGTAGTGTAAAGCTATGTTGAGAACTTTCTCCTCGCTCTGCATCGGCATCAAGTTGCGATACGAGTTGATTGTTCCAATATAGTTGTTGCCAGCCAGCCATCGAGCCTTCAAGTCTAAGTGGCTTGCCCAAAAACTCGATTGATAGTAATTCCAATGTCTAACCTATTAAATTGATATAACAACAAAGCGGATTATGCCAATTGATACTATCAAGGTAAAGAATCATAATTAAACGTGACAGTGTAGCGAGTTGTAATTACCTGATAGGTAAGGGATAGTGGTTGAAATGTGCGCCCAGAGTCAGAATTAACCTATCTATTCGTTTGAAGCCGAATTATCCTTTATTTTTTAGCGATAAAGTGGATAATAGCCCGCGTTATTAACACCTATAAAATGTGAGTCCATTATGTCTTCTGAAGCAACTATGCTAGAACGCTGCCAATCTAAGTGTGAACTATGTGCCGCTGATGCACCTTTAACGGCTTATGCTGTTCCTCCGCACAGCCATGTAACAGTAGATTACGGAATCATGGTTTGTGAAAAGTGTCTTAGCGAAATCGAAGACCCAAAAGACATCAACCACTGGCGTTGCCTAAACGACAGTATGTGGAGCCAAGTTCCACCAGTTCAAGTCACTGCATGGCGTCAACTTACTCGCCTAAACAGCGAAAGTTGGGCTCAAGATGCGCTCGACATGATGTACATGGAAGAAGAGCAAATGAACTGGGCGATGACGGGTATGTCTGCCGATGACAAACCATTCGATTGCAACGGCGTTGAACTGAAGAAAGGCGACGATGTAACGGTAATCAAAGACCTACCAGTTAAAGGTACTAACCAAGTTATCAAGCAAGGTACGGTTATACGTGGCATCAGCATCGGCGACGATCCTAAGCTTGTTTCAGGTAAAGCGAACGGCGGTCAATCAATGTACGTTATCGCTGAATACTGCCGTAAGAAGTAATCTCAAGTGACTTTCGACAGATAGAACAAAGGCGCTCAATGAGCGCCTTTGTTATTTTTCGCTACTCGATCTTACCCGCAACAGTTTGAACTCTATCAAAGCTCCCTACGGGCGTAACCCACGCTACTACTGCATCAATGTCATCTAAGCTTCCATCATAGGTGAAAGTCCATTGGCCATTCTTGGACCGCATTTGGTTGCGCTGAGTAGCGATAAAATCGTGTTCTAGCTTTTTGCCCCGGTTTTCACCTGCTCTAACAGTCGTAGTTTGATTGTTGGCAATAAAGACGATTGTCGCATCAAGAGTTCGTTGCTCTTCATAACGTAGTTCAAAAGTATTGTCTTTTCGGATTAGAGTCAGTGGCTTAGATTCAGACTGCTGGTTATCTGGTAGCTTTCGGTTGACCCAGTTAAAGAAGCCTCGCCACTCTTTATTATCAACAACAAAACCCGGGGTATAAACACTACTCACTACGTCATAGGCATGATACAAGCGTTGCAGTTGCGAAAACTCAGGCTTAGCGAATCTATCGCTCCACCCCAAATAGTTCCAGTAGTCAACGTGGTAAACGATTGGCACTATCTCTTTCCAAAGCCTGTCATCATTTTCAAAGGTTGAGATGTATTTATCAGCAGGTGGACAACTAGAACACCCCTCTGAGGTAAAGAGTTCAACGACTTGAGGAGGTTGGCCAGAACTAACCCATAACTGCCCGGCAGAAACCGTAGAGACAACGGAGAGCGCTAACAGTGCATTCATTATTTTTATCCCTTGCTACAAACGCAAACTATTTGTCATGGGAATAATGACCGTAACACAGCGCAATTACTTTCACCCAAACAAAAAACGCCGGCATATAGCCAGCGTTTCATTATTCATATTTATTCGAATTAACGGTAAATACCGATATCTTTTTGCATGTGACCAGACAAATCATTCGCGTAATGAGCGCGTGGTTCGCTGTTGTCAGTGAAAAGAATATCCAATAAATGTGCAATCAATCCTTTGAACGAAACCGCGTACGATTTCTTATCCATAGAGATAGGAGCTTCGATATTACCGATTTGCATTGCTTGTGCCATGATTGCCTCTCTATAAATTTTGTAATTCGTTTTGATGGGGTAATATTAATCAATAATTTATGGCTCAAAAAATGACAAATTTTGGTAATTCAGATTAGTTTTTCTTATAAAACAACTCTTTTACAATTGACAATGCCATATATTCGCATTTGATGAATTTATATCCATTAAAAGCTATTTATCGCGCATGAATATTTTGTATCGCCGTTTACGCCGCCACCCTAGCAACAAATATTTTACACATTAATTGCGGATAAACGGCGAAGATTGATTTTTATCAATTAGTTTATTTATTCACGATTAAAGCCTGCTTTCTTACTTCATTCTTCTGCTGAATAACTGAAGCAATCACAGCAATTGTCATGGTGATAACAAGAACAAATAGTGATACTGGCGTTGGAATTGCCCACTCCGTGCCCACCAACATCATCTTGATACCGATAAACACCATAATAAATGACAGAGCAGGTTTTAAGTAAACAAACTTATCTATCATGCCTTGCAATACAAAATAGAGTGAGCGTAACCCAAGTAACGCAAATACGTTCGCCGCTAATACCAAGAATGGGTCACGAGTTACTGCAAATATCGCTGGAATAGAGTCTAAGGCAAACATCACATCCATAAATGCGATCACCGTGATGACAATAAGCATCGGCGTTGCGACACGCTTGCCCTTTTCCATTATTGTTAGCGCGTTTCCGCTAAAACTATCACTAACTGGCATCAGCCTTCTGATCACGCGCTCCGGCAAAGGATTAATATGCTCATCGCCTTTATCACGCGCGAGTTGAATCCCTGTCCAAATTAGGAACAGCGCAAACACATACAGCACCCAGTGATACTGGGCCAGCAACTGAGCACCGACGGCAATCATTATTGCGCGCAATAGTAGTGCTCCAATTACCCCCCAAAGTAGCGCTCGAGGACGTAAAGCTTCAGGCACTGAATACTGGTGAAAAATGATTGCGAACACAAACAAGTTATCGACACTTAATGACTTTTCCAATAGGTAACCAGTGATAAATGCCGTAGTTGCTTTAGACGCGCTGTAGTCACTATGAGGCGCGTACATTGGCCACAACAGATAGAACGATGCAGCGAAGACAAACGCAAGTGCGAACCAAAACAGGCTCCACAGCAACGCTTTGTTGATGGAGATCTTTCCACCGCGAGTTTGATAAATATCGAGTGCGACTAAAGCCAAGATAAGAATGCCGAAGCAGTAATAAGTCATTGGGGTCATAAATCCTCCACACGCGGAGGGAACGGGCTATTTTGAGATAGTAGAGTCCCACCGCAAACAAACAATCTACGCACAAATAATTGGCGTAGCATTTGACTACGTTGGTCTCGTCGAAATAGATGCTGAATATGACTATCAGCAACATTTATACTTACCGGATAGGTCTGAGCCTAACGAGATGACGATAAGTAAACCAGAGGCGACTACTCCCCAAACAAGGCGAATTCTATTCCTCGATATGTTTGGTGTCTACATATAAATGAGGGTCTGTTGACCTTTCGAGCTGATTTTTGCAGAGTTTGTGGGAAATTTCTATTCTTTACAAACAAGAGCAGGCAGAGGCTTTGAAGTGTAGTAGCCTACATGAAAAGCCGATAACGCAGTAGAAATGAACCACAAACGCTGCCCGAAGGGTTCGGCTAAAATCGTTTTATGCTTTGTTAAGGGGTATTTACTTAGAATGTAGGCTACACACCCCTTGCCGCGCCTAAAACGATTTTATCTCGAACAAAATTTAACCGCGAAAGATTAACAGACCCTAAAAAAGGAGCAAATATTTTTGCTCCTTCTCCACTGCATTCACAAGGTACTTATTATATTGATGGTTCTGTCCATTTGGACGTTACACTCCACCGATTGGGATAAAGTATACCAGTGCTGACCATACGCCAATCCAGCTTACGACGACAGCAACATCAATCCAATCTTTACTCCACATAATACCCTCCTTTGAGTACTATCCATTCGTAATACGAACCCAAGGAGTAATTAGCAACCTTTATGCCAATGCTGACATCCGTTGTCGTTGTGAGTTTGATTAAGCGTGTGGGGCTTGTCAGTTAGTAATTGAATAAAGCAATCTGCCATTGAGAACGTGGTAACCATCCCTTCATTCTCCATGTTCAAAATCGCTTCATAACCCTCTTTCCCTTTCATGGTATAAGCAGAGGATGTCCCGTTGTACGTGGCTTGTGGGTCAATTTTGCTCCACTCGCCGTCACTGTTTCTTAGCTTAAGATCTAAGACACGCTGACCTTTCGGAGCCGAAGGGTCATATTTGAAGTCGAGATTGTGTGTATAAGGGTATGAGCCGTCTCCGGTCCCTTCAATGCCATTATTAAATGCATTATCTAGCGCGCCTTCTAACACAAGCGGCAAAAATTCGCCCTTAATCTGATAGATACCAATTGGAACGGCAAATGGAAGAATCTTACCTGCGATGTCTGCAACCGAGATATCCCCCGGGTAGAGAGAATTACGAACACCACCCGCGTTATGAATAGCGAAATCAACACGGTGGCCTTGTTGCTCCATCATATAGACGAATGACTCAGCAACCAGTGGTGCTACTTCACTCGGCCCTTGAGCGTCGGGGACGCGAATATGACGAAGCTTTTTCTCTGTGGTAGAAATAATCGTATTTTGTAGTTCGCGTACTTGGCAAGTGTAGTTATCATTCAATACACTTTGCACCTTGCTGTCTTTTTTACACACGATGACGTTTGGGTGGTTGTCTATATAGTCGCGTGCTTTTAGGTATGGGTCATCACTATGCACAGCGCTCATGCTCGCATCAATGAATACTCGTCGACCTAATAAAAGTTCATTTTTACCGTTGAATGAAGTCAGACTTCCATCAGCATTAAACTCCAGATCACAGTGCCCGAGCGTCAGTGCATGGAAGCCTGCTTGAACAACATGAGTATCATTAATCTTGATACCGTACTCATCTTCATCCGCTAAGCCAATATCAGAAAAGTTACCCTGCAACTTATGGCTATGTCCACCGACAATCACGCTAATCCCCTGTACATGCAAAGGAAGTTCTAGGTCAGCTTCATAGCCCATATGACTGAGCAGAATGATTTTATTGATACCCGAAGCTTGGATCTGTTTCACGGTATTTGTCGCAGTTTCAATTGAGTTGACGAACGGAGTATCGAAATCAGGGTTGGAGATATCGGCCATCTTATCGAGTGCTAATGAAAAAACCGCGACCTTGTCATCACCGATTTGCTTCTCTATCCATTGCGCGGACTTAGTCTGCTCAACGTAGCTGACTACACGCGGGTTGTCTGATAGGCGCGTCGTTTTATCAGCCAGTTCATTGGTTAGATCCCAGTTGCCAGCCAATAGCGGAAAATCAATCTTCTGCGCGAATTGCGCAACAGGCTCATTACCCATATCAAGTTCATGATTACCAAGCGCCATTGCATCTATCTTAAGGTTGTTAAGCATAGTTGCATTAGCATCGCCCTTAAACAGTGAAAAGTAGAGCGTGCCTTGAAAGCAATCACCTGCGTGAAGAAACAGGAACTCTTGGTTATTCTCTTCAGCTTGCTTTCGAAGCTGCTGGACGCGAGTGGCGATCCTGGCAAATCCACCTGCACTCACAAACGGAGAAACGCTATCATTATCTACATTAATAGTTAGCTGTAACGACGTCGGTTCAAAATAGGAGTGGGTATCATTGATGTGAGCAATTCTAAGTTTGGTTGTTTTATTGTTTTTATCTGTCATATTTTCTCTCTCTTTTGGCCGATTTTATCGTAATCCATATGACAGAATCATTATCTTTCACACTTTTTTTGAAATGCTCTCGTTGATGCATTGAAAAATGAGAATCAAACCATCGACTACTGTGGAGAAACTAAAAACTGGTTTGTGACTTAAACGCCTGCTAATCAACAACTTTTCAATTATGCTTGTATTAACTACAGCGTAATGGAGCCACTCTATGAAGCTAGAGCGAATCGAAATATCTGGTTTTCGCGGTATTAAACGTCTTTCCATCGCCTTTGATGATCTTACGACATTAATAGGTGAAAACACTTGGGGCAAGTCTTCATTGTTAGACGCACTTTCTGTTGCCCTGCCACCTGAAGGTATACCTTATCAATTTACTTTAACTGACTTTCATGTCGACTATTCAATTTCTCATCCTCAAACACAGCATTTACAGATTGTCCTTAGTCTTGTTTCGACAGATAAAAACGAGATTAAGTCTGGTCGATATCGCAAGATCAAGCCTATTTGGGTCCCGGATGAACAGGGGAGGAACCGTATCATCTATCGATTGAGTGCGTCGCGTAATCAATACGATATTACCACTAATTATACTTTCCTTGATTTAGAGGGTAACCCGATTCCTCTGCATCACTCAGACAAGTTGGCTCAAGAATTAATGACGCTTCACCCTGTGATACGCTTACGAGACTCGAGACGCTTTGAACGTCCTATTTCAGATAGCAAAGACGTTAACGCACGTATGGAAAAACGCATCGGCAATACGTGGAGACGGTTGATGGCGATTCCTGGTCACGTCAACAAGGGTGAAATGCGTAGTAGTCTTAACTCGATGAGGGCTTTGGTTGAACATTATTTTTCTTTTAAGTCCAACACCCGTAAGGATATTCGTAAACAGCGCGATGGAATTTTCTTTAATGCATCACCAGGTTCAAAAAGCATCTCCCAAGTGGTCGAGGAAACGCAAGACAAGCAGACTCGCTTACTGTTTATGGGGCTGTTAAATGCCTATCTACAAGCAAAAGGGCCAACAACCCTGAGGCGCTGCGCTCGGCCACTGTTAATTGTCGAAGACCCAGAAGGTAGATTGCACCCCACCCATTTAGCACGCGCTTGGGGCTTACTTCAACTGCTACCAATGCAAAAGATCTTAACCACTAACAGTGGTGAACTACTAGGTCAGGTTCCCCTTTCAAGTATTCGACGTTTGGTACGCATGAACGATCGCACCATTACCAAATATATTCCCGACCAAGGTCTCGGCCGCGACGAACTAAGACGAATTGGTTTCCACATTCGATTCCACCGCTCTGGCGCATTGTTTGCTCGATGTTGGTTGCTGGTCGAAGGTGAAACTGAGGTGTGGTTATTTAATGAACTTGCAAACCAGTGTGGATACAACTTAGCAGCAGAAGGTGTGCAGATTATCGAGTTTGCTCAGTCAGGATTAAAGTCACTGATAAAGGTCGCCAAAGCTTTTGGTATCGATTGGCATGTCGTTACTGATGGTGATGCCGCGGGTAAAAAATATGCCGCTGCTGTAATGGCTCAGCTTGGCCAAGACCAGCAAAGACATCGTCTTACTGAGTTACCTGATAGAGATATTGAGCATTTTCTTTATAACAATGGTTTTGAACCCTTCTTCAAAAACATGCTCAGAATACCGCTTGACCACCCGATACCTGCGAAAAAAGTGGTTACACGCGTATTGAAGAAGTTCGCCAAGCCAGATCTTGCCTTAGCCATTGTATCTCATTGTGAGAATCAAGGAGTCGAAGGTATCCCGATTCTTCTGCGCTGGACATTGAAACGCGTTGTCACTATGGCAAATGGAAATACGTAACTTGTTCAAAAATCAAAAAAGCGGCATCTATTGAATAGATGCCGCGTATCAAAAATGCTGCTGATACAAATCAATCGGGGGTGTTCCTATATAAGCATAGGAAGATTATCAAAGACTAAGAACGAGTCGGTAAGCTCGCATCAGCCTGAGATTGGTTTGACTTTTGATATACCCACATGCCACTTGTCTTCATCAGATAGCCAAACACGCCACCTAAAATCAGCGATGGAATAACAAGCTGCCAGTTGCCATCCGCTGCGAACGTAGCGCAAGAACCAATAAAGGTACCGGGTATGTAACCCAGCCAAGACTGCTTTGCTTGTGCACACATCAAAAATGCAACCACAGCGGTCACCACATAACCGATGATCTCAAGCGATGCTAGTTGAGATAACTGAATAATCACCATTGCCCAAAATACACCGCTCATATTAGTTATCAAACTTACTGATAACCCTTTTAAACCATCATTTGGTGAAGCGAAGTAACTTGTACAACCCAGAAAGCCAGCCCAAGTTAGAAGACCTAATGAAACAGCAATCCAACCCCAAAGCCCGGATAGAATACCTGTTGTAAGTGATATAGCGATTAGAGTGCTCATTATGCCTCGCAGAGTGTGGTATGTGACACGTCAAAAGTACGAGTGAGCATAGTAGGCGAAAACACGCCACAAACACATGACGAAGATCTCATATATTGCGTAATTGGATGTATGAGATTTTTGATATTTGTGACGCAAACGCTATTTCAACAGGATTGGTAAATACTTACGATTATAGAACTGACGGTTTACCTTTCATCATTCGAGCTCCTTCTCGCTTAATACATTCGACCAGTGGGTTCTCTACCATGTCTGCGCGCCAAATAAACGATAACGTTCTTTCCATCGTTAGTTCTGGAACGTTAAGCGCAACTAGTTGACCACTGTCGATGAATCGCTCGACGTCTAAATACGGTAAACAGGTTAAATACTGGCCGTTTTCTACCATACTCCGTAAGACGGGTACGTGTTCATATTCACGCCACACATCGAGATCTTGAATTAAATGATGAATAGAGCTATCAAAAATTTTTCGAGTGCCACTTCCATGCTCCCGTAAAACCCACTGTGCTTGTTCCAACTGGGCAAGACTTACAGTACTGTGCTTGGCAAACGGGTGATGAGCTGCAGCAACTACGGTTAAGTGGTCTCGACACCAGACTTCTTGATTGAGGCGGTTATCATCACAACGACCTTCGATGATACCAATATCGTGTTTATAATCGAGCACACCTTGTATAACATTGTCAGTACTTTTCACTTCGAGTGAGATTCGCATCTCTGGAAATGAGTTATCAATAATACTGATTAAGTCGGGAACTAGGTGTTCTGCCGGCGTTTGGCTAGCGCCTATCTTAAGGTTACCACTTAAAAGATGTTGTTCATAAAACCCCATTTCGATTTGCTGGGCATCTTGCAATAGACGTTTTGCCTTTGGACGAAGCCACATGCCCCAATGTGTTAGTGCCATCTGCTTACCTTGCCTTTCAAACAGCGGCCTTCCTAGCATTTTCTCTAATTGCGCTAACGACATACTGGTAGCAGATTGAGTCAGAGCAAGTTTATCTGCAGCCAAACTAACACTTCCTGTATCAGCAACAGCGTCAAAAACCGCGAGCTGCTTTAATGAGTACCGCATAACTCTGATATCCTTCTTATGTGCGAGATTTCGCTTATTTCATTCTTTCCTATAAAAATCAGACAATTCTGATAAGCAAGCCGTTTCATTTTACCAGTCCTGACCGCCTTATCAATATTATTGATGAGGATTTTAAAAATTATCAATTTTACCTGTATGTTTCGTCACCCTATTCTGAACTCACAGCGAACAACGCAGCGCTGTGAACTTAAGGAGGTTAAGAATGATATTTCGAATTTGGAGCATGTATGGCAACTGCGAAAACAAATAACCAATACTTTTCACCAATAGAGATGATGGCTGAAGCAGAGAAATTTGCGCTCAGTAAGGCGAAGAAGAGCAGTGGTATGACTTTAAGCCTAGCCATCATGGCTGGTGCATTTATTGGCCTAGCGTTTCTTTTTTATATAACTGTAACCACAGGGAGCGCCGATGCTGGCTGGGGACTCAGTCGCCTAGCAGGCGGGTTAGCGTTCAGTATGGGCTTAATACTGATTGTGATATGCGGTGGCGAACTGTTTACCAGCTCGGTGCTATCGAGTATTTCGTGGGCGAACAAGCAAATCAGCTTCAGCAAAATGATTTCAATTTGGGGCAAAGTCTACGTTGGCAACTTTATCGGTGCAATGTTTCTGTTGACCATAGTTTCAGCGGCTGGTTTGTACCAAATGGACCACGGTCAGTGGGGGCTAAACGCGTTAAACATTGCTCAGCATAAATTACACCATACACCTGTACAGGCATTTGCTCTGGGTATCTTGTGTAATTTGCTTGTTTGCTTAGCTATTTGGTTAACCTTTAGTAGTGCAAATGCAATGACTAAGGCGGTAATGACCATTTTACCCGTAGCCATGTTCGTCTCCAGTGGTTTCGAACACTGCGTAGCAAACATGTTCATGGTTCCGCTTGGCATTGTAATACAGAACTTCGCCCCAGAAAGCTTCTGGCACCAAATCGGTACAACGGCAATTCAGTATTCAGACTTAAACATTAAACAGTTTGTCCTAGCGAACCTTATTCCAGTCACGCTTGGCAACATCGTCGGCGGTTCAGTTCTTGTAGGACTTGCGAACTGGGGTATCTACCGCAGACCACAACTTAAAGCGACAAATGTTCGCGCAATTACAACCCCAACTCAGATTAACTCGGCTAAGGACGTCACTATGAACAGCAATATCACTGCAACAGAAATCATGAATAACAACCCAATCGTTTTACGCGCAGAGATGCCAACAGCAGTGGCTATCGACGCTCTACTAGACAACCATCAAGTCAGCGCACCTGTTTGCGATGTTGAAGGCCGTCTAGTTGGTTTCTTCTCAGCGCATGACGTCATGGTAGATCTTTGGTGCCAAGACTACATCCCAACTGCAGAACAAAAAGTTGTCGATATTATGTCTCGCGATGTCGTAGCTATTGATGCCAAAGACAAGCTGGTCGATATTGCTGAATACCTATGTATAGATAAAGAACAGCTTTACCCAACAACAAGCATGGGCATCGCAACTCAGTTTACGACTCTTTCATTAGAGGAACGCGCAAAAGCAATGAAAGTAAGCAAACCGCACGTATTGCCAGTTTTGGAAGACGGTAAGTTGGTTGGTGTGATTACGCGTGAAAACGTACTTAAAGCACTTCGACCAATCTACGGTGAGCGTATCAGTGTTGTTGAAGAGCGTGAACTAGAAACAGCGTAACAACATACTCTTAGATCACTACGAATTTTGGTAGGAAATAAGTCGCTTGATCAAAAACAGCCCCCAACATTTGTTGGGGGCTATCAGTTCTAGCGCTAAAATTACTTCTTAATCCCTTCCACATGCAGTTCCATATCTACATAGCTAGATGCGCCCATAACAGGAATGTTAAAGTCGGCAAGCTCTAGACGAGTCGTACCAACAAAACCCGCTCGAGTACCGCCCCATGGGTCTTGACCTGCGCCGACAAAAGTCGCATTGATCGTAATCGGCTTAGTTACACCGTGCAGCGTTAAGTCGCCATTTACATCCAACTCACCGTTACCTTTGTCTACAACACTGTTACTGGTAAAAGTCGCACTTGAATACTTAGACGCATCGATAAAGTCTGAGCTACGAATATGCTTGTCGCGCTCTGCGTGGTTTGAGTCCAGGCTGGTTGTATCTACGCTTACTGTCACTTTAGAAGCTGCGATGTCTGCTGGATCGTAAGAAAACTCACCGCTAAAGGTATTAAAGCGCCCTTGAATAAAGCTATAACCTAAGTGGCTGACTTTAAAGTTAATTGAAGCGTGTGCACCTTTAGTGTCGATCATGTAGTCCGCTGCGCTCGCACCCATTGGTAATGCCATTACCATCGCTAGTCCGGTAGCAAATAACGTTTTTTTCATTTTGAAGCTCCTATCATTTTGCGTAGCGTGTTGTCTTTGTTAATAAAATGGTGTTTTAGTGCCGCAAGTGCATGAACCGCAGCAAGTATAATCAGTGTCCAAGCGGCGTAGAAATGTACCTCGCCTGCAATATCAGCTTGGTTGGCAATTAACGCTCCCACGCTTGGTACCGTGAATAAGTTAAAAACATCGATTCCTCTGCCATCAGCTGTAGAAATCAAGTAGCCTGATAAAAACAGTACAAACAGAATCGCGTACATAGCCAAGTGAGCAAGTTTTGCCCCCAATACCTCGTAACTTGCACCCTCCGCTTTCGGTGACACCGTCACAGACTTCCAGGCTAGGCGAAATAGAGTTAGCCCGCCGAGTAATAAACCTATTGATTTATGCCAGTGCGGCGCAGTGCGATACCATTCACTGTAATAGGACAGATCTACCATCCATAACCCTACGGCAAATAAGCCGATCACTACCAGTGCTGACAGCCAATGCACGACTCTTGCGACTAAATTGTAGTTTTGCGTTTCCGTTTTCATTTAACAGCCTTAAACGTTAATGACTCTTATTTGAGTTAAGAGTACATTCACAACCATTGTTGCAACAGATTATTTACCATTTTTTACACAAGGGTAATAAGACGTGCTTGATGAAGTTATTCAAAATTTCTGAATAAGTGTATTTGCGTCGGTTCAGAAAGTGCTCTCCTGCTCCATCTCGTAAATTTCATCTGCAATATCAACAACCTTGCGTTCAATTATGGATTGAGCATCAGCTAGCCCTTTGTTGTAAAAGGCTGAACCAAATTGAGCCACTACGAAATCAAATAGAAACTCAGCATCAAATTGGCCAATTTCAATTTGCAATTCATCTTCGAGATAGGTTTGCAGCTCAGCCGACATCGCCTGCTTTTGTTGTGATGTAAATTCAATCTTAGACATAAACCCTTCAAGTCCCATGTAGTTTTGACGATTAAGTGTAACGGAATTTGATAAGCGCATGTTAGGCTTAGTGCGCTTATCGTTTTAATGGAGAGATGGGTCTTGTTGTTGGATGTGCTAGTTCAAAGCGTTAACGAATTTCAAGCTGATTGTATGGCGTTGTGTGAAAAGCACTATCCTACTATTCACAACAAAGGTATGAGTGAACACCACTTGGGTTTAGCCTTTGCACGGCGTCTTTCACGTACTTTGAACGAGTTCGGACATGATTACGAATATAAAGCACTCGATAGTCATGGAGGTACAGACCTACCTCATCACTATCGGATTAGTTCAGAAATCGGCACCGTTTGGATTCTCACCTCTCACCTATTAAGTGCAGGCCCTTCTTGTCGTAAGAAGCTATTTCGTACTATCGCGCAGTGGCAAGAAGAGTATGGTTTTGCAATCCAGCCAAATGATCTGCTGCTTTTACTTAGCGACCACTGGATTACTCGCAACAAACAAAGCCGTGAGTTACTTCATTGGTGGACTGGTCAACTACCCGATGAAATAGACGAATACAGAGTCCAAGGTATTACTCTGTACGAAAGTGAGTCTCTACTTGCTCAGTCGTTGGAACAGCACTTCAATATTAGCCCTTACTACGTGAAGGCGACTCATCCACTTAAACGCGCGACTGATCAACAACTTGTTCGAAAGTACATTCAATTGTACTCGGTTATCCAGCTCAGTTAGTCCAACAATAAATTCAGCGCGGTTCAAAAGTTTGTTTCGTCAATTTAGGCTGATATTGACATCTATAGTCTAGTATCACTAATATCAATTATTTGCTTATTCCATTTGGAATACTGTTTTTAGGTAAGGTTGTTGGGTGTAAACTATGATTCTGTCCACTAAGCAGCAGTTTGTGGACTGCCTGTCGTTAGATGAAAACTCGCGCTATATCGCCAAGTATAATGATTTGACGCTAACTAGCGTTTTTCAGGCGATATACGACGGTGCTGATCATATGATTGGACTTGAAGCCCTCGTGCGTATCCATCACGATCAATTTGGCTCTATAAGACCCGATAAGTTCTTTCATAGCCAAAACTTCTCTCAAGAAGATAGACTCAACGTCGAACGCCTAAGCCGTGTTATTCATATCCGTAACTTCTGTCGCTCTGAATACCGTCACCTCCATCTATTTCTTAATGTACTACCTTCTGCTGGTGAAACTTTCGCACTTGAAAACATTGACTCAATGTTACTCTCTCAGCGAATAGAAGCTCTTCACCTTAAAACCTCGCAGATTGTTATGGAAGTCGTTGAGTTTGATGCGAACAATGAAGACCGACTAACTAAAGCCATCCATAACCTATCACAATGCGATTTCAAAATTGCTGTAGACGACTTCGGTATCAATGCGTCGACTAGTGAACGAGTGATGCGCTTACAACCCAACATTATTAAGCTTGATCGCTCGTTATTGCTCGCATATATGAAAGGCTCCCATGAGCCACTTAAAATCGGTTTAACACTGGCGAAAAAGATCGGCGCACAGGTGGTAGTCGAAGGGATTGAAACAACTGAACAGCTAAGCACTATGAGACAGTTAGGGGTCGATTTCTATCAAGGCTATTTTCTTGGGTTGCCCCAGCCTCTAAACTCCATTTGTCACGACGATATCACCAAATCCAGTGAATTTGGTGACCCTAGTACTATTTATCGTCAGGCTTAAAGCTCCCCCGCAACCTCTTACACGCCCCACTAAATCAAGTATAGTTTAAAGCTCTAACTAATGATGAGTTAAATATATTAACATCTACAAACTCATCTAATTCACAATGTATTAATCTAATAATGCTAACTTAGTTAATTTATTGTTCTAGATCAGTAGATGTCCAACTATTGCTCGTGCCACAGTCCGAACTTCTGTACATTCTTTGACACAATTTGAAATGAATTGTTTCTATTTTCATGTTCCGAGGAGAGTTCTATGCTGGAGTTGTTAATTGGTTTGGTTGTGACCATTGCCGTTGGCTATTTCATCGTGAAAGGTTATAAAGCAGCGGGAGTGCTATTAACCGCCGGTATTCTACTACTGATTCTAACTGGCCTAATAGGTCACACAGTACTGCCTGCTAAAGTAACATCAACAGGCAATATGTTTACTGATGCATTAGAATACGTTAAGTACATGCTTCAATACCGTGGTGGCGGCTTAGGTATGCAAATCATGCTACTTTGTGGTTTTGCATCCTACATGACACACATTGGCGCAAATAATGTCGTTGTAAAACAGTTTTCTAAACCATTGTCAGTGATTAAGTCACCTTATATTTTACTCGTAGCGGCATACATAGTGGCATGTTTGATGTCTTTAGCCGTTAGTTCAGCGACAGGCTTAGGCGTGCTATTGATGGCAACGCTATTCCCTATGATGACGGCGATGGGTATCTCTCGCCCAGCAGCAGTGGCGGTATGTGCGTCGCCAGCAGCGATCATTCTTTCGCCAACGTCTGGTGATGTTGTTATTGCAGCAGAAAAGTCTGGTCTAGCACTTGACGTGTTCGCAGTTCAAACCGTACTTCCAGTATCTTTCTGCGCAATCATCGTAATGTCTGCAGCCGCATTCTTCTGGAACAAATATCTCGACAAGAAAGACAACTCGCCGATGGAGCGCATTGACGTTTCACAAATTGAAGTGAACGCGCCTTCTTTCTACGCGATTCTTCCATTCTTACCTATTATCGGCGTATTCCTATTCAATGGCCGTACGATTCCTGGATTGTCATTGGATATTTATACTATTGTCGTGCTGTCGATTTTCATTGGCGCGATAGTTCACTACATCGTTAAACGATTTGACGGCGAGAAGACATTAGAAGATCTTGAGTCTTGTTATCAAGGCATGGCTGACGCATTCAAAGGCGTCGTTATGTTATTAGTTGCTGCTGGGGTATTTGCTCAAGGCTTAATGTCCATTGGTGCAATCGACAACCTTCTCCACTTAGCTGAAACAGCGGGTGCAGGTGGCATTGCTCTAATGCTAATCCTTACTGGCTTAACGGTCGCAGCTGCGATTGCGACAGGCTCAGGTAACGCTCCATTCTATGCATTCGTTGAACTTGCGCCATCGCTAGCGACAAAAATGGGCCTTAACCCAGCGTTCCTAATCATCCCAATGCTTCAAGCATCGAATCTAGGTCGCACCATTTCACCTGTGTCTGGCGTTATCGTTGCCACTTCAGGCATGGCGAACATCAGTCCATTTGAAGTCGTTAAACGTACTTCTGTGCCAGTACTATGTGGCTTGGCAACAGTGATTATCGGTACGCTTGTTCTTGTACCTATGTCTGCGTAACAAGATACATCACAATAAGTAAAGGGCGCTCAAATGAGCGCCCTTTTTGTATCAGTGTGCTGTCGTTACTTGATCTCACCAAATCGTTCAAGATACAGCACAGTAGCTGCGGTACGTGAAGGGACTTGTAGCTTTTTAAGCAGACTCTTCATATGTACCTTTACTGTAGATTCAGAGATGAACAAGGTGTCAGCGATTTGCTTATTTCGCAGTCCTTTCGCTACTTCACGTAAAATTTGGGTTTCACGGTCAGTAAGGTCATCGAATACGCTGGTATTGTTCTCTCGATCAGAAAGATATTTAGCGACTTCGCTACTGTATGCCTTATCGCCTGTTAAAGACTGCTTTAACAATTCGATCAGGTCATCAGGTTCA
Source organism: Vibrio tubiashii (assembly GCA_000775715.1). Lineage (GTDB taxonomy): Bacteria > Pseudomonadota > Gammaproteobacteria > Enterobacterales > Vibrionaceae > Vibrio > Vibrio tubiashii_A. The sequence continues at coordinate 109,709 of JRWQ01000014.1, forward strand.
GTGTCTTTTAATAGATACCCGTCGGCCCCGGCGCGGACGATAGCTTCGATATCAGCTGGGCTATCTGATACCGTTAAGATAACAATAGCCGCATCACATCCATCGGCACGTAAGGCGTTGAGCGTATCTAGGCCAGACATCCCTTTCATGTTTAAATCAAGTAGGATCAAGTCGGGCTTGTGTTCATGGTTCTGTGCTACCGCCTCGGCTCCGTTACTTGCTTCAGCAACAACGTTAAATTCATCTTCGTAGCTCAATAGTTGGTTGATGCCACGACGCATCAATGGATGGTCGTCGACCAATAAAACTCTACACTCTGTCAATGTTTGAATCCTTAAATTTTGGATATTCTAAGTAAACTTCACAGCCTTGATCGGGAACCGCCGCTACGCTGAGTTTGCCGTTTAACCGAGAGGCACGTTCATTCATAATGCTTAAGCCATAATGGTTAGCCTTTTCTCTCGTTGAATCGAATCCAACACCATCATCATTTATAGCCACTTTTATATGTGTGTCATTTTCTGTGCACTCAATTGTTATAGTATCTGCACGCGCGTGTTTTATCGCATTGGTTACGGCTTCTCGAATTAGCTGCAGTAAATGTACCTGTTGATTAGTATCGAGTTCAATTGAAGAGAGTTCGTTTATGAGCACGATCTCAGCATCGGTTTGATCTGATAACTGCTCTGTCATTGCTTGCAGTGCTGAACCAAAACTGCCCTCTTTTATTGAGAGCCTAAACGTAGTCAGTAATTCCCTCAGTTGCGTGTAAGCCGCAGACAACCCTGTATCCAGCTCCGACAGTATTGATGTGGTTTTATCTAGCTCACGTGATTCTGGAAGCTTATTTATACTGCGCTTTAACAGCGAAACTTGAATCTTCAAGTATGAAAGCGCTTGAGCTAATGAATCATGAAGCTCGCGGGCAATGGTTGCCCTCTCTTCCATAACCAACAACTGCTCTGCTTGCCTTTGCGCCTGATTGTAATAAATCGCACGTGATAAAATCTGCACAAAATTATCGATCAACGCTTGATCTGGACAGGGCAAAGCAGTTTTCCAATACAGTGTACCCAACTCTGTTCCATCCAAAGCTAAGGCCTGGGAACGACATTGCTCCGTGCATTGACTGCAATCATGCCCCTCTTTGAACACGATTGGACGCTCTCCTAGCTGTTGAATTTCCAACCTTACTGCAGATATCCCTTCCAAGCTCGCGATGTGCTTAAGAATCGCGGAAAAGTTATCTTGTGTGATACGTGATGCCGTTAACTCCTGTGAAGATTGGTATAGAACCCTCAGTGAGTCATTAGCATTTTGTAGTTTCTGTGTTTTTTCATTGACTGCTTGTTCGAGTCCACGATAAAGCGCACCAAGGTCTCGTGCCATTCGATTAAACGCTTTAGCAAGGATCCCCATTTCGTTATCGCTATCTATGTTAAGTGCAACATTAAACGAACGTGACTGGATCTGTTCGCTGGCGATAACAAGCGAATTTAGCGGCTTAACGATCTGCTTTCGAGTGTAATGGACAATAAATATGCTGATCAAAAGCACGCCACCGAGGCCGAGTCCGCCAACCCAAGCGAGCGAAATCAGCTTCCTTTCAGAATAGTCTTGCAATTTATATACGAAACCGTCTATCTGAGTTACGAAATTCGCTACGAGCACCAAATATTGTTCTCTTTGTTCACCTTTTAGTACGTGTTTTAACTCATGCCAACGGGAAATTAGGCGGTAATAATCGTGGGTAATGTCATCAGGCACGGTCCAATTTTGCAGAGACTTCATCGAGTGCGAATAAATAGAGCGCTCAAACTGCTCAATATGGGTAGAGAAGTCGACCGAATCGGATTGAATATCATGGGCTAATCGGTAGCTCTGCATTCGCATAGAACCCGATACATTAACTGCCTCAGCATCGTTCAAACTCGACGCTAAGGTAAAGATTGCGAACCCTGTCGTACTGATAGAAAGAAGAAGAATGAGCACCATTGCCGTCGCAATTGTAGTCGTGACTGAACTCTTGACGTTTTTGAACACTGCTACCTATTACCTTTCCTACAAATTCACCGATAAGAGACTAAGCTTACTACTGACTAGGTCGACAATATGTGATCACTCACGGCTAAGTTTATTGATCTAAAACAAATTCAAACCCTAATTACCCCCTTGGGGGTATTTATACAAATATGTCAAAAACTACAATTTATCAAAGCTAAATGACAGATTGTGAATGGTTATTTAGCAAAAACATAACTTTAAACATAACTAGGTACGATATTGGTAAACCTATCTAAAAGACGGCTTTTCTCCAGGCAGACGCTAGAGATCAACTCTGTTCGTTTGCCTTGGCTAGTTAATAGCGAACAATTTACTGAAATTTGTACCCGATGTGAAAAATGTCGCGACGTTTGTGAAACTAACATAATCGTTAACGGAGACGGTGGATTTCCACAAGTGGATTTCTCTAAAGGCGAATGCACTTTCTGTTACCAATGTGCGGATATTTGTCCTGAGCCGCTATTTGGCGACAAGTCTGACGCACCATGGAATGCTAAGGCAGTGATCGAAGATGGCTGCCTAGCGAAGCAAAATGTCGAATGCCGAAGCTGTGGTGAAATGTGCGAAACCATGGCAATACAATTCAAACTAGAAATCGGTAAGGTCGCACAACCAAACATACAACTAGATGAATGTACAGGATGCGGCGCTTGTGTCGCAGTTTGCCCTGTTTCATCTATCAATGTGAGCAATTTAGTTTAATACGGAAGATGTTTATGCCACTGAATGAAGTGCATATATCGAGTTTAGTCGTTCACTGTTCATCTGAACATCTTGATGAAGTGAAATCTGAAATCGAAAAGTACCCCAATGCTGAAATCTACGGTGATAGTCCGGAAGGAAAAATCGTCGTGGTATTGGAAACTCAGAATCAAGGTTTTATCACCGACACGATTGAAGCGATTAATAACCTCCCTAATGTGTTGAGCGCAGCTTTGGTTTATCACCAAATTGAAACTGATCTCGACGACGGACCGCAAACAAACAACACTGGAACTCTATATTCCCAAACCGAGGGTGAAGTATGAAAATGACAAGACGAGCGTTTGTTAAGGCAAACGCAGCGGCGTCAGCAGCAGCGGTAGCAGGCATTACATTGCCAGCCTCTGCGGCAAACCTGATCGCCAGCTCAGACCAAACTAAAATTACATGGGACAAAGCACCTTGTCGTTTTTGTGGTACAGGTTGTTCAGTTCTTGTAGGTACGCAAAATGGCAAAGTGGTTGCTACACAAGGTGACCCTGAAGCGCCGGTCAACAAGGGCCTAAACTGTATTAAAGGCTACTTCTTGTCGAAGATCATGTACGGACAAGACCGTATTTCTCAACCACTTCTTCGTATGAAAGACGGCAAGTTCGACAAAGATGGAGACTTCACTCCTGTTTCATGGGACGTTGCTTTCGATACCATGGCACAAAAATGGAAAGATGCACTCAAGAAACAAGGTCCATCTGGTGTTGGTATGTTTGGCTCAGGTCAGTGGACAGTAATGGAAGGCTACGCTGCGGCGAAAATGATGAAAGCTGGCTTCCGTTCTAACAACATCGACCCTAACGCACGTCACTGTATGGCATCAGCCGTAGGCGCATTCATGCGTACGTTCGGTATTGATGAGCCTATGGGTTGTTACGACGACTTTGAACATGCTGATTCTTTCGTCCTTTGGGGCTCAAACATGGCTGAAATGCACCCAGTACTTTGGACGCGTATCACAGACCGCCGTTTAAGCCACCAGCACGTCAAAGTTAACGTACTTTCAACTTACTACCACCGTTCGTTTGAACTTGCTGATGAAGGCTACATTTTTGAACCTCAATCTGATTTGGCGATCGCTAACTTCATCGCTAACTACATCATTGAGAACGACGCAGTAAACTGGGATTTCGTTAATAAGCATACCAACTTTAAACAAGCGACAACCGATATTGGTTACGGTCTTCGCGATAGCGACCCACTACAGCAAGCAGCTGCGAATCCAAACTCTGGCAAGATGTCTTCTATCTCTTTTGAAGAATACAAAAAGTCGGTAGCACCATACACACTAGAAAAAGCATCAGAGATGTCTGGTGTTTCTCAAGAAAAACTTCTTACACTTGCTAAACAATACGCCGATCCAAACACGAAAGTGATGTCACTTTGGACTATGGGTATGAACCAACATACTCGTGGTGTATGGATGAACAGCTTAGTTTACAACATCCACCTGTTAACAGGTAAGATCGCGACTCCGGGGAACAGCCCATTCTCACTAACAGGCCAACCTTCGGCATGTGGTACCGCTCGTGAAGTTGGTACATTCGCGCACCGTCTACCTGCGGATATGGTGGTTGCGAATCCTAAGCACCGTAAAGTAGCTGAAGGCATTTGGAACATCCCTGAGGGCGTCATTCCTCCGAAACCAGGTTACCACGCGGTACTCCAAGACCGCATGCTGAAAGACGGTAAGCTCAATGCTTATTGGGTAATGTGCAACAACAACATGCAAGCGGGCCCAAACATCAACGGCGAACGTCTACCTGGCTATCGTAACCCAGAAAACTTCATTGTATGTTCTGACCCGTACCCAACAGCAACGGCTCAAGCGGCTGACTTAATTCTACCTACCGCAATGTGGATTGAGAAAGAAGGGGCTTACGGCAATGCGGAACGTCGTACTCAAGCATGGTACCAACAGATCGAAACTGTTGGTGAAGCGAAGTCTGACTTGTGGCAGGTGATGGAATTTACCAAACGCTTCAAAATGGAAGAAGTTTGGACTGAAGAACAACTGGCAAAAGCGCCTCAGTACCGTGGTAAAACCATGTACGACATGCTGTTCGCAAACGGCGTAATCGACAAGTATCCAGTGGAAGAAGCGAAAGAGCTTAACGATGACGCGCACCACTTTGGTTTCTATGTTCAGAAAGGTATTTTCGAAGAATACGCTCAATTCGGTCGTGGCCATGGCCATGACTTAGCACCGTATGATCACTACCACCAAACTCGGGGCCTGCGTTGGCCTGTGGTTGATGGTAAAGAAACACTTTGGCGCTATAAAGAGGGTTCGGATCCCTATGCTAAAGCGGGCTCTGGTTGGGATTTCTATGGCAAACCAGATGGCAAGGCGTTAATTATTTCGGCTCCCTACGAAGCGCCGCCAGAAGTACCAGATTCTGAGTACGATATGTGGCTATGTACAGGCCGTGTACTTGAACATTGGCACACAGGTACTATGACACGCCGTGTACCTGAATTATATAAAGCGGTTCCTGATGCTGTGGTTTATATCCACCCAGAAGACGCGAAAGCGCGTGGTGTACGTCGTGGCGAAGAGGTTCTGATTGAGAACAAACGCGGTGAAGTACGTGTTCGTGTTGAAACTCGTGGCCGTAACCGTCCACCAAAAGGCTTGGTATTCGTACCGTTCTTTGACGCACGCATTCTGATCAACAAGCTGATCTTAGATGCAACTGACCCACTTTCTAAACAAACTGACTTTAAAAAGTGTCCAGTTAAGATCACCAAGATCGCATAGTTATGAGTGCTCTGGCTACGTTACACAACGTAGCCAGAATCAAGAATTTAGCCATTAGGCGGAGAATGAATAATGAAAAGAATGTTTATTGCACTATTGTCTGTTAGTGCCCTTGTGAGCAGTTTCGCATTCGCTGAACTGGATAACCCAGGAGGCATCGGCGGTCTTGAGTCTTTGCGTGGTGTAAGCGAACTGGAAGATACGCGTCCTGCAGATGAGTTTAAAGATTTTCCAAAAGATCAGATAGTTTCAGACAGCTTTGTTTACCAGCCACCGCTGATTCCACATAGCATCCGTAGCTATGAAGTGTCTTTAAATGCCAACAAATGTTTGGCTTGTCACAGTTGGAAAAATGCAAAAGAGTCAGGTGCGACCAAAGTTAGTGTTACTCACTACGTTAACCGCGAAGATGCAGTTTTAGCAGACATGTCACCTCGACGTTACTTCTGCTTGCAATGTCACGTTCCACAAACCAACGCTAAGCCATTAGTGAAGAACGAATTTGATTCTGTCGATTCACTTAAATAAGTGAAATACGCGCACTAAGAGGTTATTTATGAAAATACTTAAAGCGTTTTGGAATAGACTAACAAGCCCGAGTAAAGCTGCTGTTGGTGTAGTTTTGTTCCTTGGATTTTCTGGTGGTCTCCTGTTCTGGGGGGCATTTAACACCGGGATGGAAGCAACGAATACCGAAGAATTCTGTTCAGGCTGTCATGCACCTATTGTTGCTGAAATTCAAGAAACAATTCACTACTCAAACCGTTCAGGTGTTCGTGCCATTTGTTCAGACTGTCACGTTCCTCACGAATGGACGGATAAAATCGTACGTAAAGTTCAAGCATCAAAAGAGCTCTTCGCTCACTTTGTTACCAGGACAATCGATACACCTGAGAAGTTCCAAGCCCGCCGAGCTCACCTAGCTGAGCGCGAATGGGCTCGTATGAAGAAGAACGACTCCCTTGAATGTCGCAACTGTCATGAGTTCGATTTCATGGACTACTCACAGCAAAGTAAGCGTGCAGAAGCTCAGCACTCTACTGCCCTAGCATCTGGGGAGAAAACATGTGTCGATTGTCATAAAGGCATAGCGCACAAACTCCCAGACATGCACGGCGTTGAAGGTTGGCAGTAAGGAGGGGTTAGAAATGAGTACATTAGAATCAGTTATTTGGCATATCCTGGGTTATGGAGCAATGCCGTTTATTATCCTATCTGGCTTTGCCGTTGTTGCGGCAATATCTATTTGGATTTTGTCGCTAGGTAAAGACAAAGAAGTCGAATAGTGAACTAGTTTTGGAGTGAGAGCACTCACGCTCTAGTTCGACTCAGTTTTTTGTCTATGTGGTACCGAAACAAAAAAGACCATCTTGTTATGCAAGCTGGTCTTTTTACATTTCTGCTCTAGTTACTCTGGATACCCGTTGGGGTTGTTCGACTGCCAACGCCAAGTGTCTTGGGTCATATCTTCAAGGCTACGAACTGCAGTCCAGTCAAGCTCGGTTTGCGCTTTTTTAGGATCTGCCCAGCACTCAGCGATATCACCAGGGCGTCTATCGACAATTTTGTAGGTAATCACCTTGTTCGACGCCTTTTCAAACGCTTTAACCATATCTAGCACACTAGAGCCATTTCCTGTACCTAGGTTATAGATATGAAGCCCAGTCTTTGGACCGGCCTTGTTTAGCGCAGCAATATGGCCATCAGCGAGATCCATTACGTGGATATAGTCGCGGACACCAGTTCCGTCGTGAGTCGGGTAATCATTACCAAATACAGATAAGCAATCACGGCGACCAACCGCCACTTGAGATACAAATGGCATCAGGTTGTTCGGGATACCTTGAGGATCTTCTCCTAACTCACCGCTTGGGTGTGATCCTACAGGGTTAAAGTAGCGCAGCAGCGTGATACTCCAGTCAGGATTGGCTTTCTGAAAGTCAGTTAAACACTCCTCGACCATCAGCTTACTTCGACCATAAGGATTAGTTGCGCTGGTAGGAAAGTCTTCTCTGATAGGCACTGACGCGGGATCACCATAAACCGTCGCTGAAGAGGAGAATATGAGGGTCTTAACGTCAGCCTCTCTCATCGCACTAACCAATACTAAGGAGCCATTAACGTTGTTGTCGTAATATTCGAGCGGCAGCGCTACCGACTCGCCTACGGCTTTTAATCCAGCAAAATGAATCACTGCGCCGATGTTATGATTCTTCATAACTTCAACTAACTGCTGTTTATCACGGATATCGCCTTCGACAAATTTTGGTCTTACACCCGCTACCTTTTCAATTCTTTCTAGTACGGAGCATTTACTGTTGTATAAATTGTCATAAATCACCGGAGTCATTCCGGCTTCAATCATTTGGATACAAGTATGGCTACCTATGTAACCCATTCCACCGGTTACTAATACATTCATGTCACTGACCTTTTAAAAACATCGCGTTATCCTAAATCAACTAGGTACAAAAACAAGAGGTCGACTAGCTCGGAATGGTAAATGTCTCATTTTGGATAACCACCCGCCCTTTGCCACTTGTTTTCGCTCTGTACATCGCGGTGTCAGCACTCTTTAACAAGGTTTCAGAATCCGTCTCTTGTGCTGGGGCATAATGGATCCCAATGCTGGCACTCACCTTCATTGTCTTGCCACGATAATTGATTGGTTGTTCAATACTTTCAATCGTTGATTGAGCAAATGCCTCGGCGACTTCTACATCAACTTCACTCAAGACTACAACGAACTCATCACCAGATAAGCGAGCAACGACATCTGACTTTTCAAAATCCGCTAATAGTCGTTTCGCGACTTTTTTCAACACAGCGTCCCCCGCATCATGTCCATAAGTATCATTTACTAACTTGAAGCCATCTAGGTCGATATACAATAACGCAACCCCTTGATTCTCAATTCGATTTACTTTTAGTAGCTCGTCAAGTTGTCTGTAGAGTTCGGTCCGATTGGCAAGGCCGGTTAAAGAGTCATGATGCGCTAAGTACTCTAACCTCTCCATCTCTTTGTCGCTCGATAAATCTGAAAGCAGGTAAACATAATCAAACTGTTCTGCTTTTTCACGACTGGCAATACGAGTCACTTTTACAAATAGAGGCACTTTTTTGTGCCCTAGCTTGTGGGTTTCCCACACTTCACCTTGCCATTGCCCGTGAGTTATCACGCTCTCCTTGATGGTTGGCATCAGTGATTTAAAGTGTTGCCAGTCGAAGATTTGTTCCGGTCTTTTACCTAGTAAAGTATCCTGAGAATGTCCGAGTAAGGTTGAAACAGCTGGGTTAACCATAGTGATGACATCGGATTGATTGGTAACGATTAAGCCGTCTTGACTATTCTCAAATACGCCAGCGGCCAGTCTTTGTCGCCTTTGTGCAGTTTCAGATTCAGTAATGTCTTGTATCGCAAATAGCACCTGTCCACCTTTACTAAGCAGACTCGTGTTTATTTTTAAGATTTGATATTCACCAAAAATATCTTTGACCCATACTCGCTTATCGACCTGTTCAATACGCTGTTTGAGTAAACTATCAAGGAAGATTTCAGCTTCTTCACCAAGCATTTCACTAATATGAGTACCCTTTATATATGCAGGTGTACGTCGAAATACATCACAAGCAGCAGCATTGAAGTGAATGATATGTCCACGACTATTGACTACAATTAGCGCGTGCTTGACCGCTTCTACGACCTCATTGACAAATGAGGTTTCCTGGGCCAACTGGTCTAAGGTAAGGTTAACTTGGGTGTCTCGCTGTTTTAATCGTTCTAGCATGGTGTTAAATGCTTCAAACAACCCGCCAATCTCATCCTCGGCTCTATGAGTAATGTTGAAAGGCTGTTTTCCACTATCAATATAGGACCATATCGCAGTACACAATCGATAAACGGGTTGAACAATGTACATTTCTACAACTAAATATAAAAACAATGCGGCGAAAACCAGCAACAACAAGTACTGCGTGCTTTTGGACAGTACATCTAAATAAAGGGATCGTAATGACTGTTTCGACAATGTAATACGCAACGATGCTATTTTTACGTCGCCACTTATTACTGGAACGAGCAAAAATATATGTTGATCACTGTTCGAATAGCCTTGAGTTAATAGTTCGGTTCGTTCTACTTCACTAGGCACTGGTGCGATGACTCCAGCCTGCTCATACATCGCAAACAATTGTCCATCTGTAGTGTAGAGTTTCACACGAACTACGTCTTCATCTGCCGAAAACGCATCAAGCACTTTGTTTGCAGTAAACGTATCTCCGGCCAACACCACATTCCGCAAGCCATGTGCTACGCCTGTTGCCAATACTCCTGCCCGTTCGACTAAATTGTTTTTTTGCGTGCTGTGACTTTGGAGCAGCAAATATCCCTGGGACATGACGAAAATAATCCCGGTAAACACCACAATCGGTACGATCAATTTGCTCTTTAAAGATAGCTGGCTAAACGCGATCAAATTACCTCCACCACTAACCTTCATTTATACCAACTTTTATGCAGTATAAATTAAGCAACACATATACGTTTTTACTATATATACGTTAGTCAATAGGGCTTGCGGCGACGTTATCAAATTAGCGACTTTCTAGTTATTAATAGCCAAATAATGAGTTTGATCACTGTTTGTTGGTTCCATTTGAAACATCTTACTAAGTGATTAAATAGAGGATATTTTGCTCATGGAAAAACGTTCAATCAGTCTCAATTGTGATATGGGTGAAAGTTTTGGTATATGGACGTTAGGCAATGATAAAGCGGTTATGCCCAATATTCACATGGCTAATATCGCCTGTGGATTTCACGCTTCAGATCCTCAAGTTATGGACCGAACCATCAGACTTGCCATTCAGTATGACGTAAAAATTGGCGCGCATCCTAGCTACCCTGACCTGCAAGGATTTGGTAGGCGTAGCATTAAGCTTGATCCAAAAGAAATCACCAACATACTGATTTACCAGATTGGCGCGCTTAAAGGACTATGCGATAACCACAATGTCGCCTTGAGTTACGTAAAACCTCATGGTGCACTTTACAACGATATGATTAAAGATCTGGCTATATTCGAGGCGGTTGTAGATTCCGCAGCCTGTTTTAACCTACCAGTGATGACTCTCGCCGTCGCAAACACGCAGCCCTACCTTGATATTGCAGACCGCTATGACGTGCCACTGCTGTTCGAAGCATTTGCTGACAGAAGCTATCAAAGTAACGGAATGCTTGCTCCCCGTAGCGTTGAAAACGCGGTGTTAACGGATCAAGAAGAGATCCTCAACCAAGTTTTGCAAATCGCTCGTTATGGAAAGGTTCGCACGCTTGATGGTTACTCTATTGCGATTGAAGCCGACACGCTCTGTGTCCATGGAGACAACCAACAAGGCGTTTTACTCATCGAACAAATTAGAGCCCTTCTCGATAAGGAGAACTTAACTTAATGATAATTGAGACCTCTATCGACCCTGTTGCTGAGTGTTCAATACTGATCCGCTTTCACAGCGAGCCCAATGACCACCTATCTTGGGTAATTGGTGAGATTAGCCACTATCTGAGTAATCAGCTTGGTGCATGGGTAATGAATGTCACTCCATCTTTTGACTCCATTTTAGTTGACTATCTACCCCATAGAATTTCGATCTTTGAGTTCGTCCCCTACTTAGAAAAACTCGTTACTCAGGCATTACTGAATATGCCAGATTCGCATCAATCTGAAATTATTGACTTGCCCGTCTATTACGACCTTTCTGTTGGTCCTGATTTGCAAACCTATTTAGATAAAGGTCTGACGCACGACCAGATTGTCGGCGCGCATTGTGGTGTCGAATACACGGTTGGGGCGATTGGTTTTTCTGCAGGGTTTGCTTTTCTAACTGACGTTGATCCTATACTTCGTCAACCACGTAAAGTCACGCCAAGAGTCTCGGTACCAAAAGGGAGCGTCGCTATCGCCAATAATCAAACAGCCATCTATCCCACTGAGACTCCGGGAGGATGGAATGTGATTGGTAACTGCCCGATTGACCTTTATCATCCAGACAGCAATCAAATATTGCCGTTTAGTATCGGTACCCGCGTACGATTTACACAAATCGACTTAGACCAATTCAAGTCACTCGGCGGTACGGTTTCGGAGGGTTGGCAATGACACTTGAAAACTACATTGAAGTAATTAAACCCGGGCAGCAAACCCTAATCCAAGACTTTGGTCGCTTTGGGCTCGCTCACTATGGTATCGCTCAAGGCGGTCCCGTTGATGATTACGCCTACAGCTGGGCAAATCACCTACTTGGCAATACGATTAATATGCCTACGTTAGAGATAACGTTAGGCCAAGCAGAGTTTCTAATTCACCATTCTTGTGAAATGGCCATCGCAGGGGGTGATCTTAACGCTAAACTTGATGGCGTACCCCTAGACAATTGGTCTACATTTCGCGCTATGAAAGGTCAAACGTTAACGTTTGGTTTGCCCCGCAACGGCTTGCGCGCTTACTTAGCGATTAAAAAAGGCTTTATTGTTTCACCACAACTAGGCAGTGTCGCAACCGTTGAACGCGACCAACTTGGTGGGTTGGCGCAAGGTCAAACACTACAACAAGGTGATATTTTAACTTTCAGCCAGCACTCTATTTCAGCAAAACCTGTGCAAATGACCTTTCGCTATAAGCCTGACTATGATTTACCACTCGAGCTGCGAGTTATCGAAGGCTACCAAGTTAACGATTTTACAAGGGATGCAGTTAACTCACTCTACTCTCAACGCTTTATTGTCAGTCAATTGGTCAACCGCATGGGCTACCGACTCGCTGGTGCAAAGGTAAAACCACCACAAAAAGAATATTTAAGTGAAGGTATTGCTTTAGGCTCTATTCAAGTGACACCAAATGGAGAGCCCATCATACTGCTTAACGATAGGCAGACCATTGGCGGGTACCCAAAAATCGGTTGTGTCGCTAGGATAGATTTACCCCGATTGGCACAAGCAAAACCCGGGCAAAAAGTGCGATTTGTACGTGGAGACCTGTTAGGGCTACAAGATGTCTGGGGACAATGGGCACGTTACTTTGGTTACTAAGTCGAAAACGCCTAACTTCTTACCTAAATAACGCCGTAGTACTCGGCCAGTTGCTCCGGATAGTTCCTAACCTTCGCAAGCTCACGGGCCTTAGTTTCTACCTGATTAGCGCTAAGGCTCATCGAAATCGGATGAATAGATTCAATATTTGCATTTGGGTAGTCATGTAGCTTCCATTCTCGTACGAGCTTGATCGCCGCTTCTAACGCTGATGACCCCTTTACAACTTCTACCCGCGCATAATGTGGCCCTTCAAAAGTCACGTCTGCCGCTCTAAGCGTATCATCTCGACCTGGGATCTGCTGAGCACCAAACAGAGGCGTGCCAAATTCGATCGCAGATTGATAGCTAGGAACGAACTTGGACATATGAGCAATCGCCTTCTTGCTTCGCTCAGATACGACCTCAGGATCCCAACCCAACTTGATTTTGCGTTTTAGCCGGTGAGGTAAGTGGGGTTGAGATGTGAGTTCTGTTGAAGCAACCAAACCATCCTCGAACAAGGTGATCTCTTTTGTCATGCCATGAAGTTGAAACACGCCATCCGGATATGGCGTCAATTGCGCCATACCATTCGGAGTTCCACGCGGGCCATGAAAAATAACCTCAGGCCAACACTCATTACAACCGTCCCATTTAGTCACGTAGGCAGCTTTGAACTCCACTAAACGCTCGCGCGGCTTTTGTGCTAGATCGTCAATGGTACCTGTCTCATAACCGCAGGCATTGATCAAGTAGTCAAAATCAAGAACATGTGAACGCTGACCGTCAGTGATGCACTCAACTTGCCATCCATTGTTGCGCTCTTCAACGGCGATAACTTGGGTGTTCGTTAATAAGGTACAGTTTGGGATCGATTCCAACACTAATGTTGCTGAAGCAGCAATACGAAATACACTCCAACCATGCTCCTCTACCCCTACGACCGGAAATTTAAGATTGTCTAAGTCGGTATTTTTGGCAAATGGAATCATCCATTCATCCATTGTAGTCGGCTGGATTGGTTGCTTAAGTAGCTTTAATGACTCGAGATCTTCGCGACTATAGAACTTATAGTAGTCGCCAGGTTCACCCAGTACTTTATTCGCTGGATCTTGTTTTACCAGTTCAGCATAACAGGATTGAATCGTGATCAAACGTTCATAGAGTTCTTCTGGACTTCCTCCATCACTGTAAGGTACAGCGATCACCGTTGGTCTGCGGTTTATGGTCTGTGGATAAAGCCGCGCAGAATCAATCGACTGTTTCAATAGCTCAATACACTGTTCAGTCGAAATCTCTCTGTACAAATTTCCACCAGCATGCAAGTGGCATATCGGTGGACCACTAATCAAACCAGAATTCTTCTCGATAAGATGAACGTTGAGACCTAGCTCGGCCATATGGACAGCAGCTGTAGCGCCAGCAATACCTCCACCTATTATCGCGATTTTTGGAGCAGTATGTATTTGCATAGTTGATTGCATTTCTGCGACTAATTCATTCATTCTTGGTGCATTTTACTGTTAATGAGCAGCGAATAAAATCACAAATTTTGCAAGGAGAATTTATGACATTTCAACGAAAAAAAAATGAAAAAACTGCTTGACTCAAAAATACTAAACCGGGAAATAATCACATGTGTGAATAACAAATCTTTCCCGGGCTACGCATCGCCGGGCCTGCGAGAATTATCAAGTTATCTACAGGCCAAGTTATCCCAAACTTTATCCACCGTTTTTGTGGATAAGTGAACAACTTGACCTACCGAAATTTAGCTAAACGCTTTATTAATGGGGGTTAGAAGACGTTTAATCAGACTGTTTACAACTAAACCAAGTGTGAAAAACGTACCTATAGGTAACAACACCCACAATTGCCAATGAAGTTGTGGATCGAGCTCGAAGCCTAAGACCATAATCGCGCCAACCACAAGTTCAGCACCTATAATGGCAATCAATCCAGCGACAGTTGCCATCAAGCCATACTCTGCCCATATCGTTCGTTCTACCCGCTTTTTACTTGCTCCTAAAGTGCGATACAGCTGAATCTCTTCCTGACGCTGACCTAAACTTAGTCTTAACAAGGTAAAAATCAACAGCAACCCCGACGCGACACCTATCCCAGCAAGCAGCGTTATTGACCAAACGATTTGACCGAGCAACTGCTGTATCTTTTCTCCCATGACACGTATATCCATTAAACTGACTGTTGGGTGCGCGCGTGAAAGTTTGTTTAGCAATGAATCGTGGCTCTGTTCGACTCTGAAACTAATCAAATAGGTCGCCGAAATGTCACGAAGCACATCTGGGGTAAAGATAAAGTAGAAGTTCGGTTTCATGTCGCGCCATTCAACCGCTCGAATAGAGTTAACTTTTGCGTTCACCTCAACACTGTTGATAATAAATTTAAGCTCATCACCGATATTAATCGCCAAATCTTGTGCTATGTCAGCCTCTACAGAAACACCACCATGCTCAGTCCAAGTTCCTGATACTAGCTCGTTGTGCGCTGGAATGCCTTCAGCAAAGGTAAAGTTAAGTTCTCTTCGCAAGGCATCACTGCCCTCATCACCTTTAACTCTTTCCTTCGCATCTTGACCATCTACACTGACTAAACGGCCACGAATGATTGGATAAGCCTCTGAACGTTCGATACCTGCACTGTCTAACACCCCCAAATAGGCATCTTTCTCGTAGGGAGCGATATTTAATGCGAACGCGTTTGGTGCATTCTCCGGTAATGTGCGCTGCCAGTCGGTCAACAGATCAGTCCTTACTAACCACATGATTGATAACAACATTAGCGACAATGCTAAAGCGCCAAATTGAATACCAGTAGCCAGTGGCGAACGATTTATCCTGCTCAGTGCCAATTTTAGCGCCGCACCCAGTGGTGCTTTACCAATAATCCGGGTCAACACCACGCTCGCAATCGCGAGTACTGCAAACAGCGCTATGATTCCACCTAGTACAATCCAAACTAGCAAGTTTTCATGATAAATAATCAGCATTGGGATAATGGGGACAATGACTAAGGCATAAGGTGCTTTAGAGTTACCAGTTTGCGCTCGAGGCTGCATCACGTTCACTGCGCTAACATTGGTTAATCCAATAAGAGGGATACCCAGTGCCGGTACCGCGATTAGCAAGCTCGTTGCCAACGCAATCAAGATTGGCTTAACGCCATAGCTCGGCAATGGGTTTGGCAGCAACTCCCCCAAGGGTATTCGCAGCAAATATTCCAGAACAACACCAAAAGAGACACCAAGAATAACAGCAGTTAGTAGAAGTATTGTCACCTGAATTAATAACCAGCGTGTAATCCAGACTTTACTTGCTCCCAAGCTCTTAAGCATTGCGATAGTTCTACGCCTTGACGCAACATAGTGCTGACAAGTGAGCACCAGTGTTGTCGCTGCCATGATCACGACTATCGCAACAGTTAGCGATAGGTATTGTTGCGTACGCTGAAAAACTTCGTTGGTTCGACTAGCACTGTTCTGGTCACGCCAACGATCACTTGGCGTCAACTTAATGTTCTCTTTGAGCTTCTCAATATCAATTGCATCGCCGTTGATAAACTTACTAAATCGGACTCTACTGCCGAGTTGAACGGCACCTGTTTTACCTACGTCGCTAATATGGATATAAGCCGAAGGCATCTGTTGGAATGGATTAAAACTCAACCCAGGTTCTTCTACTATACGGCCAGTTACGATAAAGTCTGCATCACCTATAGTGACAGCGTCACCAACTGAAACCTCCAACTGAGAAAAAATGCGCTCATCTAACCATAGCTGCCCTGATTTTACCTTTTCTGATATCTTCTGGTCGTCTGATAGAACTAAATCGCCTTGAAGTGGATATAAGCTATCTACTCCCTTAACGGTAATCAATTTCATGCCGTTGTCGCTGAAAGCCATGGTTCTAAAACGAATTTGACTAGAGACAATGAGATCATGTTGTTCAGCCAGACTATCGAACTGGCCATCTATTGGGTTCGAAGAAACAAAAACTGAATCTGCTGTTAACGCTTGTTTACCCTGCTTAACAACAACTTGTTCCATACGTTGCGCGAGCGCCGTTAAGGCAAATATACAAGCAATGATCATGATCAGCGCTATACTAACTGGCCATAGCTGGCCTTGCCTAATTTCACTTGCACTCCACTTAATCAAACGCTTATTTAAAGACGAGGTAGCTGAATTCGACATCATCAATTCTCCAACTTACCTGCTTTCATTTTTAGCGTCCGATCACATCGCTGTGCGAGTTTAGAATCATGGGTCACTAACACTAGCGTCGTTCCATGCTCTTCATTGAGCGAAAATAGCAATTCTACAACGTTCGCAGCCGTCTGCTGGTCTAGATTACCCGTTGGCTCATCAGCAAATAGAATTTTGGGTTGGATCATAAACGCACGGGCTAGCGCTACACGCTGTTGCTCACCGCCGGACAATTGAGCAGGAGAATGATGGATACGATGGCCCAATCCAACCGATTCAAGGAGCGCAGTAGCTCGCTCTTTGTTCTCAGGTTCACCTTTGAGCAAACAAGGCAAAGTCACGTTATCAAGGGCAGACAAACTTGGAATCAATAGGAAACTCTGAAACACGAACCCAACCGATTCGCTTCGAATCGCTGCACGTTGCTCATCAGATAAGCTTTGCAGCGGCTTGCTTAGCAGTTCAATCTCCCCTGCCGTAGGCACATCTAAGCCTGCTAACATAGTCATCAAGGTCGACTTACCCGCGCCTGAAGTACCTACAATCGCTACACGCTCACCTTCTTTAATGTCTAGATTTACATCATCAAGGATTGTTAATTGTTCTTGATTGGTAGAGACTACTTTGGACAATGATTGCGCTTTAATTACGGATGTTTGCATGTTTCGACTACTTTCCCTTGTTATTCTTTGTTTAGTAATAAATCCTGCCTACAGCAAAACCTTATTGATCTTAGGCGATAGCTTAAGTGCTGGCTATCAAATGCCCATAGAGCAAGCTTGGCCTTCTCTTCTTACGGATGACTTAGCTAAAAACGGTCAACAACTCACAGTGATCAATGCCAGTGTTTCTGGTGATACCACAGGAAACGGGCTTTCGCGCCTGCCAAAATTGCTAGAACAACATAAGCCAGATCTTGTTTTAATCGAGCTAGGCGCAAATGACGGCCTGCGTGGCTTTCCCACTAGCGTTGTACAACAAAATCTAACTCAGATGGTTGAGCTCATCCGTGATTCAGACGCCACGCCAATAATAATGCAAATTCATATTCTACCTAACTACGGTAAACGCTACACCGAAGCTTTTGCTGCTGTCTACCCTCAACTATCTAAATCTCTTAATGTCCCTCTGTTGCCTTTTTTCTTGGAAGGCGTGATTGTAAAGCCAGAATGGATGATGGACGATGGTTTGCATCCGAAACCTGTCGCACAGCCATGGATCTCTCATTTCGTCGCCAATGAGTTAATAAATCACCTCTAGTTGCTTTAGCTCAATAAACTTTACATAGCTTTACGCTAGCGTGAATTATTGCTGAATGCTTTCGAAAGGAGTATGTATGATTATTGAGCCTATCATTGATGGGGTCGTCGCACGCAGCGCACATCCACTTGGCTGTGAACAAGCAATAGCCGAACAAATCGAGTTCGTAAAGTCGGTAAACCCTATCAAACATGGGCCTAAGCGCGTGCTCATTATTGGCGGGTCTTCTGGGTTAGGACTGGCGTCTCGAATCGCACTCACTTTCGGTGGAGCGCAGGCCGATACGATTAGCGTCTCATTTGAAAAGTCCCCTTCAGAAAAAGGGTCTGGCACGGCTGGTTTTTACAACAACTATTATTTCCAAAAATTCGCTGAACAAGAAAGTCGTATTGCGGTAAATATTAACGGCGACGCGTTTTCTCAAGCAGTAAAAGATGAAGTTGTTGAAGCGGTTGAAACCTACTTTGAAGGTGAAGTTGATCTTGTTATTTACAGCCTTGCTAGTGGAGTAAGACCCAATTACCAAACTGGCGAACTCTGGCGTTCGACAATAAAACCTATTGACGAGACAGTATCAGGCGCGACTTTGATTTTGGAAAACGACCAATGGCAGCATACATCGCTTCCTTCCGCAACCGAACAAGAGGCAAAATCAACACTTAAAGTCATGGGTGGTGAAGATTGGGAAGCGTGGATTGATACACTAATCAATTCAGAATCAATTGCACACGGCTGCCAGACCATCGCGTTCTCTTATGTGGGTCCCGAATGCACACACGCTATTTATCTCGACGGGACATTGGGCCGTGCTAAGATCGATTTACACCAAACGAGCCATGCACTTAATCTTCGCTTAGCCAACTATGGTGGCGGTGCTTATGCTACGGTTTGTAAAGCGCTGGTCACTAAGGCGAGTGTGTTTATTCCAGCCCTTAGCCCTTACATCATTGCTCTGTATAAAGTAATGAAAGAGGAAGGGACACATGAAAGCTGTATTGAACAGATGCAACGGCTCTTCTCAACTAAGTTATTTGGTGGTCAAAAGGTTCCTGTTGATTGTGAGCGATTGATTCGTATGGACGATTGGGAACTAAATGAAAAGACTCAAGCAAACGTGTCTAAGATCCTCGAACAGATAAACGAATCTAACTTCAAACAACTCGGCGACTACGAAGGATTCAAACGCGAATTTCTTAAATTGAATGGTTTTGGTTTTGAAAACATTGACTATAGTCAAGATATAGATATTGACACATTCATCAACTGAAGCCTTTGTTTAAAAAGACATCTCATTATTGAGACAAGTGAATATACTGAGCCTTAAACACACGTTTAAGGCTTTTTTTTACTGAGGTTATATAGCATTCTAACTCTCAACTTTGCGTCAAACCTCGAATCTTTGTTTCAATGACTACATCTATGACTATATTTAAAGAGAGCAAGGAATGCTCCGATTGGTACACAAGCCTACAGGGACTATGTATGTCTAAGTTGAATACTGGAACCATATCTATTCCTGACGACATCAACGAGAGTTGGCAAAATATCGTCAACCTTCTCGCTGAAATCGTCAACGTTCCTGCTGCACTGATAATGAGGATTCATAAAGAGCACATCGAGGTTTTTTCAGCAAATAACAACCACACACATCCCTACAAAGTTGGTGACAGCGAAACCTTAGGTCAAGGTCTGTATTGCGAAACGGTCGTTAATGAAAATCGCAAGCTAGTCGTGCCCAATGCATCGAGCGACCCTCTATGGTCTAACAATCCTGATATGAAGTTTGGTCTACTTGCCTACTGCGGTTTACCTCTACGTTGGCCGAATGGGGATATATTTGGCACAATATGTGTGCTCGACGACCGGGAAAACCCATTCGCTGATACTTACCAACAGCTACTGCTATCTTTCCGCGATTCAGTTGAAGCTCAACTAAAGACGTTATTCCATAATCAGCACCTTCAGCAGATGAACACTGAACTTGAGTCTCGCATTAGCACTCGTACTAAAGATCTCGTTGACCTTAACTACTCATTGAATCTCGAAATAGACAAACGGCGCGCAGCTGAACGCAAGGTGCTCTATCAGCAATTGCACGATCTTGGTACCGGCTTTTTAAATCGCAATGCACTAGAGGTTGAAACACAGCAGTTACTCGATACTTTGCCACTTGAAGCACATTTAGAAAACCATACTAAGATAGTTTTACTCCACATAGGCTTCACTAACGGTCGCCGTATCCAAGCTAAATATGGCCACGGTGCATGGGAATTGATCTTAAAGCAGTTTCGCGAACGTCTAACCTTGCATTCAAAGCTAGGCGTTCTTACTGCACGCCCATCATCAACGGATCTCGCTTTTGTACTCCGTACTTCTCACAGTGAAGACGACGTGAACAATCTATGTCGAGAGCTCGTCGATGTCAGCCAAACAGAGTTCATTGTCGAAGGTGAGCACCTGCACTTACATAGTTATATCGGCGTTGCGACTTCCGACGATTCAGAATCAGCAAAATCACTATTAAAGTATGCTGCAGAAGCCATGCAATCTTGTAAGGATTCCGGGCATAAGTTCAGCTTTTATTCTCAAGATATCGCGGATACGCAGAAGAGTATCAATCAACTTGAAAGTTACCTTTTACAGGCTGTGCGCAATGATGACTTACTGCTCTACTTCCAACCTAAAGTTTCGCCACAAACCCATCTCTGGATTGGTGCTGAAGCCCTTTTGCGTTGGCGCCACCCAATTCTTGGTGACATATCTAATGAAACTCTGATTCACTTGGCTGAACAGAATGGTTTGATTTTCGAAGTGGGAAGTTTTGTTTTGCGCTCTGCCATTCAAAAAGCCGCAGAATGGTCGAATCATGTCACTGATTTTAAAATCAGTGTCAATGTCTCTGCAGTTCAACTGCAAAGCCCTCAGTTTATCGACCAAGTACAAGACCTTCTTGTCGCGTATCAACTGCCCGCTCACTATTTGGAGCTAGAAGTCACTGAAAGTGGTTTGATAGCTAACGAAATTGTTGCCCGCAATACCTTAGTTAGCCTTAGTAAACTGGGAATAACGTTATCGCTCGATGATTTCGGTACTGGTTATGCTTCGTTCAACTACCTAAAGAAATTTCCGTTCGACGCCATTAAAATTGATAAGAGCTTTATTCATCAGCTTTCTCACAGCTCGGAAGACAGAGAGATCGTTCGCTCGATCATCTCAATCGCCAAACGTTTGAGTCTAGAAGTGACCGTTGAGGGGGTTGAAAACGAAGAGCAAGAATCGTTTATTCTTGCTGAAGAGTGTGATGTTGGTCAGGGCTACTTATACGGGAAACCTATGCCTTGCGATGAATTTGAAGGACATCTCCTAAGCCAGAACAACATTTCAACTAGATACTCTTATTCTTAACCGAGTATCCCTTTACTCCCAGACGAGTGATTTCTATAATCCTCGTCTTTCTCCAAGCCATAATAGAGTTCAATATGGACCAACTAACCGCCGCCCTCAAACAAATTGAAAAGCAAAACTACCACGCCTACCAAAAAATTAAAGGCCAGTACGATTTTGGCGACTACACATTCCATATTGATTATGTTCAGGGCGACCCTTACGCTTCGGCTTCTCGTGTTAGAGCCGTACGTCCTTGGTCAGTCACTCATTTAGGTTGGTTACGTGATAAATCTGCCGCCTACCAGATCGCTGCGCGTGATTTCATTGCCCGAGATTTCGCACAACGCACCAAACAGGAAAGCAGCATTAGCATCGCTCTTACCGGCCAAGCGGTACTCGACAACACTGCCGTACTGTTTACTGAGCAGGGTATTGAACTAAGATTCCGTGTAAACTTACCCGCTGAAGGTCGTTCTGTACTCGGTAAAAAAGCCGATAACTTGCTCACTTTCCATCTACCCAAATACATTCGTAACGTCACCCTTGAGCGTGAAATAGATAAAGACGCTCTGATTGCGCACTGTCACGCTGTAGAAGACCAAGTTGCGCTAAGATCTCAGCTTGAAGAGCATAATTTACTCGCATTTGTTGGTAACGGTTCAATATTGCCACGCATCTCAGGCAATTGTGATCTACCGATGAAAGAGGCGGTTGAGTTTACCTGCCCTGAATCACTCCAAGTGACTCTTTCCGCCCCGAATCGTGGTGAGGTGACCGGCCTTGGCATTCGCAAAGGTATCACATTGATTGTCGGTGGAGGGTTTCACGGCAAGTCGACATTACTCAATGCTATAGAGCGCTCGATTTACGACCACATTCCCGGCGATGGCCGCGAGCTTATCGTTACTAACCAACAAGCGATGAAAATCAAAGCTGAAGATGGCCGTTGCGTTCATTCGCTCAATCTATCTAACTACATCAACCATCTGCCAATGGGTCATGACACCACCGACTTTTCGACCCAAGACGCATCGGGTTCTACATCTCAAGCTGCTTGGCTACAAGAGTCAATAGAGTCAGGAGCAACGGGAATTTTAATTGATGAAGATACCTCGGCTACAAACTTTATGATCCGCGATGAACGGATGCAAGCACTGGTCAGTAAAGGACAAGAGCCCATCACCCCTCTCGTCGATCGAATTGGTCAACTAAGTAAGCAGTTGGATATCTCTACCATCATTGTCATGGGTGGTTCTGGCGACTACCTAGATGTTGCCGATGCAGTGATTCAAATGCATGACTACCAGCCCATAGACGTGACTGAGAAGGCTCAACAGGTTGTCGCTCAGCACCCAAGCCAACGTGAAAATGAATCTGAAGCGTCACTTGCAGAATTTCGTCCCCGCTCACTCAACTGTGGCGCATTACAAAAAATACTCACTGAAGGCAAGTTTAGGATCGCCGCAAAAGGTCGCGATTCGCTGCGCTTTGGCAAGGAATACACAGACTTGAGCGCCTTGGAACAGCTTGAATCAAACAACGAGCTCAATGCGATTGGTTGGGTTTGGTTCCAACTTGCTCAGCAACCTGGCTGGTCAAAGCTTCCAGCCAAAGACATTGCCCGTTACCTCAGTGACCGTTGGAGCGACACAATGCCTAACCAAGGTGACTTAGCCAAGCCCCGAGTACTAGACGTACTAGCGGCACTTAATCGCATGCGCAAGTCTCAGTTCAAGGTTACTCACTAATCCAAACAGAAAATCAAGGACGATTTTATTGAGAGGCGGTTATGAGTTTTAGCTTAACAACATCCAAGCTTGTTCTGCGTGACTTTACTCAAGCAGACATCAGTCACTATGTTGCACAATGCCAAGATCCAAAATACCAACGTTTCTATAATGATGAAGACTGCTCGGTAAGCAAAAGTGCCGAGCTTGCTCAACTATTCATTTCTCAAGCGACTGAATGCCCGCGTACTCAATTTCATCTAGCGATCTGCTGTAAGACTTCGGAAAAATACCTAGGCATTGCCGCGTTGAGATTAGAGTCAAATCGACAAGCTTCAATTGGCTGCGGATTGAAACGGTGCAACCAAGGCAAAGGGGTAAGTGAGGAGGCAATGGCAGCATTAGTCGACTTTGGGTTTAACCAACTGAACGTCTCACGGATATACGCTGAAACCCTTTCACGCAATAAGGCTGCCATAAAGTTGTGTACGAATCTTGGTTTGAGCATCGCTGAAGAGCGCATTAAGGATCGTTATTTCAAGGACCAATGGTGGAACACAACCGTGCTCCACACTTGCCGTTAAACATCGTCATCGATTACTGACTTAATTACGTAACACGTTCCACGCCTCACACAAGACTCTAAACTTGTCACTATTCCCATTGTCTCTATCTGGGTGCCACTTAAGCGCAAGTTTACGCCATGTCTTGCGTATTTCAGGCTGGGTTGCATCATGGGGGAGTTCAAACAAGCTAAGGGCTCTAGCTCGGTCCATATCTTTACCGTTAGTACTTCCAACAGAATGACGATATCGAGTCCAAAACTCGTTGAGTAACCTTTTCACTTCCCCTTCTTCCGCTTCGTAGTTTTTCCAATGAATGTAGTAGTCTCTTAGCGGATCATCTTGGTCGACTTCATGGCCCGCTACTCGATGTGCGGGCATCAAGATGATATCCATTGCTTGAACTTGGAGCCAGTTGTCTGGGTAGAGTGTTTCTTGCAGTTGATATAAAGCATTCATGATAAGAAAGTTACGTTTAAACAAGTCTTTCTCAACTGAATCATCCAATAGCGGTATATAGCCTAGCTCATCTAAATGTGACGCTAAAGTATGTACCTTCCAACCACTTGGTTGTTTTCTCAGCACTTCTAGAATGGGCCAAACCAGTGGGTTTTCCATGTACTGCTGGAACTGTGCGGTAAGTTGATTTTCTTGCATAAACGATGTGTTCTCCTTCTGTTTCAATAAATGTCATAAACAGAATTTTGTCGAGCATCCACATTAATAAATGTCGCCTGAGCCATAAAAAAAGAGCCGCGATTGCGACTCTTTTTCCATGTTTTCTAGATTTAGATAACACCTAATTCTCGTAGTCTTTCCATCAAGTAGCTATCTGCAGTGTGGCGCTCCGATAACACGACTTCAGGTTTAGGGTGTAAGAACAGCGGCAGAGAAATACGAGAGTGTTCTTGTCGCTCACCTGTTGGGTTGATGACTCGGTGAGTTGTTGAAGGGAAATAGCCTCCAGAGGCTTCTTGTAACATGTCGCCAATATTTATAATTAGGTTGCCAAAGTCACATGGAACATCAAGCCAGTCACCCTGTTTCGATAATACCTGCAATCCTGGTTCGTTTGCTGCTGGTAAAACGGTAAGAAGGTTGATGTCTTCATGCGCTGCCGCGCGTATTGCTCCTGGTTCCTCATTACCGGTCATTGGTGGGTAGTGCAGGATTCTAAGTAACGTTTTATTGCTGCCATTGATCATTTCTGACAGCGCTACAGAAAACTTAGCTTGGACATCTGCTGGAGCATGGGCTTCTACCCATCCCAACAATTCCTCAGCAAAGTTATTCGCTCGCTGATAGTAGTCCATAATTTGCTGTTTAAGTTCCTCAGGCATTTGGCCCCAAGGATAAACATGAAAATACTCTTTAATATCTTTAACAGTGTGCCCCTTAGCAACTTCAGACACACTTGGTGGGAAGTATCCGTCTTGAGTTTCTACATTAAAATGAAACTCATTTTTACGTTCAGACATGAAAAACTGGTACCAGTTTTCATAGATAGATTCGACAAGTTCTTTCGGGATCGGATGATTTTTTAGTACACCAAACCCCGTTTCACGTAGGGATGCGACAAATTGCTCAGCGGCGTCTTCAGCTTGATAATCTACGGTTTCTAGTTTCATTCTCTTTACTTTCTAATTGTTATTTATATGAAGAAAAAGGATTCTAAATGTGACCAATTAGTAAATCAAATCCTAAGCTCTTTGTGATGAGCTTTGTATTCGTTTGTGTGTATGTGAGCCACCTTTCAACAGAAAGTGTGGATATAAACACGTTTAATCGATGAATAAATAATTGTACACCGTTTTATTGGATGGCATTATACATTCATTAATGACTGGAGAGCTCCTATGAACCTCAAATATGCCCAATGTTTAGTTGGTCTGACCCTCGTATATAGCGTTATATTCTTGTTTTCTGCCTTCGAGCCTTTCTCGCGTGCAGTATGGATTGCAGAGGTGATTCCTGCTCTACTGATACTGGCTGCAATTTTTCTCGTATCTCGCCATTATCAGTTTTCAACCACCGCTTATTTGCTGATGTTTATCTGGCTTAGTTTGCATACCATTGGCGCAAAATATACCTTTGCAGAAGTACCGTTCGATTGGTTTAATCAAATGATTGGTTCAGATAGGAATAACTTTGATCGCGTTGCTCACTTCTCTATTGGTCTTTATGCCTATCCGATCGCCGAGTATCTGCATCGAGTTAAAAAAGTGAATACTGGGATGGCCCTCAGCTACGCCCTGTTTTCGATTATGGCGCTAGCGGCGGGGTATGAAATTATCGAATGGTGGTATGCAGAGCTTGCTGGCGGTGATGAAGGCATCGCGTTTTTAGGCTCTCAAGGCGATATCTGGGATGCCCAAAAAGATATGCTTATGGACACCCTTGGCGCATTAACTGCCCTCACGCTGTTTAGTGTTCAGCAGCGCGTATTCTCTTCTATCCAAGCTAAGTAAGGGTTAAAGCCTTCAACAAAAGGAACTTGAACAATTTGTGGCACTTCATAGTCATGCACTGAGGCAATAACTTGTTCAAGCTCCGCATAACACGCCTTTTTAGTTTTGATGATCATCAATGTCTCTTTGTCGGCACATTGTTGATTTTTCCAGACATAATGACTCTCAATTGGCATGGTTTGAATACAAGCTGCCAGTCCTTTTTCTAACACCGCTTTTATGATGCTCTGACAGTTTCTATCGCTATTTGCTGTTGTCAGCACGATGCAGTATTGGCCACTCATCGCAGCTCCTTATTTTTGAATGGTAATCGAGTAATCACCTTCACAAAGCTCTTTGACGAAGCTAGAACCCGACCCGTTATAAGTTATCCACACCTTCTTCTTTGCTCGAGTAATCGCAACATAAAACAGCCGTCTCTCTTCAGCATATGGATATTGATCACTTGATTGAGTTAAGGCACCGTCAATATGCAGTGCCTTAACCCTCGCTGGAAATTGGCCTTCGTCAACATTAAGTACAATAACGTAATCGGCCTCTTTGCCCTTACTCCCATGACACGTCATAAACTCGATATTCAAACTCGGAAAACGTTTCTGCCAATCAGAGAATAGTTCAGGTTTGTGGTAATGGTTCCTACCCAAAAGCAGAACAGACTGTTTTAATTTCGATTTGCTATTTAGTTGATCAAGCACTTTTTCTACATTGCCCACCGGCATAAGCGTCACAGCCTTTGACTTCTGAATTTTGTAACTGTTTAACTCTTTATCTAGTTGAGCCGGATTTTGCAAAATAAACTGGTTTGCAACCTCACCAATCTGATTGTTAAAGCGATAAGTGGTATCCAAATGATGAATAGTTGAATGAGGAAAACGCTGGGCGAACCCTGTCGTCAAATCTACATCTGACCCCGCAAATTGATAAATAGATTGCCAGTCATCGCCTACTGCAAACAACACGCAGCCTTTAGCGCTGTCGCATAGCGCTTCTATTAACTCTAAACGTTGCGGTGAAATATCTTGGTATTCGTCTACCATGATGTAACGCCATGGTGAAGTGAACCTACCTTTTTTAACCAGTTCAGTCGCTCGAGTGATCATTAGATTAAAATCAATCTGCCCTTGCTCTTTCAACTGCTGTTGCCAAGATTGGTAACATGGCCAAACCAACGACAGCTCACTATTCAAGCGCGTGTAGTCTGGCAAATCTACTAAACGCTGTTGAACCGCTTTCTTATTGGTGCCTAAGGCCGCCAATTGCATAAGTTGCCTTTCCAGCCACGCAATCAATTTAGGGTTCTCAACATGACTACCTAGTTCATCATCACCCGCTAAGTAGGCAATGGGCCACTTAGACAAGTGTTTTTGCCAACGTTTAAAGTTAGTTGGCGTCATCCAATGTTTCTTTAGCCAGTCGATACACCAACTTAGACGTTGGTTCTCTTCCAAAGCCAACGGCGATATCTGAGCGCCATTGGGATCAACATGATTAAGTATCTGCAAACCTAACTGGTGGAAAGTATTAACTTTAACGCCTTCAGAACTTAGCCCTACTTTATCTTGTAGTCGCTGCTTCATCTCCTGCGCGGCATCACGACCAAACGCTAACATTAAAATCTGTTCTGGACTAGCCAGATGGCTTTGTAATAGATATGCCACTCGAGCGGTTAGGACACTGGTTTTGCCTGAACCTGCGCCAGCGAGAACTAGGTTGTTGTCATCGTTGAGTATTACAGCCCTACGTTGCGACTCATTAAGCGGCGATGATTCGATCTGCTCAAACAGTACGCGCCAGTTATCGAGTTCTGTTGCTAGCCATTGTTCATTTCTTTGTTCCAATTGGTGATTGGTGTGTTCAATCCAAGGCTGTATCTGCGCCATTCGATTTGGCATTCGCAGCATCGCGTCACTAAATGACATTCCCATAGTTTGAAAATCATCAGTGACTTGTTCACGCCACTGATAAACGCTTGCATGTGTAAGAAAAGAAGGTTGGATTTTAAAATGAGATATCGCTTCTTCCCATCTAGGAAGAAATGACCTCAGTTGAGTGCATTGCTCATTGTGCCAGTTTTGATAAGTTGCGACGGCCCGTCTTGCAAATGAACGACATTTATCAAGCGCTAAACCCTGTACAAGCCAAGCTCTTCGTTTTCCGCTCTCTTCATGAGCAAAAAACAACAGTCCACCCCAGACAAGACCATTTTTCACTTGTACTTGGCCACTCCAAACACTAAATGGAATGTGCTCTTCGCTAGTGTCTGAGCTTAAAATCAATGAATCTGAAGCTATTTCAATTTGATGATATTCGTTTTGAATAAAGAACTTTGCAGTCTTGTTTGCGCTTAGCTGCATTCTGGTTACCTATAATTCGAACTATTCGCATCATAACGCAATTAAAATCGCTTTTGATGAGTTTCAGTTAAAAAATCGCAGCTCTAACTAGGTTTTTGATTACTTCATTCCATTCGGCTAGGCTGATTCTTATACATGAATTGATTGCTGTGCGCTTTTTCTTAGTATCTTTATTGAGATCAGATCGTTACCATATAGCCACTTAAGCATAATTAACCTACTAAATTGTGAATTTTACTAGTCAGCTTCGTCACTACTGGGCCAACAAAACATTTAACTACAGCTTACTCATTCTAGTTACTTTGCTCGGGGTTGTTATCCCTACTTGGCATTTTCAATTGAATGAGCTTATTGTGCCTTTGATTTTAGGCGTAATCGCTGCAGCACTGGCTGAGAGCGACGACAGTTTTACCGGTCGGCTAAAATCTCAATCGTTAACATTAGTCTGCTTCGCGATCGCCGCATTTTCGATTGAACTCCTGTTCGAGCTGCCTTGGCTATTTGCAACTGGGCTATTTATCTCGACATTCGCGTTTATTATGCTCGGCACAATTGGGCCTAGATATGCCAGTATTGCATTTGGTTCATTGCTTATCGCGATTTACACCATGTTAGGAGCCAGCGAAACAGCAAGCTTGTGGTTTCAACCTATCATGTTGCTCACAGGTGCAGCTTGGTACTATTTCGTATCCATGATTTGGCATGCTCTGTGGCCATTACAACCTGTGCAACAAAGCTTAGCTAACGTCTTTGTCCAGTTAGGACAATACCTTGATTTAAAGAGCCAGCTTTTCTATCCGGTGTCCAACCTAACTCCGCAACCATACCGTATTGAAGAAGCGCGCCTTAATGCGGCTACCGTTAATTCACTCAACACCTGTAAAGCAACATTTCTTGCCCGCTCAAAACGCGGTCACGTTGATGGTACAAGCGATCGATTTTTAAATACCTATTTCCTCGCACAAGACATCCATGAACGCATCAGCTCAACCCACTATCGGTATCAAGAACTCGCCCAGCATTTTGAGCGATTCGATATCCTATTTAGATTTAAACACCTATTACAACTGCAGGCTAAGGCGTGCCTCGAAGTTGCCGAAGCGATTCGATTGGGTAACGAGTATCAACACAGCGGTGAATCCATTATCGCTTTAGACGAGCTGCAGAACTCTATGCACAACTTGCAGCAGCAAAATAATCCCCAGTGGCGATCACTGTTGGCCCAACTCGGCTATCTGTTTAATAATCTAGCAACTGTCGAAAAACAGCTCAGCAACATCAACAACCCTGATGCCAACCATTTAGACGAAGACGTGTTAGACGATACCGAAGCGCATACGCTTAAAGTAATGTGGCAAAGAGTAAGGTCGAATTTCACTAAAGATTCAATGCTGTTTCGCCATGCTGTGCGTATGTCTATCGCACTCACTATGGGCTACGGATTCATACAGCTATTCGATATTGAACGCGGATATTGGATTTTGCTCACCACTCTATTTGTCTGCCAACCTAACTACAGCGCCACACGACAAAAACTGGTTGCACGTATTGTCGGTACATTTGTCGGTATTTTGATTGGTGTCCCTTTGCTAACCTTGTTCCCTTCTCAAGAGAGTCAACTGCTGGTAGTCGTTATATCAGGGGTAGCGTTTTTCGCTTTTAGATTGGCCAACTATGGCTACGCCACCGGGTTTATAACTGTTCTAGTCCTATTCTGTTTTAATCAGCTTGGACAAGGTTTTGATGTCATTCTTCCACGTATTGCAGATACATTAGTTGGTTGTATTCTTGCTGTCTCTGCGGTCACTTTTGTTCTGCCTGATTGGCAGTCAAAGCGTCTGCATAAAGTGATGGCCGACGCGATTGCAGCAAACCAGCACTATTTAGGGCACATTATCGGCCAGTATCGTGTTGGTAAGAAAGATAGCTTGAACTACCGCGTCGCAAGACGTAATGCTCACAACCAAGACGCCAACTTAACTAGCGCCATTACTAACATGCTTGCCGAACCCGGACGATATATGTCAGCTATCGACGAAAGTTATCGATTCCTGACATTGAACCATGCTCTGTTAAGCTATATTTCCGCACTCGGGGCGCATAGAACACGCATTGGTGATGAAGTCACTCACAAACTTATTCTTGATGCACACCGAGTCATTCACCAGCACCTTGATCTGTTGTACAAACAACTAAACGACAACTGCGAGCAGTGCGATAGTAGCGAATTTGATGACCCAATCTTAGAACAGAAGCTATCAGAGTGGCGAGACGAAGACGGTAGCTCCGCCAGAATGGTCCTACAGCAACTCCATTTGGTGTATCGAATGCTTCCAGAGTTGCACTCGTTAGCGAGCAAGTTTGCCGTACGAGTTAGTCATAAGAATGGTGGTTGAGCACCCATTGGCAATGCTTGTAAAAATTAATTTAATGACCTTGCATAGCCCTAACATGCCCTGACATTATTCGGACAAAATATTGTCGCCGTCAAAATACACTCCTCTGTATGGCATTTCTTACAAGTGCAAAGCGATGAAGGATAGCATCACTCACCTGTATAGAACTCAATTTACAACGGTTGGCAGGTCCCAAATTATGACACCCCAGCAATTTGAAACTATGAGGGCACAACTTAAGAGCCTTACTCCTCAACAGTTGCGTACGCTTCGTGGCGAAATAAATAGCAAGCTAGATCACAACGGTGAGTCTATTGTAAGCGATGAGGAACTAAAGATGATCGCTGATTTATTTAACTAGCACAACTTGCTCAAAAAGCAAACAAACCTTAAACTTTAGTTAAGGGAGGTGCGTATGGCGGTTTCTGGTATTCAATCCGGTTATCAAATTATTGATATGTCATCAAAGATGGCCGAGGAAGCTTCGCGAGAAATCCAGAGCAATCAGCAGGCTCTATCGATACCTAAAGACAACACCTATGACTTTAACCAAGTCGAGTTCAAGGTTTCTACGCCACCACCTGATTCTAATATTGATGCCTTAACCAAGCTTACTAGCGCTGACAAATACAGTAAAATTGGTACCAATGTGATTCAGCGAGACCAAGAGATGATCGGTACCCTGCTTGACATACATGTTTAGTGACAAACCGCCATTATCTTGATTGGTAAAACACCCAACAAATTGTAGCAATCCATTAAGCAGCCATTGTGTTCGCGCTACTATCCGCTAGAATGCAGACAAATTTTCTGTTTTAAACTTCGATGCCAAAATTAAACCTTTCTCGAAAAGATCACTCCACCTTCAGTCAACAAGACTCTGACCAGTCTACATTAGAACAAAAGCTCAAACCAAGATCCCACAGACCACTAGTTAGGCTCACTCCAAGTCCATATATCTCTGACAAAAACCTCGAAAAGCGTTGGTCTAAATTAGACGCCTTAACCGATCGCGATCTACTGCTCGACGAGCAGACTCAAAACCAAGCTGACCTATATAACAAAAACATAGAACACTTTATTGGCACGGTTAAACTGCCAGTCGGCGTAGCAGGACCACTACGCGTCAATGGACTATATGCTAGTGATGATTACCTTATCCCACTCGCAACAACGGAAGCGGCTTTGGTTGCCTCATACAACCGAGGGGCACAACTCATCACTCAATCAGGTGGTGCTAGTTCGATGTTGATCAATGAAGGTGTCTCTCGCACACCGGTATTCATGTTTGACTCTTTAGGTGAAGCTGGTCAGTTTGTCGCTTGGGTCGTGACTCAGTACGATCACTTTAAACATATTGCCGAATCGACAACCGCTCATGGTAAATTGCATGACATAAATGTGAATATCGAAGGTAACCGTGTTTATCTTGTATTTGAATACCATACCGGTGATGCTTCTGGCCAAAACATGGTCACCATTGCAACCAACGAAGTGTATCGCTTTATTCTGTCCAATTCACCAATTGAACCATGCGAAGCATTTTTAGACGGTAATTTATCTGGTGACAAGAAACCCAATGCCCACAGCCTACGCCATGTAAGAGGCAAAAAAGTGACGGCGGAAGTCAACATAGAAAGACAGTTACTTGAAAAATACCTGCACACCACGCCCGAAAAAATGACCCGCTTCGGCCAAGTGACAACCACTGGTTCAGCACTAAGTGGCGGGATTGGTGTCAATGCCCACTATGCCAACGCTCTTGCCGCACTTTACATCGCCTGTGGCCAAGACGCAGCTTGTGTCGCGGAGTCAGCAGTGGGAATTACCCGCATGGAAGTCAATAAGAATGGCGGATTGTACGCGTCAGTCACTTTACCCAACTTGATGGTTGGTACTGTGGGCGGCGGTACTGGACTACCGACCCAAAAAGCATGTTTAGACATTATGAAACTATACGGAAATGGCAAAGCAAAAGCCCTTGCTGAAGTTGCTGCTGCACTTTGTTTAGCGGGTGAGCTTTCTATTGTTGGTGCATTTTGTGCCGAGCACTTCTCCCGTGCTCACCAAAAGCTCGCTAGATAGTTAAATCTCTATTTATTCGTTTTTGAGTGGCGAGTTTAATGTTCGCTACTCAAACTTGAAACATAATAATGTTCTTTAAAGTGAATAAAGGCTTTGTTTAACGCCACTTCCTTGATGGGTTTAACGATCACGTAACTCGCCCCCACGCGAAGGAAAGCGTTCTTAGTTTCTTGCATCCCATCCGCGGTACAAGCATAAATGGGGACATCAAGTGCCAGTTCTTCACGAATTAGCCTAGTTGCTTCAATACCGCCTAAGTTCGGCAACTGATTATCCATTAATACTAACTCAACTGTTCGATCTGCTTTCAATATCTCTAAAGCACTTAATCCATCCCCCACCCAAGTTACCTTCATACCATACTTCTCGCAGAAAGCACGCGCTATAAACGCATTGGTTTGATTGTCTTCAACCAATAAAACGTGTATCTGGTTTTCAAAGAGGTCTGCAGGCTCTACCTCAAGTGTATTTTTACTCACCTCATGATTCAGTGCGACTTCAACCGGGATCGTCACGGTAAACTCAGTTCCTGTATTGAGTTCACTACTGACTGTGATATCTCCGTCCATCAGATGTACCAGACTGTGAACAATCGCCAAGCCCAAGCCACTCCCCCCATACTCTCGAGTTGTCGTTGATTCTGCCTGAACGAAAGGTTCGAATATGTCCTTTAAACGTTTGTTATCGATCCCGATCCCCGTGTCACTGACACGAATAGCTAATCGAGTTACGCCTTTGAGTTGTTGGCTAAGTAGCTCAACCTGAACTTTACCCTGTTGGGTAAACTTCACAGCGTTGCTTACTAAGTTAAAAATAATCTGATTTAACCGTACCTGATCGCTGTACACATATTGCTGCTGCGAGATGTTGCTAAACACCACAAAATCAACGCCCTTAGTGTCGCACAATGGCTTAAAGATCTTATCCACAGTACTAGTCAGTTCTATTAATCGGAACTCACTTTTCTCAATATGAAATTTACCCTGCTCAATTTTGGAGAAATCTAAAATATCGTTAAGTACTGCAAGTAAATGCTCGCCGCTATTGCACAGTACTTCTATATGTTCCACATCTTGCTCATTTTCCATTTTCCCTTTAAGCAATTGGGAAACGCCGAGTATACCATTGAGCGGTGTTCTTAATTCATGACTCATACGAGCAAGAAAATCAGCTCTCGCTCTCGCTGACTCTTCTGCCTGCTCACGCGCGCTTTCACTTTGCCGTTCAGCCTCAATAAAGCTCGTGATGTCCTGTCCCTGCGCCATGATATGAGTAATGTGACTGTCATTAAAAATCGGAGATAGATTCCAGCGAAAGGTTTTACCAGCAATAGTGGTATTAATGCCTGTAAGGGTCGCACCTTGAGCACACATTTTAATATGCGGTGACAACCTATTAACGAGTTGCTCCTGGCTACCGCCAGTACGAAACGACCGCTCTGCTGCTGGATTAAAACGTTCAAGTTCACCTTGAACATTCCATAAAGTGATCGGTGAAAGCGAAAAGTTAAGTAACTCACTAAACTGTTGCTCTTGTTCGTTGAGTCGCTTGAAAGATCGCTCAAACGACATTCCGATTTTGTTAAACTCATCAATCGCCGAACCAGAGAATTTAGTCACTTTCTGGTCTTGAATACTCGTGTCGGTATAGTGCATTAAGCTCTGTAGCTCTCTTGACACTCTCTTACCTAGCCAAACACGGGTATATATTGAGATGCCAACAATCAACAAGGTTGTAAGTGCGATCCAAACATAGTGGCTGCGAACAAAGCCCCGAATGTGCTCATTACTTTGAATGGTATAAACAGAAAGAAAGGTTGGAACGTCATTAATGGTCAAATCAGTACGTGAAACCATGTATGCACTGTTAGTAATATCCTGTGACGACTGCTCTAACCAATTCGTATGACGGATATTTTGATCTTTCGTAGTTGCGGCAATGACTTCAGAACCTACCGTCAATAACACTTCATCAGCATTACTGCTTTGAGCAAATGAGTTAATGAGTGAAAAACTGTTATTCAACACGAGACCAATATATAGATAGGCAATCACCTCACCCGTTTCAACATCGATAACTGCGGTTCGTCGCATTGCAAGGTAACGTACCCCC
The DNA here is from genome assembly GCA_000775715.1 of Vibrio tubiashii. Taxonomy (GTDB): domain Bacteria; phylum Pseudomonadota; class Gammaproteobacteria; order Enterobacterales; family Vibrionaceae; genus Vibrio; species Vibrio tubiashii_A. The sequence continues at coordinate 144,933 of JRWQ01000014.1, forward strand.
AACAACGACCGTGCTTGTGAAATATACCAATTGGCCCCAGTAACCATATCAGCGCTCATTTGCTCGATATGTTCGTCTGACAAACCATAAAATTGATAGTTGGAGTCATCCCAAATGATTTCATTTTCCACCTGGATAAAGCGAAAATCGGGAGCGATGTCTGGTGAGTGTTGATCAACGCTATTGAAAAACGAACCCAATGCCTGTGTGTCTCGCATGCGAATAGCCTCCACCAAAGTGTTAGTACGGCTATAGCTATCTTGGGTTATCTCGAGCGAACTAAATTGATTATCAAACGTCTGCTGAATAAGGCTCTGCGTTTGTAGCTTAGTGCGTGCCACCTCTTGAGCCACCACATCTCGATTAACTTGGTAGTTTTGTAGGACCAACACCACAATCAAAACACCAATACTCAAGAAGATAGAATTGGTTAATATGGTGGCGAGTTGACGCTTTCTCACGCGTGCGCTAAACACTGCCATTATTGATCTGAGTACCTAAAAGCACGCTGCTTAAGGTTTTCAATACGGATAGAGCTATCATTACTAGTGACAAGTTCAAAGTCGCCTGAGTACACTAATGGTACATCACGCCCTTCGAGATCCCACTTAATTGCTTCAGCCATAGCGATGCCTGTATCATCGTTCATTCGCATGACAGTAACGTCTAATGTGCCATCGCGCAGGGCTTCAAGTTCTGCAGTGCCTCCCCCCCAACCGTTAAGCAATATATCGCTCCTACCCATCTCCTTAAGTGCGTCGGATGCTCCAAGAGCGACGTCTGTCGAACACGCGTAAATAAAATACAAATTAGGGTCTTTGTTCAATGCGACTTTAGCCGCTTCGTAACCAGAATCTCTCGTCGCTTGAGTGTAAAAAGACGATGAGAGCTTATATGTATCATGGTGGCTCATCTCTTCGATAAAGGTATCGCCACGGGTATCACTCACATAACCTTCAGAGAAGTAGAGTACAGAATAGCGACTCTCTTTGGGGGCAATTTCTTTGTAATAGTCTCGAATAATTCGAGTGCCTTTTATATGGTCAAATCCGACATACATAAACGGTTGCTGTTCATCCCAAGCGCGAACAGGCGTGGTTATATTTTGCAAAATCAGCTTGGTGTCCGTCGAGCCAAGCACATGCTCGATAAACTTGCGGTGCCTTGTGGTATCCAAAGTAAAGATTAGATAATCAGCCTTGTTTTGAATGGCTTCTAACAGGGATAAACTTTGCTGTCGGACATCGACATTCGGGCGTGTGAACACCTGATTGATCTCATAATTAACCCCCAACTTCTCTAAACGATATTCAAAAGCCTTGATGTTTCTGATCCAGTAGTCAGACACCTGCTGGCCAGGGTATACGACGGAAATCGAAATGGGCTTGGACTGACTTGAGATCAGTGGTGTTGGGTAACTGCGTACTGCTTGAGTTAGCTGTTCGGTTAACTTTTTTTGCTGGGGGTGTGCATCAAGGTACGCATCATATTGCCAATAGCCGTTGAGCACTTGAGTGGTGTGTGCTGACGCTGAAAATGAAAATAGTGCAAGTAGTGGCAGTATTATTTTTTTAGCCATCTAGTTCTCTCTTTGTTTCTAGCCAAACTGAGCATATTATTATATTCGAGTTTCGTTTACTCCCCTCGAATCAGCAAGCCGTGATGATTTAAGCCTTATATTTCACGGTCTTGCACATTATGCCTAATGGCGGTTAGAACGTAAAAGACAAATTAGCTGACACACCATATTGGTTATTCCCCGCATAACTGGCTGCTAGATCAAAGCTGACCAGATCTCCTGGGCTAATACCAATACCAGCGGTAATGACATCATCTAAGGTATCTTCTGTATCAAATTGATACCCGGCCCTCAACTGCGCCCAGCCAAAGGCATTTCCCTCTACACCTAACCTTAAGAATTGAGTGTCATCGGCCAGTTCAACAAAACGTTTTTGCTTAGTAAGGTCCAAATCGATAGTGGCAGTGAAGAATTCATGCGTATACGCCCCTGACACGGTGATTTGAGTGTTAAGGTCATAAGTGCTAACGCCACCGACATCTAAGGTATCAATCTTTTTAGAGAACAAGTCTTTGACCGCTAAACCGATACGGTAGTCTTCAACCAACCATACTGCGCCAAAGTCCATATTAAAGGTATTCTTAGTCGTCTTACTTTTGTCGTAATCACTTAAGTCAAAATCTTCAACAGACAAGTTCTGCTTATAGGTACGTAGTTGCTGGTATTTAGGACTGACACCGAAGAAGATATCTTGACCGCTAATAGTAAATTGCTTAGCAAGGGCGATCCCATACTCGGTATAACCAAAGGCGATCATGTCGACATTTGATGTCTCATAGCGAGTTTTTACGTTTGCGGGAGCATCACCTAAATTCACAGCAATGTCTTGTACGGCAATAATTTCTGCATAGCCGCGTGAGAAAAAATTAGCCGACAATGTTTTTATTGGAAAAGCCACAGCTAGGGCCGCACCAGCGGCGACTGATAGCGGTTTATTGTCTTCTAATTGAGTAAGGTAGTTATTCAGTGCTGCGGCCTGTGCTGAATCATTGCTACCCGAGCTTTCAAACGCCTTAATCGCATCCTGAAGATCATCAATGGTATCAATCGTTTCGTCGGTATCACGTACTGTCGCCCCAATAGCCGGAATTAACAGTCCAAAATCGTCTTCATCGCGATGCACTGCCACCAACGAAGGATTGTAGAAAGGAGCGAGAACATAGTCTGAGCTAGTCACACCCGTATTCCCCATGCCATTTCCTCGACCATCAGGGACGACCGTTGCTGCGAAAGTACTACTTATTGATACTAAGTAACTAGCCACTACTAATCTTTTTATTAATTGATTCATATCCATATCAACCTTTTTTATTACTCATAATCAAGGTTAATACAATTTGAGGAAAGTGGAGGGAAACAGGCGAAATTAGTGCAAATTAGTTAAGAGGAAATGAAACTTGCCCCAAAATGAGTTGTTCTTTTTTACGTTTTGTCAGACGTTTAATTTGCCATTCAATTTTAGATGCTACGCTACGACTTTTACCTACAGGACAGTGCCACTCTAAAACGAGCGGCCCCTTTCCTTTCAATGCTTTCGCTCCAACCCCATCCTGGTGTTGCTTAAAACGCCTTGAGACGTCGGTGGTAATTCCGCAATACAGAGCGTTGTTACGCATTCGAATCAAATAAACATACCATTGCGAATGCGTCGTTGACTTGAAATCTTGGCCCTCTGACATTATTTGGTCAATTGTTCCACTAGTTCACGTAGCTCTGCCAACTCGACTTTAACGTTAGCTAATTCTGCTTCCAATTGGTCAATTCTAGATTGGCTTGGCTGGGAAGTTGGTGTTGCCACAGCAAGAGCGTCTAGATCAACTTCTCCACTAAACAAGTGCATATAACGCGATTCACGTTTACCGGCCTCTCGTGGCAACTTAACAACTAAAGGACCATCTTCCCTTGTAGCCATGGCTTCTAAAACCATTTCAAGCTCTTTAACGTCAGAAAAATCTGCAAGTCGGTTGGTGCGAGTACGCAACTCACCTGGGGTTTGCGCACCACGCAGAAGCAAGCAACAGACTATACCTTTTTCTTGTTTGCTTAACTGTAAGTCACCAAACTCAGTATTACAGAAACGGTGCTGAAACTTGCTCGCGCGGCTGTTAAATCCACTCTCATCACTAACTAATCGACGCTCAAGCAATGCGCTAACGGCATCTTGGACTTCAGCATCACTCAACGACATCACTGGTTCACGGTTGCTTTTCTGGTTACAAGCAGTGGTTAGGCTGTTGAGCGTTAATGGATAGTAATCAGGGGTGGTGACTTCTTTCTCAATTAGACAACCTATTACTCGTGCTTCTACGGAGGACAGCTCGATGTTCATAATATTTCCTTATTCTTATTAGCTCGACTAACCACTTCTATTAGTGCTCACCGAGCATGGGAACTCTTTTAATATTGCCGTTCTCATCAATCATCACTATTTTACTACGGTTTAGCTCTACTTCCGTGATCTCTTGACGAGTTCGTTCACTTCTGTATGCACTCGTTAACCGTTCGTTAGCTTGACACTCCAACTTTTGCGTTTGTTTGGGTATGATGATTTGAGATGTTCTCATTGCGTGTATCTGTCGTTCGAATTATGAATGAATCATATCCTGAAGTTTGTGTGGTCTCAATTCCTAGCCAATAGATCGGCGATAAATTCGTCAACACTATGTAATGATTGATCTTAAGACTGTTCTCACTGTCATTGTTATGCTTTAATCGATACCAGTTAATCAAAAATTAGGAAAGGGACCTATGAGTGGTGTATTTGAAATCGTGTCTCAAGCACGTCGTAAGAATAAACTAAAACGTGAACTTCTTGATAATGAGAAGAAAGTGCGCGACAACCGTAAACGTGTGGACCTGCTTGACAACCTACTCGACTATATCAAGGCAGATATGAGCAACGAAGAGATCCTTGGTATTATTAAAAACATGAAAGCGGACTATGAAGACCGCGTTGATGACCACATCATCAAAAGCGCTGAAATTTCCAAAGAGCGCCGCGACATTAGCCGACGCATTCGCGAGCTGACTGAAGCAGATAAAGTCACTCAAGGTAAGAAGTAATATACCAATACAACGATTTTTAAAGCCTACATCATGTAGGCTTTCTTTTTATTTCCAGTCCAAAATCTACTGACATAAATAATTAATTTCGCGTGAAAGTTACGTAAAACGTTTGCGTAATCGCTAACCTTCTCCGTTCCTCATTTTGGGGCTTTCATCACACATTTCTCCCTGTTATATTTCGTTGCAGATAATCAATTAGACCATTCGAGGCACGGAGCTTCCTCACTTATCTCACGAAGAGAAGAATTGGTACCGACAAAGGTCGGCATAAATTAAAGAGGGTCAAATTATGGATATGGTTGAAATTCTAGGTTACGCAGCGTCTATCATGGTTGCAATCTCACTGACAATGAAAGACATCGTTAAATTACGCGTCCTGAACTTCATTGGTTGTGGTCTATTCACCGCTTACGGCTTAATGATTGATGCATGGCCAGTAGTTGTAACTAACGGCTTCATCGCATGTGTTAACGTTTATTTCCTTGCTAAAATGCAAAGTGAAAAAAAAACCGAGCAAGTAAATAGCGCCGCTTAATTTACCGTTCAAACGAGAAGCCCCGACTTAGTAATAAGTTGGGGCTTTTCTATTTCTTGTTCGGCTAAAGCGCGGAACTTTGTATCAGTTCGCGACGATGAACAGCACCTCTACCCTGCGGTTACACGCTTTGCCTGTTTTGGTTTTGTTGGTACAAGCAGGCACGTATTCCCCGTAGCCACGGGTAAAAATGGAATTCATCGCTACATTGTTATTAACCAACTGCTGTTTAACCGCCTTCGCACGCTTCATGGAAAGCGTGTCATTGAAGCTTGGCGATCCAGTACTATCGGCATGCCCATCAATAACGATATCAATTCCAGGTTGAGTTGATAGATAACTTCCCATCATATCCAACCAATATTTTGAATCTGTCGAAACTCGTGACGAGGCCGTATCGAACTTTATCGTATCTTTGAGCTTGACCATAACGTGATTTCCCGGCAAAAGTTCGTAATCAACGCCTTTGCTCACAAGGAATTTTTGCAGGTCACTATAGCTTTCAGTTCGTTGTTGGCCAAACGGGCCTTTTACATCAGAACTCACAACGGTGGTTGCGGTGCCCCACTCAGGGTTACGCACATCAAAGTCAGATTTTGGAGCTGTATCCAATAGGTTACCACCAAACATAGGCACATTATCGGTCATAGCCTCAAGACTGCCACAACCGGTCAAGGCTAAAACTAAAGGAAAGATCAAATACTTCATTGGTTCACCGTAAGTTCCATAACGATACAAGATCTATATCGGCCAATTTGTGTTTACTTTAGGCTCTATTTACGATTCGACATAGTTTTCTGTGGAATCCTACGCTGATACAGTTTCTCTTCTTCTGAGGAACTAGTAAAATCAATAAAAATTAGTACAACTCAAATGCCAAGCTGACCGCTTTCAGCGTGTTACTAACCAATGAGAATTATAAATGAAAAAACTCACTTCGTTGCTGCTTATCCTGGTATCAGCTCTAATTGTCGGTTGCTCGGATGACTCTCAGCCGACCCAAGGTAAGCAGTATCAACAACTCCCTGCCGATCTTTCTAAATTAAACTTATCCCCAGTCACTGAGGTGTTTTCACTTAATTGTGGCCACTGCCGCAGTATGGAAAATGAAATTCCTCAAATTGAAAAACTAACTGGTCAAAACATTGGTAAGGCGCATGTGACTTTCAATGAGAGCGCTCAGATAGGTGCAATGATCTATTACGCTGCTGAAATGCAGTTAGGTGGCACGCCAGACCATGCAATGATGGAAGAGCTATTTGCTGCCACTCAAATGGGTAACGGAGCGACCTTGACCGACAAAAAAGCAGCGCTAGATGCCGCTTTCCAAAGCAGAAATTTGACCAGCCCATATGATTTTAACCAACAGCAGCAAAGCCAGCTTTTCGAAGCGATCAAAGTGGCAGATGAAATCACCACGCAAGGCCAAATAAAAGCGGTACCAACTTTCATCATTAATGGCAAGTACCAAATAATCACTAGTGGTCATAAAGACGTGGCCGATATTGCTAAAACCATTACATTTTTACTTTCTCAACCTTAATTCAACGGATAAGATTCATGTCTAAATTTGTGTTTCCGATTATTATCTTCATTCTTGCGGGCTTTTTTATCTATCGCACTTATACCAACCACAAAGCGAGTGAGTCTAACTTTGCTGCTGGGCAAGCCTTCTTAGCTGAAAACGAGAAGGACGAAGGCGTTGTGATGACCGAAAGCGGTTTACAATACAAAGTGCTTCATAAAGGTGAAGGTACTGAACACCCAACGCCAACCAGTACAGTAAAAGTTCATTATCACGGTACGCTCATCGACGGTACAGTGTTTGATAGTTCTGTAGAGCGTGGAGAGCCAATCAGCTTCAAGCTAAATCAAGTCATCAAGGGTTGGCAAGAAGGTCTTACCTACATGAACGTAGGTGATAAGTTCAGGCTCTTTATCCCTAGCCCACTCGCATACGGCAAGAATGGAACCGGCCCAATCCCACCAGCAGCAACATTGATTTTTGATGTAGAACTGCTAGAAATTCAGTAATTTAGCCCCAAAACGTTAAATGATAAAAAGCCAATCGATAATGAGTACCGATTGGCTTTTTTATAACGGGATAATTAAGCAGTAAGAAACGGGCTACTTGTATTTGTCTTGAATGTACTTTTTCCCCACATCGACGATAGCAACATCTTTGAAAAAGCTACGCCCCAATAACAGTGGGAATGCTAAGTGTGTGCGATCAGTCAGAGTAAAGTCGGTCTTGTCTTTTAAATCACCTAGCTGTATCCAAGCTTCAACAACTGGCCTTTTGTGTGAGTCTTCAGTGTTGCTAGATTGACGGATTTTGACCCAACGCTTAACAGGTAACGCAATCTCTCTGCTCTTCACACCATCGTGTTCAATTTTGAACTTAACCCAATCTTTACCATCTCGCTCGAACGGAACAATATCTACCGCGCTGATTGATGATGTCGTCGCACCTGTATCAACTCGCGCTTTAAAGCTCTCTTCCAAGCCTGGAACGTACACCCACTCTTCTGCACCTAGAATGAGCTTGCCATCAGAAGTTTTCTTAGCTTGAACTTCAATAACTGGAGGTTTCGGTTTAGGCTCTGGCTCTACGGGTTTAGCGACCTCATCTGTTGACTCTTCTACGCTAGGCTTTTCCGCTTCATCTTTTGGTTGCTCGACCTGAGGCTTTGTCTCTGGCTTGACGGGAAGTTGCCCAGTTGTTGAACACGCCATCAAACCACCACTCAAGATGAATGGGATCAGTGTTTTCCATGTTTTAATCATTTGCGCACCTAATTCGACAAACAGAACTAACATAATAGCGGGGCTAAATGGTTTAGCCCCAACACGCTTAGGATACTTTAATTATCGCCTCGGCAACGTAAGGAATGTCCTTTTCTGTCAAACCTGCGATATTAATTCGACCGTCGCCAACACCATAAATTCCATATTCTTCACGGAGTTGCGTCATTTGGTCCTGACTAAAGCCTAGCACAGTAAACATGCCTTTGTGACTCTCTATAAAGTCGAATTGTGAAGTATTGTGGTTATTTCTCAACTCGTTACAAAGCGTACTTCTCAGATTCACGAGACGCTGTTGCATTTCGCTAAGTTCTTGTTTCCAAACTGTGGTTAAGGCAGCATTGTTCAGGATGGTTTTAACCAATGCTGCGCCGTGGTCTGGCGGCATAGTGTAAGTAGCGCGAGCCAATGTTAGCAACTTACCTTTGGCGTTGTTCACATCACTCTGAGACTTACCAACGACGATCGCCGCACCCGTTCTTTCACGGTATAAACCAAAGTTCTTAGAGCAAGAAGTGGTGATAAGCATCTCTTCAACGTTATCTGCCATGAAACGCAAACCCTTTGCATCTTCTTCTAAACCATCACCGAAGCCTTGGTAAGCGATATCAACAAACGGAATGAAGCCATTCTTTTGCGACAGTTCTGTAATTGCCTGCCACGCAGAAAAGTCAATGTCAGCGCCAGTTGGGTTGTGGCAACAACCATGAAGCAGTACCACATCTTCTGGGCCTGCTTGAGAAAGATCCGCCATCATTTTATCTACATCAACTTGCTTAGTTTCAGGACTAAAGTAGCTGTAATGTTTAACCTTCAAGCCTGCCGCTTCCATCACTGGTCGGTGATTGACGTAGCTAGGATTCGAGATCCAGACTGTCGTGTTTGGCTGAGCGACTTTCATCAAATCGCCCAACATACGCAGTGCACCGCTCGCCCCAGGTGTTTGAATCGCAGCCACACGGTCCATTGCTGAAGTGCCGTCTAACAGCAAGTTAACCATAGATTGGTTGAACTCTTCACAACCAGCAAGGCCCACGTAAGATTTGGTTTTTTGCTCTGCGACAACAATGTCTTGAGCTTGAGTTACCGCGCGCATCACCGGCGTTTCACCAGCGCTGTTTTTATATACCCCAATGCCGAGATCGACTTTTTCAGTACGGGGATCGTTACGGTACGCAACGGATAAAGAGAGAATAGGATCCAATGTTGGAGTCGGTAGATGTGAGAACATGAAAGTCACAACCCTTTGAAATTCAAGTAATGACCTTCAAGTTATCATCTATTAGAGAAATCTAGAAATAAAAATTCATTGTCGCAGTGTAAAACAGGATTAAAACCCAGACAACGTTAACAATTTCGCAACCATTGCATCGAATATAGTGAGATATTCTGTCTAGGATTAGAGTTTGAATCTATGGATGATCTGATTGGAACTACCACGCC
>JRWQ01000015.1 GCA_000775715.1 Vibrio tubiashii
TTATGTAATGTTCAGTATTCATTGAGCCGACAAAATCTTAAATTGAAGAGTTTGATCATGGCTCAGATTGAACGCTGGCGGCAGGCCTAACACATGCAAGTCGAGCGGAAACGAGTTAACTGAACCTTCGGGGAACGTTAACGGCGTCGAGCGGCGGACGGGTGAGTAATGCCTGGGAAATTGCCCTGATGTGGGGGATAACCATTGGAAACGATGGCTAATACCGCATAATAGCTTCGGCTCAAAGAGGGGGACCTTCGGGCCTCTCGCGTCAGGATATGCCCAGGTGGGATTAGCTAGTTGGTGAGGTAATGGCTCACCAAGGCGACGATCCCTAGCTGGTCTGAGAGGATGATCAGCCACACTGGAACTGAGACACGGTCCAGACTCCTACGGGAGGCAGCAGTGGGGAATATTGCACAATGGGCGCAAGCCTGATGCAGCCATGCCGCGTGTATGAAGAAGGCCTTCGGGTTGTAAAGTACTTTCAGCAGTGAGGAAGGTGGTAGTGTTAATAGCACTATCATTTGACGTTAGCTGCAGAAGAAGCACCGGCTAACTCCGTGCCAGCAGCCGCGGTAATACGGAGGGTGCGAGCGTTAATCGGAATTACTGGGCGTAAAGCGCATGCAGGTGGTTTGTTAAGTCAGATGTGAAAGCCCGGGGCTCAACCTCGGAATTGCATTTGAAACTGGCAGACTAGAGTACTGTAGAGGGGGGTAGAATTTCAGGTGTAGCGGTGAAATGCGTAGAGATCTGAAGGAATACCGGTGGCGAAGGCGGCCCCCTGGACAGATACTGACACTCAGATGCGAAAGCGTGGGGAGCAAACAGGATTAGATACCCTGGTAGTCCACGCCGTAAACGATGTCTACTTGGAGGTTGTGGCCTTGAGCCGTGGCTTTCGGAGCTAACGCGTTAAGTAGACCGCCTGGGGAGTACGGTCGCAAGATTAAAACTCAAATGAATTGACGGGGGCCCGCACAAGCGGTGGAGCATGTGGTTTAATTCGATGCAACGCGAAGAACCTTACCTACTCTTGACATCCAGAGAACTTTCCAGAGATGGATTGGTGCCTTCGGGAACTCTGAGACAGGTGCTGCATGGCTGTCGTCAGCTCGTGTTGTGAAATGTTGGGTTAAGTCCCGCAACGAGCGCAACCCTTATCCTTGTTTGCCAGCACTTCGGGTGGGAACTCCAGGGAGACTGCCGGTGATAAACCGGAGGAAGGTGGGGACGACGTCAAGTCATCATGGCCCTTACGAGTAGGGCTACACACGTGCTACAATGGCGCATACAGAGGGCGGCCAACTTGCGAGAGTGAGCGAATCCCAAAAAGTGCGTCGTAGTCCGGATCGGAGTCTGCAACTCGACTCCGTGAAGTCGGAATCGCTAGTAATCGTGGATCAGAATGCCACGGTGAATACGTTCCCGGGCCTTGTACACACCGCCCGTCACACCATGGGAGTGGGCTGCAAAAGAAGTGGGTAGTTTAACCTTCGGGGGGACGCTCACCACTTTGTGGTTCATGACTGGGGTGAAGTCGTAACAAGGTAGCCCTAGGGGAACCTGGGGCTGGATCACCTCCTTATACGATGATTATT
>JRWQ01000016.1 GCA_000775715.1 Vibrio tubiashii
AATGTTTGAATTGACTGTGCCGGTATTACTACCGATTGGTCACTCAGTTCATTGAAACCTAAATTGATACCGAAGTATCTATTTGGATTATCATCAACGAGTGCCCACACAGATTGATAGGTTTATATTGTTAAAGAGCTTTCCGACTGAGCATTGCTCAAAACGGACGGCCATTTTAGCGAGTTAAAGTTTAGTGTCAACCACTTTTTTCAAACTTTCTTCAAGCGTTTCCACTCGGCTAATTGACCTTACTAACTGGCCTAACGTTTCTGTTGAAGCGTTGCCGTGTCAGCGAGGGGGCATTATAGAGATCGCCATCACATTGGCAAGCCCTTTTTGATGTTTTTTCTGACTTTTTTGCTGTTCGATTAAATTTCGATCTAAGAGGCCTATAATCCGGTGTTTTCTTTACATTTCTTTAAACTTATTAGCAAAGAGAGTCACTTTTTCCCAGTTTGTATACTCTACCTCTTTGGTTGTATCGGTCTCTCCACCAGTCATACTCATAATGAACTTAATCATAGTTCGGTCAAACCAGCCATAACGCGGGTAGTAGAGAGCACCAGCGAATACGCCAATGAGTTTAGGTTGCCAAGGCGACTTTTTAAGGAATGTCTTTATATAGACACTTCCTTCAGGTGTATCTTTACCTTGATCTTCTTTACGAGCGGTAAGATTGACACAGAAGAACGCAGCTTTACTCTGTTGCAATGCTAAGAGGTTACGCTCGATAAACTGATAAAGCTTTTTATTGAGATGACCATAACGAATCGACGCGCCAATAATAACGCGCTCATATTGGCTAAAATCGACCGTGTCTAAAGTATGGAGATCACGCAATTCACACTCATACTCCGACAACTCTGCCTGAATATGATGAAGAATCTTTTTCGTTTGACCTTCGCGAGTCGAATAGAGAAATAGCGCCTTTGCCACATCGTCTCCTTAGCTACGCCAGAATGTAGGCGTAAGTAGTATCAATAGCGTAAAGATTTCCAATCGACCAAATAGCATGGAAACAATCAGAACCCATTTTGCCTTGTCATTAACATCTCCAAAATGCACCGCCACTTCACCTAAGCCAGGGCCTAAATTATTCAACGTAGCAGCCACAGCAGAAAATGCACTTAGCTCATCCATTCCTGTTGCGATAAGACCGAGCATACATACAACAAACACCAAGGCATAGGCGGAGAAGAACCCCCATACCGCATCGACAACACGTTGCGATAGAGAGCTACCACCCACTTTAATGGTATATACAGCTCGCGGGTGAACCAATCGCTTCAGTTCTCGGACACCTTGTAGCGTTAGTAGCAAAATACGAATTACCTTCATGCCGCCACCTGTTGATCCTGCACATCCACCGATAAAGGAGGAGAATAGCAACAGCACAGGCAAAAACAGCGGCCACTCAGAAAAACCTGTGGTAGTAAAACCTGCCGTCGTCGAAATCGAAACCGTCTGGAAAAGGGCTTGATCAAAGGCATCGTAGACTGTGTTGTACGAGTGATGATTAAGTAGAATAAGGAAGCACACAACAAACAGCAGCACTTGGATAAAGATAAATGCTCTAAACTCGGGATCTTTCCAATAGTACTTTGGATGCACCCCACCAGAGGCAAAGGCTGCAAAGTGAAGTGAGTAGTTACATGCGGAAATCAGCAGGAATACTACGGTAATCATATTGATCGCATAGCTATCAAAATAACCCATACTTGCGTCATGAGTAGAGAAACCACCAATCGCAATCGTAGAGAAACTATGGCTTAGTGCATCAAATGGCGTCATGCCCGCTAGCCAAAATGCGCCTGCACACGCGAGGGTCAAACTCAAATAGATATACCAAAGTGCCTTTGCGGTTTCGGCGATGCGTGGTGTCATCTTACTATCTTTAACCGGCCCTGGAATTTCAGCGCGATACAACTGCATACCACCAATGCCTAGCACCGGAAGAATAGCAACGGCCAAAACGATGATACCCATACCGCCGAACCACTGCAGCAATTGGCGATAAAACAGTATCGCTTTCGGTAAGTCATCTAATCCAACAATGACGGTTGCCCCGGTGGTGGTTAATGCAGAGAAAGATTCAAAGAATGCATCGGTAACCGAAATATTGGGATTATCAGCAATCAGGAATGGCAGTGAACCGGCACTACCCAGTACCGTCCAAAATAGAACAACAATCAAAAAGCCATCACGAGCTTTTAGTTCATGTTTGTAGCGACGGTTTGGAAACCAACATAAGGTGCCGCAAAATAGCAGTACAAAGAAAGTCGTAACAAATGGAACACCAGCACCGTCTCGATAAATGAGCGCCACCAATGCGGGAGCTAACATAGAGAGACTAAACAGGGCGAGCAACAGCCCGACGATGCGAATAATGGATCGAAATTGCATGGTTAGATTGATTTGTGAAGCGTAGCTTCCGACTTCCTAATTATCGTTGTTGTTTGTCCAATGAGGTAACCCGTACCTTGGCGCCACTCTTATTAATAATGGTTTGTGTAAAAGCACTCACTTGGCGCAATTCAATCTCAACAACCATTTTAACTAAGTCACTATACTCAGCGTCCACTTCTTGGACACCAAACTGAGGAAAAAGAGACTGAGCTATCGGCATAAACCCATAGTCTAACTCTAGTAACAACTTTGTGGTTACTTTTTTCTCAATTGTTTGAAGCAACTTGAGTGCTTGTTGCACCCCACCACCATATGCCTTAACTAAACCACCAGTTCCAAGCTTGATACCACCAGAATAACGGGTCACTACAGCTGTGATTTCACCAACACCAGATCCTGATAACTGAGCCAAGATCGGTTTACCTGCTGTACCAGAAGGTTCTCCATCATCACTAAAGCCCCATTTCATCGAATCCTCCGGGCGACCTGCAACAAATCCCCAGCAATTATGGCGAGCATCCGCATGCAGAGTCTTTATCTGATCAACAAATGCTTTAGCAAGTTCCACTGATGGCGTATGAGCGAGATGAGTAATAAAGACGCTCTTCTTTATCTCTTCTTCAAACAGGGCCTGCTGCGCAGGTATCAAATATGGGAGTTCATTCATAGATTTAGATAGCTTCGAAACGTGCCTGCAGTTTAGCACGAGAGTGAATTTGGCGTCGCATAAGATCTGTTTGAGCGCACAATGTTAAACACTTGTTTAAAAAATGTATTGAATTTAACCACCAGCGAGTTCAAACTAAAGCAACTGGTCTAACCAGAATAACTATAATACCACTTTCCTTTATAGCGGTAGCCACTCAACCACCGCTGTACACGCAATCCTAAGATTGTATGTCATGGAGATAGACAATGATTTACCAAGCCGAAACCCTACAGGTAAAGGAACTACAAGATGGAATCGCTGAACTGAGCTTTTGTGCTCCAGCGTCTGTTAACAAGCTCAACCTTGCTACTCTTGAGTCTCTAGATAAAGCTCTTGATGCATTAAAAGCTCATAGCTCTCTAAAAGGCCTACTACTCACTTCAGATAAAGACGCGTTCATTGTTGGCGCTGACATTACCGAGTTTCTAGGCCTATTTGCCAAACCGGAGCAGGAACTGGATCAATGGCTTCAATTAGCCAATAGCATTTTTAATAAGTTAGAAGATCTACCAGTACCAACCCTTTCAGTTCTAAAAGGTCACACGTTAGGCGGTGGATGTGAGTGTGTACTCGCTACTGATATACGTATTGGTGACAAAACAACCAGCATAGGTCTACCAGAAACTAAATTAGGTATCATGCCTGGTTTCGGTGGCTGTGTGCGTTTGCCTCGTGTTATCGGTGCCGATAGCGCAATGGAGATCATCACCCAAGGTAAAGCATGTCGCGCTGATGAAGCTCTAAAAATTGGCCTACTCGATGCCGTTGTTGAAACAGAGGCACTGTATGAGTCAGCACTTAGCACTCTAACCCAAGCTATCAACGAAAAGCTTGACTGGAAAGAGCGCCGCAAACAAAAAACATCACCACTGTCGTTAAGCAAACTCGAATCTATGATGAGCTTTACAATGGCAAAAGGTTTAGTCGCTCAAAAAGCAGGCCCTCACTATCCTGCTCCGATGACAGCTGTTATCACTATTGAAGAAGGTGCCCGCTTCTCGCGTAACCAAGCATTAGATATTGAGCGCAAGCATTTCGTTAAGCTAGCTAAGTCTGAAGAGGCGAAATCTCTGGTCGGCTTGTTCCTAAACGATCAATACATTAAAGGACTCGCGAAAAAATCTGCGAAGTCTGCAAGTAAAGATACCCAACGTGCCGCAGTATTAGGCGCGGGCATCATGGGTGGTGGTATCGCATACCAATCGGCTCTTAAAGGTGTGCCGGTATTAATGAAGGATATCGCGCAGCCTTCACTCGACCTTGGTATGACAGAAGCTTCTAAGCTACTCAACAAGCGTTTATCTCGTGGCCGAATAGATGGCTTCAAGATGGCAGGAATCCTCGCGTCAATCACGCCTAGCCTTCACTACGCAGGCATCGAAGAAACAGATGTAATAGTGGAAGCCGTGGTTGAAAACCCGAAAGTGAAAGCAGCAGTACTCAGCGAAGTGGAAGAGCAAGTGAGTGAAGGTACAGTGATTACCTCTAACACCTCGACTATCCCAATCAACCTGCTAGCAAAATCACTCAAACGACCAGAAAACTTCTGTGGTATGCATTTCTTTAACCCTGTGCACCGCATGCCACTGGTTGAGATCATTCGTGGTGAGCACACTTCTGACGAAACCATCAATCGTGTTGTGGCTTACGCGGCAAAAATGGGCAAATCACCAATCGTAGTCAATGATTGCCCAGGGTTCTTCGTCAACCGCGTCCTATTTCCATACTTTGGTGGATTTAGCATGTTGCTACGCGACGGCGCTGATTTTACTAAGATCGATAAAATCATGGAACGTCAGTTTGGTTGGCCTATGGGTCCTGCTTACTTGCTTGATGTTGTAGGTATTGATACCGCCCACCACGCACAAGCTGTGATGGCACAAGGCTTCCCAGAGCGTATGGGTAAAAATGGCCGCGATGCCATTGATGCACTATTTGAAGCCGATAAGTATGGCCAGAAAAATGGTAATGGTTTCTACAGCTACACCTTAGATAGAAAAGGTAAACCAAAGAAAACATTCAGCGAAGAGATTCTGCCTGTACTAGCGGATGTGTGTGCTGAAAAACAACAGTTCGACGATCAGACCATCATTCAACGTATGATGATTCCGATGATCAATGAAGTAGTATTGTGTCTACAAGAAAACATCATTGCATCTCCTCAAGAAGCGGATATGGCTCTTGTTTACGGTTTAGGTTTCCCTCCATTCAGAGGTGGCGTTTTCCGTTATCTCGATAGCGTTGGTATTGCCGAGTTTGTCGCTATGGCGAAACAGTATTCAGGCCTAGGCGCTATGTATCAAGTACCACAGTTGCTGATTGATATGGCAGAAAAGGGCCAAACTTTCTACGGTTCTCAGCAACAAGGTTCTATCTAAGGAGACTCCCAAATGACTAATCAAACTAAAAACGTTGTTGTAGTAGATTGTCTACGCACACCGATGGGACGCTCTAAAGGCGGCGCTTTCCGTCATACTCGCGCTGAAGACCTATCAGCTCATCTAATGAAAGGTATTCTTGCCCGCAACCCTCAAGTTAACCCAAGCGAGATTGAAGATATCTACTGGGGCTGTGTACAGCAAACTCTAGAGCAAGGCTTTAACGTCGCACGTAACGCCGCTTTGCTAGCAGGTCTACCCATTGAAATAGGCGCAGTCACTGTCAACCGATTGTGTGGGTCTTCAATGCAGGCACTCCACGATGGTACCCGTGCAATCATGACTGGTGATGCTGAGATCTGCCTAATTGGTGGTGTTGAGCATATGGGTCACGTGCCAATGACGCATGGTGTGGATTTTCACCCAGGCATGTCAAAAAACGTAGCAAAAGCAGCAGGTATGATGGGCTTAACCGCTGAAATGCTAGGTAAGCTACATGGTATCAGCCGTGAACAGCAAGATGAGTTTGCCGCACGTTCTCACGCAAGAGCCCATGCCGCCACGGTAGAAGGTCGCTTTAAAAATGAAATCTTACCGATCGAAGGTCACGCGGCAGATGGAACACTGTTTACGCTAGATCACGATGAGGTTATTCGCCCTGAAACCTCTGTAGAAGGCCTATCCCAGCTTCGCCCAGTGTTTGACCCTGCGAATGGTACAGTCACTGCGGGTACTTCCTCAGCCCTTTCAGATGGGGCTTCAGCGATGTTGATCATGAGTGAAGATAAGGCCAATGAGCTTGGTTTGACGATTCGTGCTCGTATCAAAGGTATGGCGATTGCGGGCTGCGATCCATCTATCATGGGTTACGGTCCAGTACCTGCGACACAAAAAGCGCTAAAACGCGCAGGACTTACTATCCAAGATATGGACGTGGTTGAGTTAAATGAAGCGTTTGCCGCACAGTCTCTGCCTTGTGCTAAAGACTTAGGTCTACTCGAAGTGATGGATGAGAAGGTTAACCTTAACGGTGGTGCTATCGCGCTTGGTCACCCGCTAGGTTGTTCTGGTGCGCGAATTTCTACAACACTGATTAACCTGATGGAAGCCAAAGATGCTAAATATGGTCTAGCAACCATGTGTATCGGTTTAGGTCAAGGTATAGCGACAGTCTTTGAACGTCCGTAAGCTTAAATCAAGAACCAAAACGCCAGCTTAGTCGCTGGCGTTTTTTATTACTTTAACCAATCTTGATAAAGCTGCTGGGAACAGCCTAAATAATCCACCATCCACTGAATTAACTTGTGATTGTCATCTTTACGCCAGACCAAACAACACTGACTGATAGGCTTTTCATCAGGTAAGGTTTTCTCCACCAACTCCCCACTCACGATGAGTGGTAGAGCAATATGTCGCGGCATATAACCAACGCCGACACCATTCTTTAAGCATTCAATGGCACTGTACCAATTGGGTAGTAGCAGGCGACGCTGCTGCGGATAATGCCCCGTATGACGCTTAGGAAGCACACTCGAAGTATCATCTAAACTAATTGCCGGGAACTGACTCACATAATCCTCTGTCAGCTGTTGTTGTAGAGCACAAGGATGAGTTGGAGACATAACAAACGCCCAATCCAAAGCTCCCATATCTCTAACTTCAAAATCACCACCGACAGGAACCGCAGATGTCGCTCCAATTACAATATCAGCTCGCTCTTGAGCTATGGCTTCCCATGAGCCATTGAACACTTCCATGTTGATCTGCAACTCAGCAAATTCAAACTCTCGATAGAAGTCTTCAACCAAAGGTTTCAGCCTGTCTAATTTAACCACATTGTCCAATGTTAACTTGAGCCTTGATTGCCAACCATGAGCGGCTCGTTTGGTTTGAGCTTTAAGCTCTTCCATCTGGCGTAATAGAAGACGGGCTTCTGCAATAAACAGCTCGCCAGCAGGAGTGAGCTCGACTTTTCTTGGTAGGCGACGAAATAGAACAACATCTAACTCTTGCTCGACCTGACGTACTCCATAACTGATTGCAGAAGGAACTTTGTGTAATACCTCTGCTGCGGCAGTAAAACTACCTAAACGGGCAACGGTATCTAACATCTCAAGTGAAGATTTTGAGTACATAACATACAAGCCTTCAATTTTTTTGATTGATAACTAGTAATTTTAACGTTTTATTTTCTAGAAATCGAAAAATAGAATTGTACCGCACGTAAATCAGGGTTGGCGCCAACTGATATTGAAGTAATTAATGATTAAATAATTTGATTGGTTGAATCATGAAAATATCAAAACTACAACTCGTTTTTCTCGCAGCTCTCTCAATGCTCGGTTTTATTGCCACTGATATGTACCTACCCGCTTTCAAAGCTATGGAAGTTGATTTCTCAACAGGCCCAGAACAAATTGCGCTTTCACTAACGGTATTCTTAGTTGGTATGGCCTTGGGTCAGCTTATTTGGGGACTAGCATCTGACAAATTTGGTCACCGTAATACATTAGCCGCAGGTTTAGTGATTTTCACAGTGGCATCGTTTGGTTTGGCGTTTAGTGACCAAGTATGGCAACTGCTCGCACTGCGCTTTGTACAAGCGATAGGAGTCTGTGCTCCAGCGGTAATATGGCAAGCAATGGTGATCAAGCGCCACTCGAGCCAGAGTCAACAAATTTTTGCCACTATAATGCCGCTGGTGGCACTATCTCCTGCATTAGCTCCTCAGTTAGGTGTACTACTCGCTGACAACTTTGGTTGGCACAGCATTTTCGTTGCACTGACACTTATGGGAGTGCTGTTAGTCGTGGCTACCATGACGCAAAAAAATGAAAAGATAGAAGTCAAACAAACCAGTATCTCTTCAGACATCAAAGCTCTGCTAAAGTCTAAAACATACTTAGGTAACGTATTCATGTTTGCAACGGCTTCCGCAGCATTCTTTGCGTACCTAACGGGCATGCCAGAGATCATGTCACAGCTCGGTTATGAGGCGAAAGACATTGGTTTGAGCTTTATTCCCCAAACTATAGCGTTTATGGTGGGTGGCTACTTAGGTAAGCTGGGGGTACGCAAGTTTGGTGATGAAAAAGTACTGCGTCAGCTACTCGGTTTATTCAGTGTTGCAGCGCTGCTTATCTTCGTGGCGTCACAATGGGAATTGACCTCCATCTGGCCAATCCTAGCGCCTTTCTGTCTGATTGCGGTAGCGAATGGTGCGCTGTACCCTATCGTGGTAAACCGCGCATTGGCAAGTGCTAAACAAAGCCCTGCAACCGCCGCTGGGTTGCAAAACAGCCTACAAATTACCGTGAGTAGCTTATCGAGTGCACTCGTGGCAGCTATGGCGAGTCAAGCTCAGCTCGTTACTGGTGTTGCGATTGTCATTTGTATGGGGGGTCTATGGATAGGGTACATCCTGTCTAACCGAGAGTTGTCTAAACACTTCACAACACCTGATAACTCAAGAGTCGTTGGTGACGAGTAAATAGGAAAAGAGCCGCAATAGCGGCTCTTAGCAATTTGTATCGGCTAAGTGAGTAATTACAAACTCTTCAAACCCCACTTTTCAGCAGTCTTGTTAAAGAAACCCTGAGTTTTCTTCAGCTCGACCCAATGATTCAGATAGTTAATCCACACCTGATCATCTTGTGGTAATAGCATCGCAATCGGAGTTGGCTTACGAGGGTCTTTAACCGGCACAATCGCTAACTGTTTAAATTTCTCCACCAGTGTTGCCGCTTCAACGTTGGACGTTACGGAGACATCGGCACGGCGGGCTAATAACTCTTGAAAGTCACGAGCAGGGGCTTCAATAACGATATGTTGCGCCGATGGGAAGAACTCTTTAACCATTTTTTCTTGCACAGTGCCCAAGGTCGCCGCTACCTTTATCTCAGCACTGTCAAAGTCACTCCAATCAGAAAACTTATCCAGGTCTTTTTTCTGTACTACAGGGACAAAAGCAAGATAAAAATAAGGCTGACTATAACCAGCGACTTTAGCGCGTGACATATTAAGCGAGGCACTACCAGTGATATCGTATTTGTTGGCAGTAATACCGTTAACTAAGGTTTTCCAATCCGTCGCGACATATTCCACCTTAACACCAAGATCTTTAGCAAGCTCAGTGGTGACATCAATATCAAAACCACGATAACTATTGGTCGCCGGATCTTTCATCGTCATCGGATTCCAATCCCCTGTAGTTCCGACACGCAACACACCTTTGTCTAAGATCTCTTGTAGACGACTTTCTGCATGAGCGACTTGGGTCAGAGCAAGTAAGCATATTCCTAGCACAAGCAACGTTTTTTTCATTTCAATTCCCTTAATAGAATGATGGTGGAAGATATTCCCTATAATTATTAACTATTAGTGCAACTTCATTGATAACATAGCAGCAACAAACGGATTTTATTAGTCGATACAAGGTGTAATGTGACTTTTCGTTATCTATTACTGACTTCACTACTATTTTTATCGGGTTGCTCTGATTACCAGTGGGGTTGGTACGTACTTGACCCAACAACCGATCAAGGGCAAACCAACTTGGCGTTCTTGCTCGCAGGTTTTAATGACACCATTCAAGTATCGCTACTGAGTATGTTATTTGCGATGACAATTGGATTGGTCGTCGCTTTACCCGCCTTATCTCCTATCAAATATTTGCGTGCGATAAATCGAGTATATGTTGAAACGGTTCGATCTGTGCCAGTACTCGTACTACTCCTTTGGGTGTACTACGGTATGCCAACCCTAATGGATATCTCTCTTAACCATTTCTGGGCAGGTGTCATTGCGTTGACCATCGCCGAAAGTGCGTTTATGGCAGAAGTATTTCGAGGTGGTATCCAAGCTATCAACCGTGGTCAGCATGAAGCAGCGGAATCTTTAGGACTGAACTATTGGCAGAAAATGCGCTTAATCGTGCTGCCACAAGCGTTTAGGCAGATCTTACCGCCACTTGGTAATCAATTTGTCTATATCCTCAAGATGAGTTCCCTAGTTAGCGTAATTGGCTTAAGCGACCTCACCCGTCGTGCTAATGAACTAGTAGTCAATGAGTACTTACCTTTAGAGATCTACACTTTCTTAGTTCTTGAGTACTTAGTGCTAATTTTGATTGTCTCGCAAAGTGTACGCTGGTTAGAAAAACGCATCGCTATCCCAAGCCACTAATCTCACTCTTTCACCGCGTCAGAAACAACAAAGCCGCTCATGATGAGCGGCTTTGATTAATACCGTTTGAAAGTAACAGAAGATTACTTCTGTTTCACTGGGCGCTGCCAACCTTCGACTCTACGCTCTTTAGCGCGAGTGATGACTAACTCACCCTCAGCTACATTTTTCGTCAAAGTAGTGCCTGCACCAATGGTTGCCCCATCAGCAATCGTCACAGGCGCCACCAGTTGGCTATCAGAGCCAACAAATACATCATTGCCGATTGTCGTTTTGAACTTATTCGCGCCATCGTAGTTACAGGTGATGACACCCGCCCCTACATTGGTGCGCTGACCAATTTCAGCATCGCCTAGGTAAGTAAGATGATTGGCTTTAGAACCTTCACCGATACGTGCGTTTTTCACTTCAACAAAGTTACCGACGTGTGAATCGTTACGCATTTCAGCACCAGGGCGAAGGCGAGTAAATGGACCAACCGTACACTCTTCACCTACCGTCGCGCCTTCAATCACGCTGTATGGACGCACTAGCGTATTATCGTCAATTTCACAATCTTTCAGTACACAACCCGTACCGATCATCACGTTATCACCAAGAGTGACCTTACCTTCGATAATAACGTTAGCATCGATTTCACAGTCCATACCACACTGCAGCTCACCACGCAGGTCAAAACGAGCAGGATCGCGAAGCATGACGCCTTGCTCTAACAATTTCTGAGCTTGCATCGTTTGGAAAGCTCGCTCTAAACGTGCGAGTTGTGCACGGTCGTTAACGCCTTCCACTTCAATAGGGTTAACAGGATGAACCGCTTCAACTGCGCGGCCTTCATCGTGAGCAGCTGCAATGACGTCTGTCAGGTAGTATTCACCCTGAGCATTTTCATTATTTAAGCCAGATAACCAACGCTTAAGATCGCCACCGGTTGCGACCATCACACCAGTATTGATCTCTTTGATCAGCTTCTGCTCTTCTGTGGCATCTTTTTGCTCAACAATCGCCACTACAGGGCCATTCTTACGCACGATACGACCATAACCAGTTGGGTTATCAAGCACAACCGTTAGCAGCGCGATACCACCTGTAGGTTGCGCATCAAGCAGACTTTCGATTGTCTCTTCAGAGATAAGCGGTACATCTCCATATAGAACTAAGATTTTCTCATCATCTTCGAACTTAGGCGCAGCTTGATCTACCGCGTGACCAGTACCCAACTGATCGGCTTGTAGTACCCAGTTAACAGGCTCGTTGCTAAGCTCAGCTTGCATTTGGTCGCCACCATGGCCATATACCAAGTGGATATTCTGCGCGCCCAATCCATTACATGTATCGATAACATGTTTCGCCATAGGCTTGCCCGCTAGGGTATGCAAAACCTTAGGTTTATTTGAGTACATGCGAGTCCCTTTGCCCGCTGCCAGAATCACTGCGCTAAACTTCATTGAGTTACCCATTAAAACTTGTATTAAAACTGAGAGGTATTCTAGACACTAATCAGCGATTAGTTAATTGGTCAGGAAAAATTTTCGTTAAAAATTAAGCAAAAAGGCGACCTTACGGTCGCCTTTATCACTTTTAATACAGTGTCGCTGATTAGCGACGCTGTTTAGTCAGCTCGATAACACGTAGCTGAGCAATGGCTTTAGCCAGTTCACTGGCCGCTTGAGCGAAGTCCATATCGCCGTGCTGATTCTGGATGTTCTCCTCAGCGCGACGTTTCGCTTCCTCTGCCTTAGCTGCGTCTAGCTCTTCACCACGGATAGCGGTATCAGCCAGTACAGTCGCTGTACCAGGCTGAACTTCTATCATACCACCAGAAACATAAATAATTTCTTCGTGGCCGTGCTGCTTAACAATACGCACCATACCAGGCTTAATAGCGGTCAGCAGCGGCGTGTGGCCATGGAAAATACCAAGCTCACCTTCGCTACCGGTCACCTGAAACGTTTCTACTAGACCAGAAAAGATCTTCTTCTCTGCACTAACAACGTCTAGGTGAAAGGTTATTGCTGCCATATCGCCTCCTAGTTAGCCTTATAGCTTCTTCGCATTCTCGATAGCATCGTCGATAGTACCGCAGTACATGAACGCTTGCTCTGGAATGTCATCGTAATCACCAGCTAGTAGACCTTTGAAGCCACGTAGAGTCTCTTTAAGAGGTACGTAAACACCTGGGTCGCCAGTAAATACTTCCGCTACGTGGTAAGGCTGAGTTAGGAAACGCTCAATCTTACGTGCACGAGATACAACTTGCTTATCTTCTTCAGATAGCTCGTCCATACCTAGAATCGCGATGATATCTTTCAGCTCTTTATAACGCTGAAGTGTCTGCTGAACGCCACGAGCGATGTCGTAGTGCTCTTGACCTACTACTAGAGGGTCTAGCTGACGAGATGTCGAATCTAGTGGGTCGATCGCTGGGTATAGACCCATAGCTGCGATGTTACGGTTAAGTACAACCGTTGCATCCAAGTGCGCGAACGTTGTTGCTGGAGACGGGTCAGTCAAGTCATCCGCTGGTACATATACCGCCTGAACAGACGTGATAGAACCTGATTTAGTTGACGTGATACGCTCCTGAAGAACACCCATCTCTTCTGCTAGTGTAGGTTGGTAACCTACCGCAGAAGGCATACGGCCTAGAAGTGCTGATACCTCAGTACCTGCTAGCGTGTAACGGTAGATGTTATCAACGAACAGAAGAACGTCACGACCTTCGTCACGGAAACGCTCTGCCATTGTCAGACCTGTCAGTGCAACACGTAGACGGTTACCTGGTGGCTCGTTCATCTGACCGTAAACCATCGCTACTTTCGACTCTTCAGGCTTCTCAACGTTTACAACGCCTGCTTCCTGCATCTCGTAGTAGAAGTCGTTACCCTCACGAGTACGCTCACCTACACCTGCGAATACAGATAGACCTGAGTGTTGTAGTGCGATGTTGTTGATAAGTTCCATCATGTTAACGGTCTTACCTACACCTGCACCACCGAATAGACCGATTTTACCACCCTTAGCGAATGGACAAACTAGGTCGATTACTTTAACGCCAGTTTCTAGTAGAGCAGTTTCGTTAGATTGCTCTTCGTAGCTTGGTGCTTCACGGTGAATAGAGTAGTTCTCTTCTGCACCGATCTCACCACGCTCGTCAATCGCATCACCAAGTACGTTCATGATACGACCAAGGGTCTTAGTACCTACTGGTACTGAAATTGGAGCGCCAGTGTTTACAACTTCAACTCCACGACGTAAACCATCTGAGCTACCCATTACGATACAACGAACTACGCCACCGCCTAGCTGTTGTTGAACCTCAAGAACTAGACGCTCTTTAGATTCAGTTACGTTTAGAGCGTCATATACACTAGGTACTTCGCTCTGTGGGAACTCTACGTCGACTACCGCACCGATGATCTGTACGATCTTACCTGTAGCCATCGTTAATCCTCTAAACTATTTCGTTTAACCTATGCTTAAACCGCAGCAGCACCACCAACGATTTCAGACAGTTCTTGTGTGATCGCAGCCTGGCGGGCTTTGTTGTACACAAGTTCTAAGTCTTCAATCAGGTTGGTTGCGTTATCAGTTGCAGCTTTCATCGCAATCATTCGAGCCGCTTGCTCACAAGCAAGGTTCTCTACCACACCTTGGTAAACCTGAGACTCCACATAACGCACTAAAAGCGTATCCAGTAGAGGTTTTGGTTCAGGCTCATAGATGTAGTCCCATGAATGCGTACGCTGCATCTCTTCGCTGTCTGATTTAGGCAAAGGTAGCAATTGATCGATCGTTGGTTGCTGAATCATAGTATTAACAAACTCGTTGTATACTACGAACAGGCGATCCAACTCACCTTCATCATATTTCTTCAGCATAACGCCAACCGAACCGATCAAGTCTTCTAGGCTAGGGCTATCGCCAAGGCCAGAAACTTGCGCCGATACTTTTGCGCCGCTGTTATTGAAAAATGCTGTTGCCTTAGAGCCAATAATAGCTAGGTCAACTTCAGCACCTTTCTGTTTCCAATCCTGCATGTCATTAACGGCTTTCTTGAACAAGTTAATGTTCAAACCACCACACAGACCGCGGTCGGTAGAAATAATGATGTAACCAACACGTTTGGCTTCACGCTCTTCTAGGTACGGATGACGGTACTCTAGGTTTGCGTTTGCCACATGACCGATCACTTTACGCATTGTTTCCGCATATGGACGGGAGCTTTCGCGAGCGTCTTGACTACGACGCATCTTTGAAGCGGCTACCATTTCCATTGCTTTCGTAATCTTCTGAGTGCTTTTCACACTACCGATTTTATTACGTATCTCTTTTGCGCCGGCCATCGTTACTCTCCATTAGTTGGTGGCAGAACCTGCCACCGACCTATTACCAAGTTTGGGTTGCCACGAAGTCGTCAGTCAGCTTCTTAAGCTGTGCTTCAACTTCATCGTTGTACGCACCCGTCTTGTCGATCTCAGCTGCAAAATCAGCGTATTGACCGCGAGCATACGATAGTAGAGCCGCTTCAAAATCTAGAATCTTGTTGATTTCAACATCATCTAGGTAGCCGCGTTCAACAGCAAAGATAACTAGTGCTTGGTCAAATACAGACATTGGAGCGTACTGCTTCTGCTTCATTAGTTCTGTAACTTTTTGACCGTGGCTTAGCTGACGCTTAGTTGCTTCATCAAGGTCTGATGAGAACTGTGCGAATGCTGCTAGTTCACGGTAAGCCGCTAGTGCAGTACGGATACCGCCTGATAGCTTCTTAATGATCTTCGTCTGTGCTGAACCACCTACACGAGATACTGAGATACCTGGATCAACCGCTGGGCGTACACCCGCGTTGAAGGCTTCAGATTGTAGGAAGATCTGACCATCGGTAATCGAGATTACGTTAGTCGGTACGAATGCTGAAACGTCACCTGCTTGAGTTTCGATGATAGGAAGAGCAGTCAAAGAACCAGTCTTACCTTTCACTTCACCGTTAGTGAAACGCTCTACGTACTCTTCGTTTACACGAGCTGCACGCTCTAGTAGACGCGAGTGGAGGTAGAATACGTCACCTGGGAATGCCTCACGGCCTGGTGGACGTTTTAGTAGTAGAGAGATCTGACGGTAAGCTACCGCTTGTTTAGATAGATCATCATAAACAATCAGTGCGTCTTCACCGCGATCACGGAAGTATTCACCCATCGCACAACCTGCATATGGCGCTAGGTATTGTAGCGCTGCAGATTCAGAAGCCGATGCAACAACAACGATAGTGTTAGCTAGTGCGCCGTGCTCTTCCAGTTTGCGAACTACGTTAGCGATAGTCGAAGCTTTCTGACCGATTGCTACGTAGATTGAGAAAATACCAGAGTCTTTCTGGTTGATGATCGCATCGATCGCCATAGCGGTTTTACCGATCTGACGGTCACCGATGATAAGCTCACGCTGACCACGACCGATTGGGATCATTGAGTCAACTGACTTATAACCAGTTTGTACTGGCTGATCAACCGATTTACGGTCGATTACACCAGGTGCGATCACTTCTACAGGTGAAGTCAATTTCGCTTCGATTGGACCTTTACCATCGATAGGCTCACCTAGCGTGTTTACTACGCGACCTAGTAGTTCTGGACCAACTGGCACTTCAAGAATGCGGCCAGTACCTGTTACTTTCATGCCTTCCTTTAGGTCAGCATATGGGCCCATTACAACCGCACCAACCGAGTCACGCTCAAGGTTAAGTGCTAGTGCATAACGGCCACCCGGTAATTCAATCATTTCACCTTGCATCACGTCCGCTAGGCCGTGAATGCGGATGATACCATCGCTTACCGATACGATAGTACCTTCATTACGAGCTTCACTAACAACTTCGAAAGATTCGATACGTTGTTTGATTAGATCGCTAATTTCCGTGGAATTAAGTTGCATGCTCCAATCCCCATTAAGACTGCAATGCATCGCTCAGGCGGTTCAAACGACCACGCGCTGAGTCATCGATGACTAGGTCTCCGGCTCGAATAATAACCCCACCAAGTAGGGTCTCATCTACACTGCAATTCAGCTTCACTTTACGTTCTAGACGCTGTTCAAGTTTGCTGCTGATATTTGCTCGTTGCTCTTCTGAAAGCTCTGTTGCTGAAGTCACTTCAACATCGATCTCTTTCTCATGCTCTTTTTTAAGAGTGAAGAACTGTTCACAAACATCAGGAAGGGCCTTAAGTCGGCCATTCTCAGCCATCACCTTCAAAAGGTTTTGACCATTTTCATCAACTTGCTCGCCACAAACCGCGATAAAAATCTCTGCTAACTTATCAGCAGATACAGAACCAGATAACAGTTCTTTGATCTGTTCGTTGTTTGCAACTTCAGCAGTGAACGATAACATTTGACCCCATTGGTCTAATGAACCTTTCTCTACAGCAAAGTCGAAGGCTGCTTTAGCATAGGGGCGTGCGATAGTAGTCAAATCAGACATATGCGCCCCCAGACTTAAAGTTTTGCAGTAATGTTGTCGAGAATATCTTTGTGCGCATCTTTATCGATAGAGCGCTCAATGATTTTCTCAGCACCAGCGACAGCCAGAGTTGCAACTTGTTTGCGCAGGTCATCACGCGCGCGGTTGCGTTCGGCTTCCAATTCAGCTTCAGCTTGAGTAAGAATTTTCTGACGTTCCGTCTGAGCTTCCTCACGTGCTTCATCTAGAATTTGAGCTTTACGCTTATTCGCTTGCTCGATGATCTCAGTTGCTGTGCGCTTCGCTTCTTTCAATTGATCAGAAGCGTTTGCTTGTGCTAGATCCAAGTCTTTAGCAGCACGTTCTGCTGCATTTAGACCGTCAGCAATTTTCTTCTGACGTTCTTCGATCGCTTGCATAATTGGTGGCCATACATACTTCATGCAGAACCATACAAACATGGCAAACGAGATTGCTTGACCTAGCAGAGTTGCGTTCATATTCACAACAGCTACCCCTTCTATTCGGACTTAGTGTTAATCAATGACAAACCAAAGTTTGCCTAGCGTTAATAGTGATTAACCTAGCTGACCAACGAATGGGTTTGCGAAAGTGAATAGAAGTGCGATAACGATACCGATCATTGGAACCGCATCAAGTAGACCCGCGATGATGAACATCTTAACTTGTAGCATAGGAGCCATTTCTGGTTGACGAGCAGCACCTTCAAGGAATTTACCACCTAGAAGTGCGAAACCAATCGCTGTACCAAGAGAAGCAAGACCGACGATAATACCTACGGCGATTGCAGAAAAGCTCAGTAAAGTTTCCATTACTATCTCCAATTTATAGTTTTTGGCTAAGTGCCCAAATAAAAAGCTTTAAATATAAAATTAATGATCAGAGTCTTCGTGTGCCATTGACAGGTAAACAATTGTCAACATCATGAATACGAAGGCTTGAATCGTAATAACCAAGATATGGAAGATTGCCCACGGTAGTGAACCCATCCATTGCAAGTACCATGGTAGCATTGCCGCACAAAGAATGAATACAACCTCACCCGCGAACATGTTACCGAATAGACGCATACCAAGTGATAGAGGCTTCGCAAGTAGCGATACCACTTCAATCAGTAGGTTAAACGGAATCATCACTGGGTGATTAAATGGATGTAAAGCAAGTTCTTTTGCGAATCCACCTAGACCTTTCACTTTGATGCTGTAGTAAATCATCAGAGCGAATACGCCTAGAGCCATAGCCATGGTGATATTAACATCAGCTGACGGTACAACCTTAAGGTAAGGAATACCAAGCCAATGCTCTGCTGGGTAAGGTAAGAAATCGATAGGAACCAAGTCCATCAAGTTCATTAGGAATACCCAACAAAAGATAGTCAGTGCTAAAGGCGCGATCAGTGGGTTGCGTCCATGGAACGTGTCTTTGACGTTTTCTGCGACAAATTCAACGATCATTTCAACAAAACACTGAAGCTTACCCGGCACACCCGCTGTCGTTCCCTTCGCTACTTTGTAAAAAATTCCAAGGAAAATTAAACCAGTAAACCAAGAAAATAACAGGCTATCGATATGTACGTTCCAGAAACTTGTCTCCTCCACGAAACCTAGCTTACCAAGCGATAAGTTAGTTAAGTGGTGGGCAATGTATCCGGATGACGTTAGCGCTTCACCTGGCGCAGCCATAACTCATCCTATTTTTTGTTGTTAATGAATAGCACTGGCGCACAGATATTAATACCTAGAGCCAGCAAATAGGTTAGCTTAAGGGGAACAAGTTCCACCTGCATATACATGTAAGCAACGGTGAATAGAGCCACCGTGATAAGGATCTTAAGTGCTTCGCCGGTGTAGAATGAGGCCGTGATTCGCTTTGCAGCACGAGCTCCACTAAACATAAAAGCACACAGCGCGAATACGGCATTGGCAATCACGAAGATACCCCCACCCACGAGCGCTGAAAGTCCCCAATCAACATTTACGGCAATCGCCATACCTGCTGCTAGTAGTGTAACCGCGCCCAGCTGGATCATTAACAATCGCTTAGCAAGCTCTCGTCCTGGTCTAGCCAACGCAGCTACCATGTATTCGTACCTCTAGTAAAATCCACAGCTTTACTACCTCAGGGCTGGGAAATTGGCGAAAATTATACGATGAGTCGAACTGAATGCAATTAAAACACCGCAAAAAGTTACAATTTTGTATACAAACCGACAACTTTCGCACAAAAAAACGATTATTACATAAATTGACTGAGATCAATTATCTCATTTAGCTCTCGAGCTTGGCAATTAGTTGCTCTAATTTGTGAGGCTCATCAAGACTAATCGTTACCTTAGACTTGCCATTCTCAGCTCTCACAATAGCAACTTTTGCACCCAGCATATCACTCAATTTTTGTGAAATTTTGTCAGCTTCAACGTCTTGAGACTCTTTTTTAGGTTCAGATTGAGGCTGGAGACATTTTTTAACCAATTGCTCAGTTTGACGCACGGTCATTTTCTTCTTCGCTACCTGCTGTGCAATCTCTACTTGCTGCTCACCTTCTAAAGCTAATAGGGCTCGAGCATGCCCCATATCAAGCAGGTTGCGTGAAACTAAACTTTTTACGTCATCTTCTAATTGATTTAGACGCAATAAGTTACTGACAGCTGCACGAGACTTACCAATCACATCAGCCACCTGCTGATGGGTAAGTGCAAACTCTTCTTGTAAACGATCTAACGCCACAGCTTCTTCGATCACATTAAGATCTTCGCGCTGAATGTTTTCGATCAATGCCATAGCAATCGCAGCGCGATCTTCGACATTTTTCACTACACAAGGAACTTGCTTAAGACCCGCCTTACGAGCTGCTCGCCAACGACGTTCGCCGGCAATGATCTCAAACTTATCATGATCAACTTGACGCACAACGATAGGCTGAATAATCCCTTGCGATTCAATTGAGGCTGCAAGTTCTTCGAGCGCCTCTGGTTCCATCTCTTTACGCGGTTGGTAAATACCAGGTTTTAAGCTATTGATGCTTAGATCGGTAAGGCTGCCATCTGACGACAACTCTTGGCTATGCAATGCAGTTTGCTGTTTTTCACGCGCCAGTGAACTGGTCGAAAGCAGAGCATCAAGCCCTTTACCTAAACCACGCTTAGACATGAGACAGGATTCCTTTGGTTATCGTTATGCAGGGACTTCTTCGCGACGAAGCATTTCGCCAGCCAGGGCTAAATAAGCTTTAGCACCCGCTGAGTATTTGTCGTAATACATTGCTGGCTTACCATGACTAGGTGCTTCAGCAAGACGAACATTACGCGGAATAACGGTGCGATACACCTTGTTGCCAAAGTGCTTTTTGAGTTGGTCAGAGACTTCATTCGACAATCTGTTGCGTGGGTCATACATAGTTCGTAATAACCCTTCAATTTTCAGATTTTCGTTAACGACAGCAGCTAACTTACTAATTGTATCCATTAACGCGGTTAAACCTTCAAGTGCAAAGTACTCACACTGCATTGGAACCAAAACCGAATCGGCTGCGGCCATAGCGTTGATTGTAAGAAGGTTTAGAGAGGGAGGACAATCTATAAAGATGAAATCATAGTTATCGCGAACTGATGCTAAAGCATGTTTAAGACGCACTTCGCGAGCAAACACTTCCATCAACTTGATTTCAGCCGCGGTGACGTCGCCATTGGCTGCAATTAAATCATAGTTGCCCGACGTTTTGCGGCATACCACTTCATCAAATGGTACATCTTCAACAAGCAGCTCATATGCGGTGGCGTCCACTTGGTATTTATCAACACCACTCGCCATCGTTGCGTTACCTTGCGGGTCGAGGTCTATAACCAAAACCTTGCGCTTAGTTGCAGCCATAGATGCAGCTAAGTTGATGCATGTTGTTGTTTTTCCAACCCCGCCTTTCTGGTTGGCGATCGCTACGATTTTTCCCACAATGAACCTCGCTTTTATTCCTTGCGCGATAAGATTACTAGATGACGCTCGCCTTCCAACTGAGGAACATTCAAAGCTTTGATGTCGGTCACAGAACACCACTCAGGTAATTGTTCAATCTCACCCTGTGGTAATTGCCCTTTCAACGCTAAGAAATGCCCACTACCATTTTTTGGCAAATGATGGCACCACTCAACCATGTCGGTCATTGAAGCAAAAGCTCGACTCAGTACGCCATCAAATTTATCTTCAGGTTGGTACTCTTCAACTCGACTCTGGAGTGGGATCACATTTTCAATCTTCAACTCATGCAGAACCTGCTTAATAAAACGAATACGTTTCCCTAAGCTATCAAGTAACACGAAACTTTTGTCTGGGTTCATGATAGATAGCGGAATACCGGGTAGGCCCGGGCCTGTACCAACATCGATGAAACGCTCACCATGTAAGTGAGTGCTAACAATTATGCTATCCATTATATGCTTAACCAGCATCTCTTGAGGATCGCGAACAGAGGTCAAGTTGTAGGCTTTGTTCCACTTGTTCAGCATCTCAACGTAACCAACTAGCTGGTCACGTTGACGCTCCGAAACCTCTAAGTCTGTTTGAGCAATTAGCTCGTCTAACTTCGCACGTAGTTGAGACATTATGCTTCCTCACCTTTTTTCAACAGACCGTGTTTTTTCAAATGTACCAACAAAATAGAAATGGCCGCTGGGGTAATGCCCGAAATTCTTGAAGCGATACCGATAGATTCAGGTTTTGCTTCACTCAGTTTAGCTACAACTTCGTTTGATAGGCCGCTAACTTTCGCGTAATCAAGATCAATAGGAAGCTTGGTATTTTCGTGACGCAATGATTTTTCGATCTCGTCTTGCTGACGCTTGATATATCCTTCGTACTTGACTTGAATTTCAACTTGCTCTGCCGCTTGTTGATCTTCCATCGCTGGAGCAAACGCATCAAGCTGAGTTAATTGCTCATAAGAGACCTCAGGGCGACGGAGTAGATCTTCACCGCTCGCTTCGCGCGCCATTGGGGTTTTCAGTAAGGCATTAAGTGACTCAACACCTTCTGATTTTGGATTCATCCAAATATCTTTCAGACGCTGACGCTCTGTTTCGATGTTATTGATCTTGTCATTGAATCGAGCCCAACGTTGCTCATCAACCAGACCAAGTTGGCGAGCTTGTTCAGTTAAGCGGATATCTGCATTATCTTCACGTAACAATAAACGGTATTCCGCACGTGAAGTAAACATGCGGTAAGGCTCTTTTGTTCCCATGGTAGAGAGATCGTCGATCAATACGCCCATATAGGCTTGATCGCGACGTGGGTTCCATCCCTCTTTGCCTTGACTAAGTAAGCTTGCATTGAGACCCGCCATTAGACCTTGTGCTGCTGCCTCTTCATAACCTGTTGTGCCATTGATTTGACCAGCAAAGAATAGACCGCTGATAAACTTAGTTTCATAAGTTTGTTTTAAGTCACGTGGGTCAAAGAAATCATATTCGATTGCGTAACCTGGACGTACGATATGCGCATTCTCAAAGCCCTTCATTGAACGCACGATCTGAACTTGGACATCAAATGGCAAGCTGGTGGAAATACCGTTCGGATAAAGTTCGTGAGTATCTAATCCTTCAGGTTCAATAAAGATTTGATGGCTGTTTTTGTCAGCGAAACGCATGACTTTGTCTTCGATTGATGGACAGTAGCGCGGACCAATACCTTCGATAACTCCCGCATACATAGGACTGCGATCAAGATTACTGCGAATCACATCATGCGTCTGTTCATTAGTATGAGTAATAAAACATGGGATTTGACGTGGATGTTGTTCTCGCTTGCCAATAAATGAAAATACCGGTGTTGGGTTATCCCCGTGTTGCACTTCTAGCTGAGAGAAATCGACACTACGCGCATCGATGCGTGGAGGCGTACCAGTTTTTAAACGATCCACTCTAAAAGGTAGTTCACGCAGCCGATCCGCAAGTGCGATCGACGGTGGATCACCCGCTCGGCCACCTGAAGAGCTCTCCATACCAATATGGATCTTACCACCAAGGAAAGTCCCCACTGTTAAAACAACAGCCTTAGCAAAAAAGCGTAACCCCATCTGAGTCACGACACCTAGAACCTGATCATTTTCAACGATAAGGTCATCAACAGATTGCTGGAACAATGTCAGGTTTTGTGCATTTTCTAGCGCATGACGAACATAGGCTTTATACAAAGCGCGATCTGCTTGCGCACGTGTTGCTCGAACAGCAGGGCCTTTTGAAGCATTGAGTGTTCTAAATTGAATACCAGCATGATCGATTGCTTGCGCCATTAAACCGCCCATAGCATCCACTTCTTTGACTAGGTGGCCTTTGCCGATTCCACCAATTGCTGGGTTACATGACATCTGACCTAGCGTGTCGATATTATGGGTAAGTAATAATGTTTTTTGCCCAGTACGAGCAGATGCGAGTGCGGCTTCCGTTCCTGCATGACCGCCACCTACGACGATGACATCAAATTTTTCGTGATAAAGCATGAACCGACCTCAGATATTCAATAGAGATTAGGATAGATAAAAAAGAGCGTTATTCTACCTTCTTTCACTGATAGAGAAAATGGTTTTGGTTGTTTTCCTCAGACTAGTGAAATCTTAATATATATAAGATCTATATATATGATCTTTTATTAGATCTATTATTAAGATCGCCTTGTTCTGTGGATAAGTGGAAAATGATCAACAAGATCATGGATCTTTTATGGATCATATGATGTGATCTTCCATTGATCTGATCGAGGATTAACTGGGATCAAAAATGGTAGTTATTCACAGGGGTAACCAGATCTCTAAGTTGTTATTGGGATAACTATAGGTTAATCACCGGATAGATCATGTTTTATCCACAGTCTGGTTGGTTGAATTATCAGCAAACAGTTCATTGGTTTGCGAGTATTTTTGTCCACATGGTGATTTGATTGGCAAGGGTTGAGGTGAAGTGGCCAATAAACTGGCCACAAAGTGGGGTTAGAAAAGGTCGATATGTTCGTTTAACCAAGCTTCTGCGGCATCTTCTGGGACGTCGTGCTCTAATACATCGATCGTCAGACAGTCTGTGATTGGGGTTGCGCCAATATCCACTAGTAGATTGTGAGCGTGTTTACCTGCTGCGCAGAAGGTATCGTAACTGGAATCACCTATCGCAATCGTCGCAAACTTTACGTCATTCATGTTTGGTGGTGTCGATTGCAGAGCTTGAATAAAAGGCTGAATGTTATCTGGGTATTCACCAGCACCGTGTGTAGAGGTGATGATCAACCATGTCCCTTGCGTAGATACTTCGCTAACGTCAGGTTGGTTGTGAATGGTCGTTTCAAAGCCTTTTTCTATCAGCAGATCACTTAAGTGATCGCCAACGTACTCAGCGCCGCCTAAGGTGCTACCTGTTATTATGTGGATCATAGATTTTCCTTTGTACAAAATGGAAAAACGCGGCTAGAGGGCCGCGTTCGTTGATTATTTACCGATACAGAAAGAGGAGAATATACGCCCAAGCAGATCGTCAGAGCTGAACTCTCCGGTGATTTCGCTTAAATACTGCTGAGTAATGCGTAGCTCTTCTGCCAGAATCTCACCTGCCATATAGCCTTCAAGTTGCTGCTGACCAATATCTAAGTGCTCTGCTGCACGATCTAGTGCTTCTAAATGACGACGGCGTGCCATAAAGCCTCCCTCGTTTCCACCTGCGAAACCCATACACTCTTTAAGATGTGTACGTAGTGCTTCAACACCACCGCCCGTTTTCGCTGAGAGGCGAATTAAGGTTGGATCATTCACATGACAGATGCCAAGATCTTCACCTGTTTGATCGGCTTTGTTGCGGATCACTGTCATGCCTATGTTGTTCGGTAAGCGATCAACAAAGTCAGGCCAAATTTCTTTTGGATCCGTGGCGTCAGTGGTGGTGCCATCGACCATAAATAGTACTCGATCTGCTTGTTCTATCTCATCCCAAGCGCGCTCGATACCGATTTTTTCTACTTCATCTGAGGCATCGCGAAGACCTGCTGTGTCAATAATATGCAGTGGCATACCATCAATATGAATGTGTTCACGCAGTACATCACGAGTCGTGCCAGCAATATCGGTTACGATGGCAGACTCTTTTCCCGACAGGGCGTTGAGTAAACTCGATTTACCTGCATTTGGGCGCCCGGCTATAACCACCTTCATCCCTTCGCGCATAATGGCACCCTGTGTCGCTTCTTTGCGCACTGCAGCAAGGTTGTCGATGATGGTTTGTAAATCAGCTGCGACTTTACCGTCGGCAAGAAAATCGATCTCTTCTTCGGGAAAGTCGATGGCCGCTTCAACATAAATACGTAGATGAATTAATGATTCGACTAGAGTGTTAATTCGACCAGAAAAAGCGCCCTGGAGTGACTGTAAAGCCGATTTCGCTGCTTCTTCGGAACTTGCGTCAATTAAATCTGCAATCGCTTCTGCTTGGGCTAAATCGAGCTTGTCATTGAGGAATGCGCGCTCCGAGAACTCGCCTGGTCTGGCGGTGCGAATGCCAGGGATTTGTAAGATTCGCTTAATCAGCATATCCATTACGACTGGACCACCATGCCCTTGAAGCTCAAGGACATCCTCACCGGTAAATGAGTGCGGGTTAGGGAAGTAGAGTGCGATACCTTGGTCAAGCTGGTGGCCATCTTGCGCGTTAAACGGCAGATACTCAGCATAGCGAGGTCGCAGTTCTTTACCTGTCACTTCGACCGCGACTTGTGCCGCCAAGGGGCCGGATACGCGAATAATGCCGACGCCACCACGACCGGGTGCTGTTGCCTGAGCAACTATGGTATCAGTTGTCATAAATGTGCCTGTATTTTCTTTATGCCGAGTAGGGCAGTAATTCTGTTAGTTGAATTGTAATCAGCTCAAATAAAAAAGGCGACCTTTTGGCCGCCTTTCGTTGTTAATTCCACTTAAGGTTACTTGCTGTGTAAGCCTTTTTTCTCCAGCGCTTTGTAGATAAGCGTCTGCTGGATAAGGGTTACGATGTTCGATACTAGCCAGTAAAGAACCAGACCTGAAGGGAAGAACAGGAAGAAGAAGGTAAACATAACCGGCATAAAGGTCATGATCTTCTGCTGCATTGGATCCGTTACGGTTGTTGGGCTCATTTTCTGGATTAAGAACATAGAAGCACCCATCAGTAGTGGCAAGATGTAGTATGGGTCTTGCGCTGAAAGGTCAGTAATCCAACCAAAGAATGGTGAGTGACGTAGCTCTACCGATTCCATTAGTGCCCAGTAAAGAGCGATAAAAATAGGCATCTGTAGAATCAGAGGTAAACAGCCACCAAGTGGGTTCACTTTCTCTTTCTTGTACAGTTCCATCATCTCTTGGCTCATGCGCTGACGGTCATCGCCGATACGCTCACGCATCGCTTGCAGCTTAGGCTGAAGCATGCGCATTTTCGCCATCGAAGTGTACTGAGCTTTTGTTAGTGGGTACATCGCACCACGAACGATGAAGGTCAGACAGATGATTGCCACACCCCAGTTGCTCACAAAGCTCTGGATGAAAGAGAGAAGACTATGTAGTGGCTTCGCAATGAACCATAACCAGCCGTAGTCCACTACTAGGTCTAGGTTTGGTGCAACTTCAGCCATTTGCTCTTGCAGTTTAGGACCAATCCATAGTGTCGCTTTGAAGTTTGCGCTATCGCCATCCGCAATGGTTTTGTTTGGCATGCGAACACCAATGTCACCAAGGTTGCCGATCACGCGAGTATATAGGTTAGTACCTGGCTGTTCGCGTGGGATCCAAGCGCTAGCAAAGTAGTGCTGGATCATTGCTGCCCAACCCTGACCATTTGAAAGGTTCAGAGACAGGTTACGATCTTGCATATCATCGAAGCTGTATTTCTTGTAGCGAGTATCTTCAGTAGAGTATGCGCCGCCGCGGTATGTTGGCATTGTAATGCTGCCACCAGCGTCAAGTAGGTTTTGACGTAGGTGAGCGTACATACCAAATGTCGCGTTGCTGCCAGATTTGTTTACGATGTCGTATTCAACGTCTAGTGCGTAGCTGCCACGTTTCATGATGAAGGTTTTAGTGTACTCAAGGCCATTCGCGGTGAATGTCATTGGAATACGCAATTCATCTTGGCCGTCCGCTAGGGTAAAGCTATCTGCGCTAACAGAATATGCAGGGCGGTTGGTGCTGCTAAGGTCGATACCTTGAGGGCCAACAAGACCACTTTGAGCGATGAACTGGTGACCAGCTTCGTTCTTAAGAAGCACAAACGGGTCAGCTGAATCTAGCTCGTTTGAGTATTGGTTTAGATCTGCGTGAATTACATCACCACCAACCGTATCAATCGACAGAGTCAATACATCAGTGGTTACGGTAACCGTTTTAGCAGAAGCTTGCTGTGCTGGAGCTGGATCTAGCTCGTCTGCAAAAGATGGTGCAGGTAGAGTACTGCTTGATTGAGCCTGCTCAACCGGCTGAGGCGCTGGGTTCTTTGCAACTTGCCATTGCTGGAACAATAAGAAAGACACCAGTGCTAGCGCGATTAACAGGATATTACGTTGAGAATCCATCGTTATTTATCTCTGTCTTGTTTCTGTATTGGTGGAACGGGGTCATACCCCCCTTCGTTCAAAGGATGGCATTTTAATAGACGTTTGCCTGATAACCAACACCCTTTTACAAAACCGTGAGCTTTTAACGCTTCTATGGCATATGTGGAGCAAGTTGGAGTAAAACGACAGCGTGGTCCGATAAGCGGACTAATAAGGCCTTGGTAGAGACGGACGAATCCGATTGCTACCCACGCGAAGGGCGAGATAGGCGCTGCCATAATTTATCAAACAGTTTGAAAATATCTTCATTACTCAAATCTTGCGCGCTTTTCTTGGCAATAACAACAAAATCTTTGTTAGCGAGTTGATGTTGATTGTTACGAAAGCTTTCACGTGCAAGGCGCTTAAAACGGTTACGACCTACAGCGGTTTTGATTTGTTTCTTGGGAACAGCTAAACCTAGTCGAGGATGAGATAGGCTATTTTTACGAGCAATGATGGTGAAATGAGGTGAGCCAGCTCGGTGAGCTTGCTGAAAGACATTTTGATAATGCTCGGGAGTTAACAAGCGTAACTCCCGATTGAACGCGTACGTATTCAAAATAATCTAACGATTACTTAGAAAGACGCTTACGGCCTTTTGCACGACGTGCATTGATAGTAGCACGACCGTTCTTAGTAGCCATACGTGCACGGAAACCGTGAGTACGCTTGCGCTTTAGAACTGAAGGTTGAAAAGTGCGTTTCATGATAATTACCTTTACTGATCAGTAGTTTTAGGTCAATGTTAACCCGGCGTGGGCATTAAAAGTCTTCTTTATATATAAAGAGGACAAACCGACGCCTCTCAACAAAGAGGCGGAATTGTAATCACAGTCACACAAAGTGTCAATCTTTGTGCAAGCGCTAAATTCCGACCGGGCGATTATACGTAGTGTGAGCAAAATCTCAAGGATCGTTCGATCCTATCTATTGATCTTTACTCAGCCCCTACTTGTCGAAGGAATTTTTGTAAGCGAGGATCTTGTGGATTTCCAAAGATATCCTGTGGAGAACCTTGCTCAACAATATTGCCTTCCGCCATAAAGATCACTCGATCGGCAACCTCTCTGGCAAATTGCATTTCGTGCGTTACCACTAGCATAGTCTGATGTTTTGTTGCTAAGTCCTTCATTAAATTAAGAACTTCACCTACCCATTCAGGGTCGAGTGCCGAGGTCGGCTCGTCAAAAAGCAGTAGTTCTGGTTGAAGCGCCATAGCTCGACCAATACCAACTCGTTGCTGTTGACCACCAGACAGTGCCGCTGGATAACTATCGCCTTTATCGCCAAGACCAATATCGTCGAGAATTTGCTGAGCACGTGTTAGTGCATCGGTTTTTTTCCATCCACGTACAGTAATTAAGCCTTCAGCAATGTTTTGTCTCGCTGTCATATGGGCAAAAAGAGCATAGTTTTGGAAAACAAAGCCTGTTTTACGGCGCAGCGCTAGTACTTCTGCTTTAGTGTGCTTTTCGGTATCGACACTGACATCATCAATGGTGATCACGCCTTTGTCGGCGTTCTCGAGAAAGTTAACCGTGCGTAGTAAGGTTGATTTACCTGTGCCGCTTGAGCCTATGATGACGATGATCTCGCCTTGCTTAATTTCTAGGTCGATGCCTTTAAGAACTTCTGTTTCACCGAAGCGTTTGTGAATATTCGTTAGTTTTATCATCTTACATACGCCTTATTGAGTTTCTCTTCCGCCCAGATTTGCACGCGCGTTAGTATCACCACTACGCCCCAGTAGATCAGCGCTACTGCCAAGAAAGCTTCGAAGAAACGGAAGCTTGATGAGGCTTCCATTTGAGCTTTAGCCATAATTTCTGCCACACCGAGCGTAAAAGCGAGTGAAGTAGACTTGATCATATCAATGAAGTAGTTCATTAGTGATGGCAGCGCAACACGAGTCGCTTGTGGCAGTATGACTCGGCGCATTGCTTGAGAGGTCGTCATACCTACCGATAAGCTCGCTTCCATCTGGCTACGATCAATACCTATAATTGCTGCGCGGATACTTTCAGCCATATAAGCTGCAAAGTGAAGCGTTAAGCCAATTACCGCTGCACTAAAGGCATCTAGACCCACTAGCCAAGGGAAAACCTGTGGTAGGCCATAGTAAAGTAGAAATAATTGAACTAGCAGTGGCGTGCCACGAAAGAAACTGATGTAAAGCTGACTGAGTTGATCGAGTACAGGGACACGAAATACACGGATATTGGCAAGAATGACCGATAAAATTAGTGAGAAAAACAGTCCCCAGGTCGCCATCTCCATGGTGGTGCCCAGATACTTAAGCAGTATCGGCATCAGATCCAGCATGTAATTAAAATCAAATCCCATAACGTATCCCAAAGAGTAAAACAGCATAAAAAGCAAAACCCACTGCTAGATAAAAAACCGCAGTGGGTTGAAGGAAACTATCTTAAACAAGATAGAACTAAGTCGATCGACCTTAATGAATTATTCAGTGATATCAGCACCGAACCATTTTTCAGAGATCTTCTCTAGCGTACCATCTGCACGCATTGCCGCTAGAGCCTGATTGACTTCAGCCTGTAGCTTTTTACCATTTTCGTTGTCAACAAATGGCCAAGCATTTTGGATAGTTTCAAACGGCTGACCCGCTAATTGTAGTGGAAGACCTGTTTTCTTGATCAGCTCTAGAGCAGATAGGCGATCCATAATGAAAGCGTCAGCACGACCAAGCGCGACATCGTGCTCGATACCTGTGTCGTAAGTTTTGATATTGATTTTGCCGTCTTTATCGTAATTACGTAGCAGTTGCTCAAAGTTAGAACCTAGGTTTACAGCAACGGTTTTACCTTCAAGATCTTCGATACCTTGAATGCTGCTGTTGCCTTTACGTACGGTAATTTGTGCACCGTCAACCACGTATGGGTCAGCGAATAGGTATTTGGCTTTACGAGCTTCAGTCATAGTGATTTGGTTTGAGATTGTGTCGATACGACCTGTCTCTAAAAGACCAAACAGACCTGAGAAGTTGGCGGTTACGTACTCGACTTTGTAGTCGTTGCGTTTACCGATCTCATCCCATAGATCAACTTCAAAGCCTTGTAGCTTGTCTTGCTGAACGAAAGTGAACGGGAAGTAACGACCCGACATACCGACTTTAACTTCAGTCGCTGCTTGAACAGTAGCAGCAGAAAGCGCGATAGCTGCAACTGCAGCCTTGAACCAGATTTTCATAGTACAACTCCTCATTATTATGGGGATAAATACTACTGTTACTTTAGTTAATTAGATAAATAACTAAGTGCGATAACCTAGACAGTAGAGTAATAAGCTTCAACGCGGTGATTAAATAGTCATCAATCAAGGCTTGAAAATGGCGAAATGTGGTACTCAGAAATACTTTCATTCACAGAGTTATCACCAGTGTAAAGATCTTCCGAAAATTGCCCTAATGTGGATCATTGTGTGAGTAAAAATGGGGCAGAGTGTGAGGATCTAGCGAATACGGCCGAAAAAATTGTGAATAACTTAGATCTTATTCACTGGAACCACGATCATTTACTGGCGATCTTGGTTATCAACAGGTAAAATCGCCAATCTTTTCAGATCAATTACATCGAGTGGGGGCACTGTGTCATCTTCGCTTTGGTTGCAATGTTTGCAACAGCTTCAAGAAGAGTTACCAGCAACGGAGTTCAGTATGTGGGTGCGTCCGTTACAAGCGGAGCTCAATGACAGTACGCTCACTCTGTTTGCCCCTAACCGTTTTGTATTGGATTGGGTACGTGACAAGTACCTCAATAGCATTAACCGCTTGCTACAAGAGTATTGTGGTAACGACATCCCTAGTTTGCGTTTTGAAGTGGGTAGCCGTCCGGTTGCTGCGCCAAAGCCTGCGCCTAAGCGAACTCCGGCTGATGTCGCCGCTGAATCATCGGCACCGGCAC
The DNA here is from genome assembly GCA_000775715.1 of Vibrio tubiashii. Classification (GTDB taxonomy): domain Bacteria; phylum Pseudomonadota; class Gammaproteobacteria; order Enterobacterales; family Vibrionaceae; genus Vibrio; species Vibrio tubiashii_A. The sequence continues at coordinate 31,665 of JRWQ01000016.1, forward strand.
AGTTACAAGCAAGAAAGCCCGTGCATAAAACATGGGATGATGACGCACAAGCGATTGCTGATATTAACCATCGCTCGAATGTAAACCCGAAACACAAGTTCAACAATTTTGTTGAAGGTAAATCAAACCAGCTTGGTTTGGCTGCTGCTCGTCAAGTTTCAGATAACCCAGGCTCTGCCTACAACCCACTGTTCTTGTATGGTGGTACTGGTTTGGGTAAAACGCACCTATTGCATGCGGTAGGTAATGCGATTGTGGATAACAAGCCAAATGCTAAAGTTGTCTACATGCACTCTGAGCGTTTTGTGCAAGACATGGTTAAGGCGCTACAAAATAATGCGATTGAAGAGTTTAAACGCTACTACCGTAGTGTTGATGCACTGCTAATCGATGATATCCAATTTTTTGCTAACAAAGAGCGTTCGCAAGAGGAGTTTTTCCATACCTTTAATGCACTTTTAGAAGGCAATCAGCAGATCATCCTCACTTCTGACCGTTACCCGAAAGAGATCAATGGTGTAGAGGATCGTCTTAAGTCTCGTTTTGGTTGGGGTCTTACTGTTGCGATCGAACCGCCAGAGTTGGAAACGCGCGTTGCGATCTTGATGAAAAAGGCTGAAGATCACCAGATTCACCTTGCCGATGAAGTGGCGTTCTTTATTGCGAAGCGACTACGCTCTAATGTTCGAGAGCTAGAAGGTGCATTAAACCGCGTTATCGCCAATGCTAACTTTACTGGTCGCCCAATCACGATTGATTTTGTGCGTGAAGCGTTGCGTGACCTACTTGCTCTGCAAGAAAAATTAGTCACGATTGATAATATTCAGAAGACTGTAGCGGAATACTACAAGATTAAAGTCGCAGACTTACTATCTAAACGTCGTTCTCGTTCGGTTGCTCGTCCACGTCAGCTTGCTATGGCGCTTGCTAAAGAGCTCACCAACCACAGCTTGCCAGAAATCGGTGATGCTTTTGGTGGTCGCGACCATACTACGGTACTGCATGCATGTCGTAAGATTGAACAGTTACGCGAAGAGAGCCACGATATAAAGGAAGACTATTCGAACTTGATTCGTACTCTGTCTTCTTAATTCGCACTATTTGCTGATTCACAGTATTCTAAGCATCGAGCAACAATAACGAATTCGGATAAGAGCATCCTATGAAATTTACCATTGAGCGTAGCCACCTGCTAAAGCCACTGCAACAAGTGTCTGGAGCGTTAGGCGGTCGTCCTACTTTACCTATTCTTGGTAACTTACTTCTTAAAGTTGAAGACAACGTACTCTCAATGACAGCCACTGACCTAGAGGTCGAGCTGATCAGTCGCGTCAATCTTGAAGGTGAATTTGAAGCTGGCAGTGTGACCGTGCCTTCACGTAAGTTTTTAGATATTTGTCGTGGATTACCTGATGACTCTGTGATTACCTTTGTGTTAGAAGCTGACAGAGTGCAAGTTCGTTCAGGACGCAGCCGTTTCTCACTATCGACCTTACCTGCCAATGATTTTCCCAATATTGAAGATTGGCAGAGCGAAGTTGAAGTTTCTCTGACTCAAGCTGAGTTACGTGGCTTGGTTGAAAAGACCCAATTCTCAATGGCGAACCAAGATGTTCGTTATTACCTTAACGGTATGTTGTTTGAAATCGATGGCACAACGCTACGTAGTGTTGCCACTGATGGCCACCGTATGGCGGTATCTCAAACTGAACTAGGTGCAGATTTTGCGCAGAAGCAGATCATTGTGCCGCGCAAAGGTGTCTTGGAACTGGTTAAGCTACTTGATGCGCCTGAACAGCCTGTTGTGCTGCAGATCGGTAGCTCGAACGTACGTGCAGAAGTAAACAACTATGTGTTTACTTCTAAGCTGGTGGATGGTCGCTTCCCTGATTATCGCCGTGTAATGCCTCAAACGACAACCAAAACTCTTGAAGCCGGCTGTGATGAGCTGCGCCAAGCTTTCTCTCGCGCAGCGATTCTCTCTAACGAAAAGTTCCGTGGTGTACGCGTTAATCTTGCTGATACGGAAATGCGCATTACTGCTAACAATCCAGAGCAAGAAGAAGCGGAAGAGATGCTTGATGTCAGCTTTGAGGGTGAGCCAATTGAGATTGGCTTTAACGTTAGCTACGTACTGGATGTTTTAAACACCTTGCGCTGTGAAAAAGTCAGAATTTCGATGTCAGATGCCAATGCCAGTGCGCTGATTGAAAACTCTGAAGATGACAGTGCAATGTACGTGGTGATGCCAATTCGACTTTAGCATGCCGCTTTCACGTCTTATTATTCAGCAGTTTCGAAACATTAAAGCCTGTGATATTGAACTATCAGCAGGCTTTAACTTTCTTATTGGACCGAACGGTAGCGGTAAAACCAGTGTGCTTGAAGCGATTTATTTGCTTGGGCACGGTCGCTCATTTAAGAGCTCTTTAACCGGAAGAGTGATTCAAAATGACTGCAATGAGCTGTTTGTTCATGGGCGTTTTTTGAACTCGGATCAATTTGAGCTACCAATTGGCATTAATAAGCAGCGCGATGGTTCAACAGAGGTTAAAATAGGCGGTCAGTCTGGACAAAAGCTAGCACAGCTTGCCCAGGTTTTACCCCTACAGTTGATTCACCCTGAAGGGTTTGATTTATTAACTGATGGACCGAAACATCGCCGTTCGTTTATCGACTGGGGTGTGTTTCATACCGAGTCGGCATTTTATGATGCTTGGGGACGATTTAAGCGCCTTAATAAGCAGCGCAATGCGCTATTGAAAACCGCAACCAGCTATCGAGAGCTGAGTTATTGGGATCAAGAGATGGCGCGTTTGGCTGAAAGTATTAGTCAATGGCGAGCCGACTACGTCGAACAAATGAAGGTTAAAGCGGAGCAGATCTGTAAAGCGTTTTTGCCTGAGTTCGACATTCAACTTAAATATTATCGTGGCTGGGATAAAGATACCCCATACCAGGAAATACTAGAGAAAAACTTCGAGCGTGATCAGGCGTTGGGTTACACCTTTAGTGGGCCTAACAAAGCAGATTTACGCATCAAAGTGAATGGTACACCTGTAGAAGATGTACTGTCACGAGGCCTGTTAAAACTGATGGTATGTGCTTTGCGAGTCGCGCAAGGACAACACTTAACAGAGATGACAGGCAAGCAATGTATCTACTTAATTGATGACTTTGCATCTGAATTAGATAGCCAACGTCGTAAGCGTCTTGCTGACTGCTTAAAAGAGACGGGGGCTCAAGTTTTTGTAAGTTCTATAACCGATAGCCAAATTGCCGATATGCGTGATGAAAATGGCAAGATGTTCCATGTGGAACATGGCACAATAGAGCAAAATATATAGCGGAAGATAACTCATGTCTGAAAATTACGATTCATCGAGTATTAAGGTACTAAAGGGTCTGGATGCGGTTCGTAAGCGTCCTGGTATGTACATCGGCGACACGGATGATGGCACCGGTCTGCACCACATGGTTTTTGAGGTGGTGGATAACTCAATTGATGAAGCGTTAGCGGGTCACTGTCAAGACATCGTTGTGACAATTCATGAGGACAATTCAGTATCGGTACGCGATGATGGTCGTGGTATCCCAACCGAAATGCACCCAGAAGAGAACGTATCAGCAGCAGAAGTTATTATGACGGTACTTCACGCTGGTGGTAAGTTCGATGATAACTCATACAAGGTATCGGGTGGTCTGCACGGTGTAGGTGTTTCGGTAGTAAACGCACTATCTAAGCAAGTAACACTGACTATCCATCGCGGTGGTCAAATTCATACGCAAACCTACCATCATGGTGAGCCTCAAGCGCCACTGTCTGTGATTGGTGAAACTGAGCAAACGGGTACAGAAATCCGTTTCTGGCCAAGTGAAGAGACCTTCTCTAACACAGAATTCCACTATGACATTCTAGCTAAACGTCTACGTGAGCTTTCTTTCCTAAACTCTGGCGTATCGATTAAGCTACGTGATGAGCGTGAAGAAGATAAGCAAGATCACTTCATGTATGAAGGGGGGATTCAAGCGTTCGTTGATCACCTAAATACCAACAAGACACCAATCATCGAAAAAGTATTCCACTTTAACGCAGAGCGTGATGACGGTATTACGGTTGAAGTTGCGATGCAGTGGAACGATGGTTACCAAGAGAACATCTTCTGTTTTACCAATAACATTCCTCAGCGCGATGGTGGTACTCACCTTGCCGGTTTCCGTGCAGCCCTAACTCGTACCTTGAACTCGTTCATGGACAAAGAAGGCTTCTCGAAGAAAGCAAAAACAGCGACGTCAGGTGATGATGCACGTGAAGGTCTAACGGCAGTTATTTCAGTTAAAGTGCCAGATCCTAAGTTCTCAAGCCAAACTAAAGACAAACTGGTTTCTTCTGAAGTGAAGTCAGCAGTTGAGCAAGCTATGGGTGAGAAACTGTCTGAGTTCCTAATTGAACACCCAGCAGAAGCTAAGACGGTTTGTACTAAGATTATTGACGCAGCTCGTGCTCGTGATGCAGCGCGTAAAGCTCGTGAAATGACGCGTCGTAAAGGCGCTCTAGACCTAGCGGGTCTGCCAGGTAAATTGGCAGACTGTCAGGAAAAAGATCCAGCACTCTCTGAACTCTACATAGTGGAGGGTGACTCGGCAGGCGGCTCCGCAAAACAAGGCCGTAACCGTAAGAACCAAGCTATTCTTCCTCTGAAAGGTAAAATCCTTAACGTAGAGAAGGCACGCTTCGACAAGATGCTTTCTTCTCAAGAGGTAGCAACGCTGATCACTGCACTTGGCTGTGGTATCGGACGTGACGAGTACAACCCGGATAAACTGCGTTACCACAACATCATCATCATGACCGATGCCGATGTCGATGGCTCGCACATCCGTACGCTACTATTGACCTTCTTCTACCGTCAAATGCCAGAGCTGATTGAGCGTGGTTACGTGTACATTGCTCAGCCACCACTTTACAAAGTGAAGAAAGGTAAGCAAGAGCAGTACATCAAAGATGAAGATGCAATGAACCAATACCAAGTGGCATTGGCGCTTGATAACGCATCGCTACACGTAAATGCACAAGCGCCTGCTCTTGCAGGTGAAGCGCTAGAGAAGCTAGTTCAGCAATACAACGCTGGCATCAAGCTGGTGGATCGTATGAGCCGTCGTTACCCACGTGCGCTAGTTCATGAGCTAATCTACACGCCACGCCTAACAGCTGAGCAGTGCCATGACGCAGCAGCAGTAGAAGCTTGGACTAAGCAGTTAGTCGAGCAGCTAAACGCAAAAGAAGTGGGCGCAAGCCAATACAGCTTCGAAGTAGAACAGCACGCAGAGCTAGGTCTAAATCTACCTAAGATTATTGTTCGTACTCACGGTGTGACGCACGAATTTGCACTAAGCGTTGACCTGTTTAACTCGAAAGAGTACGGCAAGCTAGCAGACCTATCAGAAGCTTTAGATGGCCTGATCGAAGAGGGTGCATACATTAAGCGTGGCGAGCGTACTCAGCCAGTAACCAACTTTGTTGATGCACTAGAGTGGCTAATTAAAGAGTCTCGCCGTGGTCTCAGCCTACAGCGCTACAAAGGTCTAGGTGAGATGAACCCAGACCAGCTTTGGGAAACCACTATGGACCCAGAAACTCGCCGCATGATGCAGGTAACAATCGAAGATGCTGTTGGTGCTGACCAGTTGTTTACCACGCTAATGGGCGACCAAGTAGAGCCTCGTCGTAATTTCATCGAAGAGAACGCACTTAAAGTTGCCAACTTGGATGTATAACGTTCCTAGCAACTAGCAACTAGCAACGAGTCTCGAGAAAAAGCGCAGGTCGAAAGATTTGCGCTTTTTTATTGGAAGATATTTTTAAATTTAAACAATCAGTTAGTCTTTTTCCAACTGCTAGGGACTCGCCACTCGAAACTTTTTTACTTTTATCCCTTGAAACTGATTTGAGCTATCCACATATCTATTTGTAAAGGGGAACGCTGTCTTGCTCACAAGAGAAGAAACAGGCCTCTGGATTCGCTGAATAGGCATCGCTCAGGAGAGGATGACCTTGAAGGCACACAATTGAACTTGATTCGACACTAGGTCCCAGAGTTATGAGAACCCGAGGAGTAGTGATTGAATCCCTTAGTCGGCAACGATCTGTCCAAGGTAGATCCGCGCAAACTCACGGCTAAGACTATTGCTTACTATGAGGATAGCATTATGAGAACTGTAGATTTCACTCCACTTTACCGCAACGCAATTGGCTTCGATCGTCTATTCAACATGATGGAAGCGAACACTTCGAAGAATTCTTCGGGCGGTTACCCTCCTTACAACATCGAGCAGCAAGACGAGAATCACTACCGTATCACTATGGCAGTGGCAGGTTTCGCTGAAGAGCAATTAGATCTGACTCAGAAAGAGAACATGCTAATTGTCACAGGTGAGCGTAAGTCGGAAGAAGAGAAACAATACGTGTATCAAGGTATCGCAGAACGCGATTTCGAGCGTAAATTCCAACTGGCAGACTATGTAAAAGTCGTTGGTGCAAGTATGGAAAATGGTCTTCTACACATTGACCTAGAACGCGAAATCCCAGAAGCGATGCAGCCGCGTAAAATTGCGATTAACGGCAGCAAGCTTATTGAAAGCAAATAATTGCGAGTAACGAGTGAAAGAGCACTATCTAGGTGCTCTTTTTTGTATCTTGCGTAAGCGACTTGGCAAGCATTCGTTATTCAGATCACTGGCTAGGTATTATTCTTGTTGGTACGCCTTTTCGACCTCTTCTGCGATGATTGCGATGCCTTTCTGCATCATCTCATCATCTTGTACATAGTTCATACGCAAGCATTGATGCGCGTGTTCCCAGTCGTCCTCTTGGCCGATAAAGAAGTATTCTCCCGGCACAATCAATACGCCACGTGCTTTTAGGCGAGCGTAAAGCTCCATAGTGGTAATCGGTAGTTCATCAAACCATAGCCATAAGAAAATAGCGCCTTCTGGCTTGTGAATACGAAAACGTGGGTCGGTGATGGCGCTTTGCAATAGCTCTACTGCACGCTGAGATTTCTGCTTGTAGAAAGGCTTAATCACCTCTGAACTCAAAGTGAGTAGATCCCCTTTACCAATAATATGATTGGCAACCGCAGGACCTAAACTGCCCGGTGCCAAGCTGATAATGCCATTCATGTTAGTCATCGCTTGGGTTATCTCTTCGCTCGCTATCACAATACCGCAGCGAACTCCAGGTAAGCCAAGCTTAGATAAGCTCATGCACAAAATAGTGTTTTCATTCCAGAATGGCTCTACATCTTCAAAAATGATATTTGGGAAAGGTAGACCGTAAGCATTATCAATGATTAGTGGGATATTGTTTTCACGCGCAAGTCTATCGAGCTTGTGAATCTCGTCGTCTGTTAGAACGTTACCAGTGGGGTTTGTTGGGCGAGAGGCACAGATAGCGGCGATAGAGTCATCCACCTTTAGCTGTTCAAAGTCGACGTGGTATTTAAATAGGCCGTTGTCGAGCATTTCAATGTCAGGGTGGTAAGAGACAAAAATATCTTCGTCGATACCCGCATCCCCGTAGCCAATGTACTCAGGCGCTAACGGCAACAAGACTTTTTTATGTGAGCCATCAGGCTGTTTGCCCGCGACCAAGTTGAATAGATAAAAAAAGCCGCTTTGGCTGCCATTAGTGAGACTGATGTTTTTCTCTGTAATGTTCCAGCCGTAAGTGTCTTTGAAAAGCTTGGCTAACGACTTTACAAAGGCATCTTTGCCCTGAGGGCCATCATAGTTGGCCATAGCGGCAACAAGCGCGCCGCTATCTAACATCTCTTCGCTGGTGAGTTTAAAGTAATCGAGCATGGCTGGAATGGCGGCAGGGTTTCCACCTCCGAGCATGATGGCACCGGGTGTGCGTAGACCATCATTTAAATCATCCATTAACTGGGTAATACCTGAATACTGATTAAACTTTTCACCAAATTGAGAGAACTGCATTACGTCTTGTACCTAATTCATTATTGTCATTGCTTTTGTATGTCTATAGCTAGTGCGTGGCTAGCCAATCGAGTAATCCTTGACCTTACCTTAATGTGTGATCAACGCAAAGTAAGAATCTTACGTGAGCAAAAAAAATTCACTTGTTGACTAGATACTTTGGCACTTAAGGATGACAAAAAAGGGAAGCCGAAGCTTCCCTTTGCATTGTCTGCTCTATACTAACTACTTCTGAAGTAGTGAGATATCTGCAATCTGTAGGAACAGGTTACGTAAGTTGTTTAACAGCGTTAGACGGTTTTTCTTCAGAGCTTCGTCATCTGCCATAACCATGACGTTATCGAAGAATGCATCTACTGGCTCACGTAGGTCAGCAAGCTTGCTCAGTGCTTCTTGGTAGTTACCTGTTGCGAATGCCGGCTCTAGCGCTTCAGTCATTACTTCAACGCTTTCTGCGAGTTTCTTCTCTGCATCTTCTTGAAGAAGAGTTAGGTCGATCTCTGCTGCTAATTCACCGTCGAACTTCGCCAGGATGTTACCAACACGCTTGTTCGCTGCCGCGAGTGCTTCTGCAGCCTCTAGTTCGCGGAAGTGAGATACCGCTTTCACGCGCTGATCGAAGTCTGCAGGTTTAGTCGGACGACGCGCGAGTACCGCCTGAATGATATCCACGCTGAAGCCTTCGTCTTTGTACCATGCATTGAAACGACCAAGCATAAATTCAATCACGTCGTTCTCTACGTTTTCGTTAGTTAGCTTAGTACCGAACTGAACCTTAGCTTCACGAATTAGGTCAACTAGGTCTAGATTGTAGCCGTTCTCAACGATGATGCGCAGAACACCTAGTGACGCACGGCGTAGTGCGAATGGGTCAGAGCCCTTAGGTGCTTGGCCGATACCAAAGATACCAACGATCGTATCTAGCTTATCTGCCATGGCTACCGCAGAAGAGATACCTGTGCTTGGTAGCTCATCACCTGCGAAACGTGGCATGTACTGCTCGTAAAGTGCTAGTGCGACTTCTTGGTCTTCACCGTCATGAGTCGCGTAGTGCATGCCCATTACACCCTGAGTATCGGTAAACTCGAATACCATAGAGGTCATTAGGTCACACTTAGCCAGTAGGCCCGCGCGAGTTGTTTTCGCAACGTCAGCGCCGATCTGTTTAGCAATGTAGCCAGATAGTGCTGTAATACGGTCTGTTTTGTCTTTGATAGTACCAAGCTGCTTTTGGAAGATAGCTTGCTCTAGTTCAGGAAGACGATCGATAAGAGGACGCTTACGGTCAGTATTGAAGAAGAATTCAGCATCCGCTAGACGTGGACGTACTACCTTCTCGTTACCTTCGATGACGTGGCGAGGCTCTTTTGATTCGATGTTTGATACGAAAATGAAGTTAGGTAGTAGCTTCTTGTTTTCGTCATACACTGGGAAGTACTTCTGGTCACCCTTCATGGTGTAAACCAATGCTTCAGAAGGTACTTTTAGGAACTCTTCTTCAAACTTCGCAGTAAGAACCACTGGCCATTCAACCAGAGAGGTCACTTCTTCCACTAGGTCATCTTCTAGGTCCGCAACACCGCCAACCGCTGCTGCTGCTTTTTGCGAGTCAGCAAGGATGATCGCTTTACGTGCTTCGTAATCTGCCATGACTTTACCGCGCTCTTCTAGAATCGCTGGGTATTGCTCTGCAGAATCGATAGTGAACTCTTGTTCACCCATAAAGCGGTGACCACGGATAGTGCGGTCTGATGCTACGCCTAAGATCTCACCTTCAATCAGATCAGAGCCCATCAGCATAGTTAGTGTTTTAACCGGGCGGATAAACTGAGTTGTCTTGTTACCCCAACGCATTGGCTTAGCGATAGGCAGGTTACCTAGTGCTTTTGCTGCTAGCTCAACAACGATTTCAGACGTTGCTTGGCCTTTTACTTCCTGTTTGAACAGTAGCCATTCGCCTTTGTCTGTGACTAGGCGGTCAGCTTGTTCTACCGTGATGCCGTTACCACGCGCCCAGCCTTGCGCCGCTTTAGTCGCGTTACCGTCAGTATCGAATGCCACTGAAACCGCAGGACCGCGCTTCTCAACCACTTTGTCTGCTTGGCCTTCAGCTAGGGCTGAAACTTTAAGGGCTAGGCGACGAGGAGCGGCGTACCATTTCACACCTTCGTGCGCTAGGTCAGCACCTTTTAGTTCCGCTTCGAAGTTTGCTGCGAATGCTTCCGCTAGAGTGCGCAGTTGCGTTGGTGGTAGCTCTTCAGTACCCAGTTCAATTAGAAATTCTTTAGCCATGATTACTTCTCCTCGTTGCGGCACATTGGGAAGCCAAGCGCTTCACGTGATGCGTAGTATGCTTCTGCAACTGATTTAGTCAGGTTACGGATACGAAGGATGTAACGTTGGCGCTCTGTAACAGAGATAGCTTTACGTGCGTCTAACAGGTTGAAAGCGTGCGCCGCTTTGAGGATGCGCTCGTAAGCGGGTAGAGGTAGAGGCTTCTCTAGCTCTAATAGTTCTTTAGATTCTTTTTCACACTGGTCAAAGAAGCTGAATAGGAAATCAACGTCAGCGTGCTCAAAGTTGTAAGTTGATTGCTCAACTTCGTTTTGGTGGAAGATGTCACCGTAAGTTACGTTAGAGCCGTCTGGTGCTACGTTCCACACTAGGTCGTAAACAGAGTCTACTTCTTGGATGTACATCGCTAGGCGCTCGATACCGTAAGTGATTTCACCTGTAACAGGTTTACACTCAAGGCCGCCAACTTGCTGGAAGTAAGTAAACTGAGTTACTTCCATTCCGTTTAGCCATACTTCCCAACCAAGACCCCATGCACCTAAGGTTGGGTTTTCCCAGTTGTCTTCTACGAAACGAATATCGTGAACGAGAGGGTCGATACCAAGAACTTCAAGCGAGCCTAGGTACAACTCCTGAATGTTATCTGGAGAAGGCTTTAGGGCTACTTGGAATTGATAATAGTGCTGCAGACGGTTCGGGTTTTCACCGTAACGGCCATCGGTAGGGCGACGTGAAGGTTGAACGTAAGCTGTCGACATTGGCTCTGGGCCAAGTGCACGTAGACATGTCATTGGGTGAGAGGTGCCTGCACCTACTTCCATATCTAGAGGTTGAACAATGGTACAACCGTTTTGTGCCCAGTAATCCTGCAGCGCGAGGATCATTCCCTGGAAGGTTTTGATATCGTATTTTTGCATAGTAATTCGCGCAATTCTTTGAGTAAAAGGTCTGTCTAAAACAGAGAAAAATAACAATCAAGTATACCCAGATATTTGGCATGGGAGTAGAGCTAATCTTGATTAATTGGTAGGCGAAAATCTCCTTTAGTGGAATTTTTTCGACTGATCCAACCAAATTCTCTTAAAAGGGAGTTTATTTGTAGTTTGGCGGTTGAGAATCATCTCGGAGCTGGTTAAAATCACGCCGTCTTTGGGGAGTAGCTTACCTATTTATCAACACTGGGATGATAGGTTCGTCTGTCAACATAATTGATGCAAAATCATCATGGCATTCGAGACCCAATATCGGCGCACAATAACAACATGCCGGATGCGGTTTAGCAAGACCTTAGACAAATCATCATGAACCGGGGTGGGGCATGAGGTTTGTCTTTGGTTAAAATTATAATCCCTACCCCAGAAGAGCATGTCGTGAGCGTTTTAGCTATTTCTATCACCACCGTCGCATTGGCGGAAATCGGTGATAAAACTCAACTTTTATCCCTGCTTTTAGCCAGTCGATACCGCAAACCTATTCCGATCATCGCGGCTATTTTCTTAGCAACTATTGCAAACCATGCTTTAGCTGCATGGCTTGGCGTGGTCGTCGCTGACTACCTCTCCCCTGAAGTTTTGAAATGGGTGCTGGTGGTTAGCTTTATCGCCATGGCGGGGTGGGTGTTAATTCCAGATAAGCTGGATGATGATGAAGAGATCTCCAATCGTGGGCCATTTATCGCTAGCTTTATCGCATTCTTTGTTGCGGAAATCGGTGATAAAACCCAGATCGCTACATCAATTCTTGGTGCTCAATATGCAGACGCACTGACTTGGGTTATTTTAGGTACAACCATAGGTATGTTGATCGCCAACGTCCCTGTCGTGCTGATTGGTAAGCTGTCGGCAGACAGAATGCCACTTGATTTGATTCGCAAAATCACCGCGCTGTTATTTATCGCTTTAGCAACAGCTGCAGCGGTTTGGTCTTAACCGCACGATAGATTATCAATGACGACCGGGTGAAATTTTAATCTGGTCGCATTTTCTTATAATTTTCATTAATTTAAGTCTGACGAGAATGTTGTAAGTTTCCTTCAAACTCAATTGAAATTAATGAAGTGGTACGCAAATATATGCACAACTTGATAGGCAGTTTCGTTGTTTAGTTATTAACCAGACGAAAGCTGTGTCATATATGCAACATTCTGTTTTTTCATAGATTTTATCTATATTGAAGTAATGAGCTAACCCGGTTAGTTTTTATGCATTACTCCTCTTAAGGTATTGCTATGAAAACAAAATTGCTATCAACCATTATTACTTCAACTCTTGCTTTCTCTGCTCATTCGGTTGTTGCAGCCAATGTCGACGATATGTCACAACTGACGATTATTCCAAACCACAATCCGTCATTGATTCGCAACTTTAATCCTTATGCAGTTTCTCGCCTCCATACTGCAAGGGATTTTGTATTTGAGCCGTTGGTCATTTTTAATGAGTTGAAAGGTAATGTGCCTGAGTTCCGTTTGGCGACGGGCTATCAGCTAAGCGATGACCTACTCAGTATCACGTTTGACTTGCGTGAAGGCGTGAAATGGTCGGACGGTGAAGCGTTTAATGCCGATGACGTTGTGTTCACCTTTGATTTAGTGCGTAACAATCCAAATATTGATGACCGTGGTATCAACAGTAAAATTAAGTCGGTTGAAAAGCTCAGCCCATACCAAGTGCGCTTTTACCTAAATAGTGTTAACACCAACATTGGTTACGAAATTGCTCAAGTGCCTGTTGTACCAGAGCATCAGTGGCGATCGGTTGAAGATCCTGCGGCCTTTATGAACCCAGACCCAGTGGGTACAGGGCCGTTTACAGAGTTGCCGCAGTTTACCTCAACGCTATTCCTTCAGTGTCGTAACCCTAACTACTGGGATAACGACAATCTAGACGTAGACTGTCTGCGTGTGCCACAAATGAACCACAACGACCAAGTGTTGGGTGAGCTAATGAACTCGCGTATCGATTGGGCCGGCTCGTTCATTCCTGATATCGACCAAACCTTCATGAAAGCATCAAGTAATCATGGTTACTGGTATCCACCTGCGGGTACTCAGGCGTTTATGTTCAACTTTGCGTCTAAAGATAAAGTTAAACATCAAGTGTTAACGGACATTGATTTCCGCCGTGCTTTCTCTATGGCGATTGATCGTCAGACTCTGATTGATATTGCCAACTACGGTAATGCGGTACTCAATGACTTCGCGTCGGGCTTAGGCTACGCATTTGAGACTTGGTCTGACGAAGCGGTACATACTAAGTACAAGCCATTTATGACTTACTCTCCAGAGAAAGCAAAAGCGCTATTGGCTAAAGCGGGTTACAAAGATCTCGACAATGATGGTTTTGTTGAGTCTCCATCAGGTGAGAAATTTGAGTTAGCAGTTCAGTCACCACAGGGGTGGACTGACTTTAACAACACGGTAATGCTCGCTGTTGAGCAATTACATGAAGTCGGCATTAACGTTAAAGCACGCACCCCAGATTTCTCTATATACAACAAGAGTATGTTAGGTGCGGATTACGATATTGCTTACACCAACTACTTCCATGGCGCAACACCACATAAATACTGGGATAGCGGTTATCATTCGCGTCTACAAGCTTCTGAAGGCATGCCACGTTTTGCGATGCACCACTGGAAGAGTGACAAGCTAGATACGCTTTTGGATAGCTTCTACAAAACGGCGGATAGTAAAGAGCAACAGTCTATTGCTCATGATATTCAAAAAATCATTGCAGAGAACCAAGTCACTGTACCTGTGCTATCGGGTCCTAACTTCTATCAGTATAACACTACGCGTTTCACTGGCTGGTGGAATGCGGATAACCCGAAAGGTCGTCCAATGATTTGGGAAGGCACACCAGAGCGACTACTGCATGTGCTGGACCTGAAGCCAAATAGCTAAATCAGCAAGTAAAGCAGTAAAGTAATTCAAGCCCTGACGTTAAGTTGGGGCTTTGTTTTATGAGCAAAAACTTGCAATATCAACTCTTTAATTTAATTCCGCGAAAGTCGTGATCACTGACATATTAGTGTCATACGTGTCATGATATTTTAATTCTGTGAATGATAGCGAGAGGGCACAATTATGCTTATACGTTATATGGGGATGACCCCAAAAAGCCAGAGTTACTTATTCACCTTTGGTTTAGCGCTATGCTTATTGGCGATGGTGTTGACTGATATGTGGTTACCGATTGTAGCCGGAAGCTTTATTTTAACGGGATTAACCGTTGAAGCATGGATTCGCGTCGCGCACATTATCCCTATGCATGAAGAGATGCGGGCGATGAGGAAGCAGATAACTCAACTCCAATCGGAAGTTCGCACACTCGAATATGATGAATAGTAAAAAGCAGCTTAGGCTGCTTTTTTAACGCAATTTTTGAAGTGAAGCGAAAACTAGCCCCAGCTGTATTGCTAAGCAGGTAGACCCTGTACACACTACAGCGCTATGCGGCAATTTTCATTTATTTTTCGTATTGTTGAAGCGGTAGAGCAGCACCTACCGAGCAAGCTTGATGTCAACGCCATTGCTTCAACGCTCAATGTCAGTAGATGGCATCTTCAACATGAGTTTAAACGTTATACAGGCATTCCATTCGGGCGCTATTACCGTTTGCGCCTGCTTACTTTGGCGATGAAGGCGCTTGCTCACTCAGAGCGTAATGTTCTCGATATTGCACTCGACTATGGTTTTGAATCTCAAGAAGCTTTGTATCGTTCTGTTAGGCAGAATTTTCTCATCTCTCCAAAGCACTTTAAACGTAATCCCACTTTGGCAAAGTACTTTGGTGTGCCTCCTATTGATGAAAGTTATCTAACGTTTTTTCAGAGGATGCAAAGTACCCCTCCTGAAGAAGTCACCTTTCCCGGTGATACCTTCTATGGCGTTGTAAGTGACTTTTCGTCGGTCTTTTTTGATGAGCAGGAAACTGGAAAACGAGTCGAACAGATGTGGCAGACGTTTATCGAAGCGACGGCTGATTGGCAGCATCAACAACGGAGCTACTATGCGTTGGAGTACCGCAACAACTGCTCAGCGAGATCAGGTCAATTTCAAATGATGGCAGTGTGTAATGGCAACAGCCAAGAATCTTCGCACCCTATTGCACGTATTGAGCTCTCACAACGTAAAATGTGGTGTTTTCATTTGCCCCCAAACCCGCCTCTCAAAGCGTTGTTTGTCTATCTCAACCAGGTGTTTTGTATCCCGCATAAACTAACGCTGAGGCGCTTACCTTATATTTGGCAGTTGGACAAAAATGGGGGCTTGATATTTTGGGTTGAACTGAGAAGCTTCGCAGATACCAAACAGCTTCCTTTGGCGGTTCGACAGCTTACTCGAGAGGAAGAATTCTCATGCTCGGGTCAACTTGAAAGTATTGATATTCCAGAGACCTGCGCGGAGAAAAGCCAGCGGTTGGCATTTATATTAAACCACTTTCGTTCGTCGCTGGAGGGGGTAAATGCCGGAACAGCAATGCTACTGATTGGTCGCCCTATATGCACTGACTATACGCCTAGCCATGATTACTTAGTCAGCCACCTAACTTTAGCGCCTGATGGAGCGGATAACGTGGCGTCAGGTATGGTATTAAAATGTATCTTGCAAGGAAGCTTGAAGCAAATTGGGCAAGATTTAGATAGTCTTTACCACTCTCATTTACTTGAGGAGGGCTATGTATTGCGCCAAGGGTTTGAATGGATTACCCATGCTGAGGAACTACCGGGACAAGAGTGGCGACTTGAACTGCTTATCCCGGTTTCTAAGCGTTAACGATAATCGAATAGCTTGATGGTTTGTTCACTGTTTTCGGTTAGCTTAAAGCTAGTCGCAGAGAACTGAGGTGGACCGGTGAGAATCTTGTTCCCCGAGTAACCCAGAGGCTCTTTGGGCATCATACCGGCCATTGCCAACTGATTGTTGGCGTCAATGTCTTGAAAGGTAAACACGTCATATTCACCTGCAGGTATTTGCTCTAGTAGCACAGTTGATGCTTCGACAGCTGGACCAATATGTTCTGCGACCACTGTCTGATTTTTATCTCGAATACCAATATAGATATTACCGTCTTCGTCGGTGACACCTGTTACTGTTACTCGTAAATCAAATTTTTTGCTTGGGTCAAAGGTGACTTGTTCGTCTTCGTCACATCCAAGTAAGGTTATGACGCAGGTCAGTACAACCAATAGTGTTTTGTTCATTTAAGCACTCCTTGTGAGATTTAATGATTTCGTTTTCTGTTGTCGTTCCCTGACTAGAGGGGGGATGAAGAGCGATGCCGCGACGATAACCAAGCAGACATTCAAACTAGGTTGAACGCTAAAGTAGCCCAAGGCAGCAGGTGCCAAGGTAAAGATCACTACGTAGTGCCATGTAAAGACTTGCAGTGAATGTCGACCAATCATTGCAAGGGGTTTAAATGCTAAAGCGTTTGGTCTTCGGTTAATTAGCCAAGCAAATAAGTACACCAACAGCATTAAATTGAGTACTCTTAACCAACCAATCAGTGGTTTATCGGCTAACTCGTACAGTGTTCCGTAGTGAATGCCATGCTCAGCAAGTACGTTGCGATTGAGTAATAAGATGATGAGGGCGACTATCGCGACGAGGATGGTTACTGAACGGTATTTAAACCAGTCGATGGGTCTATGTTTCGCGCAATAACCTAAACAAACACCAACCATAAACAGCATCTGCCATGCTAGCCAACTAAAGTAGCCTGTATTAAGTTCACTATCTGGAAAGTGTGGTGTCAGTATTGTGGAGAGATCGATAAATCGGCTTGATTGCCAAATCATTAAACTGATAGCCATAACCCAGATGATGCGTCCTTTGCGCAATTGGCTCAGAACAAACGGCGCTAACAAGAGAAAACCGACATACATGGGAAGAATATCAAAGTAAGCAGGCTTGTGGATTAATGTGCTACTCGCAGCAACGGCAAGTAATTTGTTTTCCATTAACCCAGGGAATACGTTGGCGTAGAAAGTGTGTGTAGAGGGCACAAAATAGATGAATAGTGAGCCAATGGCGATCAATCCAATGATTGCCAGCATATGGTAACAATAAAGCTGTTTAGCGCGGCTAAATAGTTTTTGGCGCATCACCCCAGTGGAATAGCTTGAATAGATAAGCCCCACCATAAGGCCTGAAATAAAGATAAACCCTTCAGCTGCACCTACCTGACCAAAAGGTTGGAGCGTGAAGTATTGTATGTCAGACCAGCCGACAGTAATCCAAATAAAGTGGTTAATCGACATAATGAGCAGCAGAGTGCCGCGTATAGCATCAATGGAATGATTGCGTTGCATAAAGTTTCCTCCCTTAACTCTGCTTAGGTTAGAGGGAGGAAATAACTAAAAACTGATTAATTGTGTGGTATGAGGTTGAAGTGCGAGCGGACTAAGGTGTTTAGCTTAGCCCTTTCTTTATCAAATACAGATAAGGCAGTTGTTCAGTTTGTGAACCAATCAATTGATGATCCATAAAGCGACAGAAACTCGGAATATCGCGAGTGGTGGATGGATCATCGGCTTTGACTAGCAGTACTTCGCCATCTTCCATTGTACGAATTGTCTTCCTGACCATCATTACTGGCTCTGGGCAGCGTAGTCCTTCTGCCTCTAGGGTTTTATCTGCCTGCTGTGGATTGAGTGTCATGGTCATATCTTCGGTAACTGATTTGGCCTAGATGATACTAGTGAAAAAAAAATCTTCAATAACCCTTGGCAAAGTGATCATTTTGTTTTAACTTAGTTAACAAGTTGGTAACAATTAAAAGGGGAGCAAATATGTTGACAGCGTTAGATCGTTTAACTATTTACTCAGTGCTGTGTTTTATCTCATTTTGTGCCCTTGTTTTACGTTCACCAACCGGCTCTTCGTCTTTTATGCCTTTGCTCGGCATGGGGGCGACAGTCGTAGGGATTTGGCTTGAGATGCATCGCTGGCCGAGTGCATCTGAAGAAAAAGAAAACGAGCTGTAGCGCTTCCAACTACATTTCGTTTTTTACCACTACGCTCAACTACATTCCGACACTATCCCCAGTTTTCTTGGGCTTCCCCGCTGAAAAGCGGGATTTTTTTTGCCTGAAAAAGGTACAATTATCTCATCTCCTGCAAAATAAATGTGGTTAATGTGGAACTTGAAGATATCTACCGCCGAGATCTCAACCTATTGGTTGCGCTGCGAGTGCTCATTGAGGAGTGCAGCGTCAGCAAAGCGGCAAGCCGCCTTAATCTTAGTCAGTCAGCAATGAGCCGTGTGTTAGGCCGTTTGCGTAATATGTTGGGTGATCCGCTATTTACTCGCCAAGGTCAGCACCTTGTTCCGACAGAGAAAGCTCTGGAGATCGATCGTAGTCTAGGCGAGCCACTAGAATCTTTACGCCAGTTACTCTCGCCAATCGAGTTTGAACCCCATAGCTGCGATCAGACGTTTAATATCGCGACCACCGACTACGCGATGCAAACCATCTTACCTTTTGCTCTGCCGCGTATTTATCAAGAAGCGCCTAACGTTTCGTTTAACTTTCTACCACTTCAACACGACAGACTGGCAGACCAGTTGACCTATGAGGGGGCCGACCTTGCGATATGCCGCCCGATTGGGCCTGTCGAGCCATTGCGCAGTGAAATATTGGGTCGTGTTGGTGTATTGTGTTTACTGTCAAAACAGCACCCTCTAGCAGCTCAAGAGCTGCACTTAGAAGACTACCTTAACTATCCACATGCGATGATCGCCATCAGTGAT
Source organism: Vibrio tubiashii (assembly GCA_000775715.1). Lineage (GTDB taxonomy): Bacteria > Pseudomonadota > Gammaproteobacteria > Enterobacterales > Vibrionaceae > Vibrio > Vibrio tubiashii_A. The sequence continues at coordinate 50,714 of JRWQ01000016.1, forward strand.
GGGGTCAAGGCGTTGATAGAAGGGGCGCTTATTGATCTACCTAAGCGCAAAATGGTACTACGCGCTTACCACTTAGAAGCCGCGCTTGCGATAGTCGATACTATGCCGTTGATTATTACCGTTCCGGCTGATTTGGCTTACTTAGTCGCAGAGCGCTACGACCTAGTGATCAAGCCTCTACCGTTTCAGTTTACACCGTTCGATTATTCTATGATTTGGCATCCACGTTGTGAGCATTCACCAGCCCAAGAGTGGCTACGTGGGATCGTAAAGGAAGAGTGTGGTCGCCTAATTGCCAAACGTATTGAGGATATAGGGCTAGATTGACTTATTAAGCGGCTGCGTTTTTAAATAACCTGAATCAACATTGCTTCCCAAGCCGCTTGAGAGTCGCGACTCTTGCTGACGAGTGCAGGGCTATTTCTGCGCATACTTGTCCGCAATGTCAATACAGGTTATTTCTGTTTGAGGTTAACTTATAGCTTAATTACCACGCGGCCCGTTACTTGGCCATTGGTAATGTCTTCAGCGTATTTGGGTGCTTCTGCTAGTTCTACTTCAGTACATGCTTGCTCGAAGTAGCTCTCTGGTAGTAGCTCAACTAGCTTCTCCCATGCCGCGATGCGTTTGTCTGTTGGGCACATTACTGAATCGACACCTTGCAGACGAACATTTCGCAAAATGAATGGCATTACCGTTGTTGGTAGGTCAAAACCACCCGCTAGGCCACATGCCGCTACCGCGCTGTTGTAATCCATCTGCGCCAAAACTTTCGCTAGTACTTTGCTGCCGACAGTGTCTACCGCGCCTGCCCACACTTGTTTTTCAAGTGGACGTGCTGGCTCTTCAAACTCGGTACGGTCGATGATGCGGCTTGCTCCTAGCTTTTCTAGTAGTGGGCCATTTTGCTCAACACGGCCTGTTAATGCGGCAACCTTGTAGCCAAGCTCAGCAAGTAGAGTGACCGCTACAGAGCCCACACCGCCACTTGCGCCAGTTACTAGAACTTCACCATCTTCAGGCTTAACACCTGCATCGAGTAGAGCTTGGACACACAGCATGCCCGTAAAACCTGCGGTGCCGACCATCATCGCTTTTTTGCTGTCTAGGCCTTTTGGTAGTGGTACTAGCCAATCTGCTTTTAGGCGTGCACGTTGCGCCATACCGCCCCAGTGGTTTTCACCCACGCCCCAGCCGGTTAGAACTACTTTATCACCAGCTTGGTAACGGCCATCTTCAGAGTTAACCACAGTGCCTGCTAAATCGATACCCGGAACCATTGGGAAGTTGCGGATGATTTTGCCTTTTCCCGTAATGGCCAAACCGTCTTTGTAGTTTAGTGATGAGTAGTCCACATCGATCAGCACTTCGCCTTCTGGTAGTTGTGTCTCATCGATCTGTTCGATGGTAGCGATAGTGCGTTTTTCTTCTTGGTTTAGGATCAGTGCGTTGAACATAATGGTCTCCAGGACTCAGTAGCAAACATTTTTAACTGAACAGAGTGTAGATCTAAAACGGATATGACAAAAATGAAACTTTAGCATTATATTTATGCGCATCACGCATTTTGACCAAAGTATAAGCGGAAAGCAAAATTGTTAGGAAAAGCCCCTAAGTGAACTACTTAAGGGCTTGATGACTAGGCTTAAGAGAGGAAGAACTGATACGACGGGTTGTCGGTTTCATCCTTGCATTGATAGCCGAGCTCGCGTAGATGAGCAGAGAAGCGCGATAGATCAGATTCATCCAGCTCAAATCCACACAGCACACGGCCATAGTCGGCACCATGGTTACGGTAGTTGAACAAACTGATATTCCAGTGAGTGCCAAGTGTACTTAAGAACTTAAGCAGTGCGCCTGGGTACTCTGGGAACTCAAAGCTGTACAAACGTTCTTTGAGTGGTTTTGATGGTTTTCCGCCAATCATATAACGGACGTGCAGTTTCGCCATTTCATCGTCAGACAGATCAACAACCGGATAACCACCTTCACGGAGGTCATGAATGATGTGGTCTAACTCTTCCTGGCCTCCTTGCAAGCGTACACCGACAAAAATGTTAGCCAGTGAATCGTCGTTGTAGCGATAGTTAAACTCTGTCACGGCTCGGCCACCTATCAGGTTGCAGAACTCAAAGAAAGCGCCTTGACGCTCAGGGATGGTGACAGCCAGTAAGCCTTCACGTTTTTCACCTAGCTCACAACGCTCTGAAACATAGCGCAAGCCGTGGAAGTTAGTATTGGCACCAGAGAGAACCGTACCTAGGTTGCAGTCCTTCAGTTGGTTTTGTTCGGCATACTTTTTCAGCCCTGCTAGTGCTAGTGCCCCTGAAGGCTCGGCAATCGCACGAGTGTCCTCAAAGATATCTTTCACTGCTGCGCAAATTTCATCGCTTGAAACCGAGATATGCCCATCAATGTATTTTTGGCATAAGCGGAAGGTTTCTTCACCGATACGCTTAACCGCAACACCATCAGCGAACATACTGACTTGGTCAAGAACCACTGGTTCACCAGCATCTAGCGCGGCTTTTAAACAAGCTGAGTCTTCGGGTTCAACGGCAATTACTTTGATTTCTGGCATTAGCTGCTTAACCAATACTGCAACCCCAGCAGCAAGACCGCCACCACCAACAGGAACGAAGATATGGTCGAGGTGACCATTCTGCTGCAACATCTCCATACCGATGGTGCCTTGCCCTGCGATGACCAGTGGGTGATCGAATGGTGGTACGAAAGTATAACCATTCTCGGCGGATAGACGCTCTGCTTCTGCTTTCGCTTCATCAAAGTTGCTACCGTGCAGTACTACGTTTCCACCGAAGCCACGCACCGCCTCTACTTTGATGTCTGGCGTGGTTTTTGGCATCACGATAGTGGTCTTGATACCGAGCTTAGTGCCAGAAAGTGCCATGCCTTGAGCATGGTTACCTGCAGAAGCGGCAATGACACCTGCAGATTTTTGCTCATCGGTTAGGCTTGCCACCATGTTGTAAGCACCACGCAGCTTAAACGAGTGAACCGGCTGGCGGTCTTCACGTTTGATCTGTACGTTATTGCCAATACGCGCGGCGAGACGAGGCATCTCTTGCAATGGCGTAACCGTTGCCACTTCATAGACTGGAGCTCTTAAGATCTGGCGCAGGTAATCTGCGCCAGTTTGTTTAGTCAGAGTCATAAGCTAGCCCTCTAGCTTAGATTTGTCTCGTACTGCACCTTTGTCAGCACTGGTCGCCATACTTGCGTAAGCTTTTAGTGCAAATGAAACTTCACGTTGACGGTCAACGGGCTTCCAGCCCAACTCGTCTTGTTTTGCACGGCGCTCAGCAAGTTCTTGTTCAGAAACTTCTAGAGAAATTGAACGGTTTGGAATATCAATCGCGATAATATCGCCTTGTTGAACCAGACCAATTGCGCCGCCGTTTGCCGCTTCTGGTGAAGCGTGACCGATTGAGAGGCCAGAAGTACCACCAGAGAAACGTCCATCAGTTAGTAGCGCACACTCTTTGCCTAGCCCCATCGACTTAAGGTAAGTGGTTGGGTAAAGCATCTCTTGCATGCCCGGACCACCTTTAGGGCCTTCGTAACGGATAATAACCACATCACCCGCTTTAACTTGGCCACCTAAGATACCTTCAACCGCATCTTCTTGGCTTTCAAAGACTACAGCAGGGCCAGTGAACTTAAGGATGCTTTCATCTACACCCGCGGTCTTAACAATACAGCCATCAAGCGCAATGTTACCCGATAATACGGCTAGACCACCTTCTTGACTAAAGGCGTTGTCTTTAGCGCGGATACAGCCATCGACACGGTCATCATCAAGACGCTCCCAACGACAATCTTGTGAGAAGGCTTTAGTGGTACGGATACCGGCAGGGCCAGCACGGAAGAACTTCAGTACCTCTTCGTCTTCAGTTTGAATGATGTCGTACTTCGCGAGCTGCTCTTTCATTGACAGACCAAGTACCGTGCGAGCCTCATTGTGCAGAAGACCTGCGCGATCCAATTCACCTAGGATAGCCATAACACCACCCGCGCGGTGAACGTCTTCCATGTGATATTTCTGCGTTGATGGCGCAACTTTACATAGGTGAGGTACTTGGCGAGATAGGCGGTCGATATCTTCCATATCGAAGTCCACGTCACCTTCTTGTGCTGCTGCGAGTAAATGTAAGATAGTGTTAGTTGAACCACCCATTGCGATATCGAGTGCCATTGCGTTCTCGAATGCATCAAAAGTCGCAATGTTGCGAGGTAGGGCAGACTCATCATCTTGCTCGTAGTAGCGACGCGTCAGTTCAACGATGCGCTTACCTGCGTTGATAAATAGTGCTTCGCGGTCTGCGTGCGTTGCTAGCATTGAGCCGTTACCCGGCTGAGACAGACCGAGCGCTTCGGTTAGGCAGTTCATCGAGTTTGCCGTAAACATACCTGAACATGATCCACATGTTGGACATGCACTGCGTTCAATTTGCTCACTCTGCTCGTCCGATACTTTCGGGTCTGCGCCTTGGATCATCGCATCAACCAAGTCGAGTTTGATTAGCTGATCAGAAAGCTTGGTTTTACCTGCTTCCATTGGACCACCAGAGACAAAAATGACCGGAATGTTGAGGCGCATAGACGCCATTAGCATCCCTGGAGTGATTTTGTCACAGTTGGAGATACATACCATGGCATCGGCACAGTGGGCGTTAACCATGTACTCTACTGAGTCGGCAATCAGTTCACGTGACGGCAGTGAGTAGAGCATGCCGCCGTGACCCATTGCGATACCATCATCTACAGCGATGGTGTTGAACTCTTTGGCGATACCGCCTGCTTTTTCGATTTCGCGTGCAACCAATTGGCCCATATCTTTAAGGTGAACGTGGCCTGGTACAAACTGAGTAAATGAGTTTACTACCGCGATAATCGGCTTACCGAAGTCTTCGTCTTTAACGCCCGTGGCACGCCATAAAGCGCGCGCACCGGCCATATTGCGTCCGTGTGTTGTGGTTGCTGATCTATATTTAGGCATTGTGTTACTTCCTATATTTGCCGGTGCTTTTTAAGCTTTGTCTGCGTCTTGTGGGTAAACGTAATCGAGCCAACCCCATTTGTCTTCGGTGGTGCCATTGAATAGGCCGAAGTAAGCTTCTTGGAGCTCTTTGGTTATTGGGCCACGCTTACCGCAACCAACTTCAATCTTATCGATAGTAGCAACAGGAACGACCTCTGCTGCAGTACCTGTCATAAAGACTTCGTCGGCTAGGTAGAGCGCTTCACGGGCAATGTTTGCTTCACGCACTTCATAACCACGATCACGAGCAATAGTCATAATTGAATCACGAGTGATACCCGGAAGGATTGCGCTCGTCGCTGGAGGCGTAGTAATCACGCCATCTTTGATAACGAAGATGTTTTCACCTGCACCTTCAGAAAGGTAGCCATCAACGCTAAGTGCGATACCTTCATCGTAACCATGGCGACGAGCTTCACCACCAACTAGTAGTGAAGATAGGTAGTTACCACCGGCTTTCGCCGCAGTAGGGATAGTGTTTGGCGCTGCGCGATTCCAGCTAGAGATCATTGCATCAACACCTTTTTCTAGTGCTTCTTCGCCTAGGTAAGAACCCCAAGGGAAGGCTGCGATGATGAGATCCATTTCAGTATCTGCTGGTGGGCACACGCCTAAACCAACATTGCCAACAAAACCTAGTGGACGAATGTAGGCATTATCAAGTTTGTTCTGACGCAGAGTTTCACGGGTTGCTTCCATGATCTCTTCAACCGTGTATGGGATAGGGAAGCGATAAATTTTCGCGGAATCTTTTAGACGTTTTGCGTGCTCTAAATGGCGGAAGACAATTGGGCCTTTTGGTGTGTTATAGCAGCGCACGCCTTCAAATACTGAAGTACCGTAGTGCATTGCGTGAGTTAGCACGTGCACGTTGGCGTCTGCCCAAGGAACCATTTCACCATTAAACCAAATGTAGTCTGCTGTTTTTGTAGCCATTATTGCCTTCCTTATGCACTAATTTTTTGCTGTAAATTGTTGTTTGGGAGTTGGTCATTCGCAATTTGCGTGACTTCAACAGTTCTTACGTCCCAAAGCTTCTCTATTTGATTGGTCAGAAATGAGATCGGTCGGTCACTATCAACAATGATCTCCACGCTAGCGACTTTGCTTTCGTGGTTCTGGGTACCCGCTACCTGTTTAACGGTAAAACCGCGATGACGTACCACGCGAAGAACACGTTCTAACAGTACTGGCTTATCATCAGCCTTAATATCGATTAAGTATCTTTCCATGTTAGGTGTTCTCCAGCATTTCATTGTTCGATGCACCTGGCGGTACTAGCGGCCATACATTCTCTTCTTCGTCGATGAGGACGTGAAGTAGATAGGACGTCTTACTTTCTAGCATTTCTTTCAGCGCTGGCTCAACCTCTTCTTTCTTAGTGATGGTTTTGCCAGGAATATCAAATGCTTTTGCTAGCATAACGAAATCAGGGTTGTCATCGAGGATGGTTTCACTGTGGCGACCATCAAAGAACAGGGATTGCCATTGACGAACCATACCTAAACGTTGGTTATTCAGTAGTACCACTTTTACCGGAATCTGGCGACGTTTAAGTGTGCCAAGTTCTTGAATGTTCATCATGAATGAGCCATCACCAGTGATCAGGATAGACTGGTCATCAGGACGAGCAACCGCAGCCCCCATAGCGGCCGGTAGTCCAAAGCCCATGGTGCCTAAGCCTGCTGATGTGATGAAGTTTTGCGGTTCACGAGGCTGAATGTGCTGCGCTGCCCACATTTGGTGCTGGCCAACGTCGGTGGAAACGATTGAGCTGTCTGGCATTAGGTCAGATAGCTGCTTCAATAGTCCCGGAGCGTAGATAAGCTCACCTGGGTGATCGTAGCGCCACTTGAACCCACTACGCAGGCTTTCACTGTGTTTTACCCAAGGTGTAATGTCTTGAGTCAGCTCTAGTTGAGGAAGAACGGCGGGTATTTCACCACGAACCGGAGCATTAGCTTGGCGCAGCTTGTGGATTTCAGCAGCATCGATGTCGATGTGAATCACTTTGGCATTTGGAGCAAAAGTATCAAGCTTGCCAGTCACGCGGTCATCGAAACGTGCGCCAACGGCAATCAGCAGGTCACACTCTTGAACAACTAGGTTAGCTGCTTTGGTGCCGTGCATACCTAACATGCCCAAATAGTGTGGGTCATGACGTTCGATGGTGCCTAAACCTTTTAGCGTGCTCACTGAAGGCATAGGGTTTAAGCGTAGGAATTCACGTACTGAGTCAGTGGCATGACCAAGCTGTACACCACCGCCAACATAAAGCACTGGGCGCGAGCTTTGTGATAGTAGCTGTTGTGCTTTAGACACAGCTTCTTGGCTTGCTAGAGGCATTGCTGGTGGTGAAAAAGGAGGAAGAAGGTGAACAGGCGCTTGGCCTAATTGAACATCTTTTGCAATGTCGACAATAACAGGGCCAGGGCGGCCTGTTTTTGCTACTTCAAATGCTTCTGCAAGTGTAGGTGCAAGCTCGTTGATGTCGGTCACTAGGTAGCTGTGTTTCGTACATGATAGTGACATGCCGATGACATCCATCTCCTGGAAGGCATCAGTACCGATATGAGAACTGGCAACCTGTCCCGTGATGGCGACGAGTGGGATAGAGTCCATAAAGGCATCTGCTAAGCCCGTCACTAGGTTGGTTGCGCCTGGCCCAGATGTTGCCATACACACAGCCACATTTTGAGTCGAGCGAGCCATCCCAATCGCTGCCATTGCCGCACCTTGTTCGTGTCGACATAGGATGTGTTCGACGCCGCCATCATAGAGGGCATCGTAGATTGGCATGATGGCACCGCCCGGGTAACCAAATACAGTTTTAATTCCTTGCTGCTTTAAGGCGGCAACGACTAACTCGGCACCTGTCATTGTGAGCCCCCTTTAAGCATTTTTTGATATTGCGTTGTGTTGCACGTCATGTGCGCTCCCGTTCTTCCTATAGCTCTTGTTTTCCAAGCTTTATAAAAATGTCTGCCAAATTTTTAGCGTGCTAGGATCAACAGACCCTAATTGTAAAAAACCCCCGGACTTTTCAGTGCGGGGGTTTTTTTGAATCTGTGGTTATTTTTCGCCCACTCTACCCCGCGCGGTGTCAATAATGACCACGATAATCAGGACAATCAGTGCGTTAATGCGGGCGTTAAAGTTCATTGTTATTTCTTTAGTTATCTGTGCTTATTTGGGCACGAAAATGTTTGCGTCTCTAGTGGTAACATACATTTCCGCTAAATGACAAGCAAAAACTCATTCTTTTTTCACATTCTTTCATCAACTCTTCAAGCTATATAACAACCTTGATAACTAAAACGATGAACTATCAAGGGAATAAATAATGAGTCAGAAAAGGATGATTTTTAAATGGGCTTAGCGATCATTCACAGCCGAGCTTGTGTTGGGGTTGAAGCGCCGTCAGTCACGGTCGAAGTGCATATCAGCAATGGAATGCCCGGTTTTTGTTTGGTCGGATTGCCAGAGACCACAGTAAAAGAGTCGCGCGACAGGGTGCGCAGTGCGATTATTAACTCGCGTTTTGAGTTCCCGGCCAAACGAATAACCGTCAACCTTGCTCCTGCTGATTTACCCAAAGAGGGCGGACGATTCGATCTGCCAATTGCGTTAGGGATATTAGCCGCTTCTGAGCAGATCCCTGTTAATGAGTTGAGCCATCAAGAGTTTATTGGTGAGCTTGCCCTCTCGGGGCAACTGAGAAGTGTCAAAGGGGTTCTTCCTGCTGCGTTAGCGGCTAATCAGGTCAAGCGCAGTTTAGTGGTGCCACATAGTAATGGTGATCAGGCTGCGTTAGTCGGTGCTGATAGACACAAGTCGGCGCAAAGCCTGATTGAAGTGTGTGCTGACTTATGTGGCCAACATAAGCTCTCTTTGCATCAAACTGAGCTGGCCAATATTAAGCCTAGCAATCAACGTGACCTACAAGACATCATAGGTCAGCAACAAGGAAAGCGTGCTTTAGAGATCGCAGCCGCTGGAAATCATAATCTGCTATTCCTTGGCCCTCCCGGAACAGGCAAGACCATGCTCGCTTCACGTTTGTGTGATTTGCTGCCTGAGATGTCTGACAATGAGGCGCTAGAGTCAGCATCGGTGGCCTCTCTGACTCAGCAAGAGATCAATGCTCATAACTGGAAACAGCGCCCATTTAGAGCGCCGCACCATTCAAGCTCTATGGCTGCGTTAGTGGGAGGTGGCACCATCCCCAGGCCTGGAGAGATCTCTCTAGCACACAACGGATTACTATTCTTGGACGAAATGCCCGAGTTTGAGCGAAAAGTCCTCGACTCGCTACGAGAACCACTAGAATCCGGAGAGATTATTATCTCGCGCGCTCAAGGGAAAACTCGTTTCCCAGCTCGGTTTCAACTGGTAGGTGCGCTAAACCCAAGCCCAACTGGTTACTACGAAGGAAACCAATCACGGGCTAATCCACAAACCATATTACGCTATTTAAGTCGATTGTCTGGACCATTGTTAGACAGGTTCGATATGTCGCTTGAGATTCCCGCTCTACCTAAAGGCACACTCGCGGAAGGTGGCGATAGAGGCGAATCGACCCAAGTGGTGCGTGAACGAGTGGTAGTTGCGAGAGAGAAGATGCTTGTGCGTTCAAGCAAGGTCAATGCCCTGTTAGGCAGCCGGGAGATCGAACGTTTTTGCCCATTACATAAGCAAGACGCACAGTTTTTAGAGACTGCACTGCACCGACTAGGGCTGTCGATTCGTGCTTATCACCGGATTATCAAAGTCGCGCGCACCATTGCTGACCTCGAGGATTCGAGTAGCATCGAGCGTAGTCACTTAGCTGAAGCGTTAGGTTATCGTGCTATGGACCGTCTTCTGCGTCAGTTGACGGCCCAAGCTGTGTGATAATGCTAGTGAGTGAGTTTAGAACTGACAGTTAACACCGACCGAGAAGAGCATGCTCTTTTCATCGTAGAAATCGATGTTGGAGTCAGTTTGACCATAGCCAGCGAACGAGATAAGTGACCAGTTATCCCAGCCCATTAACCCTTTGTACTCGTATGCTGCAAATAGGCTCAACTCATCATCGTCTCGAACAACATTGTAGATTGGGTGTGAAGCGTCGTAGTTTCGACCTGTGTAACCAGCGGTCAATACAAGTTGATGGCGGTCAAAGTTTGTGAAAACTGACAGTTCTCCTTTCCAAGACGTATTGGAGAGCGCATCCCCATCGGCATCGGTTTTTATGTAGGTAACCGAAGGCGATAAGAAGGTTCCACGGCTAATAGGGAAGCGGAAACTACCTTTGGTATAAATGGATGTTGCGTCGCGTCTAAGTAAATCTTGTTCGCTGGTTGAATACGCTTGGTGACCGGATTTTTCGCTGTCTATCTCTTTCACTGCATAGGCGGTATCTAAGCTAAAGCCCGAGTTACCAATATTGCCAAATTTAAGGCGGTAGGCGTTGCCCTCTTCATCGGTGACACCGCGAGCACTCCCCTCTTTAAATGGATCATCCCAAGTCTCTCCTGACATTATGGTCGGTAGGAAAGAGGCATCGATAACGGTGCCATTGGCTAGTTGCTGCTTAAACCCTAGCTCTAATGCCAGCGTACCAATTGCAATATCTTCGCGAGAGGTACCCATATAGATTTGCTTATCTAGACCCTGACCAAACGTGTAAGCGACATTACCTAAAAGGACAGGTATAAATTTGCTGTCGCTTTCGCCTTTTTGGGTATTGTCGGTAATTGTCGCGCTGTTGTCGGTATTAAAGTTAGATTCAGAAGCGGTAAAACCAGCACTGAGAGAGAGTTCTCCGCTAATGCCTGCTGAGCTAGAAATTTTCGCCATCGCGGGCGTGCTACTCAGTATTGCGAGAGCAATAAGAGTGGATCTTTTTATCATTATGGATTCTCCATAGTGTAAACCTAGTCACTGATTCGATCTGGTTGAAGAGCAATAGAACTACTCTGACCATAGTTAGAGTAGTTTCAAACTTTCCAATGACTTGTATAATCACACGCTGCTCTATTATTCATCAATGAAAGTTTGTTAATTTTTTAATACATCACAATTATTTATCTTATGTTGGCTCACTTACTCCTTGTTCTAAATGCTAGTTTGGTTATCTTCAACTCTGCGCTTTGCTCAATTGCGATCTGTGTGGTAGCCATTGTTAAGTTGGTTTTGCCAACAGCTGTACTTAAAGCGTACGCCACCCAGTTAGCGAACAAAATCATGTGGTTGTGGGCGACAATTAATGCTGTCATTCTCAATGTCTCTAACCGCGTGGAATGGGATGTTCAAGGTGGTGAAGAGCTTAAAAAAGATGGCTGGTACTTAATGATCAGCAATCACCTTAGTTGGACTGATATTGTTGTACTGTGCTGTGTGTTCAAAGATCGCATCCCTATGCCTAAGTTTTTTCTTAAGCAGCAACTGCTATATGTTCCATTTATTGGTATGGCTTGTTGGGCATTGGATATGCCCTTTATGCGTCGATACTCACGCGAATACTTGATTCGCCACCCAGAAAAGCGTGGACAAGATTTAGCAACGACACGTCGTTCTTGTGCCAAATTCAAACACACGCCGACAACAGTTGTGAACTACGTCGAAGGGACGCGTTTTACTTCAGAAAAACAGCGTAAGAGCAAAGCGGGTTATCAATATCTTTTGCAACCTAAAACTGGTGGTATTGCCTACACACTAGCGGCGATGGGGGACCAATTTGAAAACATCATTGATGTTACTTTGGCTTACCCTGAAAACACGAACAAGCCGTTTAAAGATATATTGATGGGCAGGATGACCAAGATAGTGGTTCGCACACAAGTGTTACCTGTCGATGAGCAAGTACGAGGGGATTACTTTAACGATAAGCCATATAAACGTCAGTTTCAGCAGTGGCTAGGGGATGTTTGGCAACAAAAGGACAAGGCTTTAGAGAAGATATACAAACAGTAAAGGGAGCCCAATTTGCGCGCTGAGCTCCCGTTTGAATCGTTACTTTTTCAGTAGGAAGTTCACAATTTGGTAGAACTCGTCAGCGGTACGAGCTTGAACCAAGTAGCGATTATTGACTACAACTGCTGGCACACCTTGAATCCCTGCTTGCTTGAAGTTCTTGTCAAAGCGTCGCACCATTGAATCTACCGCAAAGCCGTTAAAAGCGGCGTCATATTTTTTCCCATCAATACCTTCATCAATGAATATCTGACGCAATTGCTCGTCATTCTTTGGCGCTTGCTTGAGGTTGTGAATACGGTTAAACATTACTGCAGACATCTTGTCTTCTACCTTGAGAGAAACCATAGTCGCGTATGCTTTGCTCATCGACATACCCATGCTTCCACCCATAAAAGAAACATGATTCTTTTGCAGTTTTACCCCTTCAGGAAGCTTAGTTTTTAGGTTCGCAATCAATGGCTCAAAGCTGTGGCAGTGAGGGCAGTAGAACGAAAAGAACTCAGTGACGGTTGGCTTTTTCGAGGCTTCAAGGTCGAGAACTTGGTAGTGTTCACCTTCCTTGAACTGTTCGGCATGAACTGAAAAACTAAGCAGCAAGGAAACGACAAGTGTGAACAGCTTTTTCATTATTATACTCCATTAAATAGGCTTGATTACCACTGCGGCATAAGCGAGAGCGGTGGTTCATCTAGTGTAGAAATTTGCTCCTTAAAAGCAAGCACCTGACTCTCCCAATATTTTGGATCATTAAACCAAGGAAAAGCGAGAGGAAATGCCGGATCTTGCCACCGTTTTGCTAACCATGCCATGTAGTGCACCATACGTAGACCGCGTAGAGGCTCGATTAGTTTCAACTCACTAGGGTTGAAGTCGTTAAATTCCTCGTACGCTTCTAAAATAATATCAAGCTGCATTAGCTTATCGGTGCGCTCTCCGTTTAGTAGCATCCACAAGTCTTGTATAGCTGGACCATTACGTGAATCATCAAGGTCGACAAACATAGGGCCATCGCGCCATAGAATGTTACCAGGGTGGCAGTCACCGTGCAGGCGAATGATGTTGGTTGAATCATCCCAGTGATTTTCGAGCGACTTAATCAGCAAGTCGAGGTCGTTGAAAAAGGCATTTTCTAAGTGCATCGGAATAAACTGAGAATTCTGCAACAGCTTGCGCGGCTGATAGACATACTCTTCGAGCCCAATGGTTGAGCGATGCTTGAAGGTATGCTTTGCGCCGACTTTGTGGATTCGACCTAAAAAGCGCCCAACCCCTTCCAACTGTTCTAGGTTGTCGACTTCAAATTGCCGACCACCAACACTTTCAAACAGAGCAAAAAGGTAGCCCTGGTAGTGATGGAGCGTGTGACCATTGAGAATCACAGGAGGTGCAACTGGAATCTCGGACTCAATTAACTCGAGGGTGAAGTCGTGTTCTTCTTGAATCTGTTCTTGGCTCCAGCGTTCCGGGCGATAAAACTTGACTACATAGCGCTGGCGCTCTTCATCGGTAAACTGGTAGACGCGGTTTTCGTAGCTGTTGAGAGCTAAAAATCCAGACTCGGCCCGAATACCAATGCTCTCGAGGGCATACCACATAAAGTCAGGTGTCAAAGCATCAAAGTTAAAGGCTTGCTGTTTCATAAAATAAAAGAGGCTCATTGCTGAGCCTCTTTCCATATTTGTGAGTAGATTGCGCTTAGAGTTTTTTAATAAAGCGGCTTTCTACTTCAATCGTGAAGTCTTCGCTATCGGACAGTATAAACTGAATTGTTGAAACTGGAGAGCTGAGTTTGTCGGGATTGACGCCTAAGCTCATCGGTAGACTAAGTACCTCGCCAGGTTCCACTAGGATAGTTTGCTTGCCATACCAAGAGGCATCGCTAAGTCCTTCAACAGTGAGTTTATACTCTTGTTCCTGTTGAGTTTTATTGATTATTTTCAGTGTATAGGTGTTTTCTATTTCGCCTAAACCATTAACGCGGAATAGCTGATTTCTATCGCGCAGAACACTTAAGCCTGCTGGTTCAACACTGGCGATCTGGACGAAGAACAGGCCAATCATCACTAGTAACACAGCCCCGTAGCCAAGTAATTTAGGGCGCGCAACCTTGGTGTGCTTACCGGACAAGCGATGTTCAGTGGTGTAGCTGATTAGGTCTTTTTCATAACCCATACGGCTCATGGTTTGGTTACATGCATCGATACAGGCACCACAGTTAATACACTCGTACTGAAGACCATCGCGGATATCAATACCGGTCGGGCAGACCTGAACACATAAATCACAGTCGATACAATCACCTAAGCCTAACGCTTTTGGATCGGCTTTGCGTGAACGTGGCCCGCGAGCTTCGCCACGTTTGGTATCGTAGCCAACGATAAAAGTATCTTTATCAAACATAGCGGACTGGAAGCGCGCGTAAGGGCACATATGGATACAGACAATCGAGCGCATCCACCCAGCATTGGCGTAGGTACAAATAGCAAAGAATAGCACCCAGAATACCGGCCAAAACTCGGCATCTAAGGTGAAGAACCCAACCACAAGCTCTTTGATTGGCACAAAGTAACCGGTAAAGGTAAAGCCTGTCGCCAGCGCTATTGACCACCATGCGAGGTGCTTAACACCTTTGCGCAGTGCTAAGTTACCTGTAATTTTTCCTGAATCTTGCTTACGGCGCTTGTTGGCACTGCCTTCGAGCTTCTCCTCGAACCAGATATACATAAAGGTCCACACGGTTTGTGGACACAAGTAACCACACCATACTCGACCTAAAAAGGTAGTGATAAAAAACAGGCCAAATGCAGCGATCATAAATAGTAGCGCTAGCAGAGTCAGATCTTGAGGGTAAAGTGTGGTACCAAAGAAGTTAAATTGCTGATTACCGATGTCGAGCAGTACCGCTTGGCGCTCACCATAAGGGATCCAAGGTATTAGTGCGAAAAGAACTAATAGGAACCAGCCACCATAGCGGCGCAATTTCTGAAAGGTACCTTTGCTTTCACGTACATATATGCGGTTGTTTGGGTTGAACCTGTCCCCTTTCGTTTTGTGTGTCTTGGGGTTAAAGGTCTTGGGAGTCACATCTTTGATATCGATTTTATCCTGACTCATTACGCTTCCTTCTGGGCTAAATGGTGTGATTTATTGGTTTCACACTCTGTCGACATTGCTATTTTAGTAAGCTCTTATGGACGGCGATTATATACGCAATAACATTTTTATTTCTTTAACGCTATCAACCTTTAACAACAAAGAACACTGCAGTTTTATAAATAAATCGCCTAACAGTTGGAGTTATGGAATCAAACAGATATAAAAAAAGCGACGTAAGGTCGCTTTTAGTTAGGGATTCTGGGGTTAGTCGATAAGACCACGCGCACGCAAAATAGCGGTTTTAAAGTCATCCTCTTGGTCTTTTTTAAGGCCAGGAATCATTTCATCTTTCTCGCTGTTACGCATTTTTAGGTGATAGATAAGAACATCGTCTGTTAGGTCTTCTAGCTTACCTTCGTAACCAGCCTCTTGGGCTAATTTAACAATCATTTGCAGAAGATTAAGGTCTTGCTCTTTTTGCCATTCAGGCTCTAGTAGCTCTAATAGCTCCTCAATACGGTGACACTTCATCGGCTTTCTCCACAATATTTATAATGGTTTGCTGCTAAAGGTATCAAATTGAAGAAATGAAGGTAAGAAAAAAGCGCAGTCAGCGCTGCGCTTTTTAATTAAGCTGCCTTGGTGACTTTCGCTGTAGTTACTGCCATTAGGGCGGTTTTTTCGACTAAAGTCATTGCTGGAGCTGATCTTTTTGCCACTGGAGTAGAAACAAATCCACTGCGGCGGCGCATCGCACTGCGGTTCGTGTGCGAAAACCTGACTGTTGTTGGGCGCATTCAGTTACCTAACTGTCAGGCATATCCATTGCCAATGTAATGGCCTGATTAATTATGGGCTTGATTCATTGCTGAAACTAAGCTCTTTTGGCTTGCGCCAATCCGTACTATTAATCAGGAATGTTGATATGCAAGCATATCAACAATTAGATTAGCATTATCAATACGATTGGTCGATATTTAATCGATCACGAATCGATACAAATATGTGAAGATGTCTGTGGTAGTGTTACAGCAAAGCAGATTAGTATGAAAGTAATCGACGGGTTTCATTTGTGCCAAGGAGGTATTGATGTCGTTATTTAAGAAAACCCTGGCCAGTTTTGGTATCGGATCGGCCAAGGTCGATTCTGTCTTGCAGCAAGAAGTTTTGTATCCAGGACAAAAAGTGAATATCACCATCCATGTTTATGGTGGCTCAACTGCGCAAGAGATCGATAACATAGATCTGAAGCTCTATTGTCGTTACATCAAAGAAGTCCCAGAAAATCCAGACAAGGATAAACACAACGCAAGTAGAATGCGTCGTGTTCCTGCAAGTTATGTATTGGCTAAGTGGTCATTGCCTTATGCATTTACTATTGCGCCTGGGGAGTCACGTGATTTTGAAATAGAGCTTGATGTGCCGTGGAACACGCCAGTAACGATCGGTGACTCTAAGGTGTGGTTGGAAACAGGCTTAGATATCGCGATGGCTAAAGATCCAACCGATAAAGACATTCTCACAGTGAGACCAGACCCGCTACTTGATGGTATCTTTACCGCACTTGAAGAGCAGGGGTTACGCATTCGCCAGGTAGAATGTGAAGAAGTGGATGGCTTTGCGATGCCTTTTGTTCAGGAGTTTGAGTTCGTACCAACCACTGGGCCTTTCCACGGACGTTGGCGAGAGCTTGAAGTCGTCGCCTATCGCACAGAAGATACCTTGCAAATGTGGTTTGAGATTGATCGCCATAGGCAAGGTGCGAAAGGTATGCTTGCGAGTCTATTGGGCTTGGGAGACCTGAAGCGTCAGATGGAAATTCCTCTGCATACTTCGGCGCAAGAGGCAGGCGCACAAGTGGTTGCTTATTTGGATGCCCATTCGTAGCTCAACCCTAAAAGCTTTCAGCTTACATGTGTAAGCTTAATGTGCGATACTCTGGAGTAATTATTCCACTTTATCCAGAGTAGAGCATGTATGTCTGCCAATTCTCCCTCTGAATACAGCGCTAAAGAAGAGTTTGCCAATACACTGACCCATGCTTTTGGTATGGTGCTGAGTATTGTCGGCTTGGTGCTGTTACTGATTAAATCGACCACGCACAATGCCGATGCGTTGACTTTTACGAGTATGAGTATCTATGGCACCAGCATGATTGTGCTGTTTTTAGCTTCGACTCTCTACCATGCAATTCCATACAAACGTGCTAAACGAGCGCTGAAAACCTTCGATCATTGTGCCATCTACCTGCTTATTGCGGGCAGCTACACACCATTTCTTTTGGTAAGCCTACGAACACCGCTCGCCGTTGGTTTAATGGCAGTGATATGGGGTATCGCGTTATTTGGTATTGTGATGAAGTTGGCGTTTGTTTACCGTTTTAAGAAGTTGTCACTGGTCACTTACTTGGCGATGGGATGGCTATCCTTGATCGTGATTTACCAACTGGCGATGAACATAGAGGTCGGTGGATTGACTCTGCTCGCTGCTGGGGGAGTGATCTACTCATTGGGAGTGATCTTTTATGTTGCAAAGCGCATCCCTTATAACCACGCTATTTGGCATGGTTTTGTCTTGGCGGGATGCGCCTGCCACTTCTTTGCTATCTATTTCTATGTCGACCCTATTTAGCGAGATTCGACAGTAGTGATTTCAGCATTGAGTTGATAGTGCTGCTCGCGCTCGACCGAGAATTGAATCGCTTTACCTGTTTGGGCCTGCTGAGGACGTAGGTAGGTATCTGCCATGCGCTTAATTGATGTCCATACTTTTACTTTTTTCCTCTCGATGACATTGCCTGATGGTCCAGTCAATTCAACGTCTAGCTCTACCATGATAATGGATTGTGAGCTTTGGTTGGTCAGTGAGGTGGGGATTATCAACTGTCCAGACTCATAGCGAGCTGAACCAAGCAATACATCGACTCCAGAATCAGACAGTTGCATGATGGGCTTGGGATTGCCTAGTTCAATGACGGCGCCGAGTTTTTTTTCAATTATGGGAATTGTCGCGATCGTCGCTTTCACTGCCGGTTGTCCGGAGTGACTGGTTGAGGCCGATGGTGCCTCTGAATTGGCGGGCGCAACGTATTGCCAAGTAAAGTCATCATTGAGCAGAACTTGACGCCCATCCGTTAGGGTAACGGTTTGAGCGGCATAGGCCAGGCTACTAACGATGCATAAAACGGTTGCAACTATCGATTTCATAATATTCCTTAACGACGCCAAAAGGCGGGAAAAAACAGTACTAATAGGGTGAGAATTTCTAACCTGCCCATTAACATCCCCAAACTTAGCAACCATTTCGCTGCATCTGGCAGTGGAGCGAAGTTACCTGTTGGGCCGATGACCGATCCCATTCCTGGCCCGACGTTAGCGACGGCAGTAATTGAGCCAGAGATACTCGTAACTGGATCGAGCCCCATCGCACTTAAGCCGCCCGCGATGGCGATAATAGTGATGAAGAAGGTCAAACCAAACGCCACGACAGAACGGACGATATCGTCATTGACAGGGCGTTGGTTGTAGCGTTGAACGAATACGCCAGATGGGTGAATCAGTTTCATCATCTGCTTGTTAAGAAGTGTGATCGCAATTTGGAAGCGGAAGATTTTAATTCCCCCTGCCGTCGACCCTGAGCATGCCCCTGCCATCATAAGGAAAGCAAATAGGGTGGTCGGTAGCGCACCCCAAGCGGTGAAATCCTCTAAACCAAATCCAGTTGTGGTTACCACAGAAACTATGTTGAACATCGACACGCGCAGTGCATCTAATGTCGTGTAGCCATCTCGAATCACCAACCAAGCCGCAATAATCAAACTGCTGACCAAGAACAGATAGCTAAATCCTCGTACTTGAGCGTCTCGTAATAGCTCTCTGAATTGACGCTTTCTGATCGCCGCGACAAAGAGTAAGAATGGTAAGCCACCGAGAAACATAAAGAGTGTTGCTACCCAATGGGCACCATTAGAGAAATGGTTCATTGATCCGTCGGACGTGGAGTAGCCCCCGGTCGATAAGGTGGTAAAGGCGTGATTGATCGCTTCAAATAGCGTCATTCCCGTAAATAGGTACCCGATGATGCAAAGTAGGGTAAGGGCGAGGTACACCGCAACGATATTCTTAGCTACGGTTTTAGCGCGCGGGCTACTTTTATCTGACCAGTCGGAAGATTCGGTATGGAATAGCTTCATACCACCGACGTTGAGCATAGGTAGAACTGCTACTGCCATGACGATAAAGCCTATGCCACCTAGCCATTGCAGTATTGAACGCCATAGTAAAATGCTAGGTGCCATATTATCGAGTCCGCTAAGAACGGTAGAGCCCGTCGTCGTGATACCGGACATAGTTTCAAAATAGGCATCGGTAAAGCTAATGTGGTTGATAAACACAAAGGGCAGAGCCGCAAACGCACTGGCGATCGTCCACACTAGACTGGTTATAAGGAACATATCGCGAACACTGAGCTTAAACCGCTTGGTGCGCCCTATAGTCAAACACGCGAAGGCAGCAAGGTGGGTGATAATAACCGCCTGACCAAATTCGAGAAATCCAGAGGTGCCAGTGACAAACGCGACCAAGGTGGGCACGTACATAAATAGAGCCAGCTTGGATAGCACTAGCCCTATAACAAACAGGACAGGACGGAAATTGACCATAGCCTTTGCCTAAAGGAAGAACGGACTCGGTTGGAACAGAGCTTCTACATCTGGAACGTATTTCTTGTCGACCAAGAACATGACCACGTGGTCATCTTGCTCGATAACGGTACGATCATGGGCAATAAGTACTTCCTCACCACGTACAATCGCACCTATGGTGGTGCCAGGTGGTAGCTTGATATCGCCGATAGCGCGACCCACGACTTTAGATGTCGTTTCATCACCATGGGCAATTGCTTCTATCGCCTCCGCTGCCCCGCGACGAAGAGAAGAAACATTAACAATGTCCGCTCGGCGGACGTGAGTCAGTAGTGCAGAGATGGTTGCTTGTTGTGGAGATATCGCTACATCAATCACGCCACCTTGTACCAAATCGACGTAAGCGCCACGTTGAATCAGTACCATGACTTTCTTCGCACCCATACGCTTAGCGAGCATGGCTGACATGATGTTGGTTTCATCTTCGTTGGTGAGGGCGATAAACACGTCAACCTGATCGATATTCTCTTCAGCCAGTAGCTCCTGATCGGCAGCATCACCACAGAAGACTATAGTGTTCTCTAACTCCTCAGAAAGTTTTTCCGCACGTTGATAGCTGTGCTCGATCAGTTTAACGCTGTATAGATGCTCTAAGCGGCGAGCAAGGCTTGAGCCTATGTTGCCGCCACCGACAATCATGATTCGACGGTATGGTTTCTCTAAACGCTGTAGTTCACTCATGACTGAGCGGATGTGGTTACTGGCTGCGACAAAGAACACTTCGTCATCGGCTTCAATGATGGTAGTGCCCTGAGGACGAATTGGCCGACCTTGACGAAAAATCGCAGCCACACGAGTATCGATATGGGGCATATGCTCACGCAGGGCAGACAGTGCGTTACCTACCAGTGGACCGCCGTAGTAGGCTTTTACTGCAACCAAGCTGACTTTTTGCTCGGCGAAACTGACTACCTGCAAAGCACCCGGGTATTGGATTAGGCGCTCGATGTAGCTAGTAACCAGCTCTTCAGGTGCGATTAGATGATCGACCGGAACCGCACCGGATTGAAAGAGTGCTTCTTTTTCTGTTAGGTATTGAGGAGAGCGTATACGTGCTATACGGTTAGGCGTGTTAAATAGAGTAAATGCCACCTGACAGGCAGCCATGTTTGTCTCATCCATATTGGTGACGGCAACTAACATATCAGCATCTTGAGCACCCGCTTCACGCAGCACATCCGGGTGGCTTGCGTATCCATTGACTACGCGTAGGTCATACTTA
Organism: Vibrio tubiashii; assembly: GCA_000775715.1. Lineage (GTDB taxonomy): Bacteria > Pseudomonadota > Gammaproteobacteria > Enterobacterales > Vibrionaceae > Vibrio > Vibrio tubiashii_A. Next base: position 71,756 of record JRWQ01000016.1, read on the forward strand.
TCTTGCAGTTCGCGCAGACGATCGGAGTCACGGTCAACAATGGTGATGTCGTTGTTTTCACCAACGAGGTTTTCTGCCAATGTGCCGCCAACCTGACCCGCACCAAGGATGATGATTTTCATACACTACTCTCGCTTAACTAGCTAAATGGTGACAACCTAAGTTGTCACCATGTCATATTACGCTTTCTTGGTTAGGACGGCATAGTAGAAACCATCCATATCCTCTTCCCCTGGTAAAATTTGACGTCCAGGGTTGTTTACGTCTGAGCCAACTAAGGTTGCGTCATTCGTGCGCTCAAGGAAAGCTTTTACTTGCAGTACATTCTCTTTTGGAGTGATTGAGCACGTAGCGTAAACCATAGTACCGCCCGGTTTTAGCTGCCCCCACATCGCATCCATTATTTCACTTTGCAGCTCAGCCAAGGCATCGATGTCGTTTGCTCGACGTAACCACTTAATATCAGGGTGGCGTCGAATAACTCCCGTTGCAGAACATGGTGCATCGAGCAGAATTCGGTCAAACTTCTCGCCAGTCCACCACTGTTGAGGATAGCGAGCATCGCCACAAATAACGTCAGCACGTAGTTGAAGTCGTTCTAAATTGTCATAAACGCGATCAAGGCGTTTTGCATCACAATCAATCGCAACGACTTCAGTGTCTTCTGTGTGTTCTAGAATATGTGCGGTTTTACCACCGGGCGCAGCGCAGCAATCGAGAATCAACTCACCATTTTGTGGCTGTAAATAGTTGACTGACAACTGAGCAGCAGCGTCTTGTACCGATACCCAACCACGATCGAAACCTGGAAGAAGCGTTACGTCACAAGGCGAGGCCAATTTTATGGCATCACTGGCTTCTGGGTGAATGCTGAATTCAATGTTTTCATCTTTCAGCAGTTCAAGGTATTCATCGCGGGTGTGATGTTGGCAGTTTACTCGCAGCCACATTGGCGCTTTGCTGTTATTTGCTTCAACCAACTGTTCCCATTGCTCTGGGTAGCTGTCGCGTAGCATGTTGAGTAGCCAGTTTGGATGACCGTATTTGCCCGCGTTGTGACTCACTGCCTTCTCATCAAGCTCTTCTTGGTCACGAAGGTAACTGCGCAGCACGGCATTGATCAATCCGCGTAGACTTGGGCCTTTAAGCGTTTTCGTTCCCTCGACCGTTTCAGCAACGGCTGCGTGAGCAGGAATGCGCATGAAGCTAAGCTGGTAAATACCGACAAGAATCAAATGGTGGAAAACGCGTTTTTTCCCTTTTAGCGGCGTTTCCATCAGCTCATTAGCGATAGATTCTAGTCGTGGTAGGTAGCGAAGCGCGCCGTAACAGATCTCTTGTAACAGAGCGTGGTCTCTTGGTTTGATGGTCTTTTGCGCCGCAGGTAAGGCGTGTGAAAGGGATTGGCCTTTGTCGACTACTTGAAATAGGACGTTTGCAGCAGCTGCGCGAACATTCATGATGGAATACCTTAAACTAAGGGAGGGTGTCTCCACCCTCGAAATGTACTTGTTCCCCTACGGGAGAGTTAGATGAGTTGAGTTCCTACTTCGAACCAACTTGCGCGAGAGTTCAAAATGTCTTGAACTGACATCGCTTTTTTACCTGGTACTTGTAGCTGTTCTAAAACCAGTACGCCGTTACCTGTGGCAATGTAGATACCCGTTTTGTCTGCTTGTAGGATAGTACCAGCTGGCTTATTGGTTGCTTTGTCGTCAACTCGGCTTTGCCAAACTTTAATGCTATTGTCAGCAGCGATAAAGTGGCTCATTGGCCATGGGTTGAAAGCACGAACACAACGCTCAATATGCGCCGCATCGTCGTTCCAATCAATGCGAGCTTCTTCTTTACTCAGCTTCTTGGCGTAATTAGCTAAAGCATCGTCTTGCTTTTCAGGTACGGCTTTACCCTCAGCAATATCAGCCAGACACTCGACTAGCGCATCAGGACCAAGCTCTGCAAGCTTTTCGTACATGGTCGAGCTGGTATCGCTCGTTTCGATTGGCAGGGTGGCAATTTTAAGCATATCACCAGTATCTAAACCGATATCCATCTGCATGATAGTGACCCCCGTTTCTGCATCACCCGCCCAAATCGAGCGTTGAATTGGAGCCGCGCCACGCCAGCGAGGTAGGATTGAACCGTGAACATTGATACAACCAAGTTTTGGCGTATCAAGCACCGCTTGAGGAAGCAATAGGCCGTAAGCAACCACAACCATGATATCTGCGTTCAAATCTGCAAGCTGCTGTTTTGCTTCGTCAGATTTAAAGTTCTCTGGTTGGAATACTGGGATGTCATGCTCAAGAGCGATGTTTTTTACTGGGCTGGCGGTTAGTTTCTTACCGCGACCTGCTGGGCGATCTGGCTGTGTGTAAACAGCGATAACGTCGTGCTCCGAAGACAACAACGCCGCCAAGTGACGGGCGGCGAAATCCGGAGTACCAGCAAAAACGATTTTCAAAGGTTTGCTCAAGGTACCTTCCTTCTATTAGTTGGCGCTTAGGCTTTGTTCGCGTTCTTTTCGTTGAAACGCTTGATCTTAGCAAGCTTGTCTTGAATACGCTTACGCTTCAGTGGCGAAAGGTAATCAACAAACAGCTTGCCTTCTAAGTGGTCAAGTTCGTGCTGAACACAAATTGCCAATAGATCATCAGCGTCAAAGGTAAATTCTTCACCTTCACGGTTTAGAGCTTTGACTGTTACTTCTGCTGCACGTGGCACCAATGCGCGTGCACCAGGAACCGACAAACAGCCCTCTTCAATCCCATCTTCACCACGCTTTTCGATGATTTCCGGGTTGATTAGAACCATAGGCTCATCGCGGGTTTCAGAGATATCGATAACAACAATGCGTTGGTGGAAATCAACCTGGGTTGCTGCCAGACCAATACCTTCTTCGTCGTACATGGTTTCAATCATGTCATCAACGAACTTTTGAATCTCAGGCGTCACTTCTGCAACTGGCTTAGCCACGGTGCGTAGGCGATCATCTGGGAATGTTAATACTTGTAATACAGACATATACACTCGAAATGTTGAACTGTGCCGAATCAGGATAAACCTCGTTGGCTCAATTCTAGACATTTTACATCTCAAATGACAGCATCAATGCGTTTTTTGAGTCGCTTCTCTTTGTTGTTAACGCTCAGATTTAGAGGGAATGTCGCTGAGATAGATAGCTGATTAGGAGTTAAAACTATGCCGCGCATTTTCTTGAGTGTTTTGGTTGTTGCTTTGCTTGGATTTGCTAATCTCGCCATTGCTCAAACAGAGGCGCTGCCAAGCAAGCCAATAGTCAAACTAATCCCAACCATCCATCATCAACATAGCACCGCTTTTTACCCCTCTGACTTTGTGCCCAATCCTTTTAATTTAACCCAGTTTCAAATTATCGATGCTGATGCCAGCAAAACTGCCAGTCGTGTGATTGGTAATGTGCTGGGACGTCAGCTTATTGATGGCCCGGAGCCAGTGATTATCTCTGGTTGTCATGTGCAACAGGCATGGACTATTTATCGTGAAGTAGGCTTTTACCAACGCGGGACAGCAAAAGTTGTTGTGATTAGGAAGATTGCCGATGCACGTCGTGAGTCAGCCAATGAGCAATTCACAACACTACAAGTGACTGATCAAAGCCAAGAGATTGCTGCCAATGATATCGCTCTTGCTACGCCCTTAGTGACTGATAATCAAGCCACTCTAACGGCTGTTTCATCTGCCTCAGTGTCTAGTGTAGATATTATTGGAACGCTAGCGGGCACTAACTATGTGGGTGAAAACCAAAGCGTGATCCTTAATCGAGGCAGTGATGATGGGGTATTAGTCGGCCATGTGTTCAAGCTGTTTGACGATTTGGGTAGTGATACGGCCCATCTTTCTGATAGGCAGATAGGTCAGTTAGTGGTAACTCATCTGCATCCACAGTTTAGTATTGCCATGGTTAGTGAGAGTGTTGAAGCGATTAGCATTGCGACGAAAATCCAGCCAGCTAAGTTTCAATAGAAGGGCGCATAGGCGATGAATCAAGAACAATTGAGCGCGTGGTTGTCACTCTATTTTACTCCGAATATCGGGCCGAAAACTTTTACCCGCTTATTAAAGGCGGACTCCCCAGTAAACATTGTGCAGTCAGATAAGGCGACTCTGTTGTCGTTTGGTTTTGACCAAAAGCAGATCAAATACTTAAAGCAGCACTCTGCCTGTGAAGTTGACCAATGTTTAGAGTGGCAGCAGAAATCTGCACACAACCATATCATCACACTGTCTGACAGCGCTTACCCCCAAATGCTAAAGCAAGCGGTGGGCTCACCTCCGGTTCTGTTTGTCCAAGGTGAACGAGCGGGATTAGCTGAGCCTCAAATGGCGATAGTAGGAAGCCGTAATGCCAGTATTGAAGCGTTAAACAATGCGCGCCAATTTGCTTCATCTTTAGTTGAGCATGGTTTAATTGTGACAAGTGGCCTTGCGTTGGGGGTGGATGGTCATGCCCATGACGGAGCTTTGCAAGGCAATGGACGTACCTTGGCGGTGTTAGGCTGTGGTTTAGCATCTGTTTATCCTGCCCGTCATCGTAATTTGGCCGATAGAATTGTCGAACATAATGGCGCCTTGGTGTCGGAGTTCCATCCACAAGCAAAACCTAAGGCGAGTCATTTTCCGCGTCGGAATCGAATTATTAGTGGCCTTTCTTTAGGGGTATTAGTGGTCGAAGCAGCAGAGAAAAGCGGTTCATTGATTACTGCTCGTTATGCTCTGGAGCAAGGGCGTGAGGTTTTTGCAATTCCGGGCTCGATCGATGATGTGAATACGCGCGGTTGTAACCTGTTGATTAAGCAAGGTGCCTGCTTAGTGATGCGTGTAGAAGACATCCTTGATGAAATAGACACTCTGCTGCGTTGGTCGAATACTAGTAAGCCGCCGATTCAAAATGAACTTTTCGATAAAATAGAGAGCAAAGAAGAATTGCCATTTCCTTTGCTGTTAGCTAACGTAGGAAGTAAAGCTATACCAGTTGATATTCTTGCAAACAGGACCAATATACCAGTGCAGGAAGTCATGATGCAGCTCTTGGAGCTTGAGCTTTCAGGGCATGTTGTTGCAGTTTCCGGTGGCTATATTCGAAAGGGGAGGGGCTAGCTATGATGATGGATATTTTAATGTATCTATTCGAAACCTACATCCATAGCGATGCAGAGTTACAAGTCAATCAAGATGAGCTAGAAGAAGAGCTTCTTCGCGCAGGCTTTCATCAAAAAGACATTTATAAAGCCCTTGTCTGGCTAGAAGAGTTAGCAGCACTGCAGCAAAGTGAAACTCACTCTGCGATTTCGGTGTGTAGCACTTCGAACTCGACTCGCATCTATACCAGCAAAGAGTGTGAGCGCTTAAGTCTTGAGTGCCGTGGCTTTTTGACCTTCTTAGAGCAGGTTAGTGTTTTGACCACTGAAACTCGTGAGATGGTTATTGACCGTATCATGGGATTAGAGACAGACGAGTTTGAACTCGATGATCTCAAATGGATCGTGCTTATGGTGCTGTTTAATGTGCCAGGGAACGAGAACGAATACACACTTATGGAAGAGCTGTTGTATACCAAAGAGCAAGGTATTCTTCACTAACTCCTGAGTTGATATGAGCAATAAAATTGATCATCAGCTGTTTTCAGCCCATGAACACGCACTAGAGCATCAAGCTTGTCCTAAGTGTCAGCAAGAGCAGCGCGAAGGTGAACTTCACCTTCGCCACGGCAAACACGGCCCTTTCTTGGGCTGTGATCAGTATCCTGTGTGTGACTACATCAAGCCTTTACATCAAAATGATGGTCATATCATTAAAGAGCTAGGCGTGCCATGCCCTGAGTGTGGCAATGAACTGGTGCTGCGCCAAGGTCGCTATGGGATGTTTATCGGTTGTAGTCATTATCCTCAATGCCACCATATCGAATCTCTTGGTCAACCTAAGCAAGAACAGCAGCCAGAGCATCATCTTTGCCCAGAGTGCGCTAAAGGCCATTTGGTCGAGCGTAAGACTCGTTTTGGTAAGGTTTTCTATGCCTGTGATAACTACCCTAAATGCAAGTTTGCGGTTAATCAGCCGCCAATTACAGGTCAATGTGAGAAGTGTGGTTTTCCACTGTTAGTTGAGAAGAAGCTAGCCAGTGGAGTCAAAAGGCAGTGCGCCGACAGAAAGTGTCATCACACTCAATCGGAACAGTGATAGCAACCAGAATTATTTATCTCTGTTGATATAAAAAAACGACGCATCAAGCGCCGTTTTTGTTATCTATGAACTGAATTAATCGGCAAAGTTTGCTGAAAACTCATGCACCGCAGGAAATGCCTCTTTGTCTAACACATCAGCCAGTGCACAAAGTTTACGTTGCAATTCACCACTGTAATCGCCACAGACATTGATATGACCCATTTTACGACCGGCGCGTTTATCTTTGCCGTACCAGTGAATATGAACCCCATCCATTGCCAGTAATGCTTGTGGCAGGGTGTCTTCACCCAAGACGTTGATCATTGAGGTTTCACGAATCAGCTTAGTGCTACCTAGTGGCAAATCACACACTGCACGTAGGTGGTTTTCAAATTGACAAGTCTCCGCACCTTGCTGAGTCCAGTGACCAGAATTATGCACACGTGGCGCAATTTCGTTAACCAGTAAAGTTCCATCCACATCAAAAAACTCGAGGGCGAGCACGCCAACATAGTCGAGTTTATCGGCAACAGCAGTGAACATCTGTTTTGCTTGCTGTTGCAGCTCAGTGTCTGCTATTGCAGTGGATAGAGTCAGCACGCCATTGGTGTGAACATTCTCTGCTAATGGATAAACGGCAACGCTACCATCTTTACCACGAGCGCCGACCAAGGATACTTCGCGGTGAAAGGGAACAAACTCTTCTGCGACAATGGCTTGTGAGTCAGATGCCATAATGCACTCTGCCATTTCAGTCCAAATTGCATCAGCTTGATTGGCATCTTTTAGACGCCATTGGCCTTTACCATCGTAACCACCCAAAGCACTTTTCAGTACCATAGGAATTCCGACATACTCAATTGCACGGTTAAAATCTTCACGCGTGTTGATGACAAAGTATTTTGCATTGCGAACGTCGGCGTCATCCAACAGCTGTTTTTCAATACGGCGATCGCCACCAGCTTTGATGGCTTCCGTTGAAGGTAAAAACTTTCCACTTTGCTCACATACCGCAAGGATGTCGTGTGGAATATGCTCAAACTCAGCGGTAATGACGTCTGCGCTCGCAATCGCACTCTCTAGACCATGACCAATCACAGCTTGAGTTAAAGGGTGGACGATATTTTTGCTACCCACATCGTAGGCTGAAATGTCGATATTCAGTGGCGCGCCAGCGAGTGACATCATACGAGCCAATTGGCCTGCACCTAGCACTAGAACATGCATCGATTAGTCCTCTGCTGGGTTTGGGTTAGCAAGAACCGTTGCTGTTTGCTCGGCGCGGAACGCTTCAACTTTCGCCATCACAGTTTCATCATGAGTGCCAAGAATTTGTGCAGCTAAAATGCCGGCGTTTGCCGCACCCGCTTCGCCGATAGCAAGCGTACCGACAGCAATACCTTTGGGCATTTGCACGATGGAGTATAGAGAATCAAGGCCGCTAAGTGCACGAGATTGAACTGGAACCCCCAGTACTGGTAATGAAGTAAATGCAGCAGCCATACCCGGTAGGTGAGCAGCGCCACCAGCACCAGCAATAATGACTTTTAAACCGCGCTCTTTGGCGCTGTTAGCATAGTCAGCTAGAAGTTGCGGAGTACGGTGTGCAGACACGACTTTGGTTTCGTACTCAACGCCAAACTTGTCTAGCATTTCTGCTGCTAGTTTCATGGTTGGCCAATCTGATTTAGAACCCATGATGATACCGACTTTCATCTCAAACTCCTTCAAAGCTGCATAGATAAGGTGAGCAAATAATTTGAGCGCATTATACGGAGATTTTACTCTCAAGCAAACGTTTGCGCGTGATTGAAATTAGTAACCGTGTGCGATTATTTGTAAACTGACTTCAATAGAGACTTTATAAGGTGCCATTAGGTGGATAACTTTGATCAAGCACTCAACGCTTTGAACCGTGGAGAAGTCATTGCTTACCCAACGGAAGGGGTGTTTGGTGTCGGATGTGACCCTGATAATAGCGACGCGGTACGTAAGTTATTGCAACTAAAACAGCGTCCGGAAGAGAAGGGGTTGATCCTTATCGCAGCTGATTATGAGCAGCTTGTGCCGTATATAGATGAGTTTCAATTGACAGAAGAACAGTTAGCAAGAGTTAAACAGAGTTGGCCGGGACCCGTGACTTGGATAATGCCGTGTAGTTCGCGCGTCTCTTCATTGGTATCGGGTCAGCATCAATCGATTGCAGTTCGCGTAACGGATCATCCTTTGGTACAAAAGATGTGCCATGCATTTGCAAAACCGTTAACCTCCACTAGCGCCAACCTAACGGGTCAGCCAGCCTGTTTAACTAGCGAAGAGGTATACCAGCAATTTGGCCGAGATCAGATTCTTGTGCTTGAGGGCAAAACCGGCGGAAGAGAAAAGCCGAGCGAAATTCGTGACGCTAAAACACTACAAGTACTAAGACAGGGATAACCCTGCAGTAAAGGAAATCGTATGTCAGCGATAGATAAACAAGCGGTAAAGCAGTTTTTAATGTCCCTTCAAGACTCTATATGTCAGCAACTTGAAGAGGCTGATGGACAAGCTGTTTTTGTTGAAGATGCGTGGCACCGTGAACCAGGTGCAAAGTTAGGTGGCGGTGGTCGCTCACGAGTTATGAAAGAGGGGGCCGTGTTTGAACAAGGGGGCGTGAACTTCTCTCATGTACAAGGCAAACAGATGCCTGCTTCAGCGACCGCTCATCGCCCTGAACTTGCAGGGCGTCGCTTTGAAGCTATGGGGGTCTCTTTGGTTATGCACCCAAATAACCCTTACGTGCCAACTTCTCACGCCAATGTACGCTTCTTCATTGCTGAAAAAGAGGGTGAAGAGCCTATTTGGTGGTTTGGTGGTGGCTTTGACCTAACGCCTTTTTATCCGTTTGACGAAGACGCGCAGTATTGGCATAACACCGCCAAAGAGGTATGTGCTCCGTTTGGCAGCGAAGTCTATCCAGAGCACAAAGCTTGGTGTGATAAGTACTTCTATCTTCCGCACCGAGATGAGACGCGTGGTGTTGGCGGCTTGTTCTTTGATGACCTCAATCACTGGGAGTTTGATAAGTGCTTTGAGTATATTAAAGCCGTCGGTGAAGGTTATACCCAAGCTTACCTGCCGATAGTCGAGCGCCGCAAGGAGACCCAATACGGTGAGCGAGAGCGCCAGTTCCAGCTTTATCGTCGTGGTCGTTATGTTGAATTTAACTTGGTTTTCGACCGTGGCACTCTGTTTGGATTGCAAAGTGGCGGTCGCACCGAGTCGATTCTAATGTCTATGCCGCCTCTTGCTCGTTGGGAATATAGCTATCAAGCAGAAGAGGGTAGCGAAGAGGCCAAACTCAACCACTACTTAAAGCCAATTGAGTGGTAAGACTTTTTTCCCTCTATATATAGTGATAGGGTCATGACAGTGACCCTTTCTTATTTATGGAGCAAATCAGGTTATGGACCACCAAATTGATAAGTACGCCGTATTTGGCAATCCGATTTCACACAGCAAATCACCTTTTATCCATACCTTGTTTGCACGCCAAACGAATCAGAACCTTGAGTACACGGCAAAAACAGCGCCACCAGAAGAGTTTGCAGCAGCAGCTGCAGCTTTCTTTGCCCAAGGGGGTAAAGGTTGCAACATTACCGCCCCTTTTAAAGAGCAAGCATTTCAGTTTGCAGATCGTCTAACAGAGCGTGCTAAGCTTGCAGGTGCGGTAAATACGCTTAAGAAGTTAGATGATGGTGAGATTATCGGTGATACCACTGATGGTGCGGGTTTAGTGCAAGATCTTCTTGCCATGCAGGTCGAACTTAAAGACGCTCGTATTTTATTGATTGGTGCTGGTGGGGCGGCAAGAGGGGTGATTCAACCGCTACTTGAGCAAAACCCGCAGCAGTTAGTGATCACCAATCGTACCTATTCCAAAGCACAGCAACTGGCCGAGATGTTCGAAAGTTTTGGTAACATCAGTGCGATGCCAATGGATGATGTTGAACAAGCCTATGATGTGGTGCTTAACGCCTCTTCTTCAGGTTTACATGGCGACTTGCCCGCAATTTCAGCCGATATCTTTGATGCGAACACTACTTGTTATGACATGGTTTATGGCAAAGGTGTGACTCGATTTAACCAGTGGGCTCTCGATAATGGTGCAGCAAAGGCATTTGATGGCCTTGGTATGCTAGTCGGTCAGGCAGCTGAAAGCTTTATGCTTTGGCGCGGCCTAAGACCGGGCACTAAACAGATCCTGCGTGAGCTAAGAAAAAATCTAGAGGGCTTGTAATGAATCAATCGATTCTATTTCCCGACATCCAGTCTTGGGACCAAGATAAGCAAGCGGTGTTGTTTTCAGCGCAGCAGGCGGGAGCACTTATTCAGTGCTTGGTAACGAAAGCTGAACTAGAGAAGTTGTCTGGTCAGACGGTTGATAATGAACAGCAAGCTCTCGAAGTGTTCTCTCAATACCGATTTGATCTTGAAGAGCTTGCTGAAGAGTTAATTGAAGACGAAGAGTTCAACGCTCAAGGTTGGATTGCAGTCGTTAGTTAATCTCTGCGACTTGGTGCAGGTAATCTTCTTTGTTCTGCACATAGTTATCGGCAGATTTTTGCAAGAAAGCGCGCTCCTTATCGTTCAATGGGCGCGCTTGTTTTACTGGGCTACCGACATAGAGAAAGCCACTCTCTAACACTTTCCCTGGTGGCACCAAACTCCCTGCACCGATCATAACCCCTTCTTCTATTATTGCGCCGTCTAAAACAATCGCGCCCATTCCCACTAACACTCTATCTTTAATCGTGCAGCCATGGAGCATGACTTTATGGCCGATGGTGACATCATTGCCTATGATTAGGGGGTAGCCGTTAGGGTTGTCTTTATTCTTATGAGTAACGTGCAGTACGCTACCATCTTGAATATTGGTTCGCTCTCCAATGTGAATATGGTTTACATCACCACGGGCAGCCACGAGTGGCCAGACGCTAGAGTCGTCGCCAATGCGGATATCTCCTACTAATACCGAACTGCTATCTATATAGATGCGTTCACCTAGTTGTGGCTTTATACCTTTGTAACTGCGTAAAGAGGTCATCATTTTTCCTTGTCCTAGAGGAGAATTGCCATGATAAGGCTATAAAAGTGGCAAAAACAGGTGGTTTTGAATAGAAAATACACAAACAATAAAAAAATCAAAAAAAACGCGAAAAAGGGCTTGCCAATGTGATGGCGATCTCTATAATGCCCCCTCGCTGACACGGCAACGCTTCGTTAGAAACGTTAGGCCAGTTAGCAAGGTCAATTAGCCAAGTGGAAACGCTTGAAAAAAGTTTGAAAAAAGTGGTTGACACTAAACTTTAACTCGCTAAAATGACCGCCTCTTCGTGAGTGACATGAGTCACAAACAAGAGTAGCTCTTTAACAATATAAACCTATCAATCTG
>JRWQ01000017.1 GCA_000775715.1 Vibrio tubiashii
AACTCGAAACTCGAAACTATAACTTATTCAGCTAAAAGCGCGTCAAGCATGCCTTTATATTTAGCAGCTTGCTTGTCTTGCTTCAATCTTTCTGCGCGGATGATGGCCTTAAAGTCCATTAATGCAGTGTCGAAATCATCGTTGATGATCACGTAGTCGTACTCACTATAGTGTGAGATTTCAGATTTCGCTTCTGCCATGCGCTTAGCAATGACGGCATCGCTGTCCTGGCCCCGAGCGTTGAGGCGTCGCTCTAGCTCACCATTTGATGGTGGTAGGATAAAAAGGCTTTTTGCCAACGGCATCTGTTCACGGATCTGGCGAGCGCCTTGCCAGTCGATATCGAGGAACACATCAATGCCTTTATCGAGGTTTTGTTCAATCCAAACACGAGAGGTACCGTAGTAGTTGCCAAACACTTCTGCGTACTCTAGAAACTCACCTTTCGAAATGAGATCTTCAAAGTGCTCTTTTTGTACGAAGTGGTAGTGAACACCATCTTGTTCGCCAGGACGCATACCACGAGTAGTATGAGATACCGACACTTTCATCGCGTAGGTTGGATTAGTTTCTAGCATGGCAGAAATCAGACTAGATTTTCCAGCACCGCTAGGTGCAGATACGATATATAGAGTGCCTTTAGCCATAGGTACGATCCCACATTTAGTTTGATAGTCGTCAGTCGACTACACTGACTCACTTAAAGATAGCACTGACCGTATAGAAACACCGATGTGGTGAAATTTAGGCCAGAAAAATGGAGGCGAAGAGTAGCACAAATCGCCTATTTAGAACAACTCACATCTTCTCACGTTAATGACCACATTAGAGATTGGACGATAAAATTCTATTTAATAAATCAATGTAAATTGGCAATCGATTGCTTTTGCGAGTTGTCAGATAAGAAAAGCGTTGAGTTTTTATTCCATATCTTTACAATCCGCGCAAACGATTAAATGCTGTATATGTCTGATAAAATGGATTAGACGTTTCTACCACTGAGCCTATCTCGGTGACTACAGTAGTTTGTGCGTTAATCTAATCACACAGCATTGAATCCACTAGTTTTTTATCTATTTACTAAGGTTTCATTGTGAGTCATGAATCTACTTTAAAAGCCCCGAGCCAGTCGGGTGTGCTTGATTCAGTATTTAAAGTTACTGAGCGTAAAACGACATTAGGTACAGAGCTATACGCAGGCTTTATTACCTTTTTGGCGATGAGCTACATTTTAGCGGTTAACCCAGCAATTCTAGGTGGTATTCCTGGAATGGATAAAGGAGCAGTATTTACCGCGACTGCACTTGCCGCTGCGATAGCAACCTTCATTATGGGAGTCTGGGGAAATTACCCGGTTATGCTCGCTCCAGGCATGAGTATGAACGGCTTTTTTAAAGGCTTACTCCTTAGTGGTTCGGTGGCATTGGTTTGGAACGAGGCGCTGCTTGGTATCTTCTTTTCTGGTGTGGCTTATCTACTACTCTCTTTGACCAACGTTCGTAAGTCTCTGATTGAATCGATTCCCAATGATCTTAAAAACGCTATTACTGTATCGCTTGGTCTTTTCATCGCGTTCTTGGGTCTAAAAAACGCGGGCATTATCGTTGATAACAAGTTCGTGTTGGTTGGTATGGGCAATATTGCGGACTCGCAGGTGATTATCGCTTATGTGAGTATCTTTATCGCACTTGGCTGTATGGTACGTAATATCAAGTTAGCGACCTTTATCTCGTTCATGAGTGCTATTTTACTCACTGTTGTTGCCGATTTTATTATGGGTACTAACAATGCGCCGATCCCACAAGAAATCGTTACTGCTCCACCGAGCATGGCAAGTAGCTTTGGCGCAATTTTTGATTTATCCGGCCTCACTGCTGAGAAGATGTTCGACCTACTGTTTATTGTAGTTATCTTTTTGATTGTCGACTTCTTTGATGGCATGAGCACCATTGTCGGTGTTGGTCGTGATGCGGGAATCATAGATAAAGACGGTAAAGTGCCAAACGCTCGCTCCGCGCTTGTGGCTGATGCTGGTGGTACTGTCATTGGTTCGGTATTGGGGACGACATCGATTACAGCATTCTCTGAGTCAGGTATTGCTTCATCTCAAGGGGCGAAAACAGGTTTAGCTGCTGTTGTTGTATCTGGTTTGTTCCTTGTTTCTTTGTTCTTGTATCCACTATTTTCCATCTTCTCCGCCGCTATGGTTGCTCCGGCGATGGTTGTGGTGGGTATCTACATGATTGGTCGTCTAGGTCAGATTGACTGGGAGAAAAAAGAGTCGCGCATTGCTTCATTCTTTACCATTATGTTCACCGTGCTGAGCTTCTCTCCGGCAAATGGTATGGCTATGGGCTTTATTAGTTATGCGTTCACTATGGTGGTTGCGGGCAAAGGTAACCAGGTCCATCCGGTTATTTATGCACTATCGGTGATTTTCTTAGGTTACTTAGTACTGCTTTAATAGATGTCGATGTTGGTATAGCGACGAAAGCGTTTCGATGTGCCAACTCTTTTGCAGGCGCTTTCATGTTAATGATAAATGAAGCCCCGCGAACGATGCGGGGCTTTGTTATTTACCGTTAATTATTGGGCTGGGAAGAGGGAAGGGAGCTGGCGATAGTCCATCGTTTTGCCATCAAATAGCAGCTCTTGAGTGAGTGCATTAAAGTCTCGACCTTGCTGGTAAAGCGGTTCTACCCAATCGGCACTGCAGTCTTCTCTCTGCAACGTAGCAGTATCATCACCGATACTGAAACATCGTTTAAGTTCGCCGTCAGGTGAGTTAATCGCAACCACATGGCGGCCATCAATCCAATAGAATCGGCTGCCATTTGAGAAGCTACTGCGATAGGACTCTTGCTCTTGAAGTAAAGATTGACCAGTAAACCATGGCGCATAACCTCCCATCCAATCTAATACGGTCGCACCGATATCTCGTTGAGAAACGGATGCATCAATCTGTTTAGCCGCAATCGAACCGTCGGTTGCGTAGATTAGAAATGGAATTGAGTTTTTTGCTAACCCTGGCTCTGAAACCATGGCTGTGTGGTCAGACATTAACACAACAAGGGTTGGTTTGCTTAAACGACCTTCGAGCTTAGTAATAAACTCATGTAGGTCAATGTCAGCGTGGTTTTGTACGCTGGCTCTAATCTGGGATAGATTTTCATCGCCGAATGGGTAACCAAATGACTCCGGTAGGTAATCGCTATGAGTGGTCCCTGTGTTGATCATCATAAATACAGGTTTGTCTGGGTTCTTTTGCTGCATTTCATCTAGGCGTTCAAGAGAGAAACGATAGATGCCACCGTCCATATAGCCCCATTCGTTTTTCTCGTAATCAAAGTCGTAATCCATTTTTCCATACGACTCAGTAAAGCCAAGAGTTTTAGCAAATGCGCCAACAATGCCCTTGCCACTGCCTTGTACAAAGTGAGTATCCCAGCCGCGATCCTTAAGCATATGTGGTAGACAGTAGTATTGATTATTCTGCAGTTGGGTACTTGCCACGATTCCACCATTCGGGTTAGGGAATGAACACATACTGGCAAACATACCTTGCACAGTGCGATAGCCATCAGCATACATAGCATGTGCAGAGAGTGATTTTTCTCTTAGCGCATCAAAATAAGGACTAGAGTCAATTTTAGAACCGTAGCTCTTCATATCGATAGATACCCAGCTTTCGAGTAAAACGAAAATGATGTTGGCATCTTTTAGGTTGTCTAGATTTTCTGGAGTTCTAGATGTTTGAGCTAATTCATTCTTTAGCTGTTCACTAGCAGGTTCGGTGATATAGAACGCGGATTTTTTGGCCCCTTTGGCTAGATGGTAAGTCACGCTGTATGGTGCACTCCAAGCGATAAAGGCACGTTCGTTGTCACCAATATTATAGGCACTCATTGGTGACTGAGGGTGATCCATCCATCCCCCACGTATTGCCGTAACCGTAAAGGCCAACCAGACAACAATACTTAAGGAAAAACTCAGTTTACTTGAAGGTATTTGGCTGCAGCGAATAAAGCTCGACTTCCAGATAGCGAGCGAGGTGGCTAGCATCAGAACCACACCGATTAGGGTTAAATGCCAGTATTGGGTTATGGCGGTATGCATTAGCTCAAGTTCAAGACCTTTCGAGGTAAATATCTCAAAGGTCACATGCTTGTTGGCATCTGCAGAGTAGATGGTGTCTGACATTGTGGTGCCGATCAGCCAAAGTGCAGAGGCGATCATCAGCGCTTTGATTAGTTGCGTGCCGTTAAACCGGGTGTAATGCAGAATCAGGGCGACGATAATAATTGGAGCACCGAGAGCAGCCGCCGATGTGATATCAAATCTCAAACCGTAGAACAGGCTGTAAAGCCCATCTAAGGACAAAAGCGAAATACTCGCGGTTGAAGCGGCAGTGAGAAAAATCACCTTAGAGGCGAAAGCAATGCCAATTAAAGGTAAAAGAATTCGTAGTAGGGTACTAGGCATAGTTTTTATTTTTTATTTTCTTTTGTCTGTGTAGTTAGCGACTTTTGCTAACAAGCTGCTAACTAGCGTGACTAGCTAGCAGCTGTAGAATAAGTGCATCCAATCACGGTTACTCTATATTCTGGATCTGTTCACGCATTTGCTCGATGAGAACTTTAAGTTCAACACCAGATGCAGTGATGTCAGTACTGATTGATTTTGAAGCTAATGTATTTGACTCACGGTTGAACTCTTGCATCATGAAATCTAAACGGCGGCCGCATGCGCCACCTTTTTTCAAGATGTTAGTCGCTTCTTTGACGTGAGAATCTAGGCGGTCTAACTCTTCAGCGACGTCCGACTTTTGAGCAAGTAGAATAAGCTCTTGTTCTACGCGAGAAGCATCAAGCTCAACCTTAGCATCTTCGAACTTAGAGAATAGGCGTTCACGTTGCCAATCTAGAATTTCTGGCATGCGCGCACGTACTTTAACGACTTCGTCGGTGATTGCTGTTAGGCGTTGCTCAATCAGCGCTTTCATGTTTTCGCCTTCGCGTCCACGTGCGTCAATGAACTCACTTACCGCTTCATCAAATGCCGCTAGTAGGTCTTTGTTGATCGCATCCATATCTTGCTCAGATGTTTCCATCACACCAGGCCAGTTCATCACTTGGAACGGATTGAGGCGGCTTTCCTCTCCGGTCATTTTCATGACCTGGTTAGCAGCGCTGATTACTTGCTGAGCGAGACTTTCATTGATGCTGAGTTCCCCTTTTGCTGCTGGGTTAGCATCGAAGCGCAATGCACACTCGACTTTACCGCGAGCAAGACGCTTGCGAAAACGCTCGCGTAGCATTGGTTCTAAACCTCGGAACTGTTCTGGTAGGCGAAAGTATGTTTCAAGGTAGCGTTGATTTACGCTACGAATTTCCCACACTGCTGTGCCCCAATCGCCTTTCACTTCTTTGCGTGCGTAGGCTGTCATACTGTAAATCATCGAATTTTCCTGTCTATTCAATCTTTGAAAATAACGCGTCTCAATAGTAACACAAAGGTTAGTCCTTAGAGGATAGTTTGACATCGCATTCTAAATAGCTTTGTTAGTTAAACTTCGCTATAATAATGCCCCAATCAAATTCGTCTCCCCCTATCATCAGATAGACAACTAAGGTAGATGCCCATGCGTCCAAACGATCGCAAGGCGGATCAAGTTCGCCCAATCAAAATTACTCGTAACTACACTGCATATGCAGAAGGCTCTGTACTCGTCGAGTTTGGCAATACGAAAGTGCTGTGTAATGCGACCGTTGAAGAGAATGTTCCTCGCTGGTTAAAAGGTCAGGGTAAAGGTTGGGTGACCGCTGAATATGGCATGCTACCGCGCTCGACTCACTCTCGTATGCGTCGTGAGGCTGCGAGTGGTAAGCAAGGTGGCCGTACGATGGAAATCCAACGTCTGATTGCGCGTAGCTTACGCGCGGTTGTCGATCTAGAGGCGATGGGTGAGATTATGGTTACTGTTGACTGTGATGTGATTCAAGCTGATGGCGGTACTCGTACCGCTTCGATCTCTGGTGCGAGTGTTGCTATGGCGGATGCGTTCCAGCACCTTGTTGACAATGGCAAGCTAAAAGCGAACCCAATGAAAGGGCACGTAGCGGCTGTCTCTGTGGGCATTCTAGGTGAAGATATTTTATGTGACCTTGAATACACAGAAGATTCAGCAGCCGATACCGATATGAACGTTGTAATGACCGAAGATGGTCGCATGATCGAAGTTCAAGGCACAGCAGAGGGCGAACCGTTCACGCATGCTGAGCTCATGAAACTACTAGAGTCGGCGACTAAAGGTATTACCGAAATTGTCACGGCGCAGAAAGCGGCGTTAGAAAACTGATTTTTGTTAAATAGCTTCCCCAAAAAGGAAGCTATTTTTTTATCAAGACTTAGTGAAGGCTAAGTTTTGGGCTGTTTATGAACCGTCTAGACAACTAGACCTTTTATTTAGAGAGAAAATTGATGAAAGCATACCAGCGTGAATTTATTGAGTTTGCACTAGAGAAAGAAGTCCTAAAGTTTGGTGAATTTACTTTAAAATCTGGCCGTAAGAGCCCTTATTTCTTTAACGCTGGTCTTTTCAATACAGGTCGTGACCTTGCGCGCTTAGGTCGTTTCTATGCAGCAGCACTTGCTGATTCAGGTATCGATTTTGACGTGTTATTTGGCCCTGCTTATAAAGGTATTCCAATTGCGACGACTACAGCAGTAGCGTTAGCTGACCATCACGAGATTGATACGCCTTACTGTTTTAACCGTAAAGAAGCAAAAGATCACGGTGAAGGTGGTAATCTAGTCGGTAGCGCTCTTGAAGGTCGAATCATGCTAGTTGATGACGTAATTACCGCAGGCACTGCAATTCGTGAATCGATGGAAATCATCAAAGCCAATGGTGCAGACCTAGCGGGTGTGTTAGTTGCCATTGATCGCCAAGAGAAAGGTAAGGGTGAGCTGTCTGCTATCCAAGAAGTGGAGCGTGATTTCGGCTGCGCGGTTATCTCTATTGTGAGTCTCGGCGACCTAGTGACTTACTTAGAAGAGAAAGGTAACGCAGCAGAGCACCTTGAAGCGGTTAAAGCATACCGAGCTGAGTATGGCATCTAAAATCGGCCTTCGTCCATAGAGCGCTTTGCTTCGAGAATCGGGAATGGGCTTCGCCCTTCGAGAGATTCTCGTTCCCACATCCCGAATCAATAGCGAAGCGTTCCTAAACAAAAAAGGATTGTCACTTGGTGCCAATCCTTTAATTTTTTATCGCTAGCTCTCTATATCGTCTCTATCACCATGGTGTGAGTTATCGTAAATCTCACGGCCATCACGTTGAGTTTTGAGTAGTGATAGGTTCCACATGTACTGTTCAGGGCGTGGGCGAACCATATCTTCAATCGCTTGGTTCATCGCACGTGCATCTGTCTCTTCATCGCCGGTAGGGAAGTTCTCTAACGCTGGTAAAATGTGCACTTCGTACTTACCAGTTTTGTCGTTATATGAAGGCAGTATAGGCACCACTTTCGCTTTTGATAAGCGCGCCATTTTACCAAACCCTTTTAGTGTTGCTTTCTCTGTACCGAAAAACGGAACAAATACTGAGTTTTCAGGGCCGAAATCTTCATCCGGCAGCCAATAACCTAGGTAACCATCTTTAATCGAACGAACAAAAGGCTTCACCCCCGCTTCACGGGCAAAGATACGACCGCCATATTGCATGCGCTGTACTTGCATCAGCCAATCACCAATCGGATCGCGTTGTGGCTTCATGATGGTGGTCACTTTGTAGCCTTTCGCCGCAAGCATAACCGCTGGGTAGTCAACAGCCCACGCATGAGGGGCAAGAATGATGACGTTCTCACCGGCATCAAGCAGCGGAAGGATGTTCTCTTCACCAATCATCACACCACGGTTTTGATTGTGTTTGGTTGAGCGAACAAGGAACTCAGAGTAGCCCAGAAGGTATTGTGCTGCCTTAACAAACGTCTCTTCTAGGATCTCTTGGCGTTCTTGCTCCGATTTCTCTGGGAAGCAGAGTCTTAAGTTAACTCTTGCTCGCCTAACGACTCGACCGTTTTTTCTAACTGCAAAAACGGAAAGCTTGCGTGCAAGCGCGTCACGCCAGCGGAATGGAATAAAAGCAAATAACCCAGCAAACAAGATACCTATCCAAGTGCCCCAATGTTTAGGGTGGAGGAAAGACCACTCAAAAGTTGGGTTGTGCAGGTGTTTATCTACGCTGTTTTTTTCATTGGTGCTCATTCAGCTAGACCTATATTATTGATAACGTGAGTTAGTTAGGGATTCGTCAGGTAGTGACTTAAAGCGTTTGTGCAGCCACATCCATTGCTCTGGTGCACGCATAATAATCTCTTCGACGTATTTATTCATGTAAGCAGCCGCGGCAGTCTCATCCTTTTTCGGATAATCAGGCTCAATATCTTTATCAGCAATAATTTCGTATTTTCCTTCACTGTTTCTGAAACCTGAACCCGTAATAATGGCGCACTTACTGGTGTAAGCGAGGATGCTGGTACCTGTTGTCGTGCAAGCCTCCTCGACGGCAAAGAAGGGCACAAATACTGATTTGTTATGGCCGTAATCTTGGTCAGGAAGATAAAACAGACGATGTCCTTGGCGCAAAACTTTAATCATACGTTTTATATCGGTGCGATAAATCAGCTTATTTCCGTTGCGGGTGCGGCCACGATATTGAATGAATTCATACGCTGGGTTGCTATGCGGACGGTACGCACCGTAGCCCTGTAATCCTAGTACACCAAATGCGCGAGCGGTAATCTCTAGGTTGAGTGCATGAACACAGCATAGTAGAACACCTTTACCCTCTGCACTGATACGCTTCATCTCTTCGATATCTTTGGCGACCAAAATTCGCTTAAAGCGCCAAGTGGGCCAAAACCAAGTAATACCAGTTTCGATTAGGGCCATGCCGGTATTTTTGAAGTTCTCTTCAACAAACCTCTCAATTTCATCTTGAGACATGTCTGGGAAGGCTAGTTCTAAGTTTCTTCTTGCTACGTGCACGCGAGATTTGCCAAATCGCATGCCAAAGCGCCCGATGCTACGCCCTAAACGCAGCAACAGACTGTAAGGAAGAAGATTTACAATCAAGGCGAGCAGACCAAAGCCCAACCAAACTCCCCAGTTTCTCGGGTGCAGTAGGGAAAGGGTAAATGGTGGTGGTTGATTGTATTTCTCTTTACTCATAGCGTTTACTTAATTTGTGCACTTAGTAGTGCCCAGTACTCTTCAAAATTAGCGGTAGGTTGGTATTTAAAGTCTGAACGAACAAAACGGTTTAAGCTGCCTTCTACCTGCCCAAGCAGCTGTGCGGCTAGTACTTTCTCGTCGACAGGGAATGATTTCCCTTCACGCAGCATACGTTCACGAAGTATCTGGCGGATAGAGGTTTCGATGCGTTCAAACAGTTGATTGATACGATCGCGTAGACGCTCATTTTCAAACATCAGTGCGTGACCAGATAAGATGCGACTTAAGCCAGGATTGCGCTCAGCAAAAGCAAGGATCAATTGCAGTACCAAACGGATTCGGGTCAAGGTGTCTTTCTCTTCATCCAGAATGCGGTTAATACGTGACATTAAAGACTCTTCAATAAATTCGATTAAGCCTTCAAACATTCGCGCTTTGCTAGGGAAATGTCGATACAGCGCGGCCTCTGAAACGCCAACTTGTTTAGCCAGTTTTGCGGTTGTAATACGTGAAGCGCCTTCGTTGGACTCCAGCATTTCAGCCAATGCTTGCAAAATTTCATCTCGGCGGTTGGTTTTTCTTGTTCCAGCCATGAACCTTTTTCCTTATTGTTACCATTCTGAATAAAAGGCTTTGAACACAACAATTCAAAGCCAACAACTTATCGTCACGAAGGCCACTTTTCTTGAGAAAATGATGAGCTTTAGGCTTCTAGTTTCTTCGCGATTGTCGTCATGATTTGCGATGCAATTTGTTGCTTCGTCGCAAGGGTAAGTGATTGCTTACCATCTTTCCAGTATACGGTGATTGCGTTGTCGTTGCTATTGAAGCCTTGTCCTTCAACAGAGACATCGTTAGCACAAATCATATCTAGGTTCTTTTTGCTCAGCTTTGTACGAGCGTAGTGTTCAACATCTTGAGTTTCTGCTGCAAAGCCAACGGTAAATGGTCGAGATTGCTCTAATGCGGCAACAGAAGCGATGATATCCGGGTTCTTAACCATGGTGATGGTCATATGATCGCTATCATCGGTCTTTTTAATTTTTTGCTCAGCGATGGCTTCAGGGCGGTAGTCGGCAACTGCAGCGCAACCAATAAAGATGTCATGGTTTTTGGCTTGCTCTATTGCTGCGTCGTACATACTTTGCGCACTATCGACGTCGATACGTTTAACACCTGTTGGTGTAGTCAGTGATACTGGGCCTGCGATCAGAGTGACCTTCGCACCTTGTGCCGCCGCTGCTTGCGCAAGAGCAAAGCCCATTTTTCCTGAGCTGTGATTTGAGATGTAACGCACAGGGTCGATCGCTTCACGGGTAGGGCCTGCGGTGATTACGACGGATTTGCCCTTTAATGGCTTGTGTGAGAAAAATTGCTCACAGTGCTCAACGAGCTGCATTGGTTCTAACATGCGACCTGGGCCAACATCACCACAAGCTTGTTCACCAGCGGCTGGTCCCCAAATATGCATACCTCGGCGCGCAAGTGTAGCGATATTCTCTTGGGTCGCGATATTAAGGTACATTTGCTGATTCATCGCAGGTGAGACGGCAATAGGTGACTCAGTAGCTAAAACTAAGGTACTAAGTAGGTCATTACCCATGCCTGCACTAACGCGCGCAATTAAGTCTGCAGTCGCAGGAGCAAGCAGCACTAAGTCTGCCCATTTAGCTAGCTCGATATGGCCCATTGATAGTTCTGCGGTAGGGTCGAGTAGACTATCTGATACTGGTCTACCTGACACAGCTTGCATCGTCAGTGGAGTAATAAACTCTTTGGCCGCTTTGGTCATAACGATCTGAACTTCCGCGCCACGTTCGATTAAACGACGGGTGAGTTCGGCACATTTGTAAGCCGCGATACCACCGCTAATACCTAATAGGATCTTTTTGCCTGCGAGTGTTTGCATGATGATCTTCCTTAAAATTTCTGACCGTAAGATACCACGGCTGAATGTTGAGTTCCTAGTTTCTAGTGCCTAGTTCCTAGAGGTCGATTTCTAGGAACTAGCAACTCCTTTCTCTAGGAGCTTCTCTCTAGTCACATATTTTCATGCAAAAAGCACACTTTTTTAAACAGGGAGTGTGATAGCGTCAACGCCAACTGATAATGCCTAGCGGAGGAAGTATGAAAGGGCTACCTAAGGCGTCAATGCCGCGTGAGAAGCTGTTATCACATGGTCCTCAATCATTAACGAATGCAGAACTGTTGGCGATCTTCTTGAGAACAGGAACACAGGGAATGAATGTGCTCGCTCTATCAGACCACCTAATCAAGGAATTCGGCTCACTCAGAAAGTTGTTTGCCGCAGATTTAGACCAGTTCTGCCTACATAAAGGCTTAGGCGTAGCAAAGTACGTACAGCTTCAAGCAGTGTTAGAGATGACGCAAAGATACTTAAGTGAAACACTGCAGCGTGGTGATGCTTTGACCAGCCCTGAACAAACTAAGCTCTATTTATCTGGAGTGCTGAAAGATAAACAGAGAGAAGAGTTCTTTGTGCTTTTTTTGGATAATCAGCATCGAGTGATAAGTGGGGAGCCTCTGTTTCAAGGCACGATTGATGCTGCATCGGTTTACCCAAGAGAAGTTGTTAAGCGTGCTTTAGAACACAATTCCGCAGCATTAATTTTGGCGCATAATCATCCGTCAGGCGTTGCTGAACCTAGCCAAAGTGATAGGCGAATTACTCGTAGAATCAGTGACGCATTAGCGCTGGTGGATATCCGCGTGCTAGACCACTTTGTGGTGGGAGATGGGGAGATTGTTTCCTTTGCGGAGCGCGGTTGGATTTAAATCACATTTTTAGTTGTGAGTTCGCTGATTTCTGCTACAATCCCCCGACATTTTTTAGCACATAAATCAGCTCTGCCTAAAAAAGATCACGAAAACCTGTAAAAAGGATCTGTTCGGGTCTTGAGCAATGCTACTCAAGTTAGTATAATGCGCGACCTTTGATAGCCTTGTATGGGTTTCCATAGCGGTATAAGACCTCAAACTTCTATTTTAGAAACTGAGAGGTTCGGCCACCAAGGTTGATATCGAGCTGAAACGATTTTGGAGAAGACATTCATGTCACGAGTATGCCAAGTAACTGGTAAGCGTCCAGTAACGGGTAACAACCGTTCACACGCACGCAATGCTACTAAGCGTCGTTTTCTGCCGAACCTACAAACTCATCGTTTCTGGGTAGAGAGCGAAAAACGTTTTGTTAAACTACGTCTATCTGCTAAAGGTATGCGTATCATCGATAAGAAAGGCATCGATGCTGTTCTTGTTGATATCCGTGCAAACGGCGTAAACGTTTAAGAGGAAATAGACAATGGCAAAGAAAGGCGTACGTGAGAAAATCCGTCTAGTATCTTCAGCAGGTACTGGTCACTTCTACACGACTGATAAGAACAAGCGTAACATGCCAGGCAAATTTGAGATCAAAAAGTTTGATCCAGTAGTTCGCCAGCACGTTATGTACAAAGAAGCTAAAATCAAGTAATTGATTCTTCTTTGAACTTCCTTCGGGAAGCGTGAATTGAAACCCAATCATAGCAATATGGTTGGGTTTTTTATTTTGGAGAGAAAGAACGGGCCTCGCCCTGCGAGAGAAATGTGTTGTTGGCTTATCGAAAATTGCTAGCGGCACTTGTTTTCTAATTGGATAAAATAATCCCGCATCCCGCATCCCGCATCCCGCATCCCGCATCCCGCAGTTCTCGCCTAACTACCTCTTTTCTGCTACTTTTGAGTCAATGAATGGTAGGGAAATCAAACATTATGCGAGTTTCACCATCACGCCGTCGGCGTTGGAACAACATTCTTATCTTAGGGATCATCGCGTTTATTGCTTTACTCAATCTTCCTACGTTGATCAAAACTTACCTTCTCGAACCTGAGGTGGTTGAAAGCCCTTACCCATACTTGCTCAATCCTCAAGCAGAGTTGCAAGCACTGCATTTCTCTGATTGGTCATTGGAGAAAAATCAAAATCGTTGGCGTAGCACTATTCATACTGAAATTCCGGAACAGGATCTTGCTCAGCGTTGGATTGACCTAGTTGGTACAGAAGTGTCGCAGGAGAACTTTGATAATCTAAAGCCTCAGCTTAGTAGCCCAGGTTCAATTGAAGCCTGGTATTTGGATCAAGAAGAACCGCAGAGGATCACTTTCTATCAAACTCCACAGTTTTGGTTGCTTAAAAACTGGCAAGATAAGTGGATAGCCATTTCAGTCGAACCTCGTTATCTTATGCCATAGTAATACGAATACTTTGTGCTGCATGCAATAGGAACTTTTGATGCCAGAATTACCTGAAGTTGAAGTAAGCCGAATGGGGATCTCCCCTCATCTAGTTGGGGAAACTGTCGCTAAGCTGACATTCCGCACTCCTAAGCTCCGTTGGGATATCCCTACTGAGCTGAAAAAAATGGAGGGGCAGGTCATTCGCAATATTTCTCGTCGTGCCAAGTACCTATTGATTGAAACCGATGTCGGTAGTGCAATTGTCCATCTTGGGATGTCTGGCTCACTAAGAGTGCTAGACGCCGAGATCTCACCAGCGAAACATGATCATGTGGATCTCAAGCTCACTAACGGTAAGGTGCTGCGCTACAACGACCCAAGGCGTTTTGGCGCTTGGCTATGGACAGAAGATGGTACTCATGCAGCACTAGGTAGTATGGGACCAGAGCCGCTAACCCTTGAATTCAATACCGATTATATTGTAGAAAAGGCCGTGAATAAGCGTGTTGCGGTGAAGCAATTCATCATGGATAACAAGGTGGTTGTGGGAGTAGGTAACATCTACGCTAATGAGTCGCTATTTAGTTCCGGTATCCACCCAACAAGGCCAGCAGGTAAACTTAGCGCAAAAGAGTGGGAATTATTAGTCAAAGAGATTAAACGAGTACTGGATACTGCAATCAAACAAGGTGGAACGACGCTAAAAGACTTCGCTCAAGCGGATGGAAAGCCAGGTTACTTTGCCCAAGAGTTGCAAGTTTATGGCAAATCAGGCGAGCCATGCCCAACCTGTGGTGAGCTTATCGAAGAGCAGAAGATCGGTCAGCGCAATACGTTTTTTTGCAATCAGTGTCAGAAATAGAGAGCGGAGCGGACTTCGTTCTCCGAGAGGTGGTAGAACCTTTGCATCAACAAGGAAGATAGGGTTTGTTTTTAAGGAGAGATAGAATGTAATAACCTAGCTCTCTAGCTCTCTAGCTCTCTAGCTCTCTAGCTCTCCATTAAACATGTGCTTTGGTTTTCAACGCTTCAGCCACCACTTTTGGCACGAAGTTAGTTACATCACCACCGTGAATAGCTACTTCGCGTACTATGGTTGAAGAGATAAAAGCATGCTCTTCAGCAGGAGTTAAAAACACACTCTCTAGTCCTGGCATAAGACGGCGATACATGTTCGTTAGCCCGAATTCGTACTCGAAGTCGACAGTAGTGCGTAGACCGCGAATCAAGACATTGGCTTGTTCTTGCTTAGCAAAATCGACCATAAGGCCTGAAAAACCCTTAGAGCTGACATTGTCGAGGTGCTTTGTGACTTGTTGAGCGAACTGAACACGTTCATCTAAGGTAAACATAGTATTTTTACTTGGACTGGCTGCAACGGCGATGATGACTTCATCAAACATATCTGCCGCACGTTCAATCAAATCTAGATGTCCGTTAGTAATAGGATCAAATGTTCCCGGATAGATGACTCGGGATAGGCGTTTTTGGCTCACTGTGCACGTCTCTAATTTTTCCATCTCCTTCAATGTTAACAAAAAGGCTCACAATTACCCACTGAAGCCGTTATCATTGGAACAAAAGATAGATGTGGATTGAGTGATGAAAAAAATACTGGTAGTGAGAAACGACAAAATCGGCGACTTTATGTTGGCATGGCCGAGCTTTGCCATGCTTAAAGCTTCGCTACCAGATTGTCAGGTTACAGCTTTGGTGCCTAACTATACTGTGGCGCTTGCCGAGCTATGCCCATGGATAGACCATGTACTCGTTGACCCGACAAAAAAAGGTTCCAGACAGGCGCAGAAAGATCTGATTGAGCAGATTCGTCACGAGCAGTTTGATGCTTCCATTAACTTGTTCTCTACCACTTATAACGCCAAGGTAGTTTGGAAGGGCAAGATTCCTTATCGCCTAGCTCCCGCGACTAAGCTCGCGCAGATCTTCTATAACAAGCGCATCAAACAAAAGCGTTCTCAATCGGCTAAGCCAGAGTTTGAATATAACCTTGACCTTATTCGTGCCTTTTTAAGTGATATTGGCAAGCCTATCATTGAACCTTCTGCGCCTTACTTATCGTTTTGTTCACAGGAGTTAGAACAGCAAAAAATCAAGCTGGCACAACAACTCGAATTGGATGTAAATAAGCCTTGGGTCTATGTTCATGCGGGTAGTGGAGGCTCTGCTAATAATCTTTCTTTAGAGCAGTACACACAGCTTGTCAGTGGCTTAGTGGGTGAATTTGAAGTGGTCTTGACCGCAGGGCCAGGTGAAGAACAAAAAGCCGCTGAGTTGCAGCAGTTGATGGCTAGTCGCGGCAGAAATGCAGCGCTTTATGATAATAACGATGGTTTAGTAGACTTCTCTTGCTCTATTGCGTGTGCCGATATGTTTATCGCAGGGTCAACTGGCCCGCTACATATTGCGGCGGCGATCGATGTGCCAACTGTTGGCTTCTTCCCAAGTAAGCGTTCTGCCACGCCACTTCGTTGGCAACCGATCAATGCGGAAGGTAATCATATCGCTTTTTGCCCACCACAAGCTGATGATAAAGCAAGCCAGGAAGATATGGCGCGTATTGATATCGATAAGGTGTTGGAAGAGTTGCAGCCTTGGGCTACCGAAAAATTAGCCTAGAAAAAGGCGACCTTATTGGTCGCCTTACAGTTCAAGCGTTCAAAACTTTTCAGGCATCTGGTTTGTTTCTGTTCGAATCCATAAATCCGCATATTTGACAAAGGTGGAATGCGCAGAGAGTAGCGACAGCAGAAAACCCTGCTTACCATCTAAGAAGCCGGCCTTAACGACATACATTTTCAAAAAGCAGCCCAGCGCATGAAGAATACCTTGTGATAGGCTACTCTTTTTACCCTTTTTCTCTCGTTGCTCTGCCCACGCTTTTGCATAGCCTGCTGACTTAACCAAGTAGTGGTTCATATCATTGTAGGTAAAGTGAATTAGATCACCAGTAAGGTTTTCAACCTTCATATCTCCAGTTACCTCGACTTTCTCATGCACCAAGGCATCATTGTACTGAGTCAGTTTAGTAGGATATAGACGCAGAACGCGATCTGGGTACCAGCCACAATGACGAATATAACGACCAAACACCCAACTTAAGCGCGCGGTTTGATAGATAGTTGACGGCTCATTGTTAGCAACCGCAGCTAAGATGCTCTCTTTCAGTTCTGGCGTGACACGTTCATCCGCATCGAGCCACAGAATATAATCCGACTCGACATAAGACTGAGTAATACGGCGCTGAGGCCCGAATCCTGGCCAATCTTGATTGACGAAAAACTTGTCGGTAAAGGTTCGTGCCACTTGTTCAGTTTTGTCTGTGCTTCCAGAATCAAGGACGACAATCTCATCAACCCAATCGTGGACGGTTTCCAAGCAAGCTTTAAGATGCTGCGCTTCGTTTTTTACGATTAGGGCAACGGCAATGGTTGGTTTACTCACTAGGATACCTCTGGAGTGGATGATGGAAGGTTTAAGTCAGAGACTACTTTATCAAACATAGCGAGAACTTGCTGAGCTTCAATACGTTGCATGGCGTTTTTGTCTTTTACTCGTGCACGCCAACTTAGTTCTTTTGATGTTTTGCCTGTTTCGGCCTGAATGGCTTCTTCATAAGCCGACACAACATAGTGGCGATACTGATAAGGCCCTGTTCGCTCTGGATTATGATGAGCATAAAGGCCAATGACTGGAGTGTTAACTGCATTAGCCATATGAGCTGGGCCTGTATCTGGTGCAACGACGAGGTTGGCTTTATCTAATAGCGCTAACATCTCTTTGAGAGAACTTTTACCCACCAAGTTGTTCACACTTATATTTATCAAACTCTCAACTTTCGCGGCAAGATCTAGCTCTACCTGAGCAGGGCTTCCGGCTAAAATAATGTTCCAACCTGCTTGATGTGCATGCTGAATCAGCTCTGCATAGCCCTCTGCGGTCCAGTTTTTATAGGCTTTACTGGCTGCGGGAACAATTACTAGGTTTGGCTTGGTCGCGTCAAGTTGAGCGGTTGCCCAGGTTAAGTCATCCGTAGAGTAGTCAATCTGCCATTTCGGTGACATATCTTGCACACCGAGCGTTTCACCAAAGGCAAGTAACCCATCGAGAACATGCATGGTTTGCGGGGAAGGGACTTTGACATTGGTAAACAAGCTTTGAAAGTCTTGGCTACGCATGGCATCAAAGCCGAGTTTGTACTTTGCCTTGATACCCAAAGTCGCAATGCTGGCTCTAAAGGCGTATTGCATGTGCAGGAGAGCGTCAAAGCGATAATCTTTTAGCTTGTGCCACAGTGATCTATAGCTAGACCAGCCCTCTTTTTTATCAAACACCACTACTTTTATGCCCGATAAATCTTCAATTAGTTTTGCTTCTAGCTTACCCGTTACCCAGACGATTTCAGTCTCAGGCCACTGGCGCTGTATCGCTTGCACAGCCGCAACGGTATTACAGACGTCACCAATCGCAGACAAGCGCAGTACGCAGAGAGATTTAGGAGAAGAGGAAAAAAGTGGCATAGTGATTTCAATTAGCGTGTGTTAGCCAAGATTATGCAGAGAGGCTCAATAAATGTAAAATGGCGGCGCAAATAAATTGAGAGATCACCACCCATGAAGACTTTGCAGTTTGATAATCAGACCATATGGTATGACGAAGAGCTACTTAAAGAAGACCCTAAACAAGTTTTCGAACCAAGTTATTGGCAGCAAAACGGCAAAGTTATTGGCAGCGCTCAAGGGCGGGGCACTACTTGGTTTGTGCAAACAGAGTCAATGCCTGCCGCGCTGCGCCACTATCGTCGTGGTGGTCTTTTGGGCAAATTGGTTAAAGATAGTTACCGCTTTTCAAGCTGGGAGCAAACGCGCAGTTACCAAGAGTTCCAGCTTTTGAAAACGCTAATCCAAGCGGGCGTTAATGTTCCTAAACCAATTGCTGCCCGAGCAGTTAAAAATAGCTTGAGTTATACCGCGGATTTGTTGAGTGAAAAGATACCCAATGCCAGAGATTTGGTATCGATTCTGGTAGAAAGGCCGCTTTCCGCACAGATATATCAGAAAATTGGCCAAGAAATCCGTAAGATGCATAACGCGCAAGTGAACCACACTGATCTCAATATCCACAACATCTTGCTTGATGAAGACGAAAAAGTTTGGATTATCGACTTCGATAAATGTTATCAACAAGCAGGGAGTAGTTGGACACTGGGGAACTTAGAGCGGCTGAAGCGCTCTTTTGAGAAAGAAGTGGGTAAACGTCAAATTTCTTGGCATTGCACTGACTACGATTTGCTCTTCGACGGCTACAATAGCGATAGCAATCACTAATAATACTCATAAATATGAAGTTTGAAGACATAACCTTTGTTGTCCAAGGACCAATACACCCAACTATTACTCAACGTTCAATTTTGACATTAAAAGAGGTGTTTCCAGGAAGTCACATTATCCTCTCTACATGGGAGGGAGAGGATGTCTCAGGACTTCATGTCGATGTTGTGATTTTTAATCAGGACCCTGGTTCAACGACTTTCGTATACAGCAAAAAAGACAAAGCGGTTAAGGTAAATATTAATCGACAGATTGCCTCGACCTACTACGGTTTAAAAGCAGTGAAGACTAAGTACGCTGCTAAGCTGCGTGCTGATAACGTTCTTCATAGTACTAATATTATCAATCTTTTTGAGCAATACTCCTTGCGTGATGAGCGCTATTCGTTTCTTAATCAAAGGTTAGTATGCTCTAACTTTTATGCAAAGGAGTTTGAACGTGGGCTTTGTGTCCCCTATTTCTATTCGGACTTTTTCCAGTTTGGCAAAACTACAGATTTGTTGAACGTATGGAATAATGAGTACTTCTCAGACTACGTCTTTCGAGAAGAGTTGAGTGGGAAAAAACAACATGAGTACTATCCCAACGATAGCGTTAATGTTGAACAGAAAATATGGAGCCATTTTGTTAATCAGTTTATTCCTACTAAATTGACTGATGAACATGGAACTAGGGAAGATGTACAGAACTCCCGAAACGTGATGCTTAATAATCTAGTTGTTGTTGATGGTGATGTATTGGGATTAGAGGTACCCGAACGTTTGCATCAGAATAATGGGTATCCATATTACTTCTATACTTACCAACGTTGGCAGTGGCTTTATGAAAGAGAGTTTGGGGTAAGCTTAGGGGTACCTTTGTTATTCAAGGCAAAGTGGACTCTAGCAACATCATGGAAGTTTCTTAGAAAAGGAATGCGGCTAAAAATTAGGAAATTGGTTAAAAGAAGTTAGCCACAATAGGGCTAACTTAGCTTTATTTGTTCATAGCTCTAAGTGTTAGACCTATAAGTTCTTTGTAGCGGCGATAGAGCCTTTTTTTGTCTAATGGCTTATTCGTTTGGTTGGTGAAATAAAGCCAATCCTTCAAATCGTACTCTAGTGCTAAATTTCCCCGTTTGTAAAAGCGTTCTGTAACATCCAGTCCGATCTTTTCGGGTAAATCGACAATCAGATTGTTGGCGATAAAGTTTTGCCAATAATCTTGGCCTAATCCAGCGTCATCACCTGCTTTGGTATTCAGCATGTAGTTTTTTCCGAGCAAACGAGAGATCCAACTTAAACATAAGAATTGTTCTGTCGCAGGGTAGCGAGATTTGTAGCCAGGAGCTTTATTAAAGTGTAATTCAGGTACAAAGTTCCCGTTCCATATTTTTAGCAAATCCTCGGTTTCACCAAAATCAAACAGATCGCTTTTGTGAAAATGAACTGCTCTTCCTGCATGGGATGAAATAAAGAACGTGCTACTTGTTACTACGCGTGAGTTTAGCAAGGCATATTCGTTTGTTCTTGGAGTTCCTGAATATTTCTCGTACAGTTCAACAAAGCCTCTGCCAGTGAGTAGATTGTCTGTCCTCATCTTGACGGCGAACTTAGTTTCAACTTTATCTAACCCCATATGGGAGCTATATAATTGACGGTTGTTATTAAGTTGAATGCGTTCATCACCATGGTAAACAAAGTTAGGTCCGGGGTCGTCTAGCTCTAGTACGA
The DNA here is from genome assembly GCA_000775715.1 of Vibrio tubiashii. Taxonomy (GTDB): domain Bacteria; phylum Pseudomonadota; class Gammaproteobacteria; order Enterobacterales; family Vibrionaceae; genus Vibrio; species Vibrio tubiashii_A. The sequence continues at coordinate 20,534 of JRWQ01000017.1, forward strand.
GATCGTAATCTAAACCTTGATGAGGCTGCCCCTTCCATGTTGACAGGATAATTGTAGATTCAGGGAAGTGGTCTCTAATCGAACTCAGACACTTTTCGGTAACTCCTGAAATCTGTTTTCGGTCTTTACTAGCTTGAACGGGGCCCTGGACAACAAAGGTAATGTCTTTATTAGCTATTGGGTTCATTCTAGCTCCTATTCAGAAAAGCAGTGTATTCCTCTGGAACACCACAGAAAATTACTTCGTCTCTATCGATAAGGTGATAGTGGATACTAGCTCCTTTTTCTATCAGGTAGTTATAAAGTGGGGCGATATACAGCTCACCTTTTTCCCACTCATGTTGCGGTTTAGTTAGGTATGCATGATAAGCACTTAGGTAATCTTGCTTACTGTTGAAGTGGTAAAGGCCAGTACTACATAAATCAGAGATAGGGTTCTTTTCAGCGGTTTTTATTACTTTGGTACTACTTTCATTTTCGGGTTGAGCAAATGACCAATTATCACCAGCACCTTTAAAAACCTCTAAGTAACCATCACTGGTTTTGGTGATACTAGGCAGATCAAAGTTAGGACGAAATGTATCGATGTTAAATACGGTAATAGCCCCTTGATAGTTTGGCAACTGCTGTTCAAGTAACTCCAAACCTAGGGCTACTGTTTCCGCTTGGCCTCTCGTTTCTTGGTTTAAAACGGCGACATAGAACTCTTTAATACCTAGTGCTTGGGCTCTGTCTTTTACAAACCGTTCGGTGTCATACACATCCCTTATGATGAATAAGAAAGGTAGTGACGAAAAGTAAGCCTCAAAGCTTTTTACAGAGTGGTCAAAAAGCGTTTGACCATGTGCTTCGAGCATATACTTTGGCTTTGTATAACCGGCTTTGAAGAATCGCGAGCTCATGCCCGCCATAGGGATCACGATCATTGTTCTAATCTCTGTAAAACTTGGTATAGACGAAATGCGTTGGCAAATAGGGCATCTTGACGACGCGTATCATCCGCATGCAGAGGCAACATAGAGAGGAATAGCTGTATCTGCATCGCGTATAGGTTTTGTGCTGTAACACCAAACTCTTGTTCCACCATTTGAATAAATGCTTGCTGAACATCTTTGTGAACGCCATCGTCTGCAATGTTCAATGTGATGTTGTTACCTTCGATATCGACTTCGTAGTAGCCCGCGATTATCCAGTCATACAGTCCTAGGATTGAATGACTTAACTTGGCAAGATCATAGCGAATGTCTCCATAGATAGTCTGCTTACCATCTGGTGTCATTCCTCGTGGGTCAATAGTTTTAATCTTACTCGCTCTAAAATCGTAGAGTATGTTACTGAAGCAAAAATCACCGTGAAGCACGCTGATATTTACTTTTCTAGTGGGTAAATGCTTTTCACTTTGTGACAATATTTGCTGAAGGCTAATTTTTTGCTCTTCAAAATGCCATTCATCATCTAAGTTGATATGGCGAGAATGACAAAACTCCGCTAGTCGGCTTGGGGTTTTTTCACCAAAAAGGAAATTTAGTGTATTGGCACAACTATTATCGTCTACCATCTGTTTACGACAGTTGGATAAAAACTCTATGCACCCTGATAAAATCTGCTGCCACACTTGGGAGGGCAGTTTAGCGAAGACGAACAGTTCATTTAATGCTGTTAAGTGCAGATACTCGAGTCTATATGAGATTTTTCCTTGCTCATTATTACTACCCATAAACTGAGGGATGTAGCCACGTAGTGAGTAGGGAAGTGTATTGAACCAGTTTGCCTCTGCGGCGATTTTATCGTTTTTTATGCTTGCTTTTTCGATCCACTTTGGTGTGATTGTTAGCTCATTAAACGCACGCTGAGTTGTATATTCGGCTTTTGAACGGTAGTAGGTATTTACATGGCCAAAGTCTAGCCAACCATTTGAATCAACAGGAGTTAGGCCAACGGATCGGTGGTATCGGTTTAAACCTTCAATAAACTTCCATTCACTTTGTGTAATACAGCGAACTAACTCTCTTGGATGACTAAATTTGAAATACCCATCAATAATACGATTTGCTTCCGAGCTCACTTGCTGTTCGGTATCTTTTAGCCAATGTGCTTTATCATCAGTGAGTACTGCCCAGTTGTAGCTATCTTTAGTGGTAGATACACTAGCGATGTCATCGCCTATGGGGAGTTGTTTAAATAGGGTATCGCCATAGAGAATGTGCAGTGGGCTGTTCAATGAGTGACCACTAATATTGATTGCCGCAACCATTGAAGCTCCCAAGCTAAGCCCATCTGGTGTATGGATTACCTCAACGTGATTCTGCTTGAGCCATTGTTGGTCTAGCTTTGAAACAGAGTAAGATTCTGGCACTGATAAGTAGATGGATACGCCATCTGGAGCTAAAGCAACTTGATGTTGAAAAAGTCGGCGGTTGCCAAGCGGTAGAAAACTTGGTGGGATATGTCCAAACTCTGACTCTAACTCTAGCCCAACGTAGGCTCCAGACATTATCAGGAACATACCTTTTCCTTCTCAATTAGTTTATTGATCTCTTCAAATGACAACTTCGCAAACTCAGATGGACGAATAGCTCTGTCATCAATATAGAAACCCTCATGGCCGCACCAGGGTTTACCAACAAGAATTTCATCATAAGGAATGTTGTGCTTATCTAACCATTCAGTGATGATCGGCAAAGTATGAATATTGATTTTACCTACATTACCTTCATAGGTACGCATATTGCGCGCTGTGGATATAACAATTTCAAATCCTTGCTGCTTGTAGTTTTTAAGTTGCTCGATCACATCAAGGCGAGGTAGAACATTTTTGTAATCAGAGGTATTGGCTTGGGTTAAGGTTCCGTCTAGGTCGACGATGAGCTTTTTCATGATGTTTTGTTCCTAGTCTATCTTTAGTTGAGCAAGTGTTTTCTCTATTGCACCAGTATTTCTTTCAACTACTTTTAGGGCTTGGGCACCGCTCATTTCTCGAGATTTTTGTTCTGTTAGCCAGTGCTTAAGGTTATTGGTAATTTCCACGTTATCTTGAGTAATTATACACGCGCCAACGGCCTCAAGAGCGTGAGTAATATCAGTAAAATTGTAGTAACTTGGGCCAGTGACTGTTGGCTTTCCTAGTGCGGCTGGCTCGAGAAGGTTATGTCCCCCCACTTTTTTTCCTACAAGGCTTCCTCCCATAAAGCAAACATCAGCCGCTTGCAGTAAGGTCAGCATTTCGCCCATTGTGTCGCCAACATAAACTTGAGTATTCGTAGTAGTAGCGGAGTTGCTACTACGTGTTACAGTTGATAAACCCATACTTGCAGACAATTTCGTCACTTTCTTAAAGCGCTCTGGATGCCTAGGGACAACTATCAATAGGGCATTTGAGATGTCACGAAGTAACTGCTTATGAATAGAAAGTAATACCTCGTCTTCCCCTTCGTGTGTGCTTGCAGCAATCCATACTGGGCGGTCTTGACCAAGTTGTGTTCTTAACTGGTTACCTTTAGAGAGGATTGAGTCAGTGATTGTAATATCAAATTTGATCGAACCCGTAACAGTAAGGTGATTTTCGTCTACTCCAAGTCTAATAAAACGCTCGGCATCGGCGTCAAACTGGCATAGAACCTTGGATAACTGTCTTGTCATTGGTTTAATCAGCGGAAAAATTTTGCGATAGCCATTGTAGGATTTTTCGGATAGGCGGGCATTGAGCAAGGTAACTGGGATCTTTGACTTCGATACTTCATTTAACGTGTTAGGCCAAAGCTCAGTCTCTACAATTATCATTTGAGAAGGTTGAATAGTGCGTATGAATCGTTTGATAGCAAATGTAAAGTCGACTGGAGTGTAACGATGACAAACCAAATTGCTTAATCGCGCCGCTTGTTCAGCTCCAGTGGATGTTGTTGTGGTGAGTAAAACAGTTGTATCTGGGTAGCGTGCTTTGAGAGCTTTTATTAAAGGTGTGACAGCTAACGTTTCTCCAACGGAAGCTGCATGAATCCAAATTGGTCGTTGCGAAGACTCCAAAGGAGGAGTGATGCCAAAGTGCTCTCTCCATCGGTTACCTACACTTGGCTTTCCTTCCTTCTTTTTAAAAAGGCTGTAAAGCAGAAACGGAGAAGCACAAGCGAGCAGCAGAGTATACAACCAACGAATGAGCACAGCGGTAATCCTGTATTTTATTTTTTGATTAAATCGTTAGGATCTTGGTGAGTCCATTTACCTCGAGGTTTGTCTAAGTATTGGAAATACTCATTGGTGAAAGTTCCTTGGATGCATACATAGCGACGACGACGAGAGTTGATTTTTTCGGTCTCTAGTACTTCGTTAAATACTTTTGGTCCCGTTGTACCATATACACCTTCAGTAGGGTCATAGTTCTCGATGTTGTGAACAATTGCCTCCATGACAGACTTATACTCTGGGTTATTAGGTCTTGTTGCTAAAAAGTAGTTCGTAATCTCAGTATCATTCTTGATTTTGATGAATAGTGAGTCCTTAACTCCTTTCAATATTCTTTTCAAAGGCCAAACCAATGTCGCGTCGATATCCATATAGATACCACCTTGCAGGTAGAGGGTGGTTACACGCCAAAGGTCTGCTTGCGAAGCGCCATCTGTTAGCTTCAGGTAGGCCTCATACACTTCTTTTGGTGCATGCTCTTTTAAATAGTCTTCACGAGCTTCTGTGCTTACATAACGGTACTCATAATCCAGAGACATGAGTCGATTAAAGAGATAGTTGAGGTAAACAGGTAGTGTAGATCTATTGGAGTAATTGGTTTGCCAGATAATCTTGGTTACCTCACCAGATTGAACTGAGCGAACCATTGCAGGCGAATGTTCGGGGATTGTAAAACGCAACTTAGGGAAAACAAAGTGAAAAGGGTATGACAGTACTTTAAATATATTACCAATAAGACGGATGGATCTATTGACTATCATTATTGGGAGCGTTTTCATAATTTGCCTTAGTATGTATTAACTTTATCACTGCCTTAATTAGTAATTTCTATGGCAGATTTTGGACTCGCTTGGAGTTAGCTCATAATCTATTACTTGTCTAACAGAGCCTAATGTTATTCGATAAACCCTTTTAGAGCATCAATAACAGTATTTGGTGTTAGCTTGTTTAGACAGTCTAGATGTCCTAACGGACATTCTCTCTTAAAGCATGGTCGACACTCAACATCGGTGTGAACCATTTTCAGTTGTTCTGTGAGAGGGGGGGTGTATTTTGGCGAGCTTGAGCCATAAATAGCAACGATGTTGCACCCGACAGCAGCAGATACATGCATTAATCCCGAATCATTACTGATGACAGTGTGGCATGCTGCTAATAGGTCGACGGCCTCGATTAATGAGGTATCTCCCGCTAAATTGAAACAAAGCCGCTGTTGCTCCTTTGACAGCTTGGAGCGAATGAGTTCACAGACGTCTCTGTCTTTAGCTGAACCAAATAACCAAACTTGATAACCATTTTCTATTGCAAACTGTGCGACCTGAGCATAGTAAGGATCTGGCCAACGTTTTGCAGGGCCAAACTCGGCTCCGGGGCATAGGCCTATAATAGGTCGAGTAATGTCTAGACCTAAACGATCTCTTGCGTTTTTCTGGTTTGCTAAGTCGACGGTTAGACTTGGTCTAGGGCAATTTGCTAGCTTGACTTCGTTGAGCATATCGCTTTTAGAATGCGCTAAAGCAACGTACCTTTCGACCATATACTGGAAAACACGTTTATCTGGTCTTACGTCATTGAGCAGGCCATAACGCATTTCACCCTTCCAACCTGTTCGTGAACTAATACCGGCAAAGAATGGAATCAAAGCAGATTTGGCGGAGTTTGGTAGAATATAAGCGTGGGTGTATCCTCGCTTTGCCAGTGTTCGAGCTAACTGCCAGCGACCTTTTAAATTAAACTCTCCATGCCCTATTGGCATTTCAATCGCTTGATTGACTTCTGGCATGCGATCCAAGATAGGTTTGCACCAAGCCGGAGCAAGAACATCTATATTTGAACTTGGGTATAGTTGCTTTAATGTCGTATAAAGGCTTTGCGACATTACCATATCGCCAACCCAAGATGGGCCTATGACTAGAACTTGCATGGTTAAAGCACCCTTTTACCTTGTCTCTCTGCGGCTATTATGGCGAAAAATACGGCTAGCATAAAGCCGTAAAAAGATCCTATTAAATTGGCTGTTAAGGGAACCTCGGTTAAGCCAAATATAATGAATCCAAAAACAAAGATTGAAGCGGACAATGACCAATGGCTTTTATGCTTGAGGTAATGACTAACAAATATAAAAAAAGGGATGATAAATATACCGACTACACTGAGAATTCCGATTACACCATTAGATGCCATCATTTCAAAGTATTGATTGTGAGCGTGTCCTCTAGAGATAATTGATGCACCTTCTCCTATTTTTTCATCTAGGTATAGTTGGTGGTTTAGCTTTTCCCTTTCGTGATAGGGTAGTCCAATTAAAGGGCTAACTTTAAATGCTTCCATTGCACCATACCAGTAATGAAGACGATAACCTGAGGATGTTGATTTTTCAATATCTCCGGACGCAATTAACGTAAGTTCGTGAACGGTATAGTCGATGCGACTTTTGAAATTTTCAGAGGTGTTGTAAAGAACTGTAGAGACTAGTAGAAAACTTAACGTACCAACTAAAATGTATTTTTTATTAATGTTGTTAAAGTTAATAGTAACTAGTAATGCTAGCATAAGAGGGATTGCAAAAATGGCTCCACGAGTATTGGTGAATATTACAGCCAATGTACATAGCGCTGATCCTAATAGTAGAAAAGGTTTTCTTTTTGAATTGAAGCTAAACGTAAATGCTAGGAAAGCTAAAGTACATGCGAGGTAACCAAAGTTTATACTAAACAGAAATCCATCGACTCTTGGCATATGTAAAATAAAGTACTGATAGAATGATATTATAAAGGCCCCAATAGAGCCTAATATGAGGCCAATATCTAGGCTGGATTTTATTTTTAGTTCACTATTTTCTATACATGTTTTTAAGGATAGATAAATCGGCAGGCATAGAATTAGTCTAATGCCACCCTGAAAATATCTTGCTGTTGTTCCATCATAAATAGCTATGGGTATAGCACCTATAAAGTAAATTGAAAGACAGAATGTGATAGCTAAATCGAATTTACTGAACGTACAAATATGGCGATTAGTATATAAGTAAGCTACAGATAGTAATACGAATAGAATTATAAAAAATACGCTGAAGTTGTTTGTGGTAAGCAAGAAAGAAAGAACGAATAATAATATCCAACGCGTAAAAATTTCATAGTACTTGTGAGAAAGCATATTTAGCCTGTAGAGTTATAGTTATTAAATTTATTTAAAAGGTAATTTCCACGAATTTTTCGCCACAAACCAAATACATCAGTTCTTGGGAAAATTGCAATTCTACGAATTTGAAATGGATCTTGATGGGTAGCTAGGGGACCACTATTAGTCGCCACTGCAAACTGATAGCCAAGCCTTTCCGTGATACGTTTAGAATCAGCATCTAACGAGCCATAAGGATATGCAAAAGAAGTGAGAGGCATATTTAACATGCCTTCTAGCTCTTCCTTGTTTTTCTCGATCTCAACTTCTTGCTTCTCTGGAGTTAAAGTATTTAAGTGAGGGTGGCTGACCGTGTGCCCCCCAATCTCAATTAGGCCTGAGTCTGACAAAGCCTTTAGCTCATTTTGATTCATCAAAGGTACTGGCCTTTCAGGGTTATCATCGTTCTCTACATCCCAGCGGTTGAATGTTTCGCCAGTAACCACATAAATCACAGCTTTAAAGTTGTATTTTTTCAGTAAAGGAAGGAGTAGTTCATAATTATCTTTATAGCCATCGTCAACAGTGATTATAATATAGCGCTTGCCATATTCTAGCCGACTGATTAAGCCCTTGTTTGATAAGTCTTTAAAGGTGATGGTTTCAAACCCCATCTTTTTTATTAGTTTGAAATGCTTTTCTAGCATATCTATATGCAAGTATGTGCCGTGAACTCCTTTTTCACTGTCATTTTTAATGAAACGGTGGTACATAATGATTGGCATTTCTTTGCGTATCTTCTCAACATAAATCGTTTGGTAGATGTGCTCAATCTGGTCGACTATTTTTGTTAGGCTATAGTTTTCCTTTATCGTTTCAACTATTTGTTTGTAACAATGCTTACTCTGCAATCCGTTTTTCACCTGTTGTGCGATAGCTGAAAAATCAATATCTAAGTCTTTTGAACCAATGTCACCGAAGTTGCTCGCCATTGCTTGCTGAATGTTATTCTCATCAATTAAGCCTATAGCCTTTGCTTCACCTATCGCAAGAGTGGGCCTTCCACAGAGCAGAGATTCCATTGCTACGCGACCAGCACCGATCACAAGATCGGATGTGGCTAAAACAGAGGCGACATCATTAGTGTATCCGCAGAACTCTACTTGCTCAGTAAACTTATTAAAGCGAGGTTCGATTTTAGAGCCGGAAACTACTTTAACAGTGTAAAGAGATGTGTCTAGACATTCATCAAGTAGGCGGTAACAGAGATCTCCTTTAGGTCCAGTAAGACGGCCAATAATGGTTACTACTGGTTTTTCATTATCTGGTGCTTCTAGCCAAGTAAACTGACCAGTTTGGATACCGTTCCTGCTTATTTCTAGCCTATCTTCAGGTACCTCTAGCTCGGAGACTAACTGTTCTTTTATTGCTTCACATACAGGAAGGGCCTTATCTCCCATAGCATGAAATTTTTTTCGTGATGTATGAACAGGTTGTCTGCCATGGACCGTAGTTACCATTGGGGTACTTGTTAGCTTGCAGGCTAAATGACAACTCCAACTGGAAGCGCGGGAATGAGCATGAACAAGCTGTATTTTATGTTTTTTTATTAGGTAAATTAGATAAGCAACATGCCAGAAGCGTCGAGGAATACTTCGTTTATTGAAACGTAGCTTAAAATATCGCCCTTTGAAAGGTTTTGTTAAAGTGTCAGACACATAATGAACGTTATGCCCTCTGGCGGTTAGTTCATTGCCAACCGAAGTGGCATAAACTTCTGCACCTGTAACCTCTAACTGCGAGAGTGCCATTAAGATATTCATTATTTAACTCTAGTAATTTGAAAAAAGCGTCAAGCAGGTTATAGATGTGCGGGTGAGCATAGCCTGTTATTGACGTCTATGTCACCCCCTGAATGAGCTAAGAATTGATGATTTGCATGTATTCAGCAACGCCTTCTGACACAGGTTTGAATTCATGACCACAACCTGCAGCGCGTAGCTTGGTTAGGTCAGCTTGCGTAAACTCTTGGTAAGCGCCCTTTAGGTGCTCTGGGAATGGGATTGTCTCGATTTCACCTCTACCATGGAAGTTAATTACTGCTTTCGCTACTTCTTCGAATGACTCCGCATTTCCAGTGCCTAGGTTGAAAATTCCTGAGGTACCGTTTTCCATAAACCACAAGTTAACCGCAGCTACGTCACCTACGTAAACGAAGTCACGCCTAAAAGTTTCGCTACCCGCGAAGAGTTTAGGGTTTTCTCCTGCATTCATTTGGTTATTGAGGTGATACGCTACAGAAGCCATGGAGCCTTTGTGTTGTTCTCTAGGGCCGTATACATTGAAGTAGCGGAAACCAGTAATCTGAGAAAGTTTTTCACCATGCTCTTCTGCATCTTGCCAAATACGACGTACATAGTTATCGAACTGCTGCTTTGAATAACCGTAAACGTTTAGTGCACCTTCATACTCTTTTTCTTCAACAAACTTATCCGTTTCACCGTAAGTCGCAGCCGATGAAGCATAGAGGAATGGGATCTTTCGCTCCAAGCTATAGTGAAGCAACTCTTTTGAATACTCATAGTTATTGAGCATCATGTATTTGCCGTCCCACTCTGTTGTAGCGGAGCATGCTCCTTCATGGAAGATAGCGTCGATTGGTCCAAAGTCATCACCAGCCATGATTTGGGTAAGGAAGTCGTCACGATCCATGTAGTCTGTGATGTCTAGATCAACCAAGTTCTGGAACTTTTTACCGTTTTTAAGGTTGTCGACTACTAAAATGTCGTTGACGCCTTTCTCATTAAGTGCGTTGACAATATTGCTGCCAATCATCCCTGCGCCGCCGGTTACAATTATCATAATATTCCTAGAACTTAGAGTACAAACTACCCATATTATACCATGCTTAAATGAACAGTCATAGAAAGTGGTGAACTATGAACGGAGTTGTCGAATAGAAAGGGAATTTAAGTTACTATTCGCAAAAACTTAGAGTAGTAAGTGCAGCAAGGTTTTGTTCTAGGAGCGTTCTTAGGTGATGCGCCCCGCTACTCTATATTGACTTTATCTGATTAAGGCTTAATAGGTTAATTGATGTCAAAGAAGAGAGTACTTACGGTATTTGGTACCCGACCAGAAGCAATTAAGATGGCACCTTTAGTTCATGCTTTATCTGCTGATGAACGATTTGAAGCAAAGTGCTGTGTAACAGCTCAGCATCGAGAGATGCTAGATCAAGTGCTTGAACTATTTGAAATAAATCCAGATTACGATCTAGATTTAATGAGATCAGGGCAGTCTTTGAATGATGTGACCGCGCGAATCTTACTGGAATTAAAATCAGTAATACAAGAATTTCAACCCGACGTGGTTTTAGTTCATGGTGATACAGCAACAACGTTTGCTGCTAGTCTAGCAGCATATTACGAGCAAATTCCTGTTGGCCATGTCGAGGCTGGATTAAGAACAGGAAACATCTACTCTCCGTGGCCAGAAGAAGCAAATAGAAAGTTGACGGGTGCACTAACTCAGTTTCACTTTGCACCTACAGAAACTTCTCAAAACAACTTGTTAAGAGAAAACTTTGCTAAGGATAATATTTCGGTGACAGGCAATACTGTCATTGATGCTCTTTTGATGATCAAGGAAAAAATCTATCAAGATGAGGCTCTTCAGCAGCACCTGTCTGAATTATTTCCATTCCTTAATGAAGATAAAAAATTAGTACTTGTTACAGGTCACAGAAGAGAAAGTTTTGGTGGCGGTTTTGAGCGTATTTGTGAAGCGTTAGCCTTTACTGCACGAAAGCACCCAGAAGCTCAAATTGTTTATCCAATGCACTTGAACCCTAATGTACGTGAGCCCGTTAACCGAATTCTGGCGGGAATAAGCAATGTGCACCTAATTGAGCCTCAACAATATTTACCATTTATTTATTTGATGAATAGAGCACATGTTATTCTTACGGATTCGGGAGGTATCCAAGAAGAAGCCCCTTCTTTAGGTAAACCAGTGTTGGTCATGAGAGACACAACAGAGCGCCCAGAGGCCGTAGAGGCTGGCACGGTTAAGTTGGTTGGTACCAACATAGATCGCATTGTTACAGGTTTAACGACTTTGCTTGAAGATGAGCAGGCCTATAAGGAAATGAGCTTTGCACATAACCCTTATGGTGATGGGAAAGCATGTCAACGAATTCTAGATGTTCTAGCAAAATAATTTAATTTAACGAGAAATATATATGTCTTTTGAAACAGTCTCAGTTGTAGGCTTAGGCTACATTGGTCTCCCAACAGCAGCGATGTTCGCATCACGTAAGAAAAGAGTTGTAGGTGTTGATGTTAATCAACATGCTGTAGATACCATCAATCAAGGTAAAATTCATATCGTAGAGCCTGAGCTTGATATGATCGTAAATGCTGCAGTTAAAGAGGGTTATCTAAAAGCGGTAACGGTTCCAGAGGCGGCTGATGCGTTTCTCATTGCTGTTCCAACCCCTTTCTTACCTTGTAAAGAAGGTGAAGTCCCTGCACCTGACCTTTCATATATTGAAGCGGCGAGTAAAGCAATTGCTCCTGTTTTAAAGAAAGGTGACCTAGTTATACTAGAGTCGACCTCACCAGTTGGTGCAACAGAGCAAATGGCGGATTGGCTAGCTCAAGCTCGTTCAGATCTTACATTCCCGCAGACTCATGGGGAGGAAGCTGATATTAACATTGCACATTGTCCAGAACGTGTTTTGCCAGGCCACGTAGTTAGAGAGTTAGTTGAAAATGACCGTGTTATAGGCGGCTTGACACCTAAATGTTCAAAGCGGTCAGTAGAGCTATATCAAACATTTGTTCAAGGTGATTGTGTAACGACCAATGCGCGTACTGCTGAAATGGCGAAGCTGACTGAAAATAGTTCACGTGATGTTCAAATAGCATTTGCAAATGAGCTTTCCGTTATCTGTGACAAGTTAGGTATCGATGTTTGGGAGTTGATTGCGCTAGCAAACCGACACCCACGTGTGAACATCCTTCAACCAGGACCTGGTGTTGGTGGGCATTGTATTGCTGTAGATCCTTGGTTTATTGTGGCAAAAACTCCGGAAGAAGCTCGAATGATTCATATGGCTCGTCGAGTAAATGATGAAAAACCTGAATGGGTAATTAATAAAGTGAAGTTAGCTATCGCTGAATTTTTACAAGAAAATCCAGAGAGAACCGCCTCCGATGTGAAAATTACGTGCTTTGGCTTAGCATTTAAACCAGATATTGATGATTTGCGTGAGAGTCCTGCGTTATCTATTGCACAAGAGATTGCTGGTGGGCACCCTTCGGTAGTTAGCTTTGTAGAACCAAATATTTCAAGTCTATCAAAGGTTTCAATAAAAAATGCTACGCTAATCGACTTCCATGAATCATTAACTCAGACCGATATAGCTGTTTTGCTAGTTGATCATAAAGAGTTTAAGCAGGTAACTAATATCCCAGATAATATTAAAGTAGTTGATACCAAAGGATGTTGGGTTAAATAAAATGTAATTAGTTGAGGTGTAGGTTTATTGGCTCTATTGAGATTTATTGTATTCCATTCAATGAATATTAGAGAAATTTATTACACCTTTAGAAATGTTTTGGCTTTCTAATTGGAAAATAAAATGAAACCCACTATTAATTATGTTTCGGCAGGAAGTGAAACTAAGCTAGTTAGGCTTGTAAGTGTAATGCTTGTATCTTTTTGTCTTATAATCGTAGCTTACTATCTGTCTTCTTATTTCAATTCAGAAGGTGATTTGGTTGTTAACATTCATGATAATTTAGATTCGAGTATAGCCATATTCAAGGTTATGTCCTCCATGGGCTATATGTTTTCAGATAGCCGTATTATCGTGCCTAATATACTTGGTGGTATACCTCGTTCAATGTTACCAAGTGAGCTCAATGTGGTTTCTCTCATGTACTACATGTTTGAACCGAAAGTAGCTTATATTATTAATGAAACTGTGTTAAGAATAGTTGCTGTCTTTGGTATGTATCTATTAGTTAGTAGACACATTTTCAAAGAGAATGATAAAGATATATATTTTCAGCTGATAGGGTTGTTTATAGCGCTTGCCTTTTCATTGTTACCATTTTGGTCAAACGGAGGATTAAGTGTCGCGGGACAACCTTTGCTATTATACGCATATTTGAATGTCAGAAATGGAATGTTTAGAGCAAAAGAGTTGGTGATATTTTCTATTTTCCCTTTCTATAGCTCATTGATACTTTCGGGTATGTTTTTCCTCTTTTTATGTCTTATTATCTTTATTTATGATGTTTGGGAGAAGAAAAAAGTAAACTACCACTTATTTCTTTCAATATTATTAATGTCCATTTTATATCTATTTGCTGAGTATAGATTGGTAGTGGAATTTATTGATCCAAGTTTTATCTCTCACCGGCAAGAGTTTTCTCTAACTACTTTAACTACTCAACAAGCATTCGATAGAGCTATCTATTTACTGAGTTATGGGCAATACCATGCACACTCACTTCACTATCAGTATATAACGCCATTTTTGATATTTTCTAGTCTGGCTCTAATTCTGTCTAATAGACTGAATCGTGCATTGTGCATATTCGTGTCCATATATTTTTTATTAAGTTACTATTTTAGATTTGAATTACTACATTTTTCTACTAATACTTTGTTTACGCTTGGAGGAATTGCGTTTACAGCTATCGTTTTTATATTTTCAAGGAAATATCTTCTAACATCACTGCTCCTTTCCATAGTTGGTATTTCTTTTTTGTCAGGGTTTTATAATCATGTAGCTTTGGAGTTAGTAAAGGAAAAAATCCCTATCCTTGCTCAAGTTCAATTTGATCGATTCTATTTTCTCTTCCCTGTCCTGTGGTTTAGCCTTTTCTCTCTAATGTGCAAGGAAATGATGCACAAAACGAAATGGTCTCTAATACCAATTGTTTTGGTATCGATATTGCAGGTGAATCATTCATTTTTGTCGATTAACGGGAATCAGAAATCATCCGGTATGGATGATTACTATAGTGAGGAAGTGTTTAGTGAAATTAAGGATGTAATAAGTAAACCCACCAGTTCATATCGTGTGATGACCATTGGTTTTAACCCTGCAATTGCTATATATAATGGTTTCTATACATTAGATGGGTATTGGTCATCTTATCCTCTAGATCACAAGCACAATTTTCGGAAAATTATCGCTCCAGAGTTAGAAAAGTCTGAAACCTGGAAGTCATATTTTGATGACTGGGGTAGTCGTTGTCGTTTGATGGAAGCGAATGAAGAGATTGAGTTAAACTTAGAACAGTTTAAGTCCATGGGAGGGGAGTTTATTCTTTCTTCAAAGAAAGTGTTAATAAATCAAGGGAAAGGTAATAAACTTTTAGAGTCATTCCAAGGAAGAGACAAGACAAAGACTTACTATTTGTATCATGTTAAGTAATGATATATCTAAAGTGATAGTTGACCGCTCTTTCCTGAAGGGTTGACGACTATTTTTAGTAAGCAAGTGCTTATGAAACTTTAAACTGTCTGTAATGGTTTGTATGATTTTCAATCAGGTGTTTGGTGGCGGTTGTTATTCTGATTTAGGAAGGGTAGCGATTGTTGTATAGTAGACGGATGCTAGTTAGTAATAGATACAGGTAAAAATAATGTTAAACAAGAAAACGGTACTTATCACAGGTGGTACAGGCTCTTTTGGTAAGCAGTTTATTAAAACAATATTGGAACGTTACCAAGATGTAAAAAAGATAATTATCTTCTCTCGTGATGAGCTTAAACAGTTTGAGTTAAAACAGAACTATCCAGAGGCTAAATATCCTCAATTAAGGTTTTTTATTGGTGATGTGAGAGATCAAAACCGTTTAATTCAAGCTTGTGAGGGGGTTGATGTCATTATCCATGCTGCTGCAATAAAACAAGTTGATACAGCAGAGTACAACCCTACTGAATGCATTCGTACAAATGTCAATGGGGCAGAAAATGTTATTCAAGCGGCGTTGCAATGTGGGGTTAAAGATGTAGTTGCACTTTCAACAGACAAAGCTTGTGCGCCAATTAACCTATATGGCGCAACAAAACTGGCTTCAGATAAATTATTTACAGCCGCTAATAACATCAAGGGTTCAAAAAATATACGCTTCAGTGTGGTTCGTTATGGGAATGTTATGGGGTCTCGTGGCTCAGTAATCCCGTTTTTCATGAACAAAAAATCTGAAGGAGTTTTACCTATTACCCATCCGGAAATGACCCGCTTTAACATTTCGCTTCAAGATGGAGTCAACATGGTTATGTATGCACTAGAGCATCATTTGGGCGGGGAGATATTTGTTCCTAAAATACCATCATACAGGATTCTAGATGTAGCAGAAGCTATTGCTCCTGAATGTAACACAGAAGTGGTAGGTATTAGACCAGGTGAAAAATTACACGAAGAAATGATCACCGATACTGATTCGCTAAACACCATAGATCTTGGTAAGTACTACGCCATTTTGCCTTCAGTTTCATTTACTTATACAGAGGGTGAATACCTGGACCACCACAAGGCTACTAAGGTTCCATTTGGTTTTAAATATAATTCTGGTACTAATGAAGAATGGGAAACTGTCGAGTCATTAAGACGTAAAATTTCGGCTATTATAAATAGTGGTCAATAAAAAATAGGCTGACGATGAATTTAGTTGTATTACAAGCGAGAATGAGTTCTTCTCGCTTGCCTGGCAAAGTGCTAAAAGAAGTTTGTGGAAAGTCCCTTTTAATGCATCAAATCTCTAGGATAAAGCAATCTAAGTATGTAGACGATATACTGGTAGCAACTAGTGAACACGAAACGGACGATATTCTCGAACAACATTGCCTACAGAATGGAATCAAGGTATTCCGAGGAAGTTTAGATGATGTTTTAGAGCGATATCATAGCGCAGTTCTTTGGTATCAAAAGGATAAGAAAGTATCAAATGTTATTAGGTTAACGGCTGACTGCCCATTTATAGATAGTCAAGTGATTGATATGGTCGTATTAAATCATCTGGTATACTCGAACGAGTACACATCGAATACATTAGAGTATACTTTCCCAGATGGCTTAGACGTTGAGGTTTTTACTTCAAAAGCACTTCATTATATGTGGGAACATGCTTTATTACCTTCTGAGAGAGAGCATGTGACTCTATATATAAAAAATAGGCCTACCGAATTCATCGCCCAAAATATCGCCATTGTTGGTTCTTCTTGTTATCAAGAAAGGTGGACTGTTGATGAACCTGAAGATTTTGATTTTACTAAAAGAATATATGAAGCTCTTTATCCTATAAATGATAACTTTCACATGAATGATATTTTAAAACTACTTGACTCTAATCATACCCTAAGGGCAATAAACTCTTCATTCATTAGAAATGAGGGACTAATAAAGTCCTTAGAACAAGACTCTTTAAGAGAACTAAAGAATGAGCAATAAAATAGTTTTAGGTACGGCTCAATTTGGTCTAGATTACGGTATCACAAACGATGAAGGTGTTGTAGGCGATAGCCAAATGGACGCTATTATAGAGCTGTGTATAAGTAATGGAGTTCAGTTACTAGATACGGCTCCAGCTTATGGGATCAGCGAAGAGCGACTAGGAGGAAATGAACGCATTACGTCTGGAGATATACAGGTTATCACTAAAACCCAGTTGGATAGTGAGAGGGTTGATATTCGTCAAATGATAACTAATGTGAAAGCATCTTTAGCGCGGCTTGGGGTAGACTCACTGTATGGCTTACTAATACATGATCCGAATGCATTTACTGGAGTCAACTCAACTCAATATCTACAGTTTCTTGCTGAGCTAAAGGAAATAGGTTTAGCTAAAAAGGTAGGAATTTCAATTTATAGTAGAGCTCAAGTAGATCGAAAAGATATATTAGAAGCTATCGACTTTGTTCAGCTTCCTTTTAGTGTTTTTGACCAACGTATGAAAACTAATGGCTTTTTAGAAAAACTAAAGAAGCACGGTATTGAGATTCATGCTCGCTCGGTCTTTTTACAAGGTCTATTGTTGGCAAACGATGCCTTGAAACTACCGAGTATTGAACAATATCATAGACAGTTTATAGAAATGACTGAACGCATGGGTATCTCTAAAGTTGAAGCTGCTATTAAATTTGTTGATAACATACAAGAAATAGACAAAATAATAATTGGATCAGTTTCTTCTGAACAGATGAGAGAGATATTTTCTGCAATTAGTAAGGAAATAGATACAAGTCAATGGGATTTCTTAGCGATAGACAACCCTAAGTTAGTTGACCCAACACAATGGTAGTATTATGAAAATTAACCGCATATCAGAAAAAGAATATAGTTATGTTAATGAAGTTCTAAACAATAGTTTTAGAAGTTCAAAGGGTGCTGAGTTTATGACTAAGTTAGAGCACCAATTTTGCGAAACTTTCGAAACAAACTTTTCGATTTCACATGTTAACGGAACTGCGACAATGCATTCTGTGTTAGAGGCTGCCGGTATTGGTCAAGGCGATGAGGTTATTGTTCCTCCTCTAACAATGGCAAGTACAAGTTTAGCTGTTATTCATTCTAATGCGACTCCTGTTTATGCTGATGTAGAAAAAGACACGCTTGTCATATCTGCAAAGGATATAGAGAACAAAATCACTCCTAGAACTAAAGCTATTATAACTGTTTCTCTCTACGGACTTGCTCCTGAAATGGATGAGATTTGCAATATTGCAAAGAAACATAACTTAATTCTAATTGAAGACAACGCCCAATCTTTCTTATCTTATTATAAGGGGGAGCTCCTAGGTAACTTTGGTGATGCAGCTAGTTATAGTTTTCAGAGCTCAAAGCATATAAGTAGTGGTGAGGGTGGAATGACCACCACCAACAACGAAGATCTAGCTATTAAAATAAGAAAAGTTACTGGCCTAGGCTATGCAGCATTGGGTTCGAAGAAAGCAAAAATTACGAAAGCAGACATTCAAAATCCTAATTATACTCGCCATGACGCTTTAGGCTGGAATTACCGGATGCCAGAACTATGTTGTGCAGTCGCGTTAGCCCAAGTAGAGCGTTTGAGTGAACTAGTAGAGGTCAGGAAAGTATCCGCTTCTTACTATTTAGATGCACTTAAAGGTTGTACATGGATTAAGCCTCAGTTTGTTCCAGAGCACTGTGTGAGCTCATATTGGGCGTTTGCTTGTATTTTAGATACGGACAAGGTTTCTTGGGAAAACTTCTATCAAGCATTTATCAAAAATGGTGGCTTACCATTCTATGGGGCGTGGAAGCTAACCTATCAAGAACCACTATTTAGTGAAAAGTTATTTGGTAGAAGAAATGATTATATTTCAGAAAATTACAACGAAGTCTCTTGCCCAAATGCGGAATATGTTCAAAGTCGTATAATCGCATTAAAGACTAATTATTGGGATACAGAAGACGCGAAAGAACAGGCAGAGATTTTGAAAAAAACAATCTTAGAGTTTGAAGACAAGTTCTGATGAATAAAGTATTAGTTATTGGTTCTAGCGGATTACTGGGAAGCTCGTTATGTCAATTCATGATTAATAACGGATATAATGTAGTAACGGTAACTCGTACAAGCCCTGATAGTGATTATAGAATACAAGCAGATATAGCAGAAGAACTAAATGAGGTTTTGAGTAAGGAAAAACCTAATTATATTGTCAACTTGGCTGCGCTCACGGATGTCAATCGTTGTGAGTTTGAGCCAGAGGTAGCATTTTCGGTAAATGCTGCTATTCCAGAAAATATAGCCAGTTCAGACTATAAAAATGCACATGTGATTCACATATCAACAGACCATATATATAACACAAGTCACGCGAATGAGAATGATGTAACGGTGTTAAATACATATGCTCAAACAAAGCTTGAAGGTGAGCAGTGTTGCGACCTTTCTAGAACTACAATCTTGCGAACTAATTTCTTTGGAAAGTCAAAGAGCAACAGGTCTGTTAGTTTGTGTGATTCTGTTTATGAAATGGCGAAATCAGGGAAAAAACTAACTTTATTCAAAGACGTATTTTTCTCTCCTTTATCAATAGATAGTCTCGTTGAATACATTCTATTGGTGATAAGAAAACCTATACCCGGTGTTTATAACTTAGGCTCTAAGGACGGGATGTCAAAAGGAGACTTCATTCATCATTTTTTGACAGAGGCCAATATTGAATTTGAATACGAGTTCATTGATATGCCCGAACTAGAAGTAGTTCGTCCTCATGATATGCGGATGTGTATTGAGAAGTTTGAACAAACATTTTCAGTAGATATGCCAAAGTTGGTAGAAGAAATTAGGAAAGTTGCAAATGAGTACAAAATTTAATAGTCAATTCAAGATTGGAGAGCGTACGCTTAATAATAGTGGTTCTCCCTACTTTATTGCAGATATAGGCGCGAATCATGATGGGTGCCTTCAGAAAGCTCAAGATTTGATTTATATGGCTGCTGAAGCTGGCTCTCATGCTGTCAAGTTTCAACACTTTAAAGCAGATACCATTGTAAGTAAAACTGGTTTCGATCAGCTTGGAGATAAACAATCTCACCAATCTAAATGGAAAAAATCAGTTTTCGAAGTATATCAAGGGGCTTCAATTAATTTAGATTGGACTGAAACGCTTGTCGAAACATGTAAAAAAGCAAATGTGGATTTTTTCACCAGCCCATATTCTCTCGAGCTTGTAGATTTTGTTGATCAATTTGTTCCTGCTTACAAAGTAGGTTCAGGCGATATTACCTGGCCTGAAATTATCGATAGAATGGCTTCGAAGAGCAAACCGATACTGCTAGCTTGCGGTGCATCGAATCTCGATGAGATAGACAATGCTGTTAGAGCTGCTAATAAGCATACACGCGATATCGTGATCATGCAGTGCAATACAAACTATACGGCATCGCTTGAGAACTTTAAATATATTAATTTAAATGTAATTAAAACATTAAGATCTATGTATCCTGAAGCCATTCTTGGCTTGAGCGATCATACGCCCGGTCATTCGACTGTTCTTGGGGCAATTGCATTGGGAGCCAATGTAATTGAAAAGCACTTCACTGACAGCAATGACAATGAAGGTCCTGATCATAAGTTTGCTATGACTCCTTCATCTTGGCGCGAGATGGTTGATCGTTCAAATGAATTAACATTCGCTCTGGGCAGCGGAGTTAAAAAAGTGGAAGAAAATGAAAAAGAAACGGTTGTAGTGCAGAGACGCTCGATTCGCCTTCGTGATGATATTAATCTTAAGGCTGGTGATACTATCGGTTATGAAGATTTAATCTGTTTACGCCCATGTCCAGAAGATGCGATTGCCCCTTACGAGCTAGACCGAGTTGTGGGTAAGGAATTGAGTTGTAGTATAAATGGTGGTGAGTACCTGAAATGGAATATGCTGAAGTAGTCTTAGTAATACCTGCTTATAATGAAGAGAAAACCATTGGCAGAGTCGTTGCAGAGCTTAGAGAGCAGTTTCAGGACAAAATTGGAATTATTGTAGTTAGTGATGCTTCTACAGATAATACCGCAGCTATTGCTAAATCTTCGGGTAGCACGGTTATAGAGCTGTCGGAGAATCACGGTTATGCCGGAGCTTTGAGTGTCGGTATGAGTGCAGCTTACAATAAGATGAGAGCAAAATATGTTGTAACAATGGATGCTGACGGTCAGCATCCAGTTGCTTCAGTTAATAAGGTTGTATCAATGTTGTGGAATATGGAAGCACCGACAATTGATTTAATTGTTGGAAGGCGGCCTTATTTTGCTAGATTCTCTGAACGCATTTATTCGCTGTATTTTTCATTATTTTATAATGTGATGGATCCCCTATGTGGACTAAAGGCCTATAGCGACCGTTTATATCATAAATTGGGCACCATTGAAACGTATGACTCTATAGGTTCACAGATGGTCATTGTCGCAAAGAAGAATAAAATGAACGTTGTTCAGGTTAATATTCTTTTGAATGAACGTGAGGATGAACCTAGATTTGGCGGGCTATTTAAAGCAAACTGGAGAATACTAACTAGTCTAGTCAAAACTATCAACTATTCAATATCTAAATAACTATAACTATTTAAGGTAGCTTAGATTAATATATGCGAAAAAATAGGCTGTTAAAGAACTCATCATTTTACTTGTTTTCTACGGTGATAAATTCTGGCTTGGTCTTCCTGCTAACTCCAGTTATGGCTTATATTATCACCCCTGAAGAGATGGGGAAAGTGGCAATATTTCAATCTTTAACAGTGTTCCTATATTCCATTGTAGGGCTGGGATCAAATAGTGCTACAGTTAGATATAGTTATGACGTCAATGATAATAAGCTCGGAGAATATATTGGTGCATCCGTAAGTATTTTATTGTCAAGTGCATTGGTTGTGTTGTGTTTAATGTATGTTTTTTCTGATTATTTATCTAAATGGTTGGAATTAAACGAGTTATGGTTATATTTTTCATTATTTATAGCATCCTTTAACTACTTTTTTTTGTTACTACTTGGTTTGTATCAACGAAATGAGTACGCCCAAAAGTATGCATATCTTCAAATTGGGAATGGGATATTAAACTTTGCATTATCAATTATTCTTGTTTACTTTGTTTTCCAAACTGGTGATGGTCGTATTTTCGGTTGGGTAGTTTCAATTGCAGCAACTGGGTTTATTTCTATCTTTATTTTACATAAAAGTTATAGTGTTCGATTCATAACTGAAACCGAGACTAGGAACAGGCTTTTTCGTTATGGTATTCCTTTGATACCACACGAATTGGGTACATTTTTGATCACTTGGTTAGCAATGATCATAGTGAAAGAAAAAATGGATTTAGCCAGTGTCGGAATTTTTTTAGTCTCTTTACAGCTATCCTCTGTTCTTGGCGTAGTTTGTGATGCTGCGAACAAAGCTTACGTACCGTGGTTGTTTGGCAAGTTGAAGCAAGAAAGCGTAGAAAAAATTAAAATAGTAAAAATGAGCTATATAGCTATGTTTGCTCTTATTGCTATTTCAGCAATCTCCTTTTTTCTAGCTCCAACAGTAATGTCAGTATTTTTGCCTGAAGAATACGCTGATGTGGCTGAGATATTCATCGTATTAGTTTTTGGCCAGGCTTTTGGTGGCATGTATTTATTGGTTACTAATTACATCTTTTATTCAAAGAAAACAAAAGTTCTGCCTTTCATAACTGTTCTTTCAGGTATAGCCAATTGTTTTCTTTTGTTCTACTTAATAGAATTATTTGGACTGATTGGCGCAGCTTATGCATTTACTGTAAGCCGCTTTATTCAGTTTATACTAACCTGGCTGGCTGCGTGTGTTTTTTACCCAATGCCTTGGTCACTTACAGTGTTTGGATCGAATTTTGGACATAAAACTAATTAAAAAAGTGCTGGTAGACTGTTTTAAATTGGGTCATCCTGATTACCCTAAAAGCGATGTCCTCACGTTTGCCTGCGACAATGATAGATATATTGATTTTAACGGGAAAAAGTATTCCCCCTTGATTGATACTCTTGAAGATGATTTAAGCAACCTTGGAATGACAACTACTAGTATTACGAGAATTGCTTCAACAATTAAAGGCAATGTTTCGTACGGAAATGCCTTGTCTCCTGAGGGACCTTTCGCTCGGGCTATGATACTGAAACGGCTTAAAGGTGGGATAATAAGTGGTTACCCGTTCTCACATTATGAATATTCTATATGGCAAGTCATATTGGATAAGGTTAAGCCCAAAGTAGTCGTTGGAATTAATCCGTCTAGAGAGCTGTGTAAGTTGTGCAATGAAAGAGGTATATGGGTTGCGGACATACAACACGGAGTTATAACGGATAGCCATCCATGGTACGGTGAGACCTTTCGTTCGTCAGATCCTAACGATTGGTTACCTAATGCTTTCTTGGTATGGGATAGGGGCAGTTTTGATGTTATGAATAAGTGGTGCTCCAAAAGAAGTATTGATGTGATTCAAACTGGTAACCCTTGGATTAGTCGTTTTCTTAAAAAGGAAGCAAGTGACAAGCTTGTAACTTCCTTGACAAATAAGTACCCGTTAAATTTAGATAGTAATAAGCGTACAATAGTACTGTCTTTGTCCTGGGGGGATGTAACTATACCCAATGGGTTTATCCACCCTGAACTAGAGCAGTTTATGAAGCGCCATAAAGAGGATTTTAACTGGATTGTGCGTTTACATCCAAATCAGATTAAAGGTTTTGCTTCTGATGAAGGTGTTAAATTTAACAAGTATTGGGAAAAGTATTTTAGTGATTTTGATGTAGATTGGGAGTATTACTCTTCAGTACCATTACCACTGATTCTGTCGATTGTTGATTATCATATAACTTGGTCTAGTTCTGTATGTATCGAGGCTGCAAAGTTTGATGTGAAGTCATTAGTAATGAATCCTGAGTTTCGTTCAACTAAATCTGACTATTATGCAGAGTTAGAAAGACAGGGCTATGTTTATAAGATGGAATGCAACTACGACTTAATCAATAACTGGATACTGACAACACCTTCTAGAGGTAAAGAAAGTTTAGAAAATGACATTAAGTACCAAAGCTTATTGAGTTTTATCAAAGAAAGGTCCATTGATTAGGATGGATCCTCGACCAATATTACTTTTTATTGTAACGCTGACTTTGAATTTTGCATATATTTATGGAAATCAAGTTCTAGCCATATTTGTTTCTACTGCTTCGGTATTATTATATATTTATCAGTCGTTTGTCGTGAAGAGTATTAGGCTGACTAAATTCGAGAAGCAGTTTATTATTGTCGCTTGCGTTTCGGTTATTGCATTACTTCCGTTAAGTACATTTAGGCTTGGCCTTTCTCCCTTGTATCACTTTTATAATACTCTATCAATGCTACTCCTTGCTAAATTGTTGGTTAGCACTAGGTTCAAGCTTACGGAAATATTGAAACTTAATTTATTTATCTTTCATTTCTTAATTCTAGCATATATTTTTATCAGTAGAGATATAGCATTCCCTTTAGAGAGTATGATCAATGGTGTAAGCTCAAATGGTATTACTCTTTTTGTTTTAGTATTAAGTATCCATTATTCTATTGTTCAGATTATAGCAGGGAAGCATACATCCTTACTACCTGCTCTATCCTGTGTCTATATTTGCTATATTGGCTGGGGAAGAACATCTATGATTGTGTCTCTTGCCTATTTACTTGGTTTGATGTTTTTTTTGTTGTTCGACTTTTATTATAAGCTGAGGGTGTTTAATGTTAGAAAATTACCCGTTGAAGTAGAACTTTTCATTTTCTCACTATTAATATTTATTTCCGTTATCTTTGTTTTTGCAACTACTGGAATATTTGAAGATTTTATTGATATACTTAATCATACAAAGATTGGTGCTGGCTTATATGACGCGGCACGTGCATCCATTATTGAAGATTATATAAATACGACTGATTGGATTTATTTTATTTCAGGTGGAGATTATCAGGGGACGGTGATAGATAAGTACTTTAGAGGAAACCCACATAATACATTTATCCGAGCGCATTATATATTTGGGTTGTTTTACTTAATATTTACTATAGTTCCTCTAATTATTGTTTTCTTGTCCCGTGTTCGTTTCGATAAAAAGGTTTTGTCTATACTTTTATTTTCTTTGTTTTATATAAGAAGCTTAACAGAGACAATCTTTTACCCTACTAATTTTGATGTTTATATATTTATCATTGTGTTTTTAGTCTTAAAAGGATATGAGGAAAATGCATCACAAAAATAACTTTAACCTAATTAGGCTTATCGCTGCCTTTCAAGTGCTAGTTGTTCATACATTTAACTCATTTGAGGTTGAGTTTGGGGTAATAAATGCAATTAAAGTAATTCCTGGTGTGCCAGTGTTCTTTTTCATAAGTGGATATTTGATTTATCAATCTTATGAAAGAAATAATGATTTGAGAAAGTTTTTTCTGAACAGATTCGCAAGAATATTCCCTGCATTATGGTTAGCAAATCTGATTACGCTTGTCATTCTTTATATGTCAAAATATTTAGATACAGTCGACTATACGAATATAGGGTTACTGTCATGGTATGTTGGTCAATCTACAATTATCCAATTTTATAACCCTGACTTTCTTCGGGGATTTGGAGTTGGTGCCGTAAATGGTAGTTTGTGGACGATTACACTAGAATTGCAGTTTTACATACTTACACCTATTTTATTCCTAATGTATACTCGATTTAATAAGTTGTTCTTCATTTTAGCTGGTTTGAGTATAGCCGCAGCAATTTATCGCGTATATTGGTATGATTGGGATAATATACTATTCAAGTTGTTTGTAATTACTTTTTTATCATGGGTTTACATGTTTATGTTTGGGGTTTGGGTGGCAGCAAGCGGACAGCTAAAAAAACTTATTGAGAAAAGTAATTTTCATTTCATCTTGGTCTTATTTATTCTAAGTATGAATTACATTGGTGGCGGATATTTTGATAACGCTCAGAACAACATAAATCCAATTTCTTTTTTGTTGTTGTCAATCCTAATATATAAACTTGCATACTTTAAGATGTCATTTGATTTTAGCTGGGTTTATAAAAATGATATATCTTATGGGGTTTATCTATACCATATGCCAGTTATTAACTTATTTTTATATGTCGGCTTGTTGGAGAACGCTTCTCCTTTGATTATAGTAGCCAGTGTTACATTTGTTTCTACTGTGTTAGCACTTTTCTCATGGTACGCTGTTGAATCAAGAGTCTTAGCGTTAGTAAGAAAGGTAGGTGGAAGAATGAGTTCAATTAGGCCATCTTGACTTAACTCACAGGTGTACTCTTTCCAAAGCGATGAGTAATATCAACCTAAATTTGATTTTTAGATTATGGATACATCTTTTCATACCACACTGTTGTAAACTAGACTGTTTAGTTTGTCGAGCAAAAAAAACTATGGGGTGCTCGGCATTGAAGTGGCCTTAGTTGATGGTAGCTAGCCCTTTTCATTTTAGGCTTTGTTTTTGGAACTATTATGAGCAATTTTCAAATTTGTACTAACTGTGTCATGGACACTACTGATAGCAAGATTTCATTCGATGAAAATGGAGTCTGTGATCATTGTAATGACTTTTATTTAAATGTTCAGCCAAACTGGCATACAGACGAGAAAGGCGAACAAGAGCTAGGAAGAATCATTCAAAAAATCAAAGAAGATGGTAAGGATCGTGAGTTTGATTGCATTATGGGGATGAGTGGTGGGGCTGATAGCTCTTACCTCCTACATGTTGCGGTAAAGAAATATGGCCTTCGCCCTTTGGTTTTCCATGTCGATGGTGGTTGGAATTCACAAATCGCCGTTAATAACATTAATGTTATGATTGAAAAATTAGGGCTAGACCTCTATACCGAAGTAATTAATTGGGAAGAAATGAAAGCTTTTCAATTGGCTTACTTCAGAGCCGGTGTTTCAAATATCGACATACCACAGGACCATGCATTTATCGCGACGCTTTATAATTTTGCGGCAAAACATAAGATTAAGTACATCTTAAACGGTGGTAATATTTCTACTGAGTGTGTTCGAAATCCTCTAGAATGGATTTACTATGGAACAGATATGGCTCAGATCAAAGATATACGAAATCGTTTCTGTGACAATGCGATGAAAACTTATCCGTTTAGCAGTGTTTTGAAGCATAAGTTTTACCTTCGATATATACAAAGAATTGAAGTCGTCAAGCCGCTTAATTACTTCCCTTATATTAAGGAAGAGGCTATGAACGAGTTAGAGGATGTTTATGGTTGGCAGCCTTATCCCCAAAAGCACTTTGAATCTCGATTCACGAAGTTTTACGAAGGATACTGGTTACCAAATAAGTTTGGTTTTGATACGCGCAAGGTACAGTACTCTAGCTTGATTCTCACTGGGCAGATGACTAGAGATGAAGCACTTAAAAAACTGGAATCCCCTGCAATTCCTGTTGAAGAAGTAGAGCATGACTTCGAATATATTGCTACTAAGTTGGGGATATCGGTAGAAGAGTTGAAGACATATTTTAGTCAAGAGAATAAAACTTATCGCGACTATAACAATCAAGAGTCAATGTTTGAGTTTGGTGCTAAGGTACTTCGTTGGTTGGGCGTTGAGAGGTCGATTAAACGATGATCGCAATCGTAGATTACGGCCTTGGTAATATCAAAGCATTTTCTAACATATATAACAGATTAAATATTGACTGTTATTTTGCCTCTTCTCAAAAAGATCTTGAAGGCGCTAGTAAAATTATTTTGCCAGGCGTTGGGTCATTTGATCATGCAATGAACATGCTTAATAACTCAGGTCTTAGACAGCAATTAGACTACATGGTTTTAGATCAACATGTTCCTGTTTTAGGTGTATGTGTTGGCATGCAGATGATGGCTAATACAAGTGAAGAAGGAAGATTGCCAGGCTTAGGTTGGATTCCAGGGCATGTTCGTAAATTAAATGTCCCACAAGGCCAGAGAGAATATCCTTTGCCTCATATGGGGTGGAATACGGTCAGAAAAGTTAGTAGCTCTCCTTTAATGTCAGGTTTGGGAACTGAGTCTAGGTTTTATTTTTTGCACTCCTATTTCTTTGAGGTAAAAGAGCAAAAATTTCAATTAGCGACTGCTAGCTATGGAGAGACATTTTCTTGCATTGTTAATAGTAACAATGCTTATGGAGTGCAGTGTCACCCTGAGAAAAGCCATAAGTCAGGAATTGAGTTACTCAAAAGTTTTTCAGAGATATAAAAAATGTTGCAATCACGACTTATACCAGTACTTCTTGTTAGAGATAAGGGATTGACCAAAACTGTAAAGTTTAAAGACGGGAAATATGTAGGAGATCCCTTAAACGCTGTAAAAATATTTAATGAGAAAGAAGTAGATGAGCTAATCGTTCTAGATATTGATGCAACAGCTCAAGGTAGGCTTCCAGATTTCAATATGATAGGCCATTTGGCAGCAGAGTGCCGCATGCCTTTATGCTATGGCGGAGGCATCAATAATCTCGAACAGGCTCAATCTATTCTTAGCTCTGGTGTAGAAAAAGTATCGTTTAGCAGCAACTTTTTCACAAATCCAGACCTTATCTCAGATTTGTCTTCTCGTGTAGGCAAGCAAAGTGTGGTAGTTGTCCTAGACGTAAAAAAGAAGTTATTTGGTAGCAAATACGAGTGTTACACGCATAACGGCACTAAAGGTACAAAATGTTGCCCAATTGACGCAGCAAAGAAAGCTCAAAAACTGGGTGCCGGTGAACTGGTTATCAACTCTATAGATAATGATGGTGTCATGAAGGGATATGACCTGTCGTTAATTAAAAAGATCAGAGATGTTGTGAACATTCCTGTAACAGCGCTTGGTGGGGCGGGCTCCTATGAAGATATTAAGGCCTTGATTGAACAGGAAAAGATTATAGGCGCAGCCGCGGGTAGTACGTTTGTTTTTAAAGGGAAATATAAGGCCGTGTTAATCAACTACCCTACATCAAAAGAAAAGAATTCTATATTGAACATTCGGTGAAAATCGTGAAACAAGTATTGCAAGATATGGCAAATGGAGGTTCAAATCTCGTTGAAGCTCCAGCCCCAATGGCTACTTCCGGAAATGTATTGATTGACACAACTGTTTCTCTAATTTCTGCGGGTACTGAACGTATGCTAGTTGACTTTGGTAAGGCTAGTTTACTAGATAAAGCTCGCCAGCAGCCTGACAAGGTTAAAATGGTTTTAGAGAAAATTCAAACTGACGGTCTGATGACCACAGTTGATGCGGTGCAATCGAAACTTGCGCAGCCGTTACCTCTTGGCTATTGTAACGTCGGCATAGTTAACTCGGTTGGAAAAGGTGTCGAGGGTTTTAAAGCCGGTGATCGAGTCGTTTCTAACGGGCCTCATGCTGACGTTGTCAGAGTCTCAAAAAATCTATGCGCATTGGTTCCAGATGAGGTCTCAGATGAAGAAGCTTCATTTACTGTAGTCGCAAGTATTGGTTTACAAGGTATTCGACTAGCAAAGCCAACCCTTGGTGAGGCTTTTGTTGTAACAGGTGCCGGACTTATAGGCTTGCTTACAGTGCAGCTTCTTCGAGCTCAGGGCTGTCGGGTTTTAGCAATAGACTTTGACGACTCAAAATTAGAATTAGCGAAACAATTTGGAGCAGAAGTATGTAATCCCGGGCGTGGGGAAGACCCTGTAGCTGCCGGAATGGCGTTTAGCCGTGGTCAAGGTGTAGACGGTGTTATTATTACGGCTTCAACTAAATCGAATGACCCAGTGACACAGGCTGCACGAATGAGCAGAAAACGGGGACGTATTATACTCGTTGGTGTAACTGGTTTAGAGCTAAACCGAGCGGATTTTTATGAGAAAGAGCTGACGTTTCAAGTATCATGCTCTTACGGCCCTGGACGATATGATCCAGACTATGAAGATAAGGGTAACGATTACCCATATGCATTTGTGCGTTGGACAGAGCAAAGAAACTTTGAAGCCATTTTGGATATGATGGCTTCAGGACAGGTAGATGTTAAACCTCTTATCTCACATCGCTTCAATTTTGAGGAAGCACCAAAGGCATACGAGCTTCTAACTTCGGATAGGTCTGCGCTTGGTATCTTGCTTAATTATAAAAGCGAGCTAGTAGCTCGTCACAACAAGGTTGTTGAACTTGACTCAAACATGACTTTCCAAGCGGCCAAGCCAGTTGTTGGGTTTGTTGGAGCTGGAAACTACGCTTCACGAATGCTTATTCCAGCATTTAAAGCAGGAGGAGCACAGCTTCACACAATTGCTACATCTGGTGGTATCAATGGTGTGACTCATGGTGAAAAAGCTGGTTTTTCAAAGACAACAACAGATACGCAGTCAATGATCCTGGATCCAGAGATTAACACTGTCGCTATTGTTACTCGTCATAATAGTCACGCCAAGTTTGTTGCAGAAGCTTTAAATGCAGGAAAACATGTTTTTGTCGAAAAGCCACTAGCGATTTCGCTATCGGAGCTCGCTGATGTTGAGGCTGCATATTATTCGAAAACCTCGGATGATGCTGCTCCAAAATTAATGGTTGGCTTTAATCGTCGCTTTTCGCCGCAAGTTCAAAAGATGAAGGAGCTTCTTTCTTCAATTAATGAGCCTAAAACTTTTATGATGACAATGAACGCAGGTGCAATACCTGCCGAACATTGGACTCAAGATAGTAGTGTTGGCGGTGGTCGTATTATCGGAGAGGCATGTCATTTTATTGACTTGATGCGCTTCCTTGCGGGTTCGGAAATCACTTCAGTACAATGCAGAAGGATGGGTGATACAGACAGCGTAGATATTACAGAGGATAAAGCGGCTATTATTCTAGGCTTTGCTGATGGCTCTTTTGGTACTATCCATTACTTGGCAAATGGTGCTGCTAGTTTTCCTAAAGAGCGAGTTGAGGTTTTTGCCGCTGGTCGAGTTCTTCAATTAGACAATTTCCGAAAATTAAAAGCCTTTGGCTGGCCTGGTTTTTCAAAAATGAACCTGTGGAAACAAGATAAAGGGCAAGCTGACTGTTCTACCGCATTTCTTCAATCGATAGAGAAAGGTATAGATGCCCCGATTCCAGCCAGGGAACTGTTTGAAGTCGCTAAAGTGACTATTGAAATTGCAGAACAGCTCCGTAGCCAGAAATGATAAGTAAAGACAAGGTTAAGACCGTGCTTAAGCTCGGTGTGCTGAATTTGGCGCGCGTGGCATATTACCAAGTGGGCTTACGCACGGGCTTAAATCCTGTAAAACGTATTAAAGCGGCCCCAATTCTGGGGCCTTTATTTAACCAAAGTGAAGATCAGCTAAGTTCAAGTGGTAAAACTGATTATTTGTTTCAGCCATTTGGGTGGAAGAGTTTTATTAAAGTTGATGAAATTCAATGGGATAAGAGTGTTTTAACTGAGAGGAAATACGAGTTCTTTTCTCGCCCTTGGTTCCAATTATCTGATTTTGGTTCTACTGTCGGGGATATCAAAGGTATCTGGGAAGCATCTCGATTTGATTGGGCTATTGGTTTAGCTATTGATCATCAAAAAGGCAAAAGTGGTGCAGTTCAATTGCTAAATCAAACAAGTAGTGATTGGCTTGACAAGAATCCGCCATATATGGGGCCTAATTGGAAATGTGGTCAGGAAGCCTCAATTCGTGTAATGCATATAGCTTTTGCGTCGAAGCTGCTTGGTCAAGTTGAAAAGCCTACAGAATCAATTTTGATGTTTGTTAAAGCTCACCTGAAGCGAATAGCACCTACGATGTCTTATGCAGTCGCACAAGATAATAACCATGGAACTTCAGAAGCTGCAGCGCTCTTTATTGGAGGGACTTGGTTAGTTCATTCAGGTGATAAGAAAGCTGAAAAGTGGGTTAGGTTGGGGCGAAAATGGTTAGAAAATCGCGCACGTCACTTAATTGAAGAAGATGGGTCTTTTAGCCAGTACTCTGTTAACTATCATAGGGTTATGTTAGATACTTACACTATGTCGGAGCTGTGGCGTCGAGACATGAGTGTGCCTGCTTTTTCTTCGCTACTACAGAGTCGCCTTAAGAGCGCTACCAATTGGCTATATCAACTAACGGATGAAATCTCTGGTGGTGCTCCAAATCTGGGCCACAATGATGGAGCGAGGTTACTCCCACTAACCGATTCAAGTTATCGTGACTTTCGTCCATCTGTTCAACTTGCTGCGAAAGTTTTCTGTAATAGAGCCGCTTGGCAAAGAAGTGGAGGTTATGATAAAGCTCTTCAATTTCTTGGTTTATCGAAACCGACGGAATCATTAGAAAAACAATGCTCATTTCATTTCTCTGATGGTGGCTACTTTGGTTTACGAAATAGAAGTGGGGTCTTTGCGTTTGTAACTTACCCTAAATATAGATTTCGCCCCGCACAGTGTGATGCTCTACATATCGATTTATGGCTCAATGGCGTCAATTTGCTAAGAGACGGTGGTACCTTTAGTTATAATGCTGGCCAAGAATATATAGATTACTACAGCGGGGCTCAGAGCCATAATACCATTGAGTTTGATGGGCGAGATCAAATGCCCCGTGTTGGTCGGTTTTTACTTGGTAAATGGTTAAAGCCAAATTCTGTTCAATGGACACCAGAGATGATGTGTTGCCAAGCGGGGTATAGGGACTATTTAGCCAATCAACACACACGAACAGTTACACTATCTGAGACAAGTTTACTGGTTGAAGATCAAATATCTGGCTTTGATACAAAGGCTGTACTGCGTTGGCGATTAGCGCCAGGCGGCTGGAAATTGACAGGTAATAGAATTGTGAATGAAGGGCATGTTATTACCATTACATGTAGCCATGAGCCAAAATCAATCAAGTTAGTTCAAGGTAAAGAATCTCGTTACTATTATCGAGAAGAAGATACACCAGTCATAGAAGTTGAAGTTACCTCTGACTGCAAAATAATAACTGAGTACATTTTCATACAATGAATATTTTATACTTCCATCAGCATTTTTCTACTCCTAAGGGCTCAACGGGAATTCGTTCATATGAGATGGCCAAACGCCTGATTCATCATGGTCATAAGGTCACTATGGTTTGTGGCACATACGGTGGTGGCGAAACAGGTTTAGTGGGTTCGTTCATAAAAGGTAAGCGGGAAGGTCACGTTGAAGGTATTAGGGTCATTGAGTTTGATCTTGCGTATTCAAATGCAGATAGCTTTATTCGACGAAGCATGACATTTGCTAAGTTTGCATTGAAGAGTGTCGGCTTAGCTTTTACCGAAAAGTATGATGTTTTATTTGCCACTACTACACCGCTCACAGCAGGTATTCCGGGAATCTTCGCTCGATGGTTAAGGGGAAAACCGTTTGTTTTTGAAGTTCGTGATTTGTGGCCTGAACTGCCTAAAGAAATGGGCGTAATAAAGAACCCTGTCGTTTTAGGTTTAATGTCGATATTGGAGTGGGCGTCTTATCGAAGTGCTCATCGTTGTATAGGGTTATCTCCGGGGATAGTTGAGGGTATAAAAAAACGTGGTGTAAACCCCTCTAAAATTGAGCTAGTACCTAATGGGTGTGACTTGTCTATTTTTGGTCAAGCAGTTAAACCTTGGCGACCGCTAGGCATATCAGATAGCGATCTAGTGGCTGTATTTACTGGTACTCATGGTGTTGCAAATGGTCTTGATGCTGTTATTGATGTTGCTCAAGAACTTAAAAACAGGCGTCGAAGTGACATCAAGCTCGTATTGGTTGGTCAAGGGAAATTAAAGTCTGGGCTAGAACTACGAGCAAAAAAATTGAACTTAGATAATATTATTTTCCATCCCCCAGTTGATAAAGAAAAATTAGCCGGCTTGATGGAAAGCGCAGATATTGGTTTGCAGCTACTTGCTAATATTCCCGCTTTTTATTTCGGTACATCACCAAATAAGTTCTTCGATTATATCTCAGCAGGCTTGCCGGTTCTAAACAACTATCCCGGCTGGTTAGCTGGCATGATTCGAAAAGAAAAATGTGGCTACACGGTTGAGCCAGAGAACGCTGTGAAATTTGCTGAGGCGCTTGAACATGCCGCAGACAATAGGAATGGTTTAGTCGGAATGGGGGATAATGCCCGCCAACTGGCAGAAAGAGAGTTTGATCGTAAACAGCTCGCCGATAAATGGGTTTCATGGGTTGTAGGTACGGTACCAACTAATGGAGTGAAGTGTGAAAAGGTTATTTGATTTTTTTGCATCTTTTTGTGGTTTGATAGTGCTAGCCCCAGTAATTGCTTTCATTGCATGGAAAATCCGGAATAACTTAGGTTCTCCAGTATTGTTTAGACAAACGCGACCTGGACTTAATGGTAAGCCATTTGAAATGGTGAAGTTTAGAACGATGAAAGATGCTGTAGATAAAGATGGAGTCCCTCTTCCTGACTCTGAGCGAATGACATCATTTGGTGTAAAACTGCGTAATTCAAGCCTAGATGAACTGCCTGAGCTTTGGAATGTTCTTAGGGGCGACATGAGCCTAGTAGGGCCTCGGCCCCTTCTCATGCAGTATCTTCCCCTTTATAACGAAGTGCAAGCACGTCGCCATGAAGCGAAACCAGGGGTAACTGGCTGGGCTCAAATTAACGGACGCAACGCGATCAGTTGGGACGATAAATTCAAGTTAGACGTATGGTATGTCGACAATCGTACATTCTGGCTAGATATTAAAATTATTTTCTTAACGATCAAAAAGGTATTTGTAAAAGAAGGTATTTCAGCCGATGACCATGTGACCATTGAACCATTTAAAGGTAATTCAAGTGAGTAAATGTGCCATTTTGGGTGCTAGTGGTCATGGTAAAGTTATAGCAGAAATTGCGGAACTCAATGGCTATGACAGTGTTTTTTTCTTTGATGATCGTTGGCCCGAGGTTTCTTACGTTGCTCATTGGCAAGTTATTGGAACGACAAAGCAATTGCTGGAAAGTTGTTCGTGTTTCGATGCTGTTATTGTTGCCATTGGCCATAATCAGACCCGAATTAAAAAGCAGTTCCTCCTTTCTCAAAGAGGTGCTCACTTTCCTACATTTATTCACCCAACCGCGACTGTAAGCCAATATTCTCAAGTTGGCGAGGGAACCGTGGTCATGGCGGGGGCTGTTATTAATCCGTTTTCTACTATTGGGCCTAGCTGTATAATCAACACGTCAGCCACAATTGATCATGATTGCGTATTGGATGAGGGCGTTCATATTAGCCCTGGGGCTAATATGGCCGGAGGAGTTCAGGTAGGCGTAGGAAGTTGGGTTGGCATCGGTGCGAGCGTAAAGCAACTAATAAAAATTGGTAACCATGCAGTTATTGCTGCAGGTGCCGTTGTAGTACAAGATGTTCTAGATGAGCAAGTCGTAGCTGGAGTTCCTGCTCAGCAGCTTAATAATTAAGGATTCAAAAAAGTGTTAAATACCCCCTTTTCACCGTGGCCTTCTTTTACTCAAGAAGAAGCGGATGCAGTTAGTCAGGTATTACTTTCAAATAAAGTCAACTATTGGACAGGACAAGAGGGACGCGAATTTGAAAAAGAGTTTGCGGCTTGGGTTGGCTGTGATTATGCCGTAGCTTTGGGGAATGGAACCCTAGCATTAGATGTTGCTTTAAAAGCTCTAGGAGTCGGGCAAAACGATGACGTAATTACGACCTCAAGGACTTTTTTAGCATCAGCATCTTCTATAATCACTGCTGGAGCTAAACCAATTTTTGCAGACGTTGACCTTAATAGCCAAAATATAACTGCTGATACAATCAAAGCAGTGTTAACGGAGAAAACTAAAGCAGTCATTGTTGTACACCTTGCTGGAATGCCCGCGGAGATGGATGCAATCATGGAGCTATCTGATAAGCATGGTTTCAAAGTGATAGAAGATTGCGCTCAAGCTCATGGTGCAAAATATAAGGGCCGTAGTGTCGGTACTATTGGTCATATTGGAGCTTGGTCTTTCTGTCAAGATAAGATCATGACGACAGGCGGTGAAGGAGGGATGGTAACGACAAATGACAAAAATCTCTGGTCTTTTATGTGGTCATACAAAGATCATGGTAAGAGTTTTGATGCTATCTACAACCGCGAACACCCATCTGGTTTCCGTTGGCTTCATGAGAGTTTTGGTACTAACTGGCGTATGACAGAAATGCAGGCGGCTATCGGACGTATTCAAATTCGGAGAATGGCAGAATGGACAGAAAAACGCCAGGCAAATGCTTTAGCTATCGAAATGGCAATAGCTGAACTCCCAATTGTGCGTAGGGTAGAAATACCAAGCTATATTGAGCATGCTGAGTACAAGCACTATATATTTGTTCGACCTGAGTATCTTAAGCCTGATTGGACTCGAGATAGAATTATAGAAGCAATTGTTGAGCAAGGTGTCCCAGCATATCAAGGTAGTTGTTCCGAGGTATATAAAGAAAAGGCCTTCGATGAAACAGAATTTCGACCTGAAAAGCCATTGAAGAATGCCGTAACTTTAGGTGAAACTAGCATTATGTTTCTTGTACACCCAACCTTGACTGAACTAGAAGTCAAGGTTATGAGTCAAGTAGTTAGAAATGTACTGTTAGAAGCTCAGTCCTAAAACTAAATATAAATTTATGCGGTGCCAGAGCCCTACTGGCGCCTAGGTTTTATCAGAGATTGGTATGGCTAGATTGAACTACATTTGGGAACTGCCAAGAACCCACAAACGGATTATCAGTGTGGCTATAGATGCACTGTTTATTATAGCTTCATTTTATGCAGCATATTGGAGTCGTATCGGACATCTGAAACCACTTGATAGTCATCTGACGTGGTATGTGGTTGGCGGGACGTTATTGGTAACGGTTGTTACATTTACCAAGTTGGGGCTGTATCGTGCTGTCCTAAGGTATCTTACATTTCACGCTTTAGCTGTTGTTAGTATCGGTACGGTTATTTCAGCAGCTTCAATATCCGTTTTAGCTTTCTACTTCGATGCGCCAGTCCCTCGCTCTGTTCCAATCATATATGGTGCTTTTTTATGCTTGTTGTGTGGCGGCTCTCGTTTAATCGTTCGTGTTTTAGTTTCACAGGCTAACGATAAGGGTATGAAGAAAGTGTTAATATATGGTGCTGGTGCTGCGGGACGGCAACTCGCTCTAGCTCTTCGTTCTTCTGAAACTCACAAAGTTGTGGGCTTTATTGATGAAGACAAAACCTTATACAACACAATTATAATGGGCCTTAAAGTTAAAGGCATTGGCCGTGCAGAAAAGCTTATAGAGAAATATTCTGTAAGTCAGATATTACTAGCTGTACCCAGTGCATCTAGAGCGCGCCGTAAAGAGATTCTAGACTCTTTAGTTCATCTTTCAGCAGAAGTTCTTACAGTCCCAGACATGAAGGATATCGTTGATGGAAAAGCAAAAATTGATGAATTAAAAGATGTTGCAATTGAAGATTTATTAGGGCGTGATTCGGTTGCTCCACAACAAGCTTTAATGGAAGCTAATATCAAAGATAAGGTGGTAATGGTCACTGGGGCGGGCGGTTCTATCGGCTCTGAGCTTTGCCGCCAGATAATAATGCAAAACCCCCAAGCTTTGATCTTGTTTGAGCTCTCTGAGTTCGGTCTATATCAAATCGATCGCGAACTATCTAACTTGGTAGATGCTGAAGGATTAGATGTAGAAATTGTCCCACTTCTTGGCTCGGTCCAGCGTATAAATCGGTTAGCGACAACCATGAAGAGTTTTAGTGTACAAACGGTTTATCATGCTGCTGCCTACAAGCATGTACCGCTAGTTGAGTACAATGTTGTTGAAGGTGTTCGCAACAATGTGTTTGGAACTTATTACACTGCAAAAGCTGCAATTGAAGCTCAAGTTGAATCATTTGTTTTGATTTCGACGGATAAAGCTGTGCGACCAACGAATGTTATGGGGACTACAAAGCGCATGGCAGAACTTGGCCTTCAAGCTCTGGCTGAGCAGGAAAATTCCAAAGAGAATGGCACTCGTTTTTGTATGGTCCGGTTTGGGAATGTGCTAGGTTCCTCTGGTTCTGTAATACCATTGTTTAAGAAGCAAATCGCTTCAGGCGGACCAATTACAGTTACTCACCCGGACATAATTCGCTACTTTATGACAATTCCTGAGGCTGCGCAGTTAGTAATTCAGGCGGGTGCTATGGGTAAAGGTGGTGATGTGTTTGTTCTAGATATGGGCGAACCTGTTAAAATTACTGACTTGGCGGTTAATTTAATTCAGCTATCAGGTTTGGAAGTTAAAGATGAAAGTAATCCATATGGAGACATAGAAATTGAGTTTTCAGGTCTTCGCCCTGGAGAAAAACTATTCGAAGAGTTATTAATTGGTGATCATGTTGGTGATACAGCTCACCCACGAATTATGACTGCGAATGAGCGTTTTTTGCCGCTAGAGCAATATGTTGAGCTTACTGACAGGCTAGACAAAGCTTGCCATAACTTTGAGCATGATAAGATCAGGAAATTATTGCTAGAAGCACCGACAGATTTTAATCCTTCAGATGGGATCGGTGACTTAGTTTGGAAGAAATTGGTCAACCCGAGCAAGGATGGGCATCAAAAATCTGAATTACATTAACATGTATTTTTAGTTGGCCGAATAGCCGGCAAAGTATAAATTCAAATGGTTGTTTATGAAAATATTGGTAACTGGAGGGGCAGGGTTTATTGGTTCTGCATTGGTACGATATATTATTCAGTTGACAGAAGACTGTGTTGTAAATGTAGACAAGCTGACCTACGCGGGCAATTTAGAAACTCTGTCTGTGGTTGAAGGAAGCTCTCGCTATGATTTTGAAGAAGTTGATATATGTGACCAAAAAGAGCTGACTAGAGTATTTACACATCATCGGCCCGATATGGTTATACATTTGGCTGCGGAAAGTCACGTTGATAACTCAATTAACGGGCCTGTAGACTTTATAAACACCAATATAGTAGGGACCTATACACTACTAGAGGTCGCTCTTAGCTATTGGAAATCCTTACAGGAAGAGAAACAGTTCAATTTTAAGTTTCTACACGTTTCCACAGATGAGGTGTATGGGGATTTGGAAGGAACAGATTACTTGTTTACAGAGACGACATGTTACAGTCCAAGCAGCCCTTACTCAGCTTCTAAAGCAGCAAGTGATCACTTGGTAAGGGCTTGGCAGCGAACGTTTGGCCTCCCCACAATAGTAACAAATTGTTCAAATAACTATGGACTTTTTCAATATCCTGAAAAACTAATACCTTTGATGATATCGCGTGCTTTGAAAGGTGAAGCTTTGCCCGTTTATGGGGATGGGATGCAAATTAGAGATTGGCTATATGTAGAAGATCATGTTCGAGCTTTATATCAGGTTGCCTACAAAGGAAAAATAGGGGAAACGTATAATATAGGAGGGCTCAACGAATGGAAAAACATAGATGTTGTTAGATTGATTTGTGAGATTCTCGATAAAAAAGTCTCCAAAAAGCCGAAAGGTATAGATAGATTCTGTGAATTGATTACATTTGTAGACGACAGGCTGGGACATGATCAACGTTATGCTATAGATGCTTCGAAAATTAAAGCTGAACTTGGGTGGACCCCTACTGAGTCATTTAATACAGGCATAGAAAAAACTATTGACTGGTACTTGGACAATCTTGATTGGGTTAATAGCCTGAATAAAGCAAAAGGCTGATTAAATGAAAGGTATAGTATTAGCTGGAGGATCGGGAACTCGATTGCACCCTATTACTAAAGGAACGTCTAAGCAGTTATTACCCGTTTATGACAAACCAATGGTGTATTATCCGATATCTGTACTCATGCTCGCAGGAATCAGGGATATACTAATAATTACCACGCCTGAGGACAAAGAAAATTTTGTTAGACTCCTGGGGGATGGGAGTGACTTTGGTATTAGCCTGAGCTATGCGGAGCAGAAATCTCCAGACGGGTTGGCACAAGCTTTCCTAATTGGTGAGTCTTTTATTGGTAAAGACTCCGTGTGTTTGGTTTTAGGAGACAATTTGTTTTGGGGACAAGGTTTTTCTCCTATGTTAAAAAAAGCAGCGAAGAAGAACACGGGAGCTACCGTTTTCGGCTACCAAGTCCAAGATCCTGAACGATTTGGCGTAGTTGAATTTGACGATAAGATGAAGGTGGTATCTATAGAAGAAAAGCCATCTAAGCCCAAATCAAATTTTGCAGTCACAGGCTTATACTTTTATGATAACAGGGTCGTTGAGATAGCTAAACAAGTTAGGCCGTCTAAGCGCGGAGAACTCGAAATTTCATGTATCAATAGAACATACCTAGAGTACGGAGACTTGGATGTTCAACTCTTGGGGCGCGGTTTTGCTTGGCTGGATACCGGTACCTGTGAATCATTGTTGGATTCGGCTCTTTTTGTTGAAACTATAGAGCGCCGGCAAGGGTATAAGATTGCCTGTTTAGAAGAAATAGCCTTAAAAAATGGGTGGTTAACTAAAGCGGACATTGGTGTATTATTCCCATCACCTCAGAAAAATAGTTATGGAAAATATTTGGAAAGCATTATAGATGAGTAAGAAAGTAGCTATACTCCAATCTAATTATATCCCTTGGAAAGGATATTTTGATCTAATTGCTTCTGTGGATGAGTTTATCATCTATGATTGTATGCAATATACTAAGAGGGATTGGAGAAATAGAAATAAAATAAAAACTATTGATGGATTACAGTGGCTTACTATACCAGTGCAAGTGAAAGGTAAATATTTCCAATCAATAAAAAACACCAAAGTTAGTGATAGTTCTTGGGCGAAGAAACACTGGAAATCTCTTAAGCAAAGTTATTCTAAGTCTAAATATTTTTCTAAGTATGAAAAGGTATTCGAAGATTTTTATTCGAATTGCCAAAGTGAGTTTCTGAGTGAGATTAACTATGACTTAATCCTAATTATAAACAAAATATTGGGAATTAAGACCAAAATATCCTTTTCAAAGGAGTTTCCTTTAATTGAAGGCAAGAGTGAAAGATTATTATCTTTATGTCAGGCTGTAGGTGCAACCGAATATATCAGTGGTCCAGCCGCAAAGGACTACTTAGACGAAAAAATATTTGAAAATAATAATATTAAAGTAACATGGATGGACTATAGTGGTTATCCAGAGTATGACCAAATTCATCCTCCGTTTGAGCACGGTGTGACTGTATTAGATTTAATATTCAATCAAGGTCCAGAAGCGCCACAATATATGAAAAGCCAAGGTAATTAGAGAGTATGAGTGATGTGAAATATGGGTTTCAAAAACACTTAAGTGAGGATTTTCCCTCACAAATAATAATAGACGCAACACAAAATTGTAATTTGGCTTGTATTCATTGCCCACATCCATCATTTGTTAAATCTGACGCTTATAGTAATGCATCATTAGATGTAAATTTGCACAAGAAGCTGATTCATGAAGTAGCAACTGACGGGTATGGTGTGTGTCAATATATTAGATACACTGCTAATGGGGAAACATTAATGCACCCTAAGTTTATTGAGATGATAGAGTATGCTGGTAAGTATTCTAAAACAAAAATTAACTTAACTACGAATGGTGTTTTATTGAAAGGAAAAAAAGTAAAGCAATTATTAGATGCAGGAATTGATGTATTTGACATTAGTTTGGATGCCTTTCATCCTGAAACTTATGCCCAAATTCGCGTTAAAGGTGATTTAGTAAGGGTTCGCAGTAACGTTTTGAATTTAATAAATATGATTAAAGAAGGGAATTACAACACCAAGCTAGTTGTTAGCTTTGTTGAACAGCCCTTAAATAAAGATGAAACGGATCTGTTTGAAGATTTTTGGAATAGTGCAGGAGCAGACTATGTCGTGATACGAAGATTGCATTCTGCTGCAGGTGCTAAGGAAAACATCAAATCGAAAATTGATGATGCTATTAAAAACGAAACTCGCAAGCCGTGTGTTTATCCATGGGAGAGACTGACTTTGACTCCTGAAGGGCACTTGTCTTTTTGCCCCACGGATTGGGAAAATAGATCTCACTTTAAGTCTTTTGCTACTACAACTATCAAAGAAGCTTGGCAAGGTGAACTTATGAGAAGGTTGCGAGCTGCTCATATGAGTAATGACTTCTCTGGCTTTGATTTTTGTGGACAGTGCCCTGATTGGGCGCAGACTCGATGGCCAGAAGAGGGGCGTGGCTATTCAAATATGATGCGAGAGATTGTTCCTTCAGATTTACTCGATTAAATGAAACTTAGAAATGAAAACATTTTCAATTGTAATCCCAGTATATCAAAATGAATTAAATTTGAGAAAAACAATTCCAACTCTGCTAAATTTAGGACAAGAGGTATTAAAACGATACAGTATAAATACAAAATTGATATTTGTTGATGATGGTTCTACAGATCGTTCTTATGAAATACTTTGTGATTTTCAAAGCAAGCATAAGGATAAGATGGATATTGTGAAAATGTCTAGAAATTTCGGACAAACACCTGCAATACAAGCCGGTCTATTTCATTCTAGTACTGACTGTACCGGTATTATTTCAGCTGATCTTCAGGATCCACCAGAGCTCTTTTTTAATATGTTAGAGAATTGGATTAAAGGGGAAAAATACGTAATTGCTGAACGTGAAAGTCGATTAGAGAGTAACACTCATCGTTTTGTTTCTGGCCTTTATTGGAAAATGATTGCTAAGTATAGTATGAAAGGTTTTCCTGAAGGTGGGTATGATTTTTGTCTTCTGGATCGTCAACTAGTAAAATTGGTTAGTGAAACACAAGAAAAGAATACGTCTATTTTTCCATTACTATATTGGTTTGGTTTTCATCCTAAAGTTATTAAGTATCAAAGAAGACTGAGAGACGATGGTAAGTCTACCTGGACTTTTGTAAAAAAAATACGTTTTACTTTGGATACAATAATTGGTTTTACGTATATACCAACAAGAATTATTACGTATAGCGCAATCGGCACTTCTATCTGCGCATTTTTTTATTCGGTATTTGTTCTGTCTGTATGGCTCTTTGGTAATGGGAATACTCCTGATGGATGGACTACTTTGGCACTACTCATACTAATTATCGGTGGTGTTGTCCTGTTTGGGTTGGGGGTTGTTTGTGAATATTTGCTAAGAATATTAGATGAAACAAGAAAACGCCCCAACTATGTTATAGAAGAGACTAAAGTAGATTAGGAGAGCCCATGAGAAGTTTCATTTTTAGTAATTACTTCTATCTGGTTATGACTGTTCTTTTGACAGTTTCCAGTCAGTTGATTATAAAGTGGAAAATGTCAACTCTGTATCATGATGTCCCAATTGCATGGACGGAGAAAGCATGTTTTTTACTTCGAGTTTTGTCAGACCCATATATTATCTTATCAGTGTTTTTAGTCTTATTTAGTGGTTTG
The DNA here is from genome assembly GCA_000775715.1 of Vibrio tubiashii. Classification (GTDB taxonomy): domain Bacteria; phylum Pseudomonadota; class Gammaproteobacteria; order Enterobacterales; family Vibrionaceae; genus Vibrio; species Vibrio tubiashii_A. The sequence continues at coordinate 63,804 of JRWQ01000017.1, forward strand.
TCATGGATGATAGCGATGACCAAGTTTGACCTTAGTAGCGCGTATCCAATTATAGTGGTTGGATTGATGATGGTTACCAGTATTGCATCTGTTCTTCTCTTTAAAGAAAGTATTAACATATACAAAGTTGTAGGGATTATTGTGTCTCTATTTGGGATATTTATTTTACAGATGGGGCAAAAATGAAGCCAAATATAATTGACGATATTGAGGTGTATCACCCAGAAATATCTCGTGAGCACGAGGACTTCGATTCAAGACACCTTGATAACTTATATAATGCTGAGAATAAACTATTTTGGTCTATAAGCCGGAAGGAGTATATAACCAAGATGTTTGATAAGCATGTGAGTTGTAATAGTGAAATCATCGAAATAGGGGCTGGTACTGGAAATGTTTCACGCTCTTTAGTAGAACATGGTTATAAAAATATATCCGTAGGAGAAATGCACTTATCTGGACTGAGATATGCTAGATCATATGGTATAGAAAGGTGTTATCAATTTGATCTTTTAAAAGCACCATTCAACGGCAAGTTCGATACTGTGTGTATGTTTGATGTTCTAGAGCATATTGAAGATGATGATTTGGCTTTAAGCCAGTCAAATAAGATGTTAAAGAAAGGTGGTCTGTTAGCACTTACAGTGCCTGCACATATGTGTTTGTGGAATCGGTCAGATAGAGTTGTGGGGCATAAACGAAGGTACTCGAAAAAAGAGCTTCACGATAAAATGACTAGGGCTGGTTTTGAGGTGATTGAGGTAGAGTATTTTTTCATCCTAATCACACCATTATTGTTTTTGAGAAAACTATTAGATAGAGATGATGGTAGTCCTGTAAGGAAAAATGAAAACTTTAAGAATTTAAAGCTAAACTGGCTCACAAATATCGTTCTACTGTCAATATCTCGATTTGAAGAAAAGATTCGAAAGTGGATTCCAAACAAGTTTGGAGGAAGCGTTTTCATTATTGGAAGAAAGCTATGATTGCTTTTAATAAGCCATCATATACAGAGCTTGAGCGAAGTTATGTTACTGAGTGTATGCTGACTCGTGATCTTGTAGGTGATAGCTATTTTACTGCTAGATGCCATGAGTGGTTTGAAAATCACCTTGGAGTGGATCGGGTTCTATTAACACCAAGTTGTACGGCGTCCCTTGAAATGGCAGCTATGCTTGCCGGAATTGAGCCCGGTGACGAAGTCATCATGCCTAGCTATACGTTTGTCTCAACTGCTAATGCATTTGTTCTACGAGGTGCGAAGATTGTGTTTGTAGACATTCGTCCAGACACTATGAATATTGATGAAGCCGTCATAGAGCAAGCAATAACCCCGAAAACAAAAGCTATTGTTCCTGTTCACTATGCGGGCGTCGCATGCGAAATGGATGCAATTATGGATATTGCAGAGAGGCACTCACTATTTGTTATTGAAGACGCAGCTCAAGGTATGATGTCTAAATATAAAGGGAGACCTCTTGGTACTATAGGTCATATCGGTGCATATAGCTTCCATGCCACTAAAAATTATACCTCAGGCGGAGAGGGCGGTTTAACTATTCTTAACGACAGATGTCTTATTGAACGAGCGGAGATACTGAGGGAAAAAGGTACAAATCGTGCTAATTTTTTCAGGGGTATGGTTGATAAGTACTCTTGGGTCGATATTGGGAGTAGCTATCTGATGAATGACCTGAGTGCTGCCTATTTATATGCTCAATTGGAACGTGCTAGCGATATTAATTGCCATCGTAGGAAATGCTGGGAGTATTACCATCAAAAGTTGAAAGCACTAGAGTTACGAGGCCTTATCGAACGACCGACGATTCCTGATGGATGTGTGCATAATGCTCATATGTATTATGTTAAGGTAAAAAACCTCTCTACGAGAGAAGGTCTAATGAATTACCTTAAAGAAAAACAGGTTTCAACTGCTTTTCACTATGTCCCTTTACATAAGACGAAAGCCGGTGTTAAATATGGAAAATTCGAAGGTGAAGATATACACACGACTAATTTAAGTGATAGGTTGCTGCGCTTACCTTTATACTATGATTTAGCAATGGGCGATATTGACCATATAACTTCTGAAATTATAAAATTTTTCGAATCCTATTGACTACACAGAAGAACTACAATTAATGTAGTTCTTACATTCTCTATTCCCAGTTCTGTTATGTTAAATTTCTTTTAGACGACATAGTGAACAGATCATAAAATCTGCCTCAAAACCCGATCCGCACTTACTCTTGTTATCTTACGCATCAGTTTCTGAACCGCTTCCGGGTAATCTTCAGCTTTCTCTAGTTGTTTGTAGGTGCAAATAAGCTGGGTATGCTGGAGAATATTTTCAGCTTCTTGCTCAAATTGTGGCGTTAGGTGGTGGAAGTGGTCTTGAATGAGGATAGCATTCTCAAGATCTAGGCTCCATGCCCTTGGGTTAAGGTTGTTACCTGTAATCAGCATGTAGCGCTTATCTACCCAAATGCCTTTTAGGTGGAAGCTGTTTTCTTCATGTTTCCATAAATGGATAGACAGTTTACGACTCGCGATATTGGCCTCGTTCGATTTTGCGAACTGGCGTAAGTTTCGTTCGTATAGATAAGGTAAACCACCAATAGTTTTAAATTCTTCTTCAGGTGAGATATAGAAGTCATTGGCGGTTTTGTCGCCGACCACAATAGTCACTTTTACACCGCGCTTAAGCGCTTTTTTTACTTCTTTGGCTACGCTGCGTGGGAAGTTGAAATAGGGTGTGCAGATGAAAATTTCATCTTTCGCTTGTGCGAGTAGTTGGTTGATACCTTGGTTGAGTTTATTGCGTTTTTTACCCACACCAACAATTGGTGTTACAGCCACTTGCTCTTGAGAGACAGTCTGTGACTCAAATTGATATGAGGATTTTGCAAGAGAGGCTCTAAGTTGACGAATTTGAGCTTTAATCTCTTTGGTTGCAGGCTTGCGTGGGCAAGCTAAATTGTTCACAGCAGGATGTTCAATTATCTGCAATTGAACAAAGCTTGCCATGCTATCGGCGAGAGCTTTGTTGTTTAAGACATGATAGCGATCAAAGCGATAACGCTCTTTGTAGTTGAGGTAAATGTTATTTAGGCTCGCACCACTATAGATAACTTGGTCATCGATAATGAAGCCTTTTAGGTGTAAAACACCAAACACTTCTCTGCCTCGAACCGGTACACCATAGACAGGAATTTTGTGCTCGTATCTATTTGCAAAGCTTTTGTACATCGATGCATTGGTCTCACCGGGCTCAGCGCCTATCAAACCGCGTTGTGCTCGATGCCAATCAACACAAACATTGATTTCTAGTCCAGGGTTACGTTGCTTGGCATCATAGAGCTCAGTTAAAATCTCTCGGCCTGCTTCATCATCCTCTAAGTAGAGAGCAACTAGGTAGATTCGTTTACTTGCCTGTCGAATCGACTCGATTAGTCGAGTGCGAAAATCTTTGGCTGCAAAGAGCGTCTCAAATTGAGCGGGATCTTGTGCCAAAGTAGGAAGTTGCTCGAATAAGTTCCTATTAGTCATCATGTTGGACGAGTTACCTTTACTTAAAGTGGACAGGGATATTAGCAAACAAAGTTAGAAGTTTCGAGTAACGGGTTGCGAGTTGGAGTTATTAGTCACGGGTATGATTTGCTTATTGAGCATGATAGTTCTTTTTTCATTCAATGGTTATCTCTTCTCGTAAGAAAATGAAACAATGAAGCTCAACTAGGACCATCTAATGAAGCACGAAAACTTAGAAATCTGGAAGCGTAGTTTTAACCTTAGTTGTTTGGTTTATCATTCTTTTAAACAAACCCGAGATTACAGTTTTAAAGATCAGGTTTGTCGTTCTGGGCTTTCGGTTCCTAGTAATATCGCAGAAGGATTGGAGCGAGCTTCTAATAAAGAAAAAGCTCATTTTCTTTCAGTAGCCAAAGGCTCACTCGCAGAGCTAAGAACTCAATTACTTATTGCGATAGAAATCCAATATATCTCCAAAGATATCGGCGAAAGCATGACTGAAGAGTGTATACATTTAAGTCGAATGCTCGGAGCTTTCATAGTCAAACTTCGAAACTAGTTACTCGAGACTCGAAGCTCTTAGACTTATCTCTCCACCTATGTAGCTTTCAAGCCCGGTTTCTGTCTCTAATAGCACAGCGCCTTGTTCGTTGATTCCTCGTGCTATACCGGTAATTTCACGCGGCCCGATGAGCAGTTTTACAGGGCGGTTGATAAAGTTGTCGAGTCGGTTCCATCTCTCGACGAATCCAGACATGCCATGCAGCTCGTAATCTTCTAGAGTTTGATGCAAAGTCGATATCATTGTTGTTGCAAGTTGATTCCTATCCACATCATGTTGGTCGGCGACTTCGTATAAGCTAGCCCAAGGTTGAGTGATGCCCTCGGTATGCTCTGACATCATGAGATTAAGCCCCATACCAATTACAAGGTTAGCTGCACCGCCTGCTTGCCCTGACATCTCGACTAAAATACCAGCAAGCTTCCTATCTTGATAATAAAGATCATTTGGCCACTTTAGCTTAACGCCTTGTAAGCCCATTTGCTCAAGGGCTTCTACGATAGCGACACCAACAACTAGGCTTAACCCCATTGCCGCCGCCATACCTGCGTCTAAACGCCAAAACATAGACATATACAAGTTCGCACCAAAAGGTGACACCCATTCTCGCCCTCGACGGCCTCTGCCTTTTGCTTGATACTCAGCAAGACATACTGAGCCTGACTCTAAACTATCGACTCTGTCGAGCAAATATTGGTTGGTTGAGTCAATAATCGGTATTAGTTCAACTTGGTTCTTCAGTTTGCTTTGAATTTTGTCATGATTGAGAAGTTGCAAAGGCTTTGCTAATTGGTAGCCTTTACCTTGGACACGAAATACGTCAACGCCCCAAGCTTGAATACCTTTGATGTGTTTGCTGATAGCAGCTCTAGATACGCCTAGCTGTTCACCAAGTTCTTCGCCGGAATGGAATCCGCCTTGTGATAGTAAATCTAGGATAGCGAGTTTGATTGAATGATCTTTCATTGCTCGCTTCCTATGATGGTCTGCAAATTAGTTTCACCATGGGCACCGATGAAGCGAACCTCATGCTCTAAGCTGATTTGATACTTATTAAACACTGTCGTGCGTACTTTTTCCGCTAACTGAACAATATCGCTGGCAGTTGCATTATCTTTGTTGACCAAAACTAAGGCTTGGTTTGGGTGGACTTGGGCTCCTCCAATAGTTGTGCTTTTGAGTTGGCACTGATCAATCAACCAACCCGCAGCGACTTTCATTCCGTTCTCTACTGAATAAGCGACCATATCGGGAAACTGTTGTTGTAGCTGTTCGAAATGCACCTTTGAGATTACCGGGTTCTTGAAAAAGCTCCCTGCATTACCTGTAATTGCTGGATCGGGTAACTTCTCCATACGAACTTGGCACACGCGATTGAATATCTGTTTGGCGGTTAGTTGCTCAGCAGGCAGAGATTTAAGTGGTCCGTATTCATTGTTTGGTTGCCACTCTTTTGCCAGTTTTAATCCTACTGCGACTATCACCGCTTTTTGGTATAAGTCATGTTTGAAAATCGAGTCTCGATAGCCAAATCGACACTCTTCGGCACTCATTCGTTTAACGGTTAAACTGTCAAGACACAGAATGTCGACATACTCACAAACGTCTTTCAGCTCGACACCATAGGCACCGATGTTTTGGATTGGCGCGCTACCTACACAACCTGGGATCAGAGCTAGGTTTTCCAGACCGGGGTAATTGTTTTCAATACTCCATTCAACCAAAGATGGCCAATCTTCTCCCCCAGAAATATGCAGATGCCAGTGATGCTCGCTTTCACCGACTTCTTTTCCAAGCAGTGAGTTTAAGATCACGACGCCTTGAAAAGCCTCGGTGAACAGCATATTACTGCCTTTGCCTAGCACAAGCTTAGGTAGGTTTGCCCAGTCACTGTTTAGATAAACTTGCTTTAGGTCATCTATTGAATTGGCTTCCACTAGGTAAGCACACTGCTGAGAAATTGAAAACGTGTGGTAGGGACGCAGGTCGGCGTTAGCTGTTATTTGCATTGGCTTCATCGGGTAATCTAAACTGCGAGCATTCTACCCTAATTTGAAGCTTGGTGATAATGAGCGCAATGCATATTGAAACTTTGGAACCAATTAAATTGCCTTTGGTGTCGCGTCTGTATAAAGCGCACTATCCTTCAGGGAAACCAAAGAGCGATGAGCTAACCCTTGTTGGTACTATCGAACATAAGACTGTTTCAGTCGTCCGTTATAGAACTATTGAGGATTATCGTTTGCTGACTGGTATGTTGGTAGTGCCAGAATTGCGTGGAAGTGGCTTAGGGCACCAACTTATGGAGTATTGTGTGCAGCATGTTTTAGCGTCAAATGATTTTTGTTTTGCTTATGCTCACCTTGAGACGTTTTATACTCAGCATGGTTTTAAGGTGGTTGATGCTGAGCAATTACCTAATCCACTTAAAAGCTTGTTTGAACGTTATAGTCGTAAAAAAAAGCTCGTTCCCATGCAATACCTCCAGCGGTAAAGCATTTGCTTTATAAAGCTATTGCTCCATAATATTTTTGTGATTGAGGGAGCAAGCATGAAAAGTGCTGACAAAATACTACAAACGATAAAAACTGAAGGAGCGGTGACGGCAAAACAACTGGCCGATAAGCTTCATATGACAACCATGGGCGCTCGCCAGCACCTGCAAAGTTTAGAAAGTGATGGATTGCTGTCGTTTGAAGACCTTAAAGTTAAGGTTGGTAGGCCAACCCGTCATTGGTCTTTAACTCAAAAAGGCCATGCGCACTTTGCTGACCGTCATAGTGAATTAACCATTCAAGTGATGGACGCTGTTGAAAACCTGTTTGGCAGTGAAGGATTACAAAAAGTCGCCGAAGAACGAGAAGCGAAAACACTCTACTACTATCGACAAGAGCTAAGCTCTGCTACTGACATTTGGTCAAAGCTACTGAAACTAGTTAGCTTGAGGCAGCAAGAGGGTTATATGGCTGAGCTTCAACAGACAAGTTCAGGGTATCGATTAATTGAAAATCACTGCCCCATTTGCAAAGCTGCGACTCGTTGCCCGAGCTTATGCCGCTCTGAGTTGAACATATTTCAAGCGTTGCTAGGCCCGGATTTATCTGTTGAGCGCACAGAGCACATTGTTGCTGGCGAACGTCGCTGTGTTTATCAGATCAAACCAATAGAAATGTAGATGGACCATGCTTGGTCTCATGTTTGAGAATTTATTGCTTAGGTTCACCAATTCTTGAGAACTCGCCTATCCTTATAAGACGGTGTTGATAATTCCATCACCACTGAAGGAGGCAGTATGAGTTCACCGCTAGTTAATCAAATCTTACCTTCTTTTGATGAGTTAATGGAACTCGCAGAGCACAATCCAGAGGGCTTTGCTCAGTTTAAACAGGAGATGTGTGAAGAGCTGATCCTTTCTGCGTCTAATAGCATGCAAGATAGGCTTTGGGCTCAGCAAAGCCACATTGATCGTGTCGTCGGCAATTGTAAAAATCCCAACCACGCTAACGTAGTGCTGATGCGTGAACTTGTCTCTCAAATGGTTAAGTTCCAAGATGTGCTTGATGGGGATGCTAGCGACCAAAATACTCAAAGTGCTCAGATAATTCCCTTAGATGATTGGCGTTAGATCGGCAATTAGCAATACAAAACAAAATAGGTTACTTGAAGTTCGTAATTTTTGGTTGTTCAAAATAAGCTATGTTAGACTGCGCGTTGTAATGAAGTGCTTAAACCCACTATATGGCTTTTAAAAAGGAATCAATGTGAGCGGGCAAAACCAACCAGTATCAAATCAACAGTATTCACCTCAAGTGCCTTCCTCTTTCCAAACAAACAATGATGAAATTGATTTAAGAGAGCTATTCAAAGCTCTGTGGGATGGAAAGGTAGTAATTATTTTTACAACGCTAGTGTTTGCTGTAGGCGCGGTGGTTTATGCGTTGAATGCTCAGGAGTGGTGGTCTTCAAAAGCAACAATCTCGAAACCTCAGCCGCAAGATATTGCTGCTTATCAACAACAAGTGAGACAGTTTCAGCCTATTTTTGATATTTATCAGGAGGACGGGACAGTCTTAGTGAGCGGAGGTTTGGATAACTTAGTTGACAGTGAAGTTTTGTTCAAACGTTTCGTTGATGCTTTTAATTCTAGTGATAATAAGAGAAGCTTTTTGGACTCGAATAGTGAGTTTATGGCTTTTAAAGCTAAATTAGGTGTTGATGCTGATGCAGCTCGACGTTTATATGCAGAGTGGCTTGTAAAAATCGTAGCTAAGAAAAATGGTAGAGATGACAACGCTCCCTTTGATATTTCATTGCAAGCAATGACTAAAGAAAGTAGTTACGCTCAGTTGAACGAATATATCACGATGATTAAGCGTAAAGCCCATAGTGACGCATTAAATAACTTGCAGGCAGTTTTAAGTGGTAAGCAAAACGAACTTGTACAACAAAAGCATATTTTGGAAGCACAAGCAGCTAGTAAACTACAAATAGAAACTGAGCGAGCAAAATACGCGCTCGATATAGCGAGAGCTGCAGGAGTTAGTCGGCCAATTCAAACTAATAGCGATAAAGAAATCTTTGGTATTGACTTAGGTACTAAAGCATTGGAAGCTAAAGTCACTGCTCTGCAGTCGGTAAAAAATCTTAGTATTGTGGAACCACGTCTTCAGCAGATTAACGCTAAGTTAGAAATGCTTGAAAGACTTGAAATTGATCGCTCCATTGAGTTCCAAACATTTCGTTTCCTAGAGAACGTCGAACAGCCCATTACACGTGACAAGCCAAAACGAGCATTGATTGCTGTATTAGGTATTTTACTTGGCGGCATGCTAGGCGTAGCTATTGTTCTCATCCGCTTTGCATTTCGCCGAGTACAAGATTAAGTAGGCTTAACTTTCTTGCTTTGAAACGCCTCATAAGTTACACACTTATGAGGCGTTTTTATTTACTTCGCTATGATTGAACTTATCTCTGAACCAGATCACAAAAATCCGCCCATTGCCCCTTGGGTTTCCAAGAATTGACCCAAATATAGTTAGCACAAGACTTTGAAGACTTGCGCTTTTAGCGCATGATGAATCATTAACAACACAATCATTTTCAGGAGAGACGACCGATGAACATTCGTCCATTACACGACCGAGTTATCGTAGAACGCCAAGAAGTTGAATCTAAGTCAGCGGGTGGCATTGTTCTAACAGGTTCTGCTGCAGAGAAATCGACTCGCGGCGTAGTTCTAGCTGTGGGTAAAGGCCGCATCCTAGAAAACGGTACTGTGCTTCCGTTGGACGTTAAAGTTGGCGACACAGTGATCTTTGCTGAAGGTTACGGTACTAAAACTGAAAAAATCGACGGCAAAGAAGTGCTAGTTATGTCTGAAAACGACATCATGGCGATCGTTGAGTAATAGCAATCATTGAGTAATTTTTTGCTCAGATTCAATTATCAATCCAATCAAAGAATTTAGAAAAGGAAACTAAAGATGGCTGCTAAAGACGTTAAATTTGGTAATGACGCACGTATTAAAATGCTAGAAGGTGTCAACGTTCTAGCTGACGCAGTAAAAGTAACACTAGGCCCTAAAGGCCGTAACGTAGTTCTAGACAAATCCTTCGGTGCACCAACTATTACTAAAGATGGTGTCTCTGTAGCGCGCGAAATTGAGCTTGAAGACAAGTTCCAAAACATGGGCGCGCAAATGGTTAAAGAAGTCGCGTCTCAAGCAAACGATGCGGCGGGTGACGGTACAACAACGGCAACTGTACTTGCTCAGGCTATCGTTAACGAAGGCCTTAAAGCTGTTGCTGCTGGCATGAACCCAATGGACCTTAAGCGCGGTATCGACAAGGCAGTTGTTGCTGCGGTTGAAGAGCTAAAAGCGCTATCTGTTCCATGTGCTGACACTAAAGCGATTGCTCAGGTGGGTACTATCTCTGCAAACTCTGACGCAACAGTAGGCAATATTATTGCTGAGGCGATGGAAAAAGTAGGTCGTGATGGCGTTATCACGGTAGAAGAAGGTCAGGCTCTGCAAGATGAGTTAGATGTAGTCGAGGGTATGCAGTTTGATCGCGGCTACCTATCTCCTTACTTCATCAACAACCAAGAAGCAGGTAGTGTCGATTTAGAAAATCCATTTATTCTTCTAATCGACAAGAAAGTGTCAAACATCCGTGAGCTTCTACCAACTTTAGAAGCAGTAGCGAAAGCATCTCGTCCACTTCTAATCATCGCTGAAGATGTAGAAGGTGAAGCGCTAGCGACTCTAGTTGTGAACAACATGCGTGGCATCGTGAAAGTTGCGGCTGTTAAAGCGCCTGGTTTCGGTGATCGTCGTAAAGCTATGCTACAAGACATCGCTATCCTAACTGGCGGTACAGTGATTTCTGAAGAAGTTGGTCTTGAGCTAGAGAAAGTGGTTCTAGAAGACTTAGGTCAAGCGAAGCGTGTGACTATCACCAAAGAAAACTCAACCATCATTGATGGTGCAGGTGAAGAAGCAATGATTCAAGGTCGCGTTGCTCAAATTCGTCAACAAATCGAAGAAGCAACGTCAGATTACGACAAAGAGAAACTACAAGAGCGCGTAGCTAAGCTAGCTGGCGGTGTTGCAGTGATCAAAGTTGGTGCAGCTACTGAAGTTGAAATGAAAGAGAAGAAAGACCGCGTTGAAGATGCACTTCACGCAACTCGCGCTGCGGTTGAAGAAGGCGTCGTTGCTGGTGGTGGCGTTGCACTGATTCGCGCAGCATCTAAAGTTGCTAACCTTGAAGGTGACAACGAAGAGCAAAATGTTGGTATCCGCGTAGCACTACGTGCAATGGAAGCGCCAATCCGTCAAATCACTAAGAACGCAGGTGATGAAGAATCTGTTGTTGCGAACAACGTTCGCGCAGGTGAAGGTAACTACGGTTACAATGCAGCAACTGGCGAATACGGTGACATGATTGAGATGGGTATCCTAGATCCAACTAAGGTTACTCGCAGCGCACTTCAGTTCGCAGCATCAGTAGCAGGTCTTATGATCACCACAGAGGCAATGGTTACTGACCTACCGCAGAAAGACGCACCTGCAATGCCTGATATGGGTGGCATGGGCGGTATGGGTGGTATGGGCGGCATGATGTGATCATCGCCTAGCTAGCTCATAGTTGCTAAACGGAGACTTCGGTCTCCGTTTTTTATGCCCCTAAATACTGGTGGACATATTGGCGTATGTAAGGTACCACCTCTCCTTCAAACCAAGGGTTCTTTCTGAGCCATAAGGTATTACGTGGTGAAGGGTGAGGTAGGGGAATATACCTTGGTGCCCAACGTTGCCATTGTTGAACCGTCTCGGTCAATGTTTTGGGTTTATCTGATAAATAGTAGTTCTGCGCATATTGACCAATCAGTAAGGTCATGCCTATGTTGGGTAGCTGCGCAAGTACGCGTCGATGCCATAGCGGAGCGCACTCTTTACGTGGAGGTAGATCGCCACTTTTCCCTTTTCCCGGATAGCAGAGACCCATAGGCATAATGGCAATTTTACCTGGGTTGTAGAAGGTCTCTTTGTCTAACTGAAGCCAATCACGTAGCCGATTACCACTTGGGTCATTCCATGGAACCGAGGTTTCATGGACGCGAGTGCCTGGCGCTTGTCCGATGATTAATAGCTTAGCATTGCTTGATGCTTGAATTACAGGATTCGCGCCAAGTGGCAGAGCTGGTTCACAGGCTTGGCAAGCACGGATCTCTTTGAGTAGCGGTTCAAGCATTAATAACCTTTATTTGGATCAACAACATTCATTAGCCCAAACCCGTCTCGCCAGCGCTGGTAGTTTTCCGTAAAAATATCGACCACTTGCTCTGGGAAGCTTAAAGCTGCGATATGAGGTGTGATCGTTATTGCGTCATGTTGCCAGAATATATGATCGTTATCGAGAGGCTCTTGCTTGAATACATCAAGGAAAGCGTGGCTGATATTTCCATCTTCAAGTACTGTTAATAACCCTTGTTCATCTACGGCGCTACCTCGGCCAACATTAAACAGTAGCGCTCCTGAACAGTGGCTTAAACTCTCTGCGTTGAGGATATTCTCTGTTTCAGGTGTATTAGGTAAGGTGTTAACTACGATATCTGCCTGTTTTAACGCAGTGGCAAGCTCCTGAATATGAAAGGTTGAATCAAAAGGGGAGTGCTTGGCTGGAATACCACTTCGGTTTACCCCAATCGGCTCAATAGCAAAGCTTTTAGCGACACTAGCAAGGTGGGCTCCTATCGAACCTGTTCCAAGGATGACCATCTTCTTTTTCGCCAAAGATTGGTAAGGTTTAGGTTGCCATTGTTTTCGTGACTGGAGTTGGCGATAGTGACTAAAGTGGCGGTAGTAGTCCATCGAGTAACCCAATACATACTCAGCGATTTGTTGGCCAAAGATACCTTTGACATTGGTTAGCTCGCCTGAGAAATCGTCTAGCTTGCTAGCTAGCGCATCAACCCCGGCGTAAATAGATTGTATCCACTCAAGATTAGGGAACTCATCAAGATGCTTTGCCGCTAGTGGTGGTGAGGCGAGTAGGATGTTTGCCTCATCTCGGGAGGAGGTTATTGCTAAGTCGGGCAGAGCTGCTTGTTTAAGCAACTGTTGGTATTTGGTGTCGTCTTCGGTAAGAAGATAAACTTTATCAGTGAAATTGTTCATCGCCTTGCTTTTTTCCCTGTTGGTTATCAAGTACACTTTCGCTGTCTAATTCAGCAACTAGGTCAATTGACCCTAAGAGTCTCTATGCTACAGAACCCTCTTCAGCTTCGTCTTGAGAAGTTAGAACCATGGCAACAGATTACCTTTATGGCGAGCCTGTGTGAACGTATGTACCCAAACTATGCGATGTTTTGTGATAGTACCGAGTTTGCCGAGGCGCGTGTTTACCGCGATATTTTAGACAGCATCTGGGAGCAGCTCACGGTTAAAACGGCGAAAGTGAATTTTGAACGCCAACTAGAAAAGCTAGAAGAGATCATTCCAAGCTCAGAAGACTTTGATTTCTATGGTGTCTATCCGGCAATTGACGCTTGTGTAGCTCTATCTAATCTTCTGCATGGCTTGCTAGACAGAGACTATCTGTCTGAAAACATGCACAAGGTGAGTCAGCAGTCTGTAATGACGGTAGCTCAATTAGAAGAAGCACAAACTGGCGAAGAGATCACTAACGACAACCAAAAGCAGAATGAAGCGGTTTGTGGTGAGTGGGATGTACAGTGGGCTATTTTCCGCCCGTTGAAAGACGCTGAGTCTCGTGATATCGAGCTGATTAAAGATTTACGAGTAGAACTTCGTGATGAAGGTGTCAGTAATATTGGTGTTCAGCTATAGAAGCTGATTTTAGAGTTGCGAGTTCGGCTTCGCCTGCTGGTTTCGAGTAACGAGAGTTGACTCAATAAGTAGGTTGGTTGAAGCTTACTCGCTACTCGCTACTCGCTACTCGCTACTCGCTACTCGCTACTCGCTACTCGCTACTCGCTACTCGCTACTCGCTACTCGCTACTCGCTCTTATCCTTGGTTTGCTCTTCAGACACAAGAGCTGAAGTATCTTCTTCATCGTCATCACGATTTTCTATTACGCCGTGCTTTTCTTTCCACTTTTCCCAGCGATCAAAAGCAAGTTCTTGCATGTCAGTGGTTCGGTCGGCTTCATCGACAATCTCTTCACCAACTAAGTGTTCAAACACGTCCTCTAACGTCAAAATACCTTGAATGGTGCCGTATTCATCGACGATCATCGCCAATTGCAGTCGCTTCGCCATCATCTGTTCAAATGCTTTTGGCAGCGTCATGGTATTGAGTAGCACGTGCACTGGGCGCATTACGGCCCCGAGTTGTTTTTCGCCACAGCCTGCTTGTTGCAGCTTAAATAACTCTAGGCGGTGAACAAAACCTATGATGTTGTCGGTTGATTGGCTGTAAACCAGAGGGCGCGAGAATGGTGTCTCTTTGTGTTTGTTGAGAAACTCATTGATGGTTATCTCTGCATCAACGCGAAATACCACAGGGCGAGGCGTCATTACCTGAGTAACTGGGACGTCTTGAATGCCAAGCAGGTTGTTAAGAATCTTAGATTCACCCTCAGCAAACTCGCCGCTCTCTTTGGCTAAAATCGCCATTGCTGACAGCTCATCGCGCATTTTAGGCGCTTGATGTCCACTTGCTAGGCGCTTAGTGATTTGTTCAGAGAACCACACAAACGGAGTGAGAGCCCATACCATCCAGCGAAGTACCACGGCTGAAAGAGGCGCGAGTTGACGCCAGTATGTCGCGCCAATAGTTTTTGGGACGATCTCTGATAGCACCAAGATACCTAGAGTCAGTACGCCAGAGAAAACACCTAGCCACTCGCTACCAAATACAACCGCAGCCTGAGCACCGGCACTCGCGGCACCTATGGTATGGGCAATGGTGTTGAGCGTTAAAATTGAAGCAAGTGGGCGGTCAATATCCGCTTTTAACTTTGCTAGGTGCCCTGCCGCAGGGTGGCCTTGCTGGCGCAACTGGGCGATGTAACTTGGAGATATACTCAGAAGAACCGCTTCTAATACGGAGCAGATAAACGATACGCCAATCGCAACAGAGACGTATATAGTTAGCAACAGCATAAGTGTCCTATGTCTATTTATACTCAACCAATACCTGTCTAAAAAGCGGTCGCTTTTCACACCTGAACATGATTGATATGAGTATTTTTAAGTCGCTTTAAGTCCCGAAATATCAGGCTTTTCGGGCTCTCGCATGCCTATAGATAAGGCTAAAAAGGGTGAAAAACAAGTATTAAGCATGGTTTACACAGTAACAAATTGTGAGTTATTACTCAGAATATGGTTAAAAGTACGGCATGAGAGCTAAAGATCGCTTACAAACCTTTGCCAGATGGGGCATTTATGTTTTAGAGTGAGTTAAATTCGATAACAGATGAGAAGGGAAACCTAATGAACAAGACCCAATTAATCGACTTTATTGCAGAAAAAGCAGATCTATCTAAAGCACAAGCTAAAGCTGCTCTTGAAGCAACTCTTGAAGGCGTAACTGGCGCACTGAAAGACGGTGACCAGGTTCAACTAATTGGTTTTGGTACATTCAAAGTTAACCACCGCGCAGCACGTACTGGTCGTAACCCTAAGACTGGTGCTGAGATTCAAATCGCTGCAGCAAACGTTCCTGCATTCGTAGCAGGTAAAGCACTGAAAGATTCTGTAAAGTAATTTACTGCTGACTTCAGAGCTTCAAGCTCGGAATTGTATATAATACGTCAAGGTAGCTGCTATCTTGGCGTATATTTATTTTATGACGATGAAAAAACTACTCGCACCTTCACTAATCGCCTCTCTACTCGTTGGTTGCTCATCGAGTGCTCCGGCACCCAACCTTGACCAGTTCACCGAATATACTGGTGGGCAGACCTTGGGTGATGCTACCAGCTTATATTGGTATACAGAACGCATAACCTTCCCCTACAAAGCGGCAGACTATGTCGGAGCTGGAGATTATGGTTGGTATAAGTCGGACTATCGCTGGGAAGATGGCGATATTCGAGAGCTGATTCGTGAAGGGCAGCAGCTTAAAGATAATCAGGGTTTGGTTCCGTACCGCATTCATGTTCGATTTAATAAAAACGGTGAAGCTATCTATCAACACTACCGCTTAGATGGAAAGGTATTGCCATTAAAAGTAGATAAGATTGCTTGGTTGAAGCAAGAAGCGTCGAACATTCCTAAGCGCACTAAACAGCAGAGTGGCTCTGGTGTTCGTCTAATCCAAGGTTATTGGGATGGGACAAGCTTTGAAACTTGTACTGGGCAAAGCTACGAGCAAATAGAGTTTAATGAGACCTTACCTAGCTTTGTCGTTAACCGCTTGTCTAGCGTCGACAGCTACGCTGCTTTCCTAGGCCAGACTCGAGGTCGCAAGGTTGTTGTTAATCAACTGCTGATGCTGGCTGAAGATAGTCATGACTGTATTGAACGACCAGTGCTCATCGAAGATTGATGGCTACTTAGAAGTTAGAAAAAACGAAGGCGCTCATTTGAGCGCCTTTTTGTTGTAAGCCAACTGATGTTATGTTTTTACTTCTCTTGCTCGCGGGCAATTGCGCGGTAGCCGATATCGTTGCGGTGGAACATACCGTTCCAGCTAACTTGCTTAGCGAGTGCGTAAGCTTGCTGCTGCGCTTCAGAAACACTATTTCCTAGTGCTGTCGCACATAGTACGCGGCCACCGTTTGTGACAACTTCACCTGATGCGTTATTTGTTGTGCCAGCGTGGAAGATTTTTTGGCCTTCAACTTCTTCTGCTGGTAGAGAAATGACGTCACCTTTTGCGTAATCTGCAGGGTAACCGCCTGCGGCTAGAACGACACCGATAGATGCGCGTGGGTCCCATTTAGATTCCGCTTCATCGAGCTTCTCATCGATTGCCATTAGACACAGTTCCACCAGATCAGATTCCATACGCATCATGATAGGTTGGGTCTCTGGGTCACCGAAGCGGCAGTTGTATTCGATAACTTTTGGTGTACCGTCTTTATCGATCATCAGGCCAGCGTACAGGAACCCAGTGTAAGGGTGGCCTTCCGCATCCATACCACGCACAGTTGGGTAGATAACCTCTTCAAGGATACGTTCGTGGATTTCAGGGGTAACAACAGGCGCCGGTGAGTATGCACCCATACCGCCAGTGTTAGGGCCAGTATCTTTGTCGCCAACGCGTTTGTGGTCTTGGCTGGTTGCCATTGGCAGAACGCTCTGTCCATCAACCATCACGATGAAGCTCGCCTCTTCGCCGTCGAGGAACTCTTCGATAACAACGCGGCTACCAGCTTCACCAAACGCATTGCCTGCTAGCATGTCTTTGATTGCGTTTTCCGCTTCTTCCAGAGTCATCGCAACGATAACGCCTTTACCTGCTGCTAGGCCATCTGCTTTAACAACGATTGGTGCGCCCTGTTCACGAACGTAAGCCAGTGCAGGCTCTATTTCAGTGAAGTTAGCGTAAGCCGCTGTTGGGATGTTGTGGCGCGCTAGGAAGTCTTTAGTGAAAGCTTTAGAGCCTTCTAGCTGAGCGGCTGCCTGTGTCGGGCCAAAGATTGGTAGATTTGCTTCACGGAACGCATCAACCACACCGATAACCAGTGGCGCTTCAGGGCCAACAATGGTTAGTTCGATTTGCTTCTCTTTAGCGAAAGCAACCAGTTCAGAGATGCTCTCAACACCGATGTTCACGTTCTCAAGCTTCGGTTCAAGAGCAGTACCTGCGTTGCCTGGTGCAATGAATACTGTTTCAACGTTTGGGTTTTGCGCCGCTTTCCAGCCTAGTGCATGTTCACGACCGCCTGAACCAATGATTAAAACTCGCATATTAAAAATTCCTTAAACAAAATTGGTTAGCTTCGAGTCGAGAGTTGCGAGTTGTTCTATTTGACAGAACTCGCTACTCTCCACTTGCGCGAAGCGCTCTCGCCTCTTTCTAGTGGCGGAAGTGACGCATACCTGTAAAGATCATCGCCATGTCGTGTTCGTCAGCCGCTGCGATAACTTCGTCATCACGCATAGAGCCACCTGGCTGAATAACACACTTGATGCCCGCTTCTGCTGCCGCGTCGATACCATCACGGAATGGGAAGAATGCATCTGATGCCATTACACAGCCTTCAACTTGTAGACCTTCGTCTGCGGCTTTGATGCCTGCGATCTTAGCTGAGTAAACGCGGCTCATTTGACCTGCGCCAACACCAATAGTCATATCACCCTTAGAGTAAACAATCGCATTTGATTTAACGTATTTAGCTACTTTCCAGCAGAATAGAGCGTCTTTTAGCTCCTCCTCGGTAGGCTGGCGCTTAGAAACCACTTTCAGGTTATCTAGGCTTACCATACCTTGGTCACGGTCTTGAACCAGTAGGCCGCCGTTAACACGCTTAACGTCAAAGCCAGTTGTCTTAGTTGACCACTGGCCACACTCTAGTAGGCGAACATTTTTCTTCGCAGCAACAACCTCTACCGCCTCAGCAGATACAGATGGCGCGATAATCACTTCAACGAATTGACGCTCAACGATAGCCGTTGCCGTTTCGGCGTCTAGCTCTTGGTTGAATGCGATAATGCCGCCAAATGCTGACGTTGGGTCTGTTTTGTATGCACGGTCGTATGCTTCAAGAATGTTGTTACCTAGTGCAACACCACATGGATTTGCGTGCTTAACGATGACACATGCTGGCTCATCAAACTCTTTAACACACTCAAGTGCTGCATCAGTGTCAGCGATGTTGTTGTAAGAAAGGGCTTTACCTTGGATTTGGCGTGCCGTTGAAACAGAGGCTTCTTCTGGATTTGCTTCTACGTAGAAAGCTGCTGCTTGGTGGCTGTTCTCACCGTAGCGCATGTCTTGCTTCTTCTCGAACTGTTGGTTGAACGTGCGTGGGAACTTAGACTCTTCGTCACCCTCTTTGTTCTCACCGTAAGATGGAACCATAGTGCCGAAGTAGTTAGCGATCATACCGTCATAAGAGGCTGTGTGCTCAAATGCGGCGATAGCTAGGTCGAAGCGAGTGTCTAGGGTAAGAGACTTGTCGTTAGCGTCCATCTCAGCGATAACACGGTCGTAGTCGCTAGCGTTAACAACAATCGTCACATCTTTGTGGTTTTTCGCTGCAGAGCGAACCATCGTTGGACCACCGATATCGATGTTTTCAACCGCATCAGCTAAAGTACAACCCTCTTTTGCTACCGTTTCAGCAAATGGATATAGGTTTACAACCACCATGTCGATAGGGTTGATACCATGCTTTTGCATAACTTCGTCATCTTGACCACGACGACCTAGCACACCACCGTGTACTTTAGGGTGAAGAGTCTTAACACGACCGTCCATCATTTCTGGGAAACCAGTGTAATCTGATACCTCAGTTACTGAGATGCCTTTTTCTGCCAGTAGGCGAGCAGTACCGCCAGTTGAAAGAATATCAACACCACGGTTAGCAAGAGCTTGGGCAAATTCAACAATACCAGTTTTGTCTGATACGCTGATCAGTGCGCGGCGAATAGGACGAGCGTTAGTCATGCTTCCATTTCCTCAAAGTCACAGAGTTAGTACATAAATAAAGATGTTTGCCAAAAATGAACTTGTTCTTATGCTAGGTATTATTCGAAGCGATAAGATATTGGCCAGTTTTGGTAAAGACCTTTGCACCATGTGGTGGTGATAAAGTAGTCTCTGATTTTGATGGCGCACATTCTAACTAATTTATTACAAAAAAGCTCGCGCAATCGTTTGGCATCTCAAAAGTAATTGTGAAAAGCATGAGTTTAGGCTCTAAACGTAACGAAACAGTTAATAGGAAAAGTTATGTTCCAGATCGGTGAATTGGCTAAGCGGTGCAACGTTACCGCAGACACACTACGATTTTATGAAAAGAATCATTTAATTAAGCCTGCGGGTCGCAGTGATTCTGGCTATCGTCTTTATAATGAAGATAATCAGCGCCAGGTGCATTTCATTCTTAAATCGAAACAGTTGGGCTTAAGCTTGGATGAAATTCGCGAGTTATTAGAGATAAAGTTAGAAGCAACAGAGCATAGCTGCGCAGAAGTGAAAGCGATAACGAGCACTAAGTTGTCGGTCATTGATGGTAAGATCAGTGAACTGAAGCGAATTCGTACTGCACTGAAGAAGATTAACGATGCGTGTTGTGGTCACATAGATGATAATGCGAGCCACTGTTCAATTTTAGGTGCACTTGAGAGCGACGCACATCAAGACTCTTGTTGTGATACAGAAAAGGGCGCTTAGGAGGCGCGGCGGATATTGGCTTTAAGCTCTGTGGTCGATTTGATATCAGGCAAGTTCTCATAGTAGAGCGTGACTTGATTGCGTCCGGTCTGCTTGGAGTAATACATGGCCTTATCTGACTGAACTAATAACTCACGTACCGAAGACACATGGTTGTTAAGCTCCGCAATGCCAATACTCACTGTCGGTAGAATAATGTGCTCATCAACACGACAAGGGGTGGTTTCAATTGAGTGACGAATGCGCTCTGCAATGTCATAAGCTTGGATTGCATTGGTACGTGAAAGCACAATACCAAATTCTTCCCCGCCAAGACGGCCGATATAATCGCAAGAGCGGATCAAACCTTGGCAAATTTTTGCAACCTGTACAATAACTTCGTCGCCCGATAAGTGGCCTACTTGGTCATTGATCTCTTTGAAGTGGTCAATATCAACCATCAAGCAAGAGAGGTGTTGCTGTTCGGGAGCATCAAAATCACGCTCTAACCTAAGCATAAAGGCGCGTCGGTTTAGGATTCCGGTGAGTTCATCAGTCTCGGCAAGTTTTTTCAGTTCGACTTGATGCAGGTGAGCACTGGTGACTTCTTTCTCTTGCCACAGAACATACTTCACCCCACTTGAGAGGGTAATTGGCTTAAGAATAGCTTCGAACCAGCGCTCATCTTGCTCATTTGCAGCTTCCAGCTCTTCGATAGAGAGTAGTAACTGCTGGCAAGGCGTCATTGAGTATTGAAGTGTTTGACGCTGACCTGTTGTTAAGGCTTTTTGGCAGTGCAGTTGGAGTGCTTGCGCTATATCGTCAGGTAAGATTTCATCGAGTGAACGATTGAGGTATCTATCAGTAGCGTTTAGGGCTGATGGGTTTGCTTCACCAAAGCTATCAACGATTTGCCCATGCTCATCGATGATCAACAGGCGATCAGGTAGCTCGCGGAGCATAAGACTCAGCCACTCATCCCTTTGCATATCAACCATATGGATTAATCCAAACCTAAACGTAATTGGTTATTATATCGACCACATTACTCTTCGCAATCGTAATAGATCACATTATGTTGAATACTTGTGCAACTAACAGCATTTTATAAAAAAGCCGAGCTTACTTGCGTAAACTCGGCTTCCTAAATTCAAAATAGAGTATGAATGATTAGTTCATGCCGTACTTTTTAAGTTTCTTACGAAGAGTACCGCGGTTGATGCCCATCATAGTTGCTGCGCGAGTTTGGTTACCGCGAGTGTACTGCATGATGGTATCTAGTAATGGCTGTTCAACTTCAGCTAGAACTAATTCATATAGTTCTGTTACTTCTTGGCCGTTTAGTTGAGCCAAGTAGTTTTTAAGAGACGCTTTAACAGAGTCACGTAATGGCTTCTGAGTAATCTGGTCCTGTGACGTTACTGTAGTTACTGTTAATGCTTCTGAAGTCAGATTTTGTTCGAACATATTCGGTCTAGCTCTTCTCTTAATTATGATGCAACGTTATAGCCGCCATATTTGAAGCCTTAGCTTCAAGTATTTAGGCTAAATCAAAGTAACCCTCTAACGCTTCTAGCTGCAGCTCAGCTGCATCAATAGCGTTGAAGGTACGGCGAAACTCACTCGCTTGCTCATGCTCTTTTAGATACCAACCTACGTGCTTACGCACAATACGTGGGCCTAAATACTCTCCATAGAACTCATGGAGTGCATTTACATGACCAAGCAGGATGTCTTTCACTTCCGAGTAAGGAAGATCAGGCATTGTGGTGCCGTTTTCCAAAAAGTGTTGGATTTCCTGAAAAATCCACGGACGACCTTGGGCAGGTCGTCCAATCATTAAAGCGTCTGCACCGGTATACTCCAGTACATGCTTTGCTTTCTCTGGGCTATCGATATCACCGTTAGCAATAACCGGAATCGAGATAGCTTGCTTAACCGCTTTAATGCTGTCGTATTCGGCCTCACCTTTGTACATACACGCTTTTGTTCTGCCATGCAGAGCAAGAGCTTGAATGCCGCAGTCTTCGGCTAATTTAGCGATTTGAACACAGTTTTTATTGTCTGTATCCCAGCCAGTACGGGTTTTTAGTGTCACTGGGACATCTACTGCGTTAACCACAGCCTCAAGGATATCTTTGATGATATCTGGGTACTGAAGTAGGGCAGAACCGGCTAGCTTCTTATTCACTTTTTTGGCTGGACAGCCCATGTTGATATCGATGATTTGCGCACCGTTTTCAACACTGAACTGAGCAGCGTCGGCCATCAGTTGTGGATCAGCGCCCGCAATCTGTACAGAACGAATGCCCGATTCGCCTTCATGTACCATGCGTTGCTTCGATTTAGATGTTTTCCATAGCTTTGGGTTTGATGACATCATTTCACTGACGGCCATACCCGCACCATAGCGGAGACACAACTCACGAAAGGGTCTATCTGTCACACCAGCCATAGGGGCAACGATGAGATTATTCTTAAGTTGGTAAGTTCCGATTTTCAAAACACCTATACCCTTCATTCTTGAATCTGCAGCTTTGTTAACTGCGCCAATTCATCCTAATCACATAGCACACCTATGCTCATAGGATTGAATTGTCTTGTTGCCGTGCTGCAACTCCAATTATTTTGGGTATATCACAGTTCTGACTAGCAAGGGCGCGCATTTTACGCATTTTTTTACGCTGTGAAAAGACTAATATTTGAGCATTTACAATTTGTTTCTGTAAAATGCCCAAAAATCAGTCAATTAACTCGCAAAGTCTTGTCTAGCCTTGTTTTCGGCCAGAGATACGACACCATTCGCTTTGCTCTTTGATAGGCTCGATATGAAACTCGTCACGATAATAGTTGGCAACATCTTCTGCTTGCGTATCAAGCACACCAGACATCGCTAGTTCACCGTTTGGTTTCACCAATGATTGGATGATCGAGGATAGTTCGCGCAGTGGACCCGCTAAGATGTTCGCCACCACAACGTCGGCGATCAGGCCCTCAGGCTGATCTTGAGGAAGAAAAACTTCTAGTTTGTCAGCAACGCCATTGCGCTCGGCGTTGTCTTTTGAAGCCAGCAGTGCTTGTGGATCAATATCGATGCCGATGACTTTTTCTGCGCCAAGCTTAATTGCTGCGATCGCCAAAATACCTGAACCACAACCAAAATCGATAACGGTTTTTCCTGAAAGGTCTAAACCTTCGAGCCATTCAAGGCATAGAGCGGTGGTTGGGTGAGTACCAGTACCAAACGCAAGGCCTGGGTCGAGCATCACATTAACGGCATCTGGCTCAGGAATTTCACGCCAGCTCGGGCAAATCCACAAACGCTCGCCAAACTTCATCGGGTGGAAGTTATCCATCCACTCGCGTTCCCAGTCTTTGTCTTCCAACTGTTCGACCTTGTAGGCGAAGCCATCCGTCAGAAGGCCACTGAGTTTGGTTTGTTCAATGATGAAGTTGGTATCTGCCTCTGCATCATATAGTGCGAGGATATCTGTATCACCCCAAAGACGAGTTTCACCAGGCAAAGGTTCGAATACAGGCGTATCTTGCGCGTCTAAGAAGGTGACAGACAGCGCTCCAGTCTCTTCCATGAGCATGTCGCCGATCTGTTCAGCGTTTTCATTGGTCGCATTGAGTTTGATTTGAATCCAAGGCATGAGTACGGGCTCTTTAGATTAATTGATAGGATTTGGCGCAGAGTGTAGCAGAAATCTGCGGGTTTATAGGTGAATAAATCAGCGAAAACAAAAATGCTCACCGAAGTGAGCATTTAGGATTAGTTTCGAGAGAGGTAGCTTACTCTCGCCACTCACAGCTTTAAGCTTATTGCAGGCCTAGCTTCTTCTCTAGGTAATGAATGTTGGCACCGCCGTGTTGGAAGTTCTCATCATTCATAATGCTCTCTTGAAGAGGAACGTTAGTCTTGATGCCTTCAACGATCATCTCACCCAGTGCGTTCTTCATACGAGCAATTGCCACATCGCGGTTTTCACCGAATGTGATTAGCTTACCAATCATTGAATCGTAGTGTGGTGGTACAGTGTAGCCCGTGTAGATATGTGACTCCCAGCGAACACCCATACCGCCTGGCGCGTGGAAGCGTTCGATCTTACCTGGTGAAGGTAGGAAACGCACGGGATCTTCTGCGTTGATACGACACTCGATAGCATGGCCACGGATTTTAATGTCATCCTGAGTGAACGACAGAGGCTGACCTGCCGCTACACGTAATTGCTCTTTAATTAGGTCTACGCCCGTTACCATTTCAGTAACTGGATGCTCAACCTGAATACGCGTGTTCATCTCGATGAAGTAGAATTCGCCGTTCTCGTATAGGAACTCGAAAGTACCTGCGCCACGGTAGCCAATTTCGACACATGCACGAGTACAACGTTCACCGATGTACTTACGCATCTCTTCAGTAATACCAGGAGCCGGTGCTTCTTCTACCACCTTCTGGTGACGACGCTGCATAGAACAGTCACGTTCACCAAGATGGATCGCTCCGCCTTGACCGTCAGCAATGACTTGGACTTCAACGTGACGAGGGTTTTCTAGGAATTTTTCCATATAAACCATATCGTTGTTGAACGCCGCTTTAGCTTCAGCACGAGTCATTGCGATAGCTTCGACCAGTTCACCTTCGCTGCGAACCACGCGCATACCACGACCGCCGCCGCCGCCAGAGGCTTTAATAATCACTGGGTAGCCAATGCGTTTCGCGTGCGCTTTGTTTTTCTGCTCGTCGTTATCAAGTGGGCCATCAGAACCTGGAACACAAGGTACACCCGCTTTCTTCATCGCGGTGATTGCAGAAACTTTGTCACCCATCATGCGGATGGTGTCAGCTTTAGGGCCAACAAAGATAAAGCCACTACGCTCAACTTGCTCAGCAAAATCAGCATTCTCTGACAGGAAGCCGTAACCTGGGTGGATTGCAACTGCGCCAGTGACTTCCGCAGCTGAGATGATACGCGGAATATTTAGGTAGCTGTCGATACCACGAGCAGGACCGATACAAATTGCTTCATCTGCAAGTAGTACGTGTTTTAGGTCACGGTCAGCAGTAGAGTGAACCGCTACTGTTTTGATGCCCAATTCTTTACATGCGCGAAGAATACGAAGTGCGATTTCACCTCGGTTCGCGATGACTAATTTATCTAGCATAAGAGAGAGCCTCGATTATTCGATAACAACAAGTGGTTGGTCGAATTCAACTGGCTGGCCGTCTTCAACTAGGACAGCTGTTACTACGCCAGACTTGTCTGCTTCGATTTGGTTCATCATCTTCATTGCTTCAACGATACATAGTGTGTCGCCAGCGTTTACAGATTGACCCACTTCGATGAATGATTTTGCGTCTGGGCTTGGAGAACGGTAGAAAGTACCGACCATTGGAGAAAGAACTTGGTGACCTGCTGGAGTTGCAGGAGCCGCTGCCGCTTCTGGTGCGGCTGCAGGAGCAGGTGCCGCCGCAGGAGCTGGCGCTGCTACAGGTGCAGGTGCTGCTGCGTAGTGTACAGGTGCTGGTGCTGCTGTACCATTACGGCTGATGCGTACCGACTCTTCACCTTCAGAGATCTCTAGCTCAGCAATGCCAGATTCTTCTACTAACTCGATAAGCTTCTTGATTTTACGGATATCCATTTTTTCTTTCTCTTTTATCTTGTGAATAAGACAGCTCAAAATGAGCTGCAGAGTGTTTGTATACGTCGAGTGCCTCTAAACGGACCTCAACGCTAGTTGGGTTACTTTGCCTGCAGTTTTTTTATCGCTGCAGACAGAGCGAATTCGTACCCTTGTGCGCCAAGACCACATATCACGCCCTCTGCTTTATCTGAAAGATATGAGTGATGACGAAATGGTTCACGGGCATGCACATTGGATAAATGCACTTCGATAAATGGGATGGCTACGCCAAGTAAAGCATCTCTCAATGCCACACTGGTGTGAGTAAATGCAGCCGGATTGATGATGATAAAATCAATTTGGTCATAAGCTGCATGTATCGCTTCGATTAGCTCATATTCACGATTAGATTGAAGATGTTGAAGTTCAACATCAGCGTCATTAGCTTGCTTAGTTAAGGTGTCGATGATCTGCACTAAGGTTGAAGAACCATAATGTGCAGGCTCGCGTAGACCTAATAGGTTTAAATTTGGACCGTTTAAGACAAGAATGCGTGATTTTGCTGTCATTGTGCTGCCATCTTCCTACTTCATGATATGAACTGGAATATTCCCATATTATCGCTGATTCAGCATGCGTTTTTTACCCAAAATAGCAGCGAATCTTTGAAATAGACCCAGATTATAGCTAATTCAGCGCATTTAGCAGCAATTTACTGGTCTAATCTCCCAGCATGGAGCTGTAAATTTGTAACCGAGATAACATTTTTCGTGCTAGATATGGCTTTAAAAGGGGGATGTTTTAAACGCTAAATAGAAAAACCGCCACACAAGGTGACGGTTTGAAGTGATTAAGTTGCGATTGAGGAATTAAGCGAGTTCAGCTTTTTCTGCAATGAGCTTATCAACCACACTTGGGTCCGCTAGGGTCGAAGTATCACCTAAGTTGCTAGTATCTCCGGTTGCGATCTTGCGTAGAATACGGCGCATAATCTTACCAGAACGCGTTTTAGGTAGAGAGTCAGTCCAATGCAGTACATCTGGCGTCGCGATTGGGCCAATCTCTTTACGTACCCAGTTTTTGACCTCTGCGTGTAGCTCAGCACTTGGGAACTCGCCATCATTGAGGGTGATGTAAGCGTAAATTGCTTGGCCTTTAATATCATGCGGAATACCAACGATCGCCGCTTCGGCAATTTTATCGTGGGCGACGAGCGCAGATTCGATCTCTGCGGTACCCATACGGTGGCCCGATACGTTTAGTACGTCATCAACACGACCAGTAATCCAGTAGTAACCATCTTCGTCGCGTCGTGCACCATCACTGGTGAAGTACATGCCTTTAAAGGTAGAGAAGTAAGTTTGCTCAAAGCGGTCATGGTCACCGTAAACTGTACGCATTTGGCCCGGCCATGAATCTAGAATCACTAGGTTGCCGTCAGTCGCGCCTTCAATGATGTTACCCATGTTATCCACTAGCGCAGGCTGAACACCGAAGAAAGGACGAGTCGCCGAACCTGGTTTGAGGTCGGTTGCCCCTGGTAGTGGCGCAATCAAGATACCGCCAGTTTCAGTTTGCCACCAAGTATCGACAATTGGTGAGTCTTCGTTACCAATGGTTTTGTAATACCACTCCCAAGCTTCTGGGTTAATTGGTTCACCTACTGAGCCCATAATACGCAGGCTGCTACGTGAAGTACCTTCTACCGCTTCGTTACCTTTTGCCATTAACGCACGAATGGCAGTAGGCGCTGTATAGAGGATGTTCACTTGGTGTTTATCAACCACTTGGCTCATACGGTTCGTGCTTGGATAGTTTGGCACACCTTCGAATAGGATAGTTTTAGCGCCGTTAGCTAATGGACCGTAGATTAAGTATGTGTGACCCGTAATCCAACCCACATCGGCAGTACACCAGAAGGTTTCGCCTGGTTGGTAGTCAAATACGTATTTGAACGTCATTGCAGCATAAACGAGGTAGCCACCAGTGGTGTGGAGCACACCTTTTGGTTTGCCCGTCGAGCCGGATGTGTAAAGGATGAATAGTGGGTCTTCCGCTTTCATCTCTTCTGGTGGACAGTCAGAAGAGACATTCGCTGTCGCTTCGTGCCACCAAACATCACGATGATCATGCCAGTCGATGTCGCCACCAGTGCGCTTCATGACGATGACTTTCTCGATAGTTTTTACTTCTGGATTAGTCAGTGCTTCATCAACATTCTTTTTCAGAGGGACGGCACGACCACCACGAACACCTTCGTCGGCAGTGATAACCACTTTAGCGTCTGAGTCGATAATACGGCCAGATAGGGCTTCAGGAGAGAAACCACCGAATACAACCGTGTGTACCGCGCCAATACGGGTACAAGCGAGCATTGCAACTGCCGCTTCGGTCACCATTGGCATGTATAGACAAACCACATCACCTTTGCGTACACCTTGCTCTTTCAGTGCGTTTGAGAATTCACACACTTCTTTGTGCAGTTGTTTGAAGGTTAGTGTTTTATCGTCGTTCGGATCGTCACCTTCCCAGATGATGGCGATATCATCACCGCGCTCTGCTAGGTGGCGGTCAATACAGTTGGCTGACACGTTCAGTGTACCGTCTTCAAACCAGCGAATATCAACGTGGCCAGTATCGAAAGAGGTGTTTTTAACTTGAGTGAATGGCTTCATCCAATCGACGATTTTTCCGTGCTCACTCCAAAAACCAACCGGATCAGTCACTGATTGTTGGTACATGGCTTGGTAAGTATCGTTATCCGCGTGGGTATTTTTCTTGATGTTCTCTTTTACCGGATAAATATGGGCTTCACTCATTGCTATCTCCTTGTGCCTAATTCCTTGTGAATTGAGCAATTGTCCGTTTAAAACGAAAAGGTCACATGACCCCAACGTTGTAAATTCTTGTTACCTATAACTTTCAATCACAGGCGCTGATTCGACAATTAGACTTTAGGATGAGAACGCCATATCTGCTTTAAAATTAGGTAATTAAAACAAAAATTGAGACCTTGAACGTTATGAGGCTCAGCGGGTGTACGGAATATTTAGGCTAGGTAGATCACCTTTTGTTAGCCGAACAAAAACCAGCGCAGCGGAGATAGCATCTTGCAGGGCGTCATGTTTGTCTTGCAAAGGTAGGTCGAGGTGCCTACAAATCGCGTCAAGACTGAGATCAAAATAGGCGTTAGGCAGATGCTTCTCGAGTTTGTCGTGATAGATCTGACTGACCTCAATTAATGGGTTGGGTAGTGGAAATCCGAGCTGCTTACGGCATGCGAGATCGAGGATCTTTTTGTCATAGCGAATGTGGTAGCCGACCAGCGGTCGGTTGCCGATAAATTCAAGCAACTTAATTAACGCCTGTTTTTCATCAATCCCATCAACGAGATCTTGATGGCGAATTCGGTGGATTTTTATTGAGCCAGAATCGAGAGATTGTGGCGCTCTGAGGCGTACTTCAAATGGCTTGCTGGTAATGATGCGATTGTCGATGATCTTAGTTGCAGCAATAGTGACCAGCTCGGCACGGTTGGGATCTAAGCTGGTGGTTTCACAGTCGAGCGAAACATATTCACCCTTTTGGACAGAGGCGAACAGGGGCCGATAAGGTGAGCCCTTGAGTTTGTAAAACCAATACTTGCGCTGCAACCAGTTCATACTGCGAACCTCTAGTCCCGTATCTGATAATGATAGCCCAAGAACTGCTTAAATTTTTTCACCACATGTAGGCTGTGGCGCAGTAAATCGCGTTCGGTGCGTTCTATCTGTTTTAAGTCGATTCGGTTGTGGCTATGTTGGTTGGTAAGCTGCTGGTTCAAGCGCAACTTGAACAGTAACTTCAGCGCTTCGCTTAGGTTGTCTGCGGTGTCGGGTTCAAGGATGCGCTTAGCCCGCAGAGCCTCGACACGCTCAAAGGTATTTTTCTCTTCGATAGCGTATTCAAGGGCTAAGGTGCGAATACCGTGAACAATAGGGAAGATACCACCACTCTTTACATCGACGCCCTGTTTGTCCTTTTTAACATTGCCAAATAGGGTTAGAGGTAATGAGAACTGTAGTGCAGGACGGCAGAAATCCTGCAGCGCCAACATGTTACCGCGCATAGTCTGTTTTAAATGCTCTGTAATGGGTTCGAGCAGCGATTTGTTGCCAGCTACAGCGTGGGCATCAGTGAAAATGGCTAAGTCCATCACTTGCTCTGCGGAAGTTGGCTTAGACCATTGGCTTATGGTCTGTTTCCATTCAGTTTGCGTTTTAACCCATTTAGGGTTGTTGACCATGACGTTACCTGGGCAGAGTGGGTAACCGAGCTGCTGCAGAGTATGAGTCAACTGAGCCATCACTGTTTCACATTGGTGCCAGTGGAGACCATCTTTGACCACCAACGCGTTGTCTTGGTCGGTCTTAAGAATTTGCTCCCCACGCCCTTCAGAGCCTAAAACGACCAAACAACAGTGGTCGTGAAGGGCAGGAGGAACAATCAGTTCAAACGCTTTTTCGATAATTTGCTCATTGACGGCAGAGATCAGCTCCATAATAAAACGTGTGCGAATACCGTTGTTGAGTAAGCTCTCGACTAAGTTTCGTTGCCTGTTTGAAGCAAGGGCGAGCTCTTCAACGCAAGTAGAACGTGCAATGCTTAAGGTCAATACATGTGAGTGGGTAGAGAAGGCGCTGAGTATCTGCGTCATGTCGAGCATGCCTACTGCATCTTTGCCATCAGCAACCATCACTCGCTTCATACGGTTGCGCGTCATCTTGATCATGGCATTAAACAGAAATTCACCATCTTCAACATGAACCACCGGGAAGGTGGCAATTTTGCCCACTGGGGTGTCGAGGGGATGACCGTCAAGCATTACCGCATGGAGCATGTTAGTCCGCGTAATAATGCCATAAGGGAGTGCGTGGTCATCTTCGGCAAGACGTACATCGCTGTCATTTAAGCGCACTAGTGCGGAGTCGATACCATTTTGCTTAAGGGTTTGAGTGACCTCATTCAGTGGCTGTTCTGGTGACAACACCATCGGCGGGTGATAAATGCTTTTATCGACTTTAGTTAAAATAAACTCAGCTAGGTTTTGCTGTTGTTGCGCGGCTTCAATTAACTCTTGTCTGCGCGCTAAGTTGTTATCAAAGTAAGCAGCAAATTGGCCATTTTCGTTGTATAGCTCAATGAAGATGTCTTTTGGTAGTAGGTAGGAGAGGGTATCTTCGAGGGCGATATAGCGATGCTTCACTGATCCTTCAAACAGAGCGCGAACGTCAAACAGGTCGTCATTGGCGTAGTGAGCAAATATCTCTTTATCATCTTCTGAGCGCTCTTCTACCGCTCCTTTGATTAATATATGGAGATGTTTGCTCTCGGCTCCAGACTGAAGCAGCGTCTCTCTGGCACGAAAGTAGGCGACATCTAATGCACTGCGCAGCCTGCTCTGTTGCTGGGCGTCCAAGCGATCGAATGGTGGGGAGTGCATGTTAAATTTATCTGGCATTGCGAACCCTAACTCATAGCAACTCTATATCCTAAGTGTGCAGGATCGTCACGATTGTTCCAGACGACTTTGGTCGTATCTATCCCCTTCATTCTTGAAGCTGCAAGCTTTGTTAACTGCGCCAATTCCCCCTAATCACATAGAACACCTATGCTCATAGGGCTGAATTGTCTTGTTGCCGCGCTGCAACTCCAATTATTTTGGGTATATATGATAGGCGATGGCTGAACATGGTCGATTGGCAGAGGGAGAATGGGGAAAGGCTCTTGCAGCGATTATTCCCTTTTTATTCTTAGTAAAGCAAACGATAATATCGCTCGTTCGTTCCATTTCATTTTGCATTCGAGGTTACGATGCTCACCCCATCTCCTTATGGTTGGATATCCCAATATTTTGTTGGCTTCTTTTTCGCTTATGGTGTCTATCTGCCATTTTGGGCGTTGTGGTTTGAATCACAGGGCGTATCAGCCACTGATATAGGTCTTTTGGTTGGTATCGGTTTTGCTACCCGTTGTGTTGCCAACCTAGTACTGACGCCACGCCTACACAAAGTAGAGCAGTTGATGCCAGCACTAAGATGGTTGAGTTTCGCTGCATTGCTATTTGTCGGCTTCCACTTCTTTACTGGTGGTAGTTTCTGGCTGATGGCGTTGGCAACCATTCTGTTTAACTTGTGCTGTGGGCCGGTTATTCCACTTTCCGACGCAATGGCGAACTACTATTCACGCTTGCAAATGCTTGATTACGGTCGTACTCGTTTGTGGGGCTCGATAGCATTTATCGCTGGTTCTACTGTGGTGGGTTTCTTGGTCGCTCAGTATGGTAGCGACATGATTCTCTATACGGCTTTGGCGGGTGTTGCGGTTGCCTTGCTATTTTCTATGCGTCGTATTAACCCTATGCCAGTAACAACAGCAGAGGAAGATGCTGAAAGGCCGAAATTGACTGAGTTGCTGCGTGAACTTCCGGTACTTAAGTTCCTCATTTTAGTCTCCTTGATTCAAGGTAGTCATGCTGCTTACTACAGCTTTAGTTCGATCTACTGGAAAGAGGCGGGTTACTCCGAGGATATTATCGGTTATTTGTGGAGCTTAGGAGTGGTTGCTGAGGTTGCGATCTTTGCTTTGAGTAAGCGCTTGTTCTCCGGTTGGACATTAAGAGCACTGTTCACTGTCGCGGCAATTGGTGTCATTGTTCGTTGGGGACTGACCGCTTCAACCACAGTTTTGGCTGCGCTGGTGGTGATTCAACTTCTGCACAGCGTTACTTTCGCTATGGCACATATCGCAGCGATTCAATATATACAACACTCAGAGCAGCGTAAAATGGTTGCACTTCAGGCTCTGTACAATGCCATCCCGCTCGGCGCATTTATCGCGTTAATGACAACCTTAAGTGGTTGGGGCTACGAGAACTGGGGAGCAAATGTGTTCTGGGCGATGGCTATCATGGGTGTTTTCGCCCTGTTCATTAATGTTGATGTTAAATCTCAATCGGTTAGTGAAGAATCGAAAGCGGAGCCTAATGCACAGAATTAACCCGCGCTGATTGAGTTGACTCAATATCCTTAGTTAAATGAAACCTCTCCTCTTTGTTACGAAAAGTGGAGAGGTTTTGCTTTTTAGGGATTTGAAAGCTTGTAATCAAAAGATAAGGATATCTGAATGCAGGGTTGGCTAGTCATCACCGTATCATTGATGTACCTCGGGCTACTGTTTGTTATCGCTTGGCACGGAGATAAAAAGCATAGTTGGTTAGCAAAATGGCGACCGTGGGTGTATAGCCTGTCGATTGCGGTATATTGCACCTCGTGGACTTTTTATGGCACCGTGGGGCAGGCGAGTAACAACCCATGGGCTTTCCTGCCGATCTATATTGCGCCTATTCTTGTGTTTGTCTTTGGTTGGCGTGTCCTCGCACGTTTAATTCTTACCGCAAAACGTGAACACATCACCTCGATTGCAGACTTTATCGCTGCCCGTTATGGTAAATCTCAGGGGCTTGCTGTCATAGTAACCCTGATTGCTGTTGCGGGCATTCTTCCCTATATCGCTTTGCAATTGCGCGGTATTACCATGGGATTAGAGATTATCTCGCCGCAGATCCCGCAAGCTTTTGAAGGTTCTGGTCTCGATGTTTCCTGGTTCGTGGTTGGCGCATTAGCCGTCTTTACCATGTTGTTCGGTACTCGCCATATTGATAATACTGAGCACCATCGTGGCATGATGATGGCTATCGCGTTTGAATCGATCATAAAGTTAGTCGCATTTCTCGCGGTTGGTTTGTTTATCCTGTTTCTCGCCCTTAACAGGCAAGACGTTGAGCTGATTGAGGTTGCGCGCCAGACCTACCAATCACCAAATCTTCCGACGCTGATTATCCATACTGTACTGACCATGCTGGCGATTGTCTGTTTACCGCGCCAGTTTCATACCATGGTGGTGGAAAATGAACGGGCGCAAGACCTGCACACTGCTCGTTGGTTGTTCCCTCTCTATTTGATTTTAATGGGCATGTTTGTCTTACCTATCGCATGGGTTGGGCAGTCGCTGTTGACGGATGCGAGCCCTGACACCTACGTTATAAGCCTGCCTATGGCTGTGGGTGCTGAAGATGTAGCCCTACTGGCTTTTCTGGGCGGCACCTCGGCGGCGAGTGGCATGGTGATTGTCTCGACCATCGCTTTAGCGATTATGGTTTCGAATGATTTAGTGATGCCGCTGTTACTGCGTCGAATGCGACTATCGCAGCGAACCCATCGACATTTTTCTGGGTTACTGCTGATTATCCGCCGTGGTTTGATTTTACTCTTGCTGCTCGGTGCCTGGGGTTTTTATCAAGCCCTTGGCAATATTCACTCTCTATCGGCGATTGGTTTCCTCTCTTTTGCGGCGATTACTCAGTTTGCTCCTTCTCTCCTTGGTGGGATGTATTGGCGACATGGTAATCGCAAAGGCGTTTACGTTGGATTGGCCGTTGGCTTTACGTTGTGGCTAATTACCTTAATGAGCCAAACCGACATGCTCGCGGGTAGTGCGCAGGATAATTTCTTATTGTGGATGATTACGCCACCTGAGTGGTTGCAGTCGCTTGATGTGACCAACTCAGATTGGGGTATAGTGCTGAGTATTAGCCTTAATACTCTGTGTTATGTGGTTGTTTCGATGTTGACTCGCGCTAGCCTAAGTGAGCGCTTACAGTCCGCCTCATTTGTCGGTACGCCGCTGCCTGAAAGTGAAAACATGAGCTTGTATCAAAGCCGAGTGACGGTGGGCGAGTTAGAAATGTTGGCTTCACGCTTTGTCGGCAGGCAGAGAGTACGCAGTGCGTTCAAGCAATACTGGCAGCAGCAGCGTGAAACTCTCATGCCAAACCAGCAAGCGCCTTCGACACTGATTAGACATACTGAAAGGGTACTTGCTGGGGTATTTGGTGCATCGTCAGCGAAGTTAGTCCTTACTTCTGCTTTGCAAGGCAGAAACATGCAGCTTGAAGAAGTAGCCACTATTGTTGATGAAGCTTCTGAGCTGTATGACTTTAGTCGAGGATTATTGCAAGGGGCGATTGAACATATTGGCCAAGGCATTGCCGTGGTCGATAAACAGCTGCGCTTGGTCGCATGGAACCAACGTTACTTAGAGTTGTTCACCTTTCCGGCTGGTTTAATTCAGGTTGGTCGGCCGATAGCGGATGTGATTAGGCACAATGCAGAGCAGGGTTTGTGTGGCCCTGGTGACCCTGAAGAGCATGTCCGACGCCGAGTTTATCACCTTGAGCAAGGGACGAGGCACACTTCTTCCCGAGTTAGGCCGGATGGGCGAGTGATTGAAGTGCAAGGTAACCCAATGCCAGGTGGTGGTTTTGTAATGAGCTTTACCGATATCACCGTATTCCGCGATGCAGAACAAGCACTGAAAGATGCCAATGAATCCTTGGAAGAGCGAGTGCAAGAGCGGACTCAAGAGCTCGAGCAGTTGAATAAGAAGTTGGTCTTTGCGACGCAACGTTCAGAGCATGAGTCTCAATCTAAGTCTCGCTTCTTAGCTGCAGTAAGCCATGATTTGATGCAGCCACTAAATGCCGCGCGTCTTTTTGCCTCGTCGCTATCGGAAGTGGCGTCCGAGCCAGAAACAAAACAGCTCTCTCATCATATAGAAAGTGCCCTTGGCGCCGCAGAAGACCTGATTGGAGATCTGCTGGATATCTCTCGCTTAGAGTCGGGCAAACTGGAAACTAATGTTCATGGCTTTGCTGTCAACGATGTCTTGGCTAACTTAAATGCCGAGTTTAGTGCACTTGCCAAACAGCAGGGGGTGACTTTTTCGATGATACCGAGTCAACTGCTGGTTAAATCAGACCCGAAACTATTGCGCCGAGTGGTACAGAACTTCTTAACCAATGCATTTCGCTATAGTCCGAAAGGAAAAGTGGTGCTAGGCGTTAGACGCGTTGGTGGTAAGGCGCGGATTGATGTCTGGGATAACGGCATGGGCATTGAAGAAGATAAACAGCAGGAGATCTTCGAAGAGTTTAATCGTGGCTCTCAGGTTCGTTCTGATCAGGGGCTAGGGTTAGGTTTGGCGATATCGAAGGGTATTGCTCATGTCCTCGGTCACCAAATTACTATGCGTTCATGGCCTGGAAAGGGCAGTGTGTTCTCGATTACCTTGGCGCGCAGTGAAAAGGTGATAGAGCAAGCTAAAGCTGTACCGTCTGGCTCTGTTTCAGATCTCAGTCACTTAAAGGTGCTGTGTGTCGATAACGAAATGGAAATCCTTGTTGGGATGGATACCCTACTTGGACGTTGGGGATGCGATGTTCGCACGGCGACTGATTTGGTGACAAGTTTACAGAGTATAGATGAGGACTGGCGACCAGATGTGATCTTATCAGATTATCGTCTTGATCACGGTAGAACGGGCCTTGAAGTGCTGCAACAGTGTCGCTTAAGGCTAGGCGGTAGTTTTGAGGGGGTAATCATTAGTGCCGACCGAACCCAAGATATGATGGATGGTATTCAGTCAAACGGTTTCAGTTTTATCCCTAAACCAGTTAAGCCACTAAAACTACGTGCGATACTCAATCGTGTGTCGTAACTATCGTACCCCTATAAATTAGGGAGCTTTCGCTCCCTTTTTTTGTGCCATTAGTTCTTATCAGAAAGCAGTGTTTCGTAAGTAACAAAGCGGGTTTGGGTGTCACCATAGTAAAGAGTGTCATCGGCTTGAATCACAACTCTTAACCAGTTTTCATCTGAAGTAGGAGTAGGAAGAGAGATATGCCAGTGCTGTGATGAACTGTCGCTGGCAATCATATCGACTGGGGTGCCTTGCTGGTCTTGGCTTTCAACCAATGAGAGTTTTACGCCGGTTAGTGGGAATGCGGCTTTAAGGCTTAGATCTAACCCTTGCGAGTCTATTTTCTCTGAGCGGAACTGAACCTTGAACTCGCCATTTTCCATATCACACAAGCCACTGGTGTAGCGGCAATTTGATTTACTGACCAACTTATAGCTTTCACCTTTCTTGGCCGCATGAGGCTTTTCACTTACTGCTATGTCGACACCCAAATAAGCAATGATCGCCAAAATAGGGGCAACCAAGAGCGCGACGATAAAGTGTTTGTTTTTGAACATCTCGTAATCCTTACTTCTGTCCTAGGCGTTGCTTAGAAAAAGCGACTTCAATATCGGGAGATTCCACACCCAAGAGACTAATGTCGTATCTGATATAAGCTTAATTATTAGAATAAGTTAGGCTAATAGAAAAGCCCCCGAAGGGGCTTTTGTGGCTTATACCCTGCATTTTTGCTTCTGCAGCTCCAATGATGTTGGGTATAGGTTTAATTTTAGTGGTCTACCGCACCGCCAGCGCCTGCTGGGACACGTACGTGTTCAACCAAGTCTTTCACTTCTTGTGGCGTTTCTGCAGTCACTTTTGATACCGCGAATGCAACGATGAAGTTAAAGACTGCGCCGATTGCACCAAATGCGTTTGGCTCGATGCCTAGGAACCAGTTGCTACCCCAGCTTTCTAGGTATTTCCAATCAGCAATGAATAGGATGCCTTTGTGTTGGAATACGTAGAACAGAGTGATACTGATACCTGCAATCATACCTGCGATTGCGCCTTCCTTATTGATACCTTTGCTGAAGATACCCATCATCAGTGCAGGGAAGATAGAGGAAGCGGCGAGACCAAAGGCCAGTGCTACCGTACCTGCTGCAAAGCCTGGTGGGTTGAGGCCGAGATAGCCAGCCACCGCAATCGCCACTGCCATAGAGATTCGACTGGCGAGTAGCTCTTTCTTCTCGGATATATTTGGATTTATTACACCTTTGATTAAGTCATGGGATATCGCGGACGAGATAGCCAATAAGAGACCAGCCGCCGTTGATAGTGCTGCCGCTAGACCACCTGCAGCAACCAAAGCGATTACCCAGTTCGGTAGCTTAGCAATCTCAGGGTTAGCCAGTACCATGATGTCACGGTCAACTTTTAACTCGTTAGTCGCTGCGCTAGACGTGTACTGGATGTTGCCATCACCGTTCTTATCGTCGAAACCAAGTAGACCTGTTTTCTCCCAGTTCTTAAACCAAGCAGGGCGTTCATCATAAGCTAGATGCTGACCTGGCGCTGGATTAACCGTATCCATTAGGTTGAGACGAGCCATCGCTGATACCGCTGGTGCAGTAGTGTATAGGATAGCAATGAATACAAGTGCCCAACCTGCTGAAGTACGTGCATCACGAACTTTCGGTACAGTGAAGAAACGGATGATTACGTGTGGCAGACCCGCAGTACCGATCATTAGTGACATGGTGTAAACGAACATGTTTAGCGTATCGCCACGGACTTGAGTGGTGTATTCACTAAATCCGAGCTCGGTGACTACCTGGTCGAGCCTATCGAGCAGATAAACATCGGTGCCTTGTAGGGTACTACCTAGACCAATCTGAGGCAGAGGGTGACCTGTTAGTTGCAGAGAGATAAAGATTGCAGGGATAGTGTAAGCTAAAATGAGTACGCAATATTGAGCAATCTGCGTGTAGGTGATCCCTTTCATGCCGCCCATTACCGCGTACATAAATACGATACACATACCGATCAGTAGACCTGTTGAGTAGTCAACTTCTAGGAAACGACCGAACGCAACACCAACACCTTTCATCTGACCGATTACATAAGTGACCGATGCGATGATGAGACACACAACCGCTACGATACGCGCTGCGTTTGAGTAGAAACGTTCACCTACGAACTCAGGTACTGTGAACTTGCCGAACTTACGTAGGTAAGGTGCAAGTAGAAGTGCTAGAAGTACGTAACCGCCTGTCCAGCCCATAAGGAATACGGAACCGCCGTAACCCATAAAGGCAATCAGACCTGCCATAGAGATAAATGATGCTGCTGACATCCAGTCTGCTGCTGTTGCCATGCCGTTCGCGATAGGGTTTACACCACCACCTGCAACATAGAACTCTTTAGTTGATCCAGCACGTGCCCAAATCGCGATACCGATGTAAAGGATAAAGGTCGCACCAACAACGAGGTAAGTGATTGTTTTCAAATCCATCTGAGTTACTCCTTACTCATCTACGCCGAATTCACGGTCGATTTGGCGCATTTTCCACGCGTAGTAGAAAATAATACCTAGGAAGGCATAGATTGAGCCTTGTTGAGCAAACCAGAAGCCCAGTTTGTATCCGCCTAGTTGAAATTGATTAAGCACATCTACAAATATGATGCCGCAGCCGAATGAAACGACAAACCAGATAACCATCAGAGTGATCATCAGTTTAACGTTCTTATCCCAGTAGGCTTTGGCTTTGTCCTGACTTTCAAACGCCATTGCCGTCTCCTTACGTGTTTGTTGTTAAGAAAATGTTTCAATATGTACATTAGCAAGGGTTAGGCAAGAACTCTTTTCAACTTTAGTCGGGGAGAGAAAAACAAAAAGCGCCCGTAGATAAGGCGCTTAAGGCTTGGGTGGGGGTAAATTTGTGATGTTAATGGGTTGTTAAGTTAGCCTAAAGTCTAACAGTTTCATGATTACGGCAGCAGGTTTTGTTATCCAAGATAGAAATCTTTGATCCCCATCAGCAGGTTGTTGACAGCGACAGCGGCGAGAATCAGCCCCATTACACGGCTAATAATGGCGGCCCCGACATTGCCAATCCACTTGTGGATATGAGTTGCTCCAAGGAGCAGGAGCAGAGTAATAAGTAGTACCGTGAGCATTACCGCTGCGGTGATTCCCTGATCGATAACAGCGTACCTATGGTTATCCGTAAGCATTACTATCGCCATCATGGCACCGGGTGAGGCAATAGAAGGCATGGCAAGTGGGTAGACGGCCAGATCAGCTAGCTCTGAGCGGCTGACACCTTCGGACAATTTGGCTTCTTGTTCAGGTTTGGCTTCACCGAAAATCATGGTTAAAGCAAACAGAAGTAATACTAAGCCGCCAGCAGCCTGAAAGGCAGACAGAGGTATCTGCATAGCCTCTAGGAGCAGCTGTCCAGCGACGAGGAAAAATACCAGCACGCCAGTAGCAATCGCAACGGCTTTTAACGCGACCAAACGGCGTTGTTTCGCGCTGAGGTGCTGAGTTTGAGACAGATATACAGGGACTGTTCCGATAGGGTCGATAACGGCCCAAAGGACGACGAACTGAGTGATTAAGATGCTTAGCAAGAGAAGTACTCCCAGAGTTTGATGAACAGAGGGGTAAATCAGATTTTTGCCTGATATAGGGCCATATGACCCTATTCACTATTACAAAAATAATAGGTTTTGGTGTCAGGTTTTCGTGAATTAAGATTCAGATTCTAGCTGTTGGAGCAAGATTACTGCTTGAGTTCGGTTTTTTACACCTAACTTACGAAAAATTGCTGTCATATGGGCTTTAATTGTCGCCTCGGAAACATTCAGTTCGTAGGCAATTTGCTTATTTAGCAAGCCATCAGATAGCATTCCTAACACTCGGTACTGTTGAGGTGTTAAAGCGGCAATTCTCTCAGCTAAGTCATTGCAGGCAGCATTGTTGGTAATTGAGCCTTCAGGGAAGAAGGGTTCGCCATTAAGTACTTGGTTAAGCGCGCTGACAAGTTCGCGCATGTCGCTAGATTTAGGAATAAAACCAAATGCACCATGGCTTTTAACTTGGGTCACCACTGCAGATTCTTCACTGGCCGAGACCACGACAATCGGTAGGTCTGGATATTCAGCGCGTAGTTGAATCAAACCTGACATACCGTTTGCCCCTGGCATTTTTAAATCGAGTAGCAGTAGGTCGGGTTCATCTTCTTTGGCGAGTAGGGTAAGAAGCGCATCGAGTGAATCAGCTTCTAGTAGGTTCGCTCCACTGACCGCCATATGCACAGATTGGAAAAGTGCATTTCTAAATAGAGGGTGATCATCTGCGATGATTATGGTGTAAGTCGAATCCATGACGTTAACTACTTATGACGGTTTAGTTAATGGAATTATTGCACCTTTGCCGCTCTGGACAATATTTATCCGCTAAAAGTCTGAACTGTATCGGGTTTTATTAGCAAAATTGCATATCGGGGCGAGTCAACGCATATCGGCGACCTGTTAAGAGGCATTTGCTCAATTTTATTGATACTGGCTAGGAGGATACAACAACGCCTGCTGGGGAAGCTGGCGTTGTTTATATAGCTTAAAGGTTATGGGTGTCCAAATGCTCTAAGAAGGTCGGCTCATTCATAAAACCTGTTATGCGAGCATTTGAAACTGGGGTTCCATTGGCATCCCAGAACTCGA
Source organism: Vibrio tubiashii (assembly GCA_000775715.1). GTDB lineage: Bacteria > Pseudomonadota > Gammaproteobacteria > Enterobacterales > Vibrionaceae > Vibrio > Vibrio tubiashii_A. Next base: position 104,610 of record JRWQ01000017.1, read on the forward strand.
TGGTTGGTAGGCCAAGAACATTCATCTCTTTGAGTAGAGCGATGTCCTGTGGTTGATTACGTGTTACATCGGCTTGCAGCAAGACAAAATCCTTCAATCGAGACTCAACCGCTGGCTGGTGGAAGGTGTATTTTTCAAACTCTTTACATGCCACACACCAATCGGCATAAAAATCGAGCATCACTGCCTTGCCCTCGGCTTTTGCTTGTGCAAGTTGGGTGTTCAGTTCATCCACATTGGCGATACGAGTAAACGTAATCTGACTTTGTTGTTCGCTCACAGTGCTATTGCCGAAGTAATAGTTCAAAGCAGGTTGAGCGGAAGCAAATAGTCCAAGTACAGCGACAATGCCAACAACACTCTGCTTCCAGCCACCGAATGGTAGTGAGTTTTTTATATGGTAGAGCCAACCAAATGCGGCAACACCTAGCGCTGACCATAAACCTGTGGCCCACACTTCAGGCAAGATACGCTCAAGTAGGAAGATTGGCGCCGCAAGCAAGATGAAGCCAAACAGTGTTTTGACCCGGTCCATCCATCCGCCTGCTTTTGGCAGTAGTTTATTGCCGAATACAGCAACTAGCATCAATGGAATGCCCATCCCTATTGCTAGGGCATAGAGTGCGATCCCGCCAGTTAACAGATCTCCGCTTTGGGCTACATACAGCAGTGCGCCAGAAAGCGGGGCAGTGGTACATGGCGAGCAGACCAATCCAGAGATAGCTCCCATCGCAAACACGCCGACTGAGCTTCCACCTTGTTGTTTGTTGCTGAGGTTATTGAGCCAAGTTTGCATACCACTTGGCAGTTGCAGGTTATACAGGCCAAACATCGACAGCGAAAGTGCCACAAACAGAGCACTTAAACCGATCAGAACGTACGGGTGTTGCATCGCCGCTTGGAATTGCATACCCGCAGAAGCGACCACTAGCCCAAGCAGGGTGTAGGTCAATGCCATGCCTTGGACGTAAACGAAAGAGAGACCTAATGCTCGGCGATGACTAAGCTTGCCACTGCCCAATACAATACTCGTTAGGATTGGGTACATAGGTAGCACGCATGGCGTGAAAGCGAGGCCAATACCTAGTGCTAAAAATAGCAGTGGGGTCCACCAGTTATTGCTCAGTTTTGAAGCAAGGTTAGACTCGCTGGAAACTGGCGTGCTGTTAGCAGTGGTGCCTGTATCACTAGTCGTTTTTTGTGCAGGAATCACAGCGTTGGCATTTTGGAAATCGAAGCGGGTGATATCGATGATTCGCGTTTCTGGAGGGTAACAGAATCCCGCTTTAGCACAGCCTTGGTATTGAACGATCAGGCGAGCGCCTTGTTGATAATTGGACAATGGTACTTCTACAAATAGTGGTGTGGTGTAGATGTTTACATCACCGAAGAACTCATCGTGATAGGGCTCTCCGTCGCGCATTTCTATATTGCCTAAGGTGATACTCTCTCCACTGATTGAGATACGTTGCTGATAGAGGTAGTAATCGTCTTTGACTTGCCAATCGAGGAAAATACGATTCCCTTGCTGGAAAAAGTTAAATGGGAAAGCTTGGTCTACTGGTACGAAAGTATTGCGGTTGCTAAAAATTGGAGCAGGTTCAGACTGGCCGAAAGCGACCGCAACAGGCGTAGAAACAATAGATAAACACAGCAAAATTATAGAAAAAGCGAAGCGCATAGAAGAGTCACTTAAGTTAAATTTTCATCATTTTAACTCAATCAGACAGAGGAAAGGGGAAATAAGTTTCAACCAGAGAAAATTAATCTTCGCCGCTCATTGGTTCGCTGATTCCCCCTCAGGAATAGGACCTGAGGGGAAAGGTTTAGGCGACGCCAAGTCGAGTACGTACAACTCGTTCACATGCGTCTATGTTGGCGGTATCTTTGGGGATGACCAATACAGTATCATTGCCACCGACCGTACCTAAGATCTCCGTATGTGGGTCAATATCCACCAGTCGAGCCACAAGCTGCGCGCTACCTGGGTGAGTTTTAACCACCACCATAGCTTGGTTGTGGGTGATGAACTCAATTTGCGATGAAATTGAAGATTCGACTCTCACCGGTGCGGTTTCTACGGTAATGCAATACACCTTTTTACCGCAGGCATTTTGTACTTTTACGACGCCAAGTTGAGACAGCAGTCGTGACACAGTAGATTGGCTAATACCTTCAAAGCCGATATCAACCAAAGCCTCGCGGAGCTCATTTTGAGTGCTAAAACTCTGCTGTTGCAGCAGACGTTTGCAAGCTGCAGTTAGCGTTTTGTCTTCACTATAATCGATGGTGGATGTGGTTAGAGTTTCACTCATGGGAACTCCTTAAAACATGACGTAGGGGTTTTTCGTCCATGCAACGATTGGCACTTAACTCCGTATAGATGCCACACTAGTTTGAGCGGTCACTTCTAATGGTGACTCAGCTTTAATAACAACCTAAATAAGTACCTGAACACTTACTCTTCCTGATTGCTATGAGAGATGATGCTAGGTAAGCAGGGTGAATTGCTTTTGCATAAAAACGATCTCTGTGAACATCATAATACCACCAAAGTATATGTGGCTTTGTGAGGGCGATCGCCAAATAAATAACTATACAAGTATGGGTGTGGTGGAGTGATCTACTGTGATTGAGTGGATATTTATTCCCGTGTGAGAATAAATATCCAGCTTATTTTTAGTGGTGAATTGCAGAGCTCAAAGGCAACGTGATTAGCGCGCTTCTGTCATGATTTCGCGCGAGAATACTTTTTCACAGTAGTGACATTTTAGCTGCACATTTTCTCTTTTTTGCTGAACTTTAAAGCGACTTTCAACAGGCTCGCCATGAGAAATACAGTTGCTGTTCGGACACTCAAACACACTCTCAATGCTCTCCGGAAGTACTAGGTTTAGCTTGTTAACTACCTTGTACTCTTCAATCTGATTTACAGTTGCTTTTGGTGCGTAAAGGGCAAGTTGGTTTGCTTGCTCTTTAGTTAAGTAGATGTTCTCAATCTTGATCAGATCTTTCGCACCCAGTGCAGATGATGGCAGGTTTAAACCGATCGTAATGCGTTCATTTGACTTGTGCATTTTGAACAGTTTTAGCACCTTGATGCCAATGTTTGCAGGAATATGGTCAATAACAGAACCGTTACGAATCGCTTCTACTTGTAGTTGAGTTTCTTTTACCATGATAGTTCTCCTGCGGATTAAAGAGTTTCGTTCAAAACTAGGGCTAATAGAGCTTCACGAGCGTAAACGCCGTTTTCTGCTTGCTCAAAGTAGTAAGCGTGCTTGGTCTTATCGACATCGGTCGTAATCTCATCAACACGTGGAAGTGGGTGCAGTACTTTCAGGTTGTCGCGCGCACCCTCTAGTGTTGCTGCAGTAAGGATGAAGGCTGATTTCATGTGCGCGTACTCTGACTCATCAAAACGCTCTTTTTGAACGCGAGTCATGTAAAGCACGTCGAGTTCAGGTACCACTTCTTCAATATTGTTGTGCACGCTGAACTTGATACCTGCTTCCTCCAACTCTTCGCAGATATAGTCAGGCATGGCCAACGCATCAGGTGCGATAAAGAAGAAACGCACGTTGTCAAACTTAGCCAACGCTTGAGTCAGTGAGTGCACAGTGCGGCCATACTTAAGGTCACCGACGAAGGCGACGTTTAGGTTGTCGAGCGTGCCTTGCGTCTCGTAGATAGAGAACAAGTCAAGCAGCGTTTGAGTTGGGTGCTGGTTCGCACCGTCACCGCCGTTAACGATTGGTACGCCGTTAGAAAACTCAGAAGCTAAACGTGCTGCCCCTTCTTGTGGGTGGCGCATTACGAACGCATCCACGTATGAGGCAATCACTTGTACCGAGTCCGCTAGTGTTTCACCTTTCTTCGCTAGTGAAGTGTTACCGCCATTATCGAAACCAATCACGCTGCCGCCTAAGCGTTCAACCGCTGTTTCAAATGATAGTCGAGTACGAGTCGAAGGTTCAAAGAAGCAGCTGGCCACAACCTTGTTTTTCAGTAGCTCAGGGTTTGGCTCCGCTTTTAAGCGTGCAGCTGTGTCAACGATAAGCTCTAGCTCGCTGCGGCTGAGCTCAGGGATAGAGATGATGTGCTTGTTAAATAACGAATGCGCCATAGCAGTATTTCCTCGTCTCGTGGATGACAGACAAAAAAAAGCCCCCTAACAATAGGAGGCGGATATTGGATAGATGGAGACAAAAAATAGAACAGCGAACGTCCCCGATTCAGGGCGTGTTTTGTAACAACGTTGGGTTGTTAATTGCTGGTTCATTGATGCTCTCCTAGACAAATTGCGGAGGATTATACGGACAAAATTTCGTGACGCAAGCGTTTGCGTAAACTATCCAGAAATTGGATTTTTATGCGAAATAGCCCGGTTTTGGGTGGTTTTTCGCAGCCATTGCTAGAACTTGCTTGAAGGAGGTTTGTGACGATGTTGGACAAAAAGTGGATGAAAAAAAATGCGGGCTTTATTCAGCGTACTGAACTCCACCCGCATTTCCCTGCAAATTAATACTCTTCATATTTGAAGCTCTAGCTGCGTTAACTTCATTTCCTCCCTGGAATGCCAGCCCAGCCCAATCACTTAGCGGACTAAGCTCATGGAGAGTCGGAAATTTGTTGCCTTGCTACAGCTCCGACTATTTTGAGTATTAGAGTTTGTTATTAGTGATATTAGTCGCCTAGTGTCGCAACCATTACTGCTTTGATGGTGTGCATACGGTTTTCTGCTTCATCGAAGACGATAGAGTGCTTAGATTCAACAACTTCATCTGTCACTTCTACGCCATCTTTCAGTTGTGGGTATTCTGCCGCTAGTTGCTTACCAACAGTAGTATCTTCACCGTGGAATGCAGGTAGGCAGTGCATGAATTTCACATCTGGGTTGCCTGTCGCTTTTAGCATTTCCATGTTTACTTGGTAAGGCATCATTAGGTTGATACGCTCAGCCCACGCTTCTTTCGCTTCACCCATAGATACCCAAACGTCAGTGTATAGGTAGTCACAACCTTGAACGCCTTCTTGCACGTCTTCAGTAAGAGTGATCTTCGCACCTGTCTCTTCAGCGATTTCGCGACAAGTCGCCACTAGCTCTTCTTCTGGCCAGAATGCTTTTGGAGCCACTAGGCGGATGTCCATACCCATTTTCGCAGCGCCAACCATTAGCGAGTTACCCATGTTGTTGCGAGCGTCGCCTAGGTAAGCAAACTTCATTTCATGTAGCTGTTTGCCACGGCCGTGTTCCATCATAGTTAGGAAGTCAGCTAGGATTTGAGTTGGGTGGAACTCGTCAGTCAGGCCGTTCCATACTGGTACACCAGCGTAAGCGCCTAGCTCTTCAACGATTTCTTGACCAAAGCCACGGTACTCGATGCCGTCGTACATGCGGCCAAGAACGCGTGCTGTATCTTTCATTGACTCTTTGTGACCGATTTGAGAACCAGATGGGCCTAAGTAAGAAACTTGAGCGCCTTGGTCAAATGCTGCAACTTCGAATGCACAACGAGTACGAGTAGAAGTTTTCTCGAAAATTAGGGCAATGTTTTTGCCTTTTAGACGAGGTTGCTCATAGCCGTTGTATTTCGCTTTTTTAAGCTCCGCAGAAAGATCCAACATGTGTTGAATTTCGCGTGGAGTAAAGTCTAGTAGTTTTAGGAAGTTACGGTTACGTAGGTTAAAAGCCATGATGTTTTCCTTCTTTGTTTTGATTGCACTCTCTTGATTGCAGGGTAAAGGAGTAAGAAAGTGCATAAATTCAGTAATATTGGTCTAACTAATTGTTGTTCTTTAAAAAGGAGCGAGACATGAAAGCTATAAGTTCAACGAGGGTCTGCTGTTCAATGAATCGCTCCAGTTGTGGAGCAAGATTCTGCTTAGCCTTTAGTAATGTTGGTGCCAGCTGTGCCTTGAAGAATACGTAAACCATCTTCTAGCGAGCCGATACCCACAACTTTGCCACCTTGTTTGATGAACTCGCACGATGCTTCAATCTTCGGCCCCATAGAACCTGCATCGAACTCATATTTAGCAAGCTCACTTGGAGTCGTTGCGCGCAGAGCGTGTTGCGTTGGTTTGCCCCAATCTAAGTAAACCGCGTCAGCGTCAGTTAGGATAAGCAGTGCGTCTGCATCTAGCTGTTTAGCTAAGAACGCCGCTGACATATCTTTATCGATAACCGCTTCAACACCGGTTAACTTGCCGTTTTCACGCTTCACTGGAATACCGCCACCACCAGTACAGATAACTAAGTGGCCTTCATCGATGAGCTTAGTGATCGCTTCGTGCTCAATGATGCCAGTTGGTTGAGGGCTAGGAACAACACGGCGGAAGTGTTTACCGTCTGGCTTGATTGTCCAGCGGTACTTCTCTGCCAGTTCACGAGCTTCAGCTTCTTCGTAGATCGGGCCAATTGGCTTAGTTGGGTCAGCAAATGCTGGATCATTTGGATCAACGGTCATTTGCGTTAGCATGCACGTCGCGTTGATATCTGGCATTTGGTTTTTGAACTCTTGCATCAGCATGTAGCCGATCATGCCTTGAGTCTCGCTGCCTAGTACGTCTAGTGGGTATGGTGCTACCTTTTTGTACTCTAGGCCCTGTAGTGCAAGTAGGCCGACTTGTGGGCCGTTGCCGTGAACAAGAACAACGTTGTACTCTTGCGCGATTTGAGAAATTGTTTTAACTGCAATTTCAATGTTTTGGCGCTGAACTTCAGCTTCTAATGGCTCGCCACGACGAAGTAGAGCGTTACCACCTAGTGCTACAACTACTGTTTGTTTAGTCATTGCTTAAATCTCTCTGCAGGGGGCAGGAGCAACTGGCTCCTGCCAAATAACACTTACTTAGATACCGTCACGCTCGATTGGACAGCTCATGCAGCGAGCACCGCCACGACCACGGCCTAGCTCATCACCTGGGATTGGTAGAACAGTGATGCCTGCTTTGTCGTATTTCTCGTTGGTGTAAGTGTTGCCTTCGTAACCAACAACTACGCCAGGTTTAACAGTTAGAACGTTGTTCGCGTCGTTCCACTGCTCACGCTCTGCGTGGAAGTTGTCGCCACCTGTTGTGATTAGGTTTAACTTGTCTACGCCTAGTGCTTTTTCGATAGCAGTAACGAAGTAGCCTTCTTCTTTCACATTTACAGCGCCAGACTCATCACCTGTTAGGCTCCAGCACTTCACATCTTTACGAACTACTTCTGGGTAAACAGAGAAGGTATCTTCGTCCATGTGAGTCATTACTGTGTCTAAGTGCATGCAAGAGCGGTGCTTAGGAAGCTCCATTGCGATGATTTGTTTCGCTTGACCGTGTTTGAATAGGCCAGAAGCTAGGTGTTCAACACCTTGAGCAGTCGTACGCTCAGACATACCGATAAGAACTGTGCCACGGCCAATAACAAGCACGTCACCGCCTTCGATTGTTGAGTTGTCGTAGTTGATGTTTTCGTCATCGCCAAAGTACTTAATGAAGTCTTGGCCTGCGAAAGTTGGGTGCCAGCGGTAGATAGCACGAACATGGTTAGTTTCACGTTGACGAGCAGGCTTAGCCATTGGGTTGATTGATACGCCACCGTATACCCAGCAAGACGTGTCACGAGTAAATAGGTGGTTTGGTAGTGGTTCAATGATGAAGTCAGTTGGAGCGTGAAGGCCCTGCATCATTGAAGATGATTTCATTGGCATTTCAGCGTAAGAAAGACCACCAGTCAGAATCTTAGCAAGCTCTAGGTTTGGTAGATCACCTAGGTAGCAGCGAACGTCGTTAGCGAATGTTTTGCCAAGGCGGTATTCAGATACTTGGTGGCTCAGTAGCCACTCTTTCGCTTCTGGGACAGCAAGTGTATCTGCCAATAGGTCAGTTAGAAGTAGAACTTCAACGCCTTGGTCACGTAATGTTTGAGTGAATACGTCGTGCTCTTTACCAGCACGCTCAACCGCCAATACGTCATCAAATAGCAGATCGTGACAGTTAGAAGGTGTTAGGTGAGTCAGAGCTCGTCTTGGACGGTGAACCAGAACGCGACGTAATTGACCGATTTCAGAACCTACGTATAACTTACTCATGATCGTATCTCTCTTATATTTAAATTAGTTTTAATTTTTATAAAACTAATATTTATGTGTAGGGAAAAGAAGCGTGAATTTATTTATTCACTTATTTTGTGTCTGAAGCTCATATTACTCGTGTTGGCGGAGGAATCTTAGAGGTCAATCACAGTTCGTTTTTTATGCTTCAACCCTTGTTCTGTAAGGGTTTTAACAATATCTATGCAGTTGTTATTGCCCTGTGATACCCCTAAAAAGCCGCTATGTTTGGAACTTTATGCACGGAAATGTACAAATCGTTAGATAAATATTAAATACAAGGAAAACTATGCAATGGAAAATTAATGACAATTAGTAGAATAAAGCGGAAATATGCATTAGTTCTTTCTAGATAGTTGCTTTTTAAGGTTGATTTAATCGTTTTATAACAATTTATTTGATGATATTTGTCGAGCCGATCACATAACAATTATTGTGTGTTTTAAATTTCAATTAGGTTTATTAGTGAATAAAAGTTATAGCTTGGAATAGTTTTTTTAATATATATGAAAATAGAGAACGGAATTCGTCCTATGGAAAGCTGGATCGATACGCTACGGGAACGGGCTTCGCCCTATGGGAGGTAGGAGCTACGCTGCTGGATAACTGTATCTGGCTTGCCCTATTGGAAGGCTAGGAAAGGTGTTAGCAATTAAGTATATCAGTCTAGTGCACCGTAGAACGCAGTTCGTTCCCAAATCCATCTTCCGTAACGAAGTGTTCCTAAAAAGAAAAGCCACCCGGAGGTGGCTTTGAGAGTGGCTCACTTCCTGTAAGCCTTAAGGAAAAGAAATCTATTGGTTAGATGATTGCACCAATACTTAGTACAACCACACAGAACAGTGTCAAGATTGCTAGTAGTGGAGCGACCCATTTAACCCAGCGTACGTATGGGACACGAGCGATAGCAAGACCACCCATAACGACCGCTGATGTTGGTGTAATCAGGTTAACCAAGCCAGAAGCTGATTGGTATGCTGTGATGACTAGGTCACGACCAACACCAGCGAAGTCAGCAAGCGGTGCCATGATTGGCATAGTTAGTACCGCTAGCCCTGATGTTGAAGGTACTAGGAATGATAGTAGAATCTCTAAGAAGAACATCACGTTAATGAATACGACTGACGATAACCCCGTTACCATTTGTTCAGCTGAGAACAAGATGGTGTCAGTGATCATACCTCGGTCCATCACAACGACGATACCGCGTGCAATACCGATGATTAGGGCAACACCGAGTAGGTCGCGAGCGCCATCGATGAAACTGCTAGTGAACTCTTCTTCGCTCATGCGAGCCACGATACCAACGATAATGGTTGCTGCTAGGAACATTGCTGAGATCTCAGCCATCCACCATCCTGCGATGGATACACCGTAAATCATTACTGCGAATGAACCGCCGAAGATAGCTAAAATTGCTTTGCGAGTTGCAGTGAACTCAAGGCCTTCCTCTGATTGGTTGCCCAAGAAGTGTGCTTTGTTCTCTTCGTATTTGTCGTAAACGATAGACTTAGATTGGTCTTGACGAACCATGCGAGCATAGCGCATTACGTAAGCAACACAGATAGCCCAACCAGCCACTAGCATTACTAGGCGAAGCATGATGCCTTCTGTGAATGGAATGCCAGAAGCGTTTGCTGCGATGACGGTTGCAAATGGGTTGATAGTTGAACCCAAACAACCGATACCAGCACCAAGTAGTACAGTTGCTGCCGCAACGACGGGGTCGAAGCGCGCTGCCATCATGACAGGAACAAGTAGGGTGTAGAATGGTAAAGACTCTTCCGCCATACCATAGACAGTGCCGCCTGCTGCAAACAGCGCCATCAGTATTGGAATCATCATCTCTTCTCGCCCTTCAAGGCGATGGGTTACACGCTCAATACCTGCATCGATAGCACCAGTCTTGGTTACCAGACCCAAGAAACCACCGATAACAAGGATAAACAGAGAAACGTCGATAGCCGCCGCTTCATAGCTATTGTGGTCATAGAAACCATCAATTGGAGCAAGCAGAACATCTATAACGCCTTGAGGATTACCCTCAACGGCTTGATAGGTTCCGGTTACTGGAACTTCGCGGCCCAAATCATCGTTCATCACGCGGTCGTATTGGCCTGCTGGAACTATCCAGGTCAGCATCGCAACCAATGCGATCAGAACGAAAAGAATGGTGTATGCGGATGGGAATTTAAAGTTGGCAAAGAAGCCGCCTTTTTTTTCTTCGGTCGGTACAGTTTGGGTAGTCATGGCTATCTCCTTACTTTTATTTATATACCAATAAATAAAAGTGAATCAGCAACTAATAGTTATAAATAATAAATAACTTATGTAGGTCAGTTATTGGTATTCAAAAAATACATTGGGCTATGATTTTAAATATGCCCTTGAGGTGTATTTTAAAAGCAGATTCAAGAGTTAACTTTGGTGATCTTCACAAAATAAATCGACAAAGAAGTGTGGTGTTTTTTGCTCACTAAGAAGCACGATTAATTGTTTAAAAAGGGTGGATTAATATTCTTACAATCTTGGCTTCAGAGAAGGGAAGTAAGGCTGTAGATGGGAAATTAGAATTTGACCGGAATTTTATTCAAAGCTCAGGATTATAATGCATAAAGAGATTTCGAACGTTTTCTTGATTAAAGTCAAAAATAAAATGTGAGCTAAGTTTTTTTACGATAGATAAAATAAAAAAGGGAGCCGAAGCTCCCTGTGTGTTTAAATATGAACTAGATTAATAAACCACCAAACGTGAAGCCTAATGCAACGGCTGAGCAGATGGTTACCACGCCAGGAATGAAGAATGGGTGGTTGAAAACGTACTTACCAATGCGCGTTGAACCCGTATCGTCCATTTCTACTGCTGCCAATAGAGTTGGGTAGGTTGGTAGAACGAATAGTGCACTCACTGCCGCAAATGAAGCCACGGCTGTGAGTGGCGCGACACCAATCGCAAGTGCTGCTGGCATTAGCGCTACCGTAGTTGCGCCTTGTGAGTAAAGCAGCATAGATGCGAAGAACAGTACCATAGCTAGCATCCACGGGTAGTCAGAAAGCAGAGCTCCTGCTACATCTTTGATGCCGTCTACGTGAGCGTTAACGAAGGTTGAACCTAACCACGCAACACCGAGTACACACACACATGCCGTCATACCTGAGCGGAAAGTCGACGCTGAAGGAATTTTCGCTGCATCGATCTTAGTGATCAAAACAATTGCAGCCGCTGCGGCCAGCATAACCGTCATGATCGCTTCGTTACGACCAAGTGCAGGATCTTTAATTAGGCCAATTGAACCAGAAATCGCCGCTGCATAGCAGACAACAAAACCGATAGCGGCTAAGAAAATGTAAGTAGCGGTTTTTGCAGTAGGCAGAATTTCGCGCTTGGTTTCAGTTGCAAGCTTAATTAGTCCTTTTTCCAGACGTTCCTGATAAATAGGATCATCTTTGAGCTCTCCGCCCATGAAGTTAGCAACGAATGCACCAATCATACAGGCAATGAAAGTGGTTGGAATGCACACTGCGAGTAGCGTCAAGTAGTCAACGCCCATTGGTGCGAGCATAGCGGCAAAGGCAACAACGGCTGCTGAGATAGGTGATGCCGTAATCGCGATTTGAGAAGCGACAACTGCAATTGATAATGGACGAGATGGGCGAACACCTTGGCCTTTAGCAACTTCAGCGATGACAGGCAGAGTTGAGAACGCAGTGTGGCCAGTACCAGCCATGAGTGTCATTAAAAAGGTAACAATTGGCGCATAAAAGGTGATGCGCTCAGGGTGTTTACGCAAAAAGTTTTCTGCCACTTGTACTAACCAGTCCATACCACCAGCCACTTGCATTGCTGCAATCGCGGTAATGACTGACATAATGATCAGGATTACATCGACAGGCACATAAGCCTGGCTTGTGGGTACGCCAAGGACCAAAGAGAGTGCAATAACACCTGCACCACCAGCTAGACCAATACCAATGCCACCGATTCTGGCTCCTAAGTAGATAAAGAGCAGAACGACAATGAGTTCGACTGCAACCATATTAACACCTCGTATTTTTAGTTTTGATTCAATTTATCTAACGATTCAGACTCTAAATGGATAGATAATTTGAATGGAATAAAACCCTTAAATATATAAGGTTAACCGTATTGAATTCTAAAAAAGGGCTCCTGAGAGCCCTTTTCGCTACATTATTCGTAACGTTTCGCTTTATACGTTGGATGCATAAAGTTTTCAACACTTAATATGTCGTCGAGTTCTTCTTCAGTTAAAAGCCCTCTTTCTAGCACGACTTCGCGAACACTCTTACCGGTTTCCGCACAGATTTTTCCGACAATATCGCCTTCGTGATGACCGATATATGGGTTCAAATATGTGACGATACCGATAGAGTTGTATACGTAGGCTTCACACACTTCTTTGTTGACAGTGATGCCATCAATACACTTATCACGTAGGTTTACACAAGCGTTGGAGAGGATGGAAATTGACTCAAACATACTCTGAGCGATGACTGGCTCCATCACGTTGAGCTGTAGTTGACCACCCTCTGCGGCAAATGAAATCGTGTTGTCGTTACCAAGTACTTTGAAACACACTTGGTTGACCACTTCAGGAACCACAGGGTTCACTTTCGCGGGCATAATAGAAGAGCCCGCTTGAAGTTCAGGTAGGTTTAACTCGTTGAGGCCTGCACGTGGACCGGAAGAGAGTAGACGAAGGTCGTTACAGATCTTAGACAGTTTAACCGCTAATCGTTTTAGCGCACCATGAGTCATTACATAAGCGCCACAGTCTGATGTCGCTTCAATCAGGTCTTCTGCTGGAACGACATCTAAGCCTGTTACGTCGGCTAGGTGTTTTACTGCTGCAGCTTGGTAACCGTGTGCTGCGTTCAGGCCAGTGCCGATTGCTGTTGCACCTAGGTTGACCTCTAATAGTAGCTTTGAAGTGTACTCAAGGGCGCGAATCTCTTCGTTTAGGGTCACAGCCCAAGCGTGGAACTCTTGGCCAACCGTCATAGGCACTGCATCTTGAAGTTGAGTGCGACCCATCTTCAATACATCTTTAAACTCTTGGCTCTTGAGTTCGAATGAACCTTTTAAGTATTCAATCGCTTCAATCAGTTTTTGCACGCTGTTGTATACCGCAATACGGAAACCCGTAGGGTAAGCACAGTTAGTTGATTGGCTCTTGTTGACATGGTCGTTGGGATTGATGAATTCGTATTGGCCTTTTTCCTTGCCCATAAGTTCAAGCGCAACGTTTGCAATCACCTCATTGGTGTTCATGTTGACTGAAGTACCCGCACCACCTTGAAACACATCGGAAGGGAACTGATCCATGCACTTACCTGTATCAAGAATCAAATCACATGCTTCAACAATGTAGTTGGCAACGTCTTTAGGGATAACACCGAGCTCTTTGTTGGCCAGTGTGGCGGCCTTCTTAGTCATCACCATTCCGCGTACGAATTCAGGTACGTCAGAAATAGTCATATTAGAGATGTTGAAATTCTCGATCGCTCGTAGAGTATGAATGCCATAGTAAGCGTCGGCAGGAACATGACGCTCGCCAAGTAGATCTTCTTCGATACGAGTTGCAAGGTTAGCCACATGAGGGGTTACAATTTGCGTAGCCATACAGGATCCTTAGATATTTATTCTGATAATAAAGTTGCTTTATAGCCGTTCTGTGGTCTAAGAATCCATTCGACAGAATTTTTGGCTGTTAAATCCGTCCTGACTTATGTGGCACATAATACTGTACCTAGAGCATAATAATAGTAAGTTGATCACCTTTTTCAGTTTTGTTGAGTTAAAGTTTTGTAAGATATGAACAGGGTATGAATAACCCTTTATAGGTAGCGGTTTGTTGAGTGTTTTATCACGTTTTTTTACAGCTTCAATTTGAGATTACACGACCTTTAGGCTTACACTGTGGCTAACAAAGGAGGGCGTGTGTTTCCTATCTTATTACTGCTTTTTATCTTCGTACCTATTATTGAAATAGGACTATTTATTCAAGTCGGTGGCTTTATTGGTTTGTGGCCTACCATCGGCTTAGTGCTGATCACCGCTTTCGTTGGTGCGTCGTTAGTGCGTAGCCAAGGCCTGCAAACACTGATGTCAGTCCAGAACCGCCTTCAGCAGGGTGAGCTTCCTGCTCAGCAAATTTTTGAGGGTGTGATGTTGGCTGTGGCGGGTGTGTTGCTGTTAACCCCGGGCTTTATGACAGACGCATTTGGTATGCTTGTGCTACTTCCGGCTCCTAGAGCGGCGATCGCTAAATACCTAATGAGCAAAATGGTTGTAAAATCAGTCGGTGGCGGATTTCACGGCAGTTTCCAGGGCGACCAGTTTGGTCAAAACCCTTTTGACCAAGGTCCGTTTCATAAAGGCGACTCTAATCAAGGTTCCACTTTTGAAGGTGAGTATGAGCGCAAAGACGATAACGACCACAATCGATTGAATTAAACTGTTTAAACCGATTCATGATAAGGCGCTGAAATAGCGCCTTTTTTACGTTTGCTACTCGCTTAAAAACTAAAGTTATAACTCTAATCTCTACCTAAAATCTAGCCAAATCAGTTGCCTATTCTCAATCCTGATACTTCTGTTATCGCTGTATGTTGAAAATTTGATTGCGCTTCAACTATTCATTAAATCAATGAGATCGAAATCTCACTGTCACTGAATGTAATTTTTAGTTTCATAAAAAACATCAACACTGAACGGGATTTATTAAAAAGTAGTCACGTAAAAAGTGATTTGGAACACGCTTTCTAGTCGAGCGCCAACATTGGAATGGTCGCCAAGGTTGAAAGCGATGCATGGTGGATAACATGAAACAAAAACTAACCCCAACGCTACTTGCCGCAGTGGTAGCGAGTACTCTTGCGTCTCCAGTAATGGCTGACGTTATCATCTCTCAATATGTCGAAGGTGGCAGCAACAACAAAGCCATTGAGATTGCCAATACTGGCGACGCTTCTGTCTCGCTTGATGGTTATGAACTAGCAAAATCAACCAATGGTAATGGTGAGTGGGGCAGCAAGCTTTCACTCAATGGTCAGGTTCTTGCGGCGAAGAGCGTATTAGTAGTTGCGCATACCAGCGCAAGTGATGACATTAAAGCGGTGGCCGACATCCTAAATGGTTCGATTGCTAGCTTTAATGGCAATGACCCAATGGCACTGCTTAAAGATGGCAGTGTGCATGATCTGTTAGGTGATATGGGCGGCGCCGATTTCGCTAAAGATACCACGCTGGTACGTAACTCGGATGCGATGACGCCTTCTGCTACTCATGACGCTTCGCAGTGGTCTTCACTGCCAAAAGACAGTATCGAAGGTTTAGGTGCACTCGATGGTGGTACGGCCCCTGAACCATTTGCCTGTACTCAAGATGGCGCAACCCCTACATTTACTACTATCCAAGCGATTCAGGGTGAGGGTGATACTTCTCCATTTATCAATGGCTACCCATACATCACTGATGAAGACTTCTTCGTTAAAGGTGTCGTGAGTGCAGTCACCACTGGCCTAACTAAAGGCTTCTACCTACAAGCACTTACCGATGACTACAATCCGCAAACGTCAGAAGGTTTGTTTGTACACACTAACCAGCCTAGCTCTGAGTTAAAAGCCGGTGATGTGGTGTGTGTTAAAGGTAAGGTTCAAGAGTTCTACAACCATACTCAGCTTAAAACAGAGAACAACAACTGGGTTAAGCAGGGTGAGCAAGCAGCACCAAGTGCAACGGACATTGAAATCTTATCGACAGACAACAATTTTGACCGCACGTTAGAGCGTTACGAAGGCATGTTGGTGAGAACCACTGAAGCGCTGGATATGCGTGTGACTCGCACCTTTGGCTACGACTACGCAGCACGTCGTAATAATATGGTATTGGCGCAAGGACGTATTAGCATGCAGCCAAACCAGAACTTTGCCGCTGGTTCTGAGCTTGCCAAGCAGCAGAGCATCGAGAATGCTGAGCGTCGCCTGTATGTTGAATCTGATGCCAAAGCACCAAACGGCGTTATCCCTTATTACCCTGAGTTTGGCCGTACCGATGCTGACCAAGATGGTTCAACAGAAGATTACATCCGTATCGACGATACTATCGTCGGTCTAGAGGGTGTGATTACCTATAGCTATGGTGACTACCGTTTAATCCCGACTAATACGCTAACTAGCGAAAGCTTCGTGCGTAACGACCCGCGCACGCAAGATATCGAGATGAAAGAGGGCGATCTGCGTATCGCGACTTTCAATGTATTGAACTACTTCAACTCGCCATTCGGTGGTGATGCTAATCCACATGGCAATAACCGCGGCGCTAATAACTATGAAGAGTTTGAGGTGCAGCAAGCGAAAATTGTTAATGCGATTCTACGCTTAGACGCTGACATCATCGGCCTGATGGAAATTGAGAACAACGGCTTTGGTGAAAGCGGTGCGATTCGTCAGCTTGTTGACCAGCTAAACGCGCGTATTGAAAGCAAGAAAGATCGTTATGACATCGTGGCTATTGATAGTAATGGCGACAAAGTGACTGACGAGAATGACTACATCGGTACTGACGTAATCACGACTGGTGTTATCTACCGCCCTAAAGTCGTTAAGCTGAAGGAGTCACGCGTTATTGCAATGCCAAGCCAAAAAGCACCAGAAGTACTCGATGACAATGGCAAAGTGATTGAAGACGGTAAGAACTATCAGCGCGACTCTCTAGCACCAACCTTTAAGGTTAAAGGCACCAAAGAGAAGATCACCGTTGCAATTAACCACTTCAAATCGAAAGGCTCTAAATGTTGGGAAGATGCGGCACCTGTAGAGCAAGGTGGTCAGGGCGGCCAGGACGTTGATAAGCAAGGCTCATGTGAAAACTTCCGCGTAGCAGCGGCAGTTGCACTGGGCGATGCGTTAAATGAGATTAAAGGTCACAAGGTCATCTTGGGTGATATGAACTCGTACGGCATGGAAGACCCAATGCTAGTGCTGACGGATTACAGCCAAGAGAAATATGGTAAGACAATCAAAGCAGCACGTAACACATACCTTGGTGATGAGGTTCAGTTCGGTGATGATGGTGCCGTGATTACTGACAATTACGGTTACATCAATGCGGTAGCGAAAGCGCATCCAAATAGCTGGAGCTACTCGTTCAACGATGAAGTGGGAGCACTTGACCACCTACTGATCAGCCCAAGTCTAGAGAAGCACTTTGTCGATGCTACTGATTGGCACATCAACGGTGGTGAGTCGACCCTGTTTGACTACAACGATGAGTACAAAGGTGATCTACCTAAGTACCAAGATCATTTCCGTTCGTCTGACCACGATCCAGCAGTTCTAGAACTAAACATGGCAGGCTCATTCGGTTTCGGCGCAATGATGTCACTGTTCGGCCTAGCCCTATGGCGTCGTCGTAAGTAACGCGACTCTCATTATGCTGTAAACTCATAAGGTCGGTGCAAGCCGGCCTTATTTTTATCGTTTGCTCTTGCCTTTCTTGCCCGGTATTGCACAATACCGCCCCTAACTAAGAAATTAATCAACCCTAGTCTTCGAGTAATGCTGTTAATCATCGATAATTACGACTCTTTTACTTATAACTTGTACCAGTACTTCTGTGAGTTGGGTGCTGAGGTAAAGGTCGTGCGTAACGATGAAATAACGCTTGAAGAGATCGAAGCACTAAACCCCACTCACTTAGTTATCTCTCCCGGGCCTTGTACCCCAAACGAAGCAGGGATTTCTCTTAGTGTGATAGAACACTTTGCGGGAAAGCTGCCGATTCTTGGCGTCTGCTTAGGACACCAGGCGATTGCACAGGTGTTTGGCGGCGAGGTAGTGCGTGCACGTCAGGTGATGCATGGTAAAACCTCTTCGATTCGCCATAACGATCGCAGTGTGTTCGCTAAGCTCAATAATCCTCTGACTGTGACTCGCTACCATTCACTAGTCGTTAAGAATGGCACCCTACCAGATTGCTTTGAGCTCACCGCTTGGACTGAACGCGAAGATGGTTCGATGGATGAGATCATGGGCTATCAACATAAAACTCTACCGATTGATGCAGTGCAGTTTCATCCCGAGTCGATTAAAACAGAGCAAGGCCATCAGATCCTTGCAAACTTTCTGGCCCGCTCATCACTATAACTCCAGCGACCTCTCGGGGTAGGTCACCCCGTGTTTGTCGTGATTAGTGTTGCTTTGTGGGAACAGGATCGGACACAAGATTATTGAGCCACTTGCGCAACAGTAGTCGATAAATCAAGAAGCCTGCTTTCACGACTTCTTCACTCATGGATATAAGGAAGACTAAGTACAACGGCCACTGCCACCAGAGTGCGCTGATGTAGACCAATGGTATGCCGACTCCCCACATGCAGCAGATATTTATCGTTGCAGCGTATCGGGTATCACCACCACTTCGCAAAATACCAATAACACCTATTGTGTTAAACACTTTGACACAAAGCACCGTCGAGAGTACCAGCAAGACATATGTGGCACTTTGAACTGATGAAGCGCTGAGTTTTCCAAATAGTGGCAATATATATGGTGTTGCTAGATAAAGAAGCATTCCCGCTAGCAGAGCGATTAGCGTTCCGAGTAATAAAAATAGATTTGACTGATACCTAGCGTGTTCATAGCGGTTGGCTCCCAGTTCATGGCCAAGCAAGGTTGAGCAGGCTAGTGAAAAGCCAAGGAAAAACGAGTAGATACAGTTTTCTATTGGAGACAAAATACTCATGATAGCCAAAGCTTCAACACTCATTTGCCCATAAATGAAGGTGTACATCAGTGTCCCTAGCGCCCACCCACCATCGTGACAAACTATTGGTATTGCAACGGTGGCGAACAGTCGAACATGTTTTCTTGTACAGGCGCTAAACAGGTCAGCAGCGCTTGGGACTAGCCATTTCATTCTTCTCCAGATAAAAAAGCAAATGAGGGCGGCTTGAAATAGACGGGCAACGGTGGTACCCCAAGCACTCCCGTCCACACCTAGTTCCGGGAAGTGTAAGTTGCCAAAAATAAGAAGCCAGTTGAGAAAAACGTTCAGTCCAATTGTGAACACACTGATATAGGTTGGGGTTTTACTGTCGCCGACAGCCCTAAGTGTGGCTTCAATGGGGACAACAATACAGGTAAAAAGGAGTGAAACGC
Organism: Vibrio tubiashii; assembly: GCA_000775715.1. GTDB lineage: Bacteria > Pseudomonadota > Gammaproteobacteria > Enterobacterales > Vibrionaceae > Vibrio > Vibrio tubiashii_A. The sequence continues at coordinate 123,890 of JRWQ01000017.1, forward strand.
CTGTAATTTGCATGTACGAAGAGCTAAGAGTGATGAGTGTTGCGTCACTACTTGCCAACCCAATGAGTAGATCAGGGGCAAGCGTATACATCAGTAAAAAAGGTGTAGAAAGAATCAAAGATGCAATTAACGCTTGTATTAGGCATCTGCGAATACCCGCGTTATCTTGGCTCCCCCAATATTGCGCTGCTAGTACGCTGACCCCACCAGAAATGCCTAGTACCACCACTAAATTAAAGTAGAAAATACGATTACTTAGTCCGACTGCAGCGACAGCGGTATCACCCAGTTGACTGACCATCATAATATCGACCAGTCCTAACATTGCATAGAGTAGCAACTGTAGAGAAAAGGGTAAGGCAATGGACATGAGCTTAGTTATAAGTAAGCTTTTATTTGGTATTGAAAGAGAGTTGTGCATTTTTATTATCACTTCATAGTTTTAGTGAAGGAAGGCGCAAAAACACTATAGGAAGAAAGGTGCAGGTAGAAAATGGGATAAACTCGCATCCGATTGACACAAACTATCAACGAATTTGAAGAGGTGTGAGTGGTGCCAACATGGAGTGACTGCCTTCAAGTTGATGAAGCAACGGAAGAGCGATTCATCAACCCAGAAAATATACCTCTGCTCAAGTTTCATCACGTTCACTTATGCGGTGTGATGAAGGCAAAAAAGCACTATTTAATCCGCCGAACACGTCCTGGTTTTCATATTCTTCTCTATACGATAAAAGGCCAGGCGCAATTACTTACTCCAGAGCAAAGCATTCCGATTACAGAAAATAGCCTAAGTGTGTTACCCGCAGATAGTGTTAGCGGATACCAACTCACAGGTGATAGGTGGGAATGTGCTTGGCTTGGGGTTGATAGCGCTGAACAGTGGAACACGTTGGCACAGCGCGAGCCTATGGTCATGTACAGCGAGCAAGCCGTGTCAATTTATCATCTGATGCAGGCGCTCTATCATCAATTGAAACAGCAACAAAATGGTTCAGAGACGGCAACTGGGTGCGCAAGCTTGATGTTAGATTTAGTTCATCACTCATTGGCTGACCAAGCGTCTGTGGATGTCGTCGAGGTTCGGCTTAAACAGCTTTTATGTGATGTAGAAAACCAGCTTCATTATCCTTGGTCAGTTGAGGAGCTAGCAAATAACATGCACTATTCTGTTCCTCATTTTCATCGGATTTGTCATAAGTATTTAAACCAGAGCCCTAAGCAATATTTGTTAGGACTAAAAATGGCGCGTGCTAAGCAGTTGTTGTTGGGGCACAACTTAAGTATTAAACAAGTCGCTTTTTCTCTGGGTTACGATGACGTTAGCTACTTTTCTAATCGTTTTAAGAAACACTTTGGTGTTGCTCCAGGAGCCATTCAGCGAAGCGATAGAGTGAATCACTTCGCAGAAAGTGTGTTTTCTCAGTCGAAGTGATAGAAAGGGTTATCCTGCTGATGTGCGGCCGAAGGTGCTTGCGATTTAGGAAGCTGTTTAATGACCTTGCATGGGTTGCCCACTGCGACGACATTTGCTGGGATGTCTTTATTGACTACGCTTCCCGCTCCGATGACTGAATTATCACCAATTGTTACTCCACCCAATACAATGGCTCCGGCGCCAAGCCAGACTTGATTGCCAATATGAATAGGTTCTCCGCAACAGACAGGTGCGGCTCGGTTTTCAGCGAGTATTGGGTGCCCAGCGGCACACAACTGCACCCTTGGGCCGATCAATACATTATTTCCTATGTGCACTTCGGCAATATCAGTCACGACTAGTCCATAATTGATAAACCCACCTTGACCAATATAGATGTTTGAACCGACGTCGCAATGAAATGGTGAAACAATGGCGGTGTTGTGGTAACCCCCCAACAACTGGGAAAAAAGCGCTTGGCGTTCTGGCTCATTGTGTGGGTGGGTATGATTGATTCGCCATAGGAGATCTTGTGTCCTTGATTCCATTGCGATGAATTTTTCGTCATAAGGTAGGACAGTGGAAAAATCTTCAACCTTTACGTGCATTTATTGCTCCTAAGTATGTATCCCATTGAGGTATGGAGAGGTAAATGCCAACAGTATAAGGAAATAGGCGAAATAGGTATTTTAGATATCCTCTCTTTGTTTTGATAAAAGCTATCATCGATTTTTGGGGGAAATGCGAAGCTCTATTGCTCCTAGCTGTGTTGGTCTAAGGATGGGGGGCCAAACGCAGTGTGGATTGTTTCGCTGATCATGTTTGAAAAACGGCTAGCTTCTCGGTCTTCGCCTTAATAAAAACAATACCGAGATCACTATTCTTAACATTTCCTTCATAAATGACTGTGTGGATATTATTTGAAAAAGTATGCGCAGGGTTGGCCTTGCCTACGTTAAAAGCCTTATTCGAACTATGATTAACCGTAGCTTATCTCTGTTATTAGAAATTATTGCTTCATAAAAGTTGTGGTGTGATGCATAAATAATCATAGGTGATGACTATTAGACTCTTTGGTAGCGACTAAAAAGAATAAATCACTATTGAATTGGTTAATTAAATGTAAATACAATGCCGTGAATGCTTACTAGCAAAACAATATCTTATTTCATTGACTAGAAGTAAGGACACCATATTCGCTATGCATGCGGTATCGAGAGGGAATGTGCAATGACTGTAGAAAATAACGTAGAACGCAGCGTGTTTGATGAGGTAATGGTACCTTGTTATAACCCAATGGAAATGATTCCAGTCAAAGGGCAAGGCGCGCGTGTTTGGGATCAGCAAGGTAATGAGTACATCGACTTTGCTGGTGGTATCGCGGTTAGCTGTTTAGGTCATTGTCACCCAGCTATGGTCAACGCTCTAACTGAGCAGGGGCAAAAGATCTGGCACCTAAGTAATGTAATGACCAATGAACCAGCACTTCGTTTGGCTAAAAAGCTAACTGAAGTGAGCTTTGCTGAAAAGGTCTTCTTTGCCAACTCAGGTGCAGAGGCAAACGAAGCAGCACTGAAGCTGGCGCGTCGTTACGCAGCTGATAAGTTTGGCCCTGAAAAATCTGAAATTATCGCATTTAAGCAAGGTTTCCACGGACGTACCTTCTTCACTGTCACTGTTGGTGGCCAAGAGGCTTATTCTGATGGCTTTGGCCCTAAGCCGGGCGATGTTACTCACCTACCATACAATGATGTTGCAGCGTTGCGCGAGCATATCTCAGATCGCACCTGTGCCATCATGATGGAGCCGCTACAAGGCGAGGGTGGCATCATCTCTCCAACCGATGAGTTTGTACAAACGGTTCGTGAGCTGTGTGACAAGCACAATGCACTGCTGATTTTTGATGAAGTACAGACGGGTAATGGTCGTACTGGTCACTTCTACGCATACCAAGGTCTGGGTATTACTCCCGACATTCTAAGTACGGCTAAATCTCTTGGTGGTGGTTTCCCTATCGGTGCAATGCTAACCACTACTGAGCTGGCTAAGCATCTTAAAGTCGGTACTCATGGCTCGACTTACGGCGGTAACCCACTCGCGTGTGCGGTGGCTGAAGCCGTGGTTGATGTTGTGAGTGCACCAGAAACATTGGCTGGCGTTGCTGAGCGCGAAGCACTATTCCGTGAAGGCTTAGCTAAACTTAATGATAAGTACAACATGTTCGCGGAAGTTCGCGGCAAAGGTCTTCTTCTTGGCGCGGCACTCAATGACGAGTGGCAAGGCCGCGCACGTGACGTACTAGTTGCAGCGGGTAAAGAAGGTCTAATGGTTCTAGTGGCAGGCACAAACGTGGTTCGTTTCACACCATCACTAGTGATCAGCACAGAAGAAATCAAGGAAGGACTGGCGCGACTAGATAAAGCTCTAGCGACGTTAGTCAAATAACTAAAACACATCGGGAGCCTATTGTTTAATAGGCCCCAAATACCAGTGCTATTGGTCATCTGTTCAGATAGTTGCGCGGGAAAAATCGCTTATAACAAGGCGTAGCTTGCAGCGAGCTAGCGGGCCTAACTTCAAAAGCTACAACGCCGTTATCAGCGATTTTAACCAGCAAGAATGAACTGATGATCGATCGCATTGGTATCCTGCATCAGGAGGGAAGTATCGATGCTGGTTGTTCGCCCTATCGCAATGTCGGATTACGACGCGCTGCATACGTGCGCAGTGGAGTCGGGTCACGGATTCACATCTCTACCGGTTAACGAAGAACTGTTAACCAATCGTATTACTCACTCAGAGTATAGTTTTACCAAACCGAATGTGACACAACCTGGTGATGAAGGTTACCTTATGGTTGGCTTTGAAAGTGAAACTGGCGAAGTAGCTGGTTGCACGGGTATCGAAGCATCTATTGGTTGGGATGTGCCATTCTACTCTTACCACATCAGCACCATAGTCCACTCGTCGGCTAAGCTAGGTGTTAATAATGTGGTTAAGCTACTGACTTTTGGTAATAACTATACGGGTTGTAGTGAAATCTGTACTTTGTTCTTGCGTCCGTCTTTCCGTGAAGGTTTGAATGGTCGATTGATGTCGAAATGCCGTTTCTTAATGATGGCTGAGCATCCAGAGCGTTTTTCGAAGACGGTTTTTGCAGAGATGCGTGGTGTTTCGGATGCCGAGGGTAATTCCCCGTTTTGGCAGTGGCTACAAGAGCACTTCTTCTCGATTGACTTCACTATGGCGGATTACCTAACGGGAATCGGCAAGAAGGGCTTTATCGCCGACCTTATGCCTAAGTTGCCTATCTACATCAACCTATTGAGCAAAGAAGCGCAAGCGGTCATAGGCCAGGTACATGAAAACACTAGGCCAGCATTACGTCTGTTGGAAAAAGAAGGCTTCACTTGCCGTAACTACGTCGACATCTTCGATGGTGGCCCGACGGTAGAGTGTGATGTGCGCAATATCGAGTCAGTTCGCCATTCATTCAGAGCAAAAGTGACCATTGCCGACCACTCAAGCTCACAAGATTACTTAATTTCAAACACCTCATTTGAAGATTTTCGTGCGACAGCGACGAAGGCCGCCTATGACCAAGCTTCAGAAACTGTGATTTTGTCGCCTGAAGCTGCGAATGCGCTAAAAGTAAATGAAGGCGAATTCGTTCGCATGTTGGCTCAGTAGAGCTTTGTATTAGAAGGAATTAGCTATGACACATTGGATTGCTGGTGAATGGGTCGCAGGTCAAGGTGAGTCGATGAACTCGCAAAGCCCATACAACAATGAAGTTATCTGGCAAGGCGACAGCGCAACACCGCAGCAAGTTGAGCAAGCGGTATCAGCAGCGCGTAGTGCATTTGTCGGCTGGAAGAAGATGAGCTTTGCTGAGCGTGAAGCGATTGTCCTCGCTTTTGCTGAAAAGGTAAAAGAAAACAGCGAGCAAATCGCCGAGATCATCGCTAAAGAGACAGGCAAGCCAATTTGGGAAACGCGTACGGAAGCGGCAGCAATGGCAGGTAAAATAGCGATATCAATCCGTGCTTACCACGACCGTACTGGAGAAGCGCAGCGTGAAGCCGCAGGTAACCAAATTGTACTGCGTCATCGCCCGTTAGGTGTAATGGCGGTGTTTGGCCCATATAACTTCCCCGGGCATCTACCAAATGGCCATATCGTTCCTGCGCTACTTGCGGGTAACACTGTTGTGTTTAAGCCGTCGGAGCAAACACCATTAACAGGTGAATTTGCGATGAAACTGTGGGATCAAGTTGGTTTACCAAAAGGGGTGATTAACTTAGTTCAGGGCGCTAAGGAAACAGGCATTGCGCTGGCAGATTCGAAAGGCTTAGATGGCGTGCTATTCACGGGCAGTGCGAACACAGGTCATATTCTGCATAAGCAGTTTGCTGGTCAACCGGGCAAAATGCTCGCGTTAGAGATGGGTGGTAACAACCCAATGGTGATCTCGGAAAACTATGGCGAAGTTGACGCCACTGTTTATACCATCATCCAATCTGCGTTTATCAGTGCCGGTCAACGCTGTACGTGTGCACGTCGTTTGTATGTTCCTGTCGGTGACAAAGGTGACTTACTGGTGAACAAGCTTGTTGAAGCGACTAATAAGATTCGTGTTGATCAGCCATTTGCTGAGCCGGCGCCATTTATGGGCCCTCAGATCTCTAAAGCGGCTGCTGACTTTATCCTCGCTGCTCAAGCAAATCTACAAAAGCTAGGTGGTGAGAGCTTAATTGAGGCTAAAGCCGGAGAAGCGGCATTTGTCACTCCGGGCATTATTGATGTTACCGCGATTGCTGAGTTACCAGATGAAGAGTACTTCGGCCCACTACTTCAAGTAGTACGTTATCAAGGGCTAGAGAAAGCGGTTGAGTTAGCAAACGATACTCGCTTTGGTCTATCGGCTGGCTTAGTTTCTACTGATGACAGTGAGTGGGAATACTTTGTTGATCATATTCGTGCAGGTATCGTAAATCGCAATCGCCAATTAACAGGTGCGAGCGGTGATGCGCCATTCGGAGGACCAGGTGCATCAGGTAACTTACGTCCTAGCGCGTACTATGCAGCAGACTACTGTGCTTACCCTATGGCTTCGATGGAAGGGGGAGAGACCGTTCTTCCTGCAACCTTAAGCCCAGGTGTAGAACTATAAATAGAGTTTAGGGTTTCCCTTCTTGCCTCCCAGCGAGGGAGGTTTTAAACGTCACAGGCTGAAGGCTACCTAACTCGATGTTTTACATTTGGTTTGGTGGCCTCTTTTATAACAAAAAAACAGAAATCACAACGTAAACAACCCCTACAAGGAGGCGTTATGACGCCAGATGTTCTATTCCAACAGTTATGGAATGACTATATTCATCGCTTATGTCCCTCTGCAGAAAAAGTGCATCAACTGCTGCAAGAAGATGAGGCGCTGATCAACGACCATATCGCTCTGCGTACTTTCAATGTAGAACCTCTAGGTATTGCGACTTTAGCGCAACCTTTCTTAGATGTTGGTTACAAGCCATGTGGTGACTATCTGTTCGAGAGTAAGAAGCTAGTGGCAAAACACTATGAGCACCCAGACCCTAAACAGCCGAAAGTATTCATCAGTGAACTCAAAGTCGAGGAGTGTTCAGAGCAGCTTCAAGCCATTGTTGCTAAGCTTGTCGAGCAATTGGACACCAGTAAACTAAAAGGTCATGAGTTCTTGTATGGCGGGCGTTTGTGGCAGCTAAGCTATGCTGATTACCAGACGTTAGCTAAAGAGAGCGAATACGCCTCTTGGCTTGCTGCTCATGGTTATGGAGCGAATCACTTTACTGTCAGTGTTAACCAATTAAATGCCTTCGATGAAGTGAAAGGGGTGAATGATCATTTGCGTCAATCGGGCTTTACCATCAATGAGTTTGGTGGTGAAGTGAAAGGCTCTCCAGAGGTACTGTTAGAGCAATCTTCGACAATGGCGGATAAAGTTTCAGTAGACTTCATAGAGGGTACCCAGACTATTCCTGGCGGTTTCTATGAGTTTGCTAAGCGCTACCCAATGAGTAACGGCGAGCTCTACCCTGGTTTTGTTGCCGCTTCGGCGGATAAGATCTTTGAGAGTACTAACGGGTAGAGAAGAAACGAGAACGGACTTCGTCCTCGGGATCGCTACGCTTTGAGATTCGGGCTTCGCCCTGCGAGAGTTAGAGATGCGGGAACCTATCTCGAAGGACGAAGTTCGTTCTATAGCGCAGCGTTCACGCTTCTTAAAAAAACAAAAAAGCCACCAATGTTTCCATTGGTGGCTTTTAAAATTTTAACGGTGAATCGAAATTAACGCGTGCCGTATACTACGATTGTTTTACCGTGTGCAGAAATTAGGTTCTGCTCTTCTAGCATTTTCAAGATACGACCCACTGTTTCACGAGAACAGCCAACGATTTGACCGATTTCTTGACGAGTAATCTTGATCTGCATGCCATCTGGGTGAGTCATTGCGTCAGGTTGCTTCGCTAGGTTCAGCAGCGTTTGAGCAATACGACCAGTCACGTCTAGGAATGCAAGGTCACCTACTTTTTGGCTAGTCACTTGTAGGCGACTTGCCATTTGCGCAGATAGACGCATTAGGATGTCTGGGTTTACTTGAATTAGCTGACGGAATTTCTTGAATGAGATCTCTGCTACTTCACAAGGAGATTTAGCACGAACCCATGCTGTACGTTCTTGGTCTTCTTCGAATAGACCAAGCTCACCAATAAAGTCACCTTGGTTCAGGTAAGAAAGGATCATCTCCTTACCTTCTTCATCTTTGATAAGAACCGCAACAGAGCCTTTAACGATGTAGTACAACGTTTCAGCTTTTTCGCCCGCGTGAATCAGCGTGCTTTTTGAAGGGTACTTATGAATATGACAGTGTGAAAGAAACCATTCTAATGTAGGGTCGGTTTGAGGTTTACCTAGAACCATAATATCTCACTTCCTCTGCAGGGTACGCTTGTCACTTTCCATGTTTTGCCAAGCAATAAACAAGGCTTACTAGGATAAGAGCACTTTACAAATGCTGCAAGCCAACTTGTGTTTCGGTAAGAAATAGTATCCTTTTTCGGAAACGATTTCTTGATTTTAATCGGGTCGGAGCCGGGTTTTACTACGCAAAACTGTGCACATGATCACGGTATGAAAAGTAATCGTGTTTTAACTACGAGTGCTAGCCGATCTTTCCGGTTTCGATGAGTTGTTGAAGGATAGGTCGGACGATGAGTTCCATCGCAAAACTCATCTTTCCTCCCGGTACAACTATGGTGTTGTGACGTGACATAAACGAGCCATCTATCATTGCAAGTAGATAGGGGTAGTCGACATTTTTAATACCTCTTAGACGAATGACGACAAAGCTCTCATCTAAGCTCGGGATGCCTTTGGCATTCAGTGGGTTGGAGGTATCCACTGTCGGGACACGCTGAAAGTTGATATGGGTGCGTGAAAACTGTGGCGTGATGTAGTTAAGGTAGTCATCCATCGAGCGGACAATGGAGTCCATGACGGCCTCACGGGAATGACCTCGGTCTCGGGTATCGCGAACAAATTTTTGAATCCACTCTAAGTTGACGATTGGCACCATGCCAATTAGGAAGTCGACGTGCTGTGATACATTGACATCGCCGTCAACGACACCGCCATGCAGCCCTTCGTAAAAAAGTACATCAGAGTTTTCTGGTAGATCTTGCCACGGCGTGAAGGTGCCTGGCATTTGGTTGTATGGAACGGCTTCATCAAAGGTATGTAGATAGCGACGGATCTGTCCGATACCCTCCTGACCATACTTGCGGAAGAACTCTTCTAAACCATTAAAGTCGTTCGCCTGGGGACCAAAATAGCTGATATGGCGGCCTTGTTCGCGAGCTTTACGGATTTCCACATCCATTTCAGGGCGAGTGAAGCGGTGAAAGCTATCTCCCTCGACCCAAGCGGGTTTGACGTTCATCATGTTGAACATCTTACGGAATGCTTCTGACGTGGTTGTGGTACCGGCACCGGAAGAACCAGTGACCGCAATTATCGGGTGTTTTGCTGACATGACAAGCCTTGTCTGTGTGATCTAATCCTTTAAACAAAAGCCACTATAGCACGCTTTGGTCACCTAACACTGTATGCAGTTCCATATCCATAAGCGAGGTCTAATTTTGACAGACGGATTTGGGGCTTAGAACTTTTGCTTGAGTTGAATATCAACGGTTTCGTGCAGTTCGGAAAACACCACTACAGCTTCACCTGATTCGAGTTGAGAGCGGATCTGAGCGACTTTATCTTGCAAGGAAACTTCAATCGCACCGTAATCCGTCCCTTCACGTAGGACAAATTCGCGAATTAGGTTGTCTAGGGTATCTGGCTCAATTTGTTGCCATGGAACGATCATAAATACCTCGTCATTTTACGATGCGGACGTGAATAGTTAGGCTGAAGTTGCCATGCTTTGATAGTAAGCGGGCAGTGACTCTTCGAGCCAGAATTTTGGTTTAAGTGCGCTGCCAGCAACGAAGCCAACGTGACCTCCTTGCTCAAACAATCGATAGTCAATGTTATCGGGCAGGACATATTTGGGAATCACTGCCTCTGTCATAAATGGGTCATCTTTGGCATGAATGATCTGCGTTGGTAGCGAGATCTCTTTTAGGCGATGGATCCCAGAGCAGCGTTGATAGTAGTCGTCTGCGTCTTTAAATCCGTGCAGTGGGGCAGTAATCAGATCGTCAAACTCATACAATTTGGTGACTCGCTTAATATTCTGGTAGCTCAGGCCCAGCTCTCCCTTTAGAAGGTGGTGCTTTTGCAGCGCGGTCTTTTTCAGTGAAGAGAGCAGGTAGTTCTTATATAGCTTAGAGAAGCCTTGCTCGATACGTTGCGAACACGCAGAGAGATCGAGCGGCGCGGAAACTATGGTCGCGGCTTCAAGCAGCGGCTCTTGTTGGTATTGGGCTAAATAGTTGGCCAGCATGTTGCCTCCGAGTGAAATACCTACAGCGACCTTGGCCTGTTGCGGGAACTGAGAATTAAGCTGTTCTAGGAAGAAACGTGCATCTTCGACTTCACCGGAATGATACGCACGCGCCAACTTATTCGGTTTACCACTACAGCCGCGAAAATGCATCATTACAGACAGCCAACCTTGCTTGGCAAAGGCATTCATCAACCCATTAGCGTAGGGGCTGTAAAAACAACCTTCTAGGCCATGAAATAGAACAAAGATAGGTTTGCTTTGAGCTGATTTATCTTCAGGGTTTTGACTCCAAGCTATATCAAGAAAATCACCGTCAGGGGTATTCAGTGTTTGCCAAACTGGCTCAAACAACGCCTTTTTGCGAATAAAGCGCGGAGCTAAGGTTTGTAAGTGCGGGTTAGCGAGTCCTTTAGCGGCAACAAAATGAGTCATAACGATCCTGAGTTGTGACGGGATTATAGGTTGGCAATATCTTTGATAGGTTCAGCGAAAACAGCATAAAGCTGCTCGCCACCTAACTGACGGCAGTAGCGCAAGGTGAGAGGTTCAGCGTGGTTTACCTCTAGTTCAATATTGTTGATGCAATCAACAAGATCAGACTGCTGCTGCTTCTCGAGTTGCAGCTCAAATTGGAGTGACTCGCGATAGAGGGTGTCAGGCAGGTTATTCTTAAACTTGCGCCTTAGCTCTCGGTAGCTATGGAGTAATGCTTCTGAGCGACCAAGACACTCTTCTACCTTATGCCAGTCTTGCTCTTGAAAACTCACCTGCTGCTCATCAAGCCATTTGAGCAGCAGCAGTAGGTTTACGTTACCTTTGAAATGGTTTTGTAAATGTAGACACGCCTCTTTGACTTCTCGCACACTGTAGTACTGCAAGCTAAATTGCCATAAGCGCTCTAGTGTTAAAGAAATAGTGACGTGCTTTGAACTCATTGGCTGTTGAACTCCTGTTCCATACTCTCTAGCTCTTCCTGTAGAGCCATCCATTCCATTTCCACATTTTCAAGCTCACTTTTACTGTTGGCCTGAATCGCTAGCACTTCGTTAAGTTTAGCTTTATTTTCGGCTTCATAAAGTGAGTTGTCTGATAATTGAGCTTCTGCTTCCGCAAGCTTAGCGCCCAACTTATCCATTTTCTCTTCAAGTTTTGTCAGGTTCTTGCGAATTGGTGCGGTTAGTTTACGGAACTCCGCTTCACGACGCTTCTGCTCTTTTTTCGCCGCAGCACTGTTTTCGGTGCTTTTCTCTGGTTGTTGAGCTTGTGCCTCTTTTCGCTCGGCCTTTTGTTGTTCGGTCAGCCACTTGTAGTAATCATTTAAGTCACCATCAAATGGCGCCACTTGGCGATCGTGAACCAGGTATAAGTCATCCGTGGTGGCACGCAGTAAGTAGCGGTCGTGGGAAACAATCACCATTGCACCTTCGAAGGTTTGCAGTGCCATGGTCAGCGCTTGACGCATATCCAGGTCAAGGTGGTTGGTTGGTTCGTCGAGTAGTAGCAGGTTAGGCTTTTGCCATACGACCAAAGCCAAGACTAAACGCGCTTTCTCACCCCCCGAAAACGGTGCGACTTTTTCTAGTGCTTTGTCTCCTTGGAAGCCAAAACTACCTAGATAGTTACGCAGCTCAAGTTCATTCTTGTCTGGCGCTATCTGCATCATGTGCTGTAGTGGCGTCTCTTCTGGGTGCAGTGTTTCTAATTGGTGCTGAGCAAAGTAACCAATTTTAACGCCTTGCGAATAGGTTAGGTCACCACCTTGAGGTTTTAGCTCACGAGACAACAGCTTGATAAGGGTAGATTTACCTGCGCCATTGCGCCCAAGCAGACCGATACGGCTGCCCGGTACTAGGTTTAGGCGGATCTTTTCCAGAATGAGGTTGTCACCGTACCCTGCTGACACCTCATCCATCATGATGATTGGGTTTGGTAGAGCATCCGGCTCTCTAAACTGAAAGCTGAACGGGTTATCAAGCTGGGCAGGAAGAACTCGCTCCATACGCTCTAGGGCTTTAATTCGGCTCTGCGCTTGGCGAGCTTTTGAAGCTTTATAGCGGAAGCGGTCGATGTAACTTTGCATATGTGACATTTGCTTCTGCTGTTTCTCATACTGAGCTTGTTGCAGAATTAGCTTTTGTGCGCGCTGTTCTTCAAACGACGAGTAGTTACCGGTGTACTCATTGAGCTGTTGATTCTCTACATGAATCACACGACTCACAATTGGGTCAAGAAAATCTCGGTCGTGCGAGATAAGCACTAGTGTGCCCGGGTAGTTTTGTAACCAACGTTCTAGCCACATTACCGCATCTAGGTCCAAGTGGTTGGTTGGCTCATCGAGTAGCAAAAGATCAGAGCGGCAAAGCAGGGCCTGAGCAAGGTTAAGGCGCATACGCCAACCCCCAGAGAACTGAGTTAGATTCCAACTCATCTGTTCTTGGCTAAAACCTAAGCCATCAAGCAGCTCAGCTGCGCGAGCGCGAATGCTGTAACCACCGATAGTTTCGATCTTACCGTGGATTTCTGCGACTAAGGTGCCGTTATCTTGCTGTTCGGCGGTCGCTAAATCTGCTTCTAAACCACGATATTCGCGGTCACCATCAATGACGTACTCGATAGCACTTCTCTCTAGTGCCGGAGTTTCTTGTGCGACCCAAGCCAACTCCCAATGAGCAGGCTTACTAAAGTTACCCGCATCAATAGAGAGTTCGTCCTTAATTAAGGCGAAGAGAGTGGATTTTCCGCAGCCGTTTTTACCAACAAGGCCGACTTTGTCGCCCGGGTGGATGGTTGCAGAGGCTTGTTCTAGCAGTGGTTTTCCACCGCGAAGAAGCTGAATGCCAGAGAAGGTAATCATAATCTTTTGCTTTGTCTTTGCTCGTATTGCGACGAATAGTAGGGTACTTAACGGGTTATGTCGATCATTGCGTTATTGCCACTAACAACGTATAACAAACTGATAACCATAAACGACATTAAAAACCGAATAATTACAAAAGGATTGTTGGTCAAGGAATGCAAACTTTACCTTTGAGTAAACCTAAGGTGTTGGTGTTGTACGCCCACCCTGAGTCACAGAGCTCTGTGGCGAATCAAATGATGATCAAGAAAATCGAGTCGCTTGATCACGTCACGGTGCACGATCTCTACGCTCACTATCCTGATTTCTTTATTGATGTTGCTGTCGAGCAAGCTCTGCTTGAAGCTCATGATGTGATCGTATTTCATCACCCTCTCTATATGTACTCTTGTCCTGCACTGCTGAAAGAGTGGTTTGATCGCGTGTTAGGCAAAGGCTTTGCCTATGGAAAAGGTGAAGCACTGAAAGGGAAATACTGGCGTAGCGTCATCACTACTGGAGGTAAAAAGGAAGCGTTTGGTCGCACTGGCTACAACCGCTATCCGTTGGATGAGATCTTACAACCGTTTGAATTGACTGCTGCACTGTGTCAGATGGAGTGGATTGAGCCTCTGGTGCTCTACTGGGCGCGTAACGTGAGTGAGATGGAGCGCTATCAACATGCTGAAGCTTATCGTCAATGGCTGAATGATCCTTTGCTTACCTATACTGAACAGGTAGTAGGGGGTAGTAATGGCACTTGAAAGTGATTTTCTCAACAGCAGTGTGATCTTTTTAACCGCGGCCGTTGTTGCTGTGCCATTAGCTCAGCGCTTGGGGCTTGGGTCGGTGCTCGGATACTTGCTTGCGGGTGTGGCGATTGGTCCTTGGGGCCTGGGTTTAATCCGCGATGTCGAAGCGATCCTTCACTTTGCTGAATTTGGCGTGGTGCTGCTGCTATTTTTGATTGGCTTAGAGCTAAATCCGAAGAAGTTATTGCAGATGAAAGGGCCGATACTCGGACTCGGTGGCGCTCAAGTGATTATTACTACCTTGGTCTTGGCGAGTATAGCCTCTGTTTTTGGGGCGACATGGCAAACCAGTTTAGTGATTGGTATGGGCTTAGCCCTCTCATCTACAGCCATTGCTCTACGCGTGATTGAAGAGCAGGGGCTCGCAGGCGGTGAAACCGGGCAATCGGGTTTTGCAGTTCTGCTATTTCAAGATATCGCTGTTATTCCCATGTTAGCTATTCTTCCGATACTGGCGGGGAACACGGCAGGTAATTGGTTCGATGCGCTATGGATGTTAGCTGGCGTCGCTGGGCTGCTAGTCGGCGGTCACTTTTTATTAAGGCCACTGTTTCGCTACGTAGTACTAAGTGGTGTTCGAGAGCTATTTACTGTTGCGGCGCTGCTACTTGTTATTGGTATTGCGCTGTTAATGAAGCAGCTTGGGTTGTCTATGGCGCTAGGTACTTTCCTCGCTGGAGTAATATTAGCTGAGAGTGAATATCGTCATGAACTAGAGATCGCCATCGAGCCATTTAAAGGGTTGCTATTAGGGCTATTCTTTATTGCAGTAGGGATGGCGGTTAACCTTGGTTTGCTTGCTTTGCAGCCGTTAGCGGTGCTGTCCGCTGTGGTTGGTTTGGTGGTGATAAAAGGGCTGATTCTTTATTTCCTAGCCCGACTTGCAGGTAGCCGAGCCAAATCACGTAGCAAAATGGCGGCGATTTTAAGCCAAGGTGGTGAGTTTGCTTTCGTTATTTTTACCGCAGCTTCTAGTGAAGGATTATTAAGCCAGCCTGAAACATCATTCTTACTGGTTGTGGTTAGCTTGTCTATGGTCACCACGCCTTTACTGCTGATGGCGCAGAACAAATGGTATGCGCGCGGACTAAACAGTGAATCGGTTGACGCGTTGAAAAGTGATGTTGTTAATAAGCAGCCACGAGTCATCATCGCGGGCTTTGGTCGTTTTGGTCAGATCATTGGTCGCTTAATGTATGCGAATAAAATTAAAGTCACCGTACTTGAAAGCGATGCTAGCCAGATCAAATTGCTGCGTAAGTATGGCTACAAGGTTTTCTATGGTGATGCAACTCAGCTCGATCTGCTTAGAGCCGCAGGCGCCGATAAAGCTGAAGCTATGATTATCTGTACCGACTCACCAGATGAGATTATGAAAATTATCGAGCTGTGTCAGACTCACTTCCCTGACCTTAAACTGCTTGCTCGAGCAAGAAGTCGCGTAGAGGCTTACCAACTGCTGAGTCATGGTGTCGATAACTACTCAAGAGAAACTTTCTTAGGGGCGCTCGATCTTGGCCGCCAAGCTCTAGTTAATTTGGGCATGCACCCATATCAAGCAAAACGCGCTGAGGCGCATTTTAGAAAGCTCGATAATGCTATGCTCAAAGAGTTGCTCCCTCAGCACAATGATGACAAGCAATTGGCCCAAAGAGCCAAAGAGGCCCGTAAAGAACTGGAAGAGATTTTTGGTCGAGAGCTAGAGAGCGATCAGCAAGCCAAAAACTTCTGGGAATAATCTAGGTCAGTAGACCCCAATAACTGAGTTGTATAATGAAAAAGAGATTTATCGCAGGAGCCAGTTGCCCTAAGTGTTCCGCTCAAGACACTTTGCGCTGGTGGATAGAAAACAATATAGAGTTGGTTGAATGTGTTGAGTGTGGACATCAAGATCAGCGAACGCCGCAATCTGTAGATACCAGTGAACACAACGGTCAAGAAATGATCGGTATTTTTAGGCCAGATTGATTGTGTTTCTTTAAATGATCCCCATAATACCCCGGTAGAAAGTTTATAGATCTTAGTTTGGGCTAAGATCCTTTATCCTCCTTGGAGCCAATATGAAAATTGAAAAGAACGTAGTTGTAAGTCTTGCTTACCAAGTGAAGTTAGAAGATGGCGCTGTTGTAGACCAATCAACAGCTGAAGCGCCTCTGGATTACCTACATGGCAACAACAATCTAATCACTGGTCTTGAAACAGCGTTAGAAGGCAAAGAAGCAGGTGCTAAGTTCTCTGTGACAGTTTCTCCTGAGGAAGCGTACGGCGAGCACAGCGATGCTCTTGTTCAGCGCGTTCCAGCAGACGTGTTCCAAGGTGTTGATGAGATCGTTGTCGGTATGCGCTTTCTAGCGGATACTGACCAAGGTCCAATCCCTGTAGAAGTAACCGAAGTTGATGGTGATGAAGTGGTTGTTGATGGTAACCACATGCTTGCTGGTCAAACTCTAACTTTCGATGTTGAAGTTGTAGCGGTACGTGAAGCAACAGCAGAAGAAGTTGAGCATGGCCATGTCCACCAAGCTGGTGGCTGTGGTCACGACCACGATCATGAAGGTGGCTGTTGTGGTGGCGAAGGTCACGGTGAAGAGAAGAAAGAGGGTTGCTGCGGTGGCGGTGGCTGCGGTTCGCACTAACTTGCTTACCAACTAGATTTTGAAGGGCGTTTCCCGCTGTACGGGCAACGCCTTTTTTGTTATTCAATGAGTAGTAATTTACAGTTTGGAGCCTCTTCGATGACTCAACCTTTCTCTATTGCCATTCACGGCGGTGCAGGAACTATCTTACGTGAACAAATGGGCGACGCTTTAAAGGCTTCGATACTGGCAGATCTAAAAACGTCAGTACGCGCTGGGCATCAGATATTAGTCGAAGGCGGTGATGCTCTCGATGCCGCCGTTGCTGCGGTAAAGGTGTTGGAAGATTCCCCTAACTTCAATGCAGGTAAAGGGTCGGTATTGACCAACAAAGAGATGGTTGAGATGGATGCCTCTGTAATGCATGGCAAAGCTAAGCAAGCGGGGGCGGTGGCAGGTGTTAGACATATTAAGAACCCGATCGAGCTAGCACGTGATGTGATGAATAAAAGTGCCCATGTAATGCTGATTGGTGAAGGCGCGGAAGAGTTTGCCTTTGAGCATGGCTATGACTACATCGAGCAAGACTACTTTTTTACTGACCGCAGATATGAACAACTGTTATCGATGAAAGAGAAAGGGCTATTTGCGTTATCGGAGTCCAAGTACCCCGATGATAAGAAATTCGGCACAGTGGGTGCGGTCGCGTTAGACCAACATGGCAATTTGGCGGCAGCCACGAGTACTGGTGGGGTGACCAACAAGAAGTATGGTCGAGTGGGTGATTCTGCAATTGTTGGCGCAGGTACTTATGCCGAAAATGGCAATGTTGCTGTGTCGACCACTGGCATGGGCGAGTTCTTTATTCGTCAAACAGTGGCGAGCGATGTGGCGGCGAGAATGCGCTATTTGAATGAAGAACTGCACACTGCCTGCGAGGCCATTATTCAAGGGGAGTTAAAACAGATGGGAGGAGAAGGTGGATTAATTGCTGTTGATGGGCAGGGAAATCTACATTTTGCGATGAACAGCACAGGCATGTATCGGGCAGGAATCGATGTTAATGGTGAGTTTAGTGTCAAAATCTACGCTGATGAGTAGTTGGTGCGCGTCTATCTATCGCTGAAGCAGAGGTTAAGTCGCTGATATAATTCGCCGTTGTTTTCATTACCCCAATATTTAAGGGGGATTAAGCTACGATGATTAAAAAATGACTGCAAGAAATGTGATTCAGTGCTAGAATCCATTTTTAACTAGCAACAGATACTGGAAAGATGGGAAATAACGTAGTCGTTCTGGGCACCCAATGGGGTGACGAAGGTAAAGGTAAAATTGTTGACCTTTTAACTGAAGATGCAAAGTACGTGGTTCGCTACCAAGGCGGTCACAATGCAGGTCACACTCTTGTAATTGACGGTGAAAAAACCGTTCTTCACTTAATTCCATCAGGCATCCTACGCGATAACGTGAAATGTGTTATCGGTAATGGCGTTGTACTATCGCCTGAAGCACTTCTTAAAGAAATGAAACCTCTTGAAGAGCGTGGTATTCCAGTTCGTGAGCGTCTTTTCATTTCTGAAGCTTGTCCTCTAATTCTTCCTTACCACATCGCTATCGACAACGCGCGCGAAACTGCTCGTGGTAAAAAAGCGATTGGTACGACTGGTCGTGGTATCGGTCCTGCATACGAAGACAAAGTGGCTCGTCGCGGTCTTCGCGTTGGTGACCTTTTCGACAAAGAAGTATTTGCTGAGAAACTAAAAGAAGTCATGGAATTCCATAACTTCCAGCTAGAGCACTTCTACAAAGCTGAAACAGTAAGCTACGATGAAGTTCTTGAGCAGTGCATGGGTTACGCTGACATACTCACTTCTATGGTTATCGACGTAACTGATGAACTAGACGCAGCACGTAAGCGTGGCGACAAGATCATGTTCGAAGGTGCACAAGGCACACTTCTAGATATCGACCATGGTACTTACCCTTACGTAACTTCTTCTAACACGACGGCTGGTGGTGTAGCAGCAGGTTCTGGTTTTGGTCCGCGTCATATTGGTTACATCCTTGGTATCACTAAGGCGTACTGTACTCGTGTTGGTTCAGGTCCATTCCCAACTGAGCTATACGACGGTCTAGATAAGCAAGACCCAGTAGGTAAGCACCTAGGTGATGTTGGCCAAGAGTTTGGTGCAACAACAGGGCGCTTGCGTCGTACTGGTTGGTTTGATGCGGTCGCAATGCGTCGTGCAGTACAGATCAACTCTATCTCAGGTTTCTGTCTGACTAAGCTAGACGTTCTAGATGGCCTAGAAGAGCTAAAAATCTGTACTGGTTACAAGATGGAAGATGGTTCTATCCTCGAAGTTTCGCCAATGGCTGCTGAAGCATTTGAAAAAGCAACGCCTATCTACGAAACAATGCCTGGTTGGTCTGAAACAACATTTGGTGCTAAGTCTCTAGATGCGCTGCCACAAGCGGCACTTGACTACATCAAGCGTATTGAAGAGCTAACGGGTGTTCCAGTTGACATTATTTCTACTGGCCCAGATCGTAACGAAACAATCATTAAGGTACACCCTTACCAAGCTTAATTGCTGATTGTTAAATCGTTTTAAAAACCGGCATCAATTGCCGGTTTTTTTATAACCAATTTTCCTTGCGATTCTCGTCAGTTACGGCAACAATTTGCCATGTGTCGGCAATTTTGATTAAAGAGTTAGCACTGATTGCCGATACTAGTATCAAGCTTGCCGCGTTTGTCGGCAAATCTGATGTTGATTCGAGCCAAGTGAACTCTACAACATCAATGGTCGAAGTGAAGAGTGCAGAACATGAAGCTAATGACATTAGCTGCTTCGATGGTATTGGCGTTTGGTGCCTCACAGGTACAGGCAAATGACTTGTCAGAGATTGGCGAGCCAATACCTATATATACCGAAGCTGAACTAATTAAACTCATTAACAACAACCAACATTTAGAGCGCGTAAAAGCCGATAATTGTCAGCTTGTTGAAGATATTGTGGCTCGTGCGACTCGAATCAGCTTACCTGCGTATGAGTTTTTATACGGAGATATGTTGGCTTGGGGTGTATGTGTCAATCAAGATGTAGAGCTAGGTCTCTACTATATGGAAAATGCTGCTCACCAAGGTTTGCCAGCTGCGTTAGAGCAGATTGGCCGCTACTACTCACGTGGTACTTTGGTTCAGCAAGATAAAGAGCGTGCGATACCATACTTGCGCGAGGCGGCAGCGATGGGCAACTTAAATGCCCGAGTTCACCTTGCCGAGCTACTGCTGCGCGATTATGGAAGTCCGCTCGATTATGAAGATGCTTACCGATGGTTGTATAACTCGGTTACCGCTGATCAGCGAATGCATAAACGGATCAGTGTGTTGAGGCTGGGCCTTGAAAGGCGAATGCCACAAAATATTATCGCTAGAGCGAAAAAACGCGACACGTTCTGGTAGCGAGCGAAGGCACTTTCTGCACTCAAGCCTAACTCCTAGTCCAATGCCCAACTTAAAGGTTGGGCATTGTCGTCTATACCATGCGCCTATAATTGTTAGGTCGTTTGAAGCAACACCGCTGAGTTAGATGAAATCATATTGAAAAACAGCGAAATTCAAGCGACTTACCTGTAGCTTATCTCGTGACTCAGATATACTAGTTTTAATTCCCCTTCCTTTGTTAATTAGGCGTGCCTATGTCAGACAATATCCATAACGACCCATTTGCAGCTCGTGAATCGGAAAACTACGATAACCCAATCCCTAGTCGAGAGTTCATTCTTGAGTTTTTAAGCCAAGCGGGTGTTCCGATGAACCGCAACGACCTGTTTGATGCGCTCAAGCTTTCTGGAGAGGAGCATTACGAAGGTTTGCGTCGTAGGCTGCGTGCTATGGAGCGCGATGGTCAGTTAGTCTTCACTCGCCGTCAGTGCTATGCCTTGCCTGAAAAGCTAGAAATGATTAAAGGCTACGTAATTGGCCATAAGGATGGTCACGGTTGGGTACGTCCAGAAGGAAGTGTCGGTAAAGACAACGATATCGTATTACCTCACCACCAGATGAAAAACATCATTCACGGTGACTATGTGTTGGTGCAACCGACTGAAAACTCGAAGCGAGGCCGTAAGGAGGGACGCCTGGTTCGTGTACTTGAAGAGCGCGCAACGCAAATTGTTGGCCGTTTCTTTATGGAATACGGATACTCCTATGTGGTGCCGGACGATTCGCGCATTCATCAAGATATCTTGATCCCGAATGACCTTCGAGCAGGTGCACGCATGGGTAATGTGGTGGTGATTGAAATTACCGATCGTGGTTCTCGCTCGCGGGGCATGATGGGAAAAGTGATTGAAGTACTTGGTGAAAATATGGCACCAGGAATGGAGACGCAAATCGCCATCCGTACTCACCAGATCCCGCATGATTGGCCAGAAGCGGTTGACAAGCAAATCGAAGGGCTTGGTGAGGAGGTTCCTGAAGAGGCGAAAGAGGGGCGCGTTGATTTGCGTGACCTGCCATTAGTTACTATTGATGGCGAAGACGCGCGAGACTTCGATGATGCGGTATATTGCGAAGCGAAAAAGGGCGGCGGCTGGCGCTTATGGGTCGCCATTGCCGATGTGAGCTACTATGTTCGACCTGACAGCGCGTTAGATAAAGAAGCGATTAATCGTGGTAACTCGGTCTATTTCCCATCGCAAGTAGTGCCAATGCTACCGGAAGTACTGTCGAACGGCTTATGTTCACTCAACCCACAAGTGGACCGATTATGTATGGTGTGTGAGATGACCATCTCTGAGTCAGGTAAACTGTCTGGCTACAAACACTATGAAGCTGTGATGAACTCTCATGCTCGCCTAACCTATAACAAGGTGCACGACATCCTTGAAGGCGATGAAGAACTGCGTGAAAGATACCAACCAGTGGTTTCGCATCTAGAAGAACTGCATAAAATGTATAAGGTTCTTAAACGTGCGCGTGACCATCGGGGTGCGATTGAGTTTGAGACGGTAGAAACCAAGTTTATCTTTAACGCTGAGCGTAAGATTGACAGTATCGAACCTGTTGTCCGCAATGATGCGCACAAGATTATTGAAGAGTGTATGATTTTAGCCAATATCGCTTCGGCTTCATTGGTAGAGAAAGCAAAAGAGCCGGCGCTGTATCGTATCCACGAATCTCCTGGTGAACTTCGCCTACAAGGCTTTCGCGATTTCCTCGGTGAGCTTGGCTTACATTTAAATGGTGGTCTAGAACCTTCACCAACTGACTACGCAGATCTGGTTAAACAAATCGGTGAGCGAGCGGATAAAGAGCTGATTCAAACCATGCTGCTGCGCTCTATGAAGCAAGCGGTTTACAACGCAGACAACTGTGGTCACTTTGGTTTGGCACTTAAGCGTTATGCTCACTTTACTTCGCCTATTCGTCGTTACCCAGATTTGCTGTTGCATCGTGCGATTAAGTATCTCATTGCCAAAGAGAATGGTACCGTGAGAGACCAATGGACTCCAACGGGAGGTTACCATTACTCATTTGATGACATGGACTTCTATGGTGAGCAGTGTTCGATGACCGAGCGCCGAGCAGATGACGCGACTCGCGAAGTGTCTGATTGGCTCAAGTGTGAATATATGCAAGACCACGTTGGCGAAGAGCTAGAAGGGGTGATTGCCAATGTCACTGGTTTTGGTTTCTTCGTTCGCTTAAGTGATCTGCATATTGATGGCCTGGTACATATTTCAGCGCTGGCCAACGACTACTATCAATTTGATCCAATCGGTCAACGACTTATTGGCGAGAGCTTTGGTGCAATCTACCGTTTAGGCGACGCAGTTAAAGTAAAAGTCCTTTCGGTGAACCTCGATGATCGTCAAATTGACTTTGAATTAGTCGAAACAAGTCGTAAGCTACGCGGCGAAGGAAAGACGGCGAAGAAACGTGCCGCAGAGGCAAAGAGAAAAGCCAAAGAGAAAAAACGTGCAGCGACCAAAGGCGGTACAGGGCGCAAAGCAAGCCCTGATGTCGAACCGACTAAACGTCCGGAGCGTTCAGAGTCGAAAGGCAAGAAGCCTAAAGTGACCAAGGCGCGTAAGAAGAAGCCTGGCACCAATGCGAAGAAAACTAAGCGTAGTAAGAAAGCGCCGCAGTAAGAAATAACCCAACAGGTTTTAAAATGAGTAACGAATTTATCTATGGTATTCACGCAGTTAAAGCTGTACTTGAGCGTGAACCTGAGCGCTTTATCGAAGCGTTCGTACTAAAAGGTCGTCAAGATGACCGATTAATGCCGATTTTAAACGAGCTACAAGTATGTGGCGTTTCTATTCAGCAAATGACACGTAAAACGCTCGATGATAAGGCTCGTGGTGCCAATCATCAAGGCATCATGGCCCGCGTTAAGCCTGCCAAGCAGTTAAACGAGAATGACTTAGATGACATTCTTGCTAAACATGAGTCGCCACTGCTGCTAGTACTCGATGGCGTGACTGATCCGCACAACTTAGGCGCGTGCCTACGTAATGCTGATGCTGCGGGTGTTGCTGCGGTAATCGTACCAAAAGATAAGTCAGCGAATATCAATGCCACGGTAAGTAAAGTTGCTTGTGGTGCTGCTGAGACAGTCCCACTAGTTCGGGTGACTAACCTAGCTCGCTCCATGCGCGCATTGCAAGAGCAGGGTGTTTGGTTTGTCGGAACGGCGGGTGAAGCCACTCACGACATCTACCATGCTAAGTTGACAGGTTCGCTGGCTATCGTCATGGGTGCAGAAGGAGACGGCATGCGCCGCCTGACACGCGAGACCTGTGATGACCTGATCAAGATCCCTATGGCGGGTAGCGTATCTAGCCTAAACGTCTCAGTAGCATCAGGCGTTTGTCTGTTTGAAGCGGTGCGTCAGCGCTTAGCTTAAATATCCGGAAAACTGCGCTTCTGGATAACGGGAACGCTACGCAGATGAAAAATTGGAGTTGACCTCTTAACTTAAAGAGTGTGGTCAACTCCAGTTCTCCATAGGACGAAGTCCGTTCCCACATCCCGATTCCAACCTCCCATTCCCTCTTCTCCGTTTAATTTTCAAACAACCCTTGCACATAAAATTGTGATCTGTATAATGCGTCGCACTGGTTAAGCCAGTTGTGAACCAATGAGCGAAGAGGAGCTGATTTATCTCTTTGATATTTCAGGTAATGTAGACTCAGCTTATGTTCGCGGTTAATACAATTAGCTACTTATTCTTCGGAATAACTATCCCCAGACGTGATTCTGGTATGTAGGGGTAGTTAATCGAAAATTAACTGACAATACTTCCTAATCTTGGAAGTTACGGTTTCACATAAATCAATCGGCATTCTCTCGTCTTTACGAGTCTGAGTGGCGATATTGTTTGTGTAATTTTTAATATTGGAGCTCTGTCTCATGCAGAACCAACGTATCCGTATCCGCCTAAAAGCTTTCGATTACAAACTAATCGATGCTTCAACAGCGGAAATCGTTGAAACAGCTAAGCGCACTGGCGCACAGGTTCGTGGTCCAATCCCACTACCTACTCGTAAAGAGCGTTTCACAGTTCTTATCTCTCCACACGTTAACAAGAAAGCACGTGACCAGTACGAAATTCGTACTCACAAGCGTCTAATCGACATCGTTGAGCCAACAGACAAAACTGTTGATGCTCTAATGCGTCTAGACCTTGCTGCGGGCGTTGACGTTCAAATTAGCCTAGGTTAAGGGAGATTAGAAGAATGATTGGTCTAATCGGTCGTAAAGTGGGCATGACCCGCGTATTTACTGAAGAAGGCGTTTCTATCCCAGTAACAGTTGTTGAGGTTGAAGCTAACCGTGTTTCTCAAGTTAAAACTCTTGAGACAGATGGCTACGCAGCAATCCAGGTTACTGCTGGTGCTAAGAAAGCTAACCGCGTAAACAAAGCTGAAGCAGGTCACTTTGCTAAAGCTGGCGTTGAAGCTGGTCGCGGTCTTTGGGAATTCCGTTTGGAAAACGATGAAGAGTTTGCAGTTGGCGCTGAGCTAACAGTTGAACTATTCAACGAAACAAAGAAAGTAGACGTTACTGGTACATCTAAGGGTAAAGGTTTCCAAGGCGCTGTTAAGCGTTGGAACTTCCGCACTCAAGATATGACTCACGGTAACTCATTGTCTCACCGTGCTCCTGGTTCTATTGGCCAATGTCAAACTCCAGGTCGCGTATTTAAAGGCAAGAAAATGGCAGGTCACATGGGTGCTGAGCGTGTAACGACTCAAAACCTAGAGATCGTACGTGTTGACGCTGAGCGCAATCTGCTTCTTATTAAAGGTGCAGTCCCAGGCGCAACTGGCGGTAACGTGATCGTTAAACCAGCTGTTAAAGCATAACGTCTCAGGAGTAAGTAATGGAACTAATGGTTAAAGGTGCTGATGCACTAACTGTTTCCGAAACTACTTTCGGACGTGAGTTTAACGAAGCTCTTGTACACCAAGTAGTTGTTGCGTACGCAGCAGGTGCTCGTCAAGGTACTCGTGCTCAGAAAACACGTTCAGAAGTTTCTGGCGGTGGCGCTAAGCCATGGCGTCAAAAAGGTACTGGCCGTGCGCGTGCTGGTACAATCCGTAGCCCAATCTGGCGTACAGGTGGTGTTACTTTTGCTGCGAAACCACAAGATCACAGCCAAAAAGTAAACAAGAAAATGTACCGTGGTGCTATGAAGAGCATTCTTTCTGAGCTTGTTCGTCAAGAGCGTCTAATCGTTGTTGATAACTTCTCAGTAGAAGCACCAAAGACTAAAGAACTAGTTGCTAAGCTTAAAGAGCTTGAGCTAACTGACGCTTTAATCGTGACTAGCGAAGTAGATGAGAACCTATTCTTAGCTGCTCGTAACCTATACAAAGTTGACGCACGTGACGTTGCTGGTATCGACCCAGTTTCTCTAATTGCGTTTGACAAAGTTGTAATTACTGCTGAAGCAGTTAAACAAGTAGAGGAGATGCTAGCATGATCACTGAAGAGCGTATCCTAAAAGTTCTACGTGCACCGCACATCTCTGAAAAAGCAACTATGGCAGCTGAGAAAGCGAACACTATCGTTTTCAAAGTAGCAATCGATGCAACTAAAAAAGAGATCAAAGCAGCTGTAGAAAAGCTATTTGAAGTTGAAGTTAAGTCTGTAAACACTCTTATCAATAAGGGTAAGACCAAACGTCAAGGTCTACGCCAAGGTCGCCGCAGCGACGTTAAGAAAGCGTACGTTACTTTGAAAGAAGGTCAAGATCTTGACTTCGTTGGCGGCGCGGAATAACAGGAGTAGTTAAGAATGGCTATTGTTAAATGTAAGCCGACTTCCCCTGGTCGTCGTCACGTTGTTAAAGTTGTTAACGCTGACCTACACAAGGGCAAGCCATACGCACCTCTTCTAGAGAAAAACTCTAAGAACGGTGGTCGTAACAACAACGGTCGTATCACAGTACGTCACATCGGCGGTGGTCACAAGCACCACTACCGTGTAATTGACTTCAAACGTACTAAAGACGGTATCCCAGCGAAAGTTGAGCGTCTTGAATATGATCCAAACCGTAGCGCTAACATCGCTCTAGTTCTGTACGCAGACGGTGAGCGTCGTTACATCCTAGCACCTAAAGGTGTTAACGCTGGTGATGCTATCCAGTCTGGTGTTGATGCACCAATCAAAGCTGGTAACACTCTACCAATGCGTAACATCCCAGTAGGTTCAACTGTACACAACGTTGAACTTAAGCCTGGTAAAGGTGGTCAGCTAGCTCGTTCGGCTGGTGCATATGCTCAAATCGTTGCTCGCGACGGTGCATACGTAACTATCCGTCTACGTTCTGGCGAAATGCGCAAAGTACTTTCTGAAGGCCGGGCAACAATCGGTGAAGTTGGTAACTCTGAGCACATGCTACGTGAACTTGGTAAAGCTGGTGCTAACCGCTGGCGCGGTGTTCGTCCTACCGTTCGCGGTGTGGTAATGAACCCAGTAGACCACCCACACGGTGGTGGTGAAGGTCGTACTTCTGGTGGCCGTCACCCAGTTTCACCATGGGGTCAGCCAACTAAAGGCTTCAAGACTCGTAAGAACAAACGCACTGACAAGTACATCGTACGTCGTCGTAACAAGTAATCTATATAAAGAGGAATCGCCATGCCACGTTCTCTCAAGAAAGGTCCATTTATTGACCTACACTTGCTGAAGAAGGTAGAGAAAGCGGTGGAAAGCGGAGACAAAAAGCCTATTAAGACTTGGTCCCGTCGTTCAATGATCATCCCTACGATGATCGGTTTGACCATCGCTGTCCATAATGGTCGTCAGCACGTACCAGTATTCGTAACCGAAGAAATGATCGGTCACAAACTGGGCGAATTCGCACCAACACGTACTTACCGCGGCCATGTCGTGGATAAGAAAGCTAAGAAGCGTTAAGGAGTAGATGATGGAAGCATTAGCTAAACATAACTTTGCTCGCATTTCGCCTCAGAAAGCTCGCTTAGTTGCGGATCAAATTCGTGGAAAATCTGTAGACCAGGCTCTAGAAATTCTAACGTTCAGCAACAAAAAAGCTGCTGATCTAATCAAGAAAGTTCTTGAGTCAGCTATCGCTAACGCGGAGCACAATGAAGGCGCAGATATTGACGATCTAAATGTCGCAAAAATCTTCGTAGATGAAGGCCCTATCATGAAGCGTATTATGCCTCGTGCTAAAGGTCGTGCGGATCGTATCTTGAAGCGTTCAAGCCACATCACTGTTGTTGTAGCAGATCGCTAAGAGACTAGGAGAGTAAGCAATGGGTCAAAAAGTACATCCAAATGGTATTCGTCTAGGCATCGTTAAGCCTTGGAATGCTACATGGTTTGCTAACACCAAAGATTTCGCTGACAACCTAGACGGCGACTTCAAGGTACGTCAGTTCCTTACAAGTGAACTGAAAAAAGCATCTCTTTCACGCATCGTTATCGAGCGTCCAGCTAAGAGCATCCGTGTGACTATTCACACTGCTCGTCCTGGCGTTGTAATCGGTAAGAAAGGTGAAGACGTAGAGAAACTACGCACAGCTGTAGCTAAAATTGCAGGTGTACCAGCGCAAATTAACATCGCTGAAGTACGTAAGCCTGAACTTGATGCACAGCTTGTAGGTGATAGCATCGCGTCTCAGCTAGAGCGTCGTGTTATGTTCCGTCGTGCTATGAAGCGCGCGGTACAAAACGCTATGCGTCTAGGCGCTAAAGGTATCAAAGTAGAAGTAAGCGGTCGTCTAGGCGGCGCTGAAATTGCACGTTCAGAGTGGTACCGTGAAGGCCGTGTGCCTCTACACACTCTACGTGCTGACATTGATTACGCAACTTCTTCGGCTCACACTCAATACGGTGTGATCGGCATTAAGACTTGGATCTTCAAAGGTGAAATCCTAGGCGGTATGCCAGCAGCTAACGCTGTAGAGCCTAAAGGCGACAAGCCTAAGAAGCAGCGTAAAGGCCGTAAGTAAGGAGTCGACAGATGCTACAACCTAAACGTACTAAGTTCCGTAAGGTTCAGACTGGTCGTAACCGTGGTCTAGCTAAAGGTACTGATGTAAGCTTCGGCGAATTCGGTCTTAAAGCTACTGGCCGTGGTCGTCTAACTGCTCGTCAAATCGAAGCGGCACGTCGTGCAATGACACGTCACGTTAAGCGTCAAGGTAAAATCTGGATCCGTGTGTTCCCAGACAAACCTATCACAGAAAAACCACTAGAAGTTCGTCAAGGTAAGGGTAAAGGTAACGTTGAGTACTGGGTAGCCCAAATCCAACCTGGTAAGGTTATGTACGAAATGGGTGGTGTACCTGAAGAATTGGCTCGTGAAGCGTTCCGTCTAGCGGCGCGTAAACTGCCATTCAAAACTACATTTGTAACTAAGCAGGTGATGTGATGAAAGCACAAGATCTACGCGAAAAAAGCGTTGAAGAGCTTAACGCTGAGCTTTTGAATTTGCTACGTGAACAGTTCAACTTGCGCATGCAAGCTGCAACTGGTCAGCTACAGCAAACTCATACTCTGAAAGCTGTACGTCGTGATATCGCACGTGTGAAAACCGTATTGACTGAGAAGGCAGGCGCATAATGAGCGACAAAATTCGTACTTCATTTGGTCGTGTAGTTAGCAACAAGGCTGACAAGTCTATCACTGTTGCTATCGAGCGCATGGTTAAACACCCAATTTACGGCAAGTTCGTAAAGCGCACGACTAAAGTTCACGCACATGACGAGAACAACGAGTGTGGCCTAGGCGATACTGTTGAAATTCGTGAGTGTCGTCCACTGTCTAAGACTAAGTCTTGGACTTTGGTAAAAGTTGTAGAAAAAGCGAAAGGTTAATTCCTAAGCTAATTCTATGATATTAAACGGCTCCAAATTAATTTTGGGGCCGTTTATTTTTTGACTACCCAATCACAAAAAAGGGTGGTACAATTCGCGTCCCTTTTAAAGAGGCAGCCCGACCCGAGAGGGTCTAGTTTTTTTTATATTTAGCGGAGCACTAACAATGATCCAAATGCAAAGTACACTTGACGCAGCTGATAACTCAGGCGCGCGCAAGGTAATGTGTATTAAGGTCCTGGGTGGCTCACACCGCCGTTATGCACATATCGGTGACGTTATCAAAGTTACTGTGAAGGAAGCAATTCCTCGCGGTAAAGTTAAAAAAGGTGACGTTCTGAAGGCGGTTGTTGTGCGCACTCGCAAAGGCGTTCGTCGTCCAGACGGTTCTGTCATTCGCTTCGACCGTAATGCTTGTGTATTGCTTAACGACAATACTGAGCAACCAATCGGTACACGTATCTTTGGCCCTGTGACACGTGAGCTTCGTGGCGATAAGTTCATGAAGATCGTTTCACTGGCTCCAGAAGTTCTGTAAGGAGCACGAAGAAATGGCAGCTAAAATCCGTCGTAATGACGAAGTAATCGTTCTTGCTGGTAAAGACAAAGGCAAGAAAGGTAAAGTAACTAAGGTTCTAGCAACTGGTAAAGTTATCGTTGAAGGTATCAACCTAGTTAAGAAGCATCAGAAACCTGTTCCAGCTATGGGTATCCAAGGCGGTATCGTAGAGCAAGAAGCAGCAATCGACGTTTCTAACGTGGCGATTTTCAACGCAGCTACTGGTAAAGCTGACCGTATCGGTTTCCGTTTCGAAGATGGTAAGAAAGTTCGTTTCTTTAAATCTAACAACGAAATCGTTTCTAACTAATAGAAGTAATTTGGAGTTCTACTATGGCGAAACTGCATGATTACTACAAGTCGTCTGTAGTCGCTGATCTGACCAAACAGTTCAGCTACACAAGCGTCATGCAAGTCCCTAGAATCGAGAAAATCACCCTTAACATGGGTGTTGGTGAAGCAATCAACGACAAGAAACTGCTAGAAAACGCAGCAGCTGATATGGCAACGATCTCTGGTCAAAAGCCACTTATCACTAAAGCGCGTAAATCTGTTGCAGGTTTCAAAATTCGTGAAGGCTACCCTATCGGTTGTAAAGTAACCTTGCGTGGCGAACGTATGTGGGATTTTCTTGAGCGTCTAATTAATATCGCTCTTCCACGAGTACGTGACTTCCGTGGTGTTAGCGCTAAGTCTTTTGACGGACGCGGTAACTACAGCATGGGCGTTCGCGAGCAAATCATCTTCCCGGAAATCGACTTTGATAAAGTTGATAAAGTACGCGGTCTAGACATCACTATTACGACGTCTGCTGGTACTGATGAGGAAGGCCGTGCTCTGCTGGCTGCCTTTAACTTCCCATTCCGTAAGTAAGGTGAAGGGTTACTGTTATGGCTAAAAATTCAATGAAAGCACGTGAAGCAAAACGTGCGAAGCTAGTAGCTAAGTTCGCTGAAAAGCGTTCTGCGCTTAAAGCTATCATCAGCGATGTAAACGCATCTGAAGAAGATCGTTGGAACGCAGTTCTTAAGCTGCAATCTCTTCCACGTGATTCAAGTGCATCACGTCAGCGCAACCGTTGTAACCAAACTGGTCGTCCACACGGTTACCTACGTAAGTTCGGTCTAAGCCGTATCAAAGTTCGTGAAGCTTGCATGAAAGGCGAGATTCCTGGACTTCGTAAGGCTAGCTGGTAATTGCCACTTAATCATTTGGAGTAAATCATATGAGCATGCAAGATCCGATTTCGGATATGCTGACCCGCGTTCGTAACGGTCAGGCAGCAAACAAAGTTGCTGTTAAAATGCCTTCTTCAAAGCTTAAAGTTGCAATTGCTGCACTACTAAAAGCTGAAGGTTACATCACTGATTTCGCTGTTGAAGGCGAAGTAAAACCTGAGCTTGAAGTTACTCTTAAGTACTTCCAAGCTAAACCAGTAATCGAGCAACTTAAACGTGTTTCTCGTCCAGGTCTACGTGTTTACAAGAAGAAAGATGAGCTTCCTTCTGTAATGGGTGGTCTTGGTGTTGCTATCGTTTCAACTTCCAAGGGTCTGATGTCAGACCGTGCTGCACGTAAAGCAGGTCTTGGTGGTGAAATCATCGCTTACGTAGCGTAATAGGAGTAGATTATGTCTCGTGTTGCTAAAGCACCTGTCGCTATTCCAGCTGGCGTAGAGGTGAAACTAAACGGCCAAGAAATCACTGTAAAAGGTGCTAAAGGCGAACTATCTCGCGTTCTTAACGACGCTGTAGTTGTAGCTCAGGAAGAAAACAATCTTACTTTCGGTCCACGCGAAGGTGTTGTAAACGCATGGGCACAAGCAGGTACTGCTCGCGCTCTAGTTAACAACATGGTTGTTGGTGTTACTGAAGGCTTTACTAAGAAGCTAACTCTTAAAGGTGTTGGTTACCGTGCTGCTATCAAAGGCAACGCTGTAGGTCTAACGCTAGGCTTCTCTCACCCAGTTGAGCATGAACTGCCAGCGGGTATCAAAGCTGAATGTCCAAGCCAAACTGAAATCGTGATTACTGGTTGTGACAAGCAACTTGTTGGTCAGGTTGCGGCTGACATTCGTTCTTACCGTGAGCCTGAGCCTTATAAAGGTAAAGGTGTTCGTTACGCAGATGAAAATGTGCGTACTAAAGAAGCTAAGAAGAAGTAAGGTAACACTATGGATAAGAAAGCATCTCGCATCCGTCGTGCTACACGCGCACGTCGTAAGATTGCAGAACTGGGTGCAACTCGCCTAGTAGTACACCGTACTCCTCGTCACGTGTACGCACAGGTTATTGCAGCTAACGGCTCTGAGGTAATCGCAGCAGCTTCTACTGTAGAAAAAGCGATCCGTGAGCAAGTTAAGAACACTGGTAACATCGATGCAGCTAAAGCAGTAGGTAAAGCTGTTGCTGAGCGCGCTCTTGAAAAAGGCGTTGAAGCAGTTGCATTTGATCGTTCTGGTTTCCAATACCACGGTCGAGTAGCGGCGCTAGCAGAATCTGCTCGCGAAGCTGGTCTGAAATTCTAAGGTAGGGTTGGAAGATGGCTAAAGAACAACAAGTTCAAGCGAATGATTTGCAAGAAAAGCTAATCGCAGTTAACCGTGTTTCTAAAACGGTTAAAGGTGGTCGAATCATGAGCTTCACTGCACTAACAGTAGTTGGTGACGGTAACGGTCGTGTAGGTTTCGGTTACGGCAAAGCTCGTGAAGTACCTGCAGCGATTCAAAAAGCAATGGAAAAAGCGCGTCGTAACATGACTACGATCGCTCTTAACGAAGGCACTCTTCACCACCCGGTGAAAGGTCGCCACTCGGGCTCTAAAGTTTACATGCAGCCTGCTGCAGAAGGTACTGGTGTTATCGCAGGTGGTGCGATGCGTGCAGTACTAGAAGTTGCTGGTGTACACAACGTACTATCTAAAGCATACGGTTCTACGAACCCTATCAACATCGTTCGTGCAACGATCGATGCACTAGGTAGCATGAAGTCGCCAGAAATGGTTGCTGCTAAACGTGGTCTAACTGTTGAATCTATTTCGGAGTAAGAACACCATGGCAACTATTAAAGTAACTCAAACTAAAAGCTCAATTGGTCGTCTACCTAAGCACAAAGCGTGTCTTAAAGGTCTAGGCCTTCGTAAAATCAACCACACTGTAGAACTTGAAGATACTCCGTGCGTGCGCGGTATGATCAACAAGGTTTACTACATGGTTAAAGTTGAGGAGTAATCAGAATGCGTTTGAATACTCTATCACCAGCTGCTGGTGCTAAGACTACTGCTAAGCGCGTAGGTCGCGGTATTGGTTCTGGCCTAGGTAAGACTGGTGGCCGTGGCCACAAAGGTCAAAAGTCACGCTCTGGCGGTTCAGTTCGTCCAGGTTTTGAAGGCGGTCAGATGCCTCTAAAACAACGTCTACCAAAATTCGGTTTCACTTCTCGTAAGAGCCTAGTGTCTGCTGAAGTTCGTCTAGCTGAGCTAGCGAAAGTAACTGGTGACGTGGTTGATCTAAACAGCCTTAAAGCTGCTAACGTTATCACTAAGAACATCGAATTTGTTAAAGTTGTTCTTTCAGGTGAACTAAACAAAGCAGTGACTGTTAAAGGTCTACGTGTGACTAAAGGCGCTAAAGCTGCAATCGAAGCTGCAGGCGGTAAAATCGAGGAATAATCTCGAGGAACGAGGTACAGATGGCTAAGAAACCAGGACAAGATTTTCGTAGTGCTCAGAGCGGCTTAAGTGAACTAAAGTCGCGCTTATTATTCGTAGTGGGTGCTCTTTTAGTATTCCGAGCCGGCTCTTTTGTGCCGATTCCTGGTATTGACGCAGCTGTACTTGCCGAATTGTTCGAACAGCAAAAAGGTACCATCGTAGAAATGTTTAACATGTTCTCCGGTGGTGCTCTTGAGCGTGCATCTATATTAGCGTTGGGCATCATGCCGTATATTTCGGCATCTATTGTTGTCCAACTGCTAACTGTAGTTCATCCAGCGTTAGCTGAACTCAAAAAAGAGGGTGAAGCAGGCCGTCGTAAGATCAGCCAATATACACGCTACGGCACGCTTGTACTTGCAACATTCCAAGCTATTGGTATTGCAACAGGCTTACCAAACATGGTCGATAATCTGGTTGTTATCAACCAAACCATGTTTACGCTAATTGCTACCGTAAGTTTAGTAACCGGCACCATGTTCCTAATGTGGTTAGGTGAACAAATTACAGAGCGCGGAATTGGTAACGGTATCTCGTTACTTATTTTTGCAGGTATTGTTGCTGGATTGCCATCAGCAATCGGTCAAACAATCGAGCAAGCGCGTCAAGGTGAATTGCATGTACTTCTTCTGCTGTTGATTGGTGTACTTGCTTTCGCGGTAATTTATTTCGTTGTTTTCATGGAGCGTGGTCAACGTCGTATCGTTGTTAACTACGCGAAGCGTCAACAAGGTCGTAAAGTATTTGCTGCACAAAGCACTCACCTGCCACTTAAAATTAATATGGCAGGTGTTATTCCAGCAATCTTCGCATCAAGTATTATCTTGTTCCCAGGAACACTGGCTCAGTGGTTTGGTCAGAACGGTGAGAGCAGCACGTTTGGTTGGTTAACTGACGTGTCTTTGGCTCTTAGCCCAGGTCAGCCTCTGTATGTAATGCTTTATGCAGCAGCTATCATTTTCTTCTGTTTCTTCTACACGGCGTTGGTTTTCAACCCGCGTGAAACAGCAGATAATTTGAAGAAGTCCGGTGCATTCGTACCCGGCATCCGCCCAGGTGAGCAGACAGCGAAATATATTGATAAAGTAATGACGCGACTAACCCTTGCGGGCGCGCTTTACATTACCTTTATCTGTCTGATTCCAGAGTTCATGATGGTCGCGTGGAACGTACGTTTCTACTTCGGCGGTACATCACTACTTATCGTAGTGGTTGTAATTATGGACTTTATGGCACAGGTACAGACTCATCTGATGTCTCAACAGTATGATTCTGTGTTGAAGAAGGCAAATCTGAAAGGCTATGGCCGTTAATTCGGCGGTAGACTCAGATTTCATTTACGGAGTTTAGCAATGAAAGTTCGTGCTTCCGTTAAAAAAATCTGCCGTAACTGTAAAGTTATCAAGCGTAACGGTGTCGTTCGCGTGATTTGCAGTGAGCCAAAGCACAAGCAGCGCCAAGGCTAATTAAGCAGAAATTTTTACTTGAAATATAAGGTAGTGTCGAGTATATTCCTCGGCCTACCTTTTGCGTGCAAAAGAAGTAGCATTCCGCAGCGTATCCATAACGGGCTTTGCTGCGGCTATTCTTTTTAGAAAATTTGGAGTGAATAATGGCCCGTATTGCAGGCATTAACATTCCTGATCAAAAACATGCTGTAATCGCACTAACTGCGATCTACGGTATCGGTAAGACTCGCTCTCAAGCTATCCTAGCTGAAGTGGGCATTGCTGAAGATGTTAAGATCAGTGAACTAACTGAAGAGCAGATCGATCAACTGCGTGATGGTGTAGCTAAGTACACTGTAGAAGGTGATCTACGTCGTGAAGTATCTATGAACATCAAGCGTCTTATGGACCTTGGCTGTTACCGTGGTCTTCGTCATCGTCGCAGTCTACCACTACGTGGACAGCGTACTAAAACCAATGCTCGCACCCGTAAGGGTCCGCGTAAGCCGATCAAGAAATAATCGGGAAGGTAGAGTACAATGGCTAAACAACCAACTCGCGCTCGTAAGCGCGTACGCAAGCAAGTTGCAGATGGCGTTGCGCACATCCATGCATCTTTTAACAACACAATCGTAACCATCACTGACCGTCAAGGCAATGCTCTTGCATGGGCTACTGCCGGTGGTTCAGGTTTCCGTGGTTCTCGTAAGTCTACTCCGTTCGCTGCACAGGTTGCTGCTGAACGTTGTGCTGAAATGGCTAAAGAGTACGGTCTAAAGAACTTGGAAGTTATGGTTAAGGGTCCAGGTCCAGGTCGTGAATCTACTGTTCGCGCACTGAACGCTGCTGGTTTCCGCATCACTAACATCGTTGATGCTACACCAATCCCTCATAACGGTTGTCGTCCACCTAAGAAACGTCGCGTATAACGTTTTTTAGATTACTGGAGAAAGATCATGGCAAGATATTTGGGTCCTAAGCTGAAGCTTAGCCGTCGCGAAGGTACTGACTTATTCCTTAAGTCTGGTGTACGCGCGATCGATACCAAGTGTAAAATTGATAACGCACCAGGTGTACACGGCGCTCGTCGCGGTCGTCTATCTGAGTATGGCGTTCAGCTTCGTGAGAAGCAAAAAGTTCGTCGTATGTACGGCGTTCTAGAAAAACAATTCCGTAACTACTACAAAGAAGCTGCTCGCCTTAAAGGCAACACAGGTGAAAACCTGCTTCAGCTTCTTGAAGGTCGTCTTGATAACGTAGTTTACCGCATGGGCTTTGGTGCAACTCGCGCTGAATCTCGTCAGCTAGTTAGCCACAAAGCTATCCTAGTTAACGGTAAAGTTGTAAACATTCCTTCTTTCAAAGTTGCGGCTAACGACGTTGTTTCTATCCGCGAGAAAGCTAAACAGCAATCTCGTATTAAGGCTGCTCTAGAAGTTGCTGAACAACGTGAAAAACCAACTTGGATTGAAGTAGATGGTGGTAAGATGGAAGGTACGTTCAAGCGTATGCCTGAGCGTTCAGATCTATCTGCTGACATCAACGAACAATTGATCGTCGAGCTTTACTCTAAGTAAGGTTTAAATTAAAGAGAGGACACAATGCAGGGTTCTGTAACAGAATTTCTTAAGCCACGTCTTGTTGACATCGAACAGGTTAGCACGACTCACGCAAAAGTAACTCTTGAGCCATTAGAGCGTGGTTTTGGCCATACTCTTGGTAATGCACTTCGCCGTATTCTTCTATCTTCTATGCCAGGTTGTGCTGTAACAGAAGTAGAAATTGAAGGCGTACTTCATGAGTACAGCACTAAAGAAGGCGTTCAAGAAGATATTCTTGAAATCCTACTTAACCTTAAAGGTTTAGCTGTACG
Organism: Vibrio tubiashii; assembly: GCA_000775715.1. Classification (GTDB taxonomy): domain Bacteria; phylum Pseudomonadota; class Gammaproteobacteria; order Enterobacterales; family Vibrionaceae; genus Vibrio; species Vibrio tubiashii_A. The sequence goes on from JRWQ01000017.1 coordinate 160,484, forward strand.
CGTTGCCGAAGGCAAAGATGAAGTGTTCATTACTTTGAACAAATCAGGCTCGGGCCCTGTGGTTGCAGGTGACATCACCCATGATGGTGATGTAGAGATCGCTAACCCTGAACACGTTATTTGTCACCTAACGGATGACAACGCTGAGATCGCTATGCGTATCAAAGTTGAACGTGGTCGTGGTTATGTTCCAGCTTCAGCTCGTATCCATACTGAAGAAGATGAGCGCCCTATTGGTCGCCTTCTGGTTGACGCTACGTACAGCCCAGTAGATAAGATTGCTTACTCTGTAGAAGCAGCTCGTGTAGAGCAGCGTACAGACTTAGACAAACTTGTCATCGACATGGAAACGAACGGTACTCTAGACCCTGAGGAAGCAATCCGTCGTGCAGCTACTATCCTAGCTGAACAATTGGATGCGTTCGTAGATCTTCGTGATGTACGTGTACCTGAGGAGAAGGAAGAGAAGCCAGAATTCGATCCGATCCTACTGCGTCCTGTAGACGATCTTGAACTAACAGTTCGCTCTGCTAACTGTCTGAAAGCAGAAGCGATTCACTACATCGGTGATCTTGTACAGCGTACTGAGGTTGAGCTACTTAAAACGCCTAACCTGGGTAAAAAATCTCTTACAGAGATCAAAGACGTACTTGCATCACGTGGTCTTTCTCTGGGCATGCGCCTAGAAAACTGGCCACCAGCGTCTATCGCTGAAGATTAATCGATAATAGTTAGAAGGATTAGGTCATGCGCCATCGTAAGAGTGGTCGTCAACTCAACCGCAACAGCTCACATCGCAAAGCGATGTTTAGCAACATGGCTAGCTCTCTAGTACGTCATGAAGTTATCAAGACTACATTGCCAAAAGCAAAAGAGCTACGTCGCGTAGTTGAGCCTTTGATTACACTAGCTAAGACTGACAGCGTTGCTAACCGTCGTCTAGCATTTGCACGTACTCGTGACAACGAAGTAGTTGCAAAACTGTTTAACGAACTAGGTCCACGTTTTGCTGCTCGTCAGGGCGGTTACACTCGTATCCTAAAAGCTGGTTTCCGTACTGGTGATAAAGCTCCAATGGCTTACATTGAGCTTGTAGATCGCCCAGCTGCTGAAGAAGCTGCTGAGTAATCAGGTTCGTAAGAACAAAAAAAGCCGAGCATTAGCTCGGCTTTTTTGTACCTGAAATACCGATCTGAGTAAGTAGATATCAGAGAGTATAAAAACGGCGACACAATGGTCGCCGTTATGCATGCTTAGATTTCGCGAGAAATTAAAGGATGTCTAGAAGTTCAACTTCAAATACTAGAGCTGCAAATGGAGGGATAGCAGCACCTGCGCCACGCTCACCGTATGCTAGGTCTTGTGGGATGTATAGTTTCCACTTAGAACCTACAGGCATTAGTTGAAGTGCTTCAACCCAACCTTTGATAACACCTGTAACTGGGAATTCAGCTGGTTGACCGCGTGATACCGAGCTGTCGAAAACAGTACCGTCAGTTAGCTCACCGTGGTAGTGAACGCGTACTTGCTTGTCTGAAGATGGAATTTCGCCAGTACCTTCAGTGATGATTTCGTACTGTAGGCCAGACTCAAGAACTGTTACTTCTGGACGAAGAGCGTTGTCTTTTAGGAACGCTTCGCCATCTGCCGCTGCTACTTTAGCTGCTTCTTGGCGTGCTGCTTCAACGCGAGTGTGTAGCTCTTGTAGTGCGTTGTTGATTTCATCGACTTCGATAGCTGGTTGCTCACCAACTAGTGCAGTTGCGATACCTGCAGCGATAGCATCTACATTTAAACCTTCAAGACCAGAACCAGCTAGTTGCTGACCCATTTGTAGACCGATACCGTAGCTAGCTTTTTGCTCTACAGTCTCAAATTTAACTTCAGACATGTTGTCTCTCTTTATATGGTGTATAAAGGCTAAAGGATACCAGTTATAGCTTTGTTATGAAATGGCTCTATGGAGAGTTCCGCTATGTCACGTTGTGCGATTAAGATCGTATTTTAACGAACTTTTAGCCAAATTTGACGCTGTTATTACGATAGAGGTATAAAAGTCATATACTCATTAGGGCTTGGTTTTTATACTTGTAGCGAAAGCCGTTTGGAGACAAGGTGCGATGAATCGCAGAAAGAAAAAGAAACAACAGCAAGTGGATTATGTTGAAGTGGCTAAAGCCAAGTTCAACAACATTGATTGGCAAGGTATTAAGCAAACTGCCGTAGATAAATGGCAGCTACTACCAAAGCTGCATCAACGTGCACTTATGGTAATGGTGCCGCTATTACTCGTGTTACTTGTTGTACCTATTCCAGATGCACAAACTCAAGACCAATCGGCACCTGCGGCTAACTCTCAGCGGGTGGAAATTGATATCAATACCCGTAGCCTGAGTGAACAAAAAAGCGAAGAACAGGATTCTTTAGCGTCTAAAGTTTGGCGTGAATACGAAGTAAAAAGTGGTGATACACTCGCTCAGGTGTTCCGCAGCAATGGCTTGCCGATGGCTGACCTTAATGCTTTGGTTAAAGTTGAAGGTTCCGATAAGCCGCTTAGCCAAATTAAAAAAGGACAACTGGTTAGATATAAGTTAGCAGAGAATGGCCAGCTTGATATCTTGCAGCTTGAAAAAAGAAATCAGTCTGTGATGTTTTTCCGACTGTCAGATGGCGGATTTGGTCGCAGCAAGTAATTGACTCTAAATAGTTTGAGTAATGCTTTCCATGGTATTAGGGGGAGGATAATCATCACTATCCCTAATGCTGTTAGCCAATCTGGCACTTCATCAAACCACATCACACCAAATAGCGCGACAAACACTAACCCCGAATTTTCGGCTACTGCGATAGCGCTGGCTGGCGAGCGTTGGTAGGCCATCACCGCAAAACCATTGTAAGTCAGAATCAATGTGGCACTGGCTAAGATTAGTAGTAAGTGGATATTCGATATCGGCTGCCAGTAAAGCATTGCTAGTATACCTGACACTGGCAATGACAGGACTGATGTCCAAAACAGGGTACTGATGACCGTTTGTTGGTTAGGTAGCTTTCGTGCGCTTATGTTAAACAGTGCAAGAGTGAAGGTTGTTCCGAGTGCAAACAGCGCTGCCCAGTGAAACTCCGATGGCCTTAGCACCACCATTACCCCAGCAAAGCCAAAAATGGTTGCCGCACTACGTTGAAGTGTTGATTTCTCTCCAAGTAACACAATCGCTAACGGCAGCATGAGTAGGGGGGCTGCATAGAAGACTGCATTGGCTGTCGCCAAGGTTAAGTGGGTGATCGCGACAACCATGCATCCACTGCCAATTAGGATCAGGTGCGCTCTGAGCAAATTTAACTTGGGGCTGTACATCTTTCGTTGTGACTGCGATTGTTTCCACCATAAAGGAAGAATAACCGCCGCTGAGAGTAATTGGCGAATGAAGATGTACTGAAAGGTTGAGACCTCACCATCAAGCAGCTTCACAGCGACATCGGAAAGAGAAGCTGCAAAGTTGCCAATCACTAGCAGTAGGATAGCGAGATAAGGTGCGGAGAGAGCCAAGGCTATTTTTCCAATTTCATATCAATGTGAGGGATATCATCTTCTAAGTACATAGCGGATGTTTGAACAAAACCGTGTCGTTGATAAAAAGAGGCTAAGTGCTCTTGCGCGCCAATTTCAATCGACTCACCTGGCCATAATGAATCACAATTTGCCAATGCTTGTTGCAGCAGCTTATGACCTAATCCACCCCCTCTATGATTTTCCTTAGTGGCAACGCGACCAATACTCACGGATGGATAACTGATTCCTTTCGGTAACAAACGTGCGCAAGCTATTAGCTCATCATCTTGATAACCGAGTAGGTGAAAAACGCCCAACCGGTGATCTTTATCATCCAGCTCTGGGTAAGGACAAGTTTGCTCGACGACGAAGACGTCAACACGAAGTTTAAGCAGTGAATACAGTTGCTCAGTGGTGAGGTCGGAAAACGGTTTAAGCTGCCAAGTAATCATTGTTTATCTGTCTTGCTGTTGTTGATATCGTCAATGTAGCAAGACAGCTTTCGATGAGCATTAACAATTGTTAACTTTGGCTGCGCTTTTTGATTCGGCTTAGGCTGATTGGAGTAATTCCAAGATACGCTGCGATTTGATAATCGTTGAGTCGTTCAAGTAAGTATGGGTAATGCTGGCAGAACAGTGCATAACGCTCTTCTGGGCTGTAGAGCAACATAAAGCGTTCTTTGTTTTCTTTATACATCAGCTGAGTTTCAAGCAGCTTGAGGTAAATGCCGTGTTTTTGTTCGCGCCATACCCTTAAGGTCTCAATAGGTAATGAGAGTAGGGTGCACTGGGTTAGAGACTCAAGCAAGTATGGGGAAGGTTGTTGGTTGACCAAGCTCTCAAAACCGATGATCCAGTCATTCTCCCAATAGAACTCTTTGCTGAACTCTTTGCCTTTATCGGTTAGGTATGCCGAGTGGCACATTCCATCTAATAAAAAGAAAATCTCTTCAGCGACTTCCCCTTGATGCAACAGAATGTGGCGAGTTGGTAGTTCAATCAGTTGCGCTGATTGGGTGAGTTGGTCTATTTCAGATTGCGTGAACCCGTTTTGTGACAGTTGCTGATGGAAAGCGTCATACATAATGGCAAAAATCTTACGTAGATGAAGAGCTGTCATTTTAAGATAAACGTTAACTAAGAAAAAAGCCGCAATTTTCATTGCGGCTTTGAACTATCTAAACAGAAGCTTATTTCTGTAGGTCGATTTGGTAAACACCAAAGCCAACGTCATCCGTCGCAACACGTTTCATTGGGTACTGGCCTTTTTCCTCAATGAACTTCGCTGCTTTCTCACTTGGTGATGTTTCAAAGCGGATATCTAACTGCTTATCAGACTCAATTGGTGCGAATGTCCAGTTATTGTCTGCGCTTGGCGTTACTTCGCCTTTCTCTTCACTTACGCGAGTAATATAAGCAGCAATAACTGAGCGGTTTTCGTCTGGAGAGTCGAACGCAACGAACTCAGAACCAGTGCCTGGGAATTTGTTGCTGTACGCGCGGTAGTTGTTGGTTGCGATAATGAAGTCTTGCTTCATATCGATTGGCTTGCCTTGGTAAGTCAGGCCAACAATACGCTCAGCGTCCTCGTTAACGACTTTACAGTTGCCATCATACTTCGCAGGCTTAGTGACATCGATTTGGTAGTTCACACCGTCTATAACGTCGAAGTTATAAGTGCGGAAACCATCCCAGTCGATAAGCTGCTGTGGAGCGGTGTTGTTTACATCAATCTGCTTGAACTGACCCGCTGTACACTCGAGCCACTCTTTTACCTCTTTACCGGTTACCTTCATCGCGACAAGCGTATTCGGGTAAAGGTATAGATCCGCTGCGTTGCGGAAAGTGAGCTGGCCAGATTCAACCTCAGTAAAGTTCGCTGGGTCATTCTTACGCCCGCCCGCTTTAAATGGCGCTGCGGCAGACAGTACCGGGATATCTGATAGGTCTGGGTCGCCTTGAATAAAGCGCTCAACGTAATCTTTCTGGGCAAGGTTAACGATTTGAACTGTTGGGTCATCCTGTACAAGGGCCAAGAAGCTGTACATGGCATCGTTAGCTTTACCGATTGGTTGGTTAACGAAATCACGGGTACCTTTGTGATCAGCTTCTAGTACTTTAACCATTTCTGCATCGGCTTCCGCCAATGACTTTTTGTTTGATTTGTCATAGATAGGGCGAGCTTCTGATTGACCATCAACCACAACCCATTTGCCATCTTTTTCTTTAAGCTCTAGGTCGATTACACCGACATGGCTACCCCAGCGGCCTGGCATGACAGATGCTACGCCATTGATGGTGCCTTTTTGGTTATCAACGCCTTGAATGTTATCGAACCCTTTACCAGGGAATACGGCGTGTGAGTGACCGAAAGCAATCGCATCAATACCTTCAACTTCTGCTAAGTAGTAAGTTGAGTTTTCTGCGCCATGTTTGTATGGGTCAGCCGCAACACCTGAGTGAGGAATTGCGACGATAACCTCGGCACCCTCTTTTTTCATTTGAGGAACGAGTTGTTCAGCCATCTCTTTGATGTCTTTCGCGAAAACCTTACCTTCTAGGTTTTTCTTATCCCAAACCATGATTTGTGGTGGAACAAAACCGATGTAGCCCACTTTTACTTCATGTTCTGTGCCGTCTACGTCTTTGAAAGTATGAGACTTGATGATATATGGTTTGAAGTAGTGCTCACCGGTTTTCTTATCAAATACGTTAGCACTGATGTATGGGAAGTCTGCGTCGTTAATGGTTTCGGCAAGAAACTCTAGACCGTAGTTAAACTCGTGGTTACCTATGTTACCCACATCGTAGTCTAGTTGGTTCATCGCTTTATACACAGGATGAATTTCGCCAACTTCGATGCCTTTAGCCGCCATATAGTCACCCATTGGGCTACCTTGGATTAAGTCACCGTTGTCAACTAAAACACTGTTTTCAACTTCAGCACGAGCTTGTTTAACGAGGGTAGCAGCACGCGTTAAACCAATCTTTTGTGATGGTTTGTCTTTGTAGTAGTCGTAATCCATGACATTGGTGTGAATGTCGGTTGTTTCAACGATACGAAGTTTGATCGTATCCGCCATGACTGGGCCTGCCATGGCTAACATGCCACCCAGTACAGCTAGAGACAGAGGTTTCACTGCTACTTTCATTTTTATGCTCCGATAGCTTTAATAAGACGTTGCATAATGTAACAAAATGCAATGAAACAATGATTACACTCAGCATTAAAATGTGACTTTAAGCGTTTGCTGTATGGGGTTCTGCTGTGAATCTCTCAGAATTGAATAAAGGTTAATCAGTGGTTGAAAAGTTGGCTTATCAGGATTTGATATAAAAAATGAAATTTTAGAATTTCAGGTAATATGACTAGAGCGCCATAATGCCTTCATAGATTAAATGAGGATGACATTATGGCGAGCAGGGATACGGTTTCGCAATTTCCGTTAAGCAGTCAGCGTACACCGCGAAGCAAGCAGGCCGATCTTAATACCTTAGGCCAAAGTGTTCTGGGTCAAGGAGAGGTTGCACTTATTGGTGCAGGTCCGGGTGATTTGGAACTGCTAACTATTAAAGCACTGCGCTTTCTTCAACAAGCCGATGTTGTTCTCTATGACTATCTGGTATCTGACGACATTATGTCTTTGATACCTAGCGATACGATTCAAGTCTGTGTCGGTAAACGTGCCGGTCACCATAGTGTTCCTCAAGAAAAAACCAACCAACTTCTGCTCGACTTTGCGCTACAAGGTTATCGTGTGGTGCGTATTAAGGGCGGTGATCCGTTTATCTTCGGTCGTGGTGGCGAAGAACTTGAAGTGCTCGCTGATGCTGGCATCTCTTTTCAGGTTGTACCGGGGATTACTGCAGCAGCAGGAGCGACAGCATACGCCGGCATTCCTCTTACTCACCGTGACTATGCTCAGTCAGCCATGTTCATTACTGGCCATTTAAAAGCAGAAAGTGATCAAATGGATTGGTCTACCCTCGCTCGAGGTAATCAAACTCTAGTGATCTACATGGGGTTGATGAAGTCCGAGTACATCCAGAGTCAGTTAATTGAACACGGTCGTCAGCCAGATACACCTATCGCGATCATCGAACGTGGCACACATAGCCAACAGAAAATATTCAAAGGTCAGCTTGCTGAGCTCGCTGATCTTGCCAAAGACGCACAGTCACCTTCTCTTATCGTCATTGGAGAGGTGGTTGCTTTGTCGGAGAAACTTGCTTGGTTTGAACCTCAAGCGAAAAAGACCGAACTTCAGCGTCAATCAGCCTAACGCCATTAAATAGATTAGCCATTGGCTCAAAGAGTCACAAAGGAAGCAACTAACATGGACCAAGAACGTTTAACCCATCTTAAGCAGCTTGAAGCGGAAAGTATTCACATCATTCGTGAAGTCGCTGCTGAGTTTGATAACCCAGTGATGATGTACTCCATCGGTAAAGATTCATCGGTCATGCTGCACCTAGCTCGTAAGGCTTTTTACCCAGGTAAGATTCCTTTCCCGCTACTGCACGTCGATACCGATTGGAAATTTAAAGAGATGATTGAATTCCGTGACCGTACCGCTGAAAAATACGGTTTTGAGCTGTTAGTTCATAAGAACCCAGAAGGTTTGGCAATGGGATGTAGCCCATTTGTGCATGGTTCGTCTAAGCATACTGACATCATGAAAACTCAGGGTCTTAAGCAAGCTTTGAACAAGTATGGTTTTGATGCTGCATTTGGTGGAGCGCGTCGTGATGAAGAGAAATCTCGTGCGAAAGAGCGTGTCTACTCGTTCCGCGATAAGAATCACACGTGGGATCCAAAGAATCAGCGTCCTGAACTTTGGAAAACCTACAACGGCCAAATCAACAAAGGCGAAAGCATTCGTGTTTTCCCTCTTTCGAACTGGACTGAGCTCGATATCTGGCAATACATCTACCTAGAGAATATTGAAATTGTGCCTCTCTACCTAGCTGATAAGCGTCCAGTAGTTGAGCGTGACGGCATGCTGATCATGGTCGATGACGATCGTATGGAGCTTCAGCCAGGCGAGAAGATCGAAGAAAAAAGTGTCCGATTCAGGACTCTAGGCTGTTACCCGCTAACAGGCGCGATTGAGTCAGAAGCCAACACGCTAACCGGGATTATTGAAGAGATGTTAGTGGCAACATCTAGTGAGCGACAAGGGCGCGCGATCGACCACGATCAGTCGGGATCGATGGAATTGAAAAAACGCCAAGGTTATTTCTAATTAGGATCTAAGGAAAGAAAATGAATAGCGCAGTTGAAGCTCAACTTGAAGAGCTTGGTATTGAAGGGTACCTAAAACAACACCAGTACAAATCACTACTTAGATTCCTAACGTGTGGTTCAGTAGATGATGGTAAAAGTACATTGATTGGCCGTTTGCTGCATGACTCGAAGCAAATTTATGAAGATCAGTTAGCGGCAGTACATAATGATAGCCAGCGTGTAGGTACGACTGGTGAGCGTCCGGACCTAGCTCTGCTAGTTGATGGACTTCAAGCGGAGCGAGAGCAGGGGATCACGATTGATGTGGCTTACCGTTACTTCTCTACACAGAAGCGTAAGTTCATCATTGCCGATACGCCGGGGCATGAGCAGTACACGCGTAACATGGCGACAGGAGCATCGACCTGTGATCTCGCCGTGATCTTGATTGATGCACGTAAAGGGGTATTGGATCAAACTCGTCGTCATTCGTTTATCTCTAACCTACTTGGGTTGAAGCACTTTGTTGTTGCAGTAAACAAGATGGATCTTGTCGATTATTCACAGCAGCGTTTTGAAGAGATTCGTGATGAGTACCTTGAGTTTTCTAAGAATCTACAAGGTGAGACAGATATTCAGATTATTCCTTTGTCAGCATTAGAAGGCGATAACGTGGTTGAACCTAGTCCTAACATGGCTTGGTTTGACGGTGCGCCATTGCTGGAAATTCTTGAGAATATCGATGTTGACCAAGAAAAAGAAGTTGGCGAGTTCCGCTTCCCAGTTCAATACGTGAACCGTCCGAACTTAGATTTCCGTGGCTTTGCAGGCACGATTGCTTCTGGCAGTGTCAAAGTAGGTGATGAAGTTAAGGCTTTGCCTTCTGGTAAAACATCGAAAGTTGCTCGTATTGTTACCTTTGACGGTGACCTAGAGCAGGCTCAAGCAGGCCTTGCGGTAACACTAACGCTTGAAGACGAAATCGATATTAGCCGAGGAGATTTGATCGTACTTGAAAATGCTCAGGTTGAGTCAAGCAATCACTTGCTTGCAGACGTTGTATGGATGACTGAACAGCCACTACAGCCTGGTCGTGATTACGATGTGAAAATTGCTGGTAAGAAGACGGTCGGCCATGTTGAGGCGATTCGTCATCAGTATGATATCAACAATTTGTCAACTCACAGCGCGGTTGAGTTACCGTTGAATGGTATCGGCTTGTGTGAATGGACATTAACAGAGTCTGTGGCGCTAGATAACTATCTTGCTAGCCAAGACACCGGTGGCTTCATCATCATTGACCGTCTAACTAACGTAACAGTTGGTGCTGGGCTAGTACGTGAAAGCTTATCTAGCGTTGAAACCAAAGCGAGCAATATCTCTGCGTTTGAGGTAGAGCTAAATGCTTTAGTTCGTAAGCACTTCCCACATTGGGAAGCAAAAGACATCAGTCAGCTTCTTAAGTAGTGGCTTGGTAGAGTAGGGAAGCGTTATGTGGCAGCAAGGATTTGTGTTGGCAATGTTACTTGGCATAGTGACGTGTCTGCTGACAACGCGAATTAAACCAAGTTTTATCTTTGCCGGGGCAGCGTTTATAGCTTTCCTTGCGGGCTTGATAGAGCTTGGCGACGTTGCCACTAATTTCACGAATTCTTCTCTACTTACTCTAGTGCTGTTGATCTTAGCATCAGCAGCACTCGAAAAAACTCGCCTAATCAGTTGGGTGAGCCGTTCCTTGTCTACTGGCCGCTTAGGTACAGTGGTTGCCAAATTAGGCGTATCAACGGCTCTACTCTCCTCTTTTACTAACAATACCGCGGTTGTGGTGTCTTTAATCGGCGCCATTAAACGCAATCAGCAACATGCTCCTTCTAAGCTGTTAATACCACTCTCATATGCGGCGATCTTAGGTGGCACCCTTACTTTGATCGGCACCTCGACTAATTTGATCATTAACAGCTTTGTTGAAGATGCGGGACTGCCAAGTTTAGGTTTTTTTGCTCCGACAATGATCGGCCTGTCAGTGTTGTTTGGTGGCATGTTGATCTTGATCCCTTTGAGCTATTTATTGCCCAACTATGAAGATCAAAACCAAGATGATCTGCCCTACTTCCTCGAAGCAAGAGTAGAGCCGGGCTCTCCATTAGTGGGGCGCAGCATTAGTGAGAACAACTTACGCGCCTTGCGGAAGCTTTTTTTAGCTGAGGTCGTACGTGATGGACAGACCATGCCCTCTGTTGAGCCGGACTTTGTACTTCAGGCTCGCGACCGATTGCTGTTCTGCGGAGATATAGAAAGTGTCGCGACTCTGCAAGAGATCCAGGGCTTAACGTTGTTTGGTCAGCACCACCTTAATGGCCAGGGCTTTGTCGAAGTCGTAGTCAGCTCTTCGGCAAGCTTTTGTAATAAAACCCTTAAATCGAGCCACTTCCGTGACCGCTTTGACGCGGTTGTAGTCGCAATACGTCGAGGGCACGAGCGTCTGCAAGGTGGACTGGGTAGTATTACGCTAAATGCCGGAGACACTCTTGTACTTGTACCAGGTAAACGCTTTGAGCAAGAGCGTAGTGCTCATCGCAAAGAGTTTGTACTGGTCAATGATTTAGACTCCAGTGCCCGCTTAGATGCCAACAAGTCAGCTATGGTGATGCTTGGTTTCGCCACTGTTATTGCTCTTGCACTGCTCGAGGTGGTGCCATTGATTAAAGGCTTATCAGTATTCTTACTCGCAGCACTGTTTTTAGGTGTTATCCAGTTGAGTGAACTGCGCCGACGCTTCCCGGTCGATATTGTCGTTATTGTTGGTTCGGCACTCTCAATTGCTCAACTTATGTTGTCGACTGGTTTGTCAGTTAGTCTTGGACAGATGTTTATTGAAGGCTTTAATGGTTGGGGGGTATTTGGTGCCTTGGTTGCGACTTACCTGCTGACTCTAATTTTAACTGAGCTAGTGACTAACAATGCTGCCGCCGCGCTGGCTTTCCCGATTGGCTACAGTATGGCGATCGGCTATGGCGTCGACCCCATGCCTTTCATTATGGCGGTGCTGTTTGGTGCAAGCGCTAGCTTTATCTCTCCCTACGGGTACCAGACCAACCTATTGGTATACAGCGTAGGTAACTACAAAATAACCGATTACGTTAGAGTGGGAATTCCTCTATCGATTGTTTACTCCGTATTGGTGTTGACGCTCATTCCCCTCTTTTTTCCGTTTTAAAAGGACTGAACTATGACTACGGAAACACCAGTTAAAGATGAAAATGTCGTATGGCATCAACACTCTATCGACAAACAATTCCGCTCACAGTTGAAAAAGCAAAAGCCTGTTGTACTTTGGTTTACTGGGCTTTCTGGTGCAGGAAAGTCGACCGTTGCAGGCGCACTTGAAACTAAACTTGCGCAAGCGGGCTATCATACTTACCTGCTAGATGGAGATAACGTACGTCACGGCCTGTGTAGTGACCTTGGTTTTTCTGAGCAAGATAGACGCGAGAATATTCGTCGCATTGGTGAGCTTGCTAAGTTAATGGCAGATGCCGGGCTTATTGTACTATCAGCGTTTATCTCTCCTCATCGTGCTGAAAGACAACTCGTGCGAGAGATGCTACCTGAAGGCGAGTTTTTGGAAGTGTTCGTTAATACTTCGCTTGAAGTGTGTGAGCAGCGAGACCCTAAAGGTTTGTACAAGAAAGCTCGAGCCGGTGAGATCCCTAATTTTACTGGCATTGATTCTGAGTATGAGGCACCGGTTAATCCTGAAATTGATTTGCGTGCAGGCGATAAGTCGATTGATGAATTGGTCGAGGATTGTTTGTTGGTACTAAGGGCAAGACAAATTATCGATTAAACAAAAAAACGCTTCCTAGGAAGCGTTTTTTTGTATTTGAAGCTGTTGAGTGAGGATCATTACTCGAAACAGATCTCGATGAAAGCATTACCCCATTGAGAAGTGAAAGGCATGATGATGATAGAGCCTTCACACTTATGGCGAATGGTATGGCCTTTACCAGAAACAACGACAGGCGTTGCCATATCAAAGTCAAATCCACTCTCAGCAAGAATACGTTTTGCACCACCCGTTACCATGTTGGTAATTTCACCAACCATGTCGGTCACTTCATCATTCAAGCCATTTGGACGTTCGCCAAGCATGTTCTGCATGATTTCTAATGCGAGACTTTCATCAAAGGTAATAGACATAGAGCCGCGGCTCTGTGGGCCAACCATCCCTATTAAACCTGATACATCTCCACGTGCGATTTCATCTTTTTTCACACGAGGTTTCTGTGGCTTCAGTTCCAGCGAAGCCATCGTTTTTAAAACGTTCATCAATGAAGCTAAAAACGGGTTTACAAATTCAGCGCGCATAATCTTCTTCTATATCTTTATTTCGAATTGTCAGAGGAACAAGCCTGACAAATACCGTGTGACTCAATTACGTGATTATTGATGGCAAAGCCATGTGCTTCTGCATTCTTTGCGAGCAAGGCTACCAAATTATCGTCTTGAAGCTCAATAACGCTTTCGCATTTATCGCAAATCAACAAATGTGAAAAGTGTTTATGAGCATTACATGAAGCACATTGAATGTAACTGTTGGTTGATTCCACTCTATGGATAAAACCTTGCTCTAGCAAAAAATCCAACGCCCTATAAACCGTTGGAGGCTTTGCCTGAGGTTCACTTTCTTTCAACTCATCTAGTAGCTCATAAGCACTGGAAGCTTTTGGGCTTGCACATATTAGTTCAAATACACGCTTGCGTTGAGTTGTAAGACGTACGCCTCGGGCAGAGCATATCTCTTCAATTTGCTTCACTAATTGCAGGTCCAAACTTTTCACCATTACCATTGGACAATTTTAATAATATACCATTTTTTGCGGTTTATCGTCGCTTTGTAGGTAATATCTTATAGTTCTGTCAGTACGTTACTTATTCGTGTTGTGAATATATCACGTACGATCTAGAGCGATATAAGTTACCCTATCTTCATAAAAAGCGATACTAATAACAGCATTTTAAGTACATCTTAATTACTGAGCTGTGCCCAAGATCGGCAAAATCATAGCTTTTACAGTGAGTCTATGTTGCCAAATGATGCGTTTTATCACGTGCATGGTTTACGGAGAAGGGTCAAAGTGGTCATGCTCTTGGTATAGCGAGTAAGTTTGATTCGCTGTGGTAATTATTCTGAATCTTTTCCTTTAGAGATGTATAATCGCGCGACTATTTTTTATGCCGCGTTGGAAATAGGGACGTTATTTGAAAGCGGTACTGACTGTATAGAGGTAGCTTAGTGTCTAATAGTGAAACGCAACAACAATTTCCGATGCAACGCTTTTCCATCGCTCCGATGCTGGATTGGACTGATCGTCACTGTCGATACTTCCACCGTCTTTTAACTAGCGAAACACTGCTTTACACCGAAATGGTGACGACTGGTGCTATCATTCACGGTAAAGGTGATTTTTTAGCGTACAACCAAGAAGAACACCCTGTCGCCCTTCAACTGGGTGGTTCAAATCCTCAAGATCTAGCAACCTGCGCCAAGTTAGCTTCAGAGCGTGGCTATGATGAGATTAACTTAAACGTTGGTTGCCCTTCAGACCGAGTACAGAATGGTCGCTTTGGTGCTTGTTTAATGGCTGAACCTGAGTTGGTGGCAGAGTGTGTTGCGGCTATGCGTGATGTGGTGGATGTACCAGTAACCGTTAAAACCCGTATCGGTATTGACGATCAAGACTCTTATGAGTTTTTGACCCGTTTTGTGTCTACTGTGGCAGAGAAAGGTGGTTGTGAGCAATTTACCATTCACGCGCGCAAAGCGTGGTTATCTGGCTTAAGCCCTAAAGAGAACCGAGAAATCCCGCCGCTTGACTACCCACGTGCGTATCAAATCAAGAAGGATTTCCCACAGCTGACTATTGCAGTTAATGGTGGTGTTAAGACTTTAGAAGAGACTAAAGAGCATCTACTGCATCTTGATGGTGTGATGGTTGGGCGTGAGGCATATCAAAACCCATATATCTTGGCTAATGTTGATCAAGAGATCTTCGGTTTAGATAAACCAGTCAAGAAGCGTACTCAAGTCGTAGAAGAGATGTACCCATACATCGAAAAGCAATTGTCGCAGGGTGCTTACCTAGGTCACATCACTCGCCATATGCTGGGGTTATTCCAGAATATGCCGGGTGCGCGTCAATGGCGTCGATACATTAGTGAGAATGCTCATAAGCCTGGTTCTGGTATTGAAGTGGTAGAAGCGGCACTGGCAAAAATACCTAAAGAGCTTAATGTGTAAAAAATACCACTACGCATGGTTAATTTTACCTCATTGAACATCTCTAAAGAGCGCCCATATCAGGCGCTCTTTTTTATTCCCTTAATTTCAATGCCTTAGAGTAAATGTAAAGTTTGGCACGTATCCTGATAGATGGTTTGTATAAACTAAGGAGAAACGTATGTTTGAACTCATCTTTATTATGGTATTTGCTGCGACATTACTGGTGACGGGTGTCACTATGGTGACAGTAATGGCGGGTGTTGCGTTTTCGTTGGTGGTTATGGTGTTGCTAGGCATGGTTGGTGCAGTATTGAAATTGCTTCCATGGCTGATTGTTATTGCTATCGGTATTTGGTTCTTCAAGTCCTATGTGGCACAACCGAGATAATCTATACCAATCAAGTATATTAAATGGCTAGTCGCAAAAATATGAATTACTATTTGACGCATACCATACTTTTCTAGCTAGACAGCCAATATGGCTGTCTGCCTATTGTGCATACTTGGAGAGTCAAGTTTATGGGCCTAAGAGCCGCAACCTTAATGGCTGCTGTTGTTTCGACATCGGCATTCTCGGAATCAACGCTAACCACCAAAATTGGTGCTGATCTGTGGTTCCCAAAAACCAAAGTGAATGAAGTTAACCGTGAGAGTGATACCAATGCGAGCTTTAGCTTTGCCCTTGAACACCAACTTAACTATGTTCCCGATGCTCGCGTTCGATATTCGACAGTTGATGCGGACTACATGGCGTTTGATAAGCTCGATCTGACACTCTATTACCAGATTGTCGAGCATGATTTAATGCGTTTTGATGCAGGCATGACGTTCAGTGATTTGAGCAATACCAAATACATCAATGCCGACACACAGCAGAAAAAGTATTTTGATGAGCAAATCTGGGCATGGTTCGGCTATGGTGAAATCGCGGTTCCAAACACTAACCTTGATATTATCGGTGAAATTAACTTTGGTGATAATAACGGCATCAAGAGTACTGACTTAATCGCAGCTTTGCAGTACCGCTTACCGCTTGGTAGTAGTGTTCTGGCACTGCGTGGTGGCTATCGCGTTATCGATCTAGAATCGGATTCAGTTTTTAAAGTGGATGAAAACTCTCAACTGGGTAAACCATTTATTTTTGCCAATGGCTTTTTTGCCGGTGCAGAACTCTCTTTCTAGATGATTCCTACCTATTTTTTTAAAACGTCGAATTCTAAATCGGCGTTTTTTTATACCTATTACTTATATCCCACTTTTTCATTTAGCACTTTGCTGTTGGTTGACCATGCTTAATGAGTACATTCGTTTTAGCCAGAGAAAGGAATCTCATGACTATCAATGAACTTAGACATCTATATCGAGAGCAACAATTAGTTGAGGCTATCATTGAACCATCCGCTCAGGAGGGAAGCTGGATAGTAGAATTTCGCCATGCTCGAGGAGGCTTTGTTTTGCTCACAGACTCGCATGGAGAAGAGTGCCATTATGTTAACCTAGATCTCGCATCAAAGTCAGCAATGGCGGTGGGTTTTAAGCATGTTCGGGTTGAGTCTAAATAGCTAGTCTAGGTTTGTTCGTTTACTTTCTTTAATTCTAAAAGTTATAAAACATTCACTTCTATTCTTTCTTGTTATTAAAGAGAGTGGTTAATCTATCATCACGCAATGAATAGGGATGTCGAGACCATGTCTTTGAACAAGAACGTGTCTTCTCAAGGAAACACGCCACAAGAACTACCATCAATCGCAGCTCCACTTAACGATCAACAGCTGAACTCTCTGCAGCAGACGGTTACTAATCTTTCTGCGCAACAGCTCGCTTGGGTGAGCGGCTACTTTTGGGGCTTAGCTCAAACTCAACCAGCGGCAGCGTCTGCGCCAATTAACCAAGCAGCGGCTGCTGTTGCGGCGAAACCTGCTGGAAAACTGTCAATTATCTTCGCTTCACAAACCGGCAACGCGAAAGGGGTTGCTGAAGCTCTAGAGCAAGAAGCTAAAGCGCAAGGCATTGCTGTTGAGCTATTTGATGCAAGTGATTATAAAGGTAAGAACTTAGCAAAAGAGACTCATGTCATTTTTGTCGCATCGACTAATGGTGAAGGTGAAGCGCCAGACAATGCGATTGAGTTACACGAGTTCCTTCAATCTAAAAAAGCGCCTAAATTACCAAACCTTCAATATGGTGTGATTGGATTAGGTGACTCAAGTTATGAATTCTTCTGTCAAACAGGTAAAGACTTTGATGCCTTCTTATCTAAGCTAGGTGCGACATCATTTATCGATCGAGTTGATCTTGATGTTGACTATGAAGCGCCAGCCGCTGAGTGGCGCACGTCTGCTCTCGAGAAAGTAAAAGAAGCACTGTCTTCTGGTGCTGAAGCTGATGTTGTTCAACTTCCTGTTGGGCAAGCAGCTCCAGGGCACTCTCCATATAATAAGCAGAACCCTTACACAGCGACTTTGCTGACAAGTCAAAAGATTACTGGCCGTGATTCAGGAAAAGATGTTCGCCACGTAGAGATTGATCTCGAAGAGTCGGGCTTAACCTATCAACCTGGTGATGCACTTGGCGTATGGTTTGAGAACAGTTCTGATTTAGCGAATGCTATCTTAGCTAAAGTGGGACTGTCGGGTGTTGAGAGTGTTGAAGTTGATGGTGAAAGCCTCTCTATTCACAGCGCTTTAGTTGGCAAGTTCGAGATTACGGCGGCTAACCCTCAGTTAGTCACTAAATTTGCCGAGCTATCTGGTAGCAAAAAGCTACAAAAGCTGGTGGAAGATAAAGACAAATTACGTGAGTACGCAGGTAATACCCAAGTTGTTGATGTACTGGCAGAGAAGAAAACTAAGCTCTCTGCTGAAGATCTTATTGGTCTACTGCGTCGCTTAACTCCACGCCTGTACTCAATCGCATCGAGTCAGAGCGAAGTGGATGAAGAAGTTCATTTGACCGTTGGCCTTGTTGAATATGACCAAGGTGACGAAAAGCGTTATGGAGGTGCATCAAGCTTCCTATCACAGCGTTTAGAAGAGGGGGGAGAAGTGAAAGTATTTGTTGAAAACAACAATAACTTCAAGCTGCCTCAAGATGATAACACCCCTGTGATTATGATCGGCCCAGGTACAGGTATTGCGCCGTTCCGCAGCTTTATCCAAGAGCGTGACAATCGTGATGCTGAAGGTAAAAACTGGTTGTTCTTTGGTGACCGAACCTTTACGCAAGATTTCCTCTACCAAGTAGAGTGGCAGAAGTACCTCAAGTCTGGGCTGCTTAACCGTCTCGATGTGGCATTTAGCCGTGACCAAGCAGAGAAAGTCTATGTCCAACACCGCATTTTAGAAAACGCTGAACAAGTTTGGCAGTGGATTCAGGAGGGGGCGTATATCTATGTGTGTGGCGATGCAACACGTATGGCGAAGGACGTCCACGAAGCCTTGATTCATGTTGCTGAGCAGCAAGGCAAGCTTTCACGCGATGATGCGGAAGAATTTATTAATGAACTACGTAAAGCGAAACGTTATCAAAGGGATGTGTACTAATGACTTTTTCTACTGAGAATAATAACCAAGTTGTATTGGGCGAAGAGTTAGGAAAACTGTCTGATAACGAGCGTCTAAAAACGCAGAGCAACTTCTTACGCGGTACGATTGAACAAGATCTGCAAGACAGAATTACGGGTGGTTTTACTGCTGATAATTTTCAGCTAATTCGTTTCCACGGCATGTATCAGCAAGATGACCGTGACATTCGTAACGAACGTGCAAAGCAGAAGCTTGAACCATTGCACAATGTCATGCTGCGAGCTCGTATGCCGGGGGGCATTATCAAACCAGAGCAGTGGTTAGCGATCGATAAGTTCGCAACAGAGCACTCTCTTTATGGCAGTATCCGTCTTACAACGCGTCAAACGTTCCAGTTCCACGGTGTGCTTAAGCCAAACATTAAGCTGATGCACCAAACACTCAACAGCATTGGCATTGACTCTATTGCTACTGCGGGTGATGTAAACCGAAATGTACTGTGTACGACTAACCCGGTTGAGTCAGAGCTACATCAAGAAGCCTATGAGTGGGCGAAGAAGATCAGTGAACATCTGTTACCAAAAACGAAAGCCTATGCTGAAATCTGGTTGGATGGTGAAAAGGTCGAGACAACGGACGATGACGAACCGATCTTAGGTAAAACTTACTTGCCACGTAAGTTTAAGACGACGGTAGTAATCCCCCCGCAAAATGACGTTGATGTACATGCTAACGATCTTAACTTCGTTGCAATTGGTGAAAATGGCAAACTGGTGGGCTTCAATGTCCTAGTTGGTGGTGGTCTGGCAATGACTCATGGTGATACTTCTACTTATGCTCGTCGCGCCGATGATTTTGGTTTTGTTCCTTTGGAGAAAACCCTTGATGTCGCAGCAGCGGTGGTAACGACTCAGCGT
The DNA here is from genome assembly GCA_000775715.1 of Vibrio tubiashii. GTDB lineage: Bacteria > Pseudomonadota > Gammaproteobacteria > Enterobacterales > Vibrionaceae > Vibrio > Vibrio tubiashii_A. The sequence goes on from JRWQ01000017.1 coordinate 179,987, forward strand.
GATTGGGGTAATCGTTCAAACCGTAAAAACGCTAAAACCAAATACACGCTAGACCGTGTTGGTATTGATGTATTTAAAGCGGAAGTAGAAAAACGTGCCGGTGTGAAGTTCGCTGATAGCCGACCTTACGAGTTTACTGACCGAGGTGATCGTATTGGTTGGGTCGAAGGTATTGATGGTAAACATCACTTAGCACTGTTTATTGAGAATGGACGTTTGCTCGATTTTCCCGGTAAACCGCTAAAAACAGGTGTTGCTGAGATTGCCAAGATTCATAAAGGCGACTTCCGCATGACAGCCAACCAAAACTTAATCGTTGCGGGTGTGGCGAAAAGCCAGAAAGCCAAGATTGAGAAGATTGCTCGTGAACATGGCTTGATCGATGACAGTGTTAGCGAACAGCGTAAAAACTCGATGGCATGTGTAGCGTTCCCAACGTGTCCACTTGCAATGGCTGAAGCTGAACGTTTCCTGCCTCAGTTTGTGACTGACGTAGAAGGCATCCTAGAAAAGCATGGTCTACCGGAAGAAGACAACATCATTTTGCGTGTTACTGGCTGTCCAAATGGTTGTGGCCGAGCAATGCTGGCTGAAATTGGTCTGGTGGGTAAAGCGCCTGGTCGCTATAACCTTCACTTAGGTGGTAATCGAGCAGGTACGCGAATTCCTAAGATGTATAAAGAAAACATTACCGATAAGCAGATTCTTGAAGAGATCGACCAACTTGTTGGTCGCTGGGCGAAAGAGCGCGAAACCGGGGAAGGATTTGGTGATTTCACTATCCGTACTGGAATTATCCAAGAGGTAAAAGTATCTAAGAGGGACTTACATGCTTGATTCTGTCGCTTCTAAACCTCAGTTAGCGCAGCTACTCTCATTGACGAAGACTGAGCAAATACTACAGCTTGGTCAAATCAATGCAGAGTTAGAGCAGCTAACCGCACAGCAAAGAGTTACTTGGGCGTTAGAGAACCTTGAGGGTCAGTTTGCTGTATCTTCTAGTTTTGGTATTCAGGCTGCGGTGATGTTGCACCTAGTTACTCAGCAAAAACCAGATGTCCCTGTCATCCTGACTGATACAGGTTATCTGTTCCCAGAGACATATCGTTTTATTGATCAGTTGAGTGAACAACTGACTTTAAATCTTAAAGTGTATCGCGCTAAAGAAAGTCCTAATTGGCAAGAAGCGCGTTATGGAAAATTGTGGGAACAAGGTATAGAGGGAATAGAGAAATACAACAAACTCAATAAAGTCGAGCCAATGAGGCGAGCTTTAGATGAGTTAGAGGTAAGCACTTGGTTCTCGGGCCTACGTCGCGAACAATCCAAATCGCGAGCAAGCTTACCAATTCTGTCGATTCAAAATGGTGTGTTTAAGTTCTTACCTGTTATCGATTGGACTAATAAAGATGTTCATTACTATCTAGAGGAGAATGGTCTCTCTTATCATCCTCTAAGAGATGAAGGCTATTTATCTGTAGGTGATACCCATACTAGTAAGAAGTGGGAGCCTGGTATGAGTGAAGAAGAAACTCGTTTCTTTGGTTTGAAGCGTGAATGTGGTCTTCACGAAGATGACAGTGAGCAACATGGTTCGGGAATTTAATTTTCCCTCTATATATAGATAAGAAAGGTCGCATTAGCGACCTTTCTTTTTGCCCTTAAAAAGTATTATTGTGGATAACTCTGTGAATACTATGTTTGTTTAGCAGGGGTAAAGTTGGATAAATAGGGCTTTGGCTGAAAGTTAGCCTGTTATACGTTATTTTTGCAATTTTTTCAAAATAACGCTTGCCAATGTGAGCGCGATCTCTATAATGCCTCCTCGTCGACAGGGCAAGGGCTCATAAGGGTTCAAGCTAAGTTGGCAGGCTAACTAGCTCAGCGGAAACGCTTTGAAAAAAGTTTTGAAAAAGTGGTTGACACTAAAACTTAAAACGCTAGAATGGCCGCCTCTTCCGAGTGATGCAAATCACAAAAGAAGAAAAGCTCTTTAAAAATATAGACCTATCAATCTGTGTGGGCACTCGTTGATGATAATCCAATTAGAAACTTCGGTTTCAAATTAGGTTTCAATGATACGAAGTGACCATTGAGTCTTCGGACTCAGCACAGTCAATTCAAACATTACTTTATGTAATGTTCAGTATTCATTGAGCCGA
>JRWQ01000018.1 GCA_000775715.1 Vibrio tubiashii
GCTCTTTAACAATTTGGAAAGCTGACGAATAACAACAATCCCCATCTCTTAGAGATGCGTTGTTATTCAAATTAAAAGTTCTCAAATCCTAAAACTCTGTTTTAGGTACCAACACACATTCAAGTGTTCTTGGAAGTATCGAAAGATACTTATATTTGAGTCCGGCAAAATCGTGTCTGCACATGTATAAAAATGCAGACAACTTTGGTTGTTTGACTGTAAGACCCTTTGGGGTTGTATGGTTAAGTGACTAAGCGTACACGGTGGATGCCTTGGCAGTCAGAGGCGATGAAAGACGTAGTAACTTGCGATAAGCCCAGATTAGGTAGTAACAACCATTTGAGTCTGGGATTTCTGAATGGGGAAACCCACTCGCATAAGCGAGTACTGTTAACTGAATACATAGGTTAACAGGGCGAACTCGGGGAACTGAAACATCTAAGTACCCGAAGGAAAAGAAATCAACCGAGATTCCGAAAGTAGCGGCGAGCGAAATTGGACTAGCCCTTAAGCTTTTAATGAGACAGGTGAAGCCTCTGGAAAGTGGCGCGATACAGGGTGATAGCCCCGTAACCGACATCTCATCATCAGTGAAATCGAGTAGGGCGGGACACGTGATATCCTGTCTGAATATGGGGGGACCATCCTCCAAGGCTAAATACTACTGACTGACCGATAGTGAACCAGTACCGTGAGGGAAAGGCGAAAAGAACCCCTGTGAGGGGAGTGAAATAGAACCTGAAACCGTGTACGTACAAGCAGTAGGAGCAGGCTTGTCCTGTGACTGCGTACCTTTTGTATAATGGGTCAGCGACTTATATTCAGTAGCAAGGTTAACCATCTAGGGGAGCCGTAGAGAAATCGAGTCTTAACTGGGCGTCGAGTTGCTGGATATAGACCCGAAACCAGGTGATCTAGCCATGGGCAGGTTGAAGGTTGAGTAACATCAACTGGAGGACCGAACCGACTAATGTTGAAAAATTAGCGGATGACTTGTGGCTAGGGGTGAAAGGCCAATCAAACCTGGAGATAGCTGGTTCTCCCCGAAATCTATTTAGGTAGAGCCTCGGACGAATACTACTGGGGGTAGAGCACTGTTAAGGCTAGGGGGTCATCCCGACTTACCAACCCTTTGCAAACTCCGAATACCAGTAAGTACTATCCGGGAGACACACGGCGGGTGCTAACGTCCGTCGTGGAGAGGGAAACAACCCAGACCGCCAGCTAAGGTCCCAAATTATAGCTAAGTGGGAAACGATGTGGGAAGGCTTAGACAGCTAGGATGTTGGCTTAGAAGCAGCCATCATTTAAAGAAAGCGTAATAGCTCACTAGTCGAGTCGGCCTGCGCGGAAGATGTAACGGGGCTAAGCTATAAACCGAAGCTGCGGCAATGCAATTTATTGTATTGGGTAGGGGAGCGTTCTGTAAGCCGTTGAAGGTGTGTTGTAAAGCATGCTGGAGGTATCAGAAGTGCGAATGCTGACATGAGTAACGATAAAGGGGGTGAAAAACCTCCTCGCCGGAAGACCAAGGGTTCCTGTCCAACGTTAATCGGGGCAGGGTAAGTCGACCCCTAAGGCGAGGCCGAAAGGCGTAGTCGATGGGAAACGGGTTAATATTCCCGTACTTCTTACAATTGCGATGGGGGGACGGAGAAGGCTAGGTGGGCCTGGCGACGGTTGTCCAGGTTCAAGTGCGTAGGCTTGAGAGTTAGGTAAATCCGGCTCTCTTTAAGGCTGAGACACGATGTCGAGCACCTACGGGTGTGAAGTCATTGATGCCATGCTTCCAGGAAAAGCCTCTAAGCTTCAGATTGTAAGGAATCGTACCCCAAACCGACACAGGTGGTCGGGTAGAGAATACCAAGGCGCTTGAGAGAACTCGGGTGAAGGAACTAGGCAAAATGGTACCGTAACTTCGGGAGAAGGTACGCTCTTGACGGTGAAGTCCCTCGCGGATGGAGCTATTGAGAGTCGCAGATACCAGGTGGCTGCAACTGTTTATTAAAAACACAGCACTGTGCAAAATCGTAAGATGACGTATACGGTGTGACGCCTGCCCGGTGCCGGAAGGTTAATTGATGGGGTTAGACTTAGGTCGAAGCTCTTGATCGAAGCCCCGGTAAACGGCGGCCGTAACTATAACGGTCCTAAGGTAGCGAAATTCCTTGTCGGGTAAGTTCCGACCTGCACGAATGGCGTAATGATGGCCACGCTGTCTCCACCCGAGACTCAGTGAAATTGAAATCGCTGTGAAGATGCAGTGTACCCGCGGCTAGACGGAAAGACCCCGTGAACCTTTACTACAGCTTGGCACTGAACATTGACCCTACATGTGTAGGATAGGTGGGAGGCTTTGAAGACGGTACGCCAGTATCGTTGGAGCCGTCCTTGAAATACCACCCTTGTAGTGTTGATGTTCTAACTTAGACCCGTTATCCGGGTTGAGGACAGTGCCTGGTGGGTAGTTTGACTGGGGCGGTCTCCTCCCAAAGAGTAACGGAGGAGCACGAAGGTGGGCTAATCACGGTTGGACATCGTGAGGTTAGTGCAATGGCATAAGCCCGCTTGACTGCGAGAATGACAATTCGAGCAGGTGCGAAAGCAGGTCATAGTGATCCGGTGGTTCTGTATGGAAGGGCCATCGCTCAACGGATAAAAGGTACTCCGGGGATAACAGGCTGATACCGCCCAAGAGTTCATATCGACGGCGGTGTTTGGCACCTCGATGTCGGCTCATCACATCCTGGGGCTGAAGTCGGTCCCAAGGGTATGGCTGTTCGCCATTTAAAGTGGTACGCGAGCTGGGTTTAGAACGTCGTGAGACAGTTCGGTCCCTATCTGCCGTGGGCGTTGGAAGATTGAAGGGGGCTGCTCCTAGTACGAGAGGACCGGAGTGGACGAACCTCTGGTGTTCGGGTTGTGTCGCCAGACGCATTGCCCGGTAGCTAAGTTCGGAATCGATAACCGCTGAAAGCATCTAAGCGGGAAGCGAGCCCTGAGATGAGTCTTCCCTGACTCCTTGAGAGTCCTAAAGGGTTGTTCGAGACTAGAACGTTGATAGGCAGGGTGTGTAAGTGCTGTGAGGCATTGAGCTAACCTGTACTAATTGCCCGTGAGGCTTAACCATACAACACCCAAAGGGTTTTGATGGACTCAAAGCAAGAACA
>JRWQ01000019.1 GCA_000775715.1 Vibrio tubiashii
TCTAGGGTCTAATTGAGAGGTGATTTATGGCTAAACATCGTAATCCAGCGTACACCGAAGAGTTCCGCAAAGAAGCAGTCCGTCTGGCCAGTCTTCCTGGCCGAACAGCCGTCTCCGTTGCCAAGGAGCTGGGCATAAGTGCCCAGCAGATCCGGAACTGGAAGCGCCAGTTCACACGCCTATCTGATAAACAGTTTAACACCTTAGACGGTGTCGATTATTCGAAGAGAGAGTCTGAAGAGCTTCGAGCGTTAAGGCGCGAGAATAAGCGTCTCAAAGATGAAATGGAATTCTTAAAGAAGGTCTCGGCGTACTTCGCGAAGCAGCAAGAGTGAAGTACGAGTTCATTGAAAGCTATACCGGCGAGTACTCGATTAGCTTAATGTGTCGTACTTTAGAAGTGAGTCGAGGTGGTTACTACAAGTGGTGTCATCATACGCCGAGTGAGCGTTCAAAGCGGCGAGAGCGCTTTGAACAGCTCGTCATGTGTACCTTTGCCCAATATCGGGCACGTTACGGTTCAGTGCGCATAGCCGAAGAGCTAAACGAAGCAGGCTATGCCTGCTGCGTGAACTATGTGGCTGATATCATGAAAGAAAAAGGCATCAGGGCACGTAATGGTAAAGGGTTTAAATACAGCAAAGATGTGGCTGCTATGACGAATGTTGCTGACAATTTGCTGCGAAGAGACTTTGAGTCTGATACACCAAATCAGAAATGGGTTACGGACATCACATATATTTGGGTGAAGAGTAGTTGGCTCTTCTTGGCGACAGTAATGGACTTGCATTCAAGACGCATTGTGGGTTGGTCGCTAGGGACAACCATGACCGTCGAGCTCATCACCAATGCCTTAAAAATGGCGTTTGAGTCACGTAAGCCGCCTAAGGGCGTCATAATTCACTCAGACCGTGGTGTACAATACAGAGCCTATAAATATCAAGACTTCATGCGCAAACATGGAGGTGTACCGAGCATGAGTCGACAGGGTAACTGTTGGGATAATGCGGTGATGGAGTCGTTCTACAGTCGACTGAAAGTCGAACTGATATATGCAGAAGACTATCAAACTGTCGAAGAAGCCCGAATGGGCATCTTCGAATACATCGAGGTATTTTACAATCGCAGAAGAAGACACTCAGCGCTGGGGCATGTCAGCCCAGTTGAGTACGAAAGTATGTAGTTATGTACTGTCTACTTTTTGTGGGGTACACCAGTGAATTGGAGAAATGGAGTTTATGAAGAAGCTTTTAGCTATATTTATTGCAATCTTTTGTCTGGCCTCAGTTACTGTTCATGCAAATGACCAAAAATTGAAGCGTGCTTATGATACTCGCCAAAGTGATGTTCAAGTCCAAGGTTCTGGCGTAGTCATTCGTTTGTTGCCAGATGATAATGTTGGTAGTAGGCACCAAAAGTTCATACTCAAATTAGACAGCAAACAAACCCTGCTTGTTGCACATAACATCGATTTAGCTCCTAGAATTCCTGACTTGCGCCTTGGCGATAGAGTGCAGTTCTACGGTGAGTATGAATGGAACAAGAAAGGTGGCGTCATGCACTGGACGCATCACGATCCAAACAATCGACATCCTCATGGTTGGTTGAAGCACAATGGTAAAAAGTACGAGTAAAATTCACATAACAAACTGCTCAAGATGGACTGCCAACGCTCGGCAGTTTCGCATCTACTTTGATACAGTGTTGTCGGTGGTTTGTTTAATCTGGGTGGCTATGCGTTGTCAGCCACTTAGCAAGGGCGTTAGGCTAAAGGAGATATAATGAATAGTAGTATCGTAAGTCGTTTGAGTTCTATTCTGAATTTGCTCAAAAACTGCAAATGGGAAAATGAAGAGTTTTGTCCCCAAAAAGCTCAGGTATGTGCTGAGCTATCTTCTATAGTCTATGAAGATGTTGATGAATATGAATTAAAGAATGCTAGTAGAATACATTTGTTTGCAAGCGAAAGCTTTAGGGCCCTAGTCGGTAAAAAGAAAGTCAATTTGTTGGAGTTCAATACCAATGAATTGGAGGGGAGTTTTTTTATTTCTAGGGGACCATATGCATCTGTTCTAGGTGTTGTGACAGGTGATGTTGTGGTATTAGCAGTTAGAGGCACAGTTAGAACTTCCCTTTGGGATTGGAAAGCAAATATTGACACTAGAAAGTATAAAATAAAAAGATGTCTACACAATGGGCTGCTGTTTCCAGAATGTGACACTTACTATGATTTAGATGAGATGTATTTTCACAGAGGTTTCTTCGAGGCAATCGTTCCACAATTTGAGTCTATTGCAAATAAAATAAGCTGTTGCTCACCGACAGGGACAACAGCAGGTAGAAAGTTGATTTGGTGTGGTCATTCGCTCGGAGGCGCTATGGCAGCGATCGGTTATGCTGTTAGCTCATCTAATATATTCCAGTTGAACCCGGATATGACAATTCACTCCAGAGCTATTAACGCTTATACATTTGGTATGCCTAGATATTGTGGCTTAGGTGTTACATGTCAATTTCCTAACCCGTATCATATTTTTAGAAAAGGGGATATTGTGCCAACATTACCAATGAGGAAAATGGGATTTTCTGATTCTAGGACAGAGTATGAGTTGACTGAGCAAGGAAAAATTGTATTAGGGCTTCGAACGGATGCATTTGGAGTATTAGGACATATACCTAAACTAGCACAAAGTATAGAGCATCACTCAATTGAAGGTTATGCTAAGTTACTTGCGGAGGTGACAGGAATCCCCCGACCAGTTTAGCCTAACAATCTGTTTAAGAGTGATTCACAACGCTTGGCATTTTTGCTGCTACTTCAAATTTAGTGTTTATGGCACAATGCTTTAGGTTGGGTGGAGGCGTTGTTCACTTTTTATAGAGAGTTATGTATTCGGAGGAAATATGGAAATTGAGAAGGTTCTAAAAACGGATTTAGACGCAGTAACAAGACTTGTTTCAGAGGTCTCTACCACGGATGTGCTTCCATTGTTAAGTGAACAAGGAAAGCAAGAGTATAAAGACAGAGTACTCCCTGACTTAGCATCTACTCTTGATGATGAAAAATTTTTATCAATTAAGGCGGTATCGAGTGGGAAAGTTCTTGGTTTTGCCGCCCTGCGTGAGGGGAATTATCTAACACATTTGTTTGTTGCAAGTTCACAGCAGGGTTTAGGTTTAGGTCGTACTTTATTGAATCACTTAATCGATAAGACGGACGCTCGTGAGATAAGTCTACGTTCATCGGTGAATGCTGTCGGGTTCTACAATCGCATTGGCTTCATTGCAACGGGTGACGAAGCAGAGTTCAACGGAATTCGGTTCGTGCCAATGTCTTTAATACGCACATAACAAGGTGCTTAGACGGACTCTCAACACTCGGCGCGCTCAGTGATGGCACAATGGTCTAGGTAGGTTATCAGCGTTACTCACTATTTTCAGGTATTATGCGTATTCGTCATATTGGTGTAAATTGTACGTTCAGATTTGGAGTTTCAGTGTAGAGGTAAATATGAAATTAGATGCGGTGTTGTGGGACTATGATGGAACTCTTGTTAACTCAGTCCCTAAGAATATTGATATTACAAAAGCTATCTTATCCGTTGTTGCACCACATTTAACTGGAAAATTTTTACCCAAGTATTTACGAGACGAAGAGTCGTATCATGAAGCCAACCATAGTGCTAAGAACTGGCAAGAACTTTACGTTGATTATTATGGGTTAACACATGAGGAAATGTTGATTGCTGGAGGTATGTGGGCGGAACATCAAGAAAAGAACACAACGGAAGTCATGTTGTTTGAAGGTATAAAAGACGTAGTCGCTAAGTTTTCTCATCTTCCTCACGGTATTTGCTCTCAGAACTCGCAAAACAATATTCGCCGTTTATTAGAGAACAATTCGATAGCCACACCTTTCAAGGCAATAGTAGGTTACAACGATGTTTCCAATGGCAACCAAAAGCCCGACGCACTTGGTGGTCTCAAATGCATTGATTCAATTTTCGGTCATACGAACACCCAGTGTTTAATGTATATCGGAGACCATGAAGCAGACGTAAAATTTGCGCGTAACCTACAAACGGCAATTGGCGGAGAAGCACGTGTCATTGCCGTCGCTGCAGCGTACAGCCGCTCAGTACCAGAGTCTTGGGAGTGTAAACCTGATTACACGGCACGTACAGTCGATGATCTTTTTGAGATCATCGGCAAATACGCATAACAAACAATTTCAGCAAACAGCGTAATGCAAATGGAGTTCATAGATTGGAATTGGATATTTTCGTAGTTGATGCTTTTACCGAGCAGCAATTTAAAGGTAACTCAGCCGCCGTTGTCCCTGTTGAAGAGTGGCTGCCTGATAAATTGATGCAAAATATTGCAGCAGAAAACAATCTTTCAGAGACTGCTTACATTAAAAATGTCGGAGTAAATCAATACGAGATTCGTTGGTTTTCTCCACTAACCGAAATAGATTTTTGCGGGCATGCGACCTTAGCGTCTGCTCACGTCTTGTTTAATGAATTCGGTGTAAAAAATCAGATTGAATTCGTAATTCAAGTGGTTGGGAGCTTAAATGTTACTCTCAACGCCGTCAATGACATCGAAATGACTTTCCCCAACCAAGCGCCAGAACCCGTTTCTACTATCCCGGCACAACTTGTGGAAGGATTATCTAAGCAGCCGACAGAGGTCCTTAAAAATAGACAAGCCTATTTTGCTGTCTACTCAGATGAGCAAGAAGTGTTAGACGTCTCCTATGACTCTGAACAACTAACACAACTCGCCCCTCTAGATGTTGTGGTTACCGCAATATCTGAAGATTATGATTTCGTCTCTCGGTACTTTTGGCCGGCAAATGGCGGTGATGAGGACCCAGTCACAGGCTCTATTCATGCTGGCTTGGCACCTTTCTGGGCAAACAAGCTAGGTAAAACAAACTTACTTGCTTATCAAGCATCCAAAAGAGGCGGTGTCCTCAAATGTCGTGTTTCAGACAAAACAGTGGTTATTTCAGGTAAAGGTGTTCTGTATTTAAAAGGTAAGATCAACGTTGAACCGGACTCTGCTTTATAGTTAGCACCTACGCTCTATACCCAACGTTTCTAGATATTCGCGATTTAATTAGAGGGAAGTTATGGATATTAAAACGCAAATGCATAGCCAAAAAATCTACTGCTGTGATGATGAAGAGCTGGTTGCTAAGCAACTAGAATGCCTTGACGTTTTGTATGACTTTAATCATACACGCCCATCAGAACTGGCCAAGCGCCAAGAAATAATGAACAATATTTTTGCTGAAGTAGGCGAGAACTGTTACATCGAACCACCTTTACAAGCCAACTGGGGCATCCATACGCATTTGGGCAACAACGTCTATGCAAATTTTAATCTGACCTTAGTTGATGACACTCATGTCTATATTGGTGACTACGTGATGATCGGCCCAAATGTCACTATCGCAACGGCAGGACACCCGATAGAACCAAGTTTACGTAATAAGGTTGCTCAATTTAATATCCCCGTAACCATTAGTAATAATGTTTGGATTGGCGCAAACTCGGTTGTGTTACCCGGGGTAACGATCGGGGAGAACACGGTTATTGGAGCGGGTAGTGTAGTGACTAAAGACATTCCCGCCAATGTGGTTGCGGTAGGTAATCCATGTCGCGTGGTTAGGGCAATAGGTGAACATGACAAAGAGTTCTATTACAAGAACCTTAGAATTGAACAATAAGCACCCTAACAGGTTACTTGGGATAGATAGAAAACAAAAACGCCAAGCGAAATGCTTGGCGTTTTTGTAAATTTGGTGGGTCCGGGCGAACTCGAATCGCCGACCCCTACCATGTCAAGGTAGTACTCTAACCAACTGAGCTACGGACCCAAATTTTGCATTCTGCTCACTTTGGTTGTAGTGAGACTTTAAGGAGTGGTGGGTCCGGGCGAACTCGAATCGCCGACCCCTACCATGTCAAGGTAGTACTCTAACCAACTGAGCTACGGACCCATTCCTTAAGAACGAAATGGATGTTACCGAGAGTTTTTCAATCGTGCAAGCGCATTTTCGGTGATTTTCATTCGTTTGGTTTATTACTAATCGAATTGTCGCTGTTTTACGCACTACTTGTTAAAAAATGTGCATTGAATCACGTACATATCTCGGTTGACTCACGCCTATTGGCCTCGACCATCAAACATTACCACGATGGTTTTGGTGATGATGCTCATGTCCATAGTTAGCCAAGATTTTAGCGAACAGAGTGAAAGAGCATAGCTATGGTCATAGCCTACCTTTCTTCGTACATCGTCAATACAGGTATCGTAGCCTTGGTTAACTTGTGCTAATCCGGTAATCCCCGGCATTACTCCGTAGGTTCGATCAGCAAAGTAGGGTATCGCATTTTCAAGCTTGCTGTAAAAGCTTGGACGTTCAGGACGTGGACCAATCAAAGACATGTCCCCCACAACCACATTAATGAGTTGTGGAATCTCATCTAAACGCGTTTTACGCAAGAAGCGACCAACAGGTGTGATTCGCGGATCGTTTTCTGTTGCCCATACCGCGCCAGTTCGCTGTTCGGCATCTTGATACATGGTACGAAACTTAATAATTTCGAAGAACACCATTTTTTCGGGTGTCGATTTACCTACTCTCAATTGCTTATAAAACACTGGACCAGGTGAGCTAAGTTTGATCGCGACTGCAATAAAAGGCATGACGGGAGAAAGTAGCAGCAAACCAAATAGAGCACCAAATAGGTCGAATAGACGTTTTGCTAACCAGATTGAAATATGTGTAGATACGTTGCTCATAATCATCTCCTTATTGGCCTACGCGAGACCACTTTCCTGATTCAAGACCGAATAGGTAACGCAAACCACCGATGAAGTTTGCACAGTGTCCTGCAACGATATACAACAGCAATTTGCAGGCTTTATGGCTGAAAATGTCAGGCAGCAGATAGCTAAGTACTGCCAATGAGTAGAGGGCGAGTTGTGTAACCAAGGCGACAAAAAAAATCGGGTTATCCATCATCACTATGGAACTGATAAAGCATAACATCAGTAGATAAGGGGTAATAAGCCTTAACCCTTTACCAGAAAAGAACGCGAACGCGACGCCCTTATATCTTGGCAAGAACATTTCGCTTAGCTTTATGGCTTGTTGCATGTTACCTGCCGAGATACGGAGTCGACGGCTAAAATCATCTTGTGTATTAGTCGCTTCCATTTCTAACGCGATTAACTGCGGTTCATACTCAGCGATGTAACCTTGCCTGATGATCGACATCGGGATCATAAAGTCATCGTTGATGGTGTCAGTGCTCAATGCTTCAAACAGATGTGTGCGGAAAAGATAGAAGGCTCCATGCGCGCCAAGTGTCGAGCCAAGAGTCGCTTCACGCATTTTAAGTAGGCTTTGATAGTGCCAGTAACACGCTTCACCGTCATTGCCGGGTTTAAACAGTTGGTAATGGCCGTTCACGACGCCTACGTTTGTCGTTTGAAAATGCTTGTTAGCAATCCATAACGCATCAAGAGAAACAAGCGCAGACACATCACTCAATGCGGTAATCTCACTAGTGATAGTCTTTATTTGTTCATTGATGACGGCAACTTTGCCGCGATTGTTGTCGAATGCTCGGATCTCAAAGTGAGTGTCTGAACAGATCGCTTCCTGAATGGTTTGCTCAGCGATTAACACGGTATTATCGGTGCAACCGTCGCAAGCAATAATGACTTTGTATCTGTTTTTGGGATAGTCGAGAGACGAAAGATTACGAATTTTATCCGCGATCCATTGCTCTTCATTATATGCCGGAATCAAAATGGTTATGGTCGCACAGGCTCTATCATCTTTCAGGTTTTTAAAACCTCGAGTATGGTGCGGCAAGCTTTTAAACGGGTGATGCTTCGAATACCAAGAGAGCAGCAACGGGTATCCGACGTGGTGATAGATCACTAACATGCCACTAACTAAAAATAAGGTGGTGAGTATTAAGTCAATCATGCGAGCTTCTCCTCTGCCAACAGTTCATATGCTCTCATCATCTGTCGTATATCGTTGTTCTTAAGTACGAATTCACGTGGAGAGTCAGTGTGCTGCGTCTCGATTGCGTTTAACACACACTCAGCCAGTGCTTGAGGGTTTTCACTTGCAAATAGTTGTCCCGTTGTGGGGCACAAGGTTTCATTGGTTGCGCCTACATTACTGGCCAAGGTGACAACGTCACAAGATTGCGCCTCTAACGTTGAAAGAGGAAAGCCTTCGCTGCGAGATGGCAGGCAAAACAGATCAAGAGACTGGTAAAATCGCGGCATGTCATTAACAAGGCCAAGGAAAGTGACTCTGTTGCGTAGTCCCAACTGCTTTACCTTTGCGCGCAGCGCTTCTCTTTGGCTTCCGTCGCCGGCAATAACAAGCTGGACATGGTCCGGCAGCAGAGGCATTGCATCGATTAGAATGTCGTGACCTTTGACGGTTTCTAATCGCCCGGCCGAGCCAAGTATAGTCGCACCGACAGGCAGCCCCAAGGCTTGGCGAGCCAAATGCTTTGAACCAGTTGTAAACTGTTCACAATCAATACCATTTTTGATGACGTTTACATCCTTATAGGCAAAGTGGTGTTGGAACCGCTGCTTCACCAAATTTGCATCGGCGACCATTCTTGGTTTAGCAAGCCACATTGCGATACGTTGCCAGTAACGATGTTTAGGGTTGGTTAAGTGCCAAGCGTCATGTTCAGTGTGGATTCGGGCGTTAACCCCAGCAAGCTTGGCCGCAATGGCGCCATAAATAATAGGCCCGATATGGTGACTGTGAACCACACTTGGTTTCAACGTGAGGAACAATCTATACAACTGATAAACAGTTCGTAGGCTATGCCCTGAAGGTTTATCTAAAAACAAGATTTGGTCTTTAACCGTTTCTAGCTTAGGCCAGTTGGCTAGCGACTTTTCTCTTGACCCTTCAAGGCTAACAATCAAAACGTTATGGCTAGGGTTTGCAAACGCGAGCATATTTAGTGCTAACGTTTCTAAACCACCAGGTGCAAGGTGCTGAACTACATGGATGGTCATTTTGCTTTGTGCGTACATGTGAGCTCCCAAGAGATAAGGTTATGGCATAGATAGAGCAGATTGTGTGCCAGTATTTAACCCGTTATATTTCAATCATTTGCTGTATTTTGTTGATTGTTATTAAGCTGATTTTCAATTTGAAAATCGTTATGGGTAGTTAGGTTTCATCTTGGGAATATGGGTAATCACTGGGGCGTTTGTTATTGCTTCAATTTCGTCTTTACGTCGAATCGAAGAATCAAACAACTCAATGAGGATAGCGACGCCTGCACCTAATCCGATGCCAGCAACTAAGCCCGCGATAACAAAAACAATGGTTGGCAAATTGGCAGGGCGGCTTGGTGTGTAGGGCAGGTCAATGATTTTTACCCGTTTGTTTTGTTCAAACACACCTAATGATCCGGTCAATTGGGCCATTTCATATCGTTGAATGAGCTCATCATAGAGTTGACGTTTGATCTCCGCGTTTCTTGTTAATCGGTGCATTGTTTTCGCGTTGTCACCGAATTTGTTCGCTTCCATTTCTAACTGTGTGATCATGGATTGTAAGCTTTTCGTCTCTTCTGTTAGTGACTCATAGCGGCCGCGGACGAGTTGCAAGCTTTGCAACTGAGTCACGAGTAGGGGCTGTACTTCGCCCAGATTTTTGAGTTTGTTGCTACTTGCAATGTCCCAAAGCTGATCGCTGCTAATGTTTGGCTGCTCCATCTGTAGCAACATAGAACGTTCATTTTCTAAGCGTCGCAGTTCACGTTGTTTACCTTGAACAGCGCTGTGGCTTTCTGTGTACTTAGCTTTTAGAAGTGTAAGCTCACTGCGGATTTCGATGATCTGGTCTTCTATTTTACCCACTACAGGATTTGTCTTAGATAACTGTTGATCGAGTGAACCAAGGCTACGTTCGACCCCCGCAAGCTCGGCGCTTTTCTCAGCGTAACTCTGCTTTAACGAAGCGAGTCTGCCTAGCGCTTGGCTTTGCATTTCGGGTGTGACGGAAGCGTAGAGATTTTTAAAATCTGCCAACTTATTTTCCGCGATATCGAGTTCTTCTCTGCGCTTTTCAATATGAATGGCGAGAAACTCAGAAGAGTCTTGAATCGAAGAGCGTTCAGGAGCCAGAAGTTGCTCGATAAAATGCTCACTGATTGATTCTAATAGCTCTTTCATCCCACTAGGTTTAGGCGCTGTCAGTGATATTTTTAAAAAATCTTTACCCGGTTGTGTGACTGTCAGGCTGTTTGAAAGCTTGCTGATAATGTAATCACGCTGAGCGGGAGTCATCGAATCATCAATTAACCCGTGTTCTTTCGCGACTGCCGTTAATACATGGCGACTTTTTAGTAGCGTGCTAAGTGCATTGAGTCGCTCCTTCAACATGGTTGAAACCGCAATGTCTTCAAGGAATGGGTTCATCTTGGCCGTTTCCTGGATCAACATCGAGGTATGTGACACGTAGTTAGTTGGCGCAACTTTGCCAATAAAGTAGCCAACAAAGGGTAGAATTAGGATTGGTACGATAATAACGTAGCGCTGACGCCATGCTGAGTTGAGTATGACGATCAGCCTTATTTTTAGCTCATTCATAATGACTCCAACATACTGTTCAGTGTTAACGTTCTCGCATCCCAGCTCTCGGCCGCTAGAGATTGCTGGTTTACGGCAAAAGAACCACACTCCACCTCCCTTAACGCCTGATTAAGCTGTGTTGCATTGTCAACAACGTAGACATGATCGCGATAAGGTGCAAGGGCCGGGAAAGGGGTCGAAATAACTTGGCTACCTGCGGCCAAATATTCGAGTAACTTTAATGGGCTGCAAGAAGCAATCTGATCATTAGATTTAAACGGTAATAGGCTTACATCCCAATGTTGGCTGTAGCTTGGCAGAGCACTATGTGGTTTGGGGCCAAGGTAGTGAACGTTAGGTAGAGCCGGAAGTGGATTCGTTGCTAACTCAATCGGTCCAATAAACACAAACTGCCAAGTAGGGTTGGCTAGGCACATTTGCTCTATAAGGTTGTAATCGAGCCAGTGGGACAAGCTGCCATAAAACCCGGCGATTTTGTGTTTGCCAGAAGGTAAGTCATCGGCGCGCTTAGCTAGAGTGCTGAACAACTTGATATCGACTCCATGAGGCAGATAGTGTGTTTTGGCCTGCGGGAACTTGGTGACAAGTTTCGCGCTTGCTACAAGAATCAAATCTGCTTGCTCTACCAGTTTGTGTTCATGGACTGCAACGGTGTTATGGTCAACGCCTGCTAATGATGAAAAATCATCTCCGCAGTAATAGACAACCGCTGATTCACCGAGTGTTCCGCACAGATCAGCTGTCGTAGGTAGCGAACTCCATAGGATAGGCTTGCGTAGATCCAGCCGTTCAATAACAGGTTTAAGCTGGGAGCAAATCATAGCCTTCGCTACTTGACGAGCAAACCAAGAGCGCGGAGCAGGAATGGTTTTAAGGTTCACAACCGTAATGTTTGAGTCATGGTTTTGGTTTTGATTAAAACCACTTTTGCTTCTACCTAATAGCTTGTTCGCCGCACGCTTCATATCGTGCATGGTTAACTTAGGTTGGCGCAAACCAATCGAGTTAACCCACAAGACTTTACGCTGTTTTGCCAAGCGAGTGACAAGATGTTGAGTGCTTGATGGTAATCCGCCAAAGTCTTCACCGAATACAATAAGATCACGCATGGCCATTCTCCTCATCGCTCGATGAATGTTCGGTAAGTGAACGAATCACTTTTGCCGGATTACCTGCTGCAACAACGAACGGTGGGAGATCTTTGGTGACCACACTCCCTGTGCCAACGATCGTTCCTTCACCAATCGTGACATTTGGGCAAACGGTTACGTTGGTGCCAAGCCAAACATCGTTTTCAAGGATGATATCACCGACATCACAATCTAAGTCGCCTAAGCCCTTGGCTCGAAGCCCGGCATCTAAAGAGTGGCCTGAGTAGCCAAATAAGAATGCGCGTCCAGCAATGCGCACATTGCAACCGATTACGATTTTGTTGCCGACAGCGAATGTACTTTGCCATCCGATGTCGACATTGCTTCCAACGACGAGTGATGGGTTGTTTGATTGTGGCCTCGCGCTAAAGGTAGTTTGGCCTGAAATGCGACAGTCTTCACCTAACGAGATTGATAGAGGGCCGGAAACGAAAGGTACACCTCCGAACAAGTACAGCCCCCGACCGTAACCAGATAGGCGCCCTTTAAAAGCGGGAGTATGTATCGTTACGCGGACTAGGTTATTCCAGAGTGAGTTGCAGCCAGAGTAGGAGAGGCTAACGAGCTTGTTATAGATCTTCGGTGTAGGAATATCGCAGGCACGTATTGTTTTCAAAATGAGAAACAATTTGCGATAGGCCGGATTTTCACTCTGTTGTAGCCAAACTTTGAATTGATTTACTTGCTGAGCCAACATGATGCTATCCTCTACATTTGAGTTATGTAGAGGCTACTTCACGTAATGTGCCAGAAAATTTTCACTTTAAAAACAGAAGGATAGATAATTTCACCACTCTGTAGCACTAGGATTCTCAAATTGAGAATATTTTTGAGTAATACGAGAAATAGCAATACACAACGCCGCGAGTACGTATATTGGCCAAGTAAATCCTTGGGTTAGGAAGGTGCCAGAAACAACCGTACCGATAACGCCGGCATATACAGCAAGCGCGGTTGCTATTAGGTAAGGAGAAACTGAGCCTTTCAATTGTTCTAGTCGGGCTAGAGTTTGTCTACTCGTTTTGATGAGTGAAATGATAATTCCAATAAAAACGATTAATCCAAGGAAACCCATCTCTGCGAGCACGCCAAACCAAGTGCTGTGTACCGCGTGGTTCAGTCCATCCCAATGAGAGCTGTAGTAATAGTAGTTTGAGTAGAAATTATTCAGACCAACACCACTAAAAGGATTGACGAGTGCCATTTTGAATGCGGCTTCCCATGCATATAGTCTTCCCATTGCCGATGCGTCGATGCCTTCTTCCGCTGCGCCTCCTGATTGGCGATCAGAAATACCGGCCACCGCAAATAGAACCGTTAACCCAATCACGCCAATAAAAATAAGTAGTGATTTGGAGCGAATAAGCCGTAGGCCAAAAATACCAAATACAGCAATTGAGCCCAAAAGGCCGCCACGACTTTGAGTCGCAATTACAGCTGCCATTGATAAAACCAGCCCAGTGATACCGAGGATACGTGAAAATCCAATGCCTTTTGTTGTTGCGAAGCTAACTGCAAATGCCAGGGGGAACATCAAAACAAGGGACAAGTCATTGGGATCTCCCAGAACTGAACCAAGTTGGCGACCGATAGTAACACGTGTCCCTTCTACCAACCCTATCCCAGCAGATGAATTATACAGAGCGACGACAGCGATTAGTCCTCCCGCCAAGATAATCAGTGTGGCGATTTTGCGCACCGCATCCTCTGTATTGACTAACCATGCGATTGCCAGTGTCATCACAATGATCTTCCAATAAATGTTTTTGAAGTAGGTAATTGCAATCCCTGGATTTGAGGAAAGCACGATTCCAATCATTACCAGCCCCCAGAATATCGCGAGCCAAGTCATGCTCGGATGCCAGAATGTTTGCAGTTGTTTGCTGACGAGGGTATGCCACATAAGAGCGGACAAAGCACCAAGAGAAAGTAGCAATGGGATTTTAAGAGAGTAAAGAGCGGGAATCGCCTCATGAATACGAAAAAATGAGAACAGTACAAATAAGCTCACCAGCCAAAACGTTTGGTTGAGTACAAATAGAGCGCCTAAAGGCACAAAACAAAGCACAACGACAATCGCCGGATGAGGCACGAAATACCAAACTGACGCCAGTACTAAGCTTAGCGACGTCATCACTAAAATAGGCATCATTTGGTTAGTGCTATTCATAGTGACTTACCTAAATAGCGATATATCGATTGGCTGAAGCCTTTGAGATAGTCAGCGGAGACGAGTCCAAAACGCAGGGCGACAGCAGCGATTGCAAAATGTTGCAGAAACAGCATAAGTAGAGATAACGCTACACTTTTCTGTAAATGGCTAGTAAGCAGAAACATCACAGTTAGCAGTAGCAGCGCAAGCAAACCATTGGTTTGGTAACTGAGTGAGTAAGCTTGTTGGCTAAAGAAAATGGTAAGAGAAAAGCGACTAAGCTGCCCGGCAATCAAACTCCAAAGAATCGCTTCTATTCCAGACTCTAACCACACCAAGCAAATAATAATGGCGATAGCCGTTGAAACAAGGTTGATATAGAGGAGTTGAGACGTGTTTTTCTTATATAGGATGCCGAAATTGGTCAGCTCGACTAGCTCCTTAAATAGCATCATGGTTATGGTCAAACCAACCAAGGCGACTGCAGGTAAGTAGGAGCTAGGCAGAGCGAGGGTGATAAAAATCTGACTTAACCACGCGACGGCTAACGAAATAACGCACAGTAATATGATTCCTTGTGTTGTTACGTCTGCCACGTAGTCAGCCCCTCTTGAAGCCATTGCCTCGAATCGTTTTGGCATCCACCACATATGAAAAGGTTGGATCAATATACCGACCCCTAAGGCAAACTTGGCGGCGACTGCGTATATGCCCAAGGTTTCTAAATTCGTTGCGCCGGCAACTATCCATCTTTCGGCTCCGCTTAACCCAAACGCAACCACACCAGATAGCATTAGTGGTGCTGAGTAGCTTACATAACGCGTTAAACGCTGCGTATTTGGTAACTCGAATGAAAAGTTGAGATAGTGGTGGAGAAACAGAAACTGAACAAATGTACAAATAACATTAAGCGCGAATATGGCCGTTACATCAGGTTTATGAGCTAATGCGAAGAAAAGTAGTAAGACTTGGGCTATCACGGTGGTAACACAAACCTTAAAAAAAAGTGCTGCCTGATTGTGTAGCCTTAGCCAGGCCAAATTGATAGCTAAAGGGGCTTCGTAACAAACAACAAGTGCCATCAGCAGAATTTGCTCGTTGGAGAACGTTTCTGCCTTGAAGGGAACTAAGTAGTAAATCAACACTAACACGGCGCTGAATGCTAAAGAAATAATCAGGGTAGCGCTATACAGCTGAGATGCTTTTTTCTTCCTTACTAAGTGACTAGTTACAGTACCAATAAAACGGTAGAGGTTTTCGTGCATGGCGATACCCACGATAAGGCTAAAAAACACGGTCGTAATACCAAGCAGTTCTAGTTGACCAATTTGAGATGGCGTTAAGTAGTGAGCCATCAAGGGAAGTGTAAGTAGTGAAATACCTTTGATTAGAAACAGGCTGACTGCATATAAGCTGATGTTTTTTAAATGCTCTAGGTTCATAGTCATTCCTCAGCTACTGGTCATAAGCGCCAATCTTGGTAGTGACAATGTCACCATTGATATGTTGGGCGAACTCTTGATATCGATACTCCGCTTTATATTGCTGAGCAATCTTAGTCGCATTGGCGCAGCAACGTGTGAATGTTTGTTTGTCATTCGCTGCGTAGAGAAGAGCATCACAAAGAGATTGCGGGTTTTCCGGTTGGTACTTGATGCAGTTTTCATTGTGAGTTAACTGCTGATCCCAAAATGAGCCGTCTTGCGGTATCACCACACACATCCCGGCCGCCAAGGACTCTAGAATCGACAGGCCAAACGGTTCATTGCAACTGGTGGAAATAAAGATGTTCGATTGGCTTCGGATTTGGTCAAGATCGTCTGGATCTTCATGCCAAGTGGCGTGTTTGAGTAATACAGGCGCTGATGAGACAGGCAAGCAGGTGTCGATGGGGCGAATATAGCAAATATTTACTGCAACAGCTTTGGTCAGTGCTGCGGCTTTGGCCGCTTCAACTAGCGTATCTAATCCCTTCCATTTAAGTAAAGATGCAGCCCAAAAACCAATTGGCACTATGGTTTGGCTTTGGGTTGGCCAACGTGAAGAAGGAATACCGTTGAGAAAAGTACTGTACCTAGCGCTTGAGAAGTAGGACTGCGCCAACGCTGATGTATCTTTAATCTTAGTGGCATGCTGGATGTATGCCTCGAGTGCGAGTTCAATGCTCGACTTAGCTGATGGTAGATAGAACACCGAATCCGCGATGGTCAAGCAGTATCCAATCGAGCGTGACAGCCCAACATTACCATGCACAAACTGAATGACCTCCAAGTTGACTAGTTTTTTTAGCAAGTATAAGGGCATATCGATACCAGGGCCTGAAGCTCCAACGGCCTTGTTGATCCCCCTGTGTACGAACAACGTTTTAAGCAAAATCAGGAGCATCCATAGTTGGTTTAGCCAATAGAAAGCGCCGGTGTGTTGCTTCATTAACCAAGAAGCTGTCGCAATTTTAGTCACTGTTACCTTGTGTTTATTGAAGAACTCCGTGTTTTGCCAGAAATCAGGATCGACTGTTAACACAATGAACTCACTGTTGGTCGTGCGGCACACATTAAGGGCATCGCTGGTGGCAATTTTAGAACCACCTTTAAATGGTATTGGGTCAAAGACCAGAGTTTTTCCTATGCTGTTAGCCATGCTGACCTCCAAACGAAAGCCTGTTTGCGATATAAGTTTTTATTGGTGAAAGAGTTTTGATTACCGAACGTTTGGAATAGCGCGGCTGCCCAAGCAAATCGAGGTAAAGACGTAGGATCTTGGTACAGCTTACCGATACATCGTGATGCTTGACGATGACACTATTCGCTTGCTGCGCTAATTGTGTACAAAGGTTCGGGTTGTTAACCAGAATTCGCATCGCTTTTGCGATCGGAGCGATGCCATGGTTAGGGTAGAGTATCCCAGTCTCACCATGTTGTATAAACTCCGGTATTCCACCTTCGAAAGGCGCTATGATTGGAATGTTTGCTAGTGCTGCCTCAGCGATAACTAAACCAAAGGCTTCGCTTCGAGCCCCGCTAATAAAAGCATCGCAGCCTTTTAGCCAACCGACTACATTGGCTTTTTCGCCAACGAAGTGAACACGTTGCTCTAAATGCAAGTATTCAGCTTGCTGTTGTAACCTCTCTTTCTGGCGGCCGTCGCCGATCACGACTAAGCGAACGTTAGGGAATTCTAGTGTTACATGTCGCAAGGCGGTAAGAATTCGGTCGATGCCTTTTCGGTGGATCAAAGAACCAACGGTAGCGAAGATGAAATCCGTTTGGGGGATGTTGAGCTCGGTGCGCAGATTAACCGCGGCTTGGCTTGAGAGTGATTTGACATCAATACCGTTGTGAATCACAGAAATTCGGCGCTGCGGATAGCCATCTTTAACCAGCATTTCACTCACATATTTACTCACGGCCACGATGTGTGGAGATAAATGAAGTCCGAGAGTGAACCGATCACGAGTTTGGTATGGACAATGAAGC
The DNA here is from genome assembly GCA_000775715.1 of Vibrio tubiashii. Classification (GTDB taxonomy): domain Bacteria; phylum Pseudomonadota; class Gammaproteobacteria; order Enterobacterales; family Vibrionaceae; genus Vibrio; species Vibrio tubiashii_A. The sequence goes on from JRWQ01000019.1 coordinate 17,451, forward strand.
TGAGTAACAACGGGTGTTCTAGTCATTCGCGCTGCGGCAAGCATCCATTGGCAAGGCGCGCCGCTGTTGATATGAACCAACTCGATATCTTCTAGATCTATCAATTCGCGTCCTTGAGTAATCAACTCAAGCCATGCCGAGAAGTCATACTTTGGATCTTTCCAACCAAGCATCAGCGGGAACTCGGATAATATGTTTGGCACATTCAGTACTTCTAACTGTTTAACCAGCGCACGATTATTGGTCCAAACAAATGCCTCGAAATTACGAACATTAATGTACTTAATAAGGTCAAGCAGGCACTTCTCGCTGCCGCGAATCCAATTGTCACCATAGTGTACAAACAATATCTTCTTTTTCATGGTAGACCCCTTGTGTATCGCTTTCGAACTCAAGAAAAATAGTTAATGAAGTAGTTAACGCAAATGGGGTGCCAATATATTTTCGAGGTTAAGTTATTGTTTAGTTAGAGGAATTTTGAATATTAGATTTGCTTTTAGTCTATTTCTCAATTTGACAATCAGATTGACGGTTTGAAAAGTAGAGCGCTAGCATCAATGGAATGACCGCTGACTGCGAATACTCGCCTTGAATCGATTCTCTTGCTCGCTGTTGAATAGAAGATTTATGTCTATCATCTAAAGTTAGATGATGCTGTAAATCATGACTAAGCTGGTTTATGTCTTTAGCAAGGTAGCCATTGCCATGGTGCTGAATAAGCTGTGCCATATTGCCGACATTGAGCGAAAACACGGCAATACCGCGCGCCATCGCCTCTAGTGCTGTCATTGGCATACCTTCAAACCGCGAGCAAATCACCACAGCACCGATTAAAGGCCAAACCTGACGCATATCCTCTTGATGACCATGAAACACCACATTGCTTGGTGCGCTTGCCTTGAGTACGGAGTCCATACATCCTGAACCGTAAACATGAAATGTGTGTTCGGGGTTTGCTTTAGCCAGTGTAATGAAGCGATCTGGGCCTTTTTCGTGGCTCAGTCGACCAATAAACGCTATTTGCTCACCTTCAGACTTAGTCACCTCATTTGTATCGACAAAATTATTGAAGCGGTGCGAGTCTGATACGAGCTTTTTCGCGATTTGCTCACTAACGGCTATAGAATGATTAGAGATAAACGAAGTCCAACGGTCAACAAGGTCATACCACCAAACTCTTCCACTTGGCGTTTCTCCGGCATGGTAGGTGGAGATTTGTCTAACACCCGTGACCAATCGAGTTAGCTTACAGACCAAGCTCGCTTTATAGCCATGAGCGTGAAGGAGGGCGGGTCTATTTTTGCGTACTAAAGTGATGAGGTTAAACAAGTAACTGTTGCCGTTTAGGTCTAAGTAACTGACAGGGATGTTGCTGGATTGGAGTTTTTCAACAAGTAAGGGCTTGTTGGTATAACTGCGTACAAATAAAACTCGAATGGGAACTTGGAACTTGTTCAGACCTTTCGCGAGTTCGAGCACATGGGTCTCTATTCCGCCGAAGGTTAAGCTGTCAATGACAAGCCAAATTTCATCAGACGAGTTGCTGTTCATCTTCTGCTTCCCATGCCTGCTTTTTGCGATAAACGGTTGATGGGCTAAGTTCTAGTAATACCGCCGCATTGAGCACATTACCGTCGCAATAATCTATCGCTTGTTGGATGGCTTCACGTTCAATTTGCCACATAGGTCTGATGGTAACCTCATTGTTTGTTGCTCGGTTAACTTGGAGAGGAGGAACGGCAATTGCTACATCATTTATAACAGGCTGAGATGGAGGCTGTTGTACTAGCGGAGAAGTTACCACTGCAGATGCTGATTTCGCTTTGCGGCGCGTAGTGATTTGTTCAGGTAGGTGCTCTAGACGTAAATGACTGTCATCATTCAACACAACAATGTTACGAATGATATTTTGCAACTGACGCACGTTACCAGGCCAAGCGTAACGCTTAAGCGTCGATTCAGCATCTCGATGAACTGAGCCAAACTTCTTACCATCCTCATTCGCGTAGAGTTTAAGGAAGTGCGTCGCTAGCGTGATGATGTCGTTACCACGCTCTCTAAGAGGTGGCATATCGATTGGGACTACATGAACACGATAATACAGATCTTCTCTAAAGCGTCCTTCTTCTACTTCGACTAACGGGTCGCGGTTCGTTGCACAGATAATTCGAACATCGACCTTCATCTCTCTGTTGGCACCAAGTGGAGTAAAGGTACCGGTCTGGAGAAACCTCAATAGCTTCTTCTGCATCTCCAGCTCCATCTCACACAGCTCATCTAAGAACAGTGTGCCGCCATTCGCCATCGACGCCGCGCCTTTTCTGTCCGCAGTTGCACCAGTAAAGGCGCCTTTAACGTGACCAAAAATCTCACTTTCCATAAGATCTTTAGGGATCGCGCCACAGTTAATCGCGATAAATGGCTTGTCTTTTCGCTTGCTCTCTTTGTGGATGGCTTCGGCGCAGACCTCTTTACCCGTACCACTCTCGCCGACAATAAATACGCTAGCGGTGGTTGGCGCTACAGAATCGATGATCTTGTAAACCCCTTGCATCGGAAGGCTTGAACCAATGAATCCATGAAAGCGATTTCTATCAAACTTACTCTCAATATCTTCAACTAGGTGTTCAAGTTTGGCTTGTTGTAGGTGTAGGGTGATGGATGTTTTTAGTCTGTCAGCATTAATTGGCTTTTCTAAGAAGTCCTTAGCGCCTTTTTGCACCAAGTTAACCGCTAGATCAACTGAACCATGAGCCGTCGCGACCACAACTGAGGTGGAAACTTGGTTTTCGTTTATCCAATCAAGGATCTGCTCACCGTCCATATCGGGCAGCTTAAGATCGAGAATAACCAGTTGTGGGACGTTTCGTTCAATAAAGGCAATGGCCTCTCGACCTGTTTCGACATGAAACAGGTCGTAAGGCTCATCTTTTACATACTGTTTATAAAGAATCGCCAATGAGGTCGAATCTTCGATTAGTAATACTTTTGCTTTCATTACGATGTCCTATCCTAAGCCTTTGTGATTATTATGCTTCGCTGAATCCAAGGTTCTTACGCGCTGCTATAGCTTGTAATGATTGTTGAGCGATTTGTTCTAATTCCTGACGATACGCATACGCTTGGTCTTGCTGACCATCTAAACACATGTGTTCGATTTTTCTAGCAAGGTTGGACAACGTTCTATTGCCCAATGCGAGTGAAGCACTGCCTAAAGTATGCGCTTCAAACTCTAATGCCTCTTTGTCTTTAGCTTCCATTGCTTGGTAGATACGGGTTAAACGCTGCTCCGACTCCTCGATGTAGTGCTCTATTAGAAGAGGAATAACATCCGCACTGGTGTCTTTTACCATCTGTTGTAATACTTTTTCATCGACTAGTTCCAATTTGGCGTTTCCTTACGGTTGGATACGTACAGTATATGCATTTTGTTGCTTTTGTGCTTATATTTCTAGCAAGCAATCGCTAATTTGACTTGTGCGTAATATAAGAATAGATCAATTTTTTCAATTGGTTGCAAATATCTAAGATTGAACGATTGGGTCTACGTTAGGCACTGTGAGCCAGAAAATCATTAGTTAATATCTTGCGTGCCCAGTTGTTCCGCCATCGCTGTGGGATAAAAGTGAACCTGTTAATCTCGCGCACGATTTCTTGCCCTAAGGTTGCTTGGTGTTTAAGATTCAGTACCGATCCAAGTAATGAGGTCGAAGGGGAGTCGAGAAGTTTCATCGCTTTTTGTAACTGACCCGATGATGTTTTACCTCCCATAACAACTAGCGCGGTTTGATCGCATACACTGGCAACCACTTGAGCGGGCACGTTGCCACGATTGATTTGCAGCAATGGCGACGTGTCACATATAACCCGGTCGTATTGGCTTAACCATGTCTGTACCGCACTCTTAAGCTGAGTGGGATCTTTGTAAGCAAGCAGAGCCGATTGATTGCTAGGTACAGTAAGTCCGGTAAACATTTGATGAGTCGAGGAGTGTTCAATTAACAAGCCGACGGACTCGTTACTTGTTGGAGTAATGTCTATACTCTCAAATGCCGGGTTAAAGGTGTTGAGATCGACCACTAGTGTACGATGCCCGGCGAGTAAATATCGCTCTGCAAGTGCAGTAACGACTGAAGTGACACCTTCACCAGACTGGCAAGCGGTGATACACAGCGATTTAACGTCACGCATTTCCGCGGCTAGGTAGATCTGCTCAATTTCTGAATGCGTTGCTGGAATTATCATTACAGAGCTCCTATTAACACTATGGTGGTCGTTAGGCGTAATACGTCTTCAAGTCCGACACGCGCTTTTTCTAAGAAGCTATCACTACGATCGGGGACGTAAATAGTGTCTCCGGCACGTAGTACAGGAAGTCGGTACATGTTGGCCGTTTTACTAAACTCGATGAGGTCAAATGTTCTTGCTTGGCCCTGGCAGCACGACATGTTAACGATGGATATTTTCTCTAAGTATGCACGCTCTGATGGGCCGCCAGCCTCAGCCAATAAATCAAGCACTGTCATGTTGTCATCAAAAACATAACGACCTGGACTGTTTACAGCGCCTAGTACACGTACTGTTGACTCTTTAGAGCGATCAAGCCAGATCTTGTCTTTTTCAGGGATGTAAATGGTGTCGCCCATGGTCACATTTGGCAGTAGACTTTCATCACCCGTTTCGAAGTACAGTGATAGATTGAGCTTGCTCACTTTCGAGTAGGATTTGTCACGGTGAGTTATGCGAATATTGTGAATATCGGCATCTTTGGTTGGGCCATCAGCGGCTGACAAGATATCTAAAAAATGCATGTCTTTAGTAAAGCGGTATCGGCCTGGTGCATTGACTTGCCCGAAGACGTAGATTGACGCATCTGAGCTTTGACGTACCCACTGGGATTTGTTGTCTGATGGATCTTGTGGAAGATCGTGCACTCGTACAATTGCACCTGCAGTGATCACCGGAAGCTGACTGTTTGGCGCACCGTTAAGAATGAACTCGTCCAGATTGAACACATGGAGCTTATTACCAGCAGCGACGACTTCAATTTTTGTCGTATCGGCACGCAGCGTTGGCCCACCTACATGAGATAGCAAATCCATAAGATCCATTTCGTCAGACCACTCCACACGTCCAGGACGAACCACTTCACCGATGACACTGACTGCGCGATTAGGGGCAATTTTAAGCCAAGATTTTTCATTCATGTCGGTTTTTTCAGGGACAAAGATCGCATCGCCCGGGCCAATTTTCGGTGGCGTTCTACTTATGAGTCCTTCGGTGAAGGCGGTTAAGTCAAACTTGATGACTTGCCCATTAGCTTTAATCACACGAATTTGGCGTGACTCTGCATAGCGCGTTGGGCCGCCTGCGTTAGCGAGAATATCCATGAATGACGCGTTTCTCTTACCCTCGTAAGCACCCGGGCTAGCCACTTCACCCATGATGTAAACCACATTTGCACCCGCTTTAATTTCCTCCTCTTGCTTAGGAACGAAGATCGTTGTACCTGGGCTTAGGGTAGGTAGCAGCGAAATATCACCACTATCTAAGTAGGTTTTTAAATTGAAAAGCTTAGGTGTATTTTCCGAGATAACTCGAATCTGCTCCACTGAAGCATAGCGAGTTACGCCACCTGCGCGCATAATCACATCAACTAAATCGGAATCGGCTTTAAAGCTAAATGATCCAGGGGCGTTTACCTCACCGAATACCTTAATCGCTGTTCGGCCGTCGGCGCTGTCGCCAGCATTAGCCAGCTTATTGGCATCAAACTCCTGTTCGATATTGCCCACAAGCGGTGAGGCGGGAACAAATATTGTATCTAGCGACGCCAATTCTGGCAGCAGCGATTCGTCTCCAGTATCGAGGAAAGTCTTGTAATTAAACGTAATCTTGTCGTTGGCGCGCTTGATGAACAGATTATTGAGCTGAGCGCCAGCACGCAGGCCACCTGCAGCATGGATTGCCATCTGAATGTCGGATGACTTGGACAGAGTATATTCGCCAGGAGAGTTAACGTAGCCTTGAACGGATACAAGGATTTGCTGCTCGGCAATATATACCGTAGCTGATGACAGATCTCGATATACCTTTTCTAAAGCGTCTTTAACCGATTGCTCTAGCTGGGATTCGCTATAGCCAGCAACATAAAGAGCACCAACTTCAGGGAGCGTGATACGACCACGCTTATCGACTTGAAAGCCTTTATTTAATAAAGATTCCCCGGGTAAGTTTACTTGAATAAGGTCACCAATTTGGACTCGCTCTTGATTTGCTTGTGCCAATGAACAAAGTGAACTGATTAAAAGTAGAGCAAATAGGTTAGTCCATTTCATTGTAGCCTCCTTGCAAGCGCTGTTCTGCTTGCTCCTGGGTATCTATTACCTCAATGCTAACGCGGCGGTTAGTTAGTTTTACACCTTCAGAATCGCCTTCATAAAGCGGTAGTGAGTCGCCAACCGATAGCGTTTCGACGCGACTAGGAGTAAGTCCAAAGATAATTAGGTAACGTTTAACTTGTTTCGCTCGTCCCATTGCGAGCGTTTGGTTGTATTCAACATTACCTGATGAATCAGCATGTCCTGTCACTTTGAGGTTGAGGCTTTGATGATCATTTAGCATGGCTGCGGCGCGAGCTAAATTGCCCATGTATTTTGGATTGACCTCAGTAGAGTTAAACGCAAACTGGTTATCTACGTTTAATAGATTGTATAGCTTATCGATTTTGGCTAAACGCTGCTGAAACGCTGATTCGTCCATTGGCGGAACACATTTCGCTTGAGACGTAACGTAGTCGAGCTGAAGTTCAAGCTCATTGAGTCGTTTGCGTTGAATAACGATGTCGTTGGCTGCATCGAGAAGTAGTCCACCTTCAATTTCGCGTGCGATGCGTTTTTGTTTCTCTAACGCTTGAACTACAGCAGCAGGAAAGCACCAACGAGCACCTTCTCGAACCAAGGAATCGAGCTGGAGCTTGGTAAGCTGCCAGTCGAAACGAAGCCCGTGTTCAGGGCCTAACGGTTCGTCTGGCATAACCGGTGAGAAATTAGACTGAATGTACGCTTCACCCAGTCCGCCCCGTCCGTTTTCAGGGTAACTTGAACACCCTACCATTGAGGCTATGGATGCAGTGATAGCAATGTGTTTAATAATAGTTTTCATGCCAACTTCCTTTGCGCACCCTTTTTCTTAGTGGGTCTGCGAGTTAACTGGAATTGCTTGGTTGATTCTCAACAGAGTCATAATCTCAAGTGGTTGGCCAGTTACGTTTTCAATCCGCATGCTACGTTCGCGTTCCACGAGGCGTTTATACAGGTAAACCAGCGCGCCAACGCCCGAAGAATCGAGAAATTGAACTTGGCGAAAATCGACTTCAATGTCCGTTGAACTGTTCTGTTCTAGGATCGCATCAATATGAGGCTGAACATTTTTAGCACTATCGCAATCTAGGTTACCGTCGATAGTCCAGGTAGTGATTGTGTTGTTGGTTTCAATGTTTCGAAGTTCCATAGTCATATCTCCTCTGATTGTTGACATCTAGAGGAGCAGTTAATATGCCAAGAAAAATTACCAATATTTTCAGTTGGTTAATTGGGATGAGTGTATTTTTCTCAAAATGAGAATGGAATATCTCATTTTGACAGGCAGAACAGTTGTACAAACATTAATGTTGAACTGGCTTTTTCTGTAACTGCTAAGGCTGTTAATAACTGAGAGGCTAGAAGCCTCTCGAATCATGCTTGTTTTATTGTTGTAAGGTTTGATAGCTATGAAAAACTGATAACAAAGCAGCTTTGTAGGACAACTCATATGGATATACGCCTATCTCTACTTGCGATCAGTTTACTCAGCGCACCTACATACACGTTATTGGCAAGCGACAGCGTTGCAAATATGCAGCCTGTCGCACTCGCGGAAATGTATAACGCTTCAATCGAGGTCAGCCAGTACTGGGTCAGTGAAAAGCTCGATGGAGTCAGGGCGATATGGGACGGGCAACAACTATTCACTCGTGGCGGTAACCTGATCTACGCCCCCGACTGGTTCACCGACAAACTGCCTGATACCGCTATCGAAGGGGAATTGTGGGCAGGGCGGGGCAACTATCACCTGGTGCAGCAAACTGTGCTGGATACATCTCCGAACGATGAAGCATGGAAATCAATTAAGTTAATGCTTTTCGATATGCCTAATGCGTCAGGAATTTATCAGCACCGGTACACTAACCTTATAAACTTGGTCAATGGCTTAGACCTTGACCATGTAAACTACATCGAACATAAGCCGATCGCGAGTGAAGATGAGTTACTCCGTAAGTTAACAATCATCGATGGCTCTTTTGGAGAGGGCTTGATGCTGCGCAAGATTGATAGCCTATACAACCCACGGAGAAGTAGCGACTTGATAAAACTAAAGACCTATCAAGATGCAGAGGCTAGAGTCATTGGCTATAGGAGCGGGAATGGCAAATACGAGGGTAAGATGGGTTCTTTGCTCGTCCAGTTAGAATCTGGGACACAATTTTATATTGGCAGTGGATTTTCAGATAACCAACGTAAAGAACCGCCCCAAATAGGTACCATTATTACTTTCAGATACAACGGTTTTACCCACAAAGGAATTCCCAAGTTCGCAAGGTTTTTGCGTGAGCGTGTGGAGTGAATATACGGCCCTCTTAAATGGGTATATAAATAGGCGGGCCTTATACTATTTTTCAGAAAACGTTAACTGAACACTATCACTTTGCTTGTGCATCCAGTGCAGTCGAACCCCTAGCAATAGGGCGGCAGTCGAAAGCCCGATAATGAATCCTACCCAAAATCCATGAGCGCCCATTGGCGCGACGATCCAATCGGTCATTGCGAGAATGTAACCTAGCGGTAAACCGAATATCCAATAAGCGACAAAGGTTCGATTAAATATCGCCGACATGTCTTTGTAACCACGCAATGCACCTGCTGCGACAACTTGAATAGCATCAGTTACTTGATACACCGCAGCTAAAAGTAGCAGTTGCAAAGCAAGGTCAATTACCGCGCGATTGTGTGTGTAGAGTAATGCGATTGGTTCTCTGAGCAACACGGTAAACAACGCGGTAAATAGAGACAAACCTACAGCGACGATCAAACCGACGTGGGACGCGATTGTGGCTCCAGCAACGTTTTGTTCGCCCAAACGATGGCCAACTCTGATACTGGTCGCAGTGCCAATACTCATTGGCAGCATGAACACGAGTGAAGAGAAATTGATAGCAACTTGATGTGCGGCGACAACAAGCGGCCCTAATGGGGCAACCAGTAGCGCCACGACGGCAAACAGCGTTACTTCAAAAAACAGAGCGGCGGCGACAGGGAAACCAAGTTTAAATAAGCGAATTAAGGCTTGTGTGTTGGGCTTATGGAAATGCTCAAATACGTTAACTTTGGCTAAACGATCAGACGTAATGACATAAAAAAGTAACATAGCAAACATCAGCCAATACACTATCGCAGTTGCAACGCCACACCCAACGCCACCTAGAGCAGGTGCACCGAACTTACCGTACACAAAGATCCAGTTGAGTGGAATATTGAGAAGTAGACCAATGAAACCAATCACCATTGCAGGCTTAGTCAGCGACATACCGTCAGTAAGGCTTCTAAGTGCTTGGAATAGTAAGAAGGCTGGAATCGCAAACACGACTGCATCCATATAACCGATGGTCTTTTCGCTCATTAAAGGTTCGATATCCATTAGCCCGAGAATAGCTTCAGTTTGCTCGAGAATAACCGCGGTAGGTATTGAGATAAACAAAGCCATAAAAATGCCTTGCTGAATTTCAAAAGGAACACGCGCTTGTCTACCTGAACCATTGAGTTGTGCTACAACCGGCACAAGAGCCATTAGAAGACCAATGCCAAAGAGAATCGTCGGTAGCCAAATGCTAGCCGCAATGGATACCGCCGCCATGTCAGTAGCACTCACGCCACCGGCCATCACAGTGTCGACAAAACCCATACCGGTCTGGGCGACTGAGGCGATTAACACAGGTGTCGCAAGTTTGATCAGGGTGTTGGCTTCTTGTTTATAGCGCTGCACAGAGAACTCCATATTCTGGTTGTCTAGCTTCAACTGAGTTTGCTTTAACTAACCAGAGAGAAAATAAGTGTTCGTGATGATAAATAAATGTCACACTAAGCACCAACAAAAACTATCGGAACTGATTGATGTTTACAGGAATTGTTCAAGGGATGGCTGAAATTGTTGCCATCAATAGAAAAGACAAATTTCAAACTCACACAGTAAAACTCACGGGTGATCTATCACAAGCGTTAAGTATCGGGGCTTCTGTTGCGCACAACGGATGTTGCTTAACGGTGACAAGTATTTGCGGGGATTTGGTCGACTTTGACCTTATGCAAGCGACCTTAGCTCTAACTAATCTTGGTGAACTGAAAGTCGGGGATTTGGTCAACATTGAACGTGCGGCTAAGTTTGGGGATGAAATCGGTGGTCACTCAATGTCTGGACATATTTCATTAGTGGCGGAAGTTGATGATGTTATTGATAGTGAAAATAACCGTACTGTTTGGTTCTCCATCCCAATAGAGATGATTAAGTACGTATTAGCGAAAGGTTACATTGGATTGGATGGATGTTCACTGACGATTGGTGAAGTTGAAGAGAATCGTTTCTCAGTTCACCTAATACCAGAAACGATGCAGCGCACTCTATTTGGTCAACGCAAAAAAGGCGATAAAATTAACGTTGAATTTGATCCACAGACGCAAGCTATCGTCGATACGGTTGAGCGCGTTTTAGCTAGCAAACAAATATAAAAAAAGCGCCGCTAGGGCGCTTTGTCAGAAAATTTGCTCGTCGTCGGCATCAACCAACAGATCGATTTTATCCATTTGTTCATCGACCGTCATACTCAAGTGAATTGCGTGACAACATGCGGGACAATCATCATAAAAGCTTTGGCTACCATTTGAAGCATCTAATGTAATTCCAATCGAATGTCCGCAGTGTGGGCATGAAACCATCTTTTCAGTATATTTTCGCATAACATCTTTCCTTACAACCCTTAAAACAACAATGCCTAACTACTTCCTTACGTTAAGGATAGCCCCTGTAGACTTCATTAATATTAAGTGTAGAAGTTTCTGTTAGACATGAATTAAGTACAAAGTTTGACTCGTGTAAGGAAATTGACTTTAGCTTGTTCTCAGTATCACTTTTAACACGCAAATTAATTGACAATTCGCAGTGCGTTAATCGTGTAACTATTTGTAAATATTAACTTATTTTATGTTCAATATGAAAGAATTTGTTTGATCAATTTCTCCGATTGATCCAAATAGTGGCCACCAAATTGATTGTAATGATTGAGAACATGATAGAGGTTATAGATGTCTTTGCGCTCACTGTAGCCGAAATCAAGAGGCGCAATGCTTTCGTAACCCTGATAAAATTCAGGCTGAAAACCTTCGAACAGTTCAGCCATAGCCATATCACATTCTCTGTCTCCCCAATAGCAAGCTGGGTCGTAGCAAATAGGTCCAAACACAGAGTTAGCGCAATTGCCGTGCCATAGATCTCCGTGTAATAAAGAGGGTTTAGGTTGGTGATGTGCAAGCCTGTCATGAACGAGTTGGGTAAATTCGTTGATATCAACTAAGTTAATCCCTTTTTCACGCAGTAACTGAAGTTGCCAACCAATCCTTTGCTCAGAAAAGAATCGTGACCACTTTCGACTCCACTTATTCGGCTGAAGTGTACTGCCAATAAAGTTGTCTTGGTCGAAACCATACTCTTTTTGCTCGCCCCACTGATGCAAGCGAGCAAGTTGCTGACCGAACGCGTAACTGTTCTTTGCGTCATCAAGAGGCTTGGTGGGCAGATAGTTTAAAATGATAAACGAATGTTGTTTTGACTTGCCTGTTAAGATAAGCTCTGGGACGAAAACCGTATTGCTTTCACGCAGAATACGGATGTTTTCAGCTTCGATCTCGAACTTGGCAAGAAATTCACGCTTGTTGATCTTTACAAAGTAACGTTGCTCTCCATCAGAGATCATGTAACAGTCACTAATGTCGCCACCATGCACTTTCTCTTTCTCTACGATTTCGTAACTGAACATCAAGGTTTCGGAAAGTTGTTTAGAAATAGCTTGCCACATAGTCATTCCCAGTTTCATCTATCTTTAGTTTCAGTGTAGAAGATGCTTTTAGGTATTACTGATTCATAGTGCAAAAAATTCAATCATTTACACTAATTTCATTGAAACGGTACAAAACTGTGAACTTACGCAACTCCGGAACTAAAGTGATGACTATATCGGCCGCTTATTAATGCGAGTCTTCAACTACTAGAGCAAATTAATTGGATTCTAATGTGATGTTTAATTGAATTTGTGCATGAAGTCAGTTAGCTATTCGACTTTGGTTGTAACTATTGATTGATATGGCTTAGTATTAGAAGTGTTAGTCAACGACATAATTATTACGGAGATGAGCTGTGGTTGTTGAAACCGATGGTTATTTGGCTCTAATTGAGCATTTGGCTTTTAATCTTGATGTGTTTGCTTCAGATAACGGCGACACTGGGACTGAAAGCGTTGAAGATGTCGTTACTGATATGGTCGCGAGTAATATCATGGCGATCTTCGAGCAAAATCCAGAGTTGCATTCAAGCGTGCGCTTTCAACTATTGAAAGAAGCTGACTCAGTTGTTGAAGATCTTGGTGAAGTGCTTGCAGGAGTTTGGACTAAACCTGCAACTAATGGACAAATTAGTTTCTTGGACGAGTACATCGCCTTGGTTAAAAACCTGTTTGATTCAGCTGTGGCTAAGTATGACTAAACTGGCTAGTTTATTTCAGGCGAGTATGCGACTCGTCTGAAATGCCAATATTTGGAAGCCCAATACGGGTTATCCAATCTCGAAATAATGACGCCTTTGGATGTCGAGGCGTGCATAAACTGTTTACTTCCCATATACACCCCCACATGCCTGACTTTGGGTGAGGTTTTAAAAAATACTAAATCGCCAATATTAGCTTCGGCGTAATCGATCTCTTGACCTACTTGTACCTGTGCCAGCGTTGTCCTTGGCAGTTGTAATCCGAGTGCATCTTTATAAGTGGCCTGTACAAACGCTGAGCAATCGACTCCATTGAGTGATTCACCTCCTAAGCGGTAGGGCGCACCTTTCCATTGCTTATAGACATCCAGTAATGAACTTTTTGTGATCAATTCGTGTTGCGAGAACTTTGTGTGTCCAAGTGCGCTATAGTCACGGTCAGGTTGGCTAACGCAACCGATCAAAGCAAAAGCGAATAGGGTGGCTGTAATGGTGCGAGTACTTAAGAGCGGATGGTTCATTCTCTACCTTTGCTGAAATCTAAGTGTAACAAACTAGACATAACATGCCTGACTGTAAACTTTCGTACTAGGAATACACTAGCAAATGGACACGCTGAAAAACAATAAATTTAAATTGTCATTAATACAAACTGTCAGTGCGGTATTTATTACCATCACCTTACTGGTGATTTTACTTTCTGTCACCAGTATTAAAGGCTTAGAGCGGATCAACGTGCAATTTTCAGGCTTATCGGAGCGAGCTTTACCTCTTGCAATGACTAATGCTCAATTAACACAAAACATTCTTGAGCAAGCAAAGCAACTTAGTTACGTCACCCGCAGTCAAAACAGTGATGTTCTTTCTAGCATAGAAAATCAGATCATAGAATTAGAATCAAACATACACAATCTGTATCAACAAGTGGGGGACTTCTCTTTAGATTACAGCGATGTGATTTCTCAGCAGCAAAGTAGCCAACTAAACGCCACAATAACTAGCTTAAACAAACTAAGTGCTAGCATCATAGAAACTCAGCAAAATATTCTAGTCAGACAAAAGCAGATTGATTCAGAACTGAGTGGGTTTCGTTACGGATTGGGCTCTGTGGGGCCTGAAATGAACCGGATTAGCTCTTTTCTGGTTGGAGATAACCCTGAATCAGCGGACGCAGCCAATCGATTTATTGCCAACATCAGCTCTATGGAGAGTTCGTTTGTTGAACTCATGATGCATACGGATCTAGATAAAGCGAATAACGAGTTTCGCGAGATGAAAAACCGTCTTGCTGGGGTTAACTTAGCTTACGATGATTTCAAAGAGTGGCACCCGGACGTTGTTGATTTCGCGAGTCTAACAGCAGCGTATGACATGGTTCTGGGTGGTTTCAAACAAGATGGTATAATCGACCAAATTCTATTTAAGCTTGAACTTGCTACTACTCAATCTCATCAAGTAGAACAGACCGCAATAATCGCCAACCAAACAATTGAACTACTCAACCAGATTTCGACTGCGGCAGAATCACTGATTGAGGAAAGTCAAGGCATCGTGACAAACACCATGGCTAACATCATTACGGTATTGCTTATCAGTGGTATTGTTTTAGTTTCAATAATCTTAGTGAGTTGGCTTTCATTAAGGTACTGGATTAACTGTGGTTTGCGCAACATACTCAACAATCTCAACAAAATGACTAACCATGACCTCACAGGCCAAGCGAAGTTGCTTGGCCCACAAGAGATGAAAGAGATCGCGAGTAAGCTCAACCAGGTGATGGCATCGACTAACGAGTCAATCGCGACGGTCACACGTAATTGTGAGACCTTATATCAAACCGCAGAAATCAGTCATGGCGCTGCAGAGCAAACTAACCTTAGCTTGAGTGAACAAAATGACTCGCTATCAGCTATGGTGACCACGGTGCATCAACTTGAAGCGTCAATCAAAGAGATTTCAAGTGTGACTACTGAATCATATGAAGAGTCTAAATCGGCGACCGCACTCTCGGCGCAAGGTGTAGAGGCAATTGAAGAGAATCAAGCTCGGCTGCAGGCACTCGAACATACCTTGAACGTCAACGAATCTTCGATGATTGAGCTAGATAAACGAGTGAGACAGATCCGTGAGATGGTCGACCTTATTTCTGGTATTGCCGAGAACACCAATCTATTGGCTCTTAACGCAGCCATTGAAGCCGCGCGCGCAGGAGAGCAGGGCAGAGGGTTTGCAGTGGTCGCTGATGAAGTGCGTAAACTTGCCAGTGATACTTCAAATCAAACCACTAACATCAGCGATCGTATGAATCAGCTAGTCAACGCGGCTGAGCGTTCTAAAGTTGCTGTAGCGGAGTCAAGACAAGAGATGGCGAACGCTATAGAGTCAAGTGAGCTAGTTAAGGCGACTTTTGTTGATATTGAAACTGCGGTAGAGCATATCAAAGCACGCGTAGAACAAGTGTCGGTCGCTACAGAAGAACAAGAGCGCGCAACGGCCCACGTGAGTGAGTCCATCGCTCGAGTATCGGAGCAGGGAGATCATAGTATGCTGCAGCTCGAATCTATGGTTGAAAGTTCAGAGCAAGTGGCGGAGATAGCAGGGCACCAACAAGCCATGCTGCACAAGTATGCGGTATAGTCTGTTTAAGTCGATAAAAGGAGCACATTGCTCCTTTTATTTTTGTCTGAATGGCTGAGTCAACATTTTATCTAGCCGCTGTTCGTTCGGGCTTTGGAATAGAGGAAGACCTATTTTTACTCCATCATGACCTTGCTCTGGTTGGTCGAGGTAGGTACCGAATGCTCTATCCCAAATCGAAAGGAAAAAGCCAAAATTTGAGTGTGTTTCTTTAACGAGCACCGAATGATGAACGCGGTGCATATCCGGGGTAACAATCATTTTGCGCAGCCAATTGTCGAGCTTAAGCGTTAGGTAGGCGTTACTGTGGTTAAACATCGCGCTCGCGTTAAGGATAATTTCAAACACCACCACTGCAATTGGAGAGATACCAAGCGTCATCACCAGCCCAACTTTAATCCACATTGAAAGAAGTATCTCTATAGGATGGAATCGAGTTCCTGTGGTTACATCGATATCTTGGTCGGCATGATGCATACGGTGTAAGCGCCATAAGATAGGAACACGATGAAATACTAAGTGTTGCAAATAGATCGCTAAATCTAGCAGCACCACTGCAATTAACAGTTCAACATAAATTGGCACTTGTAGCTGATTCAACAAGCCCAGACCATTATTAGCAGCGTAGATCGCAGCTTCAAGAGCAAGGATTGGCATTAACAGGCTCAGGCACATTGAGTTAAACGCAATTAATCCTAAGTTGTTTAACCAGCGATAGAGCTTGCTTTGAGTAAGTTTCTTACGAGGCGTTAGCCATTCCCATATCGCGCATAGCACTAAGACGGATAGGAAGAAACTCAGTCGAATCATTTCGGGGTTTTGCATTGTGTATTCCTTGCAACTTGAGCTTTGGTGAGTAAACTGGCTCACCCTTGACCATTATCTACGATACACCATGAGAATCCACGCCTTTCATCACTTGTATCAACACCGTTTAGACCTTTCTACCAAACCATTTATTGCACGTGGTAGTAAAGTGGCACGCTGCAAATATTGCCAAGTGGCAGAAAAAGATTGCTTGTGTACATACCAGCCCGACGTCGAAAGTGACATTGCGGTGATGCTAATCCTATCGGAGAACGAAGTCTTCAAACCAAGCAATACAGGGCGCTTGATTCTCGACACGGTAAAAGATGGTTACGCTTATCAATGGAGCCGAACAGAACCGTCGCAAGAGATGCTTTCTGTTCTGAGTAACCCTAAATATCAGCCTATTGTTGTGTTCCCAGATGAATACGTTGCAGACGAAAACAGGCTGATAGATAGTGACGCGGTAACAAGTCTCGATAGCAAAGTACCGCTGTTTATATTTCTAGACGGCAGTTGGCGTGAGGCAAGACGCATGTTCAACAAGTCTCCCTATTTAGACCGACTGCCCGTGATGTCGATCAGCCCCGATTCAGTTTCTAATTACATGATGCGTCGTTCAGACAACGAACAACACTTAGCGACAGCTGAGGTAGCGAGCTTAGTATTTGATGCATTTGGCTACAAGTCGTTAGCTGATACGATGCAAGCATGGTTTGAGGTTTTTCGTGAAAGCTATATGAATAGTAAGACACGAATCAAACCAGATGAAACGAAACCAGCTCTGAATCGTTTCATTAACCAGAACAGAAACGAGAAACGTATCTAAATTATGACAACTCGTTGCACACAGGCTGTGCAGTCGGTCGCATCTAGAGGGTAAATTGGTGTCAAATCACAGTTTGTAGGCGTAGCAATATGGATAATATGCAAATTAAACCGATTTTTTGAGTTATTTTTCTGGGAGAGATGAGATGTACTACGGCTTTGACGTTGGTGGCACTAAGATTGAATTTGGTGCATTTAACGAAAATTTACAGCGAGTTGCGACTGAGCGAGTACCAACGCCAACGGATGATTATGCGTTATTGGTAGAAACCATCGCGGGTTTGGTTAGTAAATACGATCAAGAATTTGCTTGTGAAGGCAAGATTGGTCTTGGCCTGCCAGGCATGGAAGATGCAGATGATGCAACGGTTTTAACTGTTAACGTACCCGCTGCGAAAGGTAAGCCTCTACGAGCTGATTTAGAAGCGAAAATCGGCCGCAGTGTTAAAATAGAAAACGATGCTAACTGTTTTGCTCTTTCTGAAGCTTGGGATGAAGAGCTGAAAGATGAGCCTTCAGTAATGGGCTTAATCCTTGGCACTGGTTTTGGTGGCGGTTTGATTTACGACGGTGCTGTATTCTCTGGTCGCAACCATGTAGCTGGTGAATTTGGTCATATGCGCCTACCGATCGACGCTTGGTTCCATTTAGGTGAAAATGCGCCTTTGCTTGGCTGTGGTTGTGGTAACAAAGGTTGTCTAGATAACTATTTATCCGGTCGTGGTTTCGAACTTATCTACGCTCATTACTTTGGTGAAGAGAAGAAAGCGATTGAGATTATCAAAGCGTACGAAGCAGGCGAAGAGAAAGCATGTGAGCACGTTGAGCGTTTTATGGAGCTATTGGCGATCTGTTTCGCTAACATCTTTACTGCTAACGACCCACACGTTGTTGTTCTTGGTGGTGGCCTTTCTAACTTCGAACTCATTTACGAAGAGATGCCAAAACGTGTACCAAAACACCTACTTTCAGTCGCTAAGTGCCCTAAAATCATCAAAGCAAAACACGGTGATTCAGGCGGCGTTCGTGGTGCTGCGTTCTTGAACATCAAGTAACACCAAACAGATACTAAAAGGGCTGCGATTGCAGCCCTTTTTTGTGACATTGTTATGGTTTGTCTTTTTTACCAACGCCTAAGTTTTCTTTTTGCTGAAGGGTAATACGCCCAAAACCAAGTTTCTTGAAGTGGTTATCGCGATAGTTACGAACCGCTTTCGTGTCAGAAATCGCTTCAATTTGCTGTTCCATCTTCAAATATTCAGTAATGTCGATACCCTCAGCTTCAGCGACGGCTTCGTGAATATTACGATGTTGTTGATAAGAGAAGGTTAATGTTTTCTCTTCATCTTTGTAGGTGTACAGGATTGTGCGCGCCATAAGTGGTTCCAAAACAGTCAAAATAAAAGGCCAGCTTGGCTGACCTGATTCATTGGGCTAGATTCTGCCTTGTAACGGGATAATTGTCACGCTTTCACCTGCTTTTACCGTATCAACCGCAGGAGAAATCTCGATGAGACAGTTGGCTTCACTCATAGAGCGCAGAATTCCTGAGCCTTGCTTTCCTGTGGTACTCACTATTAGCTGTCCGTTAGTATCGAGCTTATACACACCGCGACTAAATTCAGTACGGCCTTGGCGAGAGCGTAGGTTCTCTGAAGCGACCGCGTTAACTTTGAGCGGTTGCCAAGCAAGTTCACCTTGCATCTTTCTAAGCGCTGGTTCTACAAAGTTAATGAAGGAAACCATTACAGCGACGGGGTTTCCCGGTAGACCGAAAAATGGTTTATTTTGAATCTGGCCAAAGGCAAGTGGGCGACCTGGCCTCATATTAATGCGCCAAAAGTCAATGTGACCAAGCTTTTCAAGTGCTAGTTTGATGTAGTCGGCATCTCCGACCGAAACGCCACCAGACGTTATAACGACATCCGCTTGTGACGCTGCTTTTTCTAGCGCCTCGATCATTAACCCCTCATCGTCTTTGATAATGCCAAAGTCGAGGACCTCACAGCCAAGCTTTTGCAGCATGCCTATAATCGTAAAACGATTAGAGTCGTAGATAGAGTTAGCTTGCTGTGCTGAGCCTGGATCTTGAACTTCGTCGCCAGTTGAGAAAATGGCAACTTTGAGCTTACGCAGTACGTTACAGTCAGCAAACCCTAGCGAAGCGAGCATGCCCATTTCAGCAGAAGTAATTCTTTGGCCTGCTGAAAACACTGCCGCACCTGTTGCTAAGTCTTCACCGGCTTGGCGTACATTCTGCCCGGTTTTAATTGTTGCATTGAACGTGACGGCGTCACCATGTTGTTGCGCCTGTTCGCGCATAATGACAGTATCGCCATTTTTTGGGGTTGGTGCACCAGTCATAATTTTTACCGCTTGTCCTAGCTCAAGCGGTTTGTCGTATGCGTGTCCGGCAAGCACTTCTGCGACGACTTCGAAACTATCTAACCCAGCGTCTTCGCCGCGAATAGCGTAACCATCCATCGCGGAATTGGTGTATTGCGGTACGTTTACCGGAGAAATAACATCCTCAGAAAGAACGCGCCCAGCAGCTTGTGTGATTAGACACGTTTCGGAGTCTATAACCTCATTAACCAGCGACAAAATCTTCTCTCGTCCCTGTTCAACGGACAAAAATGCAGGGGATAGGGTATCGCAGCAAGCAGCGTCGTTTTTCTTCCCTGATTCAGTGGCATTAGCATATTGAATGACAAACTCGGCAATTGCGTCGAGGTCATTAATGTCCATCTGCGGCAGTTGAGTATCAGAAACTGATGTGTCAGCAGCGATAGCAATGATATTGTCGTCGTTGTTATAAAGCCAAGGTTTGCCCACTTGTTCACGGTGTAGTTCAATTTTTGGGAAGGCAATGTTTTTACACCCTTCGACCAGAACGATATTGAGTTTTTCGCAATCAAAGCGTGACAGTAGATAGGCAAACTCAGACTCAGCTTCCGGAGTTTCGGTCATCAAAGCAAATCGATTTCGTGACGAAATCAGCATCTGTGATGCGCCTGCTTTTCTTAAGCGATAGCTGTCTTTACCCTCTTTATCTACATCGAAGTTATGGTGGGCATGCTTGAGCATACCGACTCTTAGACCGGATTCAGTCAGTTTAGGCAGTAGTGCTTCTAGAAGAGTCGTCTTGCCTGTACCTGAATACGCTGCAAAACCAAGTATTGGGATAGGGAGGGTATAAGTCATCAGCTAAGGGTTCCAAATTGTGTCAGTTCTTCAGGCGTATTAAGATTTACAAAGCAATTCGGTGAATCGCTAAAGTCAACATATTGAGTGTTGCACTCTTTGTATAAAAGGATGATTTTACGATCACCACGCTGTAAAAACGCCGTAAGCTTAGGCAAAACGCGCTTGTTATAAAGGGTAAAAACAGGTTGTTGATATTCTCCATCATGAGCGACAAGAATATCGGTATCGTCATTGGCAGCTTGGCAAAATCGCTCAACTAAATCTGGGTTAATTTGCGGGCTATCACAGGGAACAAAACCAACCCAATCAGTTGGAGCATGAATTAAGCCAGCGTGAATACCGCCCATTGGACCAGGATAGCCTTCGAAATGGTCAGAAAATACTGCGCCAAACTGTTGATACGCCTCCTGGTTGCGGTTCGCGTTGATCAGGATGTTGTCAACTTGAAGCGATAAACGGTCGATGACATGTTGAATAAGCGGCCTGCCGTTGAGTTGCACCAAGCCTTTATCTTGGCCTCCCATACGGCTTGCTTGACCACCAGCTAAAATTACCCAGCTCGTTTCTTTGGCTTGAAGCATATTTAAAGTCTTTGGCATCATATTATTGTTAGTTTCGAACTCTAGCAAATCTCGCTTCTCGATCAAGCTATCAAACCACTGCTAACTATATTTAGGGCATGACGTAAGCTATAAATTGAGAAGATAGCTTGCAATATTATGTATTTTGTAAATTAAGAGCAGGGAATATTGTGATCTCTAACGGATAACGAAAGTGAGGATTAAACGTTATGAAACCGCAATTACTTGTTACTTTTCCAATGTTACTATTAGCGACAAGCAGCGTATTTGCTGCTGATTCGGTAAGCGGCCCATATCTTGGTGCTGGCCTTGGTGTCGCTCAATCTGCGGATACTGACAACCATGGCGACTTGGACCCGCACGGCTTAGGTTACAACCTTTACGGTGGTTACTACTTCAACCGTATCGTCGGCATCGAAGGCCAATACAGCGATTACGGTGATATGAAAGCCAACGGTCAAAAAAGTATGGCACCGACTTCAGCATCTATTGCAGCAAACCTTGGCTACACTTTTGACAATGGAATTCGTCCATTTGCACTTGTTGGCCTAAGTTATGTCGACTTACACGCCAATGATAGCGCAAACATGTCTGACGATACTGGTACAGGCTTTCACTTTGGGCTAGGCGTTGAATATTCCCCCTTACCAAACCTGACACTAAGAGCTGTTTCTCAAGCTGATGCAGTTAATGTTGAAAACTACACCATAAGCAATAGTACAGTACATACCGATGACAGCACACTAGCATTTAACTCTGTGTCTATCGGCGCTGCCTATAAGTTCTAGATGCACTGATTGCTACCACCGAGGTTCACAACTTTAACCTCGGTGCTCTGGTTAACTTCTGCTGCCGATTTTCGACGTTACCGATTTGTCTTTCAAAACAACGACATTATTTAACTCAAAGTCACTGTTAGAGTATTGCTTGAGCCCAAGATCACTGATAACCCACTGTTTATTACATAGCTCGGTTAACGCATTCTGCTGATGACTCGTGATGACAATACTCGAACCACGGTAAAGTAGATCGTTAGCCATCATCACCAAACGCTCGATAGATTCTTGATCGAGTGAGGCACTTGGCTCGTCCATCAGTAAAATTGAAGGCTTTAATATCCAAGCTCGCGCCATCGCTACGCGCTGCTTTTCTCCGCCAGAAAGTACAGAAATGTGTTCGTCAGCTAAAGTCTCTAAACCAACCATGCGCAGAGCAGTAATGACTTGCGCGCGTTTGTCTTTGGCAGTTTGTTTAACATAGCGAATGCCATAGACAACGTTTTCATACACGGTACCATCAAAAAGGTAAGGTGACTGATGTAGGTAGATCACGCCATTTCTACCTGCGCGAGAGAAGAGGCGATTAAACCATGTGTCATTAGGCGCGCTAACTGTTCCCGTGGTTGGCTTCATTAAGCCAGAAAGGATCTTGAGTAGAGTGGTTTTTCCAACCCCGTTGTCGCCACGTAAATAGATAGCATCATTGGGCCCAATGGACAGAGAAGGGATGTGGAACAGAATCCGCTCATTAAAGCGCATCAATAGTTGCTGGGCGCTTATTTTTATCGTCATTTTGCCCCTTTAAGTCCTTAAATAGCCTTTTCCACGCATGCTGGTTAGCATGAAATTCAACGCCAATGCTAAAGTTAGCAACACAATTCCCAACGCTACACCTTGGGCAAATGCCCCTTTATGACTCTCCATCGCAATCGCAGTGGGTATGTTTCTGGTCATACCCATTATGTTACCGCCAACCATAGTCGAACAACCCACCTCAGTCACAATGCGAGAAAACGCCGCAATTGCCGCAGCCAACAAAGGAAAGCGAGTTTCCCAAATCATGGTTGCGATAACGCGAGGAATTGATGCGCCAAGGGTTATAGATGTTTCAACCGCTCTGCGATCACTCGATTGAAGTGCGCCGTGCATCATAGAAACCAAAACAGGAAAGCCAATCAGCATTTGACCGACGATCATGGCCTTTTGGGTAAACAGCATTTGCCAATCCCCGAGCGGCCCTGCCCGTGACAACAGAATATAGAGCAGCAAACCAATCACGACAGTTGGAATCGCTTGTAACGTATTAATCAGCGATAAGAATACCCACTTACCTTTAAAGTCGGTATAAGCCAACACAAAAGAGAACATGATTGCCGGAAACAGGACAATAGAAATTGCAGTGAGCGAGACACTAAAGGAGACCGCAACGATCTCCCATAGCTCTTTGTCAAAGCTCACAAGTAATGTCAGTGCATCTAGAGTGGTTTGCCACAAGGTCATCGAAGATTATTTCTCGTTGGCGTTGGCCACAAACAGTTGCTTGCCATTGAGTTTAAAGTCGTTGATCAATTTTTGTCCTTTTGGATTAACCAGCCAGTCACTAAACTGTTTTGCACCTTGGTAGTTGATTCCTGGGTAGCGCTCTGGGTTGACTAAGATAACTTGATAAGGGTTAAACAACTTTTTGTCACCTTGGAACAGGATTTCAAGATCGAGTTTGTTGTTGTAAGCCAACCATGTACCGCGGTCAGTCATAGTATAGCCTTGCATTTCATTCGCCATGTTTAGAGTTGGCCCCATACCCTGACCAACACTACGGTAGCCGCCAAAGTTTGGTTCGATTTGAGTTTGCTCCCAGATACCTTTCTCTTTTTTGTGCGTACCGGAGTCATCGCCGCGAGAAACGAAGGTCACATTATTAGTCGCGATATTTTTAAATACTTCAGCAACATCTTGTTGCTGTTTGATCTTAGCCGGATCAGAGTGGGGACCGACGATCACAAAATCGTTGTACATCAGCTTACGAGGTAAAACGCCATAGCCTTTATCGACAAAGGCTGCTTCGGCTTTTGGTGCGTGAGTCATCACCAAATCGACGTCACCATTTTCACCCATTTTTAGTGATTTACCTGTACCCGCAGCAATAACATCAACTCGGTAACCAGTATCTTTCTCAAATTCAGGTAGTAAGTAATCTAGTAGACCTGAATGATAGGTACTGGTGGTCGTCGCTAGACGAATGTGGGAGTCGTCTGCTGAATGCGCTGAACTGGCGACGAGGGAGATTGTCGCGGTTGCTAATGTAAATGCTATTTTTTTCATCTTATTCTCATTCCATTTAATCCATTTTGGCCAAACAATTTGTTTAAAACAATCCTAAGCCGTTGACGGTTTGATTATAAATCGCAATGCATAATAGCAATCTTAGTGCCAAGAATATGTGACGCTTTTCAAACGAAATATCAATGACTTATATATAGTTAGGTTGACGAGGGACAAAATGTCTCACATTTATTAAGTAGCGGATGGATAAACTTGGTACACTCTGTCCCAATTGCCTCATATGGATAGTGTTTATTATGCCTTCTTTTTTCGACTCAAATAAAACTTCACAATACCAAGCATTTTCGGTTCTTGTCGTGGATGACGAGGTCGGTATGCAAACCATTTTAAACAAAGCACTTAGCAAATGGTTTGCAAAAGTAGACTGTGTTGGAAGTATCGAACAAGCAGAGCAACTAAGAAGCACTAGCCACTATGATTTGATCATATTAGACATCAACTTACCGGGCCGCTCAGGCATTGAATGGGAAGAAGCATTCAACGATTCAGATAAAAAGTGCGACGTGATCTTTATGACCGGATATGCGGATCTTGAAACAGCGATTTCTGCATTAAAACTTGGGGCGTCCGACTTTATTCTTAAGCCATTCAACCTCGAGCAGATGCTGCAGGCGGTCCAACGTTGCGTTGATAAGCGTTTAGTGCAACGTCATCAGTTTGCGCTGCATCATCAAGTAATGCGTCATGTCACGACAGACATTGTTGGCGGCTCTGAGAAAACCGCACTGCTTAAGCAGTTGATTACCCAGTTTGCTCCATCACGCGCCTCTGTTTTAATTGAGGGTGAGTCCGGAACAGGTAAAGAGCTTGTCGCGCATGGCATTCATGAGTCTAGTCAGCGTAACGGTCCTTTTGTGCCGATTAATTGTGGTGCCATTGCTCCTGAACTGCTTGAGAGTGAACTATTTGGTCACAATGCTGGCGCCTTTACTGGAGCGAAAAAGAGTCGAGAAGGGCTATTCCGTGTTGCTAGCGGTGGCACACTTTTCCTCGATGAAATTGGCGAGATGCCACTAGCGATGCAGTCGGCTCTGTTACGCGTTCTAGAACAACGCACCATTCGCCCTGTTGGCGGGGAAAAAGAGATTTCGGTTGATGTTCGCGTGGTGGCAGCGACAAACCGAAACCTGCAACAGGAGGTTAACAAAGGCAACTTTCGCGCCGATCTTTTCTATCGTTTAAACGTGCTCAAGATAGATGTAGCGCCATTAAGAGAGCGCAAAGCTGATCTTATCGAACTTGTGCCATTTTTTACTAAGATGCTCGCTGCCGAGTTAGGAATGCCAAACCCAAACTGGGCGCATGAAGACGTACTGGCGATGAACGAATACGATTGGCCGGGCAATATTCGTGAGTTGAAGAACCTAATTGAGCGCTGCATTTTACTCGGCAAACCACCGGCACACTATTGGCGTGAGATACATGGTGAGACGCTAAAGCCGTCGGTAACCATGACAGTATCAAGCGGCGCTGAAGTCATTGAACTCACCGGCAAGGGCAGTCTAGGCGAAGGTTATCCAAACTCTTGGTCTTTAAAGCAGGTCGAGCGTGCCCATATACAACAGTTAGTTGATTATCATGACGGCAATAAATCTGCCGCGGCTAGGGACTTAGGTGTTGCTAGAAAGACCTTAGAGCGTAAATTTAAGGAGTGGGATAGCGAGGAGCCAAGCTATGTCGGGTAGACCTTCTTTGTGGTCTAAATGGCGTTATCGCTTCAAAACTATGGTGAGATATCGCTTGATGATTCTCACTTCTGCGCCAATTTTTCTCACTTTAATCGCTCTAATCGGAATAACCATCTATTGGTCGATTCATTACACATGGCAGAGCGCACTGATTGATGTCTCTGAACGATTAGGCGTCGCTGACAATAGTATTGAGCTTATACAGGAAAAACAGGCCAATCATGTCAAAGCTTTTGCTCATTCGTTCGAGTTTTTGACTCGCGTACGCGATGAGAAGGTCAGCGCCTCAACGCTGTCTAATTGGGTGGATCGACAGCGGACTGAGTACAAGCTCGACTTCCTTCACTTTCATCGTGTCGATAGCATGGAGAATAAGTTTCGATTTATGGACCTTACCCATAAGGAGTCTTTCTTTGACGTATTATCGGAGCAGGAACTTGCTGAGTTAGGAGAAAACCTTGTTAAGCGCGCACAAACGCCAGTTCTGGAGAGCAACACCGTTGAACGTCGTGGGTTAGTGAGCCGTACAGTCATCCCTATTTATAGCCAAACCAATGACTTGATTGGATTTTTAGATGGCGGGTTGCTACTAAACAATAGTACTGTATTAGTTGATACCATCCGTGATTTGATTTACCCATACAAACAAGACAGCTTGAGACCAGTTGGGACATTGACGCTGTTTCTAGACGATCTACGCATCAGTACTAATGTTCCTCTCGATAGCAATGACCGTTTAGGCCGCGCTATTGGCACCTTGGTCTCGGAAGAGGTTAAGCAAGCGGTATTAAAACAGGGCAATGAATGGACCAACTTGGCGTTCGTCTATGATGCGTGGTACATAACCGCGTACAAACCGCTGCATGACCAATACGACAACGTCATCGGCATGCTCTATACCGGATATTTGCTCTGGCCGTTTGTCACTACTTATATGACCAATATCGCCGAGATATCCATTACCACGTTATTCCTACTCTTTGTATCGAGCTTAGCGGTATATCGTGGTTCCCGTGATTTGTTCGTACCAGTCGAACGTATCCACCGCGTAGTAAAAATGATCCAACTTGGTAAAGAGACCCGCATTGGGCCATTAGGCTTAGATGAGGGCCACGAACTCGCACAGCTTGCTCGGCAATTTGACAATATGCTTGATCAGCTCAAGCAGCGAAACACTGAAATTCAACGCGCAGCGGAACAGCTTGAATGTAAGGTTCATGATCGTACAGCAAGTTTAAAAGAGAAGACGCAACAACTTGAGCTTCACATCCAACTGCTTAATCAGACCCGGGATAAACTTGTGGTCAGCGAAAAATTAGCCGCACTTGGTGAGTTAACAGCGGGGATTGCTCATGAGATCAATAACCCGACGGCGGTGATCCTTGGTAATGTAGAACTGATTCAATTTGAGCTTGGCGGCGATGCCAATAAAGTTAAAGAAGAAATTGACGCGATACACGGCCAAATTGATCGCATTCGAAACATTACTCGAAGTCTACTCCAATACAGCAGGCAAGGCGGTGTACAAGACGAGATTACTTGGCAACGGGTAAATCCAATTATCGAAGAGAGTGTGACTCTCGTCAAAACAGGTGCCAAAAAGCGTGAAGTGTTATTTGAAACCCAACTCAATGCGCAAACGTCCGTTGAAGTCAATCGGCATCAATTGCTTCAGATTCTCGTGAATCTGCAGATGAATGGTATCCACGCAATGAAGGGCAAAGGAAAGCTAACGGTTTGTAGTGAGGATTGGATTGAAAATGGTAAAACTCTCGGAGCAGTCATCCATGTTCAAGATGAAGGGTGCGGAATTAAACCCGAGAACCTAAAACGGATTTTCTCACCTTTTTATACCACTAAGCGAGAAGGCACGGGGCTTGGTCTTTCAGTGTCGCAAAGTATTCTTAGCCAATCGGGAGGCGAACTCAAAGTAGAATCAGAGTGGGGAACGGGAAGTAAGTTTAGTATCTATCTGCCCGAGCGTGCTGAGCCTCAAGTTAAGGTGATGAATCTGTAATAAAACAAAACTTGAAGTTCGTCTCAGTAGCGAGTAGTGTGGCGCGGTTTTTCACATTTTATAGGTAATGACATTGATTTCCACAAACAACATCACGCAGCAATTTGGAGCCAAGCCTCTTTTTGAAAACATCTCAGTTAAGTTTGGTGAAGGCAACCGCTACGGCCTGATTGGTGCGAACGGATGTGGCAAATCGACGTTCATGAAAATCCTAAGTGGCGAACTCGAACCAACTGGCGGTAACGTTAGCTACGATCCTAACGAACGTGTTGCTAAGCTTAATCAGGACCAGTTCGCTTATGAAGAGTTCACGGTAATTGACACCGTGATTATGGGATACAAAGAGCTGTGGGAAGTAAAGCAAGAACGTGACCGCATCTATTCACTACCTGAAATGAGTGAAGAAGAAGGCATGCTAGTTGCCGACCTAGAAGTTCAGTTCGCAGAAATGGACGGTTACATGGCCGATGCTAAAGCGGGTGAACTGCTGCTTGCGGTTGGTATTCCGGAAGAACAGCATTACGGTTTGATGAGTGAAGTCGCTCCAGGTTGGAAGCTTCGTGTGCTTCTAGCGCAGGTTCTGTTTGCCGACCCGCATATCATGTTACTCGACGAACCAACCAACAACTTGGATATGGATACTATCCGTTGGCTAGAAGAGACGTTAAACCAGCGCAACTGCACCATGATCATCATCTCGCACGACCGTCACTTTCTAAACTCTGTGTGTACGCACATGGCTGATTTAGACTACGGCGAACTGCGTATCTATCATGGAAACTACGATGAGTACATGACGGCGGCGTCACAAGCTCGTGAACGTCTGCTGTCTGACAATGCAAAGAAAAAAGCACAGATTGCTGAGCTACAAACGTTCGTTGCGCGTTTCTCTGCAAACGCATCTAAAGCAAAGCAAGCTACATCTCGAGCGAAACAGATCGATAAGATTCAACTTGATGAAGTGAAAGCGTCAAGCCGCCAAAACCCATTTATCCGTTTTGAACAGTCTAAAGAATTGTTCCGTAATGCTCTGATTGTTGAAAACCTAAGCCAAGGCTTTGAAGAGGATCTATTTAGCAATTTCGATGCAATCTTCGAAGTGGGTGAGCGTGTTGCTATTATCGGTGAGAACGGCGTGGGTAAAACAACACTACTAAACACGTTAGCCGGTGTTCTAGAGCCGCGTACAGGTGCGTACAAGTGGTCAGAAAACTCTAACATTGGTTACTACGCTCAAGACCATGCGCATGACTTTGAACAAGACATGAATCTTATGGACTGGATGGGGCAATGGCGCCAAGAGGGTGACGACGAACAGGTACTGCGCAGCTTTTTAGGTCGTATGCTTTTCTCGCAAGATGATATTAAAAAGTCCGTAAAAGTTCTATCTGGTGGTGAGCAAGGTCGTATGCTGCTTGGCAAGATTCAAATGCATAAGCCAAACATGCTATTAATGGATGAGCCAACCAACCACATGGATATGGAGTCAATCGAGTCGCTCAACAATGCGCTTGAGCAGTATAAAGGCACACTGTTCTTCGTTTCGCATGACCGTGTATTTGTAGACTCACTAGCCACACGTATTCTAGAAATCAAAGATGGTCAGATTCACGACTTCCGCGGTACGTACGCTGAATTCCTAAAAGCTCGCGGTATCGAAGGGTAAGCAATACTCTAGATTAGCTAAGAAAATCAAAGCCCCGCAGAAAGCTGTGGGGCTTTTCTATTTTTGTAACACTTAAACTGTCAACGACCTATAACATTACTTACTGTTTTTTGTCATCGGCACATTCAAAGTAGAAATTGCATCGGCATTTGATGCGAGATCAAAATGGACATGTACTTGAGTATTGGCTTTTTCAAAAACCATGTCATCAAAGTCAGTCGTAGCAATTTTATAGCCTTCTCTGGCAAAAAGGCTTGTTACTTGAGTCCGTTGTCCTACCTTAAGTGCAGACGAAAATAGCTTATTCATCATGTTCCCTCATTAATCCAGCCAAACTTATTTAAGCATAGTAATTGAATAAGAATTTATCCATCAAAAGGAGTAGATCGAACGGGCGATATTTAGTCATTACACCCATAAAAAACGTGCCGTAATCAATTTCAATAGAATCTCATCAACTTAACTGAGGTCAATTAGTGTTCGCTGCGCATAGATTACAGTGTTCTGTCTGTGAGTGTTAAGCAACTTACGGGAAGATATGGATAAGGAGTAGTGCATATGGAACGCTGTGGGCAATGTAAACAATTCACCAGAACCAAACAAAGCCAAAAGGATCTTTGTGGTGCATGGGAGCAACCAACCTTGGCAACACGTCAAGCTTGCCAGTTTTTTATACCAAAAAATCTAAGTCTTTTCGCCAAAAAAACAGATAACACCGCAAACTAGTTGATAAGTGCAAATTAAAACGACGAAAGGGTAATTTATGGAAGAAACATCCGAAATCAAAGCGCTAGCAGTATCTCACTTTAACAGCGGTTTGTTGTGTGCAGAAAGTGTCGTATCTGCATTGGCTACTTACCAAAATCAACAACACGAGGTATTACCTAAAATAGCTACTGCTTTTTGTAGTGGAATGAGTCGAACCTGCGGAACGTGTGGGGCACTCACTGGGGCTATAATGGGTATTAGCCTAGGATTAGGGCGCGAAGATAAGGCGGAATCAGTTGAAAAGTCATACCAAGCAACACAAAAGCTAGTATCCCGCTTTGAAACCGAATTTGGTAGCAAGAATTGTCACGAGCTTTTAGGCTGTGATATAGGCACCGACGAGGGGCTGCGAAAGTTCAAAACGGATGGTCTACGCACAAACTGTGTTGAGTATACAGGCAGAGCCGCTGAACTCGCAGTCCAGATCCTAAAGCAAGTTAGCTAAGCTTTATTCAGTGCGTTTTCAATATATATTCTGTACACTCTCGCGACGTTACATTATCGCACTGGAGCGAGCTACCTATGAGCCTAGAACAACCCAATAACCCTTTACACGGTTTAACGCTTGAGAAAATCCTGGTGCGTTTACAAGATCACTATGGGTGGGAAGGTCTAGATGCGCAAATTCAGATCAACTGCTTCTACAATAATCCTTCGATCAAATCATCGTTAAAGTTTCTACGTCGCACCCAGTGGGCGCGAGATAAAGTAGAAGCGTTGTATATTGATACTTTCTGTAAATAGATGATTAAATTCGGGCTCAAAGAGCCCGAGTTCGCTTAATACTTAAACTGTGCGACGATCTTTTCAAGCTTTTGGCTCACGCCAGATACTTGTTCACTACATCTTACCGAGCCAGACACTACTTCAAATGTGTCACCTGCGAGGTGAGCGATTTGAGTAATATTGCGGTCTATCTCTGAAGAAACCATCGACTGCTCTTCCGACGCAGTAGCGATTTGCGTATTCATATCGCACATTTCACTTACCTGTTCGCTGATTCCTTCGATAGCTTCAACCACCTTATGGGTATGTTCATTGGTAATACGAGCTTGATCTGCACTGCTAGACATTTGCGCGGCCGTTTTTGATATACCCTGGGTGAGAGACTGTATGGTTGACTCAATTTGATGAGTCGAATCATTAGTCATGAGTGAAAGCTGGCGTACTTCATCTGCGACCACGGCAAACCCTCGACCACTTTCTCCGGCCCGAGCAGCCTCAATCGCGGCGTTTAGCGCTAATAGGTTAGTTTGCTCCGCGATACTTTGGATCGTTGACACGACTTGATTAATCTCACGGCTTTGCTCCTCTAAAGAGACAACGTGAGCTTGTGATTCTTCAATACTCACTGCCAAGACTTGAATTCTATCTCCGGTAGCATGAGTCATATCAAGTGCATTTTCGGCTTCTGCCTTAACACGTTCTGCGTTTTGCGCAGCAGATTCAATATTGGCAGTGATTTCATTGGTTGTCATCACAAGTTCATTGACTGCTGTCGCAACTGATTCTGACTCTAGCTTCTGCTGCTGGGCGTTTTTCATGCTTTTAGTTGCAGCATTTTCCGAGCTACAAGAACTGTCGCTCAAAACTTGCATCACCGACGCAACATCGCTGATATGATGGTGAAGTTGACTGACAAAAATATCGAACGAGTTCGCTAACTGTGCCAGCTCATCGCTACCTTTAGCGTTCATTCTTACGGTTAGATCGCCGCTTCCTGAAGCGATATTGTCCATCATCACGTTGATGCTGCGAATGCGATTGAGAATACTACGCCCGATCATAAATAGGAGCACAGAGAGCATAAAGACCATAGCCATACCGATAACTTGTAGAGTCTGCTTAACCCTTGCTTCAGCGACTTCGATCTCTTGTACGATACTCTTTTGTAAAGAAGAAATTTCTTGCTCAGTGTTATGTACGTTATCTCTCAGCTGCCCTCGCATTCCTTCTTCGGCCGAATAACCCAATACGCTACGTGCTTTTACCAACTGATTAATGTTTGCCTGGTACGTATCATAGTATCCACTGAGAGGAGCATGCAGAGATGCGATGGTTTGAAATATCTCGAGTTCAGTTATAAGCTCGTTTTCGACTTGTCGTGATGAGGTTGATAAATAGCGAAAGTCCGATTCCAATAACTCAAATAGCGAAACTTTTAGCCTAATATCATCAAGTCCTACCACTCTCTGTTTCAGTTCAGAACGTGCTTTCTCAAGCTGTTTGACATAACTATTATCATGACCCTCGCCATCTATCGAGTTAACCTGATTGACTAATTGATGGAACTGAGTTTGATATTGTTTTAGGGTTTGCTTAATCGTCTGCATCGAAGTGGTGAAGTTGAGTTGATTGAGTATCAAGGTGTTAGACAAGTCATCTAAGCGCTCGCTCATCTTTTCAAATGTTGCGTCAAATCGCTTTGGGTATTTTAGATCTTTACGCGCTAAAAAGTCTTTCTCATGGCGTCGTAACATCAACAGGTCAACTCCGCTGGAAAGGTTTTGACTCGCTGCGTGTTCGAGGGATTGAAGGCGTTGTAAGCTAGTGTACTCAATATAACCATATAGTGCGACGAACAGTAAAAGCGTTGCATTAATAAGAAACAGTTTCGCCCTAATTGATAGCGCAAAAGTCCGGGTGCGTTGAGTGTCTGGAGCTCTGTCCATGAACACCTCCTGAAAGCCGAAAGACGTTGGTAGTATATTTATGTGACATTTTTATCAATTTTATATGACACATATACAACTAATAGCACTGCATCTCGTCATTGCAAGCTTCGAGAACAAAAAAAGCGCTCTTCATATGAGCGCTTTTTAGCAGGTTGCTATTTTAACTACTGACCTTTAACGTCGAACTCAATTTTCGATGCTCCAGTAAAGACTTGAAAACGCAGCCCTTTAGCCCGAGCAATAGTAGTAATGCCAAATTGCTCGGCGAGTTCAAGTCCCATTTGAGTCACACCAGACCGAGAAAGCAAAACCGGGATCCCCATCTGAGCGACTTTAATTACCATTTCGGACGTTAATCTGCCGGTCGTATAGAAAATCTTGTTTTCCCCCGATTCTTGATTAAGCCACATTTCTCCTGCTAGTGTATCCACGGCATTGTGACGACCAACATCTTCAACAAAAGAGAGAACTTGGTTTCCTTTACACACCGCACAACCATGGACAGCCCCGGCTTTTTTGTAGGTATCGTTATAATGCGTCAGCGCCTCTAATGCTGTGTATATCTCAGATTGCCTTAAAGGCGTTTGCGGTACTTGATAACCTTCCAACTGCTTCATAACATTGCCATACATGGTACCTTGACCGCAGCCTGAGGTGACTGTCTTCTTCTTAAGTGCACTCTCTACTTGCTGAGTGTCCTCTTTGGTGATGACGGCTGCAGTGCTTGTTTCCCAGTCGATGATGACAGACTCTAAGCTCTCGGGTTCACTGATAAAGCTTTGGTTTTTCAAGTAACCGAGCACAAGAGACTCTGGTCTCGAGCCCAAAGTCATCAAGGTAACCACCTCTTTCCAGTTGAGCATGACAGTAAGAGGGCGCTCGCACGCTATCTGTTTTGTAAGCTTTTCGCCATACTCATCAAAGACTTCGACTTCGATCGTTTGCAGAGGATTTTCGCTTGTTCTAATTATGTTCGGTTTGACCACAGACTGTTCCTGTTCACTGCTGGTGTATTATTTTTGCTACGCGTTGCTTGCAAGTAGCGTTCCTATTTGCCGACCTTCAAACTTTCACAATCTAGCATATTGCTATTTGCAAACTTCTACTAAGTTTAAATTCGAAAGCACTTAGGGTGGCGGGTACAGATATTGCTTAACTACCTAGATATAACTCTAATATCGTGATTTATCTTAATTAACACTATAACTAAATTCGACGCAGGTGAACCATGTCAAAACAACAAACCGTGGTCAAGAGTATCGAAAAAACCGATCAGCTCTGGCCCATACACTGCGAACTTATTGCTCATGAAATTGCGACCGGTCTATGGACAACAACACAATGGCAACTTAAGGCGTTTAACTTAGTGCCAGAAGAGTCAGCGTCATCAGTGGCAATACTTGAACTACATCGAGATGAGCGAACTGACTATCGCTTCAACCTAAGCTCAACTCAACCAAAACTGTTTCTGGTCTTAGACAATATTGACAGTGATGACACACCAAAAATCGTCACCGTAACCGCTTCTCAAAGCGTCGCGGGCCAGTATATGGACGGAGATTACTTGGTACTTTCGAACGATATGCCACTTCCTGTTCAAGCGTGGATGGAAGCCTTCATTGGCAAGCATGGTGAACTACTTGAACAAAGACGCAAAAAACGTAAAGGGGCAGGGAGATCAAGTGGAAAATAGCTTTTTAAGCCGTTGGTCGAAACGTAAACTCGATGGTGAAGAAGCGACGGTAGAGAGACCAGATTTACCAGCGCCTGGTAAGCGCATAGACGAATCAAAATCCGCAAAGAATGATGTGGACTCGTTGCCCGTTTTGTCAGAAGAAGATCAAAGTTCATCTTCACCGAGCATCGCTTTTTTACTCGCATCTGAAGCCGATGCAACGGTAAAAAAAGCGGCGTTAAGAAAGCTATTTTTATCTGGCGAGTTCAGTGAAATTGACGGGTTAAATGACTATGACCACGACTACAAGTCAGTCAAAAGTCTATCTTCAGACGTTGCAGAAAAACTGCGCGATTGGATGGAACAATCTGATCAAGAGCCGACTTCACTAGAGGAGAAAAATGAACGTCAAGTGGACGAGTTTCAGCAATCTGAACCACAAATTCTTGAAGAGAAGACAGATCTAGCTGCGCAAGAAGATGAAGAAATGGGACAAAATATACCATACAAAAAATAGGTACATTTTGACTACCTCACTAGTTGACGGTGTGAGACATTTTGTCTCATACCTTGTTCCCACTCCCAAACGTCACCATTAAATCGTTTTAACTAGCTGATTTTATTTAACTATATAGTTGGTATAGCAATTGCTATTAATCACTCAAGTGAATATTCCGTTCTTACTGGAACAGAGCAATGCTAAAACAACTATTACAACAATCTCAGTCTACCAACGGTAAAGCGCGACTACACGCTTTTGAAAATACCGTGGAACTGAAAAACCTCATCCCTCCGACTGTCAGTTATGAAAGTGGTGGGAACACGCTCATCGTTGGCCCCACATCAATCATCGAAAGTGCGGCCCATCAGCTCGAGCAGCTAAACAGCCTGACTTTGCTATCGACTGATGGTGAAAAAGGCACAGCCGCTAACTTGTACTACGCAAGCTCAGTACAGGTAAGTGGTTTTTTGGGCACCTTTACCGTCATAACTGAAAATAATGGCATTGAAAGTAACCTAGCAGAAGCTGCCATCAATCACGATTGCTTCGATATTGTCCTCGATCTATGCCTAAGTAGTTGTATGAAAGAGGAAGTACCTGTTCCGGGATATTATCCTGTAGGACGTGGTTATCCAAAGCTTGCCGAGGCTTTGGAAGAGATCCCAACCTTGATGGGTACTTTCGACAAACCTAAGTTTTTCCGCCTTGATACAGACCTATGTGCCCATAGTTCTCGTGGCGTTAAAGGGTGTGAGCGCTGTGTCGATGCATGCCCTGCGGGGGCGCTTTCTAGTGAAGGCAGCGACAAAACTGGACATCGAATCGAGATCAATCCATACCTGTGTCAAGGTGTGGGGACTTGTGCAACAGCTTGTCCAACAGAAGCTATTCAATATGCGTTACCTTCACCTCAAGATACACAGAAGTTCATCGAGCGTACAATTGCGAATTACAAACAGGCAGGCGGACAACATCCTATCGTATTGATTTGTAGCTCACGCCACGAACAGTACAACGTTATGGCTCTAA
Organism: Vibrio tubiashii; assembly: GCA_000775715.1. Classification (GTDB taxonomy): domain Bacteria; phylum Pseudomonadota; class Gammaproteobacteria; order Enterobacterales; family Vibrionaceae; genus Vibrio; species Vibrio tubiashii_A. The sequence goes on from JRWQ01000019.1 coordinate 53,499, forward strand.
AAGTGCTACCTGATAACGTAATTCCTGTCGTGGTTGAAGAGTTACCATCAGTCGGCATTGACTCTTGGTTTGCTGCAATTACTAATGGCGCGACACAAGTCCTGTTTGCCGCCAGTCGATTTATGCCTGAAACGATTCTTCGTGTGCTTAACAACGAAGTCGCAATCGCTCAAGAGCTACTGGCCCAACTAGGCATTGAAAAAGAGACGATAGACATTCTCTATCTAGAGGCACTAAGAGAAGGCATACCAACCCTATGCACCGAATCGTTCGACTTGCAGCTAGGTGACCTAGATGGCAATAAACGCCAACGTTTGTTTACATCGCTCGATGCGCTTGCACAATCACGTATTGCGGTTGAATCAATTATTGATATGCCAGCCAATGCACCGTATGGAAGCATCAGTTGTGAAAGCCAAGACTGCACCCTATGTATGAGCTGTGTCTCTGTTTGTCCGACTCGCGCACTTCACACAGATGGCACATCGCCGTCGCTTCAATTTGTAGAACAGGACTGCATTCAATGTGGCTTGTGTACTAAAGCGTGCCCAGAACAAGTGCTGAGCATGACACCAAGAATGAACTGGGACAAGCAGCAACGCCAGCAAGCGCAGGTAATCCACCAAGAAAAAGCCGCTGAATGTATCCGCTGTCACAAGCCGTTCGCACCTCAATCAATGATCGATATGTTACAGAATAAGTTACGCGGTCACTCTCACTTTACTGATGACGCTGCGTTGAATCGAATCGCGATGTGTGAGGACTGTCGAGTTGTAGATATGTTTGAGTCCATGGCTGAAGACCCTACTAAACAACTGAACTATTAAGGTGATGAAAGAGATGGAACATCAACACACCATTCGCGCTGAAATCTACTTGCTGCTGTCGACCTTGTATCGTCAGGTGCCTAGCAATCAACTCATCACTTTTCTTAGTGAGTTAAAAACAGAACAGACTGAGAGCGCTATGCAAGTCGCTTGGAAACAACTCCAAGATGCAGCTCAAGAAAGTAATACTGTTGCACTCGAAGATGAGTATCAAGAACTGTTTATTGGCATTGGTCGAGGTGAGGTCGTGCCTTTTGCTTCTTGGCATTTAACAGGATCACTCATGGAGAAACCGCTTGCTTCGATTCGCCAAGATCTCAAATTGTTAGGGCTGGAACGTGAAGAACAAGTTAAAGAGCCAGAAGATCACATATCCGCTTTGTGTGAAGTCATGTCGTTACTCACTGCTGAAGAAGAAGAGCTGCAACAATTGTTCTTCAATAAGCACATTGCGACTTGGTTTTCTAAGTTTATTACACAGATTCACCAAGCTGAACATGCCAGCTTTTATAAAGCTGTTGCAGAACTCACCAACGCATTTATGTCGCTAGAGCAAGTACGTTTTAGCACCAGTCTACAAAGCAATAAAAACCGAATAAAAATCGATGTGAAGAACGTTGCTGATTATGAGCAGCCTCAGCACTAAAACGTACATCGAGTTCAATACCTACAAATAAGGGTAAGGAAGCAATAATGAAAGAGAGTAAAGAGCTAAATCAAAGCCGAAGGGATCTTCTGAAGCGCTTAACTACTGCAGCAGTAGCAGGGGCGGTGGTTGCAGGAACAACAAAAGCAGCCCGCGCTTCAGAAACTAGCGAAGTCAAAGCAGAGCAAAAACACACTGGCTATCACGAAACCCAGCATATCCGCGATTATTACGACACGCTATAGGAGCTAAACAATGAAATTAGTTAAACGCTCCGATAATGTGAGCAAAGAACAAAATCAATTAGGAATCTCTCGTCGAGCATTTATGAAAAATAGCTCGCTTGCAGCGGGAGGTGCAGTTGTGGGGGCGAGTCTTTTTGCACCCGGAATGATTAAGAAAGCAGAAGCAAAGTCGGTTGATCCTAATGCGAAGACAGAGATCAAACGTACTATCTGCTCACACTGCTCAGTTGGCTGTGGTATCTACGCAGAAGTTCAGAATGGCGTTTGGACAGGTCAAGAGCCCGCATTTGATCACCCGTTTAACGCTGGTGGACACTGTGCAAAAGGCGCTGCGCTGCGAGAACACGGCCATGGTGAACGTCGTCTTAAATACCCCATGAAGCTCGAAGGCGGTAAATGGAAGAAACTGTCTTGGGATCAAGCGATTGAAGAAATCGGCAACAAAGTACTCGATATTCGCCAAGAATCTGGTCCTGATTCAGTCTATTGGCTAGGAAGCGCTAAGCACAGCAATGAGCAAGCTTACATGTTCCGTAAAATGGCATCGCTTTGGGGAACAAATAACGTCGATCACCAAGCACGTATCTGTCACTCAACAACTGTCGCAGGTGTCGCTAACACTTGGGGCTACGGCGCGATGACCAACTCTTTCAATGATATGCATAATTGTAAATCGATGCTGTTCATTGGCTCAAACCCAGCAGAAGCACACCCTGTGGCAATGCAGCACATCTTAATCGCCAAAGAGAAGAATAACTGTAAGATTGTTGTTGCCGACCCTCGCCGTACTCGTACGGCAGCAAAATCTGACCACTATGTATCACTGCGCCCGGGTTCGGACGTTGCTTTCATTTGGGGATTGCTATGGCACGTTTTCGCTAATAAATGGGAAGACAAAGAGTTTATCCGCCAACGTGTATTCGGTATGGATGAAATCCGTCAAGAAGTCGCAAAGTGGAGCCCTGCTGAAGTTGAACGCGTTACTGGTGTATCTGAAGCAGACGTATATAAAACGGCGAAGCTGTTATCAGAGAACCGTCCGGGTTGTGTCGTTTGGTGTATGGGTGGTACTCAGCACACCACTGGTAACAATAACACCCGCGCTTACTGCGTACTTGAGCTGGCATTAGGTAACATTGGTAAGTCTGGCGGTGGTGCGAACATTTTCCGTGGTCACGATAACGTACAAGGTGCAACCGACCTTGGTGTACTTTCTCATACTCTTCCTGGCTACTATGGACTCTCTGACGGTGCTTGGAAGCACTGGTCAAAAGTGTGGAATCTCGACCATAAGTGGGTCCAAGATCGTTTCGATCAAAACGAATACCGAGGTAAAAAACCAATCAACAACATGGGTATTCCAGTCTCACGTTGGATTGATGGTGTTCTAGAAAACAAGGACAACATCGAGCAAAAAGACAACATTCGCGCCATGTTCTACTGGGGACACGCAGTGAACTCGCAAACTCGCGGTGTAGAGATGAAGAAGGCGATGCAGAAGCTCGATATGATGGTCATTGTTGATCCATATCCAACGGTTGCTGCTGTAATGAACGACCGCACTGATGGTGTCTACCTTCTTCCTGCTACCACTCAGTTCGAAACCTATGGCAGTGTGACCGCATCGAATCGCTCTATTCAATGGCGCGACAAAGTGGTTGATCCTCTGTTTGAATCTAAACCTGATCACGAAATCATGTACCTGCTGACTAAGAAGCTAGGTTTTGCCGATCAGCTATTCAAAAACGTTAAAGTCGAGAATAACCAACCACTCATCGAAGACATTACTCGCGAGTTTAACAAAGGCATGTGGACCATTGGCTATACTGGCCAAAGCCCAGAGCGCTTAAAGGCACACCAACAAAACTGGCATATCTTCCATAAGACCACATTGGAAGCCGAGGGTGGTGTCGCACACGGTGAAACTTATGGTCTTCCATGGCCATGTTGGGGTACGCCAGAAATGAAGCACCCTGGTACACACATTCTTTACGACACCTCGAAACCTGTTGCTCAAGGCGGTGGTAACTTCCGTGCCCGTTTTGGCGTCGAGTTTGAAGGGACAAACATTCTTGCTGAAGACAGCTACTCAAAAGGCTGTGAGATTGAAGATGGCTATCCAGAGTTCAGTGACAAGCTACTGAAATCGCTAGGGTGGTGGGATGACCTAACCGCAGAAGAGAAAGTGGCAGCAGAAGGTAAAAACTGGAAAACCGACCTCTCTGGGGGCATTCAACGTGTAGCAATCAAACATGGATGTATTCCTTTTGGTAACGCGAAAGCGCGCGCGATAGTTTGGACGTTCCCTGACAGAGTTCCACTCCATCGCGAACCGCTATATACACCGCGCCGCGATCTCGTAGCGGATTATCCAACTTGGGATGACAGCGAGTCTATCTACCGTCTACCGACCATGTACAAGTCGATTCAAGATAAAGATGTGTCGGGTGAGTACCCAATCATCCTAACGTCTGGTCGCTTAGTTGAGTACGAAGGTGGCGGTGAAGAGACACGTTCGAACCCTTGGCTAGCAGAACTTCAACAAGAGATGTTTGTTGAAGTGAACCCGAAAGATGCTAATGACCTTGGCTTCAAAGATGGCGAAATGGTGTGGGTTGAAGGTGCAGAGAAGGGCCGAATCCACGTTAAAGCCATGGTCACTCGACGTGTTAAGCCGGGTATGGCGTTTATTCCATTCCACTTCGGAGGTAAGTTCCAAGGGGAAGATCTTCGCGCTAAATACCCTGAAGGAACAGACCCATATGTGGTTGGTGAATCAGCCAACATTGCAACGACTTACGGTTATGACCCTGTGACGCAAATGCAGGAAACCAAAGTCACCCTATGTAACATTCGCAAAGCTTAAGGAGTCGACAAATGGCTAGAATGAAATTCCTTTGTGACACCAAACGCTGCATCGAATGTAACGGCTGTGTCACTGCATGTAAGAACGAAAACGACGACGCGCTAGAGTGGGGCATCCAACGCCGCCGCGTGGTCACGTTAAACGATGGTGAACCGGGTGAAAACTCGATCTCTGTAGCTTGTATGCATTGTACAGATGCGCCTTGTATGGCAGTTTGTCCGGCAGACTGTTTTGAGCACACAGAAGATGGCATTGTGCTGCACAATAAAGACCTGTGTATCGGTTGTGGTTACTGCTTGTTTGCTTGTCCGTTTGGTGCGCCTCAGTTTCCTAAGCAGGAAGCCTTTGGTGAACGAGGTAAGATGGACAAATGTACTTTCTGTGCTGGCGGTCCTGAAACTGAGGCCGGTTCGGTTGAAGAACGCCAAAAGTATGGTGCTAACCGCATTGCTGAAGGAAAACTGCCTATGTGTGCATCTTTATGTTCAACTAAAGCACTATTGGCAGGTGATGCTGAGAAAGTGTCAGACATCTTTCGTCAGCGTGTTGTTGAGCGTGGTGCAAAGGGCGCAGGTTGGACAGATGGCAATGATTTGTCTTATGACGCAACCAAAAGCTAAGAGTGGAGAGGTTCATGTTTGTACTGTTTAAACGTGCATCTCTCGTAATGCTGTCGCTTGTGACATCATTACTGTTTGCTATATCGCTGCCTGCGCATGCTGAGCAAAACGAGTCTCAAGTTGCACAACGTGAAATGACCCAACTAGCTGGAGCTGACTTTTGGCGTCAAGTTCGTCAAGGCGAAGAGGGCTACACGACGTCCCAGTTCCCTGAGCATGGAATGCTAATCAGTACTCCAGGACAAACCTGGTACATACTGAAAGAGAAATGGATGTCACCGGCAGGCGCTGTCGCGATTTTCGGTAGTATCGCCTTCGTTACACTAATGTACATCGTGATTGGTCCACTCATGTTAAGTGCACCTCGAACAGGTAAGAAGATCAAACGTTGGACTCGCCTTGATCGTGCCCTTCACTGGAGTATGGCGTTTACCTTCTTAACCTTGGCCTTTAGTGGATTGATGTTGGTTTACGGTAAACACTTTCTTAAGCCGTATATTCCGTCAGAGCTATGGGGCTTCATCATCATGCTTGCCAAGCAGTACCATAACTACATCGGGCCAATCTTCTACGTACTGTTGCTATGCGTGCTGATTAAGTGGTGGCGAAAGTCGATCTTCAAGAAAGTCGACATCGCTTGGTTTATGAAGCTTGGTGGTATGGTCGGCAAACATAAAGGCTCACACCCATCGGCCGAGTTTTCAAACGCAGGAGAAAAAGCGCTGTTTTGGCTGCTTATTGTTGTGGGCTCTGTGGTTGCGATCAGTGGTCTGGTGTTAGATTTCCCAATCTTTGGCCAAACCCGCCGTGATATGGAACTGTCAAACCTTGTCCATATGCTAGCGGCGCTCATTCTGATCTGTGGCTTCGTGTTCCATATCTACATTGGACTATTTGGAATGGAAGGCGCATTAGAAGGTATGGTTACCGGTGAAGTTGACGAAACTTGGGCCAAAGAGCACCACGATTTGTGGTATCAAGAAGTGATGGCGAAAGAAGCTGAAGAGCAGGGGACAAATGCAATGTCTAAGGCATCTGACGAACAAGTAAGAGGAGCGCAGACGAATGAACAAACCTCATAATGGCGTTTGGGTTGCGTACATACTCAGTTGCTTTACACCTTTTACCTGTTTGATATCTGGCGTCATTGCTATCGTCTACGCCGGGTATCGGTTAGATAAAGGTGAAGATGGAGAGATTATTGATTCGCACTACTACGGATTAATTCGCACCTTCTTCCTTAACTTAACCTATTTTGTGGTTCTGATTATCACCGTCGCGACCTCGAATGGTGTGTTGAAAGGTGTCAATGACTACTGGTACAAAAATAGCCTGATCGATGACATTGCTTATTATATTCCATACGTAGGAATGCTGTTCGGCTTGATAGCGATAGGGCTGTGGTTTGTACGTATGTTCCAAGGAATGAACAAGCTCAAGCAGAACCAACCCTTTGGATTCTCGAAAGGTCCAAACCTTTAAATAGCACTTATAGCTTTGAAATCGACAAGCCCTGACACCTCAGGGCTTTTTTGTTGCCCCAAAAAGATCGCGTCAATCTGGTGCATAAATCACCATATCAGTGCATTAGCTCACCATAAGCGTGCAAGTAATCATAAATGCTTATCTATAGGAAATAGCACCTAATTCTTTAAATTCAGCCAATTAGGGTGAAATTACACTTCTATCAATGACTGGCACGTTACTTGCCATAACAAGGCTTCATACTCAATCACCAATATGGTGAACAAAGAATAATGACGCACACAAAAGGTGCGCCACAATAAACATGGAGACACTTACGGATGAGCGTAACAGCTAGTCAGGTTCATGGAGCCGTTCAAACCCTGACTCAAAGTTCAGACACACTTTTTCTTCTTCTAGGCGCCATCATGGTGTTCCTAATGCATGCTGGATTTGCTTTTCTTGAAGTCGGTACTGTTCGACATAAGAACCAAGTTAACGCGCTGGTCAAAATCCTCGCCGACTTCGGTATATCCGCTTTAGCCTACTTCTTTATTGGTTACTGGGTCGCCTACGGTGCTAACTTCTTCGCAGATGCACAGACTTTGTCACAGGGTAACGGATACGAACTGGTTAAGTTCTTTTTCCTGCTTACCTTTGCTGCGGCAATCCCTGCGATTGTGTCTGGTGGTATTGCTGAACGAGCGCGTTTCTACCCAGTTCTTATTACTACCTTCTTTACCGTTGGTCTTGTTTACCCGGTTTTCGAAGGAATGATTTGGAATGGCAACTATGGCCTACAAGGCTGGTTTGAAGCTCAATTTGGCTACGGTTTCCATGACTTTGCAGGTTCCGTTGTTGTTCACGGCGTAGGAGGGTGGATCGCGCTTGTCGCCGTTATTTTCCTGGGTATGCGCAAAGGTCGTATTCGTGCTGGTAAACATACCAACTTTGCACCCTCTAACATCCCATTCCTCGCACTTGGTGCATGGATTCTATCAGTTGGCTGGTTTGGCTTTAACGTCATGTCGGCACAAACTCTTAATGGTATTAGCGGCCTTGTGGCTATGAACTCCTTGATGGCAATGGTTGGTGGTATCGTTGCTGCACTTGTTGCGGGTAGAAATGACCCGGGCTTTATTCACAACGGCCCACTAGCGGGTTTAGTGGCAATTTGTGCCGGCTCTGACTTGATGCACCCAATTGGATCACTAATCACAGGCGCGATTGCTGGCGCGCTATTTGTTTACCTGTTTACCTACCTTCAGAACAAAACCAAGATTGACGACGTGCTTGGTGTATGGCCTCTACACGGCATTTGTGGCGCATGGGGTGGCATCGCTGCGGGAATCTTTGGCCAAAGCGCTTTAGGTGGTCTTGGTGGAGTTAGCTTTACTGTGCAGCTGCTCGGTACACTTGCAGGTATTGCTATTGCAGTGATTGGAGCACTTATTGTTTACGGGGTTATCGATAAAGTCTCTGGCCTACGTCTTTCTGAAGAAGATGAGTTCAAAGGTGCTGACTTAGCTATCCATAAGATTTCAGCGACGAATGAAGACTAAGCAGTCATACATTAAACATAAAGGCAGCCAATTTGGCTGCCTTTATGTTTAACCTCACAAAAACTAGGTAAAAAGGCGTTTGCTTCGACCATTGTCTAAGGTGCGAGGCTAGGGAACGAGAACAGACAATGCTAAGCTTGTTTATAAGAACACCAACAAGGATGTAGTATGAACTTCCCTTATCGAAACGTTGTTATTTTAACGGGTGCTGGCATCTCGGCAGAATCTGGCATTCAGACTTTTCGCGCTCAAGATGGCTTGTGGGAAAACCATATAATTGAAGACGTAGCGACGCCAGAAGGTTTTGAACGTAATCCTGACCTAGTCCAAGATTTTTACAATAAACGCCGATTAGGTTTACAGAACCCTGCAATTAAACCAAACGCTGCTCATAATGCCCTTGGTAAACTCGAAGCTGAGCTCGAGGGCACAGTGACCATCATCACGCAAAACATCGACAACCTACATGAGCGTGGTGGTAATAGCGACGTGATCCATATGCATGGTGAGCTTCTCAAGGCCCGCTGTAGTGAATCGAACCAAGTGATCGAAGAGAAAGGGGAGATCCATACTGGCGATCTCTGCCACTGTTGCCAAATTCCATCGCAAATGAGGCCTCACGTAGTATGGTTTGGCGAAATGCCACTTAGAATGGGCGATATATATGCTGCCCTAGAATCTGCTGATCTATTCATCTCGATCGGTACTTCTGGTGTTGTTTATCCCGCTGCAGGTTTCGTCCACGATGCGAAGATGCATGGAGCACATACCATAGAGATCAATCTAGAGCCAAGTGCGGTCGAAAGCGAGTTTGAAGAAAAGCGGTATGGTAAAGCCAGTGTTGAAGTGCCTAAGCTAGTCGAGGAAATCTTAGCTCTGCAAAAACCTCAGGCAAAGCACGCGTAGATAAGTTATTTCATTGATGCTCAGCGATTGTCTCGCTGGGCATTTTTCATTTTATACATAGCTTCGTCTGAACGGATCAAAGCTTCATGGAACTGAGTTTTGGTCGTTGAATTAATACCATAACTGAATTTAATCTCTTCACCTTCGAGATAAGTATTTATCTTGTCGATAAACGCCATTCCAGACCCCGACGATACAACGACAGCGAACTCATCTCCGCCTAGCCGAAACGCTTGCTCCTCTCCGGAAATCGACTCGCGTAACGCCTGAGCAAAACGAACCAGCATAAGATCACCCTGCGCATGACCTTGCGTATCGTTTATCAGCTTCAACCCATCCATATCAAAGTAGATTAAGTCGAATTTATCGAGAGTAATCTCATTGAGCTTTTTCCGATTGTGTAGTCCAGTCAACTCATCAATGGTGGCATTCTCTTTCACTCTAGTGACCATATTTGTGATTCCAAAGGCTAGCGACAAGAACGAAAGCTGCAGTAAACCGTCTTCGAGAAACGAGTCAATCAATGGGTGTCGGGCTGCGATATCATTGAAGTAAGTGATTTCAGTGATGACCTCATAGAAGCTGTTTACGATCAGTAAGCCAACGCCATAGTTAACCAATGAATTGGAACGTATCGTTCTTAGCGATATGTAAGCTAAGTAGATCACTAAAAAAAGGGTGTTGGTCTCGAACAGTAGGTCATAGCGTGAATCAACGGCGAAGAAATGGCTCATCGCCAATAACAATAATTGGACAACGATCAGCAAAGAAAGAAACAAAAGGGTAATTTTGTACATAGTCCTCTCAAACGAATAAAGCGGCAAATGCCGCTTTATTAAGTGTAAGATAAATCGCTTAATTATCTACTTTAAGTTTCTGAAAGTATTCGTCGTAAAGCACGCTTGCTTCACCTACTTCATCTTGCCATGTGCCGCTTTCCATCACTTCTTGAGGAGGGAAAATACTTGTGTCGTTGGCAAACTCTTTTGGTAGTAGAGCATGAGCGGTAGCAACTGGAGTTGGGTAGCCAATCTCTAGCGCAATCTTGGCTGCGTTTTCAGGACGTAATAAGAAGTCGATCATCTTATGCGCCGCTTCAATGTTTTTAGCGCCCGATGGAATAGCTAGGCTATCCATCCAGAAAATCGTACCTTTTTCTGGCCAAACGATATCGATTGATGCGCCTTCTTCACGAGCCATATAGGCAGAGCCATTCCACAACATACCAAGTGACACTTCACCTGCTAAGTATGGATTCGCTGGGAAATCTGAGTTGAATACCAATACGTTAGGCATTAACTTCTTCAGCTCTTCATAAGCTTCTTTGATCTCATCTGGATTCGTCGTGTTTGGTGAATAACCCAACTTAGTCAGGGCAATGTGGAAGACTTCGCGCGAGTCATCCATCATCATTAGTTGGCCTTCCCACTTGCTATCCCAGAAATCATCCCACTTAGTTACTGATGATTTGTCTAGCATATCAGAGTTGATACCAATACCCGTTGCACCCCAAATGTAAGGAATAGAGTAATTATTGCTTGGATCAAATGGTTTATTTAAGAAGTTTGTATCCAAGTCAGCAAAATGCGTCAGCTTAGTCTTATCGATTTGCTGTAGCATGCCTTCTTTACGCATCTTAGACACAAAATAAGTAGACGGTACTACTAGATCGTAACCTGAACCTTGAGTTTTCAGCTTGGCATACATGCTCTCGTTAGACTCGTAGGTGGAGTAGATTACTTTAATTCCAGTTTCTTTTGTAAAGTCTTCAAGAACTTCATTTGGAATGTATTCAGACCAGTTGTAGAAATAAAGCTCTTGATCGGCAGCCATTGCTGGTGCAGCGAATAGCGTCGCAGCACATAGTGCGCTTGCGTAGAATTTACTTTTCATTGGTTTTCCGTTTTATCTGTGTTCTCAGAAACAATCTCGCTGGATTGAATCCCCTGAAAAACATGATTATTAAACTTGCTTGTCGTGGCGACAAACCTAGTAAAAGGTAAGTATATCAGCCAAAAACAAAATAGGCAGCTTAAGCTGCCTATTTTTAAACTAAGTGATTGGGGTCTAGCGAAGAAACTATTGTCCCGCTTTTAGCTTCAAGAAATACTCTTCATACTTAGTCGTTAAGTCACCCACAGCGTCTTGCCACTCAACACGATCTAAATCGTCTTGAGATGGGAATAGCGGTGCAATATTTTTGAACTTAGCGTTTGATTCCGCCACCGCAGTTAGGTAGCCCGTATCACGAGAAATTTGCTCCGCAATCTCAGGGCGTAGTAAGAAATCAATCATCTTATGTGCTGCATCTACGTTGCTCGCACCTGAAGAAATTGCAAAGTTATCTACCCAGCCAATACCGCCTTCTTTAGGAAAAACCAGCTTTAGGTTCAAACCTTCATTTTGCGCGGCCGCTGCACTACCGTTCCAAAGCATACCAACACCAACTTCACCAGACATATATGGGGCACCTGGGTTGTCAGAGTTGAACACTAGAACATTTGGCATCAGCTTTTGCAGCTCAGCATAAGCCTCATCGATCTGTTTAGGATCGGTTGTATTACCTGAGTAACCAAGTTTACGCAGTGCGATATGGAATACTTCTCGCGTGTCATCCATCAACATCAGTTGACCTTCTAGCTCAGGATTCCATAGGTCAGCCCAACTGGTGAAGTCATTTGGGTCGTACATATCGGCATTAACAGCGAGGCCGGTAATCGCAACAACATGAGGGATCGAGTATTCGTTGTTTCGATCGTAGGGTTTATCAAGATAGTTCTTATCTAGGTTATTGAAGTTGCTAAGCTTCGACTTATCAATCTTCTGCAACATACCTTCGTCACGCATCTTAGCCACAAAATAGGTAGAAGGGACAACGAGGTCATAACCTTGATTGTGGGTTTTTAGCTTGGCGTATAAGGTCTCATTCGACTCGTAAGTTGAGTAAATCACCTTGATACCCGTCTCCTCGGTAAACTGCTCTAGGATATTACTGTTGATGTAAGGCCCCCAGTTCATAAATACCAGTTGTTTGTTTTCGTCCGCCGCCACAGGTCCTGAGAACAGGGAAAGCGCACATGCACTACCAGCTAATAAAGTAGCCCATTTTTTCATTTACGTTAGCTCCAAACCAAACGTTGCCTTTCGCGCTATATGTCGGCGCTAATCAGCAGTAGATAGAAAAACAGAATGACACCTGCCATTCTGTTTCGTGTCCGGTATGTGGATTGTTACTTCACTTTCTCTCTAGCTAATAGCTGCGAAGCTATCACTAGCACTAGGGATACAATCAACATCACGGTAGCAAGAGCATTCACCTCAGGTGAAATACCCACTTTCACCATAGAATAGATCTTCAATGGTAAAATTTCATAAGTTGGTCCTGTCACGAACGAGCTAATAATCACGTCGTCTAAGGAGAGGGTAAAGCTCAGCAGCCAACCTGCAGCGACAGCTGGTTTTGCAAGTGGCAAAATGATCTGCTTTAAGATCACCCATTCACTAGCTGCAAGGTCTTTTGCTGCCTCTAACATTTTAACGTCAAAGCCATTTAATCGGCTGTATACGGTAACAACAACAAATGGCAAACAGAATGTAATGTGCGCAATCAATAGGGTAAAGAAGCCCAATTGAGCGCCAAGTACTAAGAACAGCGCCAACAAAGAAATTGCCATAACAATGTCTGGTGACATCATTACTACAAACAACATGCCGTTGACCGCGCTTTTACCTTTAAACGAATAACGGAATAGGGCAACGGCGGTTAAGCTACCGATAATCGTTGCTGCGGTTGCTGAAAATACCGCAACGTTAATAGAGTGCCAAGCCGCTTGCATTAAGCTGTCGTTATTGACTAGCGTTTCATACCATTTGGTCGTAAATCCGCCCCATTTCATACCAAACTTGTTGGCGTTGAAAGAGTTAACGATCAGCACCACAATCGGCAAGTATAAAAAGGCATATACCAAAGTCATAAAGCCAAATCTAACTGTACGTCCCATCAGTTTAGCTCCACTTTTTTATTCAATAATTTGCCCGCTCGATAGTAGGCATACAACATAATCGCCATTGCTATTGTCAATGCGATGCTTGTTGCTGCACCAAATGGCCAATCTCGAGCGTTAAGCACTTGGCTCTTAATTACGTTACCAATCAGTAAGTTTTTGGCCCCGCCAAGCAAGTCTGAAATATAGAACATGCCCAATGCTGGAAGTAGAACCAACAAGCACCCCCCAATAATGCCAGGAGCTGTCAAGGGTAGAATGATTTTGGTGAAAGTCTGGAACTTATTCGCTCCCAAATCTTTCGCGGCTTCTAAGTACGTGCCATCCAACTTTTCAATCGCCGAGTAAAGCGGCAAAATCATAAAAGGAAGTAAGATGTAGACTAAACCAATCATCACTGCAGTTTCGGTATACATTAAGCGAATTGGTTTATCGATGATTTCCATAGCGAGTAGGGACTTATTTAAAATACCTTGCGTACCCAATACGATTTTTAAACCGTAGGTGCGAATGAGCGAGTTAGTCCAAAATGGCACGATGACCAAAAACAGCATAATAGGACGCCATTTTTCAGGCATTTTTGCCACAATATAAGCAAATGGATAACCAATCACCAAACAGAGCAAGGTCGCAATAATCGCCATATAGAACGAGTGCAACAGAACCTTGGCATAGAGTGGGTCCATCAAGCGGAAGTAGTTATCCAGTGTGAAAGTCATCTCAATCAGATTAGCTTCATCACGAGTTAGGAAACTGGTACCTATAATCATCACGTTAGGCACTAGCACAAATAGTGTTAGCCACCCAACGATCAGGGTGATGATGGCGTTCTGCAGACTAAACGTCTTGGCTTTCATTGAGTACCACCTCCCAACTCTCAACCCAAGTAATAGCCACTTTTTGACCCAATGAGTGGTCTACATCTGGGTCATCTTCGTTAAAAAATTCGCTAACCATGACACGCGTGCCTGACTCTAATTCAATGACCGAATCAAGCGTCATGCCTTTGTAGGTGCGCTCGGTAACGTGACCAACAATGCCTTTTTGTTCAGACTCTTTGATCTCTTCGATGCGTAAGTCTTCAGGGCGAAGTAGAACTTGAAGTTTTTCACCTTCAGTCGTGGGTTGATCGTAATAGACCACCGATTCCACGCCTTCGATTTCTGCGCGAATACGTTTTTCGTCGATACGATCTATCACGGTCGCATCGAACACATTAATCTCACCAATAAAGCGCGCAACAAATAGATTCTTCGGCTCTTCATAGATTTCACGAGGAGAACCATCTTGTTCAACAACACCATCGCGCATAACGATGATGCGATCTGACATAGAAAGCGCTTCTTCTTGATCGTGAGTAACGAAGATAAAGGTGATGCCAAGCTGACGCTGAAGTTGCTTAAGTTCAATCTGCATCTGTTTACGCAACTTATAGTCAAGCGCAGACAGAGACTCATCAAGTAGAAGAACCTTCGGCTTATTAACCACGGCACGTGCGATAGCGATACGTTGTTGTTGGCCACCAGAAAGCTGGTGAGGTTTACGCTGCGCCATTTTTTCAAGGCGAACCATACGTAATGCTTCCATCACGCGAGGTTCAATATCATTTGAAGGTACTTTTTGCATACGCAAACCAAAGGCAACGTTTTCAAATACCGTCATATGAGGGAATAGGGCGTAACTTTGGAACACAGTGTTTACATGCCTTTGCTCCGCAGGGACTTGAGTAACGTTTTGACCATCAAGGATAATTTCACCTATATCGGCGGTTTCGAAACCCGCGATCATCCTTAATACTGTGGTTTTACCACAACCTGAAGGACCCAAAATAGTTAAAAACTCACCATGATTCACATCGAGGTTTAGATTCGCAATGATTTCCTTACCATCGAAACTCTTGCTAATCCCAGTTAGCTTAACTACTGGTTTTCCTGCGTTTTGTTTAGCGTTCAACGTCTGTTTATCTCCCACCTTGGTCAATAACTAAAAATGACCCATAGTTACACAAATTAGAGGCGCGCATCATAATCAGCAAAATTGTGAATTCAAAGCATTTTCTTACCTTGAAACACAAAAAATTTTGCAGGTAAAAGTAAACTTTCCCTACCATACTCAGTGTTAACCTTGAAAGTTGAGTCGTGAAGGGCGAATTTCCTTTACTTCTTAACCACGTATAGACGGGCCCACTGCCATTAGTGGTTAATTATCAATCAAAAAGTCGATAAAGCAAGCAGCGAAGCGAGTTGTGATTTTAGACAAGCGACGTTTGAAGTATAATCAACCCAATTTTTTATCAACAAGTTAGCTTGGTTTTTGCAAACCAGGCACTGGATTCAACAATGAGCAAAGACATTGAAAAAGATTTCAATTTAGGTGGTAGCGTAGAACGCGCCTTGTCAGGCGACTACGAATTAAAAGCCGGGGATGTCTTAAAGGAAGCGTGGCAACACACGATGAAAAACTTCCTATCCTTTTCTCCCGCAATCGTTGCATTAATCGTGTTACAGCTAGGTATTTTCTATATCGCGCTGAAACTGCAACTAGGCAATCCGGGCGTAATTTTCGATGCAATTACGAACCCGGAAGGTTTTGACCCAAGCATTTTCAATGCAATTATGGTCGCAAACTTTAGTTACGAGGTGATCAGCGCACCAATTTATGCAGGTATCTCTTTAATGGCCATGAGTCATGCTGCAGGATTGCAAACCAAACCGCGTCATATTGGCAAGGGATTGCAATATACGGTTCCTGTCATTATCGCAACATTGATGAGTTTAGTGTTGCAAGGCCTTGCGGGAATGATCTTTCCATTTCTTTCACTGTATCTCTCGTTGGCATTTACCAACTCAATTCTTCTTATCTGTGAAAAGCAAGTCTCGCCATTACAATCTCTATGGTTGTCGCTACGTGCAGTCAATAAGAAGTTTTTTGTCCTAGCGGGTATCTATTCGTTACTCTCAGTAATGTTCGTTGCCGGTGTCATGTTCTACGGGCTTGGTTTAATCATCGTCTTACCATTCTTCTTCCACGTAAAAGGCGTTATTTACCGTAATATGTTTGGCATTAAACTAAAAGTCGTTGCCTCCAACAAAACCAAAAATGATCAGGACGATGACAATGATCCACAAGTGTTCAATGCGTAAGAGCGAATTCTTAGCCATTGCGGCAGCCAGTGTCATTGCAGGCTGTAGTTTGTATAGCTATGAGCAAAAGCAAATCGAAGAGACCGAGCGTCGAAAGAACGCGCAAGTCGTTGAACAGAAAGGTGCACTCATAGGAGCCGCTCCTGATTTTACTTCAATCAAAGATGTGAAACAGAAGAAGCAGGCGTTCTTTGATTATCTTCGGCCTGGCATTGCACTAGAGAACCAGCGTATCGTTGCAGAGCGTGAGCGCTTAAATGTGATACGCGAGAATTATGCGTCGCAGTCCCTTAATTCATCGGACACAAGTTATGCCAGACGTCTGGGTAAACTCTATAAAGTTGAGGTTGCTGCAGGTGGTATTACAGAGGCTTGGATCGATCAGATGTTACATCGTGTCGACGTGATCCCTGAGGCTCTCGTTTTGGTTCAAGGTGCCAATGAATCAGCATGGGGAACGTCACGCTTTGCGACTCAGGCGAATAACTATTTTGGCCAATGGTGTTACAGCCAAGGGTGCGGCCTTATCCCACTACAAAGGGGAGATGGCATGACACATGAAGTAGCGAAGTTCAGCTCTGTACAGCAATCTATTCATGGTTACTTCATGAACGTCAACCGTAACAATGCATACAAAGAGCTACGAGAAATCCGCTATCAGCGCCATCTTAATCAGCAGAGTTTGACCGATACTGATGCGGCTATGGCATTGACACAAGGCTTGCTAAGATACTCTGAGCGAGGTGAGGCATACGTCAACGATTTACAGGCGATGATCAGGCACAATCAGCAGTTCTGGGCATTACCCTTAGCCAATAATTAAAATCATAATTAACAAGAAACTATACAATGAATAAAGTTACGTTAGCCTGTTTAACTGCTGCTCTTTCCGCTGCAGCAATCATGCCCGCTCAAGCTCAAGCTCAAGAGTACATGTTTACCTATTCCAAACTGTTTTCTCATATGAAGCAGAATGCGAAAGAGGGTCATGACGATGTCAAAGTCGGCTTCTTTTTCCTCAACTCGAAAACCAAACAACTGTGTGACATCGAAAAAGCGTGGATGGAGAAAGAGGAACATTACGAAGAACTCACTATCTCACCGTACAAAGAGGTTATTGTTCCATTAGACAATAATCTTCGCTCGGCAAATCCTTTAGTGTTCGTCCACACGCCAAAGGATATGCGCTGCGACTTTTCGATGGTAGTGATGTCCAAGGAGCCGATGTCAGGAGAAGTGAGCTACCAAGAAGTCAAAACCTTACTGCCACAAATGCAAGCCATTTTAGAGCAGCTAGGCGGAATGTTTGCCAGTTGGTTTACGCCTGATGTCGAAGGTCTAACCCTTGAGTTCCCAAACAACCTTAATTCAGAAGTTCAATTTTCTAATGGTGGAACTAAGCCAATTGTCGATGGTAAGGTTCAAGTCTCTCTTGAAGAAATAGGCGAGGGTGGCACCATGATTCTTCCGCAACAAACATCACGTGTGTTGCCTTACTTACCGAAAGCCTAAACCTACAAGGGTCGCTAAATGCGACCCTTTTTGTATGTAATCACTGGACTGAAATCTGTATCTTACGCAGTTTTACTGTGTGAAACGTTTAATCCTAATCAAAAAGCTCGTATAATCCTCGCCCCAAATAACACCACTTAGGAAGTGCTACTGTCGACTTGTTCGGCAATGTGAGAGCTAGCGATGAACCAAATAGATACACGTAAAGAGACCCTTGAATTCAACAAGCTTCAAAAACGTTTACGAAGAAATGTTGGCAACGCCATTACAGACTACAACATGATCGAAGAAGGTGACGTTGTAATGGCTTGTATCAGTGGCGGTAAAGATTCATTCGCAATGCTTGATATTCTGCTCAACCTGCAGAAAGCAGCTCCAATCAAGTTTGAAGTGGTTGCAGTTAATCTAGACCAAAAGCAACCTGGCTTCCCTGAGCACATTCTTCCAGATTACTTCGAAACTCTGAACATCCCTTACTACATCGTAGATAAAGACACTTACTCGGTAGTAAAAGAGAAGATCCCTGAGGGTAAAACAACTTGTGGCCTTTGTTCACGTCTACGTCGCGGGACGCTATATTCATTTGCTGAGAAAATTGGTGCAACGAAGCTAGCGCTTGGCCACCATATGGACGACATCGTTGAAACTATGTTCCTTAACATGTTCCACGGTTCTCGTTTAAAGGCAATGCCACCTAAACTTCGTTCTGATGATGGCCGTAATGTAGTCATTCGTCCGTTAACTTACTGCCGCGAGAAAGATCTAATTAAATACGCTGAGCACAAAGAGTTTCCGATCATTCCTTGTAACCTATGTGGTTCTCAAGAAAACCTTCAACGCCAGTCCATCAAGGCAATGCTTATCGAGTGGGATAAGAAAACGCCAGGCCGTGTTGAAGCGATTTTTAAGTCGATTCAAAATGTGAGCCCAAGTCAGCTTGCCGACAAAGAGCTGTTTGATTTCGTCAACCTGCCGTTAGATCGTGAAGGCAGCCGTGAAGAGTATGAGTTTAGCGAAGCGACCGTCTCATCAACCAACATTGATGAGTCAATGTTCATTGACGTCACTAACGTCTAGGTAGCCAAAAAACAAAAAAGGAAGATAGCCAAACTATCTTCCTTTTTCTTTATGTACAGACTTTAAATTGCGGTTTTAGGGTCGAGTGGGCTGATATAGCCTTGAGGTTTCAACGCCATAACATCGCAATTGATCTTATCAATCACGTGTTCTGCGGTATTACCAATAAATACAGCCGATAAACCAGTTCGGCCTGTTGTACCAACAATCACCATCGCGGCGTTAAGCTTTTCTGCCGCCTGTGGGATCACATCTTCAGGCAAGCCTTGCTCCACGACCGTGTGCTCTTCGTCGTAACCATGTTTCTGACGCAGTGCTTTCATCGCAGTAAGGTGATGACCTCGAACCGCGTCTGTATAAGTAGCAGGATCAAACTCTGGAAGTTCAATCGTGATATTAGCAGGGGTAACAGGGTACGCATTGACTAAATAAGGCTTTGCGCCCAAGCGCTCAGTCAAGCTATTTAACTGGTCAACCATGGCATCATTTAACCCCAAATGAGTGTCATTCTCTGACCCCACATGTACCGAAGCAAGTATGCTAGCATCTTCTGGCCAATCGGCATTTTTAACCAATAAGACTGGGCATGGACATTTACGTAGTAAGTGCCAATCGGTAGGCGTGAAGATCACTGACTCGAGCACGTCATGCTTACGAGTTCCTTTGATAACAATATCGTGCTCGCCAGCAAACACCTCCGCGACAATCGCTTCGTATGGTCGGTTATGCCACACGACTTGGACATCAAACTCTACCTCTTCGTTAATGTATTCTTTTGCGACCTTGTGCATCCACTGCTCACGCTGGTGAATGACACCACGGCGCATGGCATCGCGCTCATCAACAGATAGCATCGACGTCATATCATAAGAAAAATCATAAATAGATAAGAAGAAGGTCACTCGGCTAGGAGAACGACTTTTGGCGGCCAATTGCATCGCACGCGCGAGAGCAGGTTGTTCATCTTTATTGATATCAGCAACGACTAAGATCTTATTATAAATACTCATAATGACTCCTTAGAGACGAGGAGGGCTTATGATTAATGTAGCTTAGTTAAGAGGAGAGTTTTAGAAATAATTAGAGGATTTTGAGAGAAGTATGATGTAGCTCTATTTCAAGGTGAAATGCGAGCTACATCATTGAAAATTATTACGATTCTGTTGATACGCCAGCCAATTCCATTAGAGCATCATGATCAATAATAGTAATGTACTTACCTTTAACACTTAAGATCTCTGACTTCTGGAAGCGACCTAGCAAGCGCGATATAGTTTCAACGGTCAAACCTAAATAGTTACCGATATCACCGCGAGTCATGGTCAGACGGAACTCTCTAGGACTAAAACCACGCTGAGAGAAACGAGTAGATAGGTTGTATAGGAAAGCCGCTAAGCGCTCTTCTGCATTCTTTTTCGAAAGCAATAAGATCATCTCTTGGTCGCCTTTAATCTCATTACTCATCAGACGCATGATCTGTTGACGAAGTTTTGGCATCTTTCCGGATAGGTCATCAAGAATTTCGTATGGGATTTCACACACCATTGAAGTTTCGAGGGCTTGGGCGAAACTAGGGTGCTGGTCTTCGGTAATAGCATCGAAACCAACGAGATCACCCGCTAGATGAAATGCCGTGATTTGTTCATCACCCTGTTCGGTAATCGTGTAGCTCTTGATTGTTCCTGAACGAATCGCGTAAAGAGACTTGAGTTCGTCTCCTGCTTTGAACAACTCTTGGCCTTTTTGAATTGGCTTTTTACGCTCGATAATTTGATCGAGCTGATCGAGTTCAGATTCATTTAGCGTAAACGGAATACAAAGCTGACTAATACTACAATCTTGGCAATGGATAGCACAGCCACCCGATTGAATACGCTTTGTTGCAGGCTTTTCAGAAATCATAACAACCTTTCACTATTTGATATACATCAATATTTTAGCACCCATTAGCCCTAAAGGGTAGCGGAAAAAATGACATAAAAACAGTTAACTACAAACTTGTAGATAAAATAACTAGCACACTATACCCAGTATACAATCCATAAATTAAGATCGTAAAAGCGACGATATGTCGAAATATGAGTGAATTTTGCAGTTTATGGAGAAGTGCCGCCGAGTGTCCAACAAGCAGCATTGCAGGTAAGGTGCCTAGACCAAAAGCAAGCATCACTAAGGCCCCATTTAACGCACTACCAGCGACGGCTGACCAAGTTAGCATTGAATAGACTAAGCCACATGGTAGCCATCCCCAAATAAAGCCAAACGGTAACGCATGAATAGGGGACTTTAGGGGTAACAATGATTTACCCGCAGGGGATATTACTCGCCACAGCCACTGGCCAAACTTCTCGATAACCAATAGTCCCTGCCACCATCTGCCGATATAACACGCGAGCAAGATCATAAATAAGGCGGCGGCTAGTCTTAGCCAAATTAATACGTTGTTCAACTCGCCAATCATTGATATGGAAGAGACGGCGCCCCCAATAACGGCGCCTATCAATGCGTAACTCATTAAACGGCCACTGTTATAAAACAGAGGAATCCACCTAGAAGGTTGGCTTTGGCCCATGGTTAGCATAGAGGCGATTCCACCACACATACCCATACAATGGCCAGCTCCGACTAATCCAATAAAAAAGGCGCCAATCCAGTCTGGACTCATTTCGGTGGATTCTCTTTATGATCGTCTTCGTCGAATAAAATATTGTGGCCTTGACGCTCTAAGTCTTCAAACTGTTCACTTTTTACCGCCCAAAGAAAGACAGCGACAGCAACACAGACTAAAACAATAGCGATAGGAATGAGGATATAAAGGCTTTCCATCTATCTACCTTTTTTCTTTGAGCAAGCGAAGAGAGTTCGATACTACAATAATTGAGCTCGCAGACATACCGACAACCGCAAAGTATGGAGCAACAAAACCAGCAACCGCGAGAGGCAAAATCAGCAAATTGTACCCAAGCGACCAGGCCAAATTCTCGCGAATTATTTTGCGAGTTTGCAGGGCCAGATCTCTTGCCTCTAAAACACGATCTAGCCTGTCGCCAAGTAACACCATATCAGCCGATGCTTTCGCAACATCAGTACCACCACCCATCGCAACAGACAAATGAGCGCCCGCCAAAGTAGGCGCATCATTGATACCATCACCAATCATCATGGTCACATCATCCTCATCAACTTGCTGTAAGTAAGCTAGTTTATCTTGGGGCTTGGCACCGGAAACAACATTTTGGATCCCGATCTGACTCGCCACGATTTCCGCATTTTGTTTGGTATCACCAGTTAGCAGGGTTACCTTAACCCCAGAATGTTTAAACTTTTCAACAAAATGTTTAGTTTCCAAGCGGATAGGATCGCGATAGCTAAAGCTCGCCACATGCTTGCCATCGATAGAGAGGTAAACCGTATTTGCTTTTGAAACAGTATCTTCGCCTAAAACAAACTGAGCGCTGCCAATCTTAACCTCGCAGTTTTTATATTGGCCATGAATACCAGAGCCAATGATATTTTCAACATCTTCGACGACAACATTGACATCTAAATAGGGTCTGAATGCACGTGCAATCGGGTGGTTGGCGTGAGACTCTAACGATGCAGCGACGGCTAGTGCCTCTTCTTTAGTTAGTTCAGATTGAAGATCGACACTATCAATCTCGATGTCACCATGAGTCAGGGTTCCGGTTTTATCAACGATAAGGTGGTTTACCTTGCACAGAGTTTCAAACACATGACTTTTCCGTAGTAGGATACCCAAATTGCCCATGCGAGAAGTTGCACAAGTCAGTGCTGTAGGCGTTGCTAGGGAGAGTGCACAAGGACAGGTAGCGACCAAAACTGATAGCATGATCCAAAACGCATCATCTGGCTTGCTTGAATGCCAAAACAACCAGGTACCCGCGGCAATTATCAAAATAACCGCCACAAAGTAACGCGCGACGATGTCGGCGATCTCAGCGATTTTCGGCTTTGAAAGCTGAGCCTCGTCTTGCAAACGTACGATATTAGAGATCATCGAGTCAGCCTTTGAGGACATCACCTCTAACTCAAACGACTCTTCACCGTTAAGTGTACCAGCAAATACATGATCACCTGACTGCTTAACCACTGGTAGGGATTCACCTGTAAGCATAGACTCATCAATATGTACGCGGCCATTGAGGATTTTGCCGTCCGCGGGAATATGTTCACCAGGCAACACGCGAATTTGATCGCCTACCTTAAGAGTTTTAACTGGAACCTGGTCACCATTGAGTTTATTGGCAATTGCAGGGATCAGTTTTAGCAGGTTACCACTTGCCGCTGCCGCTTTACGACGCGCTCGCATCTCTAGGAATCGTCCAACCAACAGGAAGAAAGCAAACATAGAGATAGATTCAAAGAACACTTCTCCTTGCTCTGTGACCGTCGCAACGAGGCTTGCACAATAGGCAAATATCATCGCAATCGATACTGGCACATCCATACCAAGTGTTCGACTTCTAATACTCCGCCAAGCATTGATGTAAAAGGGAAGAGCAGAGTAGAGCATCACTGGTGTCGCGAAGATCAAGCTAACCCAACGAAAGTAGTTCTTAAACTCTGGTTCGAGATCACCAAACACCTCGAGATAGAGCGCCACAGCGAGCATCATAACTTGCATGGTTGCAAGCCCTGCAATACCTAGGCGATACAAGTACTGCTTCATTTGCTGATGGTAGGCTGCTTCTTGTTTATCTGCCTCAAAAGGGGCGGCTTTATAACCAAGCTGATGAATAGAGGAGAGTATTTCACTGAGCCTAGCTTGAGATTTATCCCATGCTAACAGTGCACGGTTAGTAGTGGTATTAACCCGAATAGAGAGTACACCGCTTTTAGACGACACTTGTTTTTCGATTAACCAGGCACAAGCAGCACAAGAAACCCCTTCAAGTGACAATGTCACCTCTGAGCTATCTTTACTGTTGCGAACAAACTCAGACTGCACATCATCATTGTCATAATGGATCAGGGCCTGCAACTGCTCAGGGACAAGATCGGCTTTCTCCGCAGGAGCGGTTCGATATTGATAATAGGAAACTAAACCACTGTCTACGATAGTCTGAGCGACTGTCTCGCAACCAGGGCAGCACATTTGACGTAATTCACCCAAAATTTCGACTTTGAAATCCGTGTTGGCTGGTACATCTTCACCACAGTGATAACAGGATTTGCACATAAGCGATTAATTCGATAGTTGAACGGGAGTTGTCGTTGGGAATGTGACTCGACCTTGCACTAACCACTGCTGATCATGAGGGGTTAACTCAATAAACCAAGGGCCTTGTAACTCGCTATCTAATGACAAGAGATAGTTTCCTTGGGCGTCTGATGTTAATAACTGTGTGAAATCACGGTCCGGTAGAGTGCGGTGCGCAAACATCACCGTAATCGCTGGGAAATGATCGAGCAAGCCCTTATCGAAAGCGATAATGACATCATCGCCTTCAGAATAGGCTGATGCACTTAACTCAAGTTCTTTGGCGACATTCTGCTTGGAAATGTCGACATTAATGCCTTTTCCTTTTTTATAGTAATCCTCAGTAACCAAAGACACCGAGTTCTGAGAGAAAACAATAACTGTAACGATTGTCCAAACAACAACAGTAAGCGGCAAAATGATCAGGAACCACGGCCAAAACTGCTTATACCAAGGCTTTACCATAAAAAAGTTCTCAATGAAAAATGAAATAAATTAGGGCTTTAACTGTAAAGGAAAGACAGCCCCTTTACCATCGCTAGAGAGTAAGGGGCTGTTATAGAAGTGTTACTAATTGTCAGAGTTGCTTAGGCTCCAGACGTAAGCAGCCACAAGTTGAACTTTATCTTCGCCTAGAATATCTTTCCAAGCTGGCATTACACCAGAACGACCGTTCATAACTGTTTCTGTTACGTCTGCGCGTGAACCACCGAACAACCAGTCTTGGTCAGTTAGGTCTGGTGCACCCACTGCTGGGTTACCTTTACCATCTGTACCATGACAAGCCGCACACACAACAAAGCGAGCTTTACCAGCTTCTGCTTCACGAGCGTTCACAGAGCGTCCGGATAGGCTTAGCGTATAGCTAACCACTTCTTTCACCCCTTGTTCACCCAAGGCATCTTTCCAGCTAGGCATTTGGCCAATACGACCCTGCATAACGGTAGTTACGATAGCCTCTGGTTCACCACCATATAGCCAAGCGTCGTCAGTCAGGTTAGGGAAACCTTTTAGACCACGAGCATCTGAGCCATGACACTGTGAACAGTTCTGTAGGAACAAACGTTGCCCAACTTTCACTGCTTCATTATCCGCTGCAATTTCTGGGATAGGGCGCAGTTCAGTTGAACCATCTACGTATGCAAGCTTTTTAAATGCTTCACCAAAATAGGTTTCTGCATCATCAAGCTCTTTTGCGTACTGAACAAGCTGTTTATTCTCTTGAGACGTTGAGATTGACGCTTTTGACTCTTCAACGGTGCGAACGGTTTGGTCAGAACTCTGCCAACCAAGAAAGCCCTTGAAGTTACCTAAACCTGGGTATAAAGCTAGGTATATTGCGGCAAAAATAAACGTACCAACGAACAGATAAGTCCACCACTTAGGCAGTGGGTTGTTTAGCTCACGAATACCATCGTATTCATGACCCATATCTGCACCTTCTTCAACGCCCATTTTATCTTTCAGGCACCAAAAAAGGAGCGCTGCACAGCCGACCAGTGTTCCGACCGTGATGATGATTATCCAAAGACTCCAAAATGTCGTCATTGCTTAGTCACTCCTTGTTCTTTTTCAGGCGCTTTCTGCTCATCAGCAAAAACAAGGTTTGCGGCTTCATCAAAGCGTGCTTTACGGCTTTTACCGTAAGCCCACCAAACCACTCCTAGAAAGCTAACGAATAGAACTATGGTCCAAATACTGTGAATAGTACCGATATCCATATGTCACCTCTTTATTACTTCATTGCGTGACCAAGAGACTGAAGATAAGCGATGATGGCATCCATCTCGGTTTTACCTTCTACATCTTTAGACGCATTTGCGATTTGCTCATCAGTGTATGAAACACCAAACATGTCACGGAAGATTTCTAGCTTCTTCTGAGTGTCCTTTCCATCAAGAACATTTTCTGCAAGCCATGGGAAACCAGGCATGTTTGACTCAGGAACCAGCTCACGTGGGTCGATCAGGTGAACGCGATGCCACTCATCAGAGTAACGACCACCAACACGCGCCAGATCAGGACCAGTACGTTTAGAACCCCACAGGAATGGATGCTCGTATACACTTTCACCAGCAACAGAGTAGTGACCGTAGCGCTCAGTTTCAGAGCGGAAAGGACGAATCATCTGGCTGTGACATACGTTACAACCTTCACGGATGTATACGTCACGACCTTCCATTTCAAGCGCTGTGTAAGGACGTAGGTTCTCAACAGGCTCAGTCGTTTGCTTTTGGAAAATCAGCGGGGTGATCTCTACAAGAGCACCTAAACTGATTGCAAAAACGATAAGAATCGCGAGTAAACCGACATTGCGTTCTACAATTTCGTGGCGATTGTTAGAATTAGAACTCATTCTTTAAATCTCCTTATGCCGGCTGTGGGATAGCTTTTAGGCTATCTTTAGGCGCAGTTACCGTTTTGTACGTGTTGTATGCCATTAAGAACATACCTGCTAGGAAAATAAATCCACCTAGGAAACGTACAAAGTAGAATGGGTAAGACGCTTCTACAGACTCTACAAAGCTGTAAGTCAACGTACCGTCAGAATTAACTGCACGCCACATCAGACCTTGCATAACACCCGAGATCCACATCGCCACGATGTATAGCACAGTACCGATAGTTGCTAACCAGAAGTGAGTATTGATTAGGCTAACTGAGTACATGCGCTCTTGACCGAACAGGCGAGGAACCAAGTGGTATACCGAACCGATAGATACCATAGCAACCCAACCTAACGCGCCAGAGTGTACGTGGCCGATAGTCCAGTCAGTGTAGTGAGACAGAGCATTCACTGTCTTAATAGACATCATTGGGCCTTCAAACGTAGACATACCGTAGAACGATAGAGAAACGATTAGGAAACGTAGAATAGGGTCATAACGAAGTTTGTGCCATGCACCAGACAGCGTCATGATACCGTTGATCATACCACCCCAAGAAGGAGCAAATAGAACTAGCGACATCACCATACCTAGCGACTGCGTCCAATCTGGAAGTGCAGTGTAGTGAAGGTGGTGAGGACCAGCCCAAATGTATAGAGAAACCAACGCCCAGAAGTGAACGATAGACAAACGGTATGAATAAACAGGACGTTCAGCTTGTTTCGGGACGAAGTAATACATCATACCTAGGAAACCAGCTGTCAGTAGGAAACCTACCGCGTTGTGTCCGTACCACCACTGAACCATGGCGTCGACCGCACCAGAATAAATCGAATACGATTTACCCATAGAGACAGGGATAGCCATGCTGTTAACGATATGAAGTACCGCAACTGTGATAATAAAGGCACCGAAGAACCAGTTTGCTACGTAGATGTGGGATGTCCTACGAGTTATCAATGTTCCAAAGAACACGATAGCGTAAGAGACCCAAACAACCGCGATAGCGATGTCGATAGGCCATTCTAGCTCAGCGTACTCTTTACCTGAGGTAAAACCCAAAGGTAGAGTGATCGCTGCTGCCAAAATAATGGCTTGCCAACCCCAGAAGGTGAAGGCGACGAGGGGACCACCAAATAGACGAGTTTGACAGGTGCGCTGAACAACGTAATAAGACGTTGCGAATAGGGCACTTGTACCAAACGCAAAAATAACCGCATTAGTATGCAGAGGACGTAAGCGACTGTACGTCAACCACGGCGTATCAAAGTTTAGCTGTGGCCAAACTAATTGAGCGGCAATCAAAACACCAACGGCCATTCCGACAATGCCCCAAAGAATAGTAACAAGGGTAAATTGACGGACGACTGTATAGTTGTAGTTTTGTTCAAGCTGCTTTTCTTGGCTCATTTGCATGCTTCCAATTTCTAATTAACTACACTTTACTTCCAACACGACACATGTCGTAATGCCACCCAAAACTGTTAAGAAAATCACACCAGTATCAATTGGTTAAATATTCTTGCCAGTCTTTAAAAAAAATGGCACTTTCAGCCGCCAACTATACTGCATTTAACAATTCAATGACAGCGTAGTAACCTTACAGTCGTTCTGGTTTTGGGCTTTTATTTTAAAACTTTGAAGTTTGTTACACGGAGAACCCCTCATAATGGCAGCACAGAAACTTACTCGAGGCCGTTTTGTTCAAATTATCATCATGTTAACCGTCCTGGTGGCCGCGTTTATTTGGCGAACGATAGAACATGATTCAGTCATCAATGTGAACTGTAATACAGGTGAAAGATGTGCTTTTTTTGTAAACAATTCTCGCTTTGAAGTGCAAGTTTCTACGCAAAATATACAGATCAAAACAGACGAAAATGATTGGGTGTTTGTGAGTAAAACAGGGGAAATTATTCCAGAGATTAAGAATAGGACTTGGTTGGTCAAATTTACGCCCGAATCTGGTGCAGTATCATTTAATCTAACCATGAAAAATGAGAATATTGACCATCCTATAAATATACAAATCGACTAAATGGATTTTAAAACACACGTCACTCATCAATTAAATGAATCTTTGGCCATTGAAGAGCTCAGTAGCCAAATTAGCCGAACCAATTTAGTCAGCATTATTTGCTATTTCACACAAAACTACGGTGCCGAAAAACTTCGACTATCTTTTAAACAACATTTCCCCGAAACATCACTGATTGGTTGCTCTACTTGCAAAGGACTGATGACCGAGAGAGGGCTTCATTTTGGTCATGTTATCGGGTTAATTGCGATCTACGATTCCAAATCCACTGCTTACGGCAGCAGTATCGTCGCTATTGACAACAAGCAATCGACAGCGCATTCGACACAGCAAGCCATTGAAGTAGCGTTGAAAAAAGCCAACAGAATCGGTGAAATTCCAAGTTTTGCTATTGTTCACACCACTCCAGGTATAGAAGAACAATTGATTAGCGCTTTTGACAACGTTTTTAAAACACCCGTTCCGCTAATTGGTGCCACCGCCGCTGATAACGCCATCAAGGGCCAGTGGTCAATCTTCAACGAAGATGATTCAACAAATAGCGGACTCGCAGTACAGCTTTTGTTTCCATCCAAACCCCTAGCAACCGGATTTAGCGCAGGTTATTCACCAACAGAGTACTCTGGCGTAGTTACCAAATGTCACGATCGGGAAGTGATTGAAATAGACCATATCCCCGCTCAAGAGAGATACCGTAGTTGGATACTCAATCATGCCAACATTGATGTCCCAGAGTGGTTTAAGTTTCAAGTCGTTACCCAATACCCGTTAGGACGAATTGCGGGAACCCTATACAATCAGCCGTATTACAAACTCTCCCATCCAATTCAGACCACGGATAATCAGGGAGTTCTTGTGTTCACCGACATTGAAGAAGGCGATAGAGTCACACTCATGTGTGGCGATAGGGAACAACTGATTCGTCGTCCTGCAAGAGTCATCCAAGAAGCAAGGCGTGCAAAACTGAATGCCAATCTATCCGGAGCAATATGTGTTATTTGTGCTGGAGCAATGCTTCACCTCGAGGATGACATGCAAAGTGTCTACGAGAAAATACTGCACGAAATGAACGGGATTCCATTCATTTGTCCATTTACCTTCGGTGAACAAGGGCGCTTCGTCAACGGCGACAATGGCCACGGAAACTTAATGATTTCTGTAGCTACATTCTATTCAGATGTAGAAGCCTTATGAATTTGAAACAGCAAGAGCAACTGCATGAAGCACTGATTGAGCTGAAGCAGAGCCAGGAACGAGAAGCAAAACTCGCTGGTGAGAACAAAGCAATCTTAGATGCTATCTCAAGTATTACGTTAGCAAGTAATAAGCAACAGATTTTTGCTGAACTGAAAACCGTTCTCTCCTTATATATCAACTTTTCTGACTTTCTCGTTCTCAGCAAAAACAACACTGATGATTCAGACTATCAGACAGTTCTGTCAACAAACCCAGAGTTTGAACAGATTGGCTGGCAGAGCCAAAATAAGTTTTATCGCGCGCTATCTGGCGAGTGCATCATTTTGTATCAACTAGACAAACTTGATGAGTTTATTCCTCTGCGCAAGACCGTTGGCGATAAGGTGCAGTGTGCCTTAATCACTGGCGCAAAAGGAGTTCTTACTGACTCAGTCATCGTTATGCTAGGAAAAAGAGAAGGGCAGTTTAGCTTAGAGTCTCGTGACACCCTGTCACGTTTTAGGCCCATTTTAGAGCGCGCACTCATCGACATTGAAAGGAACGAACAACTACAAGAACTGGTTGAGGTGAGAACTCGTCAGCTAAAGCAAGCACAAGTCAAAGCAGAGAAAGCCAATGAAGCAAAATCACGCTTTTTGGCCATGATGAGCCACGAATTGCGCACGCCATTAAGCGCAGTTCTAGGTTACATTGATGTGTTACTTGGCGACTTGAATGATGAAAGCCAGATCAGGCTCTTGGAAAAAATGGAGTCTTCAGCTGAACTGCTACTCATTTTAATTGATGACATCTTAGAGTTATCGAGAATTGAAAGTGGCGAGTTTAATATTAAATATCAGTGGGTTAACTTAAAAAACGAGCTGGAATTTATGCTCGAGCACTTTCATACATTAGCCGCTGCCAAGAACCTACAGCTAAAAGTTGACCTTAATTTACAGCCGTCAGAACTCATTTGGATCGACTCTGCTCGAGTGATTCAAATAGTATTTAATTTGGTAGGCAACGCAATTAAGTTTACTCATAGCGGACATGTATCGTTAGTTGCTACTGTTCGGGCTGGGCAATTAAGTATAGAAGTCTCTGACACTGGCATTGGCATCGAGCGTACTCGCCAAGAGGCGATTTTTGCCGAATTCAAACAAGCAGACGATTCAATTACGCGGCAATATGGCGGCACTGGCTTAGGTCTAAGCATTTCGAAGCACTTGGTCACGCTAATGAATGGTAACATTTCCGTTGTGAGTGCATCAGGGAAAGGCGCGACTTTTAGCATAAAGCTACCTGTCTCAATCAAAACCACTGAAAAGCCACACGGTGAAGCAATCACAAATGGTATTCATAGCGGTCAAACGCTAAAAGTACTGGTAGTGGAAGACACGCAAACCAACCAAATGGTGCTCAAACTCATTCTTGAACGTTTGGGGCACGAAGTGACCATAGTAAACAATGGTCAAGAGTCAGTAGAATTCGTTAGAGATAATATTAGCAGCGTAGATATTGTTTTTATGGATGTTTCGATGCCGGTAATGGATGGGCTAACTGCAACAAAAGAGATTCGTAAGTTTTGCCAGCATATTCCCGTCATCGCACTCACAGCGCACGCGATGACACAAGACAAGCAAGCATGTTTAGATTCCGGTATGGACGCGTTTGTATCAAAGCCAATCAGAAGTAAAGAAATTCGCGCTGCAATAGACGCTGTTCTAGGTTCTTGCTAATAATCACATTTAATAATCTTTGATTACTAAATGTGATTATTAGGTATTTTATGGTAAATCAATTATGTTGAATGAAATGGCTCAAATCACAACAGATAGGGCCAACATCAGCCTAGATTTCACGTACAGCCATGCTTAATTTAACATAATATACATAATGCGCACTTAGCAATAGCTTCGCTAGGGCTGCCAATCCACATCATTAAGCCACCACAAGCCATTGATATTCCATGTAAACCACGCCCGTTAAACTTTTTTGCAATGCTATTCCACATCGCTTTGATGTTCGGATTATCATTGCGATCAGCGTGACAAGCCAATAACGCTAGCTCTGGATCCAATCCTGCGCCTTCCGCTAGAAAAATAGCTTCTTCATCAGTTACATAGCGCACACCTTTTCTAATTTTGCTTAGTTTCTGTGGCGATAGATTCAAGTCATGCGCTATTTGTTTGTCTTGTAGGTAGTTTTGAGCCTCTTTATAGGCATCTAACAGTTCATTTGCGTACATTTCAAAACCTCCGTTTGTCATTATCTTAGCTGTTTAATCCCGATTTTGCGCTATTTACAATCCCCATTAATGGCAACTAGAATCCCCATTAATCGGTATTTACTGCTTTTGAGGCTTAGATGACAGTTCAAATTCTTCTTACATCTGGTGCATTTCCTCGCTACTTCGGTGGCTTTGGTCAGACTGAATCTGGTAAGCCGTATGTAATCGCAACCCGCCAAATCTTCGATGCAAAACATTACAGTGTCACGCAAGCTCGTCAAGTCTTAGCCTCACTGCAACGTGCTTGGCCTCTGGCTCAAACTTCACACCCAATTGGTGGCTAACATGACTTTTGCAGCTAAACCTACTCGAAAAAATCCTGTGTACTTTGAACACCATTCGGATGGCTACTGGTGCTCAATTGACGGTATGCCTGAGTATTTCAAAACCAAACACGAAATGTACCTCTATGCGTGTGAATCTGACCGCGAACTGATTGAAATCACGCACGAAAATGAGCCTGAACTACGTGCCAGTGGCGCCTTTGACCGAGTATTTCACGATGAATAGAACGATTATCGACTACGTGAGCTTCTCTGGTTCACCTCTCCTACTCGAGCGCTGCAAAGACATGGCGAAACAACGCTTTGCACTACAGCAAATCAACGAGTTTGAATCGCAAAATGTCATGGCTATGGGTCAACGTGAGAACACTAAAATCTCGCACTTTGCGGAAAACTTGGCGCAGGTTCTGGGCTGTGTCGAGTCTGAGGACTTCGCCAATAAGGACTTGTACTTTGCGGCACTCGATAAGGAGCTCATCAATGCTGATGTGCACATTGATACCGATGTGTCATTCAATGAGTGTTACCAACGTCTAATCGGCAATATCGGTATTGATATGCTTGATACCCTTTGTCATGGCGAAATCGAATCGTTTCTTGAAGTTCTCGAGCATGAAATCAGCTACGAACAAAACGAATGGACATTAGAGCGTCGAGGTGGTTTTTCAGGATACCGTTATTCTGCAAAGCTTCTTTGTAATGGCACTCAAGCGGGTCTGGTTGCTTGGGGCGCGGCTAACTTTGGTTACTACGTGTCGTTCTCTGGTAAAGGCTGTGAAGCCATCAACATGGAAGCGCTACACAAGGCATTAAAACAAATGGTTGGTGCCAAGCTCACCCGTGTGGATATCGCCCTTGATGACTTACAAGGCAATGTCTCGATTGAGGACATGAAAGACAAGTACCTTGACGGCCAGTTCATCACTCGCGGTACGCCTCCTAGTGCCGGTGAATTTCGTGGCTACCAAAGCATGTCACCCGCTGACCGTAAAAAATGCGGCTTCGTCGCAGATGCGGGTCATACCTTTTATGTTGGTGCCCGTGAGAACGGCAAGATATTCCGCGCCTATGATAAAGCGGCTCAAATGAAGTGTGAGAAGTACCCAAACTGGAACCGCTTCGAGGTACAAATCGGCAACCGCTATCGCGTCATTCCTCTTGATGTGCTGATTGACCCTGATAGCTATTTTGCAGGGGCTTACCCTGCCCTCGCCTCACTGCTTGATGATGTTGAGCCTATCGCTATCTCAACCACCAAACTCCAATTTATGACCTCGTTTGAAAACGCAGTCAAACACGCTCGCGTTCAGTACGGCAAATTGGTCAACGCAATGCGCCAACTCTACGACGACGATAAGAAAATTCTCGAAACCTTAACCAAGGGACTCGAATTAAACGACATCCCCGACCGCATTAACTATCCAGTCGGTCGGTCATTCCATCTAGAAAAAACTGGAGAACTACCATGCCACTAACAGTAATCGTGATTGGTTGCGAACACTCGCAAGGTCTATCAAAGAAAGATGACCGTCCTTACAACTTCGCGCAAGTGAACTACCTTGCGGCCAATGAGGGTTGGACATCAGAAAAAGGTCAATGTCAGGCCGTTGGTTTAGACAAGAAACAAATCGCCATGAACCCAAACCCGTCACTGGTGGCGGCCTTTAAAGAATTAGAAAGTCAGTTTCCTATGATGTGCGAATTGCACCTTGATGCTGACCCTCAGAACCCTGCTCGAAACATCGTAGTTGATATCAAACCTCATAAGTAAGGGATTGGAACTATGACTAGTTGCGTAGCCACTGACCAACAAGGTTTTCTCTATCTCTCTATGGAGCCTATTGAGACGTGCTCGGAGCTAGTCGTACTAAGTGCCGATGAATATAACTATCTTACTGCTCATACATCTATAACAGGGGCGGAGGTTGTCGAGTTCTATTCATTTGGTTTCGCTCTGGTCTTTTTTGGTTACATAGTTTCGTTCCCAATCAAGGCCGCACTCAAAGCTATAAATCTAGTATAAAAGGAAATCACTATGAAAAAATGGTTAGTTGGTGCTGTTGCACTTGTATCCTCTGCGGCTTCTCAAGCGGCTGTTGACCTGACAACTCTTTGGGCTGAAGTTGACTTTTCAGGTGTAGCAACCAACGTTGTCGCAATCGGTGTTACTGCTGTTGGTATTGCTGTTGCTCTCAAAGCTATCAGCCTTGCTAAACGTGCAGTATCTAAAGCGTAACGGTGCTCTTAGCAATCTTTGATTTGCAATTGCTCATATTCACTTTATTAGGTGGCCTATCAGCTCTGATATGTGCAATGAACATGCGAATCTAAATTAACCAAGGGAGCTTAACTGCTCCCTTTTTTGTTAGGGGATTTCTATGAGGCTGTTCCTTTTATTGAGTCTGTTGCCTTTACTACTCCCGTTATCTGCTTCAGCGGAAACTCATACCATGTATTACTTACGTGATTGTAATAACACGTTGTATACTGGCGGTTCTCCAAGTGCTGTTGCAGCAAATTACACTAATTCTAGTACTTGTATTACTAGATATGATGATGTTTACGACTACATACCCGGAGCCTATGACAACGGTAAAAGTGCTTGTGTTACCGTTATTCGTAAGGGTGAGAGTTCAGGTTCACTACAATATTGTGAAGATATTTACGTTAGCTCAGTAACATGTTCAGAGGGTCAAGAGTTTAATCCTACTACTGGTTCCTGTGAGACTCCCAACAATTGCGAACCCTTAGCAGGTAATACCAAATCTACGACTTGGGATTACACAAAATACGGTGATTCACCGACCTTTTGTAGTGCAGGTTGTGAGCTTAAGACTACAGGTTCATCATGCTTTCTTGGTACTGGCGGATGTGGTGGAACGGTTGTTATCACTGGGCAAACATGTAGTGATGAAGGTACTTCCCCTGGGGGCAATATTCCCGATTCGGTTCCTCAAGGTTGTCAGGATTTCAACGGCACATATCTTTGTCCTAAAGATTCTGACGGTGACGGTCAACCCGACGCAGGTCAACCAATAGATACTAGTGCTAAATGCGGTTATGGCGGTAATGACAAATTTTCTTGTCATGGTGGTACTTACGAAGAACCTGATTACGAGATGCAAGATCCTACTAAACCTCTTGAGGGTGTTGAGTCCAATCCTTTAGATCCTGCCGATACGACTGTTGAGAATGTCGAAGGTGTTAGTGACCCTACTCAACAATCTGATGAACGTGCTCAAATTCTTTTAATGAATAAACAAATCAATTCTCTCTTAGAGGCTTTGAACTCTGATAATAACGCCAATTTTAAGAAGGTGGTCGATGAGCTTAAGAACTCTAATGAATATAACAAACAGCAACTTGAACAGATAGTAAATTCTACCAATAAACAAGTTGAGGTTTGGAATGAACTCAAGGCACTCCAGAAAAC
This sequence comes from Vibrio tubiashii, assembly GCA_000775715.1. Classification (GTDB taxonomy): domain Bacteria; phylum Pseudomonadota; class Gammaproteobacteria; order Enterobacterales; family Vibrionaceae; genus Vibrio; species Vibrio tubiashii_A. Next base: position 89,200 of record JRWQ01000019.1, read on the forward strand.
AGGCACAGAGGATTTAGTTAACGCTATCAATGGCCTCGATGACTACGACGAACATTATCATAATCAACAAATGAGTAAGTTAAACGATCTGATTAGTGCCGTTAATGGTATCGGTAATGGCGGTTCCGGTGACTCTAAAGGTCAAGAGATTTTGGATTCTATTTCTAATGTTGAAGCCGCAATTGATGGAACTAGCGCAACCTATACCTCGCAGCATGACGATGAGTCCCTCAAAACTACTATGGTCAATCGACTTTACGAAACTAAGAATAAAATTCATGACGGCATGTTAGATGCTTTCGTCTCAATTGATTTGTCTGGTGCTTCTCGCCCTTCCTTTGCTCTTGATATGAACGGTTTTGGGTTTGGTACATATGACATGGATGATTATGTCAACTTTGACTACATCTTTGGTTTCATTCGGATTTGTATTTTGTTTACGGCTGCAATGCTGTGTAGAAAACTGATATTTGGAGGCTAAATCATGGGTTGGATTAACGATTTATTTCAGCAATTACTTGATGCAATCATTGCTCTTTTCATGAGCTTGGTTGAGATATTCAAAGATATTGTTTACTGGTTTTTCAATCTCATTATGAATGTGGTTGATGACCTTTTAGCCGTGGCTATTTCGTTGTTCGAGCCAATCGACATTGGACAATATATGTCTGGCTTCCCTCCAGAGGCCGCTTGGGTTCTTGCTCAGATTGGCATACCTCAAGCACTAGGAATGATTGTTTCATCTATTGGTATTCGAATTATTCTTCAGTTGATTCCGTTTACGAGGTTAGGCTCATGATAAATGCATTAACAGGTAGACCTGGAGGCGGTAAAAGCTACGAGGCTGTTGCCTTCCATATAATCCCCGCTTTAAAGGACGGTAGAAAGGTTGTCACTAATGTCGCGCTCAATATTGACCACTTTGTAAAGATATTTGGTCAAGATGTCGTTGATGAGTTGCTAGTCGTTGTTGATGGTGATTTAACTAATTTTGGCTCAAAGGAACGTCCGTTCTCTAAGGTTGAACATTATCAAGATGAATGGCGCAATGAAAAAGGTCAAGCGCCTCTGTACGTCATAGATGAGGCTCATATGTCATTGGGTCGCAATGCTAATGATGCGATTCTTGAATGGTATTCTATGCACCGTCATTCTGGTGCTGACATCATCTTAATGACCCAGAACTTAAGAAAGGTTCATCGTGATATTAAGGATATGGTTGAGATCCATTATTACTGTGTCAAGAATGCCGCAATGGGTTCAAACAAAACCTATACACGTAAAGTAAAAAATGGTGCTAATGGGGTTGATCTAAATGAGAACGTGCGTAAATACGAGAAACAATACTTCCCTTTCTACCAGAGTCACACGAGTTCTAATAAAGCTGTAGAGGAAGCTGTCGCGAAGGATGTTAAGCCACTTTGGAAACATTGGACGGTTTGGTTAGCTGGTCTATTGCTTTTTGTTGGCCCTGCCATGTTAATTTCTAACGGTGGTTTGTTTGGAGGCTTTGGAGAAGAACAAGACCAAACTGAGCAACCTGCTACTCAAGAAACAAGGCAAACGCAATCCCAAACAGATGCGACACAACAAAAGAAGAGGCGCAAGCCTCAAGACCCATTACACGAATATAAGTTATACGCTAGTGGTGAGACTGTTCATGTATTTCTAGATGACCAAAACAGGCCAGTTAAAGGCAAGACGTTTAAACGTATTTACGTCGATGTGTATGAGGATGATTTCAGACTATTCACGACGACGAATGAGGACTTGTTAGAAATGGGCTATGCGTTTAAAACTTTGACTGAGTGTATCTATCAACTCACCTATAAAGATTCAACCCGCCTAGTTGTTTGCGGTGACTACGAAGAACAAGCCAAGAAGAACGACTTTTTAGCCTCTTCAATTTCTTTCTGAATAATTCAATGTTTTGCGGAGGGGCCCCGTTACGTCGGGGAGGAACCGCAAACACATTGACGTATCCTTGCTGAAATAGTTAGGCGAAACGCCAAACTCTCTCGCGCTCAGTAGCGCGCCCGACTCGCGTATTCAAACAATCATCTAGCCCCGCAGGGATAAGCAATGCGCTTGCGCAAGCGAAACACCAAGCCGCCCGACTATCTTCGCCATGTGCACCATACTCATTCGGCGCGGTTAGTCTCTCCACACTAAGTAGTGGAAGCCTCTCGCCTCCCTGCTAGGCCTTCTTTTTAAACCTTTGCGAGTGCCCAGCTAAGGTTACTCTTCATCGACTTAGACTTGCGTCAAAGTGAAATGCACTTGGTTTGATATTGAGGTGCCTTTCATGTAGAAAATCAATAGGCGAAATGGATAGGTAATAAATTTCAAGGTAAGCAGTATGATAAAACGAGCCGCTTTAATGCTATTAGTTGTTCCCCTATTTGCTTCAGCGGATTTAATAGAAGTTAAAGAAAGCGCACAGTGGAATGTAAATGGCCTTGCTCATTATGTGAGAGCAAAAGAAGCCAAGAACTTCACAGCTAATCTAGTCTCTACGCGGAACAACGCTTCAGTTATAGGTTTTAACGAACCCTATGATATTTGTCCATTTGAGCCTAAGTACAAGAAAGTAAAGGTTCAGTATCAATGGGTAAACTATGTGACTCATTGCTATGGTGGTAACGAATTCTGGATACCTGCGACCCAGAAAGGTAAGGACTTTGTTAAGCAAAAATTCACTAGCAATTCGGATGTAAAAGTCGTTTTTGACAACAAAACCTATACGTTCTCTACCAAGAAGTTTACGTCTGTTAGACAAAAATGGGAGAGAACTGTAAAAACTGTGGGGGATGCGCTGTAGGAGCACCCCGTATAGTAATACGGGGTGAAAGTCCTCCACCTCAAATCACATTCATTCGATTCTCATGACTCTATTACTTTCTCAAACGCAAAAAAAATGCTTTAATGCTCCTCAAAGTTCATATTGTTGTTAGCAGGAAAATAAATGAAACCAAACTTTGATGTTCACCAAAAACATCTATCTGTAGCGTTTTTAGGGGCATTTAATCCCCTTAATTTCACTCCAGATTGGCTTCATAAATATGAGCTTATAAGCGATAAAGACTTTGAAGAAGCTAAGATCCAACAACTAAATATCGATGGCATTCAAGTTCAGTTTACTTGGTTCAAAATCGAAGTGACTCCAGTTTCTTTCAATACAGCTGACAAACGATTGATGGTTACTTTAATCGACGAAGGGTCTTATACGATTTTTAAAGACTTAGTTTATTCGCTGATTGAAATGCATATTACAACTTCAGCTTATGCAGTCGGGATAAACTCAACTTATACCATCACCAACAAGTCAAGAGAAGATTGGGACGCGCTAGGTCATAAACTTGTACCGAAAGAACACTGGAGAAATGTTTTTTCTCCGAATCAAAAAGACGAAGACTCAAAGCTTGGGATTACACACGTTTCAATGAGACTAGATAGTCACAAAGAATCCGTTGTAGACCTTCCTGAAGGTTTATACACAGAGTTGAATGTCACAGTTCGCCCAGTAATTAAATCTGAAACGCAGAAGTTGGATTTTGCTACGTCTATAAACTTCAACTATCATTTTCCTATCCCTGACAGATCAGTATCAATTACTTGTTCAGCAATGGATCTAGCTCGTAAAACATTAGATATCCATTGGGACACATTAAAAGAAGAAGCTGACGTCAAACTAAATGAGCTAGCATCGGTATAACGTTATGGCACTAACAGCAGAATTACTAGAACCTGTTCTAAACTCTTCAGACATAAAGCCCGAACTAAACAAGGCTAACTCTGGACTTCGTGTTGTAGAGAACGTGAAACAAATATTCACGAAACTCAACACTGCTATTGATGTTGAAACGCACTTAGAAAGTAATGAACCTTCAAATACCCTAGATGTTGCTGACTCCAAGGTTGTAACACAGTCATTAGATTTAGAAGCTGAGTACTACTGCGTAGCTGCCTCGATTTCTAGATCAACTCAAACATTGGAAGCTAGAGTGTACGATATTCATTCCAACAGCCACATAATGGATTTGGAAGTGCCTTTTGGTGAATTTTCTCTTGATGATCAAACTTTAATAAAAGAAAACGCTATTTTTTATTGGAGAATTGGCACTAAAACCACAACTAGTTTTAACAAGAAAAAATCATCATATTCGAATCAGAACACCACCTTCTCATCCTTTAAAATGAGAAGAGTTTTTACAAGACGTCAATTCCACAAGAGCAAAATAGACAAGAGAGTTGCTCAACTCAAAACATTGTTCTCATAATAATACTAAGAGTAATTAAGTGTCTCATAACGTAAAAGTAGTTGTGTTAGGTCGAGGAACGGGTGAGTTTATACTAGTTGAGTACGAAGAAAATTCATGGCTTGTTATTGATTCATTTCGACATCCTAAATCAAACGCTCCAATTGCAGTATGGTATCTTCAGTCTATCGGCCTAAACCCTTATGAAGTAGTTAAAAAAATCATCATTACGCACTTTCATCAAGACCATATCTCCGGGATGAAAGATTTGATAGAACGATGCGATCCGACGACACCTGTATATATTTCTCAAGCTTTAACAGCAGACGAAGCTATCAAGTATTACATTACGTTAGATGAAGCTCAGTCTGGCGATAGAGTCTCCGGTGTTTCTGAAATCACCAAAATACTAACTTATTTACACAGCAATAGTAGAAGACCTCGTCCATTAAAACAGGATGAGACCATCTTTAGAAACTCTGATATCGACTTGATAGCTTTGTCACCTTCTAACTATGATATCCAAGAAGCTAATTTGAAATTTGCCAAATTACTTCACGAAACGGATAAAGATGCTGCGCCGATGGCTCCTAGGGAAAATCCAAATAACTACTGTGTCGTGATCAATTTAGATCTAAAGAATATAGGTAGGAGTGCAATATTCGGAGCAGATCTTGAAACAGATGATCATCCTGAAAGTGGTTGGAACTCAGTTTCTACTTCGGTTCTTTCCCCTACCGATGGTTCAGTTAATTTTTTCAAGATCTCTCACCATGGTTCGATAACAGGCTATCATCAAAACTTCTGGTCTAGGAAAGTTGAACTAGATGCTTTGTCTGTCATCACAACATTTGAAAAAGGTAAGAGCCCCCTACCTACTAGAGCTTGTGTACAAATGTACAAACAGCACACAAGTAAATTGTTTTGCACGACGGAGCCAAAATACTTAAAAGCTGACAAAGTACTCCCAGCTAAAGCTGCAAAGATCGCTCAAAAGAAATCGCCTAACGTCGTTGTTAAACCGTTGGACTTAAACTTAGGGTATGTGTTAGCAGAACAGACAAGTAGCACTTTTAATCACGTATTATATGGTAGCGCCACACAGCTTTAGTAGGGGCTTACAGCCCCTTTATTTCGCATATCGCTTTAGCATACTTTAGATGTATTAGTTCCGACTAGAT